>CBDBMH010000001.1:0-1208826 GCA_965207275.1 Dehalococcoidia bacterium
TTTGGCCGATTGTGCTCATCCTGCTGGTCTGCTCTTTCGCGGCCTGGTTGTTGCCCAGAGTGCATATCTTGGTGGGTGCTGGCGTGGGCCTGCTGATGGGAATGGTGAACATGTGGGCCGGGATGTTGGGAGTTATGATGGCGGTCAAATGGAACCCCACGGGACAAGAACTGGGAGCCGCCGTCGTTGGTTCCACGGTTGCGGTTTTCCTCGGTTGTTGCATTCCGGTAGCAGGCATGTGGCTCTATGGCTGGCTCAAGCTGAACAGAGGCAGGATTGGCCAATAGTTTATTTCGTAAACACGCCCAAGTTGGGACTGGAGAGTCCAAACCCGGGAAGAAAAGGGGAAAGCCGCCGTCGACTCAGCGGCGGCTTTCCCTCTTGTGTGTTGGCGCGCCAGGTGGGTCGCGCCCAGGGTCAGCTAATCGGAGCCCCCTTGGGGCTGCTTGAGCATGGCGGAGCAGCCCCGCTCGTCCACGACATGGTTCACTGAGACTCGCCCGTGGCTGTCGTAGCCGGTGGTGTAGGCGAATTCGACCTCGGCGCCCCAGGGAACCCGGCCGCCGACCCGGATGGTCCCGTCGCCGGGCTTGCCGTTACTCCGTGGCCCTCCGGCGCCCTTGATCACCACGCCGTTGCGCCCGTCCTTCTTCCACGCCATGACCTTCAGCTCCACCGGGGCCACCAGTTCCGCCGGCGAGGGCGCGAACAATACCTGGTGCAGCCGCCGGAGCACGTCCCCCGAGGGAGTGCGCTTGCCGTTCATGACCTGGGAGAGCATCCCATTGCTGATGCCCGCCCGGCGGGCCGTCTCGTTCTGGCTCCACCCGTGGGCGTCCATCCGTTCCCACAGGGCGTTGGGGTCAATGGCGGGGCACTGAGCGGCCTCGATCTTCACCGGAGCGTCCAGGACCGACTCCATCCGGGCCTGGGCTGCTGGGCTGAGATTGCGCTGCCCCCCGGCTGACCTGCACCACGTAGCCGTAGGTCAGTCCCGTACGGTCCGCCACCTGTCGCAGCGTCATCCCACGTTCCCGGGCTCGCTCACGTAGGTAGGTGCTTTCACCGCCGCGGACCACGCCACCCTGCCGGTGGACGACGCCCTGGGGAGGCACCTCGCCCAAGACGGCCTGGATCTTGCCGCGCATGTAGAGTGTTAGGGCCTTCTTGCCCCTGGCGACCTGGGACAGGTGGGAGGGACCGACACCCATCAGGGCGGCCAGTTCCTTGATGTTGAGGCCGCGCTCCCTGGCGGCGACGGTCAGGTGGGACTCGGCCCGGGCGGCGACGGCGCTGGCGTCGTTGGCGCCGGAGTCGAGAATCTGCCCTTGTGTCTTGGGATTGTCCTTAACGTTGGCGTTGTAGTGGATATCGGCGTTGGCGTTGTAGTGGATATCGGCGTTGGCGTCGATGGTGATACTGGCGCTGTTGGCGATCATGTTCGTTCCTCCGAAACGCAGCGAGCGGGGCCGCCCCTTTCCGACGGGAAAGGGGCGGCCCCGCTCGTGTGCAAACTTGAATTTGTCGTGGGTTGGTTTGTCAGCGGCGGTTCACTTAGCCGCCGCCCGCCGAGGCGGGCCGCCGTCCCCCACGGGGAGGGCAACGGGCTTGGGGTTGCCGAGACCTCCCTGAATCAGGTCATGCCGAATGCCGCTGGCGCACGGCGCGGCGTGGACGCAATGCTCCCCAGGGTCTGACGAAGCCCGGCGCTTCGCCGTGCTGACGCCCCGCGAGAGGCGCAGTCCGGCCAGGGATTCGAATGGCGGAAACGGGTAGTTGGGGGATGGAGGGCGCGCACGGGCCGGCCGGCTGTCGCGTCATTGGCGAGCCGCCCGGGGGAGCCGCGTGGCAGCAACGAGCGCCCGGCACGTCGCCGGGGAGTGACCGGCCGGGACAAGTGGCAGCGGCGGTGGCTGCCGTGGTTGGGCAGCTACGCCGCAGCGTTGCAGAGCGCGCCGGAGCCGTTCGGTCGCTCCGGCGGCAGTGTGAGATTCAGGCGAAGGGCGTCAGCCGCTCCGCCAGTGAAACCGTGTGATTAGGAAAATCCGGGATGCCGTGATGTTTCGGTATGCCACCTCCTTGACGATGTGGGTGTTGAAGTTGGCCAGGACAACTCTGCCCCGGCTGGGTTAGATTTCCGGCTGGGGAGCTGCGAGCGGTACCCGCAGACGCCACAGCCTGGGTTGGGAACGAAGCGGGATCAATCGCTCCGTCCCCTCCGGCCAGCCGCAGGAGGGACTAGCTCCTGCCGCCGGACGGGTGTCCAATGACCGGGGGAGTCACCTCCGAGCCACTGAACGGCGCCCTGCGACTGGAGGACTCAAACACTCCAGCCGCCGGACTGCCCAACGGGAGGAGGGCTTGAACACTCCAACCCGTTGGGCCGGACCGGGGAAGAAGGGATTGAGCACTCCAACCACCGGCCCGCGCTGCTTGCAGAGAGCTACGTCAAATCCGCAGCGGCAGCGCATTCCCTCTTGAGCGACATTGCGTCCAGCCCCGGCTTGAGGGAGAAGCCCCAGGTTTCTACGGCGGGAAACGCTGGAAAAGCCTGACAACGCAGCTATTGTCGGCCTTCCGGACGCCCCTGGGTAGGCCGTGCGCGCCCCACCGGGCAAGTGTTAACCGGACTGGAACCGGCCCTTTCAGGGCAGCTATCTACCTGTGCAACAGCCGTAGTGCCAGCGCCAGCACCCGGAGCGGCCACCGCAGCCGTTCCCGGCGCCTCAAGGCCCGGCGGGTTTCCGCCAGGGTGGTCCTTCGCCAGTTGGTCTGGTTGTTGCGGTTCAGGCCCGTGAGGGGATAGTCCTGCGGGGGTAGGGTCAGGCCGTGGTCATCCAAAAGCGCCAGTTCCACGGTCATGAGCCGTTCCTCCTCCCGCAGCCAGTCCAGGCCCTTCCCCCGGTCGGGATGGCTTTCCCGCAGTTCCCGCCACTCCCGGATCAGGGGCCAGGCGTCGCCGAAGACCGCCTCGTCGTCAGCGGCGGGTTCCAGGGTGGCCAGTTCGGGGAACTCGCGGCGCGGCGGACGCGGCGGACGCGGCGGGGAAGGCGGCTAGGCCGGACTGACGAAAGACGTTGACTCCGGAGTCCCCTTCCCGCCGTCCCCTTGCGCCAGCTTTCCCTCGATGCTCCGCAATGCCTGGCCGTGTTCATTCCTGAGATCCTCAACCTCCCCGTGGACGGTTGCCAGGCCCCTGGTGGACGCCTCGGCCAGTTCCTCCACTCTCTCCAGCCGCCCGGTCAACAGGTCGTTGCGTTCCAGTTGTTCCCTGGCCGGCGACCCGGCGCCTTCCAGGAGGGCCTTCTCCAGCGCGCCCCGCATCCTGCGGGACAACCGCCCGGTCTCCAAAGCCGCCGAAAGCGTGCGGTAGTTCACGCCCAGGTCTTTGGCAACCCGCATCACGCCCCTGCTCCGGACCATCTCGGTCATGAGGACCGTCAGTTGCAGGTGCTGCAGGTCCTCCACGCTGCGGCTTTCTTCGAAGATCGGTTCCCGGTCGCTCATGTTTTCCTCCTCGCCGATGCCGACTTGTAAAAGTGCAACTTTCCAACGGGGCCAATGCAACCGGCGGGCGGCTTCGACGCTTGCAGAAGTGCAAGTTTCACCCAGGGAGTATGCAACGGCCCGTTGGAACGGCTCCTTACGAAAACCGTTAACAGGAAACGTCCGGTAGGGGGCCGATTTCCCCAGGTTCCAGGTTCAAAACGTCCCGACTTGCATTTCTGCAACCGGACGCGACTCCTGTACACCCCAATGACACCACGAGAGGGGCCGCTTGCGTAAGGCCCTGCGCGCCCCCGCAGGAAGGTGGGGGCGTGGGCGAGGTTATGCAAAGCGTCCTGATTGTTCACACTCTCTGGCGGCGCCGGCGAAGAGACCGGCGACCCCGACACCAGGGAGGTGAACGAATTGACCCAGGCAAGCAGACCCAGGCTCGTCCGGCGGGCGATGATGGCGGCGGCGGCGCTGCTGTCAGCCGCCGTCGTCGCCCTTCCCGCCAGCGGCGCGGCCCTGGCCCAATCCCCGCCCCAGGACCAGGACGACCTGCAACTGGTCAACCGGGACCGCCAGATGGTGGAAAGGAAGAAGGACGGCGACTTCGTGGCCCGGCCCATGTTCAGCCGCCAACTCAGCGTCCTCCACTACTCCATCCGCCACCCGGACACCGGGGACTGGCTCACCAACACCTACCGGGTGCAGGGCGGGGAGAAAAAGCTGGCCGAGGGCTGGGAGTACACCTTCGAGTACCCGGCCCTCGCCGAACACCCCGACCTCCACCCGGAGCAAGCCTTTCTGCTGGTGCTGGCCGTCCCCCGCCAGGGCGGCGGCGACCACCACGTCTTTCACGCGTTGATTCCCGTCCACCAGCCGAGGGGTCTGTGGGACAAGGTTCTGGGCGCCCTGGACCCGGACCGCTGGGCCCGGGCCGCCGCCCGCTGGGTGATCCAGGGCGTCCACGGGACGTTGTGTGGCGTGGTGGAGGGAATCACCCAGACCCAGATCGCCGAGTGCGAGGGGTAGCGGCATGAGCGACATCCTCACCGGCACGCCCCCGGAACTCACCTACCTGCATCCCGTGGTGAGGCTGGCCTGGATGACCGTCTGGGCCGTCACCTCGGCGGCGTTGGCGGCCATCCTGGGCTGGATGGGGCTGAGCTTCATCGTCCAGGAGCACCTGGGCCGCCACCAGTCGGGCTGGCGGGAGATGGTGCCCCGCCTGGTGCTGGGCCTGACCGCCGCCGCGTCGTCCCTGTGGTGGTGCGCCCTGGTCATCGACGTGGCCCACGCGGTATCGCAATTCGTCGCCGCCTCCCTGAACGTCACTCCAGGCGATCTGCTGCGGGCGCCCCTGTTCGCATTGCTGGCGGCGGCGGAGACCGCCGCGCCCGGCCTGGCGGTGTTCATCGCCCTGCTCTACCTGGTCTTCGGCCTCTTCGTCCTCTACCTGCTGGTGCAGATGATCCTGCGGTTGGCCCTGATCGACATCCTGCTGGCCCTGGCCCCCATCGCGTTGGGGCTGTGGATCCTGCCCCACACCGCCGGTTGGGGCCGCCACTGGCTGCGGATGTTCCTGGTGACGGTGTTCCAGCAGGCGGTGCAACTGATAGCGCTGGCCATGGGGTTCGCCTTCCTGGGGGAGTTCGCCCTGATCGGCGAGTTCGAGCCGGCCCAGGACCTGGTGTGGAAGCTGCTGATGGCCATCGCCTTCATGTATCTGGCCGGGCGGGTGCCGTCCATGCTGGGGCAGCACGGGACCTTCGACGCCTGGCTGCACACCCTGTACTTCGGCATGTCCCTGCCCGGCCAGATGGTGCGCTCGGCCCGGGCCGTCGGCCTGCTGGCCGGGGGCGCGTCCGGCGGACCGGCGGGGGTTGCCGCCGCCGCCGCGACGACCACTGCCAACACGGCGGCCAACACCGGGGCCAACGCGGTGAACTCGGCGGCCCAGAACTCCACCCCCGCCGGCCAGGGCGGTCCCACGCCCCGCAGCCAGGGGCCGTAGCCAACCAAGGAACGACAACTACCGGCGCGGCTGAACGTTCGCGCCGCCGCACAACGGGGAGGTGCGCCGATGTGCCAGTAGCAGTGCGCCAATGCGCCGATGAATTGAGACGCAAACCACGAGAAAACGACTGAGGAGAAAAACTCTATGGACAACCTTACCCAGACCGTATCGAACCTGGTGGGCATCCTGCTGGGACTGGTGGGCGTGGTGGGGGTGGGCTATTTCATCTACGGGGCCTACCTCTACCTCACCGCCTCGGGCGCGCCCAACCAGATGGAGCGGGGCAAGACGGCCATGATGACCGCGTTGGCGGGGATCGTGCTGGCCCTCGTCGCCTATGGCGTCGTCGAACTGGTGATGAACGCCGTGGTGGGCAACACCGTGGACCCGAAGATCCCCGATCCCAAGAAGATCAAGTAGGGGGTGGAGCATGAGAGAGCACGAAGTGCCGACCCACGTGCAGGCCGAGGACAAGGCGCTCCTGTGGTTCACCTTTCCCCAGGTGGTGGCGGTGGTGGCGGTGTGCGCCGTGAGCTACGGGGTGTACCGCTACTTCCCCTTCGGCCCCTCGGGGCTGAAGTTGGCCGTGGCCGTGCTGCTGGGCGCGGCGGGCGTGGCCCTGACCGTGGTCAAGGTGGGCGGCCGGGGATTGCCCCTGGTGGCCGCCGACCTGCTGAAGTTCCGGCTGAGGGCCAGGGGCTACGCCGGGTCTCCGGCGGGACTGGCGGTCAACGAGCCGCCCCCGCAGCCCGAGGCCAAACCCGACCCACTGCGGCTCCTGGCGAATACAGCGGCCAGCAGGCTGGAGAAGTTCCGCGAGAGGCGCCGGAAGCGCAGGAGCCGCCGCACGTTCCGGCCCCACCGCTGGCTGGGACGCCGCCGGAAGTCCGGCAACGGGGCCAACCAGACGCAGGCGGAGACCGGCGGTGGGAAACGCCGGGGCCGGTTCCTGGCGGCGGCCGGACTGCTGGCGCTGGCCGTCGTGGCGATGCCCGGCAGCGCCCTGGCCGACGACCCGGACGACAACCCCTACGGCGACGCCTGGCGGCTGGGCGAAATCTACTTCGAGCCGTCGGACCCGGCGCCGGGCCGCCGCGTCTACGTGGAACGGCTGGCCGTCTCCGGCGACACCGCCGCCGTCACCCTGCGGGCCGCCCACGACCTGGACCTGAAGGGCCGGGTCTTCGGAGGCAGGACCGGCAGGACCCTGGAGATGGGCTTCAACACCGGCCTCGCCGCCGGAGAGAGCAAGAGCCACAACCTGATCCTGGACGGCCCGACGCCCTCCTTCACCTTCTCGTGGCAGGACACCTTGGGGTTCTCCGGCGCGGCGTCGCTGAAGAGCCAGCAAATTCCCTACCCCCTGCCCACCGCCGAGGGTGAGCTGTGCGACCTGGCGGTCACCTCCCTGGAGTGGATGCCGGGGCGCATCAGCGGCGTCATCGCCTCGGAGTGCATCGCCGAGACCCGGCACGAGGAGGACCTGCCGGTGTACGGCGGCCACTTCAGCCAGTCGGTTCCGGCAATGCTGGACGCCACCGTGACCGCCGTCGCCGGAACGGTCAGCGTCACCTGGGGCGGCCACTCGACAACGGCCACCTTCGTCCCGGACGGCGAGACTTCCTTCACCCTGCCCGTCGCCAACGCGAGGGCGGTCAACGAGCTGGAGATCGCGGCGGACCTGACGGCGACGCTGAACGTCCCCCGCCCGCCCATGTTGCAGACCACGCACCACCCGGCCCGCACCGACGTGCACACCCGCCGGGTGACCTGCGCCTGCGGTGAAAGCTCAACTGTCAAGACGGTGCGCGTCTACGTCCACCACCCGGAGCACGTGCGCGCCGTGGAGGTGCAGCGTTCCGACGTAACCCGCACCCGGACGGCGAGCATTCCCCTGGCACCCGCCCCCATATCCGGAGTGAGTCGGGCGGTGGGCCTGGGCGCCGACGCCCCCTACCAGGCCCTCTACGTTCCCCCGCCCCAGCCCGAGCCGCCCAGGGCGGAGCAGACCCCGGTGGGCGGTTCCAACTGGTGGAGCCGGCTATGGCCCGGAAACTGACCGCCCTGCTGGTGGCTTTTCCAGTAGTCCTGTCGTCGGTGGCCGCCGGCCCCGACGACGAGATGAAGGCGATGGCCGACGCCTTCGACGCGGCGCTTACCGGCATGGCCTACGCCGGGGCGGGCCTGTGCCTGTTCGCCATGGTCTGGGCGGGATTCGTGCTGATGGCCGAGGGAGCGGAGGGAGAGGGAAGGGGCAGGGCGCGCAACGCCGTGTTCATGGCGGTGGTGGGCCTGGTGGTGGCGCTGCTGGCCAAGGCCATCGCCCTGGCCGTCAGCGGCGGCGTCATCCCCAGCCTGTAATGGAGGAGAGAGAGTTGCAAGCATTGAAACCGAAGTTGACCAGGATCAAAAGGCTGCCGTTGCCCTTCGTAGGAAACAAGTCAGCCGCGACTGAGGCCGGCCAACCGGCGGAAGTGGCAGGGAAGGACCCGGAAGCAGTGGAACTCAAGCCGCCGCCCCCGCTGTCCCTGTTCTTCATGGTGTCCCACCTGGAGGACGACGGCCCGGTGCGCCTGGACGGGGTGAAGCTGGCGGTGCTGGAGGTGATGGGGCTGGAGCTGGACGAGCCCAAGATGGGCGCCTTCGCCGGTTCCCTGAACGCCTTGGACTTTCCGGTGCAACTGCTGGTCAGGCAGCACCCGCCGGTGTTGCATGGCTTGAGGGACCGGCTGGCCGAGGCACAGCCCGAAGACCTGCCAGCCCAAACAAAGGAAGCATCGGAATCCCTGGGACGGTTGCTGACCACGCTGGAAACCCGGGAGGGCATCCTGGACCGAAGGTTCTACGCCGTGTGCGAGCACAGCCGTGCCGGCGAGCTCCACGGCCTGCTGGCCCGGGCAGGGCTGGGCGTCTTTCCGCTGAAGGGCAACGCCCTGCGCCAGTTGCTGCTGGCGTCGGCTCTGGGCGGCTCGCCCCAGGAACGGGACGAGGACGCCGAAATGGAGGTCGAGGTGAACCGTCGCGACATCCGCATCGGCGACCATCTCACCCGCTCCCTGCACCTGGGCAAGTGGCCCCGGAGTCTCGCCCCCGGTTTCCTGCAAGGGTTGATGGCCGCCGGCGCGCCCATGGACCTGTCGGTGCACCTGGGCGCCATTCCCACGGAGCAGGCGGCGCGCACCCTGGAGTGGCAGAAGGTCCGCTTCGAGTCGGCGCAGAGCCTGTCCTTCAAGCGGGGCCGCAGTATGTCCCCCGAGGCGGAGATCGCCCTGGAGGACGTGAGCCGCCTGCGCAACGAAGTGCAGCGGGGAAGGGAGCGGCTGTTCCACGCCTCCCTGTCCGTCACCCTCCACGCCGGCGACCAGGATACGTTGAAGGACCTGACCCAAAAGGCCCGGGCCCACTTCGCCGCCACGTTGGGCAAGCTGGACAACCTGGCCTTTAGGCAACGGGAGGGATTGTTGTCCACATTGCCCCTGGGCCTGAACGCCGTGGCCGTTTGGCGGACGCTGGACACGTCGTCATTGGCCCGGCTGTTCCCCTTCTCGCCGCCGGACCTGGACACCAGGAGCGGCACCCTCTACGGCATTGACCTGCGGGCCTGCGCCCCCATCGTCTACGACCCCTTCGACGGAACGCACCTGAACGCCAACACCGCCGTCCTGGCGCGATCGGGTTCGGGAAAATCCTTTGCCACCAAGCTGGGGGTGTTGCGGGGCCTGTGTCGCGGAGTGCGGGCCTACATCATCGACCCGGAGGGTGAGTACACCGACATGGCGCGGGCCGCCGGTGGACGGGTCCTTTCCCCCGGCGTCCCCGGCCAGGGCATGAACCCCTTCGTCATCGACCGGGGCGACAGCGAGGAACTCTTGCAGCGCATCGGCAGCCTGCGCCGGCTGATTGAAGTCATGGTGGGGGAGCGTCTCAGTGCCGAGCGGCGTTCCAGCCTTGACCACGCCCTGGCGGGCTACTACTCCGAAAGGCGGGAGCGCACCGGCTTCCGGGACTTCTACGCCTACCTGCAGGGGGAGACGCCGGAAATTGCCCACCTGCTGCGCCCCTTCGCCACCGGCAGCCTGCGGGACCTGCTCTCCGACGAGGGCGACGACCTGCTGGCCCGGGAGGCCCTGGTAACCGTCTTCGACCTGCACCTGCTGGAGCCGGAACTGAGACCGGCCGCCGCGATGGTCTGCACCGAGACGGTGTGGGCAGCAGCAGCCCAGGACCCCCGGCCCCGCCTGCTGGTGGTGGACGAGGTGTGGAGCATCATGCAGCACCCCGAGGGCGCCGCCTTCATGGTCTCGATGGCAAAGCGGGCCAGGAAGCACCGGCTGGGTTTGCAGTTCATCACCCAGGACGTGCAGGACCTCCTCTCCGAGGATTCTTCAAGAGCAATCACCGGACACTCTGGTCGTGCCCTGCTCCAGAACGCCGCCTTCAAGCTGCTCTTGCAGCAGGACGCCGCCGCGATTTCCACCGTGGGCGAAGCCTTCGACCTGCCCGAGGAGTTGCAACGCTGGCTGCTGTCCTGTCCCCGGGGCGACGGGCTGCTGCTGGCGAGAGGCAACCGCTTTCCCGTGCGCATCGAGGCCACGCCGGAGGAGACCGAGGTCATCGAGTGGCGGCCTGGGCCGAGGCATTGAACCCGGAACTCTGAACCCAAGACTCTGAAACCGGAACCTAATCCAATAGAAAGGAAAATTGCATGAATAAGAAAGCCAGAAATATCCTGCTGGGCAAGCGGGAGGCGGAGAAGCCGCCGGTCCTGCTGGCGGTCACGCCGCCGCGCACCGGCGAGCGCACCCTGCTGGGCGTGGAGAACCTGCTCCAGTCCATCGCCGTCCCCGAACCCTTCTCCATGGAGCTGGCCGCCGACGTGGACGGCGCGACCCTGCTGGTCCGCTGCCAGGACGATAGGGTGGTCCGCCAGCAGCTATCCGCCCACTACCCCCAGGCCCGCGTCCGCCAGCTGCCCGCCGACGCCGACCCCATGATACTTGGCGACGGCGAGCGGGCCGGAACCATTTCCCTGCGGGCGGAGGGGCCGGAGTACGTGCCGCTCCGCACCTTCCGGGACGACGACCTGCTGGACCCGGGCTCCGACCCCCTGCTGGCGGTCATCGGCGCCCTGTCCAACCTGAACCGGGGCGAAAGGGTGGTGGCCCGGCTGCTGCTGCGCTCCCTGGGCCCCGACTGGTCCCAGCAGCACCAGGCAAGAGCCCACCGGCGGGCCGTCCCGGACAACCGGGAACCCTCCTACACCTACCAGACCGGTCCCCTGAAGCTGGACGGGGTGAGCATGGCCGTGCTGGGAGTGGTGGCCCTGGTCGCCCTGCGGGGCTACCTGTGGGTACAGGACGGCGAGTATCTCAAGGCAGTCCTGCTGGGCGCGGGCTCCGCCGCCGGCCTGGCTTTGGCCGGCTGGGGCTGGTGGCGCTGGCGGCAGGGCCGAAGGCGGGTCTACGATCCGTTGCTGATCCGGGAGAAGGTCTCCCGCGTCGCCTTCGACGCCGAGTTGCAGCTCACCGCCGTCATCCCCGAGGGGGAAAGGCTGCCCCGCATCGGCGAACTCCTCACCCCGGTGGTGGCCGCCTACCATCACTTCGACCACCCCGCCGGGGCGGGGTTCAAGGTGGGCGACCTGCGGGAGGCGACCTCCCCGTCCGTCGGCCTGCACCCGCCGGGGCCGGGGCTCTTCGGCAAGCGCAGCGTCCTGGGGGTGCGGGAGGTTGCCGCTCTGTGGCACCCGCCCGGCGAGCGGGACGAGACGCCCCTGGTGGAACGCTCCGGCTCCCGGGCCCTGCTGCCCTCGGCCCGCAGGGTCGGCGAAGGGGCGCTGGTGGGCCACGCCACCACCGGCGAGAACCGGCCCATCCGCTTCCCCGAGGACCTGCTGCGCCGCCACCACCTCTACGTGGCCCGCACCCGCATGGGCAAGTCCACCCTGATGGGCCACGTGGTCTCCCACAAGCTGAGGGAGAAGGCCGAGGGCCGGGACCACGACGCCATCATCGTCGTGGACCCTCACGCCGACCTGGTGGCCGCCATCCTGGAGCAGGTCCCCGAGTCCCTCATCGACCGGGTGAAGCTCATCGACCTGGCCAACGAGACACGCGCCCCCGGCATCAACCTGCTGGACACCCGCGTCTTCGCCGATAGGGACCGCACCGCCGACTCGGTGATCAGGGTGGCCAAGGGACTGTGGGAGCAGTGGGGGCCGAGGATGCAGTCCATCCTGGAGCACACGGTGAAGAGCCTCCACGAGGCCAACGCCCACCCGTCCACCGCCGACGACCAGCAGCACACCATCCTGGACGGGCTGAAACTCCTCTCCGACGAAGTCTTCCGCGCCTCAGTCCTGGCCAGGGTCTCCGATCCCTACATCCTGGAGTGGTGGGGCCGGGACTTCGGCAACTGGCACCGCCAGTACCGGGCCGAGGCCCTGGCCCCGGTGCAGACCCGCCTCTCCTACTACGCCTCGTCGAAAAGAGCCAGGGCCGTCCTGGGCCAGCCCCGCTCCACCATCGACCTGCGCCAGACCATCCGCGAGGGCGGCGTGCTGCTGGTGTCCACCGCCCAGGGGGTGGTGGGAAGGGACGTGGCCGCCCTGGTGGGCGCATCGCTCCTCAACCTGGTGGACGCGGTGATCCGGGAGCAGGGCGGCGTGGCGCCGGAGGAAAGGCGTGGGGCATTGGTGGTGGTGGACGAGATGCAGTCCATGCCCGGCGTCGATTACGAGTCCATGCTCAGCGAACTGGGCAAGTTCGGGGCCAGCTTCATTCTGGCCACCCAGAGCCTCGCCAAGCTGAACGATCTCTCGCTGACCATGCGGGACACCATCCTGGCCAACGTGGGCTGCCTGGCGGTGTTCCAGGTGTCGGGCAGCGACGCCCGGCAACTGGTGTGGGAGTTGGGCAAGGACCGGGTGTCCGAGGACGACGTCGTGTCCCTGGACGTGCACCACTGCTACGTGCGGGCCACCGTGGGCACGGAACGGCTGCCCGCCTTCTCCATGATGGTGCGGAGGCCCGACGACGGCAACCCGGCGGCGGCGGAGCGCGTCCGGGCCGCCAGCGCCGCCTACACCCGCGCCGTGGGCGGATTGGCGGGTCTGACCGCCGCCGAGATGATGGGAGAGGAGAAGGTCGGCGAGTACCGCCGCCTGCTGGCGGAGGGGCAAAACGAGGGGGCCAACGACGACGGGCACACCGGGCGCGAGCCGCACCACGGAAATCCCCCATCCCCGGCCCGGGAGCCGCGCAATCCCGTCAGCCGTCGCAAGGACGCCGCTGGCGAGGGAGGTTCAAGGTGAGCCGCGCCTCCTCATGTGAAAGGGAACTGCTGGGCGCAATGGCAGAGATGCCCTTCCTGGACCGGCTGGAACTGGCCGCCGTAACCGGCTGGTCCAAGGGTACCGTGTACCGGAACGCGGCCAGGCTGGAGCAACGGGGACTCGTCGCCTCGGTGCCCCACGCCACTCCCGTCATCCCCCGCACCCGCCGCTACCATCTCACCGCCGACGGACTGCGTTGTCTGGCCGAGGCCACCGGCGATTCCATGGACCGTCTGCTGAGAACTCGTCCGGTCTCCCATTCCTGGCTGCGCCTGCTGCTGGAGCGGCTGGACGGCGCGGCGGTCATATACCGCCTGGCCTCGGCGGTGTCCGAGCCGGCATTTCCCGTCCGCTTCCGCTGGTACCGGGCTGCCCCGCTGGACGCCGCCGTCACCCTGCCCGATGGCCGCACCCTGGGCGTACTTCGCCTGGGACGGACCGCCGGCCGTACCGGCTTCGGCAAGCGGCTCCGGCGGCTGGCCGACGGCCCCCGGCCCGGCCTGGTCCTGGTGATCGTTCCCGACGAGACTCGCCTCCGGCACGCCGGGCGCCTGCTGGCCCAAACTCCGCTCAACGTCCTGCTGGCCCTGGAAGAAGACGTGGCCCTGGCCGGCCCGGACCGCCGAATCTGGCGACCGCCGGCTGCCAACGACTTCCTGGGCTTGCGCCATGCCCTGGGGAGGTTGCCCGCCGGAGGCGCGCTGTTCGAGGAGACGCCGCCGTCGCGCCTCGCCCTGCCCGGCGACAACTACCACAGCGCCTTCACCCCGCTGCTGGCGCCCGCCGAAAAGCGGGCCCTGGACCTGGCCGCCGACTGGCCCTGGCTGTCGCGCCGGGAGCTGGCCGCCCTGCTGGGCGTGTCGGAACCCCGCGCCTCCCAGGTCATCGTCTCCCTGGAAACTCGCGGCCTGCTGGCCAGGCCGCCGGAGGCCGGAGGGCGGATGGCGCTCAC
This sequence comes from Dehalococcoidia bacterium, assembly GCA_965207275.1. Lineage (GTDB taxonomy): Bacteria > Chloroflexota > Dehalococcoidia > Lucifugimonadales > UBA3495 > Bin22. The sequence goes on from CBDBMH010000001.1 coordinate 13,795, forward strand.
CGACCCGGGGCTGGCGGTGCTGGCCCGCCGCGACCGGGCATCGGTGGCCGCCGCCTGGAAGGGGTCCAGCGTCGCTCCCGTGGACGAAGGCAGGCCCCTCCATTGGCGCAACGTCTCCGGCGGCAGGAGCCGGCAGTTGCTGCGCAACCTGGACCACACCGCCGCCGTCCACGGCTTCGTCGCCAGCCTGGCGGCGCAGGCCCGCTGCCTGGACTGGGAGGTCCTGCAACTGGACCCGCCCCACGGGGCCTCCCGCCACTTCCGGCATCAGGAGGGACCCCGCTCGGTGCATCCCGACGCCTTCGGCCTGCTGCGGCGGGGCCCGGACTACTCCGAACCATGGGCCTTCTTCCTGGAGTGGGAGCGCCGCGCCGTGCGGCCCGGGACCATGGCAGACCGCCTGGCTCCCTACCTGCGCTACTACTCCACCCAGAGGCCTGCCGATGACCACGGCGTCCCGCCCGCCGTCCTGGTGGTCTTCGACGACGACCTGGCTGCCGGCCACTTCCTGCGGCTGGCGGAGGAACTGATGGACCGCGCCGGCGTCAGCCTGCCCCTGTGGGTCTCGGATCGGGCCGCCGTACAGTCCCGGGGACCGCTGGGCTCGGCCTGGCGGACGCCGGGCCGGTGGGAGCCGGTCAGCCTGTTGTCCGCGCCGGCGGAGGGCCACGTAAAGGAACGAGGGGCAGGGCAACTGGCAGGACCCCGTTCTTTTCCCGATAGGAGGGGAACCGCCACGCCCTTGCAACATAGGAGCCGGCCGAGAGGCCCCCGGGGGCGTGGGGGGCGGACCGTGGTCCGGCTCGACGCGGCGGCCCTCTGGGAGCGGCTGGCCCAGCTGGACCGCTCCCAGAACTGGCTCGCCAGGGAAATGGGAGTCAGTTCCGCCCACGTCTCCCTGCTGGTCAACGGAGGTCGGGCGCCTTCGGGACGCATCCAGAAACGGATGCTGAAGGCCCTCGGCGTCAGCGACTTCAACCAGCTTTTCACACTGGAGGTGACCGATGACCAACCCTAACGACGACCCGGAGTTCGACGGGCTCCGGCCCGAGGACCGGGACGACGACCCCGACCTGCCCCAGGACGTCGACCGGCTGCTCCGGTACTTCCCGGGACGGCTGAACCGCCTCAAGGAGGCCAGCGGCCTCAGCTGGAGCGGGCTGGCCGTGGCCCTGGGTGTGGACCGCAAGCGGGTCCGCCTCTGGGGCAAGGGCGCGGAACCCCGAGGGGGTTCCATCCTCTCCCTGTTCCACTTCGCCAGCGGGATTCCCGGCGGCATCGACATCCTCCTGGGCCTGTTCCCTGAACCGGACGTAACCGGCGACGAGGACCAGGACACGGAGGACGAGGAGCGGGATGACCAGGAGCAGGAGGAAGGCGAAGCCTAAATCCTGACCCAACCCAGGCCGGCGCCCGCCTCCCTCGACCGCGCCGGCAACCCAAGCGCCAGACCCTATTGCAAGCTATGAGCGACGCCAAGAAATACAGCGGAAAGAGCAAGACAGCCGGTGGAGAATCGGAACTGCGCTTCGTGGGCGTGGAGTTCAAGCCCGCCCCCGACGCCCAGGACCGCCTGCGCCGCCTGTTCACCATCCTGGCCGCCCACTTCGCCCAACGGGACCAGGTTGAGGAGAAACAGGACCGTCTTGCCGGCGGTCAGTCAGCCGATGACGAGGACCGGGGAGCGGAGTGACCGGTCTAACAGACCCTGCCCGTCAACGCTGCGGAGACCGGACCATTGGGTTGATTTATCATCGTCAGGGAGAGGACAATGTGGGAGAAACGAGAGACACATGAACCCAGCGGCGTCCTACGGAGAGTTGGAGGGAAGAGATGGAACTCTATCAGTTTGAATTCATTCTTCACGAACCCGAGGAGAGCCACGGTTGGATGTATCGGGCCGAAATTCCGGCCCTGCAAGGCTGCCGGGCCTGGGGTGACACCCCCGAGGAAACCCTTGAGGCACTGTGGGGAAACGCCAGAATCCTCCTCCAACTCCAGAAGGAAAGAGCGGAACCCTTACCGCCCGCTACGACTCGGAGCAAGAGGACCAAGGGGATCTTCACGGTAACCGCATGACCTACCGTGAACTGCGCCGGAAACTGGAGCGGCTGGAGTGCGTCTTTATGCGGCAAGGGCAAGGTTCCCATGAAGTATGGCGCAACCCGGCAAACGGCCGTCAGACCATCATCCCCAGGCACGGCAACCGGGACCTGGCAACCGGCACCCTGCACGAGATCCGCAGGGACCTGGGAATCTCCAGGCGGGATTTCGACCAGGCATAGACCCGCTGAACACCCTGAGCCCCAGCGGCCGCCGCACGGCCCGCCTGCTCGCAAACCGGGAACGCTTAAGGAACGCGAGCATCAAGAGCGAGTTTCCAATTTCCCAATCCCGCTGGCCTTTGACGCCGGTCCGCCGCAGGAGTATCATCAGCCCTAGAGGTTGGCCCGGCGGTGGTGGAACACCCCGGGCCGTGGCCCCACCTGCGGGAACAGGTGACGCGGCGGCATTGTACTACTTGCGGACCCGCTCCCGGCAGGGGCGGGTCTGTTCCATTTTCAGCCGATGCGAACCAACAGGAGGCGACCATGCCGGGAACCAAAGTGAAGAAGCAGAAGTCCGAGGGCAACCGGGCCGCCATCTACGCCCGGGTCTCCGACAAGAGCCAGGACGGTGAGGACAAGACCTCCATCGCCGAACAGACCAGCGAGATGGAAGCCTACTGCGAACAGCGGGGCCTGACCATCGTCGCCCGCTACCAGGAGGTGGGCCAGGGCTGGTCCAAAAAGCGCAGCCAGTTCCAGAAGATGCTCAACGACGCCAAGCGGGGCCGCTTCGACGTCATCGTCTGCTGGAAGTCCGACCGGCTCAGCCGGGGGATGTACCCCGCCGCCGCCCTGATGGAGGTCATCGAAGCCAGCCATATCAAGCTGGAGGCGGTGATGGACTCCATCGACATGAAGACCTTCGGCCTGATGGCCGCCATCGGCAAGCTGGAACTGGACAGCTTCCGCGAACGGGCATCCATGGGCAAGCGGGGCGCCGCCAAGGCGGGGCGCATTCCGGTCAGCAACGTCCCCTACGGCTACCGCGTCGGCGAGGACGGCCGGCCGGAGATCGTGGAGGAGGAGGCCGAGGTGGTACGCCGCATTTACCAATGGTGCGTTGAAGAGGGATTAGGAGCCACGGTCATTCGCCACCGGCTGACCGCCGAGGACGCGCCCCTGGGCCGGGCGGGCAAGCGGTGGTGGGACGGCCAGATTCACCGCATCCTGACCAACGAGACCTACAAGGGCACCTGGTGGTACGGCAGAGCCCGCTACGTCTCCACCGAGGACGGCGTCAAGGTCTACGACCAGGACCCCGAGAACTGGATCGCCGTTCCCTTCCCGCCCATCATCGACGCGGAGACCTGGGATAGGTGCCAGGAGATGCGGACCAAGCGCAAGACCTACTCGGGGCGCAACACCAAGATCTTCTACATGTTGCAGCACCTGGTGCGCTGCACCGAGTGCGGGATGCTGATGGGCTGCATGGCCACCAGGAAACGGACGGTGAAGCACGGGGACAAGGTGTACAAGTACGACCTGGAAGTTCCCCGCCGATACTACAAGTGCTACGGCGTGCAGCACTTCCAGACCGGCTGCCGGGAGCACACCATGATCCGGGCGGAGCGGCTGGAGGAGTTGGTGTGGACGGAGGTCAAGAACGTGCTGGCCAACCCCGCCCTGATCGTGGCCGGCCTAGAGTCGTTGGGAGAGAAGGAGGAGGATGGACTGAGTGAAGAAATCCGCAATGCGGAGAAAGAGCTGGAGAAGGTTCAGCTGGAGGAGGACCGGGCCATCCGGCTCTACGTGTCAGGGAAGATCACCGAGGCCCAGTTGGACCACCAGAGGAGGTTCATCACGGAGAGGTTGGAGAGCGCCCGCCGGAAGCTGGACGACTGCCGGGCCAGGGAGTCGGCTCAGGCGGGGCAGGTGGAACTGGCGGAGCGGGTGTTGCAGTGGGCGGAGTTGATGGGCAATGAGTTGGACGATTTGCCTCAAGAGAAGCGGCGGGAGGTGCTGCGGCTGCTGCTGGACGAGGTGACCATCAACCGCGAAAACAACCTCACGTTCACGCTGGCGATACCAACGGACGATTTGGAGTCGATTGCGCCTCCGGCATCAGATTTTCGCTGTAGAATTCGTCCACTGACTCGATGATGGCCTCCATGAGCTTGCCGGTGGGGGAGTCGTCGGCGTGCTCGGTGATGGAGACGACGCGGATGCCCTTCCTGCGGAGCATGGATTTGAAGGCCACAGCGTGTTCCCGCTTGCGGGTGAACCTGGAGAACTTCCATACAAGAATCTCGCTGAAAGGCGATTCCGGCTTGTTGGCCTCGTCCAGCATCTTGCGGAACTGTGGGCGGTCTGCGATCCTGCCGCTCTCGGCCTCGTCCACGTACTCGCGAGCAATGGAGTAGCCGTTGCGTTCGGCATAGTCGCGCAGGGCACGGAGTTGGGCGGCGACGGAGAGGTCCACGTCCTGGCGGTCACTGGATACCCGGGCGTAGAGGGCCGCCGGGGTCAGGTCTGCTGGTTGGTTCATGTTGGCTGCCTCCTGATTATCGCTTAACGGGATGTGAGCACGTCGGCTAACGCTGTTTTCCGTTCATTTCATTTATCTTCGTTGCACATGGCCTGCGGGAAGGCCGGTTCTCGCCGGATTCACCCGTGTCAAGCCGCGCTTGCCCTTGGCGACCGGCGCCTGAGGCCAACCACAATGGCGGCAATGATTAATGCCAACGCCGAAGGGAAGTAGAGTACGCCGAAGGAAAGATAGGCCAGACCGCAGAAGCCAAGGAGGGCGACCGCCAATCCCGACGCTATCAGCGTAATACCGCCCCGTCCTCCTTTCCAAGTGAGCATTGCCATGAGAGATAGGCCCGTCAGAAGCACGGGAATGAACATCGGAATCAGGGCCCACCATCCGTTGACCTCGGTGAAGGACGCGGAAACCAGGACCACATCCCTACGCAAAGCGGTCACCTCCCCCGAGTCAACACTGGTTGGAGTTGCCGACACGCCTTGGTACCAATGGGGCCACAACAGCACCCAGCAGAAAACGGCCCAGGCCAATAGGTGGGCAATCGCGGCTGGCGCTAGAGCTACCCGGTTGTACACGTTGTAACGGATTTTCATGCTGCCTCTTTCCGGCACAATACAAGGCACGGCTTGGCTCGATGGCTTTATTCCGATGCGGTCCGGCATGGGCGAACCGTCGAACTCGGATGGTCACTAGACGCTTTACACCCCGTCCTCTTCATGGATCGGGACAGCCTGCAACCGGTAGCCCAGTGCACCCAGGACGCGCAGCACGGTGTTAAACTCGGGTCTGGCCCCAGCCCGCATGGACTTATAGAGGCTCTTCTCGCCCAGGCCGGTCTCACGGGCCACCCGCCGCATCCGGTGGACGCGGGCCATCCGCCCCATTATGCCCGTGATGCGTTCCAGGTCGCCCGCTTCCAGGGCGGCGTTCAGGTCAGCCGTCATCTCGTCGGATGCGGCCGGGTAGTCCGCCGGTGTCTCGGTGCTGTCCATAGCCGCTGCCTCGCCGTCATGAGTTCGGCCCATACTCCGCTATATTATCCCGCCGGATACCAAATACGCAAGGTGGAAACGTCACTGTTTCCGTCTGCTTTTGGGGTATCGGGTCTATCAGTGGCATGGCTCATACTCTGAAACCGCACGGGACTCTGGAACTGCCGGAGAAGGGCTTGGCCGTTTGGAGGGTGGACTGGCAGACCGGTCAGTCCCGATAATATCGCCCCGGCGTGCAGAGAATTGGTTGCGGCATGATGAAGATTTTCGGGCCGGTAATCAGGTGCCGCCCCGTTTCGGCATCATACACACGCACCAGCCCAAAGGGATTAAAGCCGCCGATTGTGGGTTGCTCATCATCATCCTCCCACACACTGGGGTCGTAATGAAGGACACGGCCTTCGTCCAGATCGATCCATGCCTCCAGGATCGTTATGTTGCTGTATCGCTGGTGGGTCACCACCTTGCGTGGTTCATCACAATTCGTCCACGACCACGGCCCCGAGTGCTCCACCGGCACGGCCCACTTGGCCTCCACCGTCAGTCTGCGAGTGCCTCTCTGCCACGTATACCCAGAGACACGATGCACCGGCTCCCATTCCTGCCCGCCATTGATTCGTTCCACGATTCCCGATGCCCGCAGGATTTCCGCGCCGGCCTGCATTTCCCCTGGCGTCGGATCAAACCCCCTTGGCCCTTCGTAATTGACCTGGGGAGCGGGGTTGAAACCTGGCTCCCACAGGGGCCAGTAGTAGATGAACAACGCACAAAGGACTGCAAGAGGGGCAAGTGCCATCTGCCCCCTACGGAGCCAAGGGGGTAATTCCTGGACCTGGTCGTATTTGTTGGGGCCGGAAGAGCGCCTCACCCCCAACACTATCACCCCAACCAATGCAACGGCGGGGATGAGATAGAAGAGAGTCCAAAAGCCGGAATGCCCTATGTCGTGGCACCTCTTGACGCTAACGGCAGTGAAACCCCAGACCAGACACAGAATCGCTCCAATCGAGACGAGTATGCTCGCCCAAGGAAACAGATAGGATACAGGGATTAACGTGATGCCCCAGAGGAACGCCAACGCAAGCAGTGGCAGTATGCCCATGGTCCAATACTGGATGCGACTGATTCGTCCGTCATAGGAAAACAGTACGTACTTCATCATGTGGTCTCCACCCGTGATCCAAGTCAAGTGGCGGCGTCCCCTTTGAGTGGGCGTACCTTGGGACAATAGTGCGGGAACAGAATAATCGGCGGTAAGGGTCTCCTCTCCCCGGCAGGGTCAGCAGTATTCGGACAGATCGCTAGCAGGAATCGGCGTTGCAGAGGTCCTTCGGTTGAATGAGTGTAACCAGAGCCGATTTGCCGAGTGAGCGGCGCCGGCGACTTAGGTGAAAGTCTCCACGTCCGTCGAATTCTTCGCGTGTTCAGTCGAGGAACACGGCGTAGTGTCGGTATCCTGTATGGCAACCCTCGGTGATCACCGCCACATTGTCGTGCAGCAGCACCCCTGCCTCGACGTAGCTGGACAACCGCCGCACCTCCCCGGTGTCCAGCCGATACTGGAAGACCCCGGTGTCCGATCTATTGCCAAAGAAGCCGCGGACGTCGCAAGCCTCCTTGACTGAACAGACCACGTGGTTGGCTGATATGAGCGGCCGGGTATCGGAATGCCCGCCTAAGCCTATGTCCAGTTGTTGTCCGGTTTCCAAATCCAGCATGACGATGATCGACCCGCCCGATTCCAGGTACTGCTGCCAGACAACCAGATCGCCGTGGAGAGTAGGCAAGCCATTGTTGTTGCCCGTCTGCGCCAGCAGCCTCTCTTCGCCGGTGGCGAGGTTGTAGGAGTAGATGTCGCATTGTCGGTCAGGACGGTTGTGGCAGCCTTCGGCGCGAGTCCCGAGCCGGGGACTATTCCGATTGTCGGACCATACAACGAAGTCGCCGTGAATCGTCGGGTGCTGCTGGTTGCCGGGAGCGACCACTATCGGGATTTCCCGGTCGCTGCTCAGGTCATAGGCGTAGATGTCGTAATGGTCCCGGGGTGCTTGGAACTCGTTGCGGTTGTCACGCCAGACAAGCCGGGAGCCGGATATGCGGAGATGGTTCCGGTTGGCCGGCACATCGGTGATGCGGCGCGCCTCCCCGGTGAGCAGGTCCATCGCGAACACGTGGGCAGTGTTCGTCGAGCCGCCCCGCTCGCCGGTCAACTTGATCTCCTCGCCTTCCTCGATCCAGGCGGCGTGAGTGCTGGACAATACCGCGTTCCACTTGTAGTGACCGTCATCGGTGACCTGGCGGACTTCGCCGGTGCGGATGTTGGTGAGCCACAGCTCCCCATCATCACTCCTCCCAATGGCATTGTCACCGTATATGTCAGTCAGGAAGCCTTGGGCGTCCAGCTCAACACTCCTAAATTCGGATGACGGCAGGGGTGTCGGGAGCGGCGGGAGCGATGTATCCGGCGCAATCCTGCCGCAGGCTGAGATACCGGCGGCCACCGTGAAGAGGATCGCCAAGATCGCAGCCTTCGTTTGCGGTAAACCGTACATACATTGCATCGCCTGTCTCCCTTGATGATCGGTTGCGTGTTCGCACTCGGGAAAACAACCAGGGACAATATGATGAAAAGGGTAGTCCGCCCGCCGAATTAGGGCAAGAAGATCCGGCGGCCACGGGTACCGAAATCGCTTCGCCGGTCAGGGCGGTATTCCAGCCCTTGCGGGGACCCGCCCACCATGTGATCAGTCACCACCCCACCAAGACGGTCACCGCCAGCAGGAACACCAGCACGGCGACGGCGATGCCCATCCGGGCTGCCCAGCGCCTGGCCACTTGATGGCCGTCCTGTTCCTTGTGGTGCTGCGCTTCCAGTACGGCGACTCGCCCCTGGCGTTCTCCATCTCGGCCCGGGCTGGTGGGCTGGCTTGCTGATTCGCCAGTCTCCTGCTTTGAATATATTATCGACTCGGATACCCGGGGCGTAACCCCCGACTAACATTCTGCACGCCGCATTTCCCGAATTGCTCGCCGGTAAATCGGAGGGACCATCGTCACGGAAAGGGCCGGTCTTCCCTACCTCCATCTCTTTCACGCGTAACTGGTTCCGAGCCTTGTCCGCTGGTGGGGGCCTGTCGTACCATTGACAATATGCTGCTCACCATCTCCACCACGTATCGTCCGGCCACGGACCTGGGATACCTGCTGCACAAGAACCCCGGGAGATTCCAGTCGTTCCCGCTTCCCTTCGGGAGGGCTCACGTCTTCTATTCCGTGGCGGACGCAGACCGCTGCACCGCCGCCCTCCTGCTGGATATCGATCCGGTGGGTCTGGTGCGTCCCAAGGCCGGCGCGTCCAATTCGGCGGGTTGGCTTCAACAGTACGTAAACGACCGTCCCTACGTCGCATCGTCCCACCTCAGCGTGGCGATTGCGTCGGTGTTCAACAGCGCCCTGGCCGGCAACTGCAGGGAACGGCCCGAGCTGGCGCAACAGCCAATCCCATTGGAAGCCCAACTGCCCACCCTGCCGTCCCGGGAGGGACCTGAACTCATTGGCTGGCTGTTCGAGCCGTTGGGCTACGCCGTTGAAATCCAGGAACACCCGCTGGATGCGGGCTTCCCCGAGTGGGGGGTCAGTCCCTGCTTTGGTGTGGGCCTCAAGGGGGTGGTGAGGCTGCGGGACCTGCTGGCCCACCTCTACGTGCTGCTTCCTGTGCTGGATGACGCCAAGCACTACTGGGTGGGCGACGACGAGGTGGACAAGCTGCTGCGGTTCGGCGCGGGCTGGCTGAGCGATCATCCCCAACAGGAGCTGATCTCCACTCGATACCTGAAGCGGCAGCGCAGCCTGGTGCTACAGGCGTTGGACCGGCTGTCGGATGACGGCCAAGTCGCCCCAAACGTCGCCGCCGAGCGGGGGCAACACGATGAGGAGCGTCTCGAAACCCCGCTACGGTTGGGGGAGCAGCGGATTCAGGCGGTGCTGGCCGCCCTGCGGGAGGTGGGCGCGACGCGCGTGCTGGACCTGGGATGCGGAGAAGGCAACCTGTTGCGGGAGCTGCTCAGGGAACCCGCCTTTCGCGCCATCACCGGCGTGGACGTTTCCCACCGCGCCCTGGAAACCGCCCACTCTCGCCTGCGTCTGGACAACCTGCCCGCCGCCCAACGCGAGAGGATTACGCTGCTCCAGGCGTCCCTCACCTACCAGGACCAGCGGCTGGCCGGATTCGACGCCGCGGTGGCCATGGAGGTGATCGAGCACATCGACCCGGACCGGCTGGAAGCGTTCGAGGCTGCCGTGTTCGGAGCGGCTCAACCCGGCGCTGTGGTCATCACCACGCCCAACTCCGAGTACAACGCGCTGTTCGAAAACCTGCCGCCCGGAGAGTTCAGGCACCGGGATCACCGCTTCGAGTGGACTCGGGAACAATTCCAGGATTGGGCCCAGGCGGTTGCCGGTCGCCGGGCTTACGACGTTAGTTTTCACGGCATTGGCTCCGAGCACCCCGAATACGGTGCCCCGACCCAAATGGGGGTGTTCACGCGATGAAACTGGAAATCCCCGAACTGTGCCTGGTGGCGCTGGTTGGCCCCTCCGGCTCGGGAAAGTCCACCTTTGCCGCCCGCTACTTCAAACCCACCGAGGTGGTGTCCTCCGACGCCTGCCGGTCCATGGTGGCCGACGACCCCAACGACCAGGCGGCTACGCCGGAGGCCTTCGCTCTCCTGAATTTCATAGCGTCATCGCGTCTGCGGGTCGGGCGCCTCACCGTCATTGACGCCACCAGCGTGCAGCCCCAGGCTCGCAAGTCGCTGGTCGAACTGGCCCGGGAGCATGACTGCCTGCCCGTGGCCATCGTATTGAACATGCCCGAGTCCCTCTGTCTGGCCCGCAACCAAGGACGAGACGATCGGAACTTCGGCTCCCACGTCGTCCGCCAGCAGACGCAACAGTTGCGCCGGTCCATCCGGGGGCTGCGACGCGAGGGTTTCCGCTACGTCTACGTGCTCGATACTCCCGAGGATGTGGCGGCGGCCAGCATCCAGCGGGTACCGTCGTGGACCAATCGCCAGCATGAGACGGGTCCCTTCGACATCATCGGAGACGTGCACGGCTGTTTCGATGAACTGGTCTTGCTGCTAGAGCGATTGGGATACCAGGTCACGCAACCGCCTGCCGAGCGCGGCGCAGAAGATGGCTTTTCGGTGTTCCACCCCCAGGGACGCAGGGCCGTCTTCGTCGGCGACCTGGTGGACCGTGGACCCGGCGTGGCCAACGTGCTGAAGCTGGTGATGTCGATGGTAACGGATGGTACGGCGCTGTGCGTCGCCGGCAACCACGAGTCCAAGCTGGTCCGCAAGCTGAAGGGTCGGAACGTCCAGGTCTCCCACGGACTGGCTGAGTCTCTGGAGCAACTGGAACTGGAAACGCCGCAATTCCAACAGCAGGCCACGCAGTTCATGGATGGCCTGATCAGCCATTACGTGCTGGACGGCGGCAACCTGGTGGTGGCCCACGCCGGGATGAAGGAGGAGTACCAGGGGCGGGCCTCCGCGCGGGTCAGGGACTTCTGCCTGTACGGCGAAACCACCGGAGAGACGGACGAATGGGGCCTGCCCGTGCGCGCCGACTGGGCCGCCGGCTATCGCGGCAAGGCCACGGTGGTCTACGGGCACACGCCGGTGGCGGAGCCCGCGTGGTTGAACCGGACCATCAACGTCGATACCGGCTGCGTCTTCGGAGGAAGTCTGACCGCGCTCCGCTATCCCGAAAACGAGCTGGTGTCGGTTCCGGCGGCGCAGGTCTACTACGAGGCGGTGCGCCCCCTGGTTGGCGGCCCTGAGGAAGAACCCAGAGTTGCCGGAACCAATGACCGTCCGTCGAATCTGTTGCACGTCGACGACGTGATGGGAAAACGGGTGGTGTCGACCCGGCTTCGGGGCAACGTCACCGTCAGGGAGGAACAGGCTGCGGCTGCCCTGGAGGTGATGAGCCGGTTCGCCCTGGATCCCCGGTGGCTGGTTTACCTGCCGCCCACCATCTCCCCGTGCGAGACCAGCAAGCTTCCCGGTCTTCTCGAACACCCGGCCGAGGTCTTCGGCTACTACCGCACCAATGGCGTCTCCAGCGTCGTCTGCGAGGAGAAGCACATGGGGTCCCGGGCCGTGGTCGTGGTGGGCCGCAGCGCCGATGTCACCCAACGTCGGTTCGGCATCGCCAGCGAGAGCGCCGGCACGTGCTACACCCGGACGGGGCGGAGGTTCTTTGAAGACCCTGCACTTGAAGCCCAGTTCCTGGAACGGGTCCGCGCGGCCTGCGGCGAATCCGGCCTCTGGGAGGACCTGGAGACCGACTGGGCGCTGCTGGACTGCGAGCTGATGCCCTGGTCGATGAAGGCCCAGGAACTGGTGTTGGAGCAATACGCGCCGGTTGGAGTATCCGCTTACGCCGGGCTGTCGGCGGCGCAAACTCTCCTGCAAGGTGCGTCGGCGCGTGGAGTGGACACCGGCGAGACCCTGGCGTCGGTCGACCAGCGCCTTCATCTGGCCCAACTCTATCGTGAAGCCTACGCCAGGTATTGCTGGCCGGTCACCTCGATTGATGACGTCAAAATCGCGCCCTTCCATCTGCTGGCCAGCGAGGGAAGGGTACATTCCGATAAGGACCACCTCTGGCATCTGGCTATGGCCGAGCGCCTGAGTCAGGCAGATACCGGGCTGTTCCGGGCGACGGGCCACCGGGTGGTGAACCTCGCCTCGCACGAAGAGGAGGAGGACGCCGTTCTCTGGTGGGAGGAATTGACCTCCGCAGGGGGCGAAGGAATGGTGGTGAAACCGGTCGACTTCGTAGCCGCAGGCAGGCGCGGCTTGGTGCAGCCGGCAATGAAATGCCGTGGCGGAGAGTACCTGCGTATCATCTACGGCCCCGAATACACCCTGCCCGCCAACCTGCAACGACTGCGGGGCCGTGGCCTCTCTACCAAACGGTCGCTGGCGCTGCGGGAATTCGCGTTGGGACTGGAGGGGTTGCAGCGCTTCGTTGACCGTGAGCCGCTGTATCGAGTCCACGAGTGCGCCTTCGGGGTGCTGGCCCTGGAAAGCGAGCCGGTTGACCCGCGCCTGTAAATCGCCCGCGAACGTTCATACCAGGGTTACCGTTAATTGCGCCCCGTCAGTCAGCGCGGCGTTCCAACCCCTTACACGGACCCGCACCGCTAGGTGATCAGCCACCAGGCCACCAGGACGGTGACCGCCAGCAGGACCACCAGCACGGCGACGGCGATACCCAGCCGGGCAACCCAGCGCCTGGCCCCTTGGTGGCCGTCCTGCTCCCGCAGCAACACTTCTTCCAGCTTGCGGTACTCGTCTATGGCGGTATCCGTCTCCGCCCGGGCCCGGTCCCTCTCCTGTTCCAACCGGTCCGCTTCCTCGGTCAGTTCCCCCACCGTGCGTTCCAGTTTTTCAACCCTGGCTCTGGCTTGCCGCAGCAGTTCCCGGTCACTGGGGTAACGGGGTCCGGGCAGCTTCACGTACACCCGTCGGCCCTCTTTGGCCACCTCCACCTCGCCCTTGCGGATCATCCGGTCCAACGTGGACAGTAAGACCTCCAACTCCCTGGCCGCCTCCCCCTTGTCCACCCAGTGGACCCCATCTTTCACCTTATCTGACATGTAAATCACCTCGTCACCGGCGATGCGTCAGGCGATTGTACTTTTGCTAAAATCACCCTCGTTGTTTTAGCGCCGTTTCTCACACTTGCAAAAATGCAATTCTTGATTGGTCAAGGGGCATTTCAGCCCGTTTCGTACCTGAAACCAGGGGACAATGATACGTCGCGGCCTCCCGGCCAGCCCCCGAAATCACCCCCGGAGGACAGTTTGCGCCCCCGGACAACAGAGCGGGTAGAAGATGCCGTATCAGCATGATTGCTGTGTCTCCTGCCGATGCATCCGCCGCCGCAGTTTGTCCCACTCGTATTCTCCCAGTTCCCGCAGCGCCAGCGGCGCACGCTCAGCATCCCACAGGGGGCGCCAGGACCGGCCCAGCAGCCCCCTATAGGACAGAAGCTCTCTACTGGACACCAGGATGGGCAGCTTCATGGCCGGCATCCAGGACGCGGTGCTGGCGTAGGTCTCGGCCACCTCCTCGGTGTCCACCACGAACAGCGTGGTCGGGGAGGGCGGCTGGTCATCCCGGGGCGCGTCGGAGCGGTAGTAGCGGATGTAGGGGCGCAGGCGGGCGGCCACCCCCCTGGGGTGGCGGGCACGCAGCTCGTGCTCGAAGTAGAAGGGCACGTGCAGGGCGTTGACGAGCAGGTGTCCCACCGCGTCGGGAGCTATGGCGTCCTCGCCCCGGTTGAAGGCCCGGTCAGAGCGGGCAGTGGGTATGGACCATTGCAGTTCGCTGGCGTCCTCGGCCCGGGCTTCGGCGGCCAACTCCGACAGGAACCAGGTGATGCCGTCGGCGTGGCCGGTCTGGCGCTGCCAGGTTAGGATGCGGTGTCCCAGGGGCCGGGGCTGCCCGTGATTGTCGGCGGCAGGCTCCGTGCTCCATGTTGCCATGGTGGTGGACAGTTGCGCCCGGTCCCGGAGGGTGATGTACCTGATGCCCCGGTCGGACAGGGTGTAGCGCACGTCGCCCCGCTTGCCGCGCTGTTCCACCAGGCCCCAGGTATGCGTCAGGCTGCGGGTCATCTGGATGACCCTGCCGTCGGACACCCCCAGCCAGCGGGCCAGGTGTTCCCGGGGTATCATGGGATGGTCGGTGATCAGGTCCAGGGCGCGTTTCTCCGCCGGGCTGAGGCCGAAGGCTGGGCTGGACCGTACCATCCGCTCCGGGTCGGGCAGGGACGCCCGCTTGCGCTCCGGCGCCTCCGGTTGAAACCGTCCGCCGGGTTCGGCCTGGGAGACCACCTGCTCCAGGGTGCGGTACATCCTGCCAATCACCCAGTTGGATGAAATCCAGGCCAGGCGTTCCCACGCTTCGAGGGGTTCCCGGTTCTCCACGGCCACGTAGCAGTCCCGAAGGTCCGCGTTAAGGCAGAACTCGTCGGTGAGCCGCTGCTCCCAGGGGCTGGGAACCAGCACCAGCACCACGGAGGGACGGCGATTGTAGCGGTACTCGGCGATGGCCCGCAGCCGATCGTAAAGGGAGCGGCGCCGCAGCGCCAGGCCCTGGCGCACCACGCCGAAGCTGCGGCCGTTGTGGAGGGTGATCACCGCGTCGAAGCGGCCCCGGCGCTGGAACTCCACCCGGGTTTCCAGTCCGTCCACGCCGGGGGACAGCGTTGCCGCCAGGCGGTACGCCGAGGCCACCGCGTCAATGCGGCGGATGAGCAATGCCAGCCACTGCCGGGACACCGGGTAGGCCCGCACGAAGTCTGAGGGAGCGTAGTAGTCCAGGACGTCGGCAGCTTCGGCGATGCCGTTCTTCGTGAGGTAGTAGCGGTGGCTGGAGGGAAGATGGGCCGTGCCGTGGCTCACCCGCTGGGCCAGGCCGTCGGCGAGCAGGTTTATCAGGGAGCGGTGGACCGTCGCCAGCGGCTCCCCCAGGATCAAGGCCAGTTCCCCCGCGTCGATGAAGGGCAGCCGGGCCAGGGAGTCCAGGATGCGCTCTCGTGAGAATGCCATGATTCCAGCGTAACAGCCGGAAGCCGCCGCCGTCATTGGCAAAGTGTCAGTAAAGTGGCTACCCTTTCGCCAGCAACCTGGCCATAGTGCAATGTCCAACGGAACATCGACCGGCAGCAATGGCCACTTCTGAAGCGGTAGTGGTTCAGTATCTTCAATGGGCCGCAAAGGGTGTTGATCCGGCCATCCAGATATTTTTGGTCCAAATTTGATAGGGACAAATCTTTGGACGGTAACAGATTGACATTTTTCGGCTCGGCAGCTCTGCTAGCTGAATGGCGGTAGTTGCGGACCAAAAGGGAGCAAAGCATCAACCGAGTGGACCGGGCTCGGTCCACCGTGCGCAGGTAGGAAAACCCAGATGGCTGACGATGGGAGAGCCGTTTGCCTCAGCTGGTGGCTGAATGCCTGGGAGGAAGTTGGGCCGGGTCAAGCAGGCGAGTTTGGTGCGGCGATTTTGATCTTGATATATGGAGAAAGTAGGCGCCACAAAATCATCAGCGCTCGTTTTCGTCGAAAGTCCCTCGAAGATTGACCGGGTGATGCAAGAGGCGTATTCTCGGATCACGCACGAAAACGCAAGGGAACAGGAAGCCACAATGCGAGAGCTAATTAAATGGCCCAACCAAATCTGGGCCGCTATCGGTGACGTGGCCATTGTTTTTGTTTGCGGCTTGACCGTGGGAATGGTGGAAGCTGGAAGCGCCCGGGTAAACATCGATAGGATCGTCATTGCGGGGATACCAGGCGCCGCGCCTCAGCGGTACAACATAAACTATTGGGGTGCCAGCGCTTGGATAACGCGCGAGTCCCCCGGAGTTTCGGCTGAGGCTACAGGTACGGAAACGGCCAATACCATCAACCACCACCGCAGCGACATGATATGGGACAACGGGAGTAACGTCTTCGACCCGTTTACCAACATTTACTATTATCAAGATGGCGATTTCCTGTTCCGCATCCCGAACGGGGTGTTTAGGCCAGACTCCGCATTCATACCCCAGGGATGGCATCGCAAGGGTGGAGTTAACCACATTACAAGGGTGGTGGTTAACAGCGAGAGCTTGACTGCGAAGGGCACCTACGGGTTCCGGTTATGCTCCGGGGGACATTGCGCCTCAGGAGTCAACCTAGAATCTGAGTGGACACTCTGGTAGATTCCGGCACTTATCCAGTGCAAAAGAAAGGGCTATGGGCTATGGGCTATGGGCTATGAGTATATTCAAGCTAAAGATAGCGACACGAACTTCCTTGGTGGTACTGCTCGTGGTCGCTGCCTTGATCACCGGAGGCGTGGCTGTTGGCGCCGGCACCTTTTGGTCAGATGACTACCAGAGAGGTCAGGCAACGGCATCGGAATCGAGTGAGGACGACTCGGTGGTCGCCACCGCCGGAGACATGTCGATTAGCGCGCGGGAATTACATCAAGCAGTGCTGCATCTTCGACACATGAAGCAGATGGCAGAAAAGGAACTGCAAGGATTGGGCGAGGACGCTGACCTGCCAACCGATTACCTTCAAGACCGACACAACCTGGTCATCGAATGGGGTGATGAGAACGCTGCCCTGGCAAGTTTGATACAGGAACACGTCCTGCATCAGAAAGCCACGGAACTCGGCCACGAAGTAACCGACGAGGAGCTGGAGGAGAGCAAAGAGTGGGCGCGCGAAGCTTACGAACGCGGCGAGCTTGACGGGTACACTCAAGGATACATTGACTCCGTCGGGGCAGACCACTACTGGGACAACATATATCCCGCATTGGCGACTCGCTCAATGGCTATCGAGAAGCTCTATGACGGCGTGGCCGAAAAGGCAGGTACTCAGTCCCATGACGAGGTGCGGGTCCATTGGCATAACTTCGAGGAAGAGGTGATCTCCGCCGCCGAAATCACTGTGCCGGAAAGTGAGGAACATTCGGCGACGCTAGACGGGGTTATGGGCTTCCTAGACAATGTAAGAGAGACCAACAGGGCCCATCTGCGAAAGGACGATGACTTGCCGGCCGCTCCAGATGATACCTGGGTAATCCATGTCAAAAAGGCGAACAGCGAGACGTGGGAAGTCATACACCATCACGACGAACCGGAAGTCTGCACTGGGGAGGATGAAAACGGGAACAAGAGGCATCACATATGCGATGCCGACGGGAAGGTATTGGCCGAGATAGGCCCAGGGGATGCGTCCGTCATAACCCCGCCTGGAGAGACGCTACCCATTTTCACCGAGGATGGGCCAAAGTAACTGAACCAGCGCCAAGGCGGGATGTTCATTTGGGCGGCCCACACAATCGGGTTGCCAGTCTGGTAGCCGCGCCTCTGCCTTGGATTGCAGCATAGGCCGTTCCGACGGACAGGGAAGTCGCGGGGCGGCAGGCGCATTGTCCAGTAGGTTGAAGGTCAGGTATAGCTCCGTGCTGACGATAGTGTAGTAGAAATAGTCCAGAATACCGTCTTGCCCCCCGGACAGGTTCTTGAATCCCCGGCGGCGCAAGGTGTCGCCTCCCTTCAGCAGACTGTGGGAACCCTGGAGTGTGCTATTGGGTTGATAGTGATGCGTGGGCATTGCTGGTTCTCCTTATTCCAAATAAGTCTTTCCGGGCTTTGTCGGAGGGCCCTCACCTATAGGACTGGACCAAAGGGGCGTCACCAGTGGGAACCGGAGCTGTCCTAATCTACAATGTCCCCGATACCCCGTGTAACTCGTGCAGCCCGCGTCAGCGTACTGGCTCAGGGCCTCCCGCCGATTCGACTCAGCGGAAGTGGACTATCGCACCCTGGCCTTCTGCTGCTGCATCCGGCAGGTTTCGCGGTGGATGCGGCAGGCGCTGCTGGACTCTGGGGATGCAAGCGGAGTGGGCAACAGCGAAAATCCTGAGGAATGGGACGGCGAAATCCAGACCTGGCAGTTGGCGGAGTTGATGGGCTGAGGAAACTGGTTGCAGTGAGCAGCAATTGGAACGACGGCGGGCGAACGAGTCGTCAAGCACCGAAGATGTCGATACCTCCGAGGCTGACCACGAACGCGGCGATGTTCCCAGTTGAGAACAGGAATAGTGGCCTACCCGGCACCAGTGAGCGTCAATGTGGGAAACGTGGTGTTGGCGCAGCAAGCGCAGCTGGACAGCGTGATGCTGATGACGTTGCGAACGGATCTTGGTAAACTGAATTTAGCGCCACGCCAACGCGTAGGCCCAAAAAGAGACGGCGAAAATTGCGGCGCGATGTCCAATCCAGAGGACGATATGTTTTTCAGCTATCAACGGCAAGTGACATTCCTTGACTTCATCGGCGTACTTGCCGCCGTGCTTTATCTCTCCGGGATTGTTGTCTTATGGATCACCCTGGAATCGGCGCGGCATGGTGGGGCCTCCGATCTCTTGTTCCATGTTTTTCTCGCGGGTGGAGCGCTGACTTGCTTCGGGTTTGTCGTCTCCACTCTGTACCTGCTGTTTGACAAGGAATAGCGGTTAGCTCACGTCCTTTGTGATTCGGATAGTCGCAGGGCTCCTTCTTACTATTTCAATCGCTGAGGATCCCAACGAATGTGGGAGTACTCGCCGATTTCTGTACAACACGGCTACGGTTCCGAAGGCGGGAACCTCAGGCGTGGGATGGCCTGCTGAGGCTCCAAAGGCAAGTCGAAAAGTAAATCACTATGGCCACTGCAAGACGTAAACGAAACGACGCCAAGGCCGAGACCGCATCATCCGTCAGCGACGCCGTGACGGACTACCGCGCTGAGCTTTGGCGCATGGCCGACGCCCTGCGGGGCAGCATGGACGCCGCCGAGTACAAGCACGTGGTCCTGGGGCTCATTTTCCTCAAGTACATCTCCGACGCTTTCGAGGAAGCCTACGCCAAGCTGGATGCCGAGCTGGAACAGGGCGCCGACCCGGAGGACTCGGACGAGTACCGCGCCCAGAGCATCTTCTGGGTGCCGCCCGAAGCCCGGTGGCCTGTGCTGCAAGCCCAGGCCCGCCAGCCCACAATCGGCCGCCTGGTGGATGACGCCATGACCGCCATTGAGCGGGACAACCCGGCGCTCAGGGAGGTGCTGCCCAAGGAATACGGCCGGGACGCCCTGGACAAGCAAAGGCTGGGCCAGGTGGTGGACCTAGTGAGCAACATCAGGGTCGGCGGCGCCGAAGCCCAGGCCAACGACGTGCTGGGGCAGGTGTACGAGTACTTCCTGGAGCAGTTCGCGTTGGCCGAGGGACGCAAGGGCGGCGAGTTCTACACGCCCCGCTCGGTTGTGCGGTTGCTGGTGGAGATGCTGGAACCGTACCAGGGCCGGGTCTATGATCCGTGTTGCGGTTCCTCCGGGATGTTCGTCCAGTCGGTGGAGTTCATCCGCGCCCACGCTACGGGCAACGGCAACGGCGGCCGGGCCAAGGGGGACATTTCTATATACGGCCAAGAGTCCAACTACACCACTTGGCGATTAGCACGGATGAACCTGGCCATTCGGGGCATCGAGGGTCAAATTGCCCAGGGCGACAGTTTCCACAACGACCGGCACCCGGATCTGCGGGCCGACTACATCCTGGCCAACCCGCCCTTCAACGTCTCAGATTGGGGCGGCGAACGACTCCGGGATGACAAGAGGTGGGAGTACGGAGCGCCGCCGGTGGGCAACGCCAACTTCGCCTGGGTGCAGCACTTCCTCTACCACCTGGCGCCCCGGGGCGTGGCGGGGTTCGTGCTGGCCAACGGCTCCATGTCCTCCAACCAGTCGGGTGAGGGGGAAATCCGCAAGGGCATTGTCGAGGCGGGACTGGTGGACTGCATCATCGCCCTGCCGGGACAACTGTTCCGCTCCACCCAGATACCGGCCTGCCTCTGGTTCCTGCGCAAGGGTCGCAGGGCCGGGGAAGCACATCCCGGAGAGGCGCTGTTCATCGACGCCCGCAAGCTGGGTTACATGACCGACCGCACCCACCGGAACCTGTCCGCCGAGGACATCGCCCGCATTGCGGATACCTATCATGCCTGGCGGGGCGACACAGAAGAAGGCGACTATGCCGACGTACCCGGCTTTTGCAAGAGCGCATCGCCGGAGGAAATCCGCCGGCACGGCCATGTGCTCACGCCTGGCCGCTACGTGGGCGCTGAGCCGCAGCCCGACGACGGCGAACCCTTTGAGGAAAAGATGGCGCGCCTGACCGCCCAATGGCGGGAGCAGCAGGCCGATGGCCGGCGGCTGGATGCGGCCATCGAGGAGAACCTGACGCGACTGGGTTTGGTGCGAATCGGGGAGATTCATGGACTTAGAGATGAGCATGAGTTGGATTGAGTGGTTGAATGCCAACCATGGGCTCATCTCGGCGGTCGCAACGGTCGTCATTGCAGTGTTTGCCATCATCACAGCATGGCTAACAAAAACCCTGGCGAACGAAAATCGTCTGATGCGAGAGTCAGGCAGCGAGCCCAAGGTCGTTGCGTATCTGGCAACCGACTCTCAACAGCCGCACACCATCAATTTTGTACTGGCGAATGTGGGGCGTGGGCCAGCAAAGAATATTGAATTCACGATTGAAGGGGATATGAATGACTTTTCGGCTCATGATGTGTCGTCAACATTCACGAATCAATCAGGCGGAAGAGGAACAGACTTGCTTCCTCAAGGTGAGCGTATTCAATCGTTCTTCGGTATTGGACCGTCACTGTTGGCGTCTCCGCCGCTCCGTAGTTTCACTGCGCATATCACCTATGAGGATCTGAGTGGCAAAACAAATGAGAGTAGCCATGAATTGGATGTAGCCCAACTTGATTGGATCAATTGGCTGGAACGTGACCACTAGCAACGGAGAAGATCATGCCGCTCGAACTGGATAGCTTGCGAAACTCCATAAAGGCGCTAACGGACCTGCTGGCGGTGAGCGAGAACGACGCTCGTATGGGGCAGTTGAGCGATGTCGAGCGGAACGGAATCCGCTCAGGGGTCATCCAGAACTTCGAGGTCACTTACGAACTTTCCTGGAAGCTGATGGCTCGGTGGCTGAGCGCCTACGTCAACCCTGAAGTTGCAGACGGCGTTACCAGACGTCAGCTGTTTCGCCTTGCCGCCGAAAACCGCCTCATTCCCGACGTGGACCTGTGGATGCAGCACCATGAAGCGAGGAACGCCACCACCCACATTTACGACGAAGAGAGGGCCATGATGGTCTACAGGGCCACGAGGGAGTTTGCACACGACGCGCAACGGTTCCTACAGGCATTGGAAGCTCGCAATGATTGACCTGAACCCGAATCACCTCGCGACGGTTGAGCGCATCCTAGACGGGCATGTGCCGGAATCCGAGGTGCGAGCCTTCGGCTCCCGCGCGACATGGACGGCGAAGGATTACTCGGACCTCGACCTCGCCATTGTCGGAAGTGGACCATTGGACCGGAGGACGCTCGGTCGCCTAAAGGAAGCCTTCGAGGACTCCGAACTGCCCATACGAGTAGACGTGCTCGACTGGCACTCCATATCCGAGAGCTTCCGAGAGGTGATAAAGCGGGACTACGTGATTGTGCAGGACGGTGCGAATGGCCGGCGAGTGGCGTTCACCGTTACTTCGGGCGCGTGGAGCGAAACGCCATTCAGCCAAGCGGTAGAAGTCAATCCGACGGTCCGGCTGAGACGTGGCGCGGTTTATCCCTTTGTAGATATGGCATCCGTGAACCCCGATTCAAGAATCACTCTCTCTGCTGAGGAGCGAGAGTTCAAGGGTAGCGGCTCCAGATTCCAGAGCGGCGACACGCTGATGGCTCGCATTACTCCATGCTTGGAGAACGGGAAAATCGCCCGCTATCAGGCCATCGGAGACAATCTAGAAGCGCACGGCTCAACTGAATTCATAGTCATTCGTGGTCGTTTAGGCGTTACGGATAACGACTTTGCCTATTACCTAACCCAATGGAAGGAAGTCCGCAACTACGCTATCGGCCAAATGACAGGCACTTCGGGACGCCAAAGGGTACCAGTGGATTGTCTGGACCATCTGCAAATCCTTCTTCCACCCATATCGGAGCAGCGAGCCATCGCCCACGTCCTGGGCGCGCTGGACGACAAGATTGAGCTGAACCGGCGGTCGAACGAGACGCTGGAGGCGATGGCCCGGGCCGTCTTCCAGGACTGGTTCGTGGATTTCGGCCCGGTCCGCGCCAAGCTGGAGGGCCGGGAACCCTACCTGCCACCGGAGCTGTGGGACCTGTTCCCCGACCGGCTGGTGGACTCGGAGTTGGGCGAGATACCGGAGGGGTGGGAGGTGAAGGCGCTGGGGGAGGTTATCGATGTTGTTGGAGGAACAACACCAAGTACCAAGATATCCGATTATTGGGAAGGCGGAACGCACTGCCCAAATCCACCACCTAATGGGAGAAAAATGGTTTTGGGGCTCCTTGATTGGGCCGGTTGGGGCATCGGCTGACGGCTGACAGGTTGGCAGTGGGTTGGCGTGGCAGGAGTAGGCGCTGGAAGGGGATATTGGGGCGTTGGCCGGCGACGCCAGGGCGAGGTCTATGCCAACCGGTCCTGGAGAAGGGCGCAGTGTCCCTACGGCGGGAGTCCCCGTCGCTTGAATGCCCGTCGGTAGTGGCGCAGACCGTCCCAGGTCAGGGTGGGCCGTGGGCCAGCGCCGCTATTCTCCGGTGCGCTCCCGCCAGCAGCGGGAAGGATGGATGGCCCCGGGCCAGCCGGATCAGCAGCTTCCTGGCGTGGCAGACCACCCGTCCGGCCAGATTGATCAGAGCAAAGCGCACCGCCTTGAGCCGCTTGTTCACCCACTGACCGCCCAGGGCCAACTGCTTGACCGCCGAGTTCAGGTTGAACGCCAGCGCCGCTATCGCCCACCAGGCCGCGTTGGCCCCGAACTGTCCCGACGGCAGCCTCCCGCCAGCCAAGTCCTCCTTCAGCACACCATGCACCTCCTCGCCCTTCCCGCATCTCTCCCGGTACCACCGCACCACCTCATCTCCCGGTAGCTCCCGGTTAGTCACTATCCCCCGGATCTTGTACCAGCCCCGGTCCGGCATCTCCATCGCCGGAACCGACAACTCCAGGTCATCCTCCATGCCCGGCAGCGGCGGCCGCCTCAGCGGCTCCCGGACCGCTATGAAACGGTAGTCGGGATCATTCTTGGAATAAGCCAATCTATCGGGCACGAAGTCCACCTCGGCCCACTCCTGTTCCGTCTCCACCGCCAACTCCCCCACCATCCGGGGCAACCGGCGCCACTGGCTCTCCTCCACTTCGGCTGCCGCACGCTTGAACCCCTCCGTGACGTCCGCCCCCACCGCGAATTCGATCACTCCGAACCGCTCATCCCTCCCCTCGGCGCAGTACCGCAACAACTCAACTTGGTACCCCGCCGTGTCCGACCGCAGCATCACCTTCACCACGCCCTCCGGCAGATGGGCCAGCGACTCCCGCAACACCCGCAGTTGCTCGAACCCCGCTGGCACGTTGCCGTCCCGGAACTCCGAATGGACCACCAGGTCCGCCTCGGCCCAGTAGGTGACCATCGGCTGGTAGGCCTTGTAGCCCTGGTAGCAGTACAGCGCCTCCTGCTTGTAGGTCTCGATCAGCGTCGCGTCCATGTCCAGCGTCGCCTGCTCCTGCTCCAGGTGGTCCCGGACGAAGCTCATCATCTCGGCGTTGACCTTCCCCAGCCCGCGCAGCGCGCCGCTGGGCGCGGGTATGTACGCCGTATGGGGCTGCCTGGCCTCCTCCTGAACCGGGTCGTGGAACCGGCCCAGGTACCGGAACACCGCCGACGGAGACGGGACGCTGCGGCGCCGCCCGCCCCGCCACCGGCTGCCCTCCTCCCGGCGCTCACAAGCCCGCTGCCGGTGCGTCTCCACCCGGCCCAACATCCGGCCCAGACCCTCGTCCCCTTCCAGCACCCGGAGGTCGTCCACTCCTTCTCCACCGGCCAGATTCAGCAGCACCAGCGCGGTGACCATCTGCCGGTCCGTCCATCCCTGTCCGCCCTCCTTGACCTTCACGTAGCGCCGGATCGACTCGCCCAGCCCCATCGCATCGGCCATTTCCAGATAGACCGCCAACCCCGACAGCCCCGTCATGCCCCCCGCGCGATGCTCCGTCCCATACTGGAATGGCAGGACTCCCTGTTGCATAATGACTGCACCTCGTTGGTGATGGTTGTGTTTGTCCCGTAACCATCATAGCCAGCTTTGCCGCTGGCTCCAACGAGGTCTTTTCCTCCCATTAGGTGGTGGATTTGGGCACTGCTGGGCTACACCGAAAGACCTTTCTATTCTGCGCTCACCTGTCATTTTGGACACCGAACGGAAGGTTACGAACATTGGATTAGCCAGGATTCCCTCTGGGCTTTTGCCGGCAGGCACGCTGTTGCTGTCATCGCGGGCTCCCATCGGTTACTTGGCAATTTGCCAGATGCCGGTGGCAATCAATCAGGGCTTTATCGCGGTTCCACCCGGGAAGGCCGTCTCTAACCATTTCATGCTGCACTGGAGCCAAGTATTCCACGACGAAATCGTGAACCACGCAAATGGTTCCACTTTCCTTGAAATTAGCAAGAGCAACTTCCGGAAAATCGGGTTTGTCATGCCGCACGAAAGGGTGCTGGCGCAATTCGACGCACGAGTTCAGTCGCTTTTTGAGAGGATCGTGACCAATGAACGCGAATCCTGCGCTTTGGCAGCCCAGCGGGATGCGCTGCTGCCGAAGTTGGTTTCAGGGGCGATGCGATTGGACACATACACACGCCCACGCGTTTCTTAGTACATAACGCCTCTTCCAGGTAGGAATGAGCTGGTATGAGAGTCCCAGAGAGGTATCAATTGGGTGTCAAAAACGTCGCCCGGCCATTTTTCGATAAGCAACTTGAAAAGCGAATCAACAATCTTGAAGTTGCCGTAGAAACGTGGGCAAGGCAAAACGATCTCTGGTACGACGCATGCTTCCAGAGGGTCGTGAAGAGCTTTGATTTGGAAACCGGCGCGCCGACAGTGACCACACTACGTGGCGAGGGAGACCTCGCCGAATTGGTGATCCATCCTGGAATTGGGGCTATCCATGATACTCAGGAGGCGCAACGTCTCTCGGACGAATGCCAGCGATTAATCGAAGGACATGGCTTCTACGGAGAAACCTTTGACGTAGACCGCCTCAATATCGTCCCAATGGAGCGAAAAGATGGCCTCATCTTTCAGAGATTCAAGGAGTACATGAGGTGGAAGTGGATATGCAGCTTGATTCAGGGTGACTTCGATGCGCTGAACTCCGAGCTCTACGAGCACTTCAGCAAGAATTCGGATCAGCTTACCAAGCTGGATTGGCGGCAGTTCGAGATGTTGGTCGCCGAGTTATTGCAGGCCCAGGGGTTCGAGACCCAACTCGGACCAGGACGTGCCGACGGGGGAGTAGATATACGGTTGCTCCAGCGCGACCCTATCGGGGATATACTGACGTTGGTGCAAGTGAAGAAGCACGGCAAGAACAACCCAATCGGACTGCAGGCCGTTCAAGCTCTGCATGGGGTGAAGGAGGCTGAGGGCGCTGCCAATAGCATGTTTGTCACCACATCCCGCTATCTCCCGTCTGCGAAGAATTTCGCCGGTCGTGATAATGTGCAGATGGAACTGCGCGTGTCGGACGACGTGCGGAAATGGTGTGCCGACGCGAGTGCGGGCATCATCGAGGTAAAGAAACGCATAGTCACAGAAGCTGAGGTGATAAGGGCCCTGAACAGAGCCCGACGAGACCCGAAGACAATAATGCACGCCCGATGCGGATACACCATTCAGTACAACAAGTTCAGCCTCGTGCTAAAGGAGTCGGCTGGGTCTGGACTCGTGATGGATTTGCCATCACTGATTGTCCAACATGATGGATACATGCAGGCGGGAACCGAAGTGCCTGACCTGCGCGACTACCAAAAAGTGCTACAGCTAACAGATACCGCGAGGCGGGTAAAGAAGCTACTGAAAGGCTCAGGGTTCAGGTTCTGTGACGTTGACGAAGAATGGGAATTCTACAGTCCATGGAACCAGGAACCTGCTCCGTTTTATTCGGACTGATCGCTGCCGGCGGGTCCCAGAGATGAGCATCTCACGCGGGGTTTCCCTTGATCAATCCAATGTTCACCGAAGCCGACGTTGAATCGGAGGATTAGCAATGAACTGGCGCGATTACATATCATCTGACCCAATGATCTGCCACGGCAAGGCTTGCATCACCGGCACACGAGTCATGGTAACGGTCATTCTGGACTGCCTGGCGGACGGCCTGAGCGCTCAAGAAATCGCCGCGCACTACCCTTCGGTTTCTGAGGAAGCGGTGCAGGCGTCCCTGCTCTACGCCGCGGAGTTGGCCAAGGAGCGCATTTTGCCGCTCGGCGTATAGGCATTCCAATGCGGTTCAAGCTGGATGAGAATCTATCGCCGACGATTGCCAGGTTGTTGAGAGAAGCCGGACACGACGCATCCACCGTTGCGGAGCAGGGATTGGCCGGAGCCGAGGACCCTGACGTTGCTTCAGTATGCCTGGACGAAGGCAGAATCTTGCTTACCCTCGACTTGGACTTCTCCGATGTCAGAGCGTATCCACCACATCGCTATCCTGGGTTGATTGTCCTGCGCATCAGTAGCCAAGCACCCAGGCGTCAGCTGGATGTAGTATCTCGGATGTTGCCGAGTTTGTCAGGCAGTTCTCTTCAGGGGCAACTTTGGATCGTTGACGATTCTCGTATCCGCATTCGGGAATAGCCCATGACCACCCTCACCGAAACCGACGTCGAACAAGCCGCCCTGGAGTGGCTCGCCGCCTTGGGCTGGCAGACGGCCCATGGGCCGGACATCGCCCCGGGTACACCAAGCGCGGAGCGGGCCGACTACGGGCATGTGGTCCTGGAACGACGGCTGCGGGATGCCCTGGCCCGGCTGAACCCGGAATTGCCCGACTCGGCGGTTGACGATGCTCTCCGCAAGCTGACCCGGCCCGAAGGGGCCGCCCTGGAAACCCGCAACCGGGAGTTCCACCGGATGCTGGTCAACGGCGTCAACGTGGAGTACCGGGCCGGCGACGGCGGCATACGGGGCCAGCAGGCGCAGGCATCGACTTCGGCAATCCGGGCAACAACGACTGGCTGGCGGTCAACCAGTTCACGGTCACCGATACAGTGGGCGGGAACCGGAGTACCCGCCGCCCCGATGTCGTCCTGTTCCTCAACGGCCTGCCCCTGGGGGTAATCGAACTGAAGAACCCCGCCGACGCGGAGGCCACCGTCTGGACCGCCTGGCAGCAGTTACAGACCTACCAGGCCGACCTTACCACCCTGTTCGCAATGAACGAAATCCTGATGGTCTCCGACGGTTTGGCCGCCCGCGTCGGCGCCCTGGGAGCCGGGCAGGAATGGTTCAAGCCCTGGCGCACCACCACCGGGGAAACACTGGCGGATTCCAGCCTGACCGAGTTGCAGGTGATGCTGGAGGGCGTATGCCAGCCGGAGCGCTTCCTGGCCCTGCTGCGGGACTTCGTCGTGTTTGACGACGACGGCAGCGGCAAGCCGGTGAAGAAGCTGGCCGGCTACCACCAGTTCCACGCCGTCCGCGCCGCCGTGGGTGAAACCCTGCGGGCGGCGGAGTTGCAGCAGGCGGAACGGGCCGTCAGCGAGGAACGCGGCCGTTACGAGTCGGGACGCAGGCCCGGCGGCGAACCCGGCGACCGGCGAATCGGAGTGGTCTGGCACACCCAGGGTTCGGGCAAGAGCCTCACCATGGCCTTCTACGCCGGGGCCATTGTCCGGGAGCCGGCCATGCAGAACCCCACCATCGTAGTGCTCACGGACCGCAACGACCTGGACGACCAGCTCTTCGGCACCTTCTCCCGCTGCCAGGACCTGCTGCGCCAGCCTCCGGTACAAGCCGAGAGCCGCTCCGACCTCCGGCAGAAGTTGTCGGTGGCGGCCGGCGGCGTGGTGTTCACCACCATCCAGAAGTTCTTTCCCGAGGAGCAGGGCGACAGTCATCCCACCCTATCGGAGCGGCGTAACATCGTGGTCATCGCCGACGAGGCTCACCGCAGCCAGTACGACTTCATCGACGGCTACGCCCGGCACATGCGCGACGCCCTGCCCAACGCCTCCTTCGTGGGCTTCACCGGCACGCCCATTGAACTTGAGGATGCCAACACCCGGGCCGTGTTCGGCGACTACATCAGCATCTACGACATCCGGCGCTCCGTGGCGGACGGGGCCACGGTGCCCATCCACTACGAAAGCCGCCTGGCAAGGCTGGAACTGAAGGAAGCGGAGCGTCCCACCATTGACCCGGATTTTGAGGAGGCCACCGAGGGCGAGGAAATCGAGCAAAGGGAGCGGTTGAAGACCAAGTGGGCGCAACTGGAGGCCGTCGTCGGCGCTCCCGACCGGGTGAGGCAGATAGCCGAGGACATAGTTGACCACTTCGAGGACCGGTTGGAAGCGCTGGACGGCAAGGCCATGGTGGTTTGCATGAGCCGCCGCATCTGCGTTGACCTGTACGAGGAACTGGTTCGCCTGCGACCGGAGTGGCATGGCGGCAATGATGGCGAGGGCGCCATCAAGGTGGTGATGACCGGCTCAGCATCGGACCCGCCGCAGTGGCAGCGGCACGTGAGGAACAAGGCCCGCCGGGAGACATTGGCCAATCGCTTCCGGGACCCCGACGACCCATTCAAGGTGGTGTTGGTGCGGGACATGTGGCTGACCGGCTTCGACGCGCCCAGCCTGCACACCATGTACCTGGACAAGCCCATGCGTGGACACGGGCTGATGCAGGCGATAGCCCGGGTGAACCGGGTGTTCCGGGACAAGCCCGGCGGGTTGGTGGTGGACTACCTGGGATTGGCCAACGACCTGCGGCGGGCGTTGGCCACGTATACTGAAAGCGGAGGAACCGGGCGCGCCGCCATCGACAAGGAAGAGGCGGTGGCGGTGATGCTGGAAAAGCACGAAGTGTGCTGCGCCCTGTTCCACGGCTTTGACTGGTCGAAGTGGACGTCCGGCGGGCCAGCGGAGCGGTTGGGGCTTCTTCCGGCTGCTCAGGAACACATTCTGGGTCGAGAAAACGGCAAAGACCGCTGCGTGGCGGCGGTCCGCGAACTCTCCCAGGCCTTCGCCCTGGCCGTGCCCCACGTGGAGACCCACCGCATGCGTGACGACGTGGGGTTCTTCCAGACGGTGCGGGCGGCGTTGTCCAAGTCGTCTCCCACGGATGCGCAATCGGACGAGGAGCTGAACCTGGCGATACGCCAGATCGTTTCCCGGGCCGTGGCTTCGGAAGGGGTCCTGGACATCTTCGCGGCAGCGGGGTTGGACAAACCGGACATTTCAGTGCTGTCCGAGGAATTCCTGGCCGAGGTACAGGGAATGCCCCAGCGCAATCTGGCGGTGGAGTTGCTGCAAAAGCTGCTGCGAGGCGAGGTGGCAGCCCGCCGGCGTTCCAACGTGGTGCAGGCTCGCTCCTTCGCCGAGATGCTGGAACAAACCCTCCGCCGCTATCAGAACCGGGCGATTGAAGCTGCGCAGGTGATTGAGGAGCTGATCCGACTAGCCCGTGAGATGCGGGAAGCCGCCGCCAGGGGCGAAAGGCTGGGCCTGACGGATGACGAACTGGCCTTCTACGACGCTTTGGAAACCAACGACAGCGCCGTGCAGGTTCTGGGTGACGAAACGCTCCGCGCCATCGCCCGCGAGTTGGTGGAGACCGTCCGGCGCAACGTTACCATTGACTGGACGCTGCGGGAAAACGTGCGGGCACAGCTCCGTGTCTTGGTCCGGCGTATCCTGCGCAAGCACGGGTACCCGCCCGACAAGCAGGAGAAGGCGACGCGGACGGTATTGGAACAGGCGGAGGTATTGTCGGAAGGCTGGGCCTATTTATAGGGATATTTGGAGATATTCTGTGGACAACATTAGTAATGCACAGTCCGAAGGCGAGCCTATATGGGTTGCTAGGCTAGTGCCGGACGGGCGGGAAGGTAACAAGGTATTCGCAAGGTCACTGAGACCCGGAGAGGTCGATACCGGGGAGGTCGTTCATGTCGAGGCTGGGCAAGAATTGGTAATCCGCGCTGGCAGGCTAAGCATAGGCTCGGATGAGGTAGATGCGCACAGTCCAGTAGGAATGGGAGGGTATGCCCCGGTTGCCAACACAATTTGGACCATGCACCAGTTTATGGGAGAGCAACTGGGCTATTATCTCTTCATCTTTGCCCTAGCGAGAAGGTTGGACGCTGCCCACCGGAGTTGGTCCGAAGCAATGAAAGACCGAAACGCTACAATCGACCAGGATGGAATTAACCGGAGATATGCCATGTTCAGTGCTCTCGCCACAGCCGAAATAGCGGTCGTGGCATTGTATCGGGCATCAACGATGGCTGTAACTCTGATCGAAAAGCACTGCGGCGACCTCTGTTTGCCGGATGAGTTGCGGAGGGTTCAGCCGGCTCTCAAGGATATGCGAGACGCTTTTGAACACATTGACGAACGCGCTGAAGGAAAGGTGGGCATGAACCAGAAGGTGGACTCCAGCGCATTGTCCATATTTCATCAACCCGACTTCATCGGGTCGGCAATTTTGCGGTACAAGGAGCATGCTCTCGATTTTGACCAGGATTTCCTTGCTGCATTGTTGGCATGTCGCAAACTCGTCCTTGATTCACTCGATTCGAGAGTACGC
Organism: Dehalococcoidia bacterium; assembly: GCA_965207275.1. Taxonomy (GTDB): domain Bacteria; phylum Chloroflexota; class Dehalococcoidia; order Lucifugimonadales; family UBA3495; genus Bin22. The sequence continues at coordinate 44,703 of CBDBMH010000001.1, forward strand.
CAGAGATCTGGGAGAGAATCAGGTACTCAATCGTGAGCGGCAGCGGATCTGCTTGATGGGTGGGCCTGTTGTATCCAATGTTCGCTCAGCGATGCTCTTCATCACCAGCCCATCCACATCTCAAAGACGGTACTGCCTACCGTCAAGTCAGGCCCACCAACCTGGACAAAATCAAGAACTTTCACCATTACCTTCAAAGTCGAGGTGTAATCGTGTACCGAACCAGCTTAGCCCTGGGCTAGGGCCAACCCGCAGCAAGCGGGCATCCCCGTTGTGTGGAATAAGGTCGCGTAGTCCCTGCCTATTCGGCAGGGACTCTTCCTTTACGAAGGTCGAGCACCAGTAGAAGCATAGCCGTCCCAACACCAGGCACCGCGGAAGGGAGCGCTTCCTGGTGTTGGACTGCCAGTACCGGAGGGTTAGCGCTGCCGTACTTGACGATGGGTGAACCTGAGGAGCGGCCTATTTGGGAGCGCAACACCACGAAGAGCCGGGTTCCAACCCGGTGTCAAACAGCCGAGTGCTCGCTATTGCAGCCTTGTGGCAGCAACCGTGGCCGCTGCCTGCATGACCGTAGAGGGCCAGTTAGTTGGCAGTTAGAGGTCCAGCAGGCCGCCGCGCACAGCGCAGATCGTCAATTCCTGCTTCGACTTGATCCCCAGCTTGTTCTGGATGGAGTAGACGACATTGCGCACACTCATGGGACGGTAGCCGATGGCATCCGCTATTTCGGCGTAATTCATGCCCCGGGCGAACAGGCCCAGGACTTCCTGCTCCTTGGTGGTTAGGCTGGCCAGTTCTTCCGAGTCTGTCTGGGAGGGCTTGGACCTGGCGTTGGCGGCCATCCGAACCAGCGCCCTGGCCGGAACGCGCAACTCTCCCTCCACGACGTCCCTAAGAGTGGAAACCAGCTTCTGCCCGGTGCAGTACTTCTGAAGGTAACCCGTCGCTCCGGCCGCCACGGCCTCCAGTACCGAGTCCTCAGCCTCCGACGCAGTCAACACCAGCACCTGGGTATCCGGCAGCATCTCCTTGATTTCCCGGCAGGCGTTCATGCCGTCCTTACCCGGCATCATGGTTTCCATGATGACGACATCGGGCCGGGTGCTTGCGGCCATCTCCACCGCCGCATTGCCGTCCCCGGCCTCACCCACCATCTCCAAATCACCGGCCTGGCGGATCACCTCCTTGAGGCCCTCCCTCATGATGGGATGGCCATCGGCAATTAAAACCCTGATCTGGGCGCCGTCGGACAACTTACCAATCTCCTCAACTAACTCTGAAAGGAATCCCACATGGCGAAGTGCTGCTGCCGCCACGCTTGGGGCGGTTGCCCACCCCAGCCGACAGGTCGAAACTCACCGGGAACTGGACTCAGGTGAAACAAATAAGCCCAAGTAGCTAGACAAGCTCAACCAGCCGCCCCGGACGGGGCGATCCCGAGCGAAGACCGGGGGAGAGCAGGGATGTCTGCTGGTCGTCGACTAACTAAATGACAGGATCATTCCTCAGGTGGGTCTGAAGGACAGCACTATAGCCCGGCATGGAGTGGTGTTTCCATTCCCTGGGAGCACCATCCACACTGGCTTTCCTCATGCGGTTCAACATGCCAAAGATTTCCTACCGACCCGCACGGTAAATTATGCCCTTTCCATATAGGAGATGTAAGTGTTGTTAATAATCAATATACGTTCCGAATATAATGACAAGATTTAACAGGTAAGTAATACCGCGTCATTACTTTCAGAATTTCATGAGAGTGGCCCTAACAGCCTCTATGTCCGCCGGCGGCAGTGTGCTTCGATTATCTGCTTGTGGCTGCGTTTGGAACATCGTTGCTAGTACTACAGCCGCAGTGGGTTTCCAGAGGCATCGGTCGGCCTTGATTACGCGACTCCCAGCTACGGGCAACGTTTCTTTCCGTAACAAAATGGTCCAATTGCCATGGTAGAAAATGCCGAGTCAGTTTATCTGCGTCTGTAGTACCAGAGTGGTCTGGACAATGCGTAAGTTGTAACAATAATCATCTACGCTAGTTTGTCGTGATATAATGCATCCATATGGAGTCCATTTAGAATGCTGAGAGTAGCCATATCGAAGGCGTCAGCAAGTGAAGGCCTTGCCACTTCTGCACAGTTTGGAGTTGCCGGTGAAACATCCTGCTGCCGCTGGGGATTGTGGGCATGGCCTCGGTGGTTCTCCCCCGGTGGGTGGACTCGGTAACAGGTATCGCCGGGAAGAGGCGGCACTGCTCACGTCCATTTGCATCTTTCGCGTCTGTCGAGGAGGACGCCAGCCGCGAACTGGGGATTACGACTGGAAGCGCTGCCCGTCCCTCACGTCGGGTTCGCGCAGATAGGAGAATTATTCCTGCTCATTACAGTTCTCGGGTCACCCCAGGCCTGACATGGAGGGAGATTAGATGGAGAGCCACGACCGCGGCATCGTGCCTTGGAGACTCACTAAACTAAAGCCACGGTAGAATGTGCAGACGGTGGGGGTCAGCTGACGGAGCCGGGTCATGTTCCAAGTACGGATGAGAGAGATTCACCGGCGCAACGCAGTTGATCATCATCGTCACGTAGATGCACATCCCACCTTGGCTTTGGCTTAGTATTCCAGAGACGCCTTTCCTATTTGGCCTGTCATTGGGGCGAAATTGCCCTGTGGAGCGCAACGTAACAGGGCTGACCGCCGCGTTGTAGAATATCCGAGAAAGACACTCAGAGCCCAGTATGTGCAACCCGTCGTTTGTCACACGGATCGTGCTCCCGGAAGACAACTTGACCGGCGAGATACCGGCGGAGTTAGGCGACCTAAACAGAGTGACCCGCCTGGATCTCAGCGGGAACGACTTGAACGGGGAGCTTCCTCCGGAGTTGGCCAACCTGAACAAACCGGGCAGACTGGACCTCAGTGGGAACAACCTGACCGGTGAAATACCCGCCTTGCTGGGCCGTCTCCCCGGGCTCGCTCACCTGAGTCTCAGCGGGAACCAGTTCACCGGGTGCATCCCGGTCGCCCTTGTATCTTTAGTTAGGGAGTTTAGGATCAATACGGTAAGGGAAGCAGGCGATGCTGGGGTAGACCGACTCGCCCTTGGTTCAGGAGACCGTGGCTCAGCGAGGTTGCCCCAGCTCCCATCATAGAGAGCCCGAACAGTTGCCTGGGTGTGAAGAACCCGCATCTTGCAAGGACGGGCCGAGATGGAGGGATGTCCGATGACAGCGACGAAGGTATATGTGGGAATCGACGTGGCCCTGGAGCGCCTGGATGTAGCTATCCGGCCCTCCGGAACGGAGTGGCGGGAGGAACACACTCTGGATGGGATCAGCCGGCTGGTATCGAAGGTACAAAGTAGTGGGGCGCACCTGGTAGTAGTGGAATCCACTGGGGGGTTGGAGACGGCCCTGGTAGGGGAGTTGGCGGGAGAAGGGGTAGCGGTAGCGGTGGTAAATCCCCGGCAGGTGAGAGACTTTGCTCGGGCGGTGGGCCGGCTGGCCAAGACCGACGCGCTGGACGCCCAGGTGCTGGCCCACTTTGGAGAAGCCACCCAGCCGGAGCCCCGGCCCCTGGCGGAACCGGACACCCAGCAGCTGCAGGCCCTGGTGGCTCGGCGACGGCAGATAGTAGGCATGCTGACGGCGGAAGGCAACCGGCTGCGCCGGGCGTCGCGGTCAGTGCGACCGGGGATCCAAAGGCACATCGACTGGCTAGAGCAGGAAAGAGGAAACCTGGACCAGGAAATGGGTGACTTCCTGCGGGAGAGTCCCCTGTGGCGGGTGAAGGAACAACTGCTGCGCAGTGTGCCCGGCGTCGGGCCGGTGTTGACCGCCACCCTGTTGGCCAACCTGCCCGAACTGGGCAGCCTGGACCGCCGCCGCATCGCCGCCTTGGTAGGAGTGGCGCCCTTTAACCGGGACAGCGGTCTGTGGCGGGGGCGCCGGTCCATCTGGGGAGGCCGATCTGCGGTGCGCGCCGCCTTGTACATGGCTACCCTGGTGGCCAGTCGGTGCAACCCAGTGATCCGCACCTACTACCAGCGCTTGCTGGCAGCGGGAAAAACCAAGAAAGTAGCCCTGACCGCCTGCGCGCGCAAGCTGCTCACCATCCTGAATGCCATGGTCAAACACGGGGAATCCTGGAACCCCCAATTGGATCATCTGGCCCAATAATCACCAAAACTCCTTGACATTTTAGACAGTTGCTGAGCCCTGTGAAGGAAAACGACTTCTCCAAGCTTGGCCTGCCCTTCTGCGAGCGGTAAGCCGAACGCCCAAGGCAGCCCCAGCCGGAATCGGGGCGCGGGACGGGCATAGGAAACAACTATAACCCCAAGGAGGATCTGATGAATTTTCAAGCCGCTGTAGCGCAAGTCCAGGGAGCTGTAACGAAGGTCTGGCTCAAGAAAACGGACTTCAGCGGCCGGGCCACCCGTCCCGAGTTCTGGTGGTGGTGGGCTGCCGCGGCGATCGTCTTCTTCATTGCCGCCGGCATTGACTCGACGGTCCTTTTCTTCGTCAATGTGGGACCGTTCGGTCCGGTGAGCTTCATAGTCAGCGCGGCGATAGGCCTCCTGTCCCTGGCCGTATGGGTCCGCCGTTTGCATGACATCGGCAAACCCGGTTGGTGGCTGGCAGTCTGGTATGTGGCCTCCGCAGTGGGTTGGCTGCCCTACGCCATTGGGACAATAGTGTTCTTTGGCGGCGGATTCAGCATGGCCGGCTATGCCCTATTATGGGTCGGCATTGTTATTGGGCTGGTGGTTGGCCTGGCGATTATGGTCTGGGCCGTGCTCTGGATGGTCCGTCAGGGACAAACCGGCCCCAACTCATATGGGCCGGACCCGCGGGACGGAGGAGGGCCGCAACCGGTGCCCCCCGCAGTGGAATAGCACTTTTCCTAGGGGAAACCCGGCGGCTGTTCAGCAAGAAACCGTCCACCTGCCGGGTTGCCGAGGTCGTCAACTGCACGCGCCTGCAGCGTCCCATCCCAGACCAGTGATGAGGATTCAGGACAGAGTTATGCAGTAGGCATTCGTCAGGTTGGTCGTTGATCGTTCCGTTGCCTCTCGGCTTGTTGGAGGGAAGCCCGATGATGAATCGATTGGGCCGCCGCCAATCGGCTCAGCAGGCAGATGTCGACAACCAAGAAAGCCTGCAGATCGACTAGTAGTCTAACGCGATAGGATTGATGGCTGGTAATATAGGAGGAACAGACCATCGCCAAGGGCGATGGGGAAGTGGGGAGGCTGGGAAGTGAAGAAATATCGGGTGAGGCTGGAAGGGGAAGAACAGGAAGAATTGAAGGCGCTGGTATCCAGGGGCAGAGCAGCGGCCTACAAGCAAATTCACGCCCGCATTCTGCTGCTTAGCGACGAGAATCAGGCCGCGGGTCCTATGCAGGACCAGGAGATAGCCCGGGCGCTGAAAGTAGGGACTGCCACCGTGGAACGGGTGCGGCGCCGGTGCGTGGAAGAAGGTGTGGAGGCTGCCCTGGGCCGCCGGGAGCAGTTGAACCGGCGCAAGAAGAAACTGGACGGGGCAGGGGAGGCCCAACTGGTTGCCCTGGCCTGCTCGAAGCCACCGGTGGGACGGGTAAGTTGGACCCTGCGGATGCTGGCCGACGGACTGGTGGAAAGGGGGATAGTGGACAGCATCGGTACCGATACGGTGCGTCGGACGCTGAAAAAAACCAACTCAAGCCCTGGTTGAAGGAGTGTTGGTGTATCCCGCCTAAGGCCAGCTCCGAGTTTGTATGCGCCATGGAGGACGTGCTGGAGGTGTATCACCGGGATTACGGGGAAGAGGAGGTGCTGGTGTGCCTGGACGAGACCAGCAAGCAGTTGGTGCAGGAGACCCGCCAGCCTTGCCCAGCGCGGCCTGGTGCAGCCATGGCCTACGATTACGAATACCGGCGCAACGGGGTGAGCAACCTGTTCATGCTGTTCGCACCACTGGAAGGGTGGCGGAGGGTGGAGGTCACCGAGAGGCGGACCAGGACCGATTGGGCGGAGGTAGTGCGGAAACTGGTGGACCAGGACTATCCAGACAAGGAACGGATAGTACTGGTGATGGACAACCTGAACACCCACCATCCCGCATCCCTGTACGAGGCCTTCGAGCCAGCGGAAGCTCGGCGTATTGCTGAACGACTGGAGATACACTACACGCCGAAGCACGGCAGTTGGCTCAATATGGCTGAGACGGAGTTGGCGGTGCTGGCCAGACAGTGCCTGGACCGTCGGATTCCCAATCAAGAACTGCTGGGCCAGGAGACCCGAGCCTGGCAAGACCAACGAAACCGACAGGAGGTCCGGGCAGAATGGCGTTTCACCACCCAGGACGCCCGTATCAAGCTCAAGTCCCTGTACCCATCATTTCAATAGCGATAATCTACTAGACATTGACGATAGCCGACCTCGGGTGCTGAAAAGCCCGCAAAGGAGCGTTTCACTATGCGCCGATTCCTGCCATACGTACCAGCCCTCATCGCCCTCTCACTGCTCTGCGCTGTCGCTGTCCCAACGGCCAACGCCCAGGACATCCCCTCGCGCTTGGAGTCCGTCGATGAAGACATACACGCCCAGCAGAGCGGCGACAAACCGGTCCGGGACACCTTTGTCGATTCCTTCCAGAGTCAAGGACTCTCCTTCACCGGCCGGTCCTCCCGCCCGGAAGCAGCGGACGGCGTCGCCCAGGTGTCCGTTTCCACGGCCGACCGGGACCTGCCCGCCGAGAGTGACCGCGGCGAACGTATCAGGCGTTTCGACTGGGAAAATCTCCCGGTCAACCCCCGGGTGAGCCATGCCTTCGCGCTCCGGCACCTGGCGCCGAGCGGGCTGCCCGGGGGCGAAGGACTAGACACGGCCATCCGGGAGGCTCCGCCCGGGAACCGGGGGCAGGTTGACCGCATGGACCGGGGTTCCGTCACCGGCCGCCTCGCCGGCCTCTTCCCCGGCGCGGACTTGGCGTCCCCCACCGACTGGCTCCGCTGGGCGCTCCGGTTCTCCATCTTTGGCCTGGTGGCCCTGCTCTTCGTCGCCTGGCGCATGCGCAAGTCCCGCTGGCCGGAGGCCGACTTCCCTGAAGTGGGCACCGTCACCACCCTCCCCAGTGAGCTGCCTGCACCGGTGGTGTCGGTGCTGGGGAGCCGGGAGATCGAGCCCCAGACCTACCTGTCCATCCTCCTGGACATGCTCCAGAGGGGCAACCTGACCATCACTGCCACCAGCGAAGGCTATGGGGGAGGGCAAATTCATTCCCAGGTCGCCCTCGCCCGGCAGTTCGAACCCGATCATCCCTGGGAGAAGGTGGTCTACGACGCCCTGCCCAGCGACACGAATGACTCTGAACGGCTGAAGTCCCGCCTGGAGAGACAGCAGAGAGCCATCCGCGGCCACCTGGACGAGTACCTGCAATCCAGGGGCATTTTTGACGGACCCCCCCTGCAGGTGATGGCGGACCAAGGCCAGGGTCTGGTGGCTGAATTGGGTTGGTTCCTGGCAGCTGTCATCCTGGCCATGGGCATGGGCCTCTGGGTCAACCTGTGGCTGCCCTGGTGGGCCGGCGCCGCCATCGGAATCCCCGCTGCATTGGTTTTCTTCTATCACTCCTTGGACCACGACTCAGGACGCCTGCTCCCCACTCCGGCGGGGGCCCTTGAGATCAGCCGGTGGCGCGCCTTCTCCGATTCCCTCTACCACCAACGGGTCGAGCCATCCCTGGACCCCTCCGAGCCCGACCCCCTGCTGCCCTACGCCGTGGCCCTGGACAGAGCGGAACAATGGGTCAACAATTTCAGAGCTCTGCCGCCCTGGTTTGTGGCTACCGGGGGACGCCGCATCCCCGCATACCGCGGTTTCGTTGGCGCCGACTCTTGGGACCTGTCTGGAGGCCCCGAAATCAAGCGCTACGCTAGCAGCGATGACAGCGGGGGCAGAGGTGGCGGCGGCGGTGTCGGCGACGGCGGAGGGGGAGGCTGATCCCCTCCCGCCCGGCCAGCCTCACCCGCCGCCGTGCTGGTCCGCTAGGCCCGGGTGTCGGGACCGGGGGGTCTGCGGCATTCTCGACCCGGCCCTCAGTCGCAATGCCGCAGGGCATCACCCCCACCGCGTCCTCGGGGAATGAGGGATTTCGGTGTCCGCGCTGCCCTAGGGGGCGAGGAAGTCCCCCGGAAGGTTCTCGCGGAGGTTCCCCCACCAGCCGCGATCCACCCCATGGTGCACCGCGTACCCCCAGTCCTCGTGCTTCCTGATCCGTCCGGCCACGTAGACCTGGCCGCCCACGGTGAACTGGTCCAGGACCTCGGGTGGCCCGATGACCATCACCCGCTGCACGTAGTCGCCCCGGTCCATGTCCACCATCAGCTGGCCGACGTCGCGAGACGCCACCTCTCCGGCAACACTCACGCACTCGTCCACCATGAGATCAAGGAGGGTGAATAGCTGCCCGTGGTGCATGATGGGCGGCGAGGCCGCCGGACACGGTTCCACCGCTGGTGATGCCAGGTTGATGACGGCCACCACCGCCACGACCACCAGCAGGACCACCGCGCCCAGGGCAAGCAGGCGGGCCGCCAGCAGGAAGCATCCGAGGCAACCACGTCCCCGCGTCGGCTCCTCAACCCATTCCGTGGGCTGGTACGTTTGATAGACCAGCGGCGAGCTCCCAGGCTCTCTCTCCGGCTCTGGGTCGGCAGCTCCGGTTTGCAGTGTCCTATACGCTGTGCCCCCACCACCCTCGCTCTCCGTCGATCCTTCATCCGGCCCGGTATACACCGGCACCGGCTGGTACGGTTCCGGCTCTTGCGCCGCGCCGTCGGGACGTCCTGTCAGCTCCCAGGCCGGTGAGCCCATGAAGTCGTAGAAGGCCACGTCCAGATCGGAGGCTCGCAGCGGGGCCGCCTCACTGGAGCCGAACCACGGCGGCGCCGGGACCAGGGAGTCCAGCCAGGGCTGAGCCGCATCCAGCGCGATGGCATAGGCCAGCATGGACTCGTCCCCGTCCCAGCCACCCGCCGGGACGGACCCGGTCAGAGATTCCCTCAAGCCATTCAACCGGCTGATCTCGAACGCCCCCGCTTCGGTTGGAGGCAGCATTCCCGCCTCCTCCGGGGAGGCAATCAGCCAATATATGAAGCCGATGAACGCGCCGGCCAGGGAGTTCGCCCACCATTGGGACACCCACAGGTCCAGCCAGAGCCCGCCGCCGACGCCCATCAAGGCGCCGGCCAGTATCGCCCGCCCGACTCCATCGGTGTAGTGTTCTCTCCTGGCGCGCATCGGGTTGTCCCGGAAAAGGCCCTGGTGCTGCAGGTACTCCCCCAGCCGGTCGCCGATGGCATTCTGGGCCCCTTTCAGCCGCTCATGCAGCACCTGGATTGTTGCAGGGCCAGGCGGAAGGACATTGCCCATCAGCCGCTCCCACTCAAACTGCACCGGGCCCTGCTGCGACAGCCGGTAGAGGAAGCCGCTTCCTGTTGCAACGCACTCGATTCCCAGCGTGCCCCGCTGGCACATCTCGACTATCGCGGCCAGCATCGTCCGGCCGATGACCTCCCGCTCTTCCAGCACCGATACGGCCGCCGCCGGTAGCCCGGGGCGCTGGCCGGTTGCGAAATCCGCCGGAGCCCGGGGCCTGGGGACCCGCCCGGGGCGGTAGCTGATCCACAGCCACAACACCAGCAGCAGCGCGATACCGACGCCCACCGTCCGCAAGCCCCAGGCGGTCAGCTGCCTCCAGTCCATGTCCCGGTAGTCCGGGAAGCCGCTGTCGGCGATGGCCCCGCCCGGGTCCAGGGCGAACAGCAGGCCGATGACGGCCAGGGCCGCCAGCGTCGCCACCACGTTCACCATAGGCTACCCTCCTTCACGGGTCGCGCTGCCTTACGGGACTCCGCCGGAAAGCCGGTGATCAGACGCCTACAAGGCGGACCGCCGCCAACCGATACCCCCGCCCCAGCGGGTCGGAGGCGATCATCCGAGGGCCGAGGACGGCGGCGTTGGACCTTGATCCGGAGACCGATTGTGCTTCTGCCGTTATGGGGACGGGCCCGCGACCAGGCGCTCCAGAAGCGCCGTGAACACCTCCGCATGCCCCTTCCCCCGGGAGTTGTGGCTGCTCATGTCGTCCATGCGGTCAATCACGTACCCGGCGTATCCGGTGCGGCGTCGATGCGGAGCCACCCAAGGTGCGGGTGCCGACTCCGAGCCAAGAGGCTCTCTGGGATCTGGGAGGTGGTACACCACGCCAATCTCCAAGGCCTGTCCTTGCGCGAGGTCGCGCGGGAACTGGGAATAGCCCACAACACCGTGCGCCGCTATGCCCCAACTTTGGCTCCGCCAACCAATCGCCCACGCGCCGTTCCTGGGGAATCACAACAGGATTATCTCACCCAATTCGGTGACTGACATTTCTGCTGGACAACGACAGCGATACTGAATTCAAACAGGAGGTAGCCCACGTCTGGTTCAGCGATACTTGTCCAAGACTGCGCGGCCGTCGACAGAGGACACCTGCTGTGCCTCGGCCGCGTGTTCCTGCATAATGTTGACGAAAGGAGAGGCGTTGGCCTCACGCCGGAATTGGGCTAAGTATACTTGGCCTCTCTGGTCAACGAACCTGACCAGTCGACCTGCCCAGTGGTCCACCGCCAGGATTGTCCCGTGGGGGCAACTCGCGATTACTTTCTCTTCCACTACATCAATGAGCAGGTCGGTGTCCACAGCGGGCGCAATTAGCAGTATACGGCGCTCGGTGGCCACAGCGACCGCCGTATGGCTATCCCACTCTGTTTCCCACGACTCCGGTTCCGTTTCCTCTCCCGCTGAACAGTGTGCCCAGTGCCGGACCTGTTCTCCAGCCGCCAGGACATGGGAAAATGCCGCCGCCACCGACTCTTCGTCGCTCAGCAGACGGCCTCTCAAAAACCCGGAGAACTCAGCGGACGCAAATTGCAAATCCAGGTCGAAGACCGGTACGGTCAGTGAGCCGGGATCGCTGCCGCTTCCCGCCCCTGTGAGCCTGACCCGGCCGGGCTCCGGTTCCGTGATTTCGTCGATTTCCTGGTAGGTTAGACTAAAGCGGTTCTTGGACAATCGGCCCCGGTTCAGCAGGATTACCCGGCGCCCGGTGGCGACCACGATCCCCCGGTCATGGCGGGAGCCCCACGCTACATTCCTGGTCTCAAAGCCACATGAGTGCAGCAACTCAATGCCTTCCCAGTCGTCCAGGAGATCGTAGAGCATCTTGCGCTCGCCCCGGTGGTCCTTCCGGCCCCAGCCCGGCTGCAGGGCCTGCCACTGGGCGTCGATGCTTCGGACTTTCTCGCGTTTCGGCATATATCTCCTCCATACTGACAATGTTGCCCAGGCAACCCTGTCGGCTCCGCTACCGCCGGTCCCCGCAGACCTCATCCCTTGCCGCCTTCAGGTCATCCAGCGGGGCGGCCTGGCTCACGTATACGTACTGTTTCCTGGCATCATCCAGGTCCCGGGCCGTGGGAAACATCATCATCATGCTCTGCTCGAAGAACGGGTCGCTCTTGGCCATGCAGTCCAGCGTCTCCTCGACAACCGCCTCCTTGCTGCCGGTGGCGCAGGCCACCGCAAGTAGCATGCCGAGGGCTAGGATGATGCACAGCGCACGGTTCCAGCCGCCGCCGACTCTGGTGATCGTCATTTTCCGACACCTCTTTCTTTGGAGGAGGCCTGTATCAGGCTGGTGGTTCTGACCGCTCTCCATGGCGACCTCCTTGTGTCTGGAGCCCCCGGTCGACGGGTACCGTTGGCGTGGTGGCCCTACTCCGGCGGCAGTTTGCCGCTCAATTCCTATTAGCTCGTGAGCGGCCCTGTGACGCGGGTGCGGCCAAGACCGGGGCGTTGGAGTCGCCGGTGGCCTGTAGCAGGGCCGGTGAAACTACTGCGAGAACGCCAATGATCAGGGCAGGCCTGTGCGCCATTTGGGGGCATTTTCCTCACTCTGCATTGACCGGGCGGCGGTAAGCGGAACGCCGGCCCGCCAACCTCGGATCCGTCCACATTCAACTGGCCTTCCAGACTGCCCGGCGCACACTCGACCAAGTCGTTGCCCTGGAGGCCCGGTTGGACGACAAAGCTGCCGTCGCCGGTAAGGAGGCCTGTGCCTTCGCTGAGTGTCGTGTTGGTCCGCCAATCAACTTCGTAGTTCCAGTTGGGGCCGGCGGTGGCGTTGTACATGCAAGAACGCATGTGGCGAGAGATGGACGGCGGGTTCCTATTTTCCTTGACCAAAGCCTTCTTCCCTTCGTCGGTAGCGCCGTCTCTGTGGATAATCTCCTTCCTTACGGTATGCCCCGCCGCTGGCATCCACCCTATCATTCCCACCGCCAACAAGACCTGGTTGACGGTATCCCAACCCTTTCTGTCGGCTTCTATGCTGTCGAAACTCGCTGCGTTACCGACGAGATTTCCCGATGCGGGATGCCTTCCAGATTCCAAGGACTGCCATTATGACGAACAGCAATATGGGAACACCGACAAACAATATGGGGACGAGATTATCTTGGTCTATAGAGACCTTCTCGCCCAGTTCCACAATCGTCTCCAGCTGGCCCGGATTGGCCAGAGAGTACAACATAACTATGCCCGCTAAGGCACCGAGCCCCATTAAGGCAACCATAAAGAGGGCCCACATCGCCCATGACCGCCATGTTTCCCGCCAGCCGGTGATGCTGATCTGGGCGACAATATACCCGCCAAATAAGCCAACCCCGCCCAATACCCAGGCTGTCGTGCTGCCCCAGGCAGGTGGTCCCACAAAGGGCAGAATCTTCCCCATGAGCCACGGGACTCCGAACACAATCGCGGCGCCGAAGAGTCCGAAGATGATAAAAGTGAACGAATGTGTACCCATATCAATCTCCTTTCTGTCGATTACAAAATTCGGCGACATAGTGTTGCATCGTGCGCCGCAGCGCGATAGCCACTTGGTCCAAGTCTGCTAGTGTTGGTGCCCCAACAAACAACTAAATTGTCTTCCCTCACCCGGCAGGTTTGGTTGTACCCGGCACCGACCGAGGCGAAGTTGCCCTCGTGGAGCTCGGTCTGCCCGGATCCGCGATCCCCCAACAGGCGACAGAGGCGTCGCCCAACACCCGGCAAGAATAGTGTTCCCCGGTAATGATGGAGACGAAACGGCGCTTGACCAGTGCGTTCTTCTCTTCATCGCTGCGCCAGCAGGATGAAGAAGAGCAACCGCAGGAGGCCTCCTCCCATTGCCTGGGATGCCTCCCAAATGGTAAGGCTCAACGATCCTTATACACGCCTAAGGTTCTGTCGCTGGAACCGCACTTGCTGGTGCCTTACATATGGATGATCTGATAGTCCCTATAGAACCTTCTATAGTATACATTATATCACTACATGGCAGTATATATGGTTACCTTTGGAACCCAGGCGCTATCCCGACCGCTTCAGCAACGACTTGTCGAACGGAAACATAGGTGAATGATCGAAGCACACCGACTGCCAGTAGCCATAGTGGCAGTTGCAAATCACTCGCGTGAAGTTCACAGAGTAATGCTACTGAATTACGTATGACCTTACATCTTGTGATTCTATTCAGAATGTATGAGGTGGAGCCGAAATTCCGGATCCACCTCACCCCTGCACCTTTCCCGAGTTTCCCCCCGGCGGCGTTCCCCCGGAAGCCTGGCGAAGACACCTGATAGGTGGCACGCGATATGCAACGCCGCCGGCGCACATCCCGTGTCCTGCTGAAAGCCGCCGCCGTGTGGGAGTTTCTGGACAAGCTGGATATCTCCCAGAACGACCTGGCCTGCCGGTGCGGGATTTCCCGGGGTTACATGTCCCAGCTTATGCGGGGGGAGCGCAGCCCGTCGGCGCGGGTGAGGCGGCGCTTGCAGGGTGCCCTGGGAGTGGACGACTTCCACGTCCTGTTCTACATCGAGGAGGCGGACGGCTGACGGGCCAGTGCTTTCTGTTTCCGCACCTCTACGCGCCTATGCGGTCTCAGGCCTCTTCAGCATGGCGGAGCAGCCCCGCTCGTCCACAAGGTGGTTCACCGGCACCCGGCCGTGGCTGTCGTAGCCCGTAGTGTAGGCGAAGTCCACCTCCGCGCCCCAGGGAACTCTGCCGCCGACGCGGGTGGTCCTGTCGCCGGGCTTGCCGCCACTCCGTGTCCCGCCAGCGTCCTTGATCACCACGCCGCTCTTCCCGCCCTTCTTCCAGGCCATGACCTTGAGTTCCACCGGGGCCGCCAGTTCCGCCGGGGACGGCGCGAACAAGACCTCGACTGTCTTCCCGCCGTCCGGTCACCTTCCGTATTCCTCGCCCAGTTCGTCCTGTTCCTCCCGCCGAACCTCGTCCAGATAGGCCAGGGCCCGGTCGGCTGAAACGTCCGGGGGAGCGGCTTGGGTCAGTTCGACGTTCACTCCTTCGAGCGCCCTCTGCCGGTAGGCCAGCCACGTCAGGCGGGGCGCTTCGGCATGGGGACCGTCGGGGCCGGCCTCCAGCACCGCCTCCTGCAGCCGGGATATTGCCATTTCCCGGCTCAGTTTATCTGGCAGTATCTCCTTCCAGTATCGTTCACGGCCAAAGGAGCGGCTAAAGAAGTCGACGTAAGCATCGTTATCCCGGCGCATCTGCTCCAGCTGACGCCAGTCGTTTTGTTCCAGGACCTCCATGAGCTCAGCCGGGGGCTGGTATTCGAGTGATGTTCCAATGTAGGGGTCCTTCGTTTCCGTCGACAGTTTCGTGAATCCGGCAAGGTCCCGGTTCTGTGCCAACTTCACCAACTGAATCATGTCGTTGAGACTCTCCCAACTGAGCCGGTGCTGTTCCAAACGGGCCGAGACCTCGTCCTGTGAGGGTGCGTGTCCGCCGGCAACCGCGCGCTGGTACAGGACGGAGTCCCTGATGGTATCTGCCAGCGCCATGGTATCGGGGCCGTAGAGGTTCACGCGGTCATTCAACCGACGCTGGTAATCGGACCCAGCTTCATAATCGATGATCAACCCCTGTTCCGTGTCCTCGATGGCTGCTTCTATGATGCGGAGCCATTGGGTATAGTGGGACAGGAGAATGCACGAGCCGTCGACGCGGGCTATGGCCGGGTCGTCTCCCCACGCCAGGGAGTCGCAGCCAGTACGGCCGGGCAAAGCCCCAACGGCAGCGATCAGAGCCGCCAGGCAGATGGGCGGAAGCCAGCGGAGCCTGACGGAGGTGGTCACGAGCGCTTCTGCCGGAAGACAGCCCGCAGCATTGGTCGGCTCTCTTGGTGGCATCGCCGCCTCTCCATTGCTATAGTACCGGACCAACTGACCCTGTAGTTCTTACGCAATGGCGTTTGCTCCACAATGGCGATGGCAGCGTCGCCCTCCTCCGGTCTTTGGCCCCAGGAGACCAACGGCAAGGATGCCCATCAGGCGCAACCAACCCCGTCACCGCCCGGGAGACTCGCGCCACAGAGTCAAACCGGTTGCCCCGGCCGCCAACGGGAACAGGACGTTGACCGCGATCCAGACCAACCCGGTCGTCGAAGCGTCGCCGTCCGCTCCGGCGATCTCCAGGAACCAGTTGCGGAAAAACAGAATGTTCACCCCCGCGGTCAGATACAGACAGAGATTGGCCTCCCAGCGCCGCAGGCCGTCGCTATCGTCACGTTTGCCCTGCTCCTTGAACCTTCGGCGGGCATTCAGCAACAGAGCCGCAACCAGTGCTACAGCCATCAGGTAGTTGGCCACGTCCCAGACGCCGCTTACGTCAAAGAAGGGGTTGACGACGAACCACGCCGCCACGAAGACAGCCGTGCACATCATGTACGCCCCCAGCAGTTTCCTGAAAGCCGTCATCAGCTCCCCCTACCTAGAGGTTGCCCCACGAAATGCGCCCATCTTCAGCCAAGCGGTACGCCCCAGGACATTTTAGCCCATTCCGACGCCCCGGCCCAGGACAGCCGTCCTTTCCCACCACGCCGTTTGCGGTGGACACGGAGGAGGTGGCCGAGACCTGCGCCAGCGCGGCCTCCCTGTCCCTCACGTATCGCCGCCCATCCTGTTGTCCAGTAGGGGGTTCCGTCCGGTAGGGGAATGCTGAGCCGGTGCCGGCATCGCGGAAGCGGGGAGGCCGGGAGCCGGCCGTCCTGGGGCGGCGGGTGCATCGGCTGGCGACTCGTCAATCATGCTGACACGGCAATATCTGCCCGCCACGCTGTCCGGGGCGCAAACGGCGGCTCCGGGGGTGGTTTCGGGAGTCTCGGGGGAGACGCCGATGCGTCATTTTCGCCCATTTCAAGTAGGGAACAGACTGCAATTCCCCTTGACGAATCAGGAATTGCATTTTTGCAAGTGTGAAAACCACGCTAAAACAACGAGGTGTCGCCGTCCACGCCGGACCGGATGATCCGCAAAGGCCGAGGTGGATGTGGTGAGAGTCAGTCGCCCCGCACCCGTCGGAGTTCGGCCTCCAGTTCCCGCACGCGAGCTTCGGCGGTGTCGGCGCGGACGCGCTCGCTCTCATAGGAGGCGATGTGTAGTCCCGTGGCCGGGTCGTAGCAGCCCAACCGGCCTTCAGTCCAGCGCCAGTTCAGGTTCAATACCGCGCTGTATCCCTCCAGCACGCCGCCGGTCACCCCGGCGACTCCTATCGGCTCGTACCGTCCCTCCACCAACTGGTCTCCAGCCAGCCGGGCGCCGTGATACTCCCCACTGGCGTCGAAGCGCCAGTACTCCGTTATCCCCAACTTCTCGTAGAACTCTCGCTTCTCCCCAACGTCGATGTGCCCCGTCCCTTCCGACGCTATCTCCAGCACCAGGTCCGGCGGCTTCCCCTGCTCCGACACCACGTACCCGTTGGTCTCCCGGTACAGCGCCGGGTCCACACCGAATGCCACCAACAGGTCGGGGTAGCGCATCTCACCGCCCCGCCGGGCGGTGACGTACTTCTCCCCGGACACGATGGTGGTATCGGAATGGCCCAGGAACTGCTTCAGGTGATGGTGCAGGCCGGTTTCGCTGAGCTGCTCGGCGGAGGTCATGTCGTCGGGTTCCCGTTCCGGCGCGTCGGGCAGGCGGAAGCGGCCCTCGGCTCCGGGTATCTCGGCGGTCTTCGCCTGGGCGGTGTCGATGAAGGTCTTGGGAGTGCTCATGTCGCACCTGGCACTTTTGCGGCGACGCCGGCCCATGCCATCGCCGCCGCGCTCTGCCTCCCCGTTGGAGGCGTTGTTCTCTCCTGACATGATACACCGCCGGCCCTAGCGGGGAAAGCGGGACATAGTAGAAGGCATCGTCGATTCGGACGGAGGACAGGGGCCGAACTCTGCTAGCCGTAGTCCGGCGGAGATGGCCCGCCTTCCGTTGATCCTGGGTCCGACCGGGACGGTCTGTGGGCCCGGCTGCCGCACTCTACTTCCGGTCCGGCTCCTGCCGCTTCAGCATGGCAGAGCAGCCCCGTTCGTCCACGAGATGGTTGACCGAGACCCGGCCGTGGCAGTCGTAGCCAGTGGTGTAGGCGAATTCCACATCGGCGCCCCAGGGCACCCGTCCGCCGGTTCGGATAGTACCGCCGCCCGGCCCGCCGGCGCCCTTGATCACCACGCCGTTGCGCCCGCCCTTCTTCCAAGCCATGACTTTCAGCTCCACCGGCGCCACCAGTTCCGCCGGAGAAGGCGCGAACAGGACTTCGTGCAGCCGCCTCAGCACGTCCCCGGAGGGTTTGCGATGGCCGTTCATCACCTGGGAGAGCATCCCGGTGCTGATGCCGGCCCGCCGCGCCGTTTCGTTCTGGGACCAGCCGTGAGCGTCCATGCGCTCCCACAGGGCCTGCGGGTTGATGTCGGCAGGCTGGGCGGTCTCCACCTTCACCGGAGCCTCCAGCACCGTCTCCATCCGGGCCTGGGCAGCAGGACTCAGATTGCGCTGGCCCCGGCTGACCTGTACCACGTAGCCATAGGTCAGTCCGGCCCGGTCCGCCACCTGCCGCAGGGTCATCCCACGTTCCCGGGCTTTTTCCCGGAGGTAGGTGCTCTCTCCGCCCTTGACCACGCCGCCCTGGCGGTGGACGACGCCCTGGGGAAGGACTTCACCCAGGACTGCCTCAATCTTGCCGCGCATGAAGGGAGTGAGGTTCTTCTTGCCCCGGGCGACCTGGGACAGGTGGGAGGGACCGACGCCCATCAGGGCGGCCAGTTCCTTGATGTTGAGGCCGCGCTCCCTGGCGGCCACGGACAGGTGGGACTCGGCCCGGCCGGTGCCGATGCCGCTGGCGGTGGGTTCGTCGGTGTAGTTGACGCGGCTGGCGCGGTCGTTGTGGTTGCCGTTGGTCTGGACGCTGGGTTCGATGTTGTAGTTGACGGTGTTCGTGGTGTTGGCCTTCATGTCGTTTCCTCCGAAAGGCGGAAAGCGAGGCCGGCCCGAATGGACCGACCCCGCTCTCCGGTTCAAGATGCAGGTCGTTGGGTGCGGCCCATTCGCCGCTGTGGTTGTGTTCGCCGACGGCGAAACACGAAGAGCGGGGCCGCCTCCCCGCAGTTGGGAGAGACGACCCCGCTCGTTGGTATCTATTCGGTTGTCAGTGGCGGCCCAGGGAGCCACCCCGGTTGCCGCCCCGCCGCGCTTGGCGCAGCGGGCCTTGGGTTGTCACCGCCGGTTCACTGGTCGCTCCAAGCGGCCCGTGGCGACCGGAAACTCAGGATGTTTGTTGTGTCTGGAGATCACCTCCTCGATGTTCTTGTGCTGGCAGTCGTCGCAGCTGTCGCTGACGTTCTGCTGGTTGCCGGCCCGGTTGCCGACGCCAGCGACAACGCTGGCACTTGGCCCGGCTCCTGCCATTCGTGGCGTCATATTGGAGATGGCGCCGTTGCCTGTCCGGGCCATCCGGCGCGAGACGCAATGCGCCCACGGTGGTGTTCGGCAGGTCAAGCCAGCCCGTGCAGAAGGCGCATCGCGTCCAGGTCCGGCGTCGCTACTCAGAGCGCCGGATTGGAGTGCTGGCGCAAGGCACAGTACGGCCAGGGCTGGATTTGGCGGAAAGGCGGGTGGGAAGAATTCGGCGAACGCAGCTCGCCTGGCGGTCGCGTGACCAGGGACCGGGCCGGGGGAAACCGCGTGGCAGCAACGAGCGCCCGGCCTGTCGCTGAGGGATGACTGACCGGGGCAGGTGGAGGCAGCGTCGGTGGCTGCCGAGGTTGGGCAGCCGCGCCGCAGCGTGATAGGGCGTGCCGGAGCTTGCTATCTGCTCCGGCGGCAGGGCGAGGGCATGGCGAAGGGCGTCAGCCGCTCCGCAAATGTAGCCGGATGATGGTAATCTCCGGGATGCCGTGTTGTTTCGATTCATCACCTCCCTGACGATGTGGTTGTTGACGTTGACCAGGGCAACTTTGCCCCGGCCGGGTTTGGGTTCCGGCCGGGGCGCCGCGAGCAGAACCCGCAGACGCCTCGGCCTGGTTTGGGAACGGAGCGGGATCAATCGCTCCGGACCCTCCGTCCGTTGACGGGAGCGATCAACTCCGGCCAGCGGACGGGTGTCCGGCAACCGGGAGGGATCAGCTCCCAGCCGCTGAACGGCGTCCGGCGGAAGAAGGACTTGAACACTCCAGCCGCCGGGCTGCCCAACGGGAGCAGGGCTTGGCACTCCAACCCGTTGGACAAGGCCGGGGAAGAAGGGATTGAGCACTCCAACCACCGGCCCGCGCTGCCTGCGGAGGACTTGAACACTCCGGGTCGGCAGCATTCCCTCGTGGGCCGGCCTTGCGGCAAAGACCCGGGCTGAGGGAGGGACCCCCAGGTTTCTACGGCGGGAAACCTGGAAAAGCCTGACAACATAGATATTGTCGGCCTTGCTGACGCCCCTGGATAGGCCGTGCGCGCCCCACCGGGCAAGTGTTAACCGGACTGGAACCGGCCCTTTCGGGGCGGCTACCTACCTGCGCCACAGCCGCAGCGCCAGCGCCAGCGCCCGGAGCGGCCACCGCAGCCGTTCCCGCCGCCTCCGGGCCCGGCGGGTTTCCGCCAGGGTGGTGCTTCGCCAGTTGGTCTGGTTGTTGCGGTCCAGGCCCGTGAGGGGATAGTCCTGCGGGGGCAGGGTCAGGCCGTGGTCTTCCAGGAGCGCCAGTTCCACGGTCATGAGCCGTTCCTCGTCGCGCAGCCAGTCAAGCCCCTTGCCCCGGTCGGGGTGGCGCTGCCGCAGCGCCCGCCACTCCTGGATCAGGGGCCAGGCGTCGCCGAAGACCGCCTCGTCGTCAGCGGCGGGTTCCAGGGTGGCCAGTTCGGGGAACTCGCGGCGCGGCGCACGCGGCGGTGAGGGCGGCTGGCTCGAACTGACGGCGGGCGTTGCGCTCGGCGGAGCCTGCGCGTTTTCCACTTTCGCCAGCCTGGCCTCGATGCTCCGCAAGGCCTGCCCGTGGGCTGCAACCTCGCCCTGGACGGCGGCCAGGCCCGCGCCGGTCTCCCCGGCCAGTTCCTCCACCCTATCCAGCCGCCCGGCCAGCAGGTCGTTGCGCTGCCGCTGCTCCTGGGCCGGCGACCCGGCCCCGTCGAGCAGCGCCCGGTCCAGGGCCACCCGCATCCGCCGGGTGAGTTGTCCGCTCTCCAGGCTGGCGGTCAGGGTGCGGTGGTCCACGTCCAGGTCCGCCGCCGCTTGGCGCGGCCCCTTGTCGCGCACCAGTTCGTCCAACAGCGCCATCAGCCGCAGGTGGTGCAGGTCCTCGATGCTCTCGCTCCGGTGGATGCCCGGCCTCTCCGTCGTCATGTTCCCGCCTCCGCATACAAAAATGTTCGTTTCAGGTAGGGCGATTGCACGCGGTCTTCGATTTCCCCTGGGACAAAAATGCCGGTTTCAGGCAGGGCCGTTGTACCCGGACGTTGGAACGGGGCCTTACGAAAACCGTTAACGGGAAACGTCCGGTAGGGGGCCGATTTCCCCGGGTTCCAGGTTCAAAACGTCCCGACCTGCATTGCCGCCACCGGACGCGACTCATGTACACCCCAATGACACCACGAGAGGGGCCGCCTTCGTAAGGCCCGGCGCGCCCCCGCAGGAAGGTGGGGGCGCGCGCGAGGTTATGCGGAGGGAGATGTTCGTTCACACTCTACGGCAGTGGCGGAGCGTCTCCGGCACGCCTTCAACCAACGAGAGGCAGAAGAAGACCAGAAGACCGGTGACCATGCTGAATGCCGTTTTCACCGGAGTGGCCACCGAGCCGGCATCGCCGGCGGCGTCCGGCCCCAGGGTTTGCCCGGCGGGGTTCATGAGCCGGCGGGGAAGGCCAGGGGAAGCGCTGGGCAGAAGAACGCGGCCAGCGACCACACCACGACGCCCTCGGCGCCGGGGCCGCAGAACACGGAGGAACATGACGAAATCGAATCAGGGGAACCGGTACCGGCGAAGGTCGAGCCGGGGGAATCAACCCGCCGGGCAACGGCGTGGGCAAGTGGACGCCGAGCTGCCGGAGCAGCAGCATAGACCCGATTACTCGCCCCAGCAGCGGGAGCAGGTCCGGGAGGGTCTGCGCATTCTGGCCCGGCTGATTGCCCGCGCGCACCTGCGGCGGCAGAAAGGGTGCCCACGACCGGAATGACCGGCGGGTGTTAGAAGAGAGCCGCGGCGCCGGGACGCTTTCACCAACCCAGTCCGAAGCCAAGCCCTTCCAGCAACCACTCAACCGCTGTGGGCCGCTTCAGCGTCACCAGCAGGAAGCAAGACGCCCAGCGAGACGGCGTTGAGCGCCAGGTCAAAGGCGGCGCCCCCATGCCGTCTATAGCGCAGAACTCAGAATTGAACCACAACCTTCCGGTGAAGCCTCCCGGTGCGGCGATTGCCAACCGCCAGCGCGGTGTGACGTCCCGCATCGACGTGGACGCCGGAGGAGCGGGGCTCGACTCCGTGATCCGCGCCACGCAGCGGGTGGCGTTGGTCTCCGTTGAAACCGACGCGGGGAGAGCGAGGCTCGATCCCAGTCAATCGGTCCGGGTCGGGGACGGACCCGCCAGCTTTCGTTCGGGAAAGGCTGGAAAAACCGTGAACTGCATTGATTATCGCCCGCACTCCCGTCGCAGGGAACGGATTTTGCAATCGCCTGGTCATCCGCGCCGCCAATCGCTTGCTCCGCGCTTGCTGGCCGCTCGCCGCCGTCATCTCCAACGTAGAATTGAGCCACGACGCTGCGCGGTCGGCCCCGGCCCTGACGGCAGCCATGTCCGCTAATTCCACCATGCCCCCAGGGAGAGCGCCCGGCGCAGCCAGCGCAGGATGAACCGCCGGGCCAAAGCCTTCCTGGTGTTCGCCAGGGCCTTCCCCAGTCTCCGCCCTGCCCGCCTTTTCGACGAATTCCCTCAGGAGCATCCGCAGCACGAACTCCCGCCACTCCCCGGTGTCGCCCATCCCTTCGTTCTGGGCATCCATCGCGCTTTGCTCCTTCACGTTCAATCTGCTGGCCGGAATGTCCTTTAGGGGGTTGTCCGGTAGGCGGGAATACGGCCCGGTCAACGAACCGCTCGCCCTGATGTGGCTGGGCGTTCACTGCCCAAAAGGGAATTTCGCCGGAACCCGCCCTTTCAGCCAAGCGCTCGCAAGACCGCCCTGAATTCCCTCGATTTCCGCCGGTTTCAAGTTCAAAATACCCTCCGACTCCCCAAAAGGGCATTCCTCCCAATCTCTGTACGCGGGTCTGCCGTCACACCGTGCCCCGGCACGTCCCCCGGCGCAAGAGATGCAATGCAACCGGCGCCATAAACCGACACGAGGCCGCGAAAAGGTTGTTGACACAAGAGCCGTGCCAATTGTGGTGTCCGGGGCGATTCAGCTTTGAAATCACGCCGGCGGCCATCCATCAAGGGGTTTGGATTTCCTTACGGGGTTGCCACTGTGGATGCGGTTCCGCAGCGATTGCACTTTGGCGCGCCGGACACGGGACGAAACGGCCGTTTCAGGTGGAGGTGGCGGCCGTGGAGGTTGCTCCCGGTGTCGTCATGCACGGCGGAACGTGCGGGGAGCCGGGAAAGCGGGGGATGGTTGCTCCCGGTGTCGTCATGCACGGTCATGGAGGAGCGGCCGCCGTCCACCGAAGCCGAGGAGCCGCCTGCGCCGACCGCATTCCTGAATTCGGGCAGCGCCTGCCGCACCCGCCGGGACGCTTGCCGGCAGCCGCGGCAGACCGCCAGGGTCTGGTTCACGCCCAAGACCTCGGTGGCGGGCACTCGGCCCTGTTCCTCCGACACGCTATGCAGCAGGTCTCGTTGAGGGTCGTGGGGCAGGGGCTGCCCCACTCAACCGCAGAGTCGTGGTTTACCTGGAGGGCGAGCCCATCGCGGTCGTTCATGGCTTCACCATGAGTCAGGACTACAATCTCCGCAATGCAATCAATGCAATGAAGTGATTATGGACCCGCAGTAAAATTCGAGACTCCAACTCCCACCGGAACGCAGGGCAACCCCTTGATTCAAGTAGGAATGACCGCCGGATTGCAGAATGCAATCTCCTTCTAATTCCCTTTCAGGACTGCAACTGTGGAAATCAGGTCCGGGCGATAGCAGTTTGACGTGTCCGGCGCCCGCAGGCATCAACCTCGCCGAATTCAGGGACAGGTTGGTCCAGGCGATGATCGCTGGGACGCCGCCGCCGGAAAACGGGCAGAAAGGCCGCCTCCAGCGGCGGTCGGACGGGAAGGATGTTTCCGGTTCCCAGGACGATTGCAAAGTTCATGCCGAGCCGCTCATGGTGAGCCTGTCGAACCACGATCTGCTCGATCTGGCACCATTCGACAAGCGCAAGATGAGCCGATCCGAATGGATGGCGCTACTTTGCAATCGTCCTGTCCGGTTCCGGGCCATTCTTGCGAGCCTCGCATCCCCACGGATACGATAGGGCGACGACACAGGCGGTCGATTGTCGGGCGGGGGCCCGATGGATGCCGTCGCCTTCGCATACGACGTGGCAGGTGAGGAATTGACAAGGATGGACCGTTGGTTTTGGATGGCGGCGGTGGCCGGTTGCGCGTGCCTGCTGCTGGCCGCCGGGTGCGGCAACAGCGAGGTGTTCGATGACGCGGATAAAGTGATGGTGGGGTTGATCACCAAGACCGACGGGAACCCCTTCTTCGTGGAGATGGAGGAGGCCGCGCGGCAGCGGGCGTATGAGCTGGGCGTGGAACTACGCGCCTACGCCGGGGAACATGACGGCGATTGGGAGAGCCAGGCGCGGGCGATGGCGGAACTGGTGGCGGATGGTGCCCATGGCATCCTGATCACGCCTTCGGACCCGGCGGCCCTGAGCGACGCCGTGCGAGAAGCGCGGGAGGCCGGGGTGCTGGTGATCGCGCTGGACACGCCCTTCCAGCAAGGGGACGTGGTGGACGGGACCTTCGCCACGGACAACTTCAGGGCCGGGGAGTTGATCGGCCGGTGGGCCAAGGCCAGGCTGGAGACGGAGGTCAGGGAGGCCAGGATCGCAACGCTGGACGGCTACCCCACGCCGGTGTCGGTGGACGTGCTGCGCAACCAGGGCTTTCTGAAGGGCTACGGCATCGACGTGAAGGACGCTGGAAAGATGGGCGACGAAGACGATCCCCGCATCGTGGGCCGCGGGGTGACCCTGGGCACGGAGAAAGGAGGGCGCAACGCGATGGAGGAACTCATCGGCCAGCGCCCTTCCATCAACCTGGCGTACGCCATCAACGAGCCGGCGGCGACGGGGGCATACGCGACGCTGGCGGAGCTGGGGCTGGCGGAGGACGTGTTGATCGTAACCATCGACGGCGGCTGCGACGGGGTGAGGCGGGTGGCGTCGGGAGAGTTCGGGGCCACGGTGATGCAGTACCCGCTGGAGATGGCGCGGCTGGGAGTGGAGGCGGTGGCGGAGCACGCCAGGACGGGCGAGAAGCCAGAGAACACGCCGGGGCTGGACTTTCACGACACCGGCGCGGCGCTGGTGGCCGGAGAGCCGGTGGCCGGCGTCCCGTCCGTCGGCGTGGCGGAGGGTCTGCGGGAGTGCTGGGGGTAGTGGTCAGGGTACAGAACCCCGTGGCGACAATCGGCCTTCTGCAACTGTGCTCCATCCTGTCCGGTCCGGTAGGGGCCGGTCGATGACGTCGTAGACGCGCCCGGGTCCGGTGTCGGCTTCGCCAAGGGAAGCGCTGGCTGCGATGTTAGGACAGACATACCCCGGGCCACTTTTATTTTCAAAACTTCGCCGGAACCGTCCCTTTCACCCAAGCGCTCGCGGAACCGGCCGGGAAGCCCTGATTTTCGGCCCGATTCAAGTTCAGATCTGCCCCGGACTTTTGGAAACAAAAGTCACGCCAATCTCTGTACACGGGTATGGCATCTCAGCGGGCCTAATTTTGCCCATTCCCCGTAGAGGCGGAGGCCGTAACGCGTGGCCGATTGACGGGCCGCAGAAATGTCGGGAGCGCCCGAAGCAGGACACCCGTGAAGGGCCGGCCCTGCAACGCTTGACGACCGTCGGCGACGGGCTATAGTGGGGTTGGAGGAGACGCCGCCCGGGATGCTGATACTGCACGCCGCACAATGTGAAGGCCGTCTGGTCCTGTGGGGAGAGGATTCCGACGCAACGGGAGACGGGCACGGAGATGGCCGGCACCCGCGTTGCGCCGCCGGCGACCTGCTGCTCGGGGCCATGGGTCTGGACGTGGGCGAGGAGATGGCGAGCGAGGCGGTGGTCTGGCTGCCCAGCAGGGTCGGCGAGCCGCTGCCGTCGAGTCCGCTGGCCGGCGAAGCGCCCCGGTCCCGTGCCAAGCCGCGCATACTGCCCTTTCGGGTGCCCGCGCTCTGGCTGGACGGGGCCGATGCGGGCGAGTTCCTGGAGAGGTGCGGGGACCGCCCGGTATTGCAGCCCGGGGTGGCGCTGGGGCCGGAAATAACCTACTGGCGCCGGGCGCGGCAATTCGGGATGGCGCTGGTGGCGCGGCAGCGATACCTGCCCACGGCGACGGGACACGGAGACGGGATGACGGCGGCGTGGAAGGCGGTATTCGTCGGCGATGACGCCGACAGGCTGGCCGACCTGGCGGGGTTGATGCCGCCGGCGGCGCGGTCGGCGACCGGGGACGCGGCCACTGGTCCGCCGGCCCAGGCGTCCTCGACCGTGCTGAGGGCCTTCCTGGACGGAGTGGTGGACCATCTGGCGCGGAAAGCGTCGGTGCCCCGGCCGGAGGGGAACGGGTTTGATTCAGCCCACGACGCCTGGCTGCACGCCCTGGGCGCCGCCGACGGAACCATCCGCGTTGGGCCAGACCAGGCGAAGCAGTTGGGCCGGCAGGTGTCGGAGTGGCAGAGGCCCATCGCCATTGCCGCCAACGCTCCCTACCGTCTCTGCCTGCGGCTGGAGGAGCCGCCGGAGCTTGATGCCGTGGATGGTCAGGCAGCCATGGCACAAGGCGATTGGCACCTGCGGTACCTGTTGCAACCCCACGACGACCGGAGCCTGCTGTTGCCCGCCGAGACGGTGTGGAAGGGTGGGAGCCAGGACGCCGGCAACCCCGATTACAACCCCAGGGAGTTCCTGCTGGCGGCGCTGTCCCAGGCGGCGAACCTGTGCCCGCCCGTCGCCGAGAGCCTAGAGGCCAGGGGTCCATCCGGCAGGATGCTGTCCACCGGGGAGGCGCACCGGTTCCTGAACGCGGAGGCGCCGGCGTTGCAGCAGGCGGGCTTTGGAGTGCTGCTGCCGGCGTGGTGGACCGGGCGGGGGACCAAGGCCAGGCCAACCATCCGGGCCCGGGTGAGGACGCCGGCCATGACGGGAGGCGGAGGAGTCAGCCTGAGCACCATGCTGGACCTGGAGGTGTCGGTGGCGTTGGGAGGGCAGGAGATCACGCCGGCGGAACTGGCCGAGTTGGCGGAGTTGAAAGCGCCGCTGGTGCGGCTGCGGGGTCAGTGGGTGGAGATCAACGCCGATGAGATTCGCGAGGCCGCCGACCACTGGCGCAACCGGAAGCGGGTGAGCCTGCGGGAGGCGGTGCGCATCGGGTTGGGGGCGGAGGAGCGGTCGTCGGAGGACAACGTTCGGCTGGAGGCGGACGATTGGGTCGACCGGTTGCTGGAGCGGTTGGGCCGGGAGGCGGAGGTCGAGACGCCGGCGGCGCCGCGGCGCTTCCTGGGTTCGCTGCGGCCCTACCAGGAGCGGGGCTACGCGTGGCTGACCTTCCTGCGCCGGTGGGGGCTGGGGGCGTGCCTGGCGGACGACATGGGATTGGGGAAGACGGTGCAGACGCTGGCGGCGCTGGAGTTGGACCGGCAGGAGGGCAACGACCGGCCCAGCCTGCTGGTGTGTCCCACGTCGCTGATGTACAACTGGCAGCGGGAGGCGGGGAAGTTCACGCCGGAGCTGGGGGTGATGCTGCATCATGGACCTGGTCGGAAGCGGGGCGATGAATTCCGCCAGGAGGCGGCGGAGCGACAGGTGGTGGTGACCAGCTACGGCACCATGCTGCGGGACGCCGAAACGTTGCAGGGGGTGCCGTGGCGGGCGGTGATCCTGGACGAGGCCCAGAACGTGAAGAACCCGATGGCCCGGCAGTCGCGGGCGGCGCGGGAGCTGCCGTCCGACTATCGGGTGGCGCTGACCGGGACGCCGGTGGAGAACCACGTGGGGGACCTGTGGTCCATCATGGAGTTCCTGAATCCGGGTCTGCTGGGCATCCAGGCCCAGTTCAAGCGCGACTACTTCGTGCCCATCCAGGCGCACCGGGACGAGGCGGCGGCGAGCCGGCTGAAGCGGGCGGCCGGGCCGTTCATCCTGCGGCGGTTGAAGACGGACCCTGCGGTGATCGACGACCTGCCGGACAAGCGGGAGACCAAGCAGTATTGCGTGCTGACCCGAGAGCAGGCGACGCTGTACCAGGCGGTGCTGCGGGAGGCGGAGACCCGGATGGAGGAAGCGGAGGGGATCAGTCGGCGGGGGATGATCCTGGACACGCTGACCAAGCTGAAGCAGGCGTGCAACCATCCCCGGCAGTTGCTGGGGGACAACTCCGTGGTCGCAGGGCGTTCGGGGAAGCTGGAGCGGCTGGACGAACTGCTGGAGGAAATCGTGGCGAGCGGGGACCGGGCGCTGGTGTTCAGCCAGTTCGCGGAGATGGGCGAGATCATCCGGGGGCACGTGCAGGAGACCTTCGGAATTGAGGCGCCCTTCCTGCACGGCGGGGTGTCGCGGCGGGGGCGGGACGCCATGGTGGAGCGGTTCCAGAACGACCCTGATGGGCCTCGGGTGTTCGTGCTGTCCCTGAAGGCGGGGGGTTCGGGCCTGAACCTGCCCCGGGCGAACCACGTGATCCACTACGACCGGTGGTGGAACCCGGCGGTGGAGAACCAGGCCACGGACCGGGCCTTTCGCATCGGCCAGACCCGGGACGTGCAGGTCCACAAGCTGATCTGCGCCGGCACTTTGGAGGACCACGTCGACGCCATGATCGAGGCCAAGGCGGAGACCGCCCAGCGGGTGGTGGGCGGGAGTTCCGAGCGCTGGCTGACCGAGTTGTCCAACGCCGAACTGCGCGACGTGCTGGCCCTGAGCCGGGAACACTACGGCGACTGACCCATGGAAAGACGCCGGAGGAAACGAGACGCCATGGCTTACCCTGACTACCGGCCCGCCATCCGAGCCCGGGGAGGCATCAAGGCCCAGTCCCGGCGTGGGGACTTCGGCGCCAGCTGGTGGGCCCGGCGGTGGCTGCAAACCCTGGAGGAGTTCCGGATCGGGACGCGGCTCGACCGGGGACGCTCGTACGCCCGGCGAGGGCAGGTGCTGTCCATCGACGTGGAGCCGGGCTTGGTGCTGGCCCTGGTGCAGGGGTCCCGGCCCAAGCCCTACCGCGTCTCCGTCCAGGTGAAGACCATCAGTCTGCCGGACTGGGAGGAGCTCCGGGAGGAGTTCGGACGGCAGCCGGCGATAGCGGCCAGCCTGCTTTCGGGGCGGATGCCCGACGCCGTCGAGGAGTGCTTCAGCGCCCGAGGGCTCTCCATGTTCCCGGAGAGCGAAGCGGACCTGGAAACGGTATGCAGTTGCCCAGACTGGTCCAATCCGTGCAAGCACGTGGCGGCGGTGTATTTGCTGCTGGGCGAGGAGTTCGACCGGGACCCGTTCCTGATCTTCCGGCTGAGGGGAATGGAGCGGGAGGAATTGCTGGGCGGGGATTTGGTCCGGTCCGCCCAGACCCTGGATGGGCCTCCGGCAGCCCCGGAGCCGTTGCCAGCGGACCCGTCCGAGTTCTGGGGCAATCCCGGGCGGCAATTTGACGAGGGAGACGCCTTCGGAGCCATCGCCGTGCCCGACGTTCATGCGGCGCTGCCCCGGCAGTTGGGCCGGTTCCCGTTCTGGCAGGGCGAGGAGGAATTCTCCGCCGCGATGGAGGGCATCTACCGGGCGGCGTCACGGAGCGCCGTGGACGCCTACACCGGTCCAACGGAGGGGGAGGAGAATTCCATTGACGTTGACGTCTGAACGCCGGTCACGGTGCGGCTGGCAGGGCGGCGGGGCGGGCACTGAAGTGTCATCGAATCACGCCCCCATGACTGCGTGCCGCCTGGCGTTTGCTTGCCGGCTTGATGCTGGGAGTTCGCTTCCCTTTCGGGAAGTCCGCCCCGCGATTCTGGAATGGGACCTTGCCCCAAGGTGCTTGCAATCCAGGCGAGTCGGCTCGAATACTTCCATATGTTTTGAGTTCGGGAGGGGCCGGAAAATTCCCGAAAGGGAACTCGTCCCAGCTTCTGTACACGGGTACAACATAGTAATCGGCCCCGGCAGCGGCCCGGAGCGTCGATTTGGCCGTAGTAAGCGATGCTGTCGGTTGCGGTCCAGTACGTGGTCGGCTGCGGCGATGGAGCCATTGACGCGCCAGGTTTGACCCATGATGACGTTACCGAAGGCACACCGGGTCGCATCGGGCCCTGTTGGCGGCTTCTGCAACTGGGTGATCATTTAGAATGGATGGGACGGCGACCCCGGTGCCGACGGGGAGACGTTCCATCGCTCAATCCGCCACGGGAACGGGAGCTGGAGAATGAGGCCAGCGCCGCCGCCCTGTCGCAACCGCGCCATGGATACCTCTCGGCCGCGACCGCCAGGACCGGAACCGACCAATGCTGTGGGGATTTCGAGAATGCTCTGGGTCCATTGTTCCGCTTGCCAATTGGGTGGACTTTTCTATAGGCGTATTGTATGCTGTATCATCAAACATACACATACGGAGGACGTATGCGCATCGGTATCAATGTCCCAGACAAGGCTATCAGGCTGATCAAAAAACTTGACCCAGAGGCCAACATCTCCCAGATCTGCCGCGAAGCGCTAAATTCCTACACCACCGCCCTGGAACGTGCCAGAACGGAGATAACCGATGAAGACATGGACGACATTATCGAACACCTCGAACAATCAGCCCCTTATCCACAAATTGAGCCGGATTGGGCGGACTATGCCTGGCAGGATGCCCAAGACTGGATAAGGACGATAACTCCACATGACTGGCATTATTTCCTCTATGGTTACGACCGCCACAAGGACAACAGTCGGGAGCTATACCTACAGGCCCAGTTCTATGGGATCCGTAGCCGGGGAGAGGTCAAGAACTTCACTGACCGAAGCATGGAAAACGAGGACTGGTTCTGGCGTGAGGCGGTCGTAGGCGGCAATTCGGCCAGACAAATGGCCTTTGAGAAAGCGGAGAGCGATTACATAGGGACATGGCTCGCCTATGTGAACGAAGTTCGGAGGAAGTGCCTGCAACACCGCGCGGAAAAGAACGTGGAGGTATTGGCCGACCGCCAGAATGCATCGCTTTCCCGCCCTGAACCGGAACTGCCATTCCAGCTACAGGACAGACCAGGGACCGAGAGGAAGTAGCCGCCGATTGCGGGGGCAAATGAGAGGAGATCACTGCCAGCTGAGGAGGTGTTGGTCCGGGAGCAGAATGCCCACCGCAGGACCGGGAAGCTGGGCAAAGCGCCGGGCATCGCCGCTGTGTTGTTGGTGTTTCTCTTGACAATCTGTATTACGATGATGTGGCTGCTGCTCCGGTGAGAATCAGGCTTGATTTTGGTATTGTTGACCGGGGCACAAACCATCACTATAATGCCTCACGTTGCATCATAGTATGACTCACAGAGGGGACCGCCAAATGAACCAGTTGACCGTCAGGGGGTTCGACGACGACCTCAGCGCTATTCTGAACCACCTCGCCAAGCAGGAGGGTATCTCGCTGAATCAGGCTGCCCTGAGGTTGCTCAGAAAAGGAGCAGGCCTGTCGGACGGGAGCCGTGGAAACCCGAATGCGATAGGCGCCGCGCTGGACGACCTGTTCGGCGCATGGAGCCGGGATGAAGCCGAGGGTTTCGATGCGGCTCTTGAGGTTTTCGGCACGGTGGACGAGGCGGCGTGGTCATGAGGATTCTGCTGGATTCCAACGCCTACTCCGCGTTCATGCGGGGCAGCCACGAGGTGAGAGATCTGATAGTGGTAGCCGAGGAGGTGCTGTTCTCCGCCGTCGTGGTAGGCGAGCAGCTGTACGGCTTTCGGCAGGGGGCGCATTTCGAGCGGAACCTGGCGGAATTTCGTTCCTTCCTCGAACGTCCCTACGTGTCCTTCGTTCCCGTGGGCCCGGTGACTGCGGACCGGTACTCGCGGGTAATGACGGCGCTGCGGGCCAAGGGGCGGCCAATTCCGACCAACGACGTCTGGATTGCGGCCCACGCCATGGAAACGGGCGCCGACCTGGTATCCGCCGACAGCCACTTCGAGCACGTTGACGGGATTGCGTGGCTCCGGGTGTCGGGTGGCTGAAACCTGTTACACCGAACGACAAATGGAGTGCCTGGACGTGATCGCCTCCAACGCCGAGGCCCCGGCGGAACACGGCATCCTGGGCGAGGCGTGGACTTTTCCGCCGCCCCGCTCGCGGGACCGGGCGCCGCTGGCCGCATTGTACTGAGTTCCCAAAGTACAACTTTCCTGCGCCGTGGATTTCCTATAGCGGGGCCTCAGCAGCCACGAATGGACAATTTTGCTGCAACTTGCAGCCGCCACCTCCCGTTACGCCCCCGCCACTGCAATATGTTGCAGAGACGACACGTCAGACCGTCGTCGCACATGAGCCACCCGCCACCCGACAGGCACGCCGTTCAGGCACGAATGCCGACAATAACCGCCAGGCCACGGACATCGACGAACCAGCCGTCAGGCCCGGACAGCGTGTCCAATAGGGGTGAGCGGAGCCGTTCCCGTGGTTTCCAATGGTGCTCAAAAGGGAAGTGATTACCCTTCCCTTGTCTGCGTGCAACAGGTCGCAAGGTTGCGAAATGTTGCAGGTATCCGGCGTCAACTACTGTTGCCGGGCGCCCGCGCTTTATCGGTCAATGCGCCGCCGCCGGCGGGCGGAAGGCTGGGTAACTGTTCAGACTTAAGGGTATCTGCGGCTTGTTTGCCCCCGGGGTGGAGGTGATCAAGCACGAAACTTCGATGACGGGCTGATCGGATCACCTTGGACGTGAACAGTTGCAAGGCTGGTTGCCCGCTGGCAGAGTGTAAGACAATGTGCTATAATGATAGCGCAAGGAGCGCTCATGGCCCCCATCATATCCAGGAACACCGAGACCGTCACTTTTTCGTTGCCCCCGCCGCAGGCGCAGCGCCTGCGCCAGGCGGCGAAGGAAGATGAGCGCACCGTGAGCGAGCTTCTGCGGGAGGCCATCCGCCTGTACATGGAGGAGCGGGAGTGGCGCGTGAAGGAGCGGATGCAGCGGCGTTCCCGCCAAGTGGACACGGACGAAACGGAGGCAAAATGAAAAAGCGCGAGTTTGTACCCCTCACCCCGGCGGCCCTCTATGCCCGGGTCTCCAGCGACCGCCAGGACGTGGACCTCTCCGTAGCTGCCCAACTTCGGGCGCTGAGAGACTACGCCAAGAACAACGGCTACGCGGTGGCCCGCGAGTACGTGGACGAGGCCGAGAGCGGCCGCGTCGCCGACCGTCCCCAGTTCCGCCAGATGATCGACGAGGGCAGCAGGCCCAAGGCTCCCTTCCAGGTCATTCTGGTCTGGAAATTTTCGAGATTCACCCGCAAGCGGGAGCACGCCGTGGCCTTCAAGGCCCAGTTGCGGCGCAAGGGCATCCGCGTAGTCTCCATCACCGAGCAGGCCGAGGACAACGCCACCGGCCGGCTGCTGGAGGGCATCATCGAGTCCGTGGATGAATATTACAGCGAGAATCTTGGGCAAGAAGTGACGAGGGGAATGCGGGAGGCCGCGTCCCGTGGTTTCTTCCTGGGTTCCAAGGCGCCATTCGGCTACACCCGCGTCAAGGTCAGCGACGGGGCGAAGGAGCGTCCCACCCTGGAGGTTGACCCGGCCACGGCTCCTGTGGTGAAGGAGATATTCGAGAGTTCCCGTAGGGGCAACGGGCTGGCGGAAATCTGCAAGGAGCTGAACGGGCGGGGGATCACCAACCGGGGCCGGCGCTGGCAGAAGAACGTCATCCACTACCTGCTTACCAACGAGGCGTACACGGGGACGGCAGTGTGGGGAGTCAAGAGCAAGGACGACAAGGCGGGAGCGCCGGTGCGTGTGGAGAACGCCTGGCCCGCCCTGGTGTCCAGGGAGACCTTCGACCTGGTGCAGCAGGGACTCCACCAGCGGGCGCCCACGGTGCAGCGGCCCGGACGGGTGGGTAGCCAGTACCTCCTGAGCGGACTGCTCCGCTGCGGGGTGTGCGGCAGGAGCTACTCGGCCCAGGGAGCCAAGAGCGGCCAGTTCGCCTATTACGTCTGTTCCAGCCTGTTCCGGGAAGGGGCCGGAGCCTGCACCGCCCGCTACCTGAACGCCAGCAAGGTGGAGGACCTGGTGATCGAGAAGGTGAGGGAGCGGATTCTCACCGAGGAGACCATCACCGAACTGGTGACCCTGGTGGCCGAGGAGATTGATGCTTTGGCCGGCGAGGTCAACGGCAGGCTGACGGCCATCAACAGCGAGCTTAGCGACGTGGACACCCGGCTGGAGAACCTCTACCAGGCGTTGGAGACCCAGCAGTTGCCCATCGAGGCGCTGTCGCCGCGCATTCTGTCCCTGAAGAGCCGCCAGGACCAGCTTACGGCGGCGCGGGAGGAGGCAGAGTTCCAGTTGGATCAGCGGCGGGAGGAGTTGCCCACGTCAAAGGAGATCAAGGGGTACGTGGCGGACTTCCGCGCGCTCTTCCAGGACGGGACGTTCCCGGAGCGGAAGGCGCTGATCCGCAACTTCGTGCAGGGCATTGAGATCGTGGAGGACGAGGCGGTCCTGACGTATACCATCCCCATGCCCCAGGACGGGGTGACGTCGGAATCGGCCTCGGTTCTTGATTTTGTCCAGTCCGGCCCACCACGCTGTACCGAATTCATAACATCCCCGTTCAGGGCTACCTCCGCCTTGTCCGCGCCTCCGATGGGGCTATCCGACGGGGTCGGGATGGTGTAGACGATGGTCGCCTTTCCGGGCGCCACCTCGATCTCCTTGACGAAGGACCGCACGAAGGCTTTGGTCTCGGTGAGTTCACTGGTGCGGAGAAACTCGCTCATGTCGGCGGCGAAGGCGGCCACCATATCGGCGCTGTCCAGCAGTTCCCGCCGCTCGGCCAGCACGGCCCGGGCATCCTCGGCGGCGGCCTCCAGTTGTTCCCGGCGGTGGCGGTGTTCCAGGATGCGTTCCGAGGCGTCGGCCATGTCCAGGTCGGTGCTCTCCACGAAGTGCCAGATGCGGTCCAGCTTCCGCTTCACCTCTTCCAGTTCCGCCTCGATGGTCTCCAATCGCTCCCGCTCCTCTTTGGCCACGCCGTCCATCTCCTCGTCCACCAGCTTCACCAACTCGCGGATGTTGGACTCGGTGAGGATGTTGTCGCGGATGTTCTCGATGATGACGCTCTCGAAGTTGCGGGCATTCAGCCTGGGGGTGTGGCAGGCGTCCTTGCCCTGCTTGAGGAGGGAGTGGCAGACGTAGTAGGTGTACCTGCCGCCCTTGGCCTCGGCGGCGGTCATGGCCTTGCGGCAGGCCCGGCAGCGGGCCAGGCCGCTGAGCAGGTAGGGGCTGGCGGTGCGGCGGGGGTTGGTCTGTTTCGGGGCGCGGGAACCCAGCAGCTTCCTGACCTGCCGGAACTCCTCTCCGGTTACGATGGCGGGGAAGGCGTCCTCCACTCTTACCGGCTCCTGCCCGTCCCGGCTCTTCTGGCCCCAGACCAAAGTTCCGGTATAGCCTTCGTTGGAGAGCATGTTGTGGATGGTGGTCTTGATCCACCTCTTGCCATTGGAGTTGGGGATGCCCTCGTCGTTGAGGGTCTTGGTTACGTCGAGGACGCTCTTGCCGCTCAGGACCATCTCGAAGATGCGGCGGGCCACGGCGTCGTGGGGCGGGTCGAGTTCCAGCCTGGGGCGCTTCTTGGCGCCGTCCTGGACGTGGGCCTTGCGATAGCCGTAGGGGGCGTTGGTGGAGACCCAGAAGCCCCGGGAAGCGGCCTCGCGCATCCCCCTAACGACCTCTTGAGCTAAATTTTCTGAGTAATATTCGTCCACGGACTCGATGATGCCCTCCAGCAGCCGGCCGGTGGCGTTGTCCTCGGCCTGCTCGGTGATGGACACCACGCGGATGCCCTTGCGCCGCAACTGGGCCTTGAACGCCACGGCGTGTTCCCGCTTGCGGGTGAACCTGGAAAACTTCCAGACCAAAATCTCGCGGAATGGGGCTTCCGGCTTGGATCCCGCCTCGATCATCTTGCGGAACTGGGGGCGGTCGGCAATCCTGCCGCTCTCGGCCTCGTCCACGTACTCGCGGGCCACGGAGTAGCCGTTGTTCTTCGCGTAGTCTCTGAGCGCCCGAAGCTGGGCGGCCACGGAGAGGTCCACGTCCTGCCGGTCGCTGGACACCCGGGCGTACAGTGCCGCCGGGGTCGGGTCAGTTCTATCATTCATTGAATTCACCTCCTTGAGCATCTTCGTGTTCGGCCTGGCGGGAGCGCCGCCGCATCCTTTCCTTCACGCGCCACTCCCGCTCCTCCATGTACAGGCGGATGGCCTCCCGCAGCAGTTCGCTCACGGTGCGCTCTTCTTCCTTCGCCGCCTGGCGCAGGTGCTGGGCCTGCGGCGGGGGCAGTGAGAACGTGACGGTCTCGGTGTTCCGGGATATGATGGGGGCCATGAGTTCTCCTTGCGCGTCCATTATACCACTTTGTCTTACACTTTAACAGCAGGTAAACGGCGTTCAAATCATCGTCGGTGTTCCACGGCAAGGGGGGCGGCCGGGTCCAGGGCCTGCAACATTTCGCAACCTTTCCACCTGTTGCACGCAGACAACGGAGGAGTAATCACTTCCCTTTTTACAACTGCGGGAAACCCCAAGAACGGCTCCATTGGTTCCGTTGGACACAGTTCTCGGCATCTTGCTCCTATCGGTCAGGGTCCTCGTATGGGAGTTTGTCGCTGTCATTCGTACCTGAACGGCGTACCTGGCGGGTGGTGTGTCCCGTCTGCGCTGATGGCCTGACGTGTCGGCTCTGCAACGGATTGCAGTGGCGGGGACGTAACGGGAGGTGATGGCCGCAACTTGCGGCAAAATTGTCCATTCGTGGTTGCGGAGGCGCCCCTACAGGAAATCCCCGGCCCAGAAAGATTGTATTTGTGAAACTCGGTACAATGGGGCCAGCGGGGCCCGGTCCAGCGGCGGGTGTTGGGCATCCCGCCCCTTCCCCAGGGCCGACCTTGATCCTTGACGGCGCTGTCGCACCGCCCGGCTCACCCCATGTCATCGCTCTGGGACGCTGGCCGGTCAGACCAACGGGGATTGCTGCCCCTGGCTGCGGCGGCGACGGGGAGCCTGCCGGAAGGTGGCCGGTACGCCGCCACGCGGATAGGCGACGCTGGTTCCAGATAGTACATCCTCAATGCTCAGGACCTGGAGACGAGGGCACTGCTGGTCGGGGAAGTGTTCGGGAGTGTAGATGCCGGCGGCCAGGGCCTCCTGGCGCATGGGCGCCGTCGGCGGTTGCAGCGTGACGAACACGCCGATCTCCGCCTTCTCCCGCTCCATGTCTCCCTTGAGCGTGGCGATCATCCCCCGGTTCACGTGCCCACTCTTCACCTGGACGATGATGCGTTTGGGCCGGCCGCTGTTGTCGTCGAAGAAGTTGATGTAGCCGTCCACTCCGGCGTCCGCGCCGCGCCGGCGGTCGTTGGCAGGACGGGCGTCCACCAATCCCAGAGCCCACCACTCGAACTGGTAGCGGTCCTGCTCGGCCAGAGCGGACGCGCTGGCGGTGTCCGTGGGCTGGCCGACGACCTCGTAGGGCCGCAGCTCGTTGCCGAAGCTGTCTCGCAGCCGGTGCCGTACCAGGGTGATGGCCAGGTGCGTGACCTCGATGCCGATCCAGCGGCGGTTGAGCCGTTCGGCGGCGACGGTGGCGGTGCCGCAGCCGCAGAAGGGGTCCAGCACCACGTCCCCCTCGTTGCTGCTGGCGTTGATGATCCGCTCCAGCAGCGCCTCCGGCTTCTGGGTGGGGTAGCCGAGCCGCTCTTTTGGTTGCACATGTACTGGTGGAAGATCTTCCCACCAGTCTTGAAGTGGTTTTCCTTCTTTCTCGTCCAGATAGATCTTGTAACGCGGCGTCCCAGTCCGGCTGTAAGCGATGCGGCCCTCTCGGTCCAATTGTTCCATGTTCTCTTTGGAGTAGGCCCAGTATCTGCCAGGCGGAGGAAGTTTTCCTTTCCACTCATATCGCGTGTCACCTCCCGGTTTTGCGGCGTGTAGCGGCTGCGTTTGGTAACGCCGACCGTTGGGTTCGGTGTAGCGATATACGGACTCAATGTATTGTTGATCGTAAGGGACATATACAGTGTTCCATTGAGGGTCTGCACCTTTGGAATACATCAGGATAGTGTCGTGTATTCGCCCCATGTGCCGCGCGCCTTGTTCAACATCACTGTG
The DNA here is from genome assembly GCA_965207275.1 of Dehalococcoidia bacterium. Lineage (GTDB taxonomy): Bacteria > Chloroflexota > Dehalococcoidia > Lucifugimonadales > UBA3495 > Bin22. The sequence goes on from CBDBMH010000001.1 coordinate 82,646, forward strand.
CGCGCTGGTACGTTTCCAAACGATTTCGTTCCGGTAGTTCGCATTGCCGAACACCGCATCCAGCAGCAGCTTAAATAGTGGCTCGCCGTCGGGTCGCAGTGCAGGTAGATGCTGCCGGTGGGCTTGAGGACCCGGTGCAGTTCGATCATCCGCTGGGCCATCATGGTCAGGTAGGCCATCATGTCGTTCTGCCCCAGGAACCGGCGCAGGGCGGACAGCAGGTTGCCGACCTTCTCCGGCTCGTTCGTTACCACGTCCCGGAAGGCCGTCTCCGACTCCCAGCCCCAGTGCCAGGTGTCCTCAAAGGCGGTGATCTGCGCCGCCGACTCCTCCCCCGAGCGTTCCCGGAACAGCACGTTGTACGTCGCGTTGGAGTTGAACGGCGGGTCCAGGTAGACCAGGTCCACCGACTCGTCGGCCACGTGCTGGCGCAGAATGTCCAGGTTGTCGCCGTAGTAAAGCTGGTTCTTCCAATCCGGGACCGTCATTTCCAGAACCGTCTTAATCCGATGATGGCGAGTATAGCATTCGACCGCTCACGTCATCACGGGTCAATTCCGGCGCGTCATACACGTCAAACGCCGGCCGGTGGCACTCCGGCTATCGAATTGGTGGGGAAGACCCGCCGCCGGTCCTGCAACAAACTGCCACCCCGCCGGGCTTTTGGGGTCTGACAAGGTCGGCGACGGCACTATCACGTTGGTTTACGGACTCCCTACCGGATGTGCTGGGCACGGTATCGGTTCCAAATCTGCAACCGGCCCGGGCGGTGGTTGGTCAGCGCCTGACAGGCCACGACGCCATAGCTCATGCGACGCGCCACGCCGGAGCGGCGCTCAGGCTACCCGTGGCCGCCGATGGCACAGGAGATTGGGAAGTCTTGCAGGTGAAATGAACCGGGACGCCGTGCGACAGTTGCCTCGTTCACCCGCGCGGAAGGCGTCGCCGGCGTGGGCGCATGGAGTCGCCCGTCACTCGCTCTCCCTCAGCCGGCGCAGCTCGTCCTCCAACTCCCGGTTGCGCGTCTCGGCCTGGACGCGCGACTCCCGTTCGCTGCTGGCGCGGGCCTCGGCCGAGTCGGCGCGGGCGCGCTCAATCTCAACGCGGGCCTCGGCGGTGTCGGCGCGGGATTCGGCGACAAAGCGGCCACGCCGCTCGCTCTCCAGGCTGGCGATGGGCTCCCCTGTGGCGGGGTCGCGGAACACCAGCCGGCCCTCCTCCCACCGCAGGTTCAGGTTCAGCGCCCGGCTGTATCCCCGCAACACCCCGCCGGGCAGTTCCTCTATATCTATCGGCTCGTACCGGTCCTCCACCAGCCGGTCCCCGGCCAGCCTCGTCCCGTGGTGCTCCCCGGTCTCGTCGAAGCGCCAGTACTCCCCTATGCCCAGGGACTCGTAGTAGTCCCGCTTGTCTCCCACGTCATGCTCCCCCGTGCTCTCCGACGCCACCTCCAGCACGAAGTCCGGCGGTTTCCCCTGTTCCTCTACTATGTACCCGTTGTTCTCCCGGTAGATCTCCGGGTCCACGCCGAAGGCCACCAGCAGGTCGGGGTACCGCGCCCGGCGCTTGTCGAAATCGGTGTCCGGGGCGATCCAGCGGTCCGCCTCCACCAGCGTGGTCTCCGGGTTGCCCAGGTGTTGGGCCAGGTAGTGGGCGTTGCCGGTCTTCGCAATGTGGTCGAACTGGGTCACTTCATCAGGCTCGCGCTCAGGTATGTCGGGCAGCCGGAAGCGGCCCGGGGCCCTGGGGGTCTTGCTGCTGGTGTTGGCGGTGGTCATGCCGAACCTCGGCGGGTTTAGCGTTGGGATCGTGTCGGCGACGGGCTTGGCCGTTGGGGGCATTATACCCCCGCCGGCGCCGGTCCGGGTAGACTGGCGCAATCATGCCTTTCACGATAGGCCCACCGTGACGCCAACCCGGCCCGGCGTCACGCCTTTCCGGTAGTGGCTGACCGGGCCAGCCACCGCCAGCGTGCTGGCGGCTCCAACGGCGCCACCGCGTTATTTCGGGGACAGGGTGTCGCTACGTCGCCGCAGGTGGGAGCGGGCGATGATCCGGGCCAGGATGCGCAGCCCCTCCCGTACCTGCTCCCGCTGCTGGGGCGAGTAATCGGGTATATCCCCCTGTGCTGGCGGATTGGCGGCAATTTGCTTGCGCCGTCGCCCGGCGGGTTGATTCCCTCGGCTCGGCTTCTGCCGGTGCCGGTTCCCCTGATTGGCTTTCGTCATGTGCCTCCGTTTGGCGCGGCCTTGCCGTTGGAGCCGCCGCCCGGTCCTTCTCCGTCGTTTCCGTCTGCCCGGTCATTGCGGCGGGCCTCTTCGGTCGGTTCATGGATTTCATTGGGCAGCACGCTGGCTGCTGGCGACGGTTGCCCGCCGGCTGCCCTGCTGGAATCCGGATTGACCATGGTCATGGCTTTCCCTCCCTGCCTCTCGTTGGCTGAAGACCTGGCGGAGACGCTCCGGCGCCGCCAGAGAGTGTGAACAACCGGAACGCTTTGCATAACCTCGCGTACGCCCCCACCATCCTGCGGGGGCGCGCAGGGCCTTACGCCAGCGGCCCCTCCCGTGGTGTCATTGGGGTGTACAGGAGTCGCGTCCGGCGGCAGAAATGCAAGTCGGGACGTTTTGAACCTGGAACCTGGGGAAATCGGCCTTCTACCGGACCTTTCCTGTTAACGGTTTTCGTAAGGACCCGTTCCAAGCTCCGGGTACATATCGCCAACCTGAAACGTGCATTTTTGTCCGAGGGGAAATCGGATACGGCGTGCAATCGCCCTGTTTGAAACGAACATTTTTGTATGCGGAGGCGGGAACATGACAGCGAAGACGCCGGGCATCCACCGGAGCGAGAGCATCGAGGACCTGCACCACCTGCGGCTGATGGCCCTGCTGGACGAGCTGGTGCGGGACAAGGGACCGCGCCTGGCGGCGGCGGACCTGGACGTGGACCACCGCACCCTGACCGCCAGCCTGGAGAGCGGCCGGTTGACCCGGCGGATGCGGGTGGCCCTGGACCGGGCGCTGCTTGACGGGGCCGGGTCGCCGGCCCAGGAGCAGCGCCAGCGCAACGACCTGCTGGCCGGGCGGCTGGAAAGGGTGGAGGAACTGGCCGGGGAGACCGCCGTGGGCCTGGCCGCCGTCCAGGGCGAGGTTGCGGCCCACGGCCAGGCCTTGCGGAGCATCGAGGCCAGGCTGGCGCAAGTGGAAAGCGCGAATAGTCCGCCGAGCGCAACGCCCGCCGTCAGTTCGAGCCAGCCGCCCTCACCGCCGCGTGCGCCGCGCCGCGAGTTCCCCGAACTGGCCACCCTGGAACCCGCCGCTGACGACGAGCAGGTCTTCGGCGACGCCTGGCCCCTGATCCAGGAGTGGCGGGCGCTGCGGCAGCGCCACCCCGACCGGGGCAAGGGCCTGGATTGGCTGCGCGACGAGGAACGGCTCATGACCGTGGAACTGGCGTTGCTGGAGGAACACGGCCTGACCCTGCCCCCGCAGGACTATCCCCTCACGGGCCTGAACCGCAACAACCAGACCAACTGGCGAAGCACCACCCTGGCGGAGACCCGCCGGGCCCGGAAGCGGCGGGAACGGCTGCGGTGGCCGCTCCGGGCGCTGGCGCTGCCGTGGCGGCTGTGGCGCAGGTAGGTATCCGCCCCCGAAAGGTCCGGTTCCAATCCGGTTAACACTTGCCCGGTGGGGCGCGCACGGCCTACCCAGGGGCGTAGAGAAGGCTGACAATATCTGCGTTGTCAGGCTTTTCCAGAGTTTCCCGCCGTAGAAACCTGGGGGTCCCTCCCTCAGCCCGGGTCTTTGCCGAAAGGCCGGCCCACGAGGGAACGCTGCCGACGCGGGGTGTTCAAGTCCCTCGCAAGCAGCGCGGGCCGGTGGTTGGAGTGTTCAAGTCCTTCTTCCCCGGCCTAGTCCAACGGGTTGGAGTGTCAAGCCCTGCTCCCGTTGGGCAGTCCGGCGGCTGGAGTGGTCAAGTCCTTCTTCCGCCGGGCGACGTTCAGCGGCTGGGAGCTGATCCCTCCCGGTTGCTGGACACCCGTCCGCTGACCGGAGTTGATCGCTCCCGTCAACGTGCGGCGGGTGCGGAGCGATTGATCCCGCTGCGTTCCCAACCCAGGCTGTGGCGTCTGCGGGTTCCCCTCGCGGCGCCCCAGCCGGAACCCAAACCCGGCCGGGGCAAAGTTGTCCCGGCCAACGTCAACAACCACAGCGTCAGGGAGGTGATGGACCGAAACAACACGGCATCCCGGAGATTACCATCATCCGGCTACATTTGCGGAGCGGCTGACACCCTTCGCCCTGCCCTCGCCCTGCCGCCGGAGCGACTGAACGCCTCCAGTGCGCCCTGCCATGCTGCGGCGCGGCTGCCCAACCACGGCAGCCACCGCCGCTGCCGTCACTTGCACCGGCCGGTCATCCCTCAGCGACGGCCGGGCGCTCGTTACTGCCACGGGTTCCCCCTGGCCTGGTCCCTGACCACGCGACCGCCGGGCGAGCTGCGTTCGCCGGATTCTCCCCACCCACCCGGTTTCCACCGACTCCGGCCCTGGCCGAACTGTGCCCTGCGCCAGCGCCACAACCGCTATTTCCCGCGGCATCGCCTGACCCTGGGCGTAGTGCGCCTTCCCCACGGGCTGGCTGGACCTGCCGAACACCACCCTGGGCGCATTTCGTCTTGCGCGGGATGGCTCGGATAGGCAACGGGGCCATCTCCAACATGGCGTAGCGGTCGGCAGGAATCCAGCAGTCGGGAGCAGGAGACAGGCCAACGCGCCAATCGCTAACGCCGTGGCCTATTCCGGCAACCGGGTCAGCGGCGGACAGAAGGTCAGTGACAGCGGCGACAACTACAACCACGTCGAGGAGGTGATCTCCAGACACAACAAACATCCTGAGTTTCCGGTCGCCACGGGCCGCTTGGAGCGACCAGTGAACCGGCGGTGACAACCCAAGGCCCGCTGCGCCAAGCGCGGCGGGGCGGCTACCAAGGCAGCTGCGTGGGCCGCCACTGACAACCGAATAGATACCAACGAGCGGGGTCGTCTCTCCCAACTGCGGGGAGGCGGCCCCGCTCTTGGTGTTCCGCCTCCCGGCGAACACAACCACAGCGGCGAATGGACCGCACCCAACGACCTGCATCTTGAACCGGAGAGCGGGGTCGGTCCATTCGGGCCGGCCTCGCTTTCCGCCTTTCGGAGGAAACGACATGAAGGCCAACGCCACGAGCACCGTCAACTACAGCATCGAACCCAGCGTCCAGACCAACGGCAACCACAACGACCGCGCCAGCCGCGTCAACTACACCGACGAACCCACCGCCAGCGGCATCGGCACCGGCCGGGCCGAGTCTCACCTGTCCGTGGCCGCCAGGGATCGCGGCCTCAACCTCAACGAACTGGCAAACCTGATGGGCGTGGGCCCCTCCCACCTGTCCCAGGTCGCCCGGGGCAGGAAGACCCTGACACCCTACATGCGCGGCAAGATTGAGGCAGTCCTGGGCCACGTCCCTCCCCAGGGCGTCGTCCACCGCCAGGGCGGCGTGGTCAAGGGCGGAGAGAGCACCTACCTCCGGGAAAGGGCCCGGGAGCAGGGTATGACCCTGCGGCAGGTGGCGGACCGGGCCGGACTTACCTATGGGTATGTTACCCAGGTCAGCCGGGGCCAGCGCAATCTAAGCCCGTCCGCCCAAGCCCGGATGGAGTCCGTCCTGGAGGCTCCGGTGAAGGTGGAGACCGCCCAGCCTGCCGAGGTGGACACGCAGGCCCTGTGGGAGCGCATGGACGCCCACGGCTGGTCCCAGAACGAGACGGCGCGGCGGGCGGGCATCAGCACCGGGATGCTCTCCCAGGTAATGAACGGCCATCGCAAGCCCTCTGGAGACGTGCTGAGGCGGCTGCACGAAGTCCTGTTCGCGCCGTCTCCGGCGGAACTGGTGGCCCCGGTGGAGTTGAAGGTCATGGCCTGGAAGAAGGGCGGACGCAACGGCGTGGTGATCAAGGGCGCTGGCGGGCCGGGCAGTGGCGCTATCCGAACCGGCGGTCGGGTTCCCTGGGGCGCCGAGGTGCAGTTCGCCTACACGACCGGCTATGACTGCCACGGGCGGGTGTCCGTCAACCACCTGGTGGACGAACGGGGTTGCTCCGCCATGCTGAAGAAGGCGGAGACGACCAAGTGAGGACCTGGCCTGGTCTCCGGTGAACGTCGTGAGGAATAACCGGCTAGAACAAGGATCTGACCGATGCCAGAATCTCCACGGTTTTGGAATCGGTCAGCCGGGCGATGGTCCGCCTGAATACCTCCTCGTTCAAAGTCATCACGCGGTCGGGGCGAACCCAGCTGGAACGCAGCAGGCGGCCAGAGGCTAAATCGCCGTCGGCAATCGGCAGTTGCAGGACATCGGCGCGGGGCTGGCTGGTGACCTCGCAAACCATCCAGTCCTGTTCGCTGGGATACGTCACGTCCGCCACCACCAACACGGGCCTGATTTTGGCATCCTGCAAGTTGGTGAACGGAAAGAGCGCCAGCGCAATATCGCCCACCATCGGCTAATTGTCGCCTTCCCGTATGTCCGGCAAGGATGCCAACCACCCCTGGTACTCAGAATCGTCATCGGATGCGTCATAGCGGCTGAACATGGAGGCCAGGGCCATGTTCGTCCACTCCCGCTTGTCCCGGTCTCCTGACACCACCAGGTACTCTCCGTCCCAGTACGCCATCCGCCCCACGATCTCCACCGTCTTGACGCTGACGGCGCACACCCGCCCCAGCAGGTCTATCACCCGTTCCTTGTGGTCGGCGAAACGGTAGGTGTTGAACCGCTGGGCGATGGTGGGGTCCCGGGGCTTGCGTTCCCTGTACTGGTCCAGAACCCATTCCAGGGCCGAGCGGCTGCCCAGTTGATACTCCCACGCCTCCGGCGGAACTCCCCGCAGCGTGGTTCTGTCGTCCAGCACGATGGCGCCCTGCTCTCTATCGGCCCGCAGGATAACCCGCCTGGATTCTCCTTCCAGGTCAACCCGTTCCAGGGGATAGGGTTCCGCCTGCTCGAACCCGACGTGCAGGTCAAGCAACTCCCGTCCCATGTCTCGCCACAGGTGAAAATCGTGGTAGAAGGGCAGGCGGGGAAACTCCCGCAGCAGGTCCACCCGGTAGTCGTGGCGGTACACCGGGTCGTGGAGCACGGCGTAGGTGTAGGCGAAGATGTCCTCGGCGGTGATGCCTTCGGGCCCAGCCAGTTCATCGAAAGCCTCGCCCCATTCCTGCCGGTAGTGGTCGTTGAACTGCCGGATGCCCCACTCGGTGATGTTGCTCACCCGCTCCCCGTCGTCGGTGTAGCGGTAGAGGGGCAGGCATTGGGTGTCGCCGGTGAAGTGGAAATCGGCGGGCTTGTCCGTAGCCAGGACATAGAAGGCTTTGCCGTTCACGCAGAAGTTGATCATCTTGTTGGACTTCTGCAATTCTGGCCCAAACATTTCGTAGTGGTTCAAGGTGAGCACGTCGTTCATGGTGTAGTCGGCGAAGTGCTGCTTGATAACGAACGGGCGATACAGCGATTGGATGCGATTGGCCTCGCTGTAAACTATCCGTCGCCCACGCTGAAATTCGTTGCGCAGGTCACGACTCCATTTGATGACCGGATCATACGAATTGTCGGCAGCGTCTAATGATTCGTTGTAGGTGTCCGCGAAGAAAAGAGCTTTGTTGCGCAGGTTGGGTGTCTCAAAGTCATACACCCAATCATCGCGGTTTGACTTTACGGCGTTGGTGAACAGGCCGAACACCGCCTGCTCGTCGGCGACCGTTTTGGCAAACTTGGTCGCCCGGTTTGCCAGGGGTAGCAGTTTCTCAAAGTCGCTGTTGGACTGGTTGAGCCAGTCGTTGCGCTTGTCCGGCGTGATGGTCTCAAACTCAATGCCGTCCAAGCCGGCGCTCCCCAGATAGGCGAGTTTGTCCTTAGCCAGTTCCGCGTCTTCCCGCCGGGCGTAGTGAATGCCGCACTGTCCCAACTTGGCTTTCTCCCTCACAAAGAAGCCGATGGCAACGCCAGTCTGGATACCGAAAACGTTGTGGCTGGTGCCTGAGATTTTCGGGTTGCGCCGCACGTCTGAGCCGAGGTCAAGCACGTAGATGTCCGTGAACTCTTCCCCTGCCAGCTTGCGGAACCCGTCGTCCTGCCGGGTGTCCAGATAAGCGCGGTTGGTGATGAACCCGATGATCCCGTCATCGTCCAGACGGTCGCTGGCCCAGCGGATGAAACGCTTGTACATGTCGTACTGGTGCGTCCTCTGAGCGTTGCCGGACGCGATGTAGGTTTCCCGGATGCGGCGGTCAATGTCAGGGTACTGACGATTCGCTCCTCCGTCTCCCCACAGGGTTGCGCTGTCATTGTAGGGCGGGTTGCCGATGATCACGCTGATGGGCTTCTCGTTCTGCTCCTGCACCCGTATCCAGTTCTCTTCCGACAGCGCCCCAAGGTTGAAGGCTCCCTGCCGAGTTACCGCTCCACCCGTTGCGCCTCGCTGCTGCCAGTCCATGTTGTCCAGGGTGTCCACGAAGCACAGGTTTGGAAACTCCAGGTACTTGCCCGTCCGCTCCCGGTAGGTGTACTCAATGTTCAGGTTGGCGATGTAGTAGGGCAGGATCGCCACCTCATTGGCGTTAATCTCGTGGCGGTACTTGCGCTCCAGCCGGTCCAGGGGCAGGTGGTTGATCAGGTTGGTGATGAAGGTGCCCGTCCCCGTGGCCGGGTCCAAAATCTGCACGTTGTCGTCGGCCAGGGTCTTGCCGAAGTGCTTCCGCAACAGCCAGTCCGCACCCCGGATGATGAAGTCCACCACCTCGTTGGGGGTATAGACCACGCCGAGGCGGTCGGCGGCGGCGGGATTGTAGGCCTTGTAAAAATCCTCGTAGACGGCCTTGAGGAACTGCTGCTTTTCGGAGTAGTCGGCGATCTCGTCGGCGGCCCGTCCGATGGCCCCGTAGTAGGCCCGCAGCCGGTCGATGGCCTCCCGCCGCACGTTGCCGGTGAAGAAGGTGCTTTCCAGGTCGTCCAACTGGCCGGCCACGTTGTTTTCCCGGTGGAACTGGTCCTCGTCAAAGACCCGGTGGAAGATGTCCTTGGTGAGGATGTGTTGCAGCAGCATCTCCCGCACGTCGGCCTCCGCCACGTCTGGGCCGATGCTCCGGCGGCACAGGGCCAGGAACTCCGCTGCCCTGGCCCGGTAGTCGGCGTTGCCCTCCTCGGCTGCCGCCACCGACTGTCGCAGGTTTTCCAGCACCGCCGGCAGGTCGGCCTTGAACTGCGTTTGGGCTTGGCGGAACTCCTCGATGCTGGGCAGTTCGTAGTCCAGGAAGCGTCGTATCAGCCGGTGCAGTTCGCCGGGGCGGGACATATCCACCCGCAGGGCCACGTCGCCGTTCTGCACCAGCACCGCCGTCTCCGAGTCCTCGAAGACTATGTTGTCCCTGGGATAGCCCCGGTTGAACTTGGCCTGAATCTCCGCGTCCAGGTCGTCGTGGCTGTCCTTGGCCTCCCAGTAGCCCCGGGCCATGCGCAGGGTGTCCTTCACCGTGCCGTCGGGGATCACGTTGCCGGCCGTCTTCAGCTCGGGTATGAGCACCAGCCTTTCCCGGTGCTCGCGGCAGTAGGCATCCAGGCAGTTCTGGAAGGCCGGGCGGATGTTCAGCTCGTGGTCCGAGCCGCCGAACTCCACCAGTTCCTGGCGCCTGGCGTAGTAGTCCGATATGTGGGGGTATGAAGGCATATTACGGATACCTTACCCAAGCGCGGCTGCCGGCGCAACCGCGGGCAACCGGCCTGGAACTGCGGACCTGCGGCGGGAACACCGACGCACAGGCCGCCTTGAACCGCCCCCACCGCAACGGCGAAGGGCCCTGGCCATACCGGCCAGGACCCCTCCTAAGTCCAACCCCTTGGCCCCGGCGGTGCCTCCGCTCGGCGCTAGTCCTTGATGATGATGGTGAGTTCGGTGGGCTCCCCGACGGTGTAGCCCGGGCCGTTCAGCACCCGGAAGATAGCCGTCTCGCGGCCTTCCGCCCTGTCGTCGCGTATCGGGTTGAATATGAACCTGGCCCAACGCACGCCCGTGTCCCGGTCGAAGTCTTGGGGGGACTCAAGGGACCGTACCGTGAAGACGTCGCCCGCCTTCTCGATGGTCTGTCCCTGGATGCGTTCCACTGTGAAGTCCTCGTGCAGGGTCGCCGTTCCGCCGACGTACTGGAAGATCACGTCCCCCGTGAAGTTCCCGGTCACGTGCCACGTCGGGCGCGCCGCCCCGCCATCTTCCCACCATTCAAGCTGTGTGGCGCCCGTCCCATGGAAATTGGGATTGTTGAGAGAGGCCACCGGGGTGTTCTCATCGTGGTCGTCGTCCACGATGGTCAGCGTGTACTCATCGGCCGAACCCACCGAGTACCCCCGGCCCGGATCCAGCGTCAGCACCACAATCTCGTCGGCCTCGTTGTCGCCGTCGCCGACAATGGTCACCGGGATGTCAGTGCTACTATCCCCGGCCTGCACCCTCGCCGTCATCGTGGCGGGGACGCCGTAGTCGTCGGAGCTGGTGGCGCCGATGTTGGGCGGGCTGCTGACGCTGAAGGTCAGGAGCGTTCCGCCGGCCGGCGCCGGACGGTCCAGCTTCACCTCCACGTTGTGCGGGATGACGCTGCCGCTGTCGCCCTCGGCCACCTCGCCCGAGGCGGCGGTGAAGGTAGCCACCGGCGCGTCGTCGTCCTTGATGGTCAGCTCGTATCTAACCGGCAGGGCCAGGTCGTACCCGTAGCCGCTGAGCAGCGTCAGCACCACCGTCTCGTCGCCCTCGGCGTCGCCGTCGTTGAGGATGTCTATCGGCACAGCGGCCCGTCCCTGTCCCCGCCCGACCATCGCCGTGCAGGGGTCGCTGCCGCAGTCGCTGGTGGTGAAGGTGAAGTCGTCGCCCTCCGTGGCCGTGCCGTCAACGGTGTATCTGACGGTGATATCCGCGTGGGGCCCCGGCTCCAGCAGGATGGTCGCCCGATGGGCGCCGCCTCGCTCGCTTACGCTGGCCGAAGCCGCCGCGAAGGCCACCAGCGGCGGGTCGTCGTCCGCGATGGTCAGCGTGTGCTCGCTGGGGTCGCCCACAGCATAGCCCGAGCCGGCCCGCAGCGTCAGCACCACCGTCTCGTCCGGTTCGTTGTCCCCGTCGTCGGTGATGTCCACCGGGATGGCAACGCTGGTGGCCGTTGCCGTCACCAGCGCCGTGTCGGCAACGCGGTAGTCCCGGTTGCGCGTGGCGTCGCCGCCTACGCCGTAGCGCAGGGTGAAGTCGCTAGGCGCCGGCTGGTCCAGCCTGACCGTCACGTCATACATGTCGCCCCCCTCGCCGGCGTTGGATGCGGCGGCGGCGAAGCTGACCCGGGGCAGGTCGTTGTCCCGAATGGTCAGCGCGTGCGTCCGCTGCGTCCCGAGGTTGTAGTCCGAACTGGGCAGCAGCGTCAGCTCCAACCTCTCGTCGCCCTCGGTCAGAGAGTCGTCGGTGATGTTCACCGGGATGGTTACGCTGGAGTCCCCGGCGCTCGCCGACACCGACGCGGTCGGGCCGGTTACGCCGGCGATGCTGTAGTCCACGTCGCGGGTGGCAGGGCCGCCCATTTGGTAGTTGATGGACACGTTGCCGGCGGGCGACGGGTCCAGGTTGATGACCACGTCGTACGTGCCGCCATCCTCGTCAACCCCGCTCTCGGCCCGGGCGAACTCCGCCCGGGGGCCGTCGTCGTCAACGATGGTCAGCGAGTAGACCTGGAGACTTCCCAGGGCGTAGCCGTCGCCCTGGGACAGCCAGAGGATCAGCGACTCATCCGGCTCGCTGTGCCCGTTGTCCGTCGGCTGCACCGGGATGACCACGCTGGTCTGCCCGGCCCGGGCCATAACCGTCCCGGAGCCGTTGCTCGAGCCGCTGATGGTGTAGTCTCCGTTGACTCCGGCCCCGGCCACGGCGTCGCCCTCCGTGGTGTAGCCGATGGGGAAGTCCTCGTGGGGCGCCGGCTCCACCTGGATAACCACGTTATGCGGGCCGGCATTCTCCTTCACCACCCCCGCGGCCGGCTCGGCGAAGGACACCGTGGGATCGTCGTCGTCCGCCACCGCGACGCTGGCCGACCGCGCCGACGACAGCGCGTAGCCAGAGCCGCTCAGCAGGGTGAGGACCACCGCGCCGTCGGCCTCGCCGGTCTCGTCCGCCTCGGTGGGGACGGTGATGTCCGCACGGCCCCGGCTGTCAATGATTACCGAATCCTGGCCCAGGTCCAACCCGGCCACGAAGTTGCCCCGCTGGGACACCGTGTACTGCACCTGGAGCGTGTCGCCGGCGACCGGGGCCGGGGAGGCGCTGATGGTGAATTGAGCGTCGCCGCCCTCCACAACTCCGGCGCCGCCCTGCACCGTCAATTGGGTCAGATCCGAGATTCCGGCAGCCGTCAGCGCCGGCTCAGACCAGTACCCGGGAACCTTCTGCGTGTTCACCGCCCGCACGTAGTAGCAGGTGAGCTCGTTCGGGTTGACGGAGTAGTCCAGGTGCACCCTTCCCGTAACCTCCTCTCCGGCCTGGTCCGCCCGGGGCTTCCGGCACGTTTCCTCTCCCCGGTCCGCCCACAGCTCGTATCCGGATACCGGCCAGCCGTTCACCGATTCCACCGGGCCCCAGGTGACGACGGCGATGGGCGGGTCGGCATAGGTCAGCACGCTCAGGGAACGGGGCGTTCCCGGCGCTCCCCCACCGGTTCCCGGCTGCGCCACGATGGTTGCCGTATTGTTCTCCTCGATGTAGTCGAAGTAGTGGGTGGAGTGCCAACTAGCGCCGGTCTGCGCCAGGCAAGCCGCCTCCCGAGCGGTGTCGTCCGCTCCGGTAACCGGCACGTCATTGCCGTCGGCGTCAAGGCACCTCTCGTAGTCCTCGGTGTTTTCGATGGTGGCGGTGGCCGTGGCGTTCGCCGCGTTCTCGCCTTGCAGGATGAGGATCAGGTCTTCCCCACCCAGCCTTCTGCCGGCGGCCCGGTAATAGCCCTTATCCGGCAACCGGCCGATTTCCCACACGCCGTTGTCATACATTCCCGCGCTGGCGACATGGCTCGCCACCGTCACCCCCTCGGGCAGGGTCAAGTCGATGGTCACTTCGGCGTCCGGGGCGGGGTCCGGCCCGTTGTTGGACGCCAACACCGTGATCGCATACTGGTCTGCCGCCAGGTCAGGGACGGCCCCGCCGTCGCCCACCTCAAACTCGGCCACGGGGCCGACGTGGAAGGTATAGGTTCCGGTGCCGGTGAGGCCGTCGGGGTAAGTGGTTGTATCGGTGTGGACGGCCGTGGCCTTGTATTCAACGACATAGGTGCCCAGCTCCTCAAACTCTGCGAAGATTGCACTGGGGTTGCGATTGATGTTGAGGGAAAGAGGTGGTCTCGTATATGTTGGATTGGGGTCAAAGAAAACAGATCCATTGTAATCGAAGCGTATCTTCATGCGGCCCGGGCCGCAGGGGGGGCTGGGGTCGCCCGGGTCGCACACTTGGTCCACGGCGTCGGCGTCGATTAAACCCCTGACGCTCATGGTGCGAACCACGTTGGTCCAGTTGGACAATTGGTCGTTGAACTCACTCAGTGACAGGGTGATCTCCACTCCATTTGCTACGGCAGGCCCCCAGGTGTTCGCCGTCTGCCAGGAGACGCCGCCGCTACCATTGACACTATTGGAGTTGTTATCAACTACGCGCCCCCCAGGGTCGGGGACATGCACAACCACCTTGTCCGGCTGCATGACGGCCTCCGGGCTCAAGAGGCCGACGCTCGTACCGGCTGAGCCGCCAATTACGCCTACTTCCAGCGTGTCCGCACTGGTGCAGGGGTAGGCGCTGACGCCCACGCAGGGATAGAGGGTGAAGAGATCGGTCTCGCCGGTCCCAAACAGAACGGTCGGTTCCTCCCCGAAGCATGTCCGAACCAGGTTATCCGAAGGGTCATCGGCCGGACGTTCCACGGTCAATTCCGCAGTGACACATTGTCCCAGCAGCGCCGCTCTGTCGGTCACGGGAACCGATAGCGAAATAACAGGGTCATCAACGTTGACGGTTTCTATTACCCAATCCCATTGTCTTTCCTGGCCGGGAACGGGGGTAAAGGTCCAGGCGTCTCTCCCTGCGCTCACGTCGGCCGTCGGGGCGCCCAGCCCCGGAGGAAGCCGAATCCTGAGTCTATAGCCATATGCCCGGCAGTGGGACGATCTCGGGCAGCTAGCCCGCAGCGTGAAATCAAGGACAACTGTATCGCCATCCTGGGGCAGCCGGTTACCTAGATTCACTTCCGGGGAAACATTCCCCCCGACACTTGCCCTGCCCTTTCCGAAATCTGAGGTCGCCGAAAGCCAGTCCTCATCAGCGTTGTTGTACAGCAAGTTCTCCGGCTCCAAGGGGAAGGAGTTGCTGATAACCGCCCGCGCCCGCACGGCCAACGCAGTGGGGAAAGTGCCTACCGCCTCAACCCCCGGCGCCAGTTTAGGAGACACGACTGCTGTTTTCGAACTGCCGCCCTCCAGCTTTCCCACGTTCCAGAGAAATGCAAGGGGTTCGTTCCCAACAACTTCAAAATCACGCCTTGCGGGCCTATCTAATACCTGCTCGGGCATTTCAATGCGCACCATCACACCATAGGCATCTTCACTCCCGTGGTTCGTTGCCTCAAAAAACCAATTCCCTATATTATCGCTGATACCGCGATAGGTACTAGTGCGTACATCAATGGAGAGGTCGATAGACGTCTGCTGGGCCTGGGCCGGCGCCACGCCGCCACCGTCCGCCAGCAGGACGGCCAGGGCGAAAAGCAGAGTAAAGATGAGGGGCGTAAAACGTAGCAACGGTGCACCAAAAGTCAACAAATTCAGGGACTGTCACCGGTCAGCTGTCAGGAATCGAGCCCAGGGGCGCAAAGCTTTGCGCCCCTGGGCTTTCAAGGCATTAGTAATGCCTATTCCCACACAACGGTGACATCGTTCGAGTAAACCGATATGTCCCGGTGGTTCGGCAGGTCATATTCCACCTCCAACTGGTACGAAACCGTCTTCGCCTGTCTTGGCCCACTTAGCGGTATGGTGGTTTCCGGCACACCAGATATTTCCACCCAACTGCGGTTCCCGCTGCTGCCAAGGACCCACACGATGTAAGAGACGTCACGGGCTGCATGGGGTAGGTCGGCCACGGCCACGGTGAGGGTTACGGACCCAGTGTGGCGCTGGGTCGTTGGGGAGACGCTGAGGCTCACGCTGGGCGGGTTCCCGTCGTCCACGTCGGATAGCGAAATTCGCACGGCGATGCTGCTGTCCACCTCCGCGTCGGGTCCGCTTTCCCGGTTCTTGTCATCCCGGACATGCATTACCAGGTCATAGGTTCGCACGGACTCATAGTCCAGGTGCGCGCCGGTGGCCACCTTGATCTGCCCACCCTGGGCCACGCTCTCCACCTCGAAGTTGCCGTGCCCGTGGCCGGTCAGCTCATAAGTCAGCGGGTCGCTGTCGGCCTGGCGCACCGGCACCGGGGCCCCCACCAACGTACCGGCGGCTGAATTCTCCGGAATCGTCCTGTCCGGCGCCCGGAACATGGGCTGCTCGTTCAGGGTCAACGGGCCGACCTGGAAGATGTACCGCTTCACGTCGGTGGAAACGATGTGATGCTCACTGACGGGGTGCCACAGTTCGCCTTCCGGCAGGTCGGCGGGCCGTACCTGACGGGTGTGGCCGTTAAGGTGCACCTCCAGCTCGTAGGTGCCGGTCTTGGTGAAAGCCCACTGGAGGCTCCGGTACTGGCCCGGTTCCATGTCAAACCGGCCGGTGTCGGTCAGTTCACTATTCCAGATGGCCCGCTTTTTCTTCGTCCCCGGGGCCGGGGAGTCGTCGAAGACGTAGATGTGGCCGAACAGCCGTGGGTGGACGCCCAACTCGCGCTCCGCCTCGATTTCATACCAAAACGGCGCGACGGAATTGTCTTCTTCGTCCACCAGGTGCCAGTACTTGGCGTCGAACAGGGCGGTGGAGAAGCTGATCTGAAAGTCGGAGGCCTCTTCTACCACGTCGGGGGTGTTTCGGTCGTCGCCAGGCCGCAGCCAATAAACCTGCTGGCCCACGGCGTCATCCACGCCGTCGTCGTCCGCGTCGCCCTTCGCGAAGAAGGGATACGCGGCCACGTCGGCGGCGGTCAGGGTGTGATCGTCGGTCACCTGGAAGACGGTGTGGTCGATGTTGATGTCCGTCGCCTGGCGCGTGGTGGTAACGTTCCCTTCGTTATTCACCACCTCCAGTTCGGGAGGGCAGAAGTTCAGGCTCATCAGCCCGGCCCAGGGATCATTCTCTCCGGTAGGCCGGTGGGGTTCGTCGGCGTCGAAGTCGTAGTAGGCGTCAAAGAGAGCGAGATGGCCGGAATTCACCTGATCCACCGGAAACTCCGGCACATCATAGAAATCGTCAAACCCCGGGCCGCAGCGCGGGGGGGCATAGGCATTGTCCGTGCTTTGGGCCTGCGTAGGCCCGGCGGTCAGGATCGCCGCCACCGCGATGGCGGCGACAAGGGCCAGCGCCAGGACGGCGCCGAGGAGTTTGAGGGGGATGGATGCGCTGCTTAGGGTCTGCATGGGATTCTCTGGTTCCCTCGCTTTCGAAATTTCAATTGGGCCGGTTCGTTGTTCCAAGTGTCGCGCCCAAGGCGCGTATCGGTTTCCTACACTGGTTCATCTCCATGCCGGACTCCCTGATTTTGAGGAATCACCGGCGTTAGACCACATCCGCTAGCTCCCGTCGCCGGCCTGAATCGAGGCCGCGAAGCTACACCAATGGAATGAAGTATCATGTCATGCCAACTAACGACTCATAGTACCAATACGGCTCGGGGAACGATGCCACCCTGCGCTCACCGGCGGCCTTTTGGAAGGAATCAAAGGCTGGGACAGCCAGCCCGACGTTATTGATACTTAATTGAGACTGTGTATCTTGTGGGAAAGAATACCTTGTCGGCGCGGTCGCTGTCAACCGGGTGGTCACAGTTGGCAGCGTTCCCAATCAGGTGGCCAATCAACGGGAAACATCAGCCTGGATTCCTGCCTTCGCAGAAAGGACGGGTTGGAGACGCTAAACCACCTCAATTGGAACGATATCTTCGCAGTCTCCTGTGCCATTCGATTGCCCGCCTCGTGTCTGCCCAGCTTCTCCAATTCTACCGGCGTTCCGCTTCACGCTGCGGCGCCTGCCCAGGCTGGCATCAACTTCATACCCTCATTCGTGGAGCCCCGTCTCTTCCGCGGCTACCCGCCATTCCTTTCTGACCGACGGGGCGTCGGGTTCCAGCCGGATTATCTCGTCGTAGTCCCGCAGCCCCTTCTCTGGTTGCCGCAAGTCTATGAGTGGGCAAAGCTATTGGAGATCAGTTCCGTCCAAATCCACCACCCACGAGTAGCTTAGTTTTGTGTGTTGATTGAGAAATGGGGATGGTATAGCGCACCACCGCGCCCCCGGGCTGCACCACGATCTCCTTCACGAATGACTCGATGAAGGCCCGCCGCTCGGTAAGCTCGCTCTCGTTAAGATACCTGCTCAGGTCCTCGCAGTAGGCCGTGATGGTTTCAACATCGTCCAGCACCACCCGGCGCTGGGAAAGCAACACCCTGGCCTCCTCCGCCGTCGCCACAAGTTTCTCCTGCCGCTCCCGGTGATCCCTGATGCGGGGCTTGAAGTCCTCGATGTCCAGGTCGGTGGTTTCCGCTAGGTTGTAGAGCCGTTCCAGCCGCCGCTTCACGTCGGCCAGCTCCGCCTCGGCGGTCTCCAGCCTCTGGCGCTGCTCCCGGGCGATGCCGTCCATCTCCTCGTCCACCAGCCTGACCAGCTCCCGTATGTTGGACTCGGTGAGCACGTTCTCCCGAATCTTCCCGACCACCATCTCCTCGAAGCGACGGGCGTTCAGCCTGGGACAGTCGCAGGCCCCGCTGCCCCGCTTCATCAGGGACTGGCAGACGTAGTAGGCGAACTGCCCGCCCTTGGAGTCCTGGCCGGACATGGCCCGGCTGCAACTGCGGCACTTCACCAGCCCGCTGAGCAGGTATGAGCTTCCCACACGGCGGGGATGCGCCTTCCTGGGGGCACGAGAACTCATCTGCTTGTTTACCTTGCGGAACTGGGTCCTGGTGACGAGTGCGGGGAACGCCTTCTCCACCCGCACCGGCTCCTCCTTGTCCCTGGCGCCTCCGCCCCAGAGCAAAGTGCCGGTGTAAGCTTCGTTTCGGAGGATGATGTGGACGCCGTTCTTGGACCAGGGCCTGCCGGTGGGGTTGGCGATGCCTGTCAATTTACAGGGTCTTTAGGCCAGTGATTTACACGGACATTAGGCCACCCTGGGGCGTGGTCAATGAATGAATATCAGGTTATGGACGGCGGGTCAATCACCTCCTTTGCCCAGGATCTTGGCCACCTTGCCCAGCAGGGTGCGGTGGGGCGACAGGCGCTCCCGGTAGCTCTGGCCCTCGATGACGATCTGGTAGCTGGTGTTGGCCAGGCGGTCCAGGGCGCTGTTGCCCAGGATGGGGTCGTTGAAGAGGCTGAGCCATTCCTCCACGGCCCGGTTGCTGGTTACGACGAAGCTGGAGGCCCGGTGCTTGTCGATGATCAGTTGGTAGAGGTCGGCGGACTGCTGGGCGGAGAAGCGGTGCAGGCCCAGGTCGTCCAGTATGAGCAGGTCCGGGGTGAGGAAGGAGCGGAAGGTCTTGTCGGTGGAGTTATCGGCCCGGGCCTGGTTCATGGCCTTGAAGAAGTCGTCGGCGTGGACGAAGCGGACGGAGTGTCCGGCGCGGACGGCGGCGTGGCCCAGGGCCTGGGCCAGGAAGCTCTTGCCGACGCCGGCGGGACCCACCAGGAGGACGTGTTCGCGCCTGTCCAGGAATTCCAGGGAGAAGGCGGCGTCCAGCAATCGTCGGTCCAGGGTGATGTCGGCAGTCCAGTCGAAGTCCTCCAGGCGGCAGATTTCCTGGAAGCCGGCCCGGTGCAGGCGGGTCTCTGTGCGGCGGTGGTCGCGGCGGTTCACCTCATCGGAGAGGATGATCTCCAGGAAGGAGGCGTAGTCCAGTTGCTCCCTTCGGGCCAGGGCGATGCGCTCGGGGAGGGTGGCGGCCATGGCCCCCAGCTTGAGGGACTTGAGCAGTGGGGTGAGGTCAGTGGTCTTGGACATGGGTGATCACCTCCGGTGGGTGGATTGGAGCATGAGCGGAATGGGCGAATACGGAGCCGGGCCGGGCGAAGCGTCCGGCGGGTGGGGGCAGGGGCAGTTGGGGCGAGGTCTCCTCGTCCAGGGCCTGCACCAGGATGCGCTCCAGGCGGCGGACGTCGATGAGGTCCACGTCCAAGGCCCTCCGGCAGGCGGCGTCCAGGCGCGGGCCGGTGTAGCGCTCGGCCAGGCGCAGCAGCTTGTGCCCCTGGCGGAGCTTGGCCCAGGGCAGGGGGTCGGCCAGGAGGCGCTGGGCGAATTCACCCACCGCCGGCCCCAGCCGGGCCGCCTCCCGCTTGAGCTGGTCCGGCGCCCTGGTGGTGTAGGGGCCGATGCGGGCGGGATAGTCCTTTGGATCGGTGGCGCGTCCGCCCTTGGGCTGGCGCAGGTGGACCTTGATCAGGCGGCCCTTGTAATAGACGTGCACCAGCTTGCTGTCGGCGCGGACCTCCACCTTCTGCCCCGGCGGGCAGAGGTCCGAGGGCACCGAGTACAGGGCCTGCTGGCACTGGACGTGGTGGTCGGGATGCACCTTGAGGGTGCGCCAGTGGGCGATCTCGTAGGGTTCGCCGTCCCAGGGGAGCAGGGTGTGGCGCTCCTCCTCCTGGAAGACCACCAGCGGCTGGCGGCGGGTGGTGCCGTGGACGCGGGTGCCCGCCACCTCCCGGCACCACCTGGGGGCCTCGGCCCTGACGTGGGCCAGGCTGTCGAAGCTGGCGCCCTTGAAGAAGCGCTCCCGGGCGTAGGGCACGCCCCGCTCCACCTTGGGCTTGTCCCTGGGGTGGCGCACCCGGGCCGGGTCGGCGAAGAAGCCCCGGCGCTGGGCGTACTCCAGGAAGCTCCTGGTCAGCACAGGATTCAGCGAGTCCGGTCCCACCACCGCGGCGGGGAAGTTGTCGATGACCAGGTAGCGGGGCACGCCGCCGAAGAAGGCCCAGGCCGCCTCCAGTCCGGCGATGACTTCGGGCAGCGTCTGCTGGTGCATGGGCCAGAGGAAGCAGTGGCGGGAATGGCACAGCACGACGATCATGGCCCAGACCAGCTTGCGCTTTCCCGCGGCCGGGTCCGGCACCAGGGCCAGGCGCCCGAAGTCCACCTCGGCCACCTCCCCCGGCAGGGTGTCCTCCATGCGCACCGTGGTACTGCCCAGCCTGGTCCAGCTGCGCCTGATGATGAATCGCCGCAGGGACTGGTAGGACACCTGGCAGCCGCGAACCGCCAGCAACTCGTGGATGCGGGTCAGCTGCAACCGGTCGCCGGTGAGCCACTGGTAGACCTGGTCTCCCCACGGCTCCAGCAGGTCGTCGGTGGGCGTAACCACCCGGCGCGGGCCCACTTGCCCAATGGCCGCCAGGCGGCTCAACTGCTCCTCGCTGGGAACCGGCCCGTCCCGGGCGATGCCCTCCGTCTCCGCCGTCGCCAGGTACTTGGCCACCGTGTCCCGCGACAGCCCGGTGCTCTCCGCGATCTGCCGGCGGCTCTGTCCCGCCTGCCAGCGGCGGATCAATTCTCCTATTTCCATTCGGGGAACCTCCCGGTACGCCATCGCTGCACCTCCATTCGAAGTGCAGAAATGGTCGTTGGTGTGGCTCCCAGGGTGGCCTAAAGACCCTGTAAATCTGCCGGCCTAAAGACTCTGTAAATTTCTCCGTTTACTGGCCTAATGTTCCTGGTCATTGACAGTGAGGCTCAATGTACCAACAGTAAAGGGACGCTATTGACCGAATCGCGGATTTGCCGACAGAGGAGCAGGACAAGCTCTGTCTCTTGTTGATGGCTCAGATAGAAGAATATGAAGCGCCCACGGAATCCAAAGGAAGGGTCGTCCTTGGAAAGACAGCGCAGGCAATAGCCACCGGCGTGCTGGCTACAGCGGACTATGCGATAAAGATGTTCCTTAGGACTCGGGCCAACGAGAGAACTATCCTGCCAACCAGGCGTGGGTCCACCTCAGACTACGTCCTCGTTCAGTTGGACGCTGGTGACATTCGTGCCCATATGCCGCAGGACTTCTTCTTCAGACTTGCCGACCAGGTCGACTAGC
This sequence comes from Dehalococcoidia bacterium, assembly GCA_965207275.1. Classification (GTDB taxonomy): domain Bacteria; phylum Chloroflexota; class Dehalococcoidia; order Lucifugimonadales; family UBA3495; genus Bin22. Next base: position 103,978 of record CBDBMH010000001.1, read on the forward strand.
GTCTCTTGGCCCGACGTATGGTCATGAAGCTAGCCGAAGGGCAGGGCTACGATGTGAGCGAATAGATCCTAGCGCTCCAGGCAACATCTTCGACGCAATCGGAGAAACGAATGATCTGGAGCCGCGGTTTGTACTTGGTGCGATAAGGCCTACAATACAAAACAGCGTCTACAAGAACACCAACATGGCCAAGGATTTTCGGGTGTGCATGAGCCACCTCCGTCTTCAACTGCCACTGGACAGCAAGACTGTGGGTCCCGGTGAGGAGCTGGAGTTCGTTGGGGAGTGGGAGCAAGTTGACAACCGGGGGGAGCCGGTTCCCCCAGGCGTCTATCTGGTGCGTAGTGTGCTGTACTTGGACCCTCCTGAGAGGCTTGTAACCGAGGCCCATGAGTTGGAGGTGGTCAAATGAGGTCTATCGTGCTCATTGGGCCGCTGACCATTCTCCTGCTCCTCGTGGTTGCCTGCGGCGGCGACGGTCCCGACCTGGACCTGGTTGGAGAAGGCACATGGGTCCTCGAAACGTTGGACGGTCGACCGATCATCGAAGAGTCTACGATAACGCTGAGGGTTGGCGACAGCTGGATTGACGGTATCGACGGGTGCAACTCCTACGGCGGGCGATCCGAGGAGGGTGCGCCTGTTGCCGGTGCGGATGGGGTGCTCTCAATCCCGCCCTTCGGAGCCACCCAGATGTTGTGCCCCGAGCCCGAGGGCGTCATGGACCAGGCCGATGCATACATCGCGGCCCTGGCGCAGGGGGAAAGGTTCGTCGTTGCGGATGACCGGCTGGAGGTCCTCGACAGCGGCGGCGCGACCAGGCTGATCTTCGTCAGGCGGGCGCCGCTGCCGGGAAGTCCCTTTGACCTTAAGGGCACTGCGTGGCGACTCATCATCGAGGGCGATGCGATGGACGGCGCTCGTGCGCCGACCCTGGCTTTTCTGGACCATCGATTGGTCACCGGCGCGACCGCCTGTCGCAGCTACGTAGCAACGCACCGAGCGTCCGAGGGTGCGCTCAGGTTTCCGGGGAAAGGAATGCTAGGGTCCTCACGGCAGCCGTGCACAAAGAATGAGAGGACTCTGGAGGGCGAGTTCACCGACTTCCTGACGTGGGCGAGGGAGTACTCGATTGACGAGACGGGAGGATCGGGCCGCCTCACAATCTGGAGCATCAGGGGCAAGACGCTGACCTTCGAGCCATTGCCGCAGGCCGTCGAGGGCGTCTCCGACACGGACTGGTCCCTTACGGCCTTCGTCGAGCTCAGGCTCGACCCCGGGGCGTGGCTCCACCGGACCACCAAGGTGGTCCAGGGAACCGAGGTGACGATAGAGTTCGACGACCACGGCATCAGCGGGTTCACGGGGTGCAACGTTTACGGGGGTCAGGCAATGGTCGAAGAGGGAACGATCACGGTGGACCAACAGGCCGTCGCCTCTACGGCGATAGGATGTGCGGAGCCGGAGGGCCTGATGGAGCAGGAGAAGCGCTTCCTCTCTCTGGTGCAGCGGGCCACGCGGTACGGCATCTACGGCGACAGTCTCTTCATGCGGACGGATGACGACGTGTTCCTGCTGTTCCAGGCCCGTCCGCCATGGGAGGCGTCACCTCCGCCTGAGACGAGTACAACTGTGGCTCGCGGTCGCGGGCCTTCACCCACAATCTTCGGACAAGGGTGGAAGGCAGATCAGAGTCTAATAGCGCCCGGTGAGCCGGTCACGGTCACCCTGGAGCTCAGGAACGTTTGGGACAAGCCCGCCGTGTTCAGCGATTTCCCCACGACGATGACCCTGACCGATGTGGATAAGCGAGTCGAGGAACCGGTCCCATTGAAACTCCAGATCGGTGGTGGACCGCCTGACCGCATGGAACCTGGTGAGGAACTTGTCGTCTTGGCGACAGTGTCACCCAGCGTGAGCGCCGGTCTCCAGCCCGGCAGGTATAGCTTGGGGATACGGTTTCAAATCGCCCATACGCCGGGCATACCTGAGCACGGCCAGACACGGTTAGGACTGAACAGCGGCATCCTCTTCGTCGTCATTCCGCCCGAGGGGGCGCTTGAGGGGAGCGTAGTCGTGGGCAAGGCACTGGAGGGGTACGGGGTCAGGATCACGCTGGACTCTGTACATTTCACCCTGGAGGAAACGCGCATAATGGCGTTGGCTGAGCCTCTGGCAAACGGCTCAGAGGAGCCCGGACCTGCCCTTGCTGTCACACCCACTCCCTTCGTCTCATCCCAGAGCACGCCCACACCCTTGGTCTCATCCCAGGTCACACCCACACCCACTCCTGTCGGTGGGCAAATAACGGCCTTGAAGAGAGACATTGCCGACCTGACGGCATTTTACAGGCTAGATGGAGGCGCCTGGCACGTCCTGGGGGGGCACGGTTATCGGATGACGGCAGACGGAGTGGATCATGAATGGTCCTTCGGCCCTGTCTCGGCCAACGCCAGTACCTTCGAGTTCGCCATCATCCCCGGGGTTCGACCCGGAAGCGACGGTGTGTTCGACTACCCGACGGGCGACGGCGCCTCGCCGTGGGAGTGGACGGTACTACTTCAAGAGGTTGAGGAACGTTAGTTGCTGCACAGGATAAGGGCGTACCCCGCTAAACGCCGCTTCCTGGCGACGCTCGGCCTATCCCTGGTCACGAGCGCAAGTTTCGTTCTGGCCTTCCTCGTACTGGATAGACCAGACAACTCTTGGCAAGCTATGGTGGTGGGAGGAACCGCGCTGACGATTCCCCCCTCCTGGCTGGCTGGCTATCGCCTCACCCCAGTTACGTAGCATTCTTCCCCACCAGTTTGTTGGTCGGACTCTATGTCGCAACGACCATACACGGTTCACGGTGGCACGACTCCGACCCCTACTTGTTCCCCGTAATGCTCACCATCATATACGATGGCCGGGCATCAGCAACGTTCTTCGGCGGGTGGCTGGCTCATAGTGCCCTCTCCCGTCTGACAAAGCCCCGGTAGATGGGCTTACCGCCTGTAGGCTCACACTCCTAACCACGACCCACTGCCCGCCGTCTCTTATTCGACCCCGGCTGTCTCCAAATCGGCCGTCCATGAGAACCGTATTTTTTTGTGTCCGCTTATTTGTCGATTGGCAAACGAAGAACGAGGTCTAAGGACACTCTGAACAATGGGGTTATATAGGCATTTTGATTTGTGGCGAGGCACAGGTCCCGCCGATTAGTTCTCTTTTGGATCTTTCTGACCCTTCCAGACCCCTGCTTCAGGGGTGGTCAGGGCCAATGGGACATACCGTTCCTGGGTCAGGCAGCCATCAAGCCATGAGCCCGTCCCAGATTGGACAGCCCCAACAGTAGCGCCATCCGTTCAGTGTTCTTGGCCAGGCCTCGGTAGCGTACCCCCGATGGGGCTCGGGGGCAGGCTCTTGGCCCGTATGGAGGCCTTAGCCTTTTCCCTCAGCGCCGCCGGACTGTCCGGCTCCAGCTTTCGCCGCTGGCCCGGCTTCATCGCCACCTGCCACTCCACCGCCAACTCCCGATTCTCCGGCCGTTTCCGCACTCCAATGCAGCCTGCGTCTCCCCACACCTGTTTCTCCCCGCCGTGCAACAACCGGTGGGCTTCGGTCACGTCATGCACGTTGGCTGAGGTGGCGCTCAGGCTGTGGACTATCCCCGTCTTCGCGTCCACCCCGATGTGCAGCTTCATCCCGAAGTCGTATTGGTTGCCCTTCTTCACCTGACGCATCTCCGGGTCCCGCTCCCCAGCGCGGTTCCTGGTGGACGACGGCGCCTCAATGATGGCGGCGTCCACGATGGTTCCCTCCCGCAGCCGTACCCCTTGCTCTTCCAAGTGGCCCTTAATCTCTTCAAACAGTCCCTGACCCAGTTGATGCTGCTCCAACAGGTGGCGAAAGTGCAGGATGGCACTCTCGTCGGGAAGGGACTCCGTCAACCTCAGTCCAGCAAAGCGTCGCACCGACTCCGCTTCGTACAACAAGTCCTCCATGGCCGGATCACTGAGAGCCTGCCCCCGCGAAGGCGGGGGTTGTAACACAGTTGCACGATATGCACCCGCAGCATCACCGGCAGGGAGTAAGGCCGCCGACCTCTCTCCGATGAGAAGTAGCGGGGCCGGATACGCCCCTCCAGCTTCTCCCAGGGTACCAGGGACTCCATTCGTTCCAGGAAGACTTCTCGACGGGTCCGGCGCTTCTTGCCCTGGTATTCCAAATCGGCGAAGCTGGCCTGGTCCGTCATACTGTCCTCCTTCCCCATGAGCTCCTCTGCCTTCAGTATGCCAGTATGACACATCCCAATATTTGTTCAGAGGTTCCCTAAGTTCAGGCTAGCGTCAGGCGATGAGAGTCCGATCAATTAGCAGAACCTACGCCGGACCACCGGGCCGCCCTGACCACCCAGGCCGCTGATTGCGCCCGCAGCCGGGACTGCGGCGTTGGACCTGCTGCCCACCTCCCGCTCCGCCGTGGGTTACTGGCACCACGACAAGAACTACGTGGTCCACCCCGACGTCTCCTTCATCCTGGACCTGCCCGGGGGCTACCGCCACTGCTTCCTGGAATACGAGCGCCGGGCCACCACGCCCAGGAGAGTGCGCGCCAGGCTGGAGAACTACCGCCGCTACTTCCGGAGCGGCTACGCCCGCCGGGACCACGGCGGGGACCTGCCCCTGGTGCTGTTCGTGTTCGAGACCCCCGACGACGAGGACGCCTTCATGGACGCCGCCAGCTACGTCGATCACGCCCCCTTTGCCAGCTCCAACCTGGAGACCATTGCCCAGCGGGGCATCCTGGCTGACACGTGGCTGCCGCCCGCGCCGGAACCCTGGGAGAGGCTGCCATTGCGGCGACTGGTCAAGGTGCAACTTTGCCGGTGATGTGGCTCCCGGTGTTTCCTATAGGGAGGCCACAAACAAACGCAAGTGACAGGGTTTTTTCTTGTCTTATTCCTGTCTGACCCCAAAAGCCTCCGGCTTGCATTCTGTTGCAGAAATCGGGACGTTCGGGGGAGAAGCATTGGCCCGGCTCTGGTGGACGGCAAAGCCGCTGGCACGTATGACACATAAGGATTGACCCGTAAATGAAACATGATGACACGATGGGAGGTGAGGCAATGCGACTGCTGACCAAGGCGGAAGCCTGCCGGGAACTGAAGCTGTCTCTGTCCACGCTGAACCGGCGCATCGCCGCCGGGGAGGTGCCGGTTAGACGGGAGCCGCGAGGACGGCGGCACTGGGTGTACGTGATGCTGGACGACGACCCGCCGGGGAACGGAGAGGCTACTGATCCGGCGTTGGCGATGGCCCGGGAGCGGATTCGCGGCCTGGAGGGGCAGGTGGATTTGTTGCAAGGACAGCTTGAAATGGAACGGCAACGAGACGCGGAGTTGGTGGACGAGCTGAATGCGGCGCAAACGGCTATGGCGCAGGGGCGGCGCGGTTCCTGGTGGCGGTTCTGGCAATCGTGAGGGTGTCGCCGGTGGACTACGGCCCCGGCTGACCAATCCATCCCGGATTGGAGAGGGACAATTTCCGAAACCGGCAATCCCGCTTCCCTCTAGCCCAAAATCCATCCCGTGACAGGGTGACTTGCCTCCTGCAACAAAGTCACTGTAGAGATACCATTGAAGCGGGTCAGACTTGGCAGGTCATGGAACCGTCTGGTCTAACGAATCTAGGCTTGGCGACTGTCACCGCACCTATCACCGAAACGGAGGCCGAAAGATATGCGTTCCATTGCCGACAAGGTTTCCCAGCTAGCTGGTCATTCTTGGGGAGAGACTCACCAGCGAGTAACCACCAACCTGAGTAACCACCAACCTTTGGATAAGTTTAATCGGTCTAGCGGCGTTCACCACATTCCTCTGGTGTTTCGACCTGTTGGACGGTCTGTTAAACAAGATTGTACTAAATCTGCTGTATGCGGCGATTCCGTTTTTGCTGTTTTTGGACGCAAAAGGTGGCACACCCGAGAGCCGCCGAGTCAACCTGGGAATTCTGGCGTCTGTATCGGTAATTACTGTTGCTCTCGCGGTTGCGGTAGGCGAGGAGTACGACCTGAATTTCCTGAGAATAAACGGCAGTATGCTGTTCATATCCCTCCCGGTCTTGTTCATTTTCACGAAACTGGTCTGGATGAAGCGGCTACTGGGATTCGGAATCGTGCCCGCGATGGCCCTAGCCTTGTTCTACTTGGTTATGGAGGAGATTCCGGCTGGCGATAGGATTAACTACTTGTTGGTCCCCTTTGTACTGGTCCTCATTATAGGTGTTGTCTTGGCCTTGCTGGGATGGGCGCTGTTGGCGGGTGCGGAACGGTGGCGACAGTGCCCCACCGTGGCGCCCCTGATGGAAAGTCTTTCGATGTTGGTGCTCTTTCTGCCACTCATCCTACTGGCGGTCGCAGTTCCCAGAGAGTTCCCGAATGGGGAAACCTGGTCGGCGGTATCCGCTACTGTCGTTGGGGTCCTATTCAGCAGCGTGGTATCGGTGCCGCTCAGGCAATTCCTCTTGGATTGGGGCAAGCTTCCGCCAAATCGCCGATGGGAAGGTCGAGATAACGCTGAATAGGAGTGCCGGGTCGAGCAATTCTTGCCCGACCGGGCACTCCACCTAAAGGTGCCCAGCACGAGGGTCAATGGTGGAAGTTGGTTGCCAAGAGGTCGTGCCAGCGTGCCGTGTCCTCTGTTCACGAGACGCTTTTGGAATCTGTCTGAACCGTTGAGTCACAAGGCTGCTTTGCACGAATTGCCGGGCCATGGTGGCAAAGGAACGAAACAATCATCTGCCCACCAGACTTGTAATTCGTATTATGAATGATTATCATTGAGCATATGTTAGAAGCTACGCTCCCACGACTAGTCGTTCCCAGCCTTGAGGATCGTCTCCGGGTCATGCCCGCTGTGGTGGTCACGGGAGCCCGGCAGACGGGCAAGAGCACCTTGGCCCAAGAACTGACCTCCGGCAGTCGCCGCTTCTTCACCCTGGACGACCTGGACGTACTGGACGCGGCCCGCCGCGACCCGGAAGTCCTGCTGGGAGGGAACCAACCAGTTACCATCGACGAAGTGCAACGAGAACCTGACCTTCTGCACGCGGTGAAGCGTGCTATTGACCGCCAGCGCCAGCCGGGGAGATTCCTTTTAACCGGCTCGGCCAACCTGCTTCTGATGCGCCAGGTGTCCGAATCGCTTGCGGGAAGGGCCAGCTACCTAACTTTGTGGCCAATGACCCGGCGTGAGCAGCGGGGCTTGGGGCGCGGAGGTCTGTGGGAGGAACTACTGGGAGCGCAAGACAAAGATTGGCCTGACCTAGTAGCTGCCCACCCGGACCAATCGGAGGACTGGCGGTTACTGGCGCGCCGGGGAGGGTTCCCTTCTCCGGCACTCCATCTGGATTCAGATCAGGCCCGGGAAATCTGGTTTGACGGTTACGTGCGCACCTACTTGGAAAGGGACTTGCAGGGACTCTCATCCATCTCGGCATTGCCCGACTTCCGTCGGTTGATGCGGGCAGCCTGCCTCCGCATGGGACAACTGGTCAACCAGGCAGAGTTGGGCCGGGATGTGGCCCTTCCCCAACCCACCGTGCATCGCTACCTAAATCTCCTGGAAACGTCTTATTTGCTGGTGCGGCTTCCCGCCTACGCAGTCAACCGCACCAAGCGACTGATCAAGTCGCCGAAGGTGTATTGGGGTGATACCGGGGTGGCACTGCATCTTACTCAGGAAGAGGAACCGCGAGGGGCGCACTTGGAGAACTTGGTGCTGCACGACCTGCTAACCTGGCGGGACACCCGACTTGGCCGGGCCGATGTATTCTACTGGCGCACCACGATAGGCGAGGAAGTGGACTTCGTAATCGAGGCTGAGGACCAACTGTTACCCATTGAGGTCAAGGCTACGACTAGGCCGCGCCTCCGAGATGTACCCCACCTGAGGACCTTTCGAACCGAGTATGGAGAAAGAGCGAGAGCTGGGATATTGCTACACGCCGGAGAAATGCTTGACTGGATTGTGCCGGACGTTCTGGCCGTTCCCTGGTGGAGGGTTCTGTAAAGAGTATTTGGTACGATGAAGTCCGAGTAACCGCATTGGAAGCCTAACAATCGCCGATTACCTACTTCGTGGCCGACCTAAGCAACGAGCTCGCAAAAAGGGAGTAAAGAACGTCAAAGGCATATCACAGCATCAAATAAAAGGAGGACCTATCACATGCCCACAATTGAACTGGGATTAGATAGTGGCTTAATCAGGTACAACTTTGACCTCTATGCCGGGTTTATGGCTTTGTTAGAGCCGCACGTAGAGGGAACCCTGCAAGATTGGACCCAGGCTGTAGAACGACAAGCCCAACAGATAAAAGATGAGGATGAGCGGAGTATTTTCTACGAGTTCCATTCTGAAGAGTATGCTGAGCGTCAGCAGTTCAGGTACATCCTGATGAACTCGTTCTTTTCTGCTTCCTTCGCATTGTTTGAGCATCATCTGTTGCGAATTTGTGAGAATGCTCGGAGACGTAGCAAGAACCCTTTCTCCGTTAAAGACCTAAAGTCTTCTTCGGCTACGGACAATGCGAAGGAATACCTGAGAAAACTCGGCGTTGGCTTCCCTTCTGGAACCTCGACATGGGAGGAGATCACAAAATACCGAACTATCAGGAACAAGATAATGCATGAGGGAGGCTCTCTTCCCCGCAGAGGGAGTATCACTGATTATGCCAAGCAAAAACAAATTGCTTCTGGTGGAGGAGTTAGTCTGGAATTGACTCGGCCGTTTTGTGAGGAAGCTCTCGATAACATGAAGCTATTCCTCCTAGATGTTCAGCGCACTTACGACAGTTGGCGTGCGAGTGAGAAATAACACCCCATCGCAGAGAATTACATCGTCGACCGCCAATGACTCTGACCAGAACATTTCATACCAAAGGAGGACAGGATGAGAAAACAGGTACAACCCCTCACCCCGGCGGCTCTCTACGCCCGGGTCTCCAGCGACCGCCAGGACGTGGACCTCTCCGTGGCCGCTCAACTCAGGGCGCTCAGGGACTACGCCAAGAGCAACGGCTACTCCGTGGCCCGCGAGTACGTGGACGAGGCCGAGAGCGGCCGGATCGCCGATAGGCCCCAGTTCCGCAAGATGATCGACGAGGGCAGCAAACCCAAGGCCCCCTTCCAGGTGATTCTTGTCTGGAAATTCAGCAGATTCACCAGGAAACGTGAGCACGCCGTGGCGTTCAAGGCCCAGCTGCGGCGCAAGGGCATCCGCGTCGTCTCCATCACCGAGCAGGCCGAGGACAACGCCACTGGCAGGCTGCTGGAGGGCATCATCGAGTCGGTGGACGAATATTACAGCGAGAATCTTGGGCAAGAAGTGACGCGGGGAATGCGGGAGGCCGCTTCCCGTGGTTTCTTCCTGGGGTCCAAGGCACCCTTCGGCTACACCCGCGTCAAGGTCAGCGACGGGGTGAAGGAACGTCCCACCCTGGAGGTGGACCCAGTGGCCGCGCCGATAGTCAGGGAGATATTCGAGAGTTCCCGCCGGGGCAACGGCCTCGCGGAGATCTGCAAGGAGCTGAACGGCCGGGGCATCACCAACCGGGGACGGCGCTGGCAGAAGAACGTGGTCCACTACCTGCTGACCAACGAGGCGTACACCGGCACGGCAGTGTGGGGAGTGAAGAGCAAGGACGAGAAGGCGGGGGACCCGGTGAGGGTGGAGAACGCCTGGCCCGCCCTGGTGTCTCGGGAGCTGTTCGACGCCGTGCAGCAGGGACTCCACCAGCGGGCGCCCACGGTGCAGCGGCCCGCGCGGGTGGGCAGCCAGTACCTTTTGAGCGGGCTCCTCCGCTGCGGGGTGTGCGGCAGGTCCTACTCCGCCCAGGGAGCCAAGAGCGGCCAGTTCGCTTACTACGTCTGCTCCAGCCTGTTTAGAGAGGGAGCGGGGGCGTGCAGCAACGGGCGCTACCTGAACGCCAGCAAGGTGGAGGACCTGGTGATCGAGAAGGTCAGGGAGCGGATGCTGACGGAGGAGACCATCACCGAGTTGGTGACCCTGGTGGCCGAGGAGATCGACAACCTGGCTGGCGAGGTCAACGGCCGGCTGACCGCCATCAACAGCGAGCTGTCCGACGTGGATACCCGGTTGGAGAACCTCTACCAGGCCCTGGAGACCCAGCAGTTGCCGATAGAGGTCCTCTCGCCCCGCATCCTGTCCCTGAAGAGCCGACAGGACCAGCTTGTAGCGGCGCGGGAGGAGGCCGAGTTCCAGTTGGAGCAGCGGCGGGCGGAGTTGCCCACGTCAAAGGAGATCAAGGGGTACGTGGCGGACTTCCGCGCACTCTTCCAGGATGGGACGTTCCCGGAGCGGAAGGCGTTGATCCGCAACTTCGTGCAGGGCATCGAGATCGTGGAGGACGAGGCGGTGCTGACGTACACTATCCCCATGCCCCAGGACGGGGTGACGTCGGAATCGGCCTCGGTTCTTGATTTTGTCCAGTCCGGCCCACCAGACTTGACCGTAGACAGTACCGGGGAGTGCAAAGCCATCTCCTCGGCGTCTTTTCCCCCTATGGGACTATCTTCGGGCATGGGGATTGCGTAGCGCACCAACGCGCCGCCGGGTTCCACCACGATCTCCCTCACGAAGGACTCGATGAAGGCCCGCCGCTCGGTGAGTTCGCTCTCCCGCAAATACCCGCTCAGGTCCTCGCAGTAGGCGGTGATGGTCTCCACATCGTCCAGGACCACTCTCCGCTGGGACAGCATGACCCGGGCATCCTCGGTCGTTTCCTCCAGCCTCTGCTGCCGCTCCCGGTGTTCCCGGATGCGGGGCATGAAGTCGTCCACGTCCAGGTCGGTGGTCTCCGCCAGGTTGTAGAGCCGGTCCAGCCGGCGCTTCACGTCGGCCAGTTCCGCCTCGGCGGTTTCCAGCCGTTGCCGCTGCTCCCTGGCGATGCCGTCCATCTCCTCGTCCACCAGCCTGACCAACTCGCGGATGTTGGACTCGGTGAGGATGTTGTCCCGGATGCGGTCAACCACCATCTCCTCGAAGCGGCGAGCGTTGAGCCGGGGACAGTCGCAGGCGCCGCTGCCCCGCTTCATCAACGACTGGCAGACGTAGTAGGCGAACTGGCCGCTCTTGGAGTCCTGGCCGGACATGGCCCGGCGGCAGGCCTTGCACTTGACCATCCCGCTGAGCAGGTAGGAACTGGCCACCCGCCGGGGATGCGCCTGCCTGGGGGCGCGGGAGCTCAACTGCTTGTTCACCTTGCGGAACTGGGTCTTGGTGATGATGGCGGGGAAGGCTTGCTCCACGCGCACCGGCTCCCCCTTGTGCTTGGCCGAAGTCCCCCAGGTCAGAGTGCCGGTATAGGTCTCGTTGCGCAGGATGATGTGGACGCCGTTCTTGGACCAGGGCCTTCCGGTGGGGTTGGCGATGCCCTCGTCGTTGAGGGTGCGGGTGATGTCCAGGATGCCCTTGCCGGACTCGGCCAGGTTGAAGATGCGCTGAACCACCGGAGCCGTGGCCGGGTCCAGTTCCAGGGTGGGGCGTTTCTTGGCCCCGTCCTGGACCATCAGCTTGCGGTAGCCGTAGGGGACGCGGCTGGCGACCCAGAAGCCCCGGGAGGCGGCTTCCCGCATTCCCCGGTACACCTCTTCGGCAAGATTTTCGCTATAAAATTCATCCACTGACTCGATGATGGCCTCCATGAGCTTGCCGGTGGGTGAGTCGTCGGCGTGCTCGGTGATGGAGACGACGCGGATGCCCTTCCTGCGGAGCATGGACTTGAAGGCTACGGCGTGCTCCCTCTTCCGGGTGAACCTCGAGAATTTCCAGACTAAAATCTCGCTAAAGGGCGATTCCGGCTTGTTGGCCTCGTCCAGCATCTTGCGGAACTGGGGGCGGTCGGCGATTCTGCCGCTCTCAGCCTCGTCCACGTACTCGCGGGCTATGGAGTAGCCGTTGCGCTCGGCGTAGTCGCGGAGGGCGCGGAGTTGAGCGGCGACGGAGAGGTCCACGTCCTGGCGGTCGCTGGAAACGCGGGCGTAGAGCGCCGCTGGTATCAGGTCGTTTCGTTCATTCATATGCCAGACCTCCAAAACTCTCAGTGATGGCCTCAATCGGATATGTAAAGGATGCTTGCTACGTCTTCAATCGGTAGAGCATACAAATGCTCTTTGGATGGTTCGGAATCCGCTGAGCGGCGCAAGTAGACAAACTTGTCGCTAATCATCACCACCTTGAAGTCATGACTCGGAAAACTAGCACCATAATCGTCCGAGCCCTGCCCTTGTCGGCCATTGACGGAAGACGCCGACAACTCGATTCTGGCAGTCGGCGCACCCGCCAAGGTTAACGCTGCGTCCACCTTTCCCATGGTGGACGACCACTCTGTCATCAGCCACAGCGACGATCCTATATACAGCGCGACAATCAGTGGTGTGATAGCGTTACGTAACGCTCTTGCAGCCTCAGCCTGCGGCACCATGGCCTGAATTCCAGAATTGATGATTGCTGCACCAAAGAGAGTCAGGGCTGTGTTCAATAACATCAGCAGCGTTATGAATTTGGTGTTGAGGTCTGATGGGTTGACGGAATAATTGATCAGATAGATCCACGGACTTAACCCCAGGAGAAAGAGGATCGCTCCCAAAATGACTCTTGTCCACCAGGGGGATGGCGTCAGCACCGAGCTCCACGGGAGCAAGAAATAGACTGCCACTATGGCCGAGAAGCCAATGCCATAAATGGCGACTTCCGGTGAGGCCACCGAATATTCGGTCAGTTCCAGTCGAATCTCTGAAGCCGGGATTTCCAATGCGTCAAAATAGGAGAGAGAATATATCCGTCCCAGCAAGATAGAGATGGCCACGAATATGGCAAAACTCTGCACCAGGACCCCGAGGTATCTCAGGTTGAGGTCGCTCATTTGGACGGGTCTCTCCCAATCTGGTCATCGTCGTGTTCGGTCTGTCGGGAGCGCAGCCGTTCCCGAAGTTGTTCACGGCGCAGTTCCCGGTCTTCCATGTAAAGGCGCAGGGCCTCGCGCACCAACTCGCTCATGTCGCGGCCTTCTTCGTCCTTCACCTGCTGCACTTCTTGGAACATCTCCGGTGGCAGGGAGAATGTGATGGTCCGTGATATGCGTCGTGGGGGCATGGTCTCTCGCATTGGCGGTTGCTATACTAGATTGTCTTACTGTCCATCATCCCACGTCCGGCTGGCCCGGTCAAGGCGCGATGGTCGTCGCTCCGTCGCCAGAACCGCCACCCGGAATAGCGCCGGTCATGCGCCGCCTTCAACTTCCTCACCGGCCCGTCGTTGCGCTGCCGCTCCTGCTCAAGCTGTCCCTGCAACAACTCCACCTGCTCCTCCAGGACGCGAATCCGCTCCCGGACCACGGCCAACTCCGAATTAGCGCCCTTGCCGTTCCCCGGCGGGTCGCCGTCTAGCATCACGTATACCCGGTGCCGCCGTCCGCGCGGCACCCTCTTTACCGGCACCTCCCCGGCGGCGATGCGCCGGTTCAGCGTTGACAGGGATACCCCCAGTTCCCGACAGGCTTCCGCCTTGGGCAGCAGTCTCATATCCGCACCTCCATTTGTGTCATTGCGTTTCATTTATGGGTCAATCCTTATGTGTCATACGTGCCAGCGACTTTTTCGTTCGTGGTAGCGAGGCCGGTGTCTCTCTCCGTAATACCCCGATTTCTGCAACAGAATGCAATCGAACGGGCTTTTGGGAACAGACAAGGTTGAGAAGGGTGAAAACCCCTGTCAGCCCTATTGGTTCGTCCTCCCTCTACAGGAAACCCCGGGAGCCGCATCACCGGAAAAGTTGCACTTTGACCAGTCGCCCCAATTTCAGCCTTTCCCAGGGCTCCGGGGCGGGCGGCAGCCACGTGTCAGCCAGGATGCCATGTTGTGCGATGGTCTCCAGGTTGGAACTGGCGAAGGGGGCGTGATCAATGTAACTGGCGGCGTCCATGAAGGCGTCCTCGTCGTCCCCGTTCTCGAAGACGAACAGCACCAGGGGCAGTTCTCCGCCGTGGTCGTGGCGGGCGTAGCCGCTCTGGAAGTAGCGCCGGTAGTTCTCCAGCCTGGCGCGCACTCGCCGGGGTGTGGTGGCCCGGCGCTCGTATTCCAGGAAGCAGTGGCGGTATCCCTCCGGCAGGTCCAGGATGAAGGACAGGTCGGGGTGGACCACGTAGCTGGTGTCGTGGTGCCAGTAGCCCACGGCGGAGCGGGAGGTGGGCAGCAGGTCCAGGACGCCGTAGACCCTGCTGCGGGCGCACTCGGCGGTGAGAGCGGCGGCCAGGGTGGTCAGGGCGGCCTGGTGATCGGGCTGGGAGGTCATAGCGCGCAGGGCGGTGCCGGCGTAGATCCGGGGATCGGAGAATGCGGGTTCGGCGGTCCAGCGGTCCAGGACCTGCCCCACGGAGGCCCGGTCCCGGCGGGCCAGCCAGGTCAACCCTTCGTCGGTGAGCAGGTGTAAATCACCATCGGCTCGAATGAGTCCGTGGTCCGCCAGGGAACGGAGCACCTGGTTGGCCCGGCGGCGGGTGACGCCGCCCAGCAGCCCCATGAGCTGTTCCGTGGTACACAGGGGCCAGGCGGCCAGCAGGTCCAGAACCTGCCTTTCAGCACGGGTGAGTTTCACCGACAGGGAGCTGTTCACCTGCTCAACAGGGTTGGGCATCAACGCCCGCATCCGGCTGGGATAGAGCTCGTCCGGGTCGGGCGACGGGTGGTCGTCCGGGGCCAGGCCCAGCTTGCGGCGACGGTCGGCGATGCGCTCCGCCCGCTTTCCCACCCAGTCCAGGACGTCGTCCAGGGACAGGTCGGGGTTGATGGTCTCGGGCCGGAAGCGGTTGACGCCGCCGCCGCACTGCTGCCACACCGGGGCCTGCGCGTCTCCCGCCAGAAGTTCCCCCTCGGTGGCGACGAAGGCGCTGCGGTGCTCGTCGGGGTTGCCCAGGGCGCGGAAGGCCCGGCGGGTGGCCTGGTCCGAGTGGGTCAATACCAGAGTCGCCGTGGGCAGCTGACGGACGTGGAGCCGCTCCAATGTGCGCAGGCGGTAGCGCAGGTTGGCCGAGGACAGCATCGGCCCCTGGCGCACGACGCCCACCGAACGGCCGCCGGAGAGCGTGATCAGCAGGTCGTAGGGTCCCTGGCGGTGATGGTCCACCCGGACGGGTTGATGCTCAGGGTCGGCGTGAGCGATCATGGCGGCCAGGTGGTAGAGGACGGCCACGGCGTCCAGGCGTTCGGTGAGCAGCCGGAACCATTCCCGGGAGACCGGGTACTCGCTGAGGAAGCGTTCCGTGCCGTGTTCCACCCTGGCAGCGGCCTCGATGCCCCGCTCCGTGGGGAAGTGGCGTTGCTTCGGGTTTGGACCCAGGGCGCCCAGGTGGTGGGAAACGGAGTCCGCCAGGCCGAGACCGGCGAGCTTCGCCAGTCGGCGGCGCAGGGTGGTCTTGGGAATCTTGCCGAAGGCGAAGAGTTCGTCCACGGTGGCCAGGGGCGCGGCGCACAGCATCCGCAGGGTGTCTACCAGGATCTCGGCCAAGGGCCTGGGATTGGCGGTGGCCCGGCGCTGGACCTGGCGGACGGCGGTCATGGCCCACGTCGCCGCTTGTATGACGTCGGGATCGTCGCCGACGGCATCGATCACCGCCCTGGGCAGGGCACGGCCCAGGCGTCCCCGGTCCAGGCAGCGCCACAGGGTATGGCGGGATACGCCGAAATGCCGGACGGCCTGGGGTCTCCCGTGCCACAGGGCGTAGGTGCGCACGTAGTCGCGGATGGCGTCGTCGAGGGTTGGTTCGTCCTGGGTGTTGTGCTCGGTCCGCGCCGGCGGTTCCGGCGGTTTGGTTTTCAAGCTGAGCGTCTCCGGAAGTGACGGTCCAATGTTCTATTGTCGCGGAGAAACTCGCTGAGTGTAATGCCCGGAGTGTCACTATGTTGCAAGCAATTTTGTGGTGTGGGCGGAGGCGGCGAAACTCAGTCTCCGCCCGCGTCGGGGTGGCCTCCAGCCGAACGGGTGTCGGGCAAAAGGGGTAGAATGTCGGGGGGCGGGATTGCGTGGAATAGTATGAGCAAGTTTCGTGGGCCATTGGGAGGGACAGAAAGTTGCTGATAGCCTTCCGGAAACTGCTCGGCGCGTACCTGATGGGCACGGCCGTCTTCGTGGCGGCGTGGTTCGTCGTCAACCCGTTCTTTGACGCGCATGGCGTGTGGGACGTGGCCAATTACCTCATGGCCGTCGCGCTGGTCGCCGCCCTGGTGCTCAACGCCCGCCGAAAGTTTGAGGTCAAGGCGGGCGAACGCGGCGACGCTCCAAACCTGCGTTCCCTGACGGCCAGCCTCTGCCTGTACCTGACCGTCGGGGTGGCGCTGTTGTTCTTCCGCAACTGGTTCATGGAGATTGCCGGAGCCGATGGCGACAATTCGACCACGGGCTTGGTTTGGATCGTGGTGAACGTCCTGTTCCCACTCACGGCAGGGGCGACCGGTGCGGCCATTTGGCGCGACTCGACTGGGCGATAGTGGGCGAGAGGGACCGGCCTGCGCTCCTTCGGCTGGTCTCCAATGGCGACGCTCCGGCAGTGGGCGCCGCCACCACCACCACCATCGTGGCTTTTTGGTCATTGTGAATGAACGCAGCGATTGGTCGGCCGGTTACCCGGTCGGGGCTCCGCTATGACGGCCACAGCCAATGGAGGCATTGACGTTGAAAAGTTGGTTCACGCGCGCAGTTGGGGGCATTCTGCTGGCAGCGATGGTTCTGTCTGCGGTGGGTTGCGGTGAGTCGGATACGGTGGTGATCGCCACCGGTGGGAACTATCACCCCTTCAACTTCGTCAACGACCAGGGCGAGATCGACGGCTTGGAGCGGGCGCTGGGAGACGACCTGTGCCGCCGGGCCGGTTTGAAGTGCCGGTGGGTTCTGAACGAGTGGGAGACGCTGATCCCGCACCTGCTGGATGAAGAGTTCGACGTCGTCCTCGCCGGTATGAGCATCACCGAACAAAGGGAGCGGCTGATCGAATTCACCCAAGCCTACTATCCGCCCACGCCATCGGTGTACCTGGTCCGGGTGGGAGAGGGCGACGCAGCCGTCCGGGGCAGGATCGGGGTTTCGGCCAACACCATATTTTCCGATTACCTATCGGAACAGGGCATACCCTTTGTTCCCCTCGACCACGACTTGGACGTGGCGGACACGGTGCTGAGTGGCGAAGTGGACGCGGTTATGGTGGACCACGGCTACGCGGTGCAGAAGCTGGCGCTGCGCCGGGGACTGCTGGAGATGGCGGGGCCGCGGGCGCTGCTGGACCGGGGCTTGGGGATGGGCGTACGCCCCGGCAGCGAATTGAAGGATAAGTTCGATGACGGGCTGGCGGCAATGAAGGCCGACGGAACGCTGAATGCCCTGATCGTCGCGTGGCTGGGTGAAGACGCGTCGACCTTCGAGTAGGGATTCGATTCAGCACGAATAGGGCGTTAGAGTCCGAGTGGACACTCTGGTAGGTGGCGGAACCTACCGAACGCAAAGGAAGGCTATGAGCAATGCCTATATTCAAGCGAAAGATAGCGACACGGACTTCCGTGGTGGTGGTCATACTCGTGGTTGTTGCATTGCTTGTTGGGGGCGCGGCCATAGGAGCCCGCGCCTTCTGGTCGGACGACTACTGGAGCGGGCAGGCAACGGCATCCGACTCCAGCGAAGAAGACGTGGTGGTTGCCATCGCCGGAAACTCGTCGATCAGCGCACGGGAACTACAGGAAGCTGTGCTGCACCTTCAACACTCGAAAGAAATGGCAGAAAGAGAGTTGCAGGGATTCGGCGAGAATCCGGGCCTGCCAACCGACTACCTGGAAGCGCGACACAACCTGGTCCTGAAATGGGGTGACGAGAACGTCGCCCTGGCCAGCTTGATTCAGGAACACGTCCTGCATCAGAAAGCCAAGGAACTCGGCTACGAAGTGACCCAGGAGGAATTGGCGGAGAGCAATGAGTGGGCACGCGGCGCTTACGAACGCGGCGAACTGGACGCGTACACCCAAGGATACATTGACTCCGTCGGGGCAGACCACTACTGGGACAACATATATCCGGTATTGGCGACTCGCTCAATGGCGATCGAGAAGCTCTATGACGGCGTGGCCGAAAAGGCGGGGACTCAGCACCACGACGAGGTGAGGATCCATTGGCATGACTTCGAGGAAGAGGTGATCGTCGCCGCCGAAATCATCGTGCCGGAGAGTGAGGGCCATTCGGCGACGCTGGTCAGAGTTATGGGCTTCCTGGACGATGTAAGAGAGACCAACAGAGCCCACGTCCGGTGACTCTACGGGCGTCCCCGAAACGGTGCCTCTTGCGTTCAAACGGGTTAGAGCTGGTGCGCCTGACGCCCGCAGGGACCCGACAAGTACTATAACGCCGCCACCAAGATCCTGAGGGCATGATGGACTCTACTTATGGATGCTTACTCAACCAATCAATTCACCGGGTCAATTCGCTTCTCGTTATGACAGACCGGCTACGCAAGAATAGGCCGGGTGATCCACTCTACCCCGATTGACGCCGCCGGGAAATCGATCCGGGCCATTTGATGGTCTCGCCGGTGACTGTTCCGACGCCGGGGGAGGCGGCTCGGCGGGACTCTCGCCGGAGGCCCCGACGTGTCAAACTGCGATCCTGTCCGGCGGTTTCCCGCAGTGGGCGCCCTGTAAGGAAAAAAGAAAAGATTGCAGAATACAATTTGAGGGAATTTCCTACAGGGAATGGGGCGTTGGAGGCGGTACTTGGGGATTTCAGGGCGAGCAATTTACTGCGGCTCTATAATCACAATATTGCAGAGATTGCAGTGCGCGGATTGTAGTTTTGACCCATGGTGAAAGCCTTGAACCACGATGACGCCGCCGCCCCGGTGGCCGAGTGCGACCCCGGAACGGAGCCGGACCCGCACCCGCCCCTATCGGACGACGCCCTATTGGACCTGCTGGACGCCCTGGTGGATGCTCGGGGCCGGGTGCCCGCCGCCGGGGTTCTGGGGGTGAACTACCGCACCCTGGCCCTCTGCTGCGACTCCCGGCAGGTCTCCCGGCGGATGCGGCGGGCACTGGTGGAGTTCCGGGAACGAAGGGGTGTCGGCGGTGGTGAAGCAGGGGATGGCGACGGTCCGCCGGACGAAGGCGTGGCGGCCCTGCGGCAGCGGGTGGCTGAGCTGGAGGACGAAAACGCCGAACTGCGGGAGTTGGCGGATGAACAGGCGCGCCAGCTGGAGGAATTGACCCGCAGCCTTGCCGCGCTGGAAGACCGCCGCCAGTCGGGCGACGCTGCTGAAGTTGTCGGTGCTGACGCTGATGCCGACGATGCCCATGGACATAACCGGGCCGACGGCGTGGCTAAGGATTGGACAGTGCCCCGGCGCCGGCCCGGTATGCCCGATGCCGGAGTGGTTACCCTGGAGGAACAGCACGATGAGGAGTTCGCCTTCGGCCCGGCGGCGCCCCTGGTGGCCCAGTGGCGGCGGTTGCGGACAGACAGCAGGCAAGGCACCAGCCGCGTTGACCGGACCCAGGCCGCCGTGCGCCGGTGGGAACTGGAAGCGTCAATGATTGGCAAGTACCGCCTGACCCTGCCGCCGGACACCTACCCCTTGGATGATGGACCGAAGGCCGATCACGTTCGCTGGCGGCGGGATGCTTTGGCAGAGGCACGGAGGGAGTTGGGGCGGGCTAGACGAGCGCATTTGCTGAGGCGGGTGTTCACGCTGGGGTTGTGGCGGAAATAGTGCCAGTTGCCTCCCCGTCCTGATGCACGATGTTGAAACCACCCCGGAGTCCGTTCCTAACCTTTCAGCCTGCACAGCCTCTCAAGACCCGTGACAAGTTCATTCGATTATTGCTCGACGGCGATTTTGGAATCCCTCGGGTGCCGTTCGTTAGCTGCTGTCCAGATAATCGAATGACCCTGCGACCCGTGCGTACGCACTTGACAATCACATAACCCAATGTCAACGTTGTGTTATGATACCAGAGTTCGACGAAAACGGCCTGCTGCCACCGGGAATCCATTGGGTCTCGTGGGAGGAAGTCGCCGACAGATTCGGGCGCACAGCCTGGCGGCGCCTGCTGACGGCGGGCTTGAGAAGCGCGATGGAGAATTTGAGAGACGCGGGCTGTGGGACCGTCTACGTGGATGGAAGCTTCGTGACGGCCAAGGAAATCCCCAACGACTTCGACGTCTGTTGGGAGGAGACGGGGGTTGATCCCATCGCCCTTGATCCTGTGCTTTTGACCTTTGACCCCGGCAGGGCGACCCAGAAGGCCAAGTATCTGGGTGAATTGTTTCCGGCCTCTGCGATTGCGAACACGGACGGGTTTTCGTTCCTGGAGTTCTTTCAGACGGACAGAGAGACCGGACGGCGGAAGGGCATCATTGCCATCGACTTGGGAGAATTGGAATGATCAAGAACGAACGGCAATACCGGATAACCAAGGCGCAGGCAGCCAGGTTCTCCGATGCCCTGGAAAAGCTTCGGCAACTCCCGGATTCTGAACTACACCCGGTGATTGCCAAGGCTCAGGAGGACGCGATGAGAAGTCAACTGGGGGATTTGGAGAATGAGTTGCGCGAGTATGAATCCCTCAAGTCCGGGGATTTCCCCATGGAATCGCTCAAATCAGTGGCCGAGGTGCCTTCGGTGCTCATCAAGGCACGGATCGCCTCGGGATTGAGCCAGAGGGACTTGGCCGAAAGGGTGGGGCTAAAGGAGCAGCAAATTCAGCGTTACGAGGCCACCGACTACGCCACGGCTAATCTGTCCCGTATAATTGAAATAGTGAGTGCTTTGGGCACAGGGGTAGAAAGGCCAGCATCAGAGACAGGAACGAGTTGATCCAATTTACCAGATTTCCGTTTCCGAGACCCTTGATCTTGAAAATGCGGCTGTTATCGCCATGACCAGTCAACAACCCAGGCACAGCGAACCCAGTGTCAACAATCAACTTGGCGACATCCTCCGCGAGATGTTGTTCGGTTGCCAGGTGCGTTCTGAAAACACCCAACTGGTGTCGGGCCGCCCCGGTCTCCAGTTGGACAACCTGATCACCGCCCCGGGGCGCGCTCCTGTCGTGGTGGAGGCGGAGTACGAGGCGCTGGGAACCGCCGAAGGCGACGCCGCCGGACGCCTGGGACTTCCGGTGGTTGGAGAAACGAATCCCATTGAGGCGGCCATCGCCCTACGTTACCCGGACACGGTACGCTTTGCCGACAACCTGCGCCCGGCGTTGGCCGACGCTCGTCTTTCCTATGCTGTGTTGTACCAGGATGACATCCGCTTTCCCGAATCCGGCTGGCTGGAAGGCGGGGTTGCCAAGTTGGCTGATACCATCAGCCTAGTAT
Organism: Dehalococcoidia bacterium; assembly: GCA_965207275.1. GTDB lineage: Bacteria > Chloroflexota > Dehalococcoidia > Lucifugimonadales > UBA3495 > Bin22. The sequence continues at coordinate 125,390 of CBDBMH010000001.1, forward strand.
CCGTTCCACAGCGCGCCGTTGACCAAGCCAGCACCGCCCTTGAGCAAGGCATCGAGCGGGGGGTGTCGGTGCTGAATAATATGCATCATCTTCGCCCCGATGTGATGCCTGAAGTCGCTAGGCTGCTCGGTATGCCCGACGTTCCCCAGACCCGGCGGATGGCTTGTGCCATCGTCGCCAACGCCATGGTGTTTCACGAGCGGCTGTCCGGCACTCACGGCATCAAGTCCTTGCGGATGGTCAGTGATCCGAATGCGGCCAATCCATTCGGCGATACGCTGGACTCGTGGGGCGACATTTTACGGGTCAACTATTGGGCTATTTTTTCCATCGCCAAGGACATCATGGAGCGCATTCCTTCCGGTGAGGGATCTCTTCTGCTGCGCATTTTGCGCGATACCGCTCTGCAAGTTACCCACACCGGATCCAGTATCGCCCACGACCTGACCGGGCGCATCTTCCAGAGGTTGATTGCCGACCGCAAATATCTCGCTACCTTTTACACATTGCCCACATCGGCGTTCTTGTTGGCCAGGCTTGCCATCGGCAAGATGGACGGGGTGGACTGGAGCGACGCCGACACCATCGAGCGGCTGCGGGTTGGTGATTTCGCTTGTGGCACTGGCGCGTTGCTGTCCGCTGCTTACCAGCAGATTGCCGGCCGGCACGAGCGCACCGGAGGCGATCCGGCTGCCCTGCATCCGGCAATGATGGGCGAAGTGTTGTATGGCTGCGACGTCATGCCGTCGGCAATCCACATCACAGGGTCCACGCTGTCCGGCATCGCGCCGTCCGTCCAGTTTGACAACTCCCGGCTGTATACCTTGGCCTATGGTCGTCAAGAGGACGGAGCAGTTGCCATCGGTTCCCTGGAGTTGCTGCAATCATCGGCCGCCCTGACACTGTTCAACACGAGCGAACCGGCTTTGCGCACCGGCAGCGTGGGCGAGGAAACCGCCGCTCAGATTATCGCTGACATCCCGGACGGCGGGTTTGACCTGGTGGTGATGAACCCACCGTTTACCAGCAACACTAAACATCGGGATGCGGAGGGCAACATACAGAACGCCGCATTTGCCGCTTTCGGCGCTTCCATAGGCGACCAGGACGATATGGCGGCCCGCCTGGTAAGGCTGGCGCGCAGTTCCCACTATCACGGCCATGCTGGTCTCGGTTCGGCTTTTGCGTCCATTGCTGGCAAAAAGCTTCGACCTGGCGGCGTGCTGGCCCTAGTGCTGCCTTTTACCGCCGTCAACGGCGCATCCTGGGCCAAGTTCCGGGAGATGATTGCCACCCACTATACCGACGTCACTATCATAAGCAGCACCGCCGAAGACAACAATATGTCCTTTTCCTCAGATACAGGTATCGCGGAGTGCCTGGTCATCGCCCGTCGCTGTACGAAAGACGCTAAGCCTACCGGACGGGCGCAATTCGTTTCGCTGCTCCGCCGGCCCCAGAGTTTCGCTGAAGCCCAGGAAGTCGCCGACGCGATACAGGCCAACCCCGAGGTGCGCCGTCTGGAGGACGGGCCATACGGGGGCATACCGATTTTCTGCGGCGACGCTCCAGCCGGCGAAGTTTTAGACGCCTCAGTTGCCGCCTTCGAAAGTGGGTGGGGTGCCGCGCGCATCTCAGATGCTGCGGTTGCCCAAACCGCCTATGCACTGACCACAGGCAAACTTTGGCTGCCGGCGGAAGGCCAGCCCTTTGAACTCCCCATGGCCCGACTCGGCGAAATCAGCCAATTGGGTGTGCACGATTCGATGCTAACAATGGCAACGCACAATGGGCCGTTCGTAAAGGAACTGCCAAGCCCCACCGCTACTTACCCGTCTCTCTATAACCACGATGCCCGTAGGGAAACCCGGCTAATTTGCGAACCTGATTCCCAACTCCGAGTCAAGCCAGGTATGGAATCCAGAGCCGTCGAACTTTGGGCTACGTCCAGCCGAGCGCATATCAATCGGGATTTTCGCCTGAACTCACAGCCCTTGGCCGTCGCTTTCACCAGCCGGGCGTCCATCGGCGGAACCGTTTGGCCCAACGTCATTTTTGATGATGCGAGGTGTGATTACGCCTTTACTGTTTGGGCGAACAGTACGTTGGGGCTCCTGAGTTACTGGTGGAACTCCAGTCGCCAACAAAGTGGACGTGGACGCACGACGCGCCAGCTAATCCCATTCTTGCCCGTGCTCGACTTCCGAGCGTTGACCGACGCCCAGCTTACTATGGCCCAAGCCATTTTCAACGACTTCCACGACAAGGAACTACAGCCTGCCTACATGACCGACGCCGACCCTAACCGCGCCCTGTTGGACCGCCGCGTCGTCTGCGACCTTTTGGGGTTTGACGAATCCGTTTATCAAGCTGTCCGCCGCCTTTCCGCCAAGTGGTGCGCGGAGCCGTCAGTTCACGGTGGCAAGCGACGGCCTGCGAATGCTCGCTACGTGGAATAGACACACCAAGCCATTCTCTATGGAGTTGGCGGAACCTTGGACTCGGCCCCATCGTTATGATACGCAACAAAGCCACCAGAGTCGTGGCACCAATGTTTGTTCCTTACTCATCATCTCACCGCGTCGCTCGCCTCTTGGTGGGGTAGGGCGGACCCGGTGCCAAAGGGTGCTAGATGACACAAAGGGAATAGCGTTGGTTTGGTCGAAAAACTCAGGTAGTCCCGATTAGTGGCAAAGGGCAGGATGCATGGTCCCGCCAAGAAATACGAGAGCAGGTGGATTGGGAGGAGTTGTGCAGAATCCGGAGTTTGTGATGAACCTCTTCAAGGACTATGCCGATGCTATTCGACAAGGCATGGTGATTCAGGGATACGACATCGGACACGTCCAAAGTGACGATCACGCGGCAGTGATGTTGTTTCTGAAAACGAAACGGTACGCGATACTCCCCCAACCAAGGAGCATTGCGAAGCCGGATGGGTTTCGATGCCCTTCTTGCCAATTGGAAGGGTTGAAAGGACTGGAAAATGCTATATCCACGGGCACCGACCTTCGACCTTATAGGTCGAGGAAAATTGAGAGCACCGAATTTCTAGACGGGTTGTTGGACCACTGGAATATTCACCATTTTCATCTTGGGAGGAAAACCGAGGCTGACGGCTTCGTGAATCGGACCAACGAACTGCTGTTTTGCCTGGTAGAAGACGATTATGTTTATTTCATTGCCATCATGAGCCACGACTCGGCGCCTTGGGCCAAGAAAGAGCTCATCACAGTCCTCCATAAAAACTGGCCCCGCGTGTTGGAAAGGTGCAAGGTGCAGGGAGCAAACTCACTATATTTGAATCTTCAGGACGAAGACTACAAAAAATTGAGAGATGCCGGTATTGTAACTCTCCTGGACATGGCAGATGGAACCATCTACATAGAGCCGGGGATTGGTCGTACGTCAGGAGGGGAACATTTCCTGGACCTGATGGATGCCGATAAAATCAAACGCACAGCAGATCATGTTCAATCAAAGATCGAGTCCAACTGGAAATCTATCTCGACCAACGCGCGCACGCTGGGATATCATTTCAATGGACGGGTTCGGCTACGTCTGCTCCGGACAGTGCCTTTTATGTATTGGGACGTAATCGATCCCGAAAGCGGATATCTGTTCCGAGTGTATCCTGACTAATGGAGGCCGTCATTCAAATTGCCAACTACGTGCTCATGCAGAGCGAAATCAACATTGCAATCTGAGACAGACTGCCGGCGACTTACTTTTCAGGTTTACTGGATCAATGCAAGAGCGGGGTGAGCCGCTATGGCAGTATTGCCGACGTCGAAAAACTCCAGAAGAATCTCAGCGCCGACTGTATCCCTGTTGGCATGGAGACGGCAAGCATAAAAAGCTGCGATGGCTTCCTGCAACGGCGGCGGGAACTGATGGCGGCCAAGATAAAGGGATACTACAGCGGGCTTTGAAATCTCGCTACCATTGCTAGCTCAGTGGGTAGGAGCCTATAATCCCATCCACATCTCAAAGATGGTACTGTCTACCGTCAAGTCAGGCCCACCAAGCTGGACTCGAACTCTTCCTTGGAGACGCTCACTTAAGGCGCGGATATGGGGACAGACGGCGACGCCATCAGCTCTGCTGCCAGGAACAAGTGATATGCCCCGATCATCGGCCAAGGCGTCCAGCAGGTCCGAAAAGAGCGTCCGACAGTGGAAATTTCACGCCATTTCAGGAGCTTTTCCGGTTGTTCCGGCAGAGCTCATTGGAGTCGATCACGTGGTTCGCCGACATGCTCCCGACAGCCTACCTGCCACTGCGGACCAGAGTTTTCTCCATTTGCTGCACGAGACCAAGTGGAGGGCGACCGGCGCGGAGGCAGGCTAGTCGAATGAGACACCAACACCACAGTTCCTCCCAACATACCTGCGGCCGGGGACGCCGTAACGACACAGTGCGCTTCCACGTAGGTACACCTGAAGGGACTCGAACTCTCCCCCTTAGGTTCACAAGCGACTGTGGAGACAGAGTTAGATCCCCGCACGGTGGGCCATATTCGTATTTAACTCTCCCTGGCAGGTCCACATTTGAGGGTCGGACCGGGGCTCCGTCGGCTCGGCTCCCAGGAGCAAGCCTCCGACACGGTTGGAGGACCCGCACAAACCCGCCCCGTGCACCTCTGAACGTCCCATTGCCTTCCGCCGCAGGGCTCCTCTCGCCTCTGCTTTATTCCAAGCGCCGGCAGGCGCCTGTAGCCATTGGATGGGGCCGACTTACCAAGGTCGCGCGACTCAGCCGGTGGCCGACAGGGTGTAGGTCCTGATGATGGGAGAGGCGGGGCAATTAGCGAAATGCTGCCGCGAGGCACTCCGTCCTTAAACCTATGGCGGTGCGGCTGAGACAATCCAATACGACAGTTTTAGGCTCCAAGGGAGGAGAACACAATGAAAGAACGACAGTCCCCCATTCCGGTAGCACTCTACGCGCGCGTGTTCCGCGACGGACAGGACGTGGGGCCTTCCGTCGCTGACCAACTGTCGGCGCTCAGGGACTACGCTGACAGGAACGGCTACGCAGTCGTCCGCGAGTATGCGGACGAAACAGAGAACCCGGAAATCACCAGCAGCCCACAGTTCCGCATGATGGTCGCCGAGGGCGGATGGACCGACGCTCCCTTCCGGGAAATTCTCATCTGGGGATCTCCGCGTCTGCCCCGCCCGGGGGAGCGGGCCTTCGCCGCCAGGTCCGGGCGCACCGCCAGCGGCATCCGTGTCGTCGCTATCGAAGTGTATACAGATGACTCACACACCCGCGTGTTCGTGGAGGAGATAGACGAAAGCGCGGACCAGTTCTTTCCAGAAAACTCGACCCACCAGGTCGCCAGGGGTATGCATGAGGCAGCATCAAAAGGCTTCTGGATGTCCGGCCATACCCCATTCGGCTACTTCCGGGTCATGGCGCCGGACGGCCTCAGGAAGAGACCTTCTTTGGAGCTTGACCCGGAGGCATCTAAGGTCGTGAAGCGCATCTTCGACATGGCGGAGGCCGGCAAGGGCACCCTTGATATCGCACGCACCCTCAACCGCGAGGGCATCGCCAGCCCCAGAGGAAAGCTCTGGGGCAAGACCAGCGTGCACGCCGTCCTCACCAACGAGGCTTATACCGGCACATTGCTCTGGGGAGCGAAAGCTGAGGGCAAAGGCGCTCCCGTGCGGGTGGAAGAGGCGTTTCCCGCCATCGTCTCCATGGCCCAGTTCCGCCGGGTCAGACAGCGTATGAGTACCCGCGCACCCAGGTTCAGCCACCCCCGAAGAGTTGGAAACCCCTACCTGCTCAGTGGGCTGGTGAAGTGCCATAACTGCCACAGGGCCATCAGCGGACATCAGGCCAAGGGTGGGAGGTATTCCTACTATGTCTGCCAGTCGATCATGAAACAAGGCAAGGAAGCCTGCAGGACCCCCAGACTCAACGCCCGCCGCCTGGAGACGCTGGTGATTGAACAGATTCGCTCCAACTTCCTGACGAAGAGCAACGTCAGGGAACTGGTGGGTCTGGTGGAAGAGGAGTTGGAAGTGATCGCATCCGACCAGCGCAAGCAGCTGGACTCCATTGAGTCTGAGGTCGCAGACGTGCGGCGCAGACCGGGCCGCCATTGGGACCTCATGGAGACCGCCAACGAGGACCACGCCGACACTCCTCTCCAAATCAACGACCCTCGGGACCGGCAGGGGGGCCTTGAGGCTTCAGCGGCGGAAGCCGCTGGCATCCTCTCTCGAATTGGGATGGCACGCTACGACGCGGAGGCCATCGTGGCCGACCCACAGGAACTGAATGACTTACTGAGCCGGAGCGAGCCGTCCGAGCGCAGAGGCTTCGTCCAGGCTTTCGTGGAGCAGATCGTGATGGGCCCTGGTCAGGTCGAGGTGCACTACACCATGCCCACGCCGGAGGATTCACGGACAGCAGGGATGAAAGCCGAGGTGGTGGCTATGGGATAGGCCGGTTCCGTTAGTTGATCAAGGAAACCTGCAACAGACAGGGAGGAGATGGGAGATGAAAAACAACGGACAAGTGAGAGTCGCTATTTACGCCCGCGTTTCTTCCGAGCGGCAGGCAGAGAAGGAATTGTCCATCCCGGCTCAGATTAAGTCCCTCAAGAAATACGCGCTTAACCGTGGATGGGACGTGGTGGCTGAGTACGTCGACGAGGCTGAAAGCGCGAGATCGGCCAATCGTCCTGCGTTCAAGGACATGATTGCCGCCACCAAAAACAAGGAGAAACCGTTTGACTCCATCCTCGTCTGGAAGCTATCGAGGTTTGCCCGAAACAGAGAGGACTCGGTCATCTACAAGTCTCTGTTGAAACGCCGGAAGATCTCTGTTGTCTCCATGAACGAGCACGTCGATGAAAGCCCTGCCGGGTCCCTGCTGGAAGGCATCATTGAGGTGATTGACGAATTCTACTCGGCCAACCTTTCCCAGGACACCATCAGAGGGATGAAGGAAAATGCGGCACGAGGATTCCGCAACGGCGGAACCCGCCCCTTCGGCTACAAGAACTTGAAGGAATCCTATGGCAGCACCACAAAAACAAGGTTGACCCCCGACGAGAGAGAAGCGCCGATAGTGAGGAGGGTCTTCGAACTGGCGTCCCAAGGACAAGGCGCTAGGGAGATAGCAAATGCGCTGAACGCTGAAGGGTTGAAGACACGCACCGGCAAGCACTTCCAAGCCACCGGCATCAATCACATGTTGAGGAACGAGGCCTATGTGGGCACGGTCGTCTGGAACAAGTACACCAAAGGCCCGGACGGAAGGCAGATAAAGGATGATGATGAGGTCATCCGCGTCCCTGATTGCCACACCCCGCTCGTAGACAAGGACGTATTCGAGAAAGTGCAGGCTCTGGTGACATCCAGGCGTCCATCCGTCACGCATCCCAAGAGGATTGCCAGCCGGTTTCTTCTGAGCGGCCTGGCTCACTGCGCGCATTGCGGCTCGCCTGCCATAGGTACGAACGGGAAGTTCGGGAAGTACATCTATTACCGGTGCAACGGCAGGGTGACGAAAGGCAAAGCGGTGTGTGATGGCCCGGCGATTAACGCAAAGAAGTTGGAAGCCTTTGTGGTGGACCGGATAAAAGCGAACATACTTACCGAGGACACCCTGCGGGAGTTGGTCGACTTGACCAACGAAGAACTGCGTGTGAACCAGCGCCGCGCCGCAGATCAGCTTGACCGGTTGGATACGGAAGCTAGGTCGGTTGAGCAGAAGCTGGCCCGCCTGTACTCCGCTTTGGAGAGCGGGAAAGTGGACATAGATGACTTGGCGCCCCGGCTGAAGGAACTAAGGGTCATGCAGATAGAGCTGGAGGACAAGAGGGCCGAAGCGTTGGAGGAGTTGGACCGCACTGGCGACAACCTCCTCAACCCACTGGTTATGGACCACTACGTGGAAGACCTGCGCAGCGTCCTGGAGAGCTCATCATTCTTTGAATGCAAGAGTTTTCTCGGCTCATTCATCAGAAGGATCGATATCAATAAACAGCAGGTAGGCATTGAGTACACCGTGCCGATGCCTACCTGCGATGGGAAGACCCAGACGAACGAAGTACTTCACGTAAGGGGAGTTGGCTCCCCAGGCAGGATTCGAACCTGCGACCTAGCGGTTAACAGCCGCCCGCTCTACCGCTGAGCTACTGGGGAATGAGGTTGCCGCACGGCGCGTGTGGGCCGGCACAGCGCAGAAATTTTAGCATCTTCCAGGACACCTAACAAGCGCAACAGCGGGCAAGGCAACTCTAAGATCGAAGTAATCCTGCCCCGCAAGAAGGGGCGGGCCGGCGTGCCTGCCCCGGTGATGACCCTTTAATGCCCCAACAAGATGGGAGGGGCCCGTGGGGACCCCTCCCATCTTGCGGCGGCTCTGAAAGGCTAGGCTGCGGCCGCTTCTTCTTCGACGATCCGGTTGCCGCCAGACACGTTGACGGACAGCCGGCGGGCCTGCTTGGCTTCCACCTTGGGGAAGGCGATGGTCAATACGCCCTGATCGTAGCTGCTTTCCGCCTTGTCCACATCCAGGGTGTCGGGCAGACGCAGGGAACGGTGGAAGGAGCCGGTGTGACGCTCCCGCATCAGGTGATTGCCCTCCTGGCTTTCGGTGTCGCTGGCGGTCTGGCCCCGAATGGTCAGCACGTCGTTCTCAATGCTTACGTTGAGATCGGACGGGTTGACTCCGGGCAGGGAAGCGTGCACAACGATGTTGTCGCCCTCCTGCACCACGTCCAGGGGAATGGCCCAACCCTCCATTTCACCGCTTCCGCCGCTGTTGGGTTGGGAGAAACCCCGCCTCAGGTGGTCCATGTTGTCCTGCATCCGCCGCAGTTCGAAGAAGGGATCCCATCTGCGCATTATCATAGTTGTACCTCCTGCCCATTAGGTTTACTCTTTTATGGCAGTACAGTTGACATTCTTTATATCAACCCCGCTTCAGTTATTCTAAATACTTGATGGGTACTTGTCAAGTCTATTGTTCTAAATCAATTAACTATCTTGACAGTTCATTCTTGCATCAATACAATATCAATACGACGACAACCACCCCAAAGAGAAGAACATCATGCCAGCAAATTACTATGAGCTGCTGGGAGTTGCCCGGGACGCCAGCGACAAGGATATTCGGCAGGCCTACCGGAAACTGGCCCGCCAATACCATCCCGACGTTAACCCGGGCAACCCCGGCGCCGAGGAGAAATTCAAGCAAATAAACGAGGCCCACGGCGTCCTGTCCGACCCGGACAAGCGGAACAAGTATGACAAATACGGCGACCGCTGGATGCACGCCGACGAGATTGAACAGGCCGAAAACCAGGCCCGCAGCCGGGGTCGGAGCAGGTACAACTTCCACACTGACGGCGGCTTTGGCAAAGGCAACGACGTTGGTTTCGACTTTGGCAGCTTTGGGTCCGACGATCTTTTTGACCGCCTGTTCAACAACCTGGGGCAGGAACGGGGAACTCCACGGCAGCCGGCCGCCGAATACCAGGTGGACATTACGCTGTCGGAAGCGGCAGAGGGGGCGACCAGGATGGTGAACCTGCCCGACGGGCGGCGGCTGGAGGTCAAAATTCCCCCCGGCGTGGATACCGGTTCTCGAGTACATATACCCGCCGGAGGCGGTGAGGGAGACTTTTTTCTGGCGGTTACCGTGATTCAGCATCCCCGGTTCGAGCGCAAGGGCAAGGACCTTTACTCGGAGGTGGAGGTGCCGGTGGACGACCTGGCCCTCGGCGCGGAAGTGACGGTGCCCACCATGACAGGCAGGGTAGCCCTAACCATTCCCCCGGGCACTCAGAACGGGCGTCGGTTCCGCATGGCGGGCCAGGGCATGCCGGAACTGAACAAGTCGGACAGCAGGGGCAACCTGTACACCACCGTCAGGGCGGTGCTACCCGACAATCCGGGCCCCGAAGAACTGGAACTGTTCCGCAAACTCAGGGAACTGCGGACCGGTGAGAGGATATAGACATGGCTTACGAGAGAAACCATTCCGACGAACCCTGCTTCGTAATCAGCATAGCCGCTCGCATGGTGGGGCTGCACGCCCAGACTCTGCGCTATTACGAACGGGTGGGACTCATCTGGCCTTCGCGCTCTAACGGGCGGCAGCGGCTCTACTCCGAGGCGGATATCGAGCGGCTGCGCCGCATCAAGACCTTTACCGAAGACATGGGCGTTAACCTGGCCGGAGCCGAAGTGGCCCTGAAACTGATGGCCCGCATCGAGGAACTGGAAAGGGAAGTCAGAAGCCTGAACGCCACCATCAATGAACTGCGGCAACCAACCGGTTCGCGGCGAGCGGAAACGTTCCGGCGACAGGCTTAAGGCGCCGCCAGGACTGAATCTATGCAGTATTCCCCATCCTGTTGTTGCACCGTCGGCGGGACACGCCCCAGCGAGAGCGACTTTGCCCGGCGCAACGAGGAGATGAGACTATGACTATGAGATCTGAGGACTTCACCGAACAGGCGCTACAAGTAATCCAGGACTCCCAGGAGCTGGTGGGGAACTACCGCCACAGCCAGTGGGACGTGGAGCACGTGCTGCTGGCCATGCTGAACCAGGAGGATGGCATCTCGGCGCGCATCCTGAAAGACCTGGGCGTTTCCAGCCCTGCCGTTGGGGCGCGGCTGGAACAGCTGCTGGAAGCGTCTCCTAAACTGGCAAATCCGTCGGGACAGATTTACACCACACCCCGCATCCAGAGGCTGCTGGACACGGCGCAGGAGGAATCCCGCAGGCTTAAGGACGAGTTCATCAGCGTCGAGCATCTGTTCATTGCCGCCATACGGGAACCCCAGGGAGACTCGGCCAGGGTTGTCCAGGAATTCGGCATGGACCAGGAACGGGTGTACCAGGCCCTGACCAGCATCCGCGGCGCCCACAGGGTTGACGACCGGCGGGCCGAGAGCCGGTACCGCTCCCTTGAGAAGTACAGCATCGACCTGACTCAGCTGGCCGCCGAAGGCAAGCTGGACCCGGTTATCGGACGGGACGCTGAAATCCGGCGGGTGGCCCAGACCCTGACCCGGCGCAAGAAGAACAGCCCGGTCATCATCGGCGAGGCAGGTGTGGGCAAGACGGCCATCGCCGAAGGCCTCGCGACCCGTATTGCCGGCGGTGAAATCCCCGACTCGCTGAAGGGCAAGAGGGTGCTGGCCCTGGACATGGGCGCCATGGTGGCCGGTTCCAAGTTCCGCGGCGAGTTTGAAGAGCGCCTTAAGGCAGTGATGGACGAGGTCAGGGAAGGCCAGGGAGAGATTATTCTGTTCCTGGACGAGATTCACACCATGGTGGGCGCGGGGGCCGCAGAGGGCGGACTGGACGCCAGCAACCTCCTGAAGCCGGCCCTGTCGCGGGGCGAACTGCAGTGCATCGGAGCCACCACCCTGGACGAATACCGCAAACACATTGAGAAGGATTCGGCCCTGGAACGGCGGTTTCAGCCCGTTTTCCTGGAGGAGCCCAGCCTGGAGGACACGGTGGAAATTCTCAAGGCTTTGCGCCCCCGCTACGAGGCGCACCACCGGGTGAAGATTGATGACGAAGCCCTGGACGCTGCCGCCCGCCTCAGCGACCGGTATATCACTGGCCGGCACCTGCCGGACAAGGCCATCGACTTCATGGACGAGGCCGCCAGCAAAGTGCGTATCGACGCCGAGAGTATGCCGGACAGATGCCACCAGTTGGAGGAAAGCATCCGGCTGTTGACCGACCGGGAGGAAGCCTCGGCCCAGCGTGGAGAATACCAGCAGGCGGCCCAACTGCGGACCGAGCGAATTCGGCTTGAGGAAGACTTCCAGGCTGAACGGGAGAAGTCGCAGCAGGACCGCAACCCCGACATGACCGTCGGCGAGAGGCACATCGCAGACCTGGTTTCCAGCTGGACGGGTATTCCCGCCGGCCGCTTGCTGGAAAGAGAGGCGGACCGACTGATCAACATGGAGTATCTCCTGCACCGGCGCCTGATCGGGCAGGAGGAAGCCATCACTGCCGTATCCGAGGCCATTCGCCGGGCCAGGTCGGGGCTGAGCAATCCCAGGCGGCCCATCGGCAGCTTCATCTTCCTGGGGCCCACGGGCGTAGGCAAAACGGAGCTGTCCAGGGCCCTGGCGGACTTCCTGTTCGACAACGAGGAAAACATAGTGCGCCTGGATATGTCGGAGTACATGGAGAAACACACCGTTTCCCGCCTGGTGGGCGCCCCCCCAGGTTACGTAGGCTACGACGAGGGCGGCCAGTTAACGGAAGCAGTGCGCCGCCGCCCCTACCGGGTGGTGCTGTTCGACGAGATTGAAAAGGCCCACCCGGACGTACTTAACATCCTGCTGCAGATTCTTGAGGACGGCCGATTGACCGATGGCCACGGCCGCACGGTGGACTTCAGGAACACGGTCATCATTATGACCAGCAACCTGGGCACGGGATACCTGAGTCGCCAGGGTGTCGGGTTCAACACCTCCGGCCAGGCTCGGGAAAACGACAAGGAGCGGCTGGAAAAGTCGGTCCACGATGCGCTTAAGCAGGCCTTTCGACCGGAGTTTCTGAACCGGATTGATGAGACTATCGTCTTTCATCCGCTGACCCAGGAGCAGATCGTCCGGATTGTGGGACTGATGGTGAAGGATGTGGCGGAAAGACTGGCAGAGCAGGACATTACGTTCGACCTGACCCAGGACGCGGCCAACTGGCTGGCCAGGGAGGGTTTCGACCCGGTATACGGGGCGCGGCCCCTGCGGCGGGCCATCCAGCGGAACCTGGAAAACCGGCTTTCCCGGGGCATCCTGTCCGGCGAGTTCAAGGGCGGCGACCACCTGGTGGTTAATGCGGCGGAGGGAGGCTTGGCCGTGACCAGGGCAGAACCTGCCGCCGTGGCAGCGGACTAACCATAGCGGCCGTCATCCACCCGACAGTCCCACTAAGAAAAGGGGCGGACTTGCGGTCCGCCCCTTTCGGTATTTCAATCCCGGATGCGGGTCATACTTCTACCGCCCCGATCAATTCGTTGACGTCGGCAATGCCACGCTCTCCCAGCCAGGCATACATGCCCTCCAGTATCTTGAAAGGCGCCCACAGATCGGCCAGGTTGGCGCTGCCCACCTGGACCGCAGTCGCGCCGGCCAGGATGAACTCCAGCGCGTCTTCGGCGGTGAAGATACCGCCCACACCAATGATGGGCACATCCACGGCCTGGGCAACCCGGTACACCAGGGCCACCGCCACGGGATGCAGCCCCGGACCGGAAAGGCCGCCGGTTATGTTGCCCAGAGAGGGCTTGCGGGACTCCAGGTCGATGGTCATGGCGGGAATCGTGTTGCAAATGGTGAGGGCGTCGGCACCAGCGTCCACCGCCGCGCGGGCAATGGGGACGATGTCGGGAACGTTGGGGGCCAGCTTGGCCAGCACAGGCACTTCAGCCTGGCGCTTTACCGCGTCCACGGCGCTAAAGGTCCCCTTGGCGCTATAGCTGAACAGGTCACCCTGTTCCACGTTGGGGCAGCTGAGGTTCAGCTCAAGGGCCGAGAATCCTGCGCTTCCCCTGGTCATCCTGGCCATTTCACCGAACTGGGCAACGCTGTCGCCTGACATGCTCAACAGCGCGGTGGCATCCCACTGGGCCCATTGAGGAGCCAGGTCGCGAAGGCCCGCCTCAATGCCCGGATTAGTCAAGCCGATGGCGTTAAGCAGTACCGGTTCCCGGTTTTCCCTGGCGACCCGGTAGGACTCCGGGTACCAGCGGGGTTCAGGGTTGCCCTGGCGGGGGAGTCGGGTAAAGGTCTTGGGGATTACCGCTCCCAGTCGGGAGAGGTCCATTTCGGGGGTGAGACCGCGCCCGTAACCGTCGTAACCAAAGGTGCCCGAGGCAATCATCACCGGGTTACGCAAGGGTAATCCGCGGTAGTGGAAAGGCGCCAGTTCAACGGAAAGGCGGGGTTGCCTCTCTTCAGCAGTCGAACCGGCGCCTTCAAGGCCATCAGATGTTTGCATCGCCTTCCAGGGAGAACCCGGAGAGGTCCTGACCACCGTCCGCTCCGCCAGCCAGGCTCATGCCGTCGGTGGCTGAACCGTCGGAATCACCATTGTCGCCGATCAAGTTGGACTCATTCTCCACGAAAAAGCCCGACGTGGCCAGGTCTTCCGCACCGCCGCCAAAAGTCATGGCGGTAGCCCCGGCGTCACCTGGCTCCAGCCAGCCGGCGGCCACCAGTTCCTCCACTGCGCCAACTTCGTCGAAGCCGGGGAGGGCCAGGATGTCCGGCTCCTCAACCAGGGTGGTTGAATCCAGCCTGGCGGGGATCAGCCGTCCAATGATGACATTTTCCTTGAGGCCCTGGAGGTAGTCGTGCTGTCCGCTCAGGGCCGCCTGGGTAAGCACCCGAGTGGTTTCCTGGAAGGCTGCGGCGGCCAGGAAACTGTCGGTGCGCAGGGACGCGCGGGTGACTCCCAGCAGGACAGGCTCGGCGGTAGCAGGTTCGCCACCCTGGGCCAGCACCCTGGCGCAGTTCTCCTGGAACTGGACCTTGTCCACTACCTGATCGGGGATGAAGTCGGAATCGCCGATGGACTTGACCTGCACGCGGCGGAGCATCTGGCGCAGGATGATCTCGATGTGCTTGTCGTGGATGCCCACGCCCTGGGACCGGTACACCTGCTGCACTTCGTTCACCATGTACTGCTGCAGTTCACCCGTACCCTGAATGCTCAGGATGTCGTGAGGATTCTTGGGACCCGCAGTGAGGCGATCACCGGCTTTCACCATGTCCCCGTGGTTCACCACAAGCTCATCCCCTACGGGAATCGCGTACTCCCGTTCCTCCGGGTCCTCCCAGACAATGGAGATAAGGTTGTCGTCCAGTTCAACCCGGCCGTTCACATTGGCGACAACCTCCAGGATGGGCTGCGTCTCATTGGCCTGGTCCATGTCGGTCTCGTAACCCAGGGTGGGCAACGTGGCGGCCATCAGCATGCCTGCCTCCACTTCGTCGCCCTCGTCCACCAACAGCTGAACGCCCTCGGGCAATACATACTCTTCGCGGAACTCCTGCCGGTCCACGATGCGGACGGGTTCCTCCACCAGTCGACGGCCTTCCGAGTCCAGGGGCAGTTGCACCTCGCCTTCAATTTCAGACAGAATGGCCACGCCCTTGGGCTTGCGGGCCTCGAAGATCTCCTCCACCCTGGGGAGACCGCTGGTGATGTCGGACCCGGCGACTCCGCCGGTGTGGAAGGTACGCATGGTCAGCTGGGTGCCGGGCTCGCCGATGCTCTGGGCGGCGATGATGCCCACGGCCTGACCCAGTTCGACGACTTTCCCGGTGGCCGGCAGGCGGCCGTAGCACATCTGGCAGACGCCCCGGCGGGTTTCGCAAATCAAGGGCGACCGCACGGGCACCTGGGTGACGCCCGCGGCGGTAATCCGCTCAGCCATCGCCTCGTCGATCATGTCGTTGCGGTCCACCAGGAACTCTCCGGTGGCCTCGTCGATAATGGGAGCGGCGGCAATCCGGCCGGCGATACGCTCGGGAAGAGTGGCCTCGGGCGTTCCGTCGGGCCTGGTCTCGATGTAATAGGCGTCGAAGGTGCCGCAGTCCTCTTCCAGGACGATGACCTCCTGAGCAATATCCACCAGGCGGCGGGTCAAGTAGCCGCTGTCCGCGGTACGGAGCGCCGTGTCGGCCAGACCCTTGCGCGCTCCGTGAGTGGAGATGAAATACTCCAGGGCGGTCAGGCCCTCACGGAAGCTGGACTTCACCGGCAATTCGATGATTTCCCGGGAGAAGTCGCGGGTAGGCTTGGTCATCAGGCCCCGCATGCCGGCCATCTGTTTGATCTGCATGATGTTACCCTTGGTACCCGACTGGGCCATCACGCCGATGCCGCCGAAGTTCCGCAGTTCATCGCGGACCAGCGACTCGATTTCGTCGGAAGCAAAGGTCCAGGCCTCCACCACCTCGTTATAACGTTCGTCGTCGTCCATCAGGCCGAGATCGTAGCTATCCCGGTAAGTGGCGACCCTTTCTTCGGCTTCCTGAATCTTGTCACCTTTCTGGGTAGGCACCTGCAGGTCGCTGATGGACACCGTCAGTCCCGACCGGGTGGCATACTCAAAGCCCATGCCCTTGACCCGGTCCAGCACGTCGGCCATCCGTTCGTTACTCAGCTTGTAGTAAAGCTCGGAGGTAAGACCTTTGAGGGCCCGGCTGTCGAAAAGCTGGTTCTTGTACTCGATCTCTCCGGGCAGGTTTTCATTGAAAATAAGCCGGCCCAGGGTGGTCTCAACCCAGTCTTCCCCGTTGTCCAGGCGTTCCACATGCCTTACGTAGATGCGCTCCCGCAGGTTAATGTGGCCGGCGGCTTCGGCGATCCTGGCCTCATCAATGTTGTAGAAACGGGCAGGTTCGTCCTTCCGGGTATCCACCATTTCGGTCAGGTAGTAGCAGCCCAGCACCATGTCCAGGGTGGGCGCCACCAGGGGTTCGCCGGAAGCCGGCGACAGCATGTTGTGGGTGCTGAGCATGGCAACCTGGGCCTCATGGACGGCCATGCGGGACAGGGGTACGTGTACCGCCATCTGGTCGCCGTCGAAGTCGGCATTGAAGGCGGAACAGACCAGCGGATGAAGCTGGATGGCGTTGCCTTCAATCAACGTGGGCATGAAGGCCTGGATGCCCAGCCGGTGCAGGGTGGGGGCCCGGTTAAGCATTACGGGCCGGTCTTTGATGACCTCTTCCAGAATGTCCCACACCTCGGGGCGAGCCCGTTCCACCATGCGCTTGGCGCTCTTGATGTTGGGGGAGACGCCCAGCAGCACCAGGCGGTGCATGACGAAGGGCTTGAACAGTTCCAGGGCCATGCGCTTGGGCAGGCCGCACTGGTTCATTTTTAGTTCGGGGCCAACGACGATGACTGAGCGACCGCTGTAGTCCACCCGCTTGCCCAGCAGGTTCTGGCGGAAGCGCCCCTGCTTGCCACGCAGCAGGTCGGACAGCGACTTGAGCTTGTGGTTATGGCTGCCCTGGATGGGTCGGCCACGACGACCGTTGTCGATCAGGGCGTCCACCGACTCCTGGAGCATTCTCTTCTCGTTGCGGATGATGATTTCCGGAGCGCCCAGGTCCATGAGCCGCTTCAGCCGGTTGTTGCGGTTAATCACCCGCCGATAAAGGTCGTTCAGGTCGCTGGTGGCGAAGCGGCCGCCATCCAGCTGCACCATGGGACGCAGTTCGGGCGGCAGGACGGGCAGCATCGTAAGGATGATGTCCTCCACCCGGTTGCCGCTGTTGCGGAAGGCTTCCACCACCTGCAGGCGCTTGATGGCCTTCTTGCGACGCTGGCCGGACGTGGACCGCATCTCCCGGACCAGGTCCTCTCGGATGGACTCCAGGTCGTGATTTCGCAGAATCTCCAGGATGGATTCGGCGCCCATGCCGGCCTCAAACAGGTCGGCGTATTTATCCTTCAGTTCCCGGTACTTGGACTCGGACAGAATCTTCAGAGATTTCAGGTCTTCCAGTTCGCTGATGGTTTCCTGCAGCTTGAATTCCAGGTCCCCCTCTTCCCGGACGATCTGGTCTTCCAGGGCCTCCTTTTCGGCTTGCACCGCGACGGATTCGGCGACCGACTCCGGTTCACTGGACGCTTCGAGGGAGTCCATCCTTTCCTGCAGTTCGGTCAGGCGTGGTTCGTGGGTTGCCTGGATTCTTTCCTTTTCCAGCTCCACCCGCAGTCTTTCCTCTTCTATGATCTCACTGCGCCGCTCGCTGTCGACGGAGATAACAATGTGCTGGGCGAAGTACAGAACCCGCTCCAGGTTGCGAGGCGAGAGGTCCAGTAGCAGGCCCAGACGGCTGGGGTTAGTCTTGCTGAACCAGATGTGGGCCACCGGGGCAGCCAGGCGAATGTGGCCCATGCGCTCTCGTCTAACCTTGGAGCGGGTAACTTCGACGCCGCAGCGGTCGCATACCACGCCGCGATAGCGGATGCGCTTGTACTTGCCGCAGAAGCATTCCCAGTCCTTGGTAGGGCCAAAAAGTCGTTCGCAGAACAGGCCGTCCTTCTCCGGCCGCAGGGTGCGATAGTTGATGGTCTCCGGCTTGGTAACCTCACCGTGGGACCAGTTCAGTATCTGCTCGGGAGAGGCGACGGAAATACGAATCGCATTGAACTGCGTAGCCGGAGCCTCGGTTCGATCTTGCATTCTGACCATTAAATCGCCTCCAGTGATTCATACAGCTCGGTTTCGTCTCCCATCCCTTCCATAAGGGAAGCCCGGTCCTCCTCGTTCAGCAATTCCACAGACAGGCCGAGGCTCTGCAGTTCCTTGAGCAGGACGTTAAAGGACTCGGGAACGCCGGGCTGGCCGATAGGCTCACCCTTGACAATGGCTTCGTAGGTTTTGACCCTGCCCGCCACGTCGTCGGACTTGACCGTCAACACCTCCTGAAGGTTGTAGGCCGCGCTGTAGGCCTCCAGGGCCCACACTTCCATTTCGCCGAATCGCTGGCCGCCGAACTGGGCCTTGCCGCCCAGCGGCTGCTGGGTAATCATGGAGTAGGGACCGGTGGAGCGGGCGTGAATCTTGTCCTCCACCAGGTGAATCAGCTTGAGCATGTAAATGCTGCCCACCGTCACCAGCTGGTCGAAGGGGTCGCCGGTGCGCCCATCATAAAGCTGGAATTTGCCGAAAATCGGTGGCGCGATGCCGCGCTCGCGGTGGACCCTCAGGGCTTCCTCGTGCATTTGCTCCGAGGACAATCCCCGGGACTCAACGCCCGCCTTCTCCTTGAGCCAGATGCTCAGGCACGCATCCCGCGCCTCGCCACGGATATTCTCGTCAAACAACCGGTCTCCGTTGTAGTCCCGTTCTCCCAGCCATTCGTAAATGCGGGAGAAATTAATGCTGGGAGACCACTCGGTGGGGCCGCCGTCTACCGCTCCCGATTGCTCGGCGAACCAGAGACGGGACAGGGAGTCCTCGATGGAGTCATCCGAGGCGCCGTCAAATACCGGCGTCTGGGCCCGGAAGTTCAGGCCGCGGGCGGCCCAGCCCAGGTGTGTCTCCAGCACCTGCCCCAGGTTCATGCGGGAGGGTACGCCGATGGGGTTGAGAATCATGTCCACCGGGGTGCCGTCCTCCAGGAAAGGCATGTCTTCCACCGGCAGAATGCGGGAAACGACGCCCTTGTTGCCGTGGCGGCCAGCCATCTTGTCTCCGACCGAAATCTTCCTGGTCTGGGCAATCCAGACGCGGACAGCTTCGTTAACGCCCGGGGGCAGGTCGTCCCGGTTGGCCCGGTTGAGAATCTTGACGTCAATGACCTTGCCGCGTTCTCCGTGGGGGACGCGGAGAGACGTGTCCTTCACGTCGCGGGACTTTTCGCCGAAAATGGCGCGAAGCAACTTCTCTTCGGCGGTAAGCTCGGTCTCGCCCTTGGGAGTTACCTTGCCGACCAGGATGTCACCGGGCCCTACGTCGGCGCCGACGCGAATGATGCCGCGCTCGTCCAAGTCGCGCAGGCTGGTCTCGCCCACGTTGGGAATGTCCCTGGTGATTTCCTCGGGGCCAAGCTTGGTCTCCCGGGCTTCCATTTCGTGCTTTTCAATATGGATGGAGGTGAACTGGTCGTCCTTGACCAGGCGCTCACTGATGATGATGGCGTCTTCATAGTTGTAGCCTTCCCAGGACATGAAGGCCACCAGCACATTCTGGCCCAGGGCCAGCTTCCCCGAATCCGTGGAGGAACTGTCGGCCAGGGTATCGCCCACCAGCACCCGATCGCCCTTTTGAACGACGGACCGCTGGTCGAAACAGGTGCCCTGGTTGGTGCGGGAAAACTTGACCAGGTCATGGTGATGGTCCGCGCCAACGGCGTCTGTCACGACGATGTCCCGACCCGATACGGAAGACACTACGCCAGCGGCGCGAGAGAGAACAACCTGCCCGCTGTCCCTGGCCACCCGCTCCTCAATGCCGGTACCTACCACGGGAACCTGGGGCCGCAGCAGAGGCACCGCCTGCCGCTGCATGTTGGAACCCATCAGGGCACGGTTGGCGTCATCGTGCTCGAGGAAGGGAATCAGGGCCGCCGAGATGCTCATGATCTGCATGGGCGATACGTCCATCAGATCAATGTTCTCGGGGGAGTCCTGGGCGTAGTTTTCACCCAACCTGATTTCGACACGGTCGTGGACGAACTGGCCCAGTGCGTCCAGCTCGGAGTTGGCCTGGGCGATACGGTAGTTCTCTTCCCGGTCGGCAGACATATACTCGACAAATTCGGAGCCGCCGGACACATAGGGCCGGACCCGGATCATTGTGCCAGCCGGCAATTCCTGCACGGCCTTCAGGCTGGCCCGGGTCAGTTTCTTTCCGGCGGCAGCCACTACCTTGCCGTTCAGCCCCAGGACGTCCTCGGTTACCACTCGACCTTCCAGGTCGGGGGAGGTGTTCGAGATGGACTTGAGCACCCGCCGGTAGGGGGATTCAATGAATCCGTAGGGATTGGTCTGGGCATAAGACGACAGCGAACTGAGCAGGCCGATGTTCGGCCCTTCAGGGGTTTCTATCGGGCAAATGCGACCGTAGTGGGAGAAGTGCACGTCCCGCACGTCGAAACCGGCCCGCTCCCTGGACAAGCCGCCAGGACCCAATGCAGAAAGTCGGCGCTTGTGCGTCAGTTCCGCCAGGGGGTTGGTCTGGTCCATGAACTGGGACAACTGGGAACCGCCGAAAAACTCCCGCACGGCGGCCACCACGGGCCGTACGTTTACCAGCCCGCGGGGGGCCACTTCCTCGGCATCGACAAGGGTCATCTTTTCCTTGACCATGCGCTCCATCCGGGAGAGGCCGATGCGCACCTGGTTTTGAACCAGTTCACCCACGGCCCTGACCCGCCGGTTGCCCAGATGGTCAATATCGTCAGCCCGCTCTTCGCCCCGGTTAACCAGAATAAGGGTACGCACCACCTGGAGCATATCGTCCAGGAACAGGATACGCTGGTCGGCGCGTTCTTCAATCTGGAGACGGCGGTTGAACTTGTAACGACCAACCCGCCCCAGGTCGTAACGCCTGGGATCAAAGAAGGAAGTCTTGATCAAATTGCTGGCATTCTCCACACTGGGAGGCTCCCCCGGGCGCAGGCGCCGGTACAGTTCCACCTGGGCCGAAGCTATCTGTCGGGCTGTATCGATATCAAAGTCCTGATCGGGCCTCAGCCACTCCCACATATTGCGCAGATCGTCTTCCCGGAAGTGAGGATCCCGCTCGGCCGAGGGCTGGTCCCGTTCCAGCGTGGTCTGGATATACTGATGACGTTCATCGGTGTCTACGTCAGCGAAGTAAGCCACCATTTCTTCCCGGGTGACGCCCAGGGCACGGAAAAAGGTGGTAACGGAAACGCGGCGCTTCCGGTCGACCTTCACCGAAAGGATGTCCTTAATGCTGGTCTCAAATTCCAGCCAGGCGCCCCTGGAAGGAATGACCTGCGCCGTGCACAGATTCCGCTCCGCCGAAGGAGACTTGTCGTGCTTGAAATAGACGCCAGGGGAGCGGACCAACTGGCTGACCACAACTCGTTCCGCCCCGTTAATTATGAAAGTTCCCGTCTCCGTCATTACGGGAATTTCGCCCATGAAGATATCCTGCTCCAGCCGCTCGTTGGTTTCGAGCTTAATGAGCAGGGCCTTCAGGGTCAGAGGCTGGTTGTAGGTCTTTTCCAGCTCCTTGCACTCGGACGGCGAAAGCTTGGGTTCTTCGAAAGTGTGCTCCAGGAAGTGCAGTTCGTACTTCTTGCCGGTGTAGTCGGTTATGGGAGAAAATTCCCTGAAGACCTCCGCAAGTCCGTCCTTCTTGAACCAGTCATAGGACTGGACCTGGCTGAGGATCAGGTGAGGCACATCCAGGACCTCGGCGATGCGGGCATACGACTTGACCCTGGAGGCAGCCGAGCCGGCGCCATTGGCCTTGCCATTGGAATGCCCATTGGATACGGGAGTCATAGCCATACTCCATTCTCCTTTTTGCGAACGCAGGATGGGGACTAGTGGCCGGAAAAATTAGACAAAGTGGGGCTAGGGTTTGTGATTTGCTTTGGGAAATAAGCAAAAAAAGGTTGTTGAGGCATACTCGGTAACCTCTGATTATATACGTGTTTTGCGGATTGTCAACCGCCTGCGTACGCGAAGACAGCGAGGCCAGGTGCGACCGGTATCTCCGCTCCGCTCCTGACATCAGAAGCGGAGCCCAACCAACAGAACGGCCTTCAACCAACTCGCGGCGGGCGGCAGAACGGAGTCTTCGCCGGTGTTGTGAAAAATTGGTGAAGAGTCACCGGATGGTTGATGGAAGAATCACCTGCTTGCCATTCGCGGGCCCATGGGTACCCGCCAGAGTAGTCTGCGCCGTTCTTAGAAAATCCCTGGGGCAACGGCCGTAGCCAAATGGATCGGCCACATGCCAGGTTCCCACGGGGAAAAGACCGGAAATGGCGGGAGAGGGAAGTCGGCCAGGGGCCATTTAGTAGTTGGGTACCCTCTTGACTTTCCATAACTGCCATGAAAAAATCTTTGCGTCGAAATTCGCCACTCCGATGGTGAATTTGGTACTCTCCCAAGTGTTGTCGGCGTTCGAGTTCACCTACACACTCCCATCCATAAACCTGACAGAGGAAGTTACAGATGAGCCCATCAACCTTAAAGACTCTTCCATGGATGATCGGCATTGTTGCCGTGCTTGCATTAGCCGGAATAGTAACCGGCACAATGCTGCTATCGCCATCCTCTTCGACGGATGCGCCGGCCATGGTGAATCTTGTAGAACCCTCTCCAGAAGTTCAGAAGGACCCCTCTCCCCCTTCCACTGCCTCGGTTGCCACCTACACCAGGTTCCCGCAGGTTAGATTGGACGAAGACGCTCGGGCGGACCTGGCTGGAAATCGGTCCCTGGCGGAGGGTTCCAACACGGTGATTGCGCAGACCACGCCGGCCACAACGCCGACGACGGTCAGCATTGATCCGATAGAGGACTGGAACCCCATCTTCAGTCAGCACACTTTCACGGTAACGGTGAACGGGGCGGACGGTACGCCAGCCAACGGCGTGGAGGTGGAGGTTTTCCTCAACCGGTTTGAGGAGGCCGTGGGCGACATCGTCTCCCTGGGCGGAGAGAATCCCCGCAAGGTGGACAATTACTTTGGGCGCGTGATCACCGACGGCAGCGGTCAGGCCACCCTGACCATTACGGCCACCCGCCCTGGCGATACCGACGTAACAGCTTTCGTCCCCCAGATAGTGGACAACGAAACCCACAAGGTGTTTGCAGTTAAACACTGGGTTGATATGGATGTTGAGTTCCCCGCCGACAGCGTGAACCTGGTGGGAACCGAACACCCGATGCTGGTACGCATCGCCAGAGTTACCGACGGCGCTCCCATTTCGGACGCCAACGTAAGCTGGGCCATCGTAGACGGAGATCCGGCCGCCACCCTGGATAATCAGGGTGACACGGTTTCCACCACCACGAACGTTAACGGTGAGACGGTGGTTACCCTGCGGCAGGTGGAACCCAGCCTGGGCGACAACCAGGTCCTGATCCAGGTGCTGGAGGAAGGCACCAACAAGGCGATGTTCAGCCACACTCACACCAAGACATGGCAGTCGCCCACTCTGGAAGTCAACAAGGAAGGTCCTGCCAGCCTTGGCCTGCGCAAGACCGGCGAATACACGGTGTCCGTCACCAACAGCGGCGACTCGACCGCTACCAACGTGACCCTGACCGACGCACTCCCCGCGGGTCTGACGTTCGTCAGCTCCACTCCCTCAGCCGCCAGCTCTGACGGCAGCACCGTTACCTGGAGCCTGGGAGACATCCCACCGGGTGAATCCGTCTCCGTTACTATGACGCTGACGGCTGCCAGCATCGGCGAGCAGATCAATACCGCTACCGCTGTCTCCGTTGAGGGCATCAGCGGCCAGGATACCGCGCTGACCAGCGTAATCCCCGGCTCCCTGAAGCTGGCCAAGACCGGTCCGGAACAGACTATTTCCGGCGACAACCTGACCTACGACATCACGGTAACCAATGACGGCGAAGGGGCGCTGACCAACATCGTCCTGACCGACACCCTGCCCGAGGGCCTGACCTACGTTTCCAGCACTCCGGAGGCCGGGGTAGGCGCTGACGGCGCCATTAGCTGGCTGATCGATTCCCTGGACGCAGGGGCTACCGCCTCGGTGTCCCTGGTAGCCACAACCGGCGATCCGGGCGAGATTGTGAACACCTCGACCGTTGGGTCGGATGAGGGAGCCAGCGCCACGGCCCAGGCCACCACCCTGGTGACCAAGTCGGACTTGGTCATAACCAAGACGTCGGATAATGCCAGCCCGTTGCTGGGTCAGCAGACAGTCTTCACTATCGCAATAACCAACAACGGCAATGCGGTAGCATCCAACGTTTCGGTGGTTGATCCCTTGCCTGCCGAGATTGGCAGAGTAGTGGCCGACCCTGAAGCCACCCTGGGCGCTGATGGCAGCCTGCAGTGGAACATCGCATCCATCGACCCGGGCGCCACGACCACCATCACCGTAACGGGTACTGCCACGGTGGGAGGCTCTATCACCAATACCGTTTCCGCCACCGAGCGGGACGTGACCGTAACGGCAGAAACCACTATCGACGTACTGGAGCCGGCGGTAACACTGACGAAAGTTGGCGGTTCGGCCCTGTACGTGGATGGCGAACGGACCTACGCCATCACGGCTACCAATAGCGGAACGGCCAACCTGACTGGCGTAACCATAACGGACAACATTCCGGCTGAGATGTCCTACGTGTCCAGTGACAACGGCGGGCAGGAAGCCGACGGCGTGGTAACCTGGAACATTGGCAACCTGAACACCGGTGAGTCCGTCGAGGTGCAGGTAACGCTGCGCGGCGACTCTGTAGGCGAGGTAATAAACACCGCCAATGTCACCAGCGACGAGGGCGCTTCCGCCAACGCGGTGGTCAACATCAGCATCGTGGCGGCTGCGGCAGCCCACCTGAGCATCATCGACGGCGTTGACCCGATGGGCGTGGGTGAGCAGGGCAGTTACTCGATTGTGGTTACCAACCAGAGCGAAGACTCGGCGATGACCAACGTGAGACTCTCGGTAACGATACCGTCCCAGTTCTCCGTTGTTGCGGCCGAGGGCGGAGCGATCTCCGGTGGCACCGTAACCTACACCGCAGTGCCGTCTCTGGCAGCGGGTGGTGAACTGGAGTACACCATCACCGTCGAGGCGGTTAGCGCAGGCGACGTAGTTGCCTCCGCTACTCTCCGGTACGACGAGTTCGGCCAGCCCATCACGGCTCAGGAAGGTACGACCATCGTTGACCGGTAGACCAGGCTGACTTGGAATCGGGCGGCCGCTAAACTGGCTGCCCGGGCAATACCCAGGCATTGTTGGGGCCCCGTGCTGGGGCCCCAAGTTTTTTTGCAGCCAATTGTCAACTATTCCTTCGCAAGTGGAAGAACAGTAAGGGTTGGGTAGCGACCTGGCTCTTCAATTCAGGCAGCTTCGCCCGGGGGCAGGCAATATAAACGGGGCCGCCTCTGGCAAAGTCCCAACAGAGCCACCGGAACTCCCAATCCTCTCAAAAGGAATATCATCATTGACAGCATTTCCCGCCAAACCTAAAATTTTCTGACCGTGCTATTCGCACCTTGTCCTGATCCCCGGTACCGGCAGAAAACCTGGTCTAATCCAGCCACAGATTGACACCTGGAACAAAGAAGAAGGGCGCCACGTTTTACCGCACACCGGGCCACCGGACAAACCTGTACCGTTTCCTGCTGGCGGCGCTAGGGCTGATTGTCATTATGGGTATCGGCTGCGAGCAGGCGACCTCCTCGCGGCCATCAGGTCAGCCCAGCAGTCCTGCCAGTACTGAAGAGAAGGCAATCACGATTTTTGCGGCGGCTTCATTGACGGACGCTTTTAATGCAATTGCCACGGAATATCGGCGGCAGCATCCGGGCACTGAAGTCATCCTGAACTTTGACGGCAGCCAGCGGCTGCGGACCCAGATTGAGCACGGGGCTACCGCCGACTTATTCGCTTCCGCCGACTGGGACCAAATGGGGGCAGTGGAGGACTTGGGCCTGACTGCCAGCCCCCCGGTCAACTTTGCCAGCAATAACCTGGTGATTCTGGGCTATGCCGGACCCGGCGGGAACCTGGAAGCGGATCTCTTCAATCCCGTCACCCGCCCGACGGTTTTTCGCTGGAAGATAGAGGCTCTGGCCAAACCTGGCACAAAGATCGTGGTGGGGCAACCGGCGGCTCCCATAGGCAGATACACGGAACGAATGCTGGAGAATATGGCGGCCCAACCCGACCTGGGCCAGGACTTGGTGGAGGCTCTAATGGCAAACGTGGTATCTCGGGAAGCCAGCGTAAGTGGCATTGTTCAGAAAGTGAACCTGGGGGAGGCCGACGCCGGGGTGGTCTATTCGTCGAACGCCCGGATGGCGTTTGCCGGGGCTGGCCTTCTGGAACTGCCCGATACCATCAATGTGACTGCCCACTATCCCGTTGCCGCGCTGACCGGTACGGAAGGCGCTGCGAAGTTTATTGACTTTGTCCTGTCCGACGAGGGCCAGCGTGTGCTCCACAGTTACGGCTTCGGGCCGCCATCGGTTGCGGAGGGAGTCAGCCCGTGATGTTTCGCTTAATCCAACCGGGCCTGGCGGGCAGCAAAAGCTTCGCTTCCTTCCATTGCCGTGAGTCATGGGCTTCCCGCTGAAAGGCCCGGCGACGGGCAACCGATTACTGGGCCCAGTCACCCGGGTGCCTTCAATAGGAACACTTGCCACAGTCCTGTACGTTGTCTTCATCTGCCTGCCAATTCTGGCCCTGCTGGTGAAGGTTGTCTGGCAGAGTGATGCCCTGGCCAGCGTGGCCAGCGAACAGGTGCTTCTGGCGTTGCGGTTATCACTGTCCACCAGCGCCGTCAGCATGTTGGTGGTAGTACTGGTAGGGACGCCCTTTGCCCTGGCCCTGGCCCGAAGTGAGTCAAGAGTGATGCGGGTGGTGGACCAGATGGTGGAGTTGCCGATAATCTTGCCTCCGGTGGTGGCCGGTGTAGCCATGCTGCTGGCATTTGGCCGGCAGGGCATAGTGGGGCCGGCCCTTGCTCAGGTGGGCATTTCCCTGCCCTTTACTACCGCGGCCGTAATTTTTGCCCAGATCTTCGTGGCCGCCCCCTTCTTTGTGCGGTCGGCCAAGCTGGGATTCATGGCGGTTCCCCGGGAATACGAAGCCATATCCCAGACCCTGGGACTTTCTCCCTGGCGGACCTTTTTGAAGCTGACCCTGCCCTTGGCCGCCCCTTCAATGTTGACCGGCCTGGCGCTGGCTTGGGCCCGCGCCCTGTCGGAGTTCGGGGCGACCATAATGTTCGCCGGCAACCTGATCGGCAAGACTCAGACCATGCCCCTGGCGATTATGACCGCCATGGAGACCAGCCTGGAAAGCGCCATTGCCCTTTCGGCCATCTTGCTGGCGCTGGCATTGCTGGTGCTGGGGACGCTGGGCCTGATATCCCGGAATCAGTGGCGGCAGTCAGCATGAGCAACGCACCGCGCAATGCCGCCACCGCATCCCAGTCTTCCGGCCGGATAATGTACCAAATTGGTCATTTCACTTTGGAAGCCCAGTGGGAAGTGGAACCGGGACAGTTCCTGACTTTGTTCGGGCCGTCGGGAGCCGGAAAGACCACCCTGCTGAGGGCCATCGCCGGCCTCCTTCAACCTCAGGAAGGCCACATCATAGTTGGCGACCAGACAGTGTTCGACAGCGAAAGGGCCATCTTCGTACCGCCCCATCTGCGGGGCGTAGGGTTGCTGACCCAGGGCTATCACCTTTTCCCCCATCTGACGGTGGCCGGCAATATCGCGTACGGATTGATCGATTGGGAACCGGAAGCGCGCCGCCGCCGGTTGGGGGAACTGGTGAAACTGTTCCAATTGGGCGAACTGGTGGACCGGCGGCCTCATCAGATTTCCGGCGGGCAACAGCAGCGGGCGGCTTTGGCCCGGGCCCTGGCCCCTCAGCCAGCGCTGATGCTGCTGGACGAACCCTTCAACTCCCTGGATATTGAACTGCGGAGAATTCTGAGGTACGAATTGCGGTCCAGGTTACGGGAGGCGGGGGTGCCGGCGATAATGGTCACCCACGACGTTGAAGAAGCCTTAACCATGGCCGACACGGTGCAGGTGATTGACAACGGCAAGGTGGAAGCCGCCGGTGCGCCCCTGGAAGTGCTCGGACAACCTGGGCACGGGCGGGTGGCCCGCCTGGTGGGGGTGGAGAACCTTCTGTCCCTGGCGGTTATGTCGGTTCATCCCCAAGACGGGACCATGGTGTGCGCCGACCCCACCCACGGTCTGCAACTGGAAGTGCCCCTGTCGGACATGTCCGGCGGCGGACGGGTAACCGTGGGCATCCGCGCCTCCGACATCATCCTGGCGGACACCGAGCCCCGGGGTTCTTCCGCCCGCAACCGGCTGCCCGGGGTGGTTTCGGGGATTGAATTGCGGCCACCTGGCTACCAGGTTACTTTGGCCTGCGGCGCGGTGGACCTGAAGTGCCACATCACCGGCACGTCATTGAATGAGATGGGCATAACGATGGGGGATAACCTGTGGGCGGTGTTCAAGGCCTCGTCCTGCTTCCTCGTTCTTGATAACGGCGAATAACTGTGTGAACGGGCATGCAGCGTAACATTCATCATCCTTTGCGGACGTCCATCATCCATAAACCTGTTGCGTTCTGAGCAAGGTTATAATCGAACAGGAATACCCCAGATATTCAGACAAAACCCCACCAGACACCCCACCGGGGGACAGGAGTACACAAGCAGCATGGCAGGTTACCGCGCAATTCTTTTCGACATGGACGGAGTCCTGGTGGACAGCGAGCCCCTCTTTCTCAGCGCTATCAACCGACTGCTGGGGCAGGAGGGGGTTGAACCCATTTCGGTGCAGGAAAACGAGGAGTTCCTGATTGGAACCACCATTGGCGAAACCTGGCGGCTGTTGAAGCTCAACCGGCCGCTGCCCCTGCCCCCCGAGGAATACATCCGCCGCTATGACGAGATTGTGCGGCAGGTAATGCAGGAAGAACTGGAGCCCCAGCCGGGAGTACGGGAACTCATTCAGGAATGTAATGAGCGAGGCCTGCCCAAGGCGGTGGCGTCGTCTTCGCTACACATGTGGGTGGACCTGAAATTGAACGCTATCGGGCTTACAGGGGCCTTTGACGCAGTGCTGGGCGGCGACGACGTTACTCGGGGAAAACCTGAACCGGACATCTATATTAAAGCTGCGGAAAGCCTGGGGGTGCCGCCGGCCGAATGCATCGCCATAGAAGACTCGCCCATCGGCATAGCGGCGGCCGTGGCCTCCGGCGCTTATACCATAGCTGTACGTACCGAATACACCCGGAACCTGGATGTCAGCCAGGCCCACACAGTCCTGGAAACCCTGGAAGACTTTGACCTGTCCCTGTTGGCGGAAGGGTCTAAAGGACAGTAAGTCAGCAGAACAGTAATCTGAAGGCAGATGCTAAGGTTTACCGCCTTCTACGCCGCCCGGGAATGCCCGGGTAGGTCCGTTCCGACAACACCCACTGGATACGCTTCTGCAAGGCTATCACTTCCTCAGGCAGTAGCAGATCCAGCAGTTCCTTGAATTTTCCGGACGGGCGGATGAACTGGCCCAGCAGCCCGGTAAGGGGTTGCAGGTAGACGTCGGGGATGGGTTCGCCGCCGAAGTCCCAGATGACAGTGCGGATCTTGGTGTCAGTGTGGAAGGTCAGCCCCTGGTCGATGCCCCAAAGCTTGCCCTTCCCGTCCACCAACACGTGGTTGGCCTTGCGGTCCGTGTTGTTCGCCACGAGGTCGTAGCAGCAGATCATCCGCAACTCTTCGGCGTCACCTTCCGCCAGGGTGTAGTAGTTCACCCGGGGGTCGTGTTCCACGTACTGCTGCACCGAACCGATGCCGTAGGGACCTTCACGGATGATGGTGCGGGGAATAAAGTCCCAGCCCAGTACCTGGCTCAACAGGTATGCCCCGTATTCCCGCTTGTACAGAGTGCCCCTGGGAAAGTCCCATAATGGTACCTCCCCATCCCGGGGCTTATAGATGGCGCGGTCAGTCTGTTCACCCAGTTGCAGCGATGCCACAAAGGTGTAGTTGGAGCCCAGCGGGGTGAGTTCGCAGGTCTGGAAATCGCCGTTCAGGAGAACATCGCCGTTGATCTGGTCTGATGCCACCGGAATAGTCCTTCAATTCCCGTAGAGAGATGACGCCGAAGCAAAAGGGGAGTTAACCGGTCTCAAACACGGCATGGCCATTAGCCCGCGGACACACATGACCGGTAGGGTCAATCGGCAGGCCGCACAGGAAGCAGGGCGGGCGACCGGAGGCGCAGATGCGCAGGCTCTCGTCGGCCAGGACAGACGCCTGGCCAACGGTAA
This sequence comes from Dehalococcoidia bacterium, assembly GCA_965207275.1. Classification (GTDB taxonomy): domain Bacteria; phylum Chloroflexota; class Dehalococcoidia; order Lucifugimonadales; family UBA3495; genus Bin22. The sequence continues at coordinate 155,932 of CBDBMH010000001.1, forward strand.
TCCAGAAACTTATCGACGGAGCCTCCTCACCTGACTGTTCATCACCATCGCCCTGGGCCTGCAGGTAAAAGGAATTGGTATCCTGGTCGTGCCGTCCGGAGAGCACCCTGGCCTTGAACTCAATCAAGGTTTCGTCGCCACCCCAACTGGGGGCGGTGGGAGAACTGACCTTTTCTCGGTCCGAATCAGTCTGATGGTCCACGGCCTCCTTCAGACCTGCGCCCAACTGGAACAGTTGCTCCTTCTCCAACCAGACGTAGGAGGTAGCCCGTCCCGATTGCAGAACCAGCCTGAAGGTGCGCCGCCCAGGTTCGCCAAAGGTCTCGGCCTCAATCCTGGACAAGGCGCCCAGTGGATAGGTGATGCTGCCAGGTTCCATGCTCATAGCTCATCCCGGTCCCGCGCCCGCGGATTGTAGGTTGTCGCCAATCGGTTCGGGAGTCTTCGTCTCCCCTTTGCCGGGTCTGTCGAACCGCTACCCAGATTCGGCATCCAGCCCCAGCCTGGGAAGGGCCGCCAATCCCGCTTCGCTCAGCTCCAGTCCCTGGGCAACGCCGGTGTCGTATTTGTCCTGAAGTTCTCGCAGCTGGAAGGGCAGGGGGCGCTGTCCTTCATCGATGCGTTCCGCCAACTCTGGCAGGGTATTGTAAGCCTGGTCCACGTGCCAGAAGAAGGAAAGCAGCCAGGTCAGCTCCCGTTCGTTGTCCGGGGCCGGAATGTCCGCCAGGTCGATGAGGGCAGCGTTTACCTTGGTGTAGCGCAGAATGCCCGCCTTGTCCTGGGCGTTCCTGCCAAAGTATCGGCGGCGGCGCAGGTCAAGTACCCGGGCAGTGTAGTCCTCGTCTCCGTAGATATGCTGGGGAAGCCATTCCTTGCGCAGGTCGACTAGCTCGTCTCCCTGGGCATTGACGATGGCCACGCCGACTTCGGAACGCAGGATGGGGTCATACTCGAACTTCACCGCCTCCCGCAGCAGGGCCTCCTGAAGCATCAACGTCAATTCCCGGGGAATCTTCTTGTAGTAGGCCCCGCTGGCCTCCTCGTTCGTATCGGCCCCGATGCCTCCGGTATTGAAGACGTAGTATTCCTGGGGCATGCCGCCCCAGGCCAGCTGTTGCAGGATGTGGTACATCAGGTTGGCATTCTCGTCTTCCAGCCCAATGATGAAGGGATCGGAGAAGTACTCCACGTAGGGTCGGCCAATGGCCCCGATGGCCGCGCCCATCTGTACCGCCTCGCCGTACATCAGGACACGTATGTACTGTTCCAGACTCAGCCGTCTTAGGGGTGGAATCACCGTGTTCTGGCGCATCACTTCCTGCCAGAACACCCGGTCCGTGTGCTCCATGGGCACGTGCACCGAGTCGACCAGTTCTCCGTCCGTGATTGAGTCAATCAAGTCTCCCACACCTTTACGGGCCAGGAGGCGACGGCGGGACAGGGTGACGCGCATGTTGCGGACCGGATTTTCCAGGAAATTGGGCGCCGCCGCGCCTTCGTCCTTCGGCAGAACAACGGGAACGTTCTCCAGTGTTTCCTGGGGATTGGGCTCCTTCTCTGAGCCGCGGACCGCGTCGAAGGTGATGGGGTCTTCAGCCTCGTTCAGGCCGAAGGGCATGGCGTAGAAGTTGTTCTCGGTGCCGTCGATACTGTGGGAGATGGTGAAGCGGCTGCCCTCCCGGTTGGACACAATGGGCTCCCGCAGAGGCTGCAATAGCACAATGTCATCGTTCATGGGGTAGACCCCTTCTATGGGGTCGGTTTCCAGGCCCAGCACGCCGGCCAGTTGGCTGTTGGCAAGTTCTATCATTATTGTCAGGGTGCTCTTGCCGTGAAGGGATGGGCCCACGGTAATCAGCGCCGTATTGGAAATGGCGCCGTTGACCGTGCGAACCCTGGCCAGGCTAAGGGCGGCCTGGATCGCGATGCCGTTGTTCTGCTTGACCTGGTGCATGGCGATGGACAGGGGGCCCATCTTGTGCTCGCCGACGTAGTCAAAGCCCAGGTGCAGGGACAGGCCCTTGGTGGGAGCCTTGAAGACCAGCTGGTTGATTCCCATCTCCCGCAGCCGGGTCTTCAGTTCCTCTGGCAGTCCCAAATCCTGGTACCAATGGGGGATGGAGACTTCCATGATGTCCGGAGTCCCCGCCCGCTCGGCCTCGGGCAGATCAAAGGTGAGCTGGCGCCACATATACGGGAGTTGGAGGTAGTCAGCGCCGAACAGCAACTGCCTGGCGTGGAAGGAGCGGCCTGGCGCGTCGCAAATCTGACGGTCGGTCTGGATAACCGTCCGTCCGGCAGCCAGGTGCTCTCGCAACCGGGCGTTGATGCACTGGAAAACCTCGGTGAAAAGCGCCTGGTTTTCTCCGCTGAAGGAAAGGGCGTCCCGGTTGGGAACGAACCTGTCCACGTAATACTGAGTAAGGTCGGGGCGGCGGACCACCCCCAACTGGCTGAAGAAGCCGATGCCCCCGCTGTCCAACTTGACAGCAACGCCCGGCCACGCCTTGGTGGCGGCGCGTCCGGCGGAGTTGGCTTCCTCTCCCTCTTTAACTATGGCGCTGGCCTCCTCCAGCACCCTGGCGCGCTCATCTTCCGACATGTCCTGGAAAACGGGCATGTTGTCCACCAGCCACTGGTCGGAAGGATTAAAATTGTCGGAGTCCGGGTGGTGTCCCTGCCGGGCCAGGGAAACCAGTTCGTCCAGGGCCTGGGCGAAGGCCTCGTGCCTCGCCGGCGGTGTCAGGGGGGACTTTACTCCGGCGCCCCCCCGATTTCCCGATTGTTCGTCTGCCACTGACAGTCCCTCTTGTCGTTCTCAGTGATCTGCTAGGATTTAGCGGCCTGAAATGGTTGAGGCCGGCGACAAATATGCTACATTGTTAGCAGACCTATGTCAAAATCCGCAGTAGCCTTTAGGACATACCCGAAGCCCTCTGCAACCCTTTCAGTCAGAAGCCTAGAACGGATGATGCGAGCATGGAATCACTGACCCTGAAACCCGCCAACAAGGTGGAGGGAACCATTCAGCTGCCCGGGTCGAAGAGCCTGTCCAACCGGCTGCTGTTGCTGTCCTCTTTAGCCCGCGGGCAGACCGAAGTGCGCAACCTGTTGGAGAGCGACGACACCCAGTATATGACCACCGCCCTGGAGGCCCTGGGCATTGGCCTGACCTTTATCGACGATGGGGCCAGATGCCTCGTGGACAGTCAGGGCGGGCCTTTCGCCGTGTCCAGAGCTGACCTTTTTCTGGGCAACGCGGGGACCGCCATACGGCCTTTGTGCGCCACCCTTTGCCTGGGGGAAGGAGAGTACACTTTGACGGGCGAGCCAAGGATGCTGGAACGGCCCATCGCTCACCTGGTCGACGCTCTCCGGCAAATGGGAGCGGATATCCGGTATGAAGGCGGCGAAGGTTACCCGCCGCTGAGGATTCGGGCCTCCGGGCTGCGGGGCGGCAGCGTGTCCATTCGGGGCAATGTATCCAGCCAGTACCTTACATCGCTGTTGCTGGCTTCACCTCTGGCCCAGGACGCGCTGGACATTTACATCATCGGCGAACTGGTCTCCAAGCCCTATATCGACATGACCATTGACGTTATGCGCCGGTACGGCGTTGGCGTGGAGAACGACAATTACCAGGCCTTTCGAATAGCCGGTGGCCAGACCTACCGGTCGCCGGGTATTGGCCTGGTGGAAGGGGACGCGTCCTCGGCCAGTTATTTCATGTCGGCGGCGGCCATCCGCGGGGGCACGGTACGGGTTACGGGAGTGGGCGCAGACAGCATCCAGGGCGACGTTCAGCATGCCGACGTGCTGGAGCGCATGGGCGCCGCAGTACGCAGGGGCCCGGACTACATAGAAGTTTCCCGGGGACAACTGCGAGGGCTGGACCTGGACCTGAACCACATTCCCGACGCCGCTATGACGGTTGCGGTCACCGCCCTGTTCGCCGACGGGAAGACGGTCATCCGCAATATCGGCAACTGGCGAGTCAAGGAGACCGACCGCCTGGCCGCCATGGCCGTCGAGCTGCGCAAGGTGGGCGCCAGAGTGGTGGAAGGCCCGGATTACCTGGAAATCGATCCGCCCGAACGGATTCACCCGGCGGAAATCGCCACTTACAACGACCACCGTATGGCAATGAGCTTTTCCCTGGCCTCCCTGGGCGAAGCGGAAATTACGATTCTGGACCCGGGGTGCGTTTCCAAGACTTTCCCCGAGTACTTCGAAAACTTCAACACCATTATCTCCGAATAGGTCGGGCGAGGGCCTCCGTCAGTTCAATCCCCGGGAGCGGTACTGGAGGGCCTCGGCCAGGTGGCTGACGCCGATGGTTTCGGAACTGTCCAGGTCCGCTATCGTACGGGAGACCTTTACGATGCGGTGGAAAGCCCGGGCAGACATATTGAGTTGGGTTGTGGCCGTCTGCAACAGGCTGCGGGCGGCGTTGTCCAGGTCGCAGATCTTCCAGACCTCGGCGGCGCCCATTTCGGAGTTAAAGTGGACCGCGCCGCCATCGAACCTCTGGGCCTGCAGCTCCCGGGCGTGTTCCACCCGTTTCCTTACTGCCCTGGAGTCTTCTGACTCCGCCTCGTCCACCAGCTTCTCGTATTCCACCGGCGGCACCTCCACAAATATGTCGATGCGGTCCATCAGGGGGCCGCTGATGCGTTTCTGGTAGCGGGAGACGGCGGCACTGCTGCACGTGCAGTCCTTGCGGGGATGGGAGTAATAGCCGCAGGGGCAGGGATTCTGCGCCGCCACCAGCATGAAACTGGCGGGGTAGGTCACCGAACCGGTAACTCGGCTGATGGTAACCACCTTGTCCTCCAGGGGCTGGCGCAGGGACTCCAGGGCAGTTCGGTCGAATTCGGGCAGTTCGTCCAGGAACAGGACGCCTCGGTGACTGAGCGTAATTTCGCCGGGTCGCAGGGTACGCCCGCCGGACACCAAGCCGGCATTGGAAATACTGTAATGGGGAGCTCGAAAGGGCCGCTCGGCAACCAGGGGGCAGTCGGAAGGCAGCGAACCACTGATGCTGTAAATCTTGGTAGCGTCCAGGGCCTCGTCCGGGGTCATCTTTGGGAGAATGGACGGCAGGGAGCGGGCCAGCATGGTTTTGCCGCTGCCCGGCGGGCCGTTGAACAGTATGTTATGAAAACCGGCGGCGGCCACCTCCAGGGCCCGCTTGGCGTGTTCCTGCCCCTTAATGTGGGCCAGGTTGCATCCGTTGGCGACAGGCCCCACGCCGTCGGGCAGTCCGGTAAACTTCATAGGGCGGATGGCGGTCTCCCCCAGCAGGTGGCTGACCAGGGCCGCCAGCGTGGGTGTGGGATACACCTGTATTCCTTCCACCAGGGCAGCCTCCGCGGCGTCGGCAGTGGGGACGTAAACGGCGGAGAAGCCCTGATCCCGGGCCACCGAAACCATGGGCAGCACGCCGTTGGTATGACGCAGGCTGCCGTCCAGGGAAAGCTCGCCAAGGAACAGGGACGGTTCATCAGGCAGGTAAATCTGCCCGGAGCTGAGCAGGATGCCCACGGCAATGGGCAGGTCGTAGGCCGGGCCGGCCTTCTTCAGGTCGGCCGGCGCCAGGTTTACGGTAATGCGGCGCATGGGAAACTCGCAGCCGCTATTGCGAAGGGCGGCCCGGACCCGCTCCCGGGCTTCCTGTACCGCGGTATCGGGCAGCCCTACAACATTGAAGGCCGGCAGGCCGCTGGAAATATCGACTTCGACCTGGACTACAAACCCGTCCAGGCCCACCACGGCGCAGGTCTGACTCTTGGCAAGCATCGCAACTCCTCCGGCGCCGGCAATGCCGGCGAACAATAGTAAGCTGCGAAGACTATAGAACAGATGTTTCTAAAATATCTACGGCCTGCTGACAGTAGTTATGCAAAGGTCGTCGGCCACTGAAATGGGGCCGTCGTAGCGGGTTCGGGCCTCGTCGGCCAGGGGCTGCGTGTTGTGGTGGAAGGGAGTGTCGATGTGGGTTATGACAAGCTGGCCGGCGCCGGCCAATGCCGCAGCCTGGGCGGCCTCCGCGGCGGTGCTGTGTCCACGGCGGTAGGCGCCGTCCTTATCGTCCTCGGTGCCCAGGGCCTCGTGAATCAGAAGGTCTGCGCCCTGGGAAGCTTCAACCAGGTTTTCGCTGTAAGTGGTATCCCCGGAGAAGATTACAGTGATGCCGCCCGTTTCCACCCGCCAGCCCACCGCGCCGCCAATGTGGTTCACCAGGAAGCAGGACGCCCGTGTCTCCGCGCCCAGCGTAATCCACTGCCCTGCCTGCACCGGGTCCCAAGCCACCACCCGGTTGCCGTCGGTGGTGGTTACGCTGTCCTGGTCAACCTGATGGGTGATGCTGACGGCGCGGAACAGGTTCTGCAGCCCCACCAGGGATTCCTCCAGGCTGTGCACCACCAGGGGCGACGCGGCCGGAGCCATCTGGGTGCGGCGGCCCTGGATGTGGGGAAGGCCGCCCATGTGATCGCCGTGACGGTGGGAGAGCAGGACGTGCTCAAAGTCCTCGGCGTAGATTCCCAGTTGCGCTCCCTGGATGAGGGCGGAGTTGCCGGAGCCGGCGTCCAGCAGCAGCCGGGTCCCGTCGGGGCAGTCCACGACTATGGCAGTGTGGGCCCGGTGAATGCAGTTGCCGGCGCCGGTGCCCAGGAAGGATACGCGTACTTCAGGCAAGGTAGGTCTCCCTATAGTATTTTCGGGGCGCTTTCACCCTATCCTGACCTTCCCGCCAAAGGCGGACGACCCGCCCCCATCAGGCCCCATCAGGAGGGTAGGGACATATTCAATGCTTCTTCAGGAACCGCCCTCCAGGCCCGCGAGCCTCTGTTCCAGGCGGCGTTGCTGCAGGGAAATGGTCAGGTCTCCCCGGGTCCGTTCGAGGACGCCGCGCATGGCATCGGTACTGCGGCGCAGGCCACCGGTTACGCCCTCGGGAAAGTCGATGGTAACCAGGATACCGTAGATCTCGTCCATCACGTCCATGAACTCCTCGCATTGCTCAAAGGAGTCCCGACGCAGGGCGTCCAGGATGTAGCGGCGCAGTTCCCCGATAACCTCGGCCATGCCGTTGAGATAGGCCGGGGGGTCCACGTCGATGGCGTCGGGGTTGGGAATATCAGATCGGGAAATGACAGCTAGGGTAATGTTGGCCTCGGTGTATTCCTTGCGGGCGTCGGACAGAAACCCGGCGTAGTAGATTTCGGGGTTTTCGTCCCGTATGTGGCGAGTCTCCTTCAGCCTCTCCCCGGCCCGGTCAATGAGTTGCCGGGCGTCGTCGAAATCGCCCCGGTGGACGGCGCGGATGGCGTTGGCGGAGAAGCGGATAACCTCCCGGGATACTGCCAGAGCCTGTTCCCGAGCCTGGTGGCGCAGGGTTAGGGCGTCGATGGCCTCGGCGGCGATGCGGGAAAGGTGTTCACTATAATTGGAAGGCACTATACCTTTCCTCCTGCCTGGCGAATGGCCTCCACCAGCCGGGCGGCGGCGGCCTCGGGTTCGGGCGCCAGGCCCACGGCTGCGGTTACGCAGACGGCGTCGGCCCCGTACTCTATAACGGGCGCCACGTTTTCGGCGTTGATGCCACCGATGGCCACCAGCGGCACGTGGGTAACGGCCCGGGCCTCTTTCAGCCGCTCCGGGCCCTGGGGGCCTCGCCCGCCGGACTTGGTGGTGGTCTGGTAGATGGCGCCGAAGGCCACGTGGTCGGCGCCCATTTCCTGGGACTCGATTAGCAGGTCTATCTCCCGGTTGGAACGGCCCAGAACCTGCTGCGGGGCCAGGACTTGCCGTGCCTGGGCCACCGGCAGGTCGGTCTGTCCCACGTGGACTCCACCGGAACCTACCGCGGCGGCCAGGTCAACATGGTCGTTGACAATGAGCAAAACGTCGTTGGCCTCGCATAGCGCCTGCAGGTCTCGGGCCAAGGGCAGAATTTCTCCCTTGTCCCGCAGCTTGTCCCGCAGTTGCAGCATTTTCGCGCCGCCTCGTACGGCGGCCCGGGCGATTTCCATCGGCTCCCGCCCGCCGGTAACTTCCGGGTCGATGATGACGTAAAGGCCGCGAACCTGGTCGGCCCTCTGCTGCCGCAACTCCGCGCCCAGCTGGGCCGAGAGTTCGGAAAGGAGCTGGGAAAGGACTTCCGCAAAATCGGCGGGCATCTCGTCGGCGGCGCTCAATCCGGCAACGGCTGCCAGGGAACCGGCCGCCGCGCTGGCAACCGACAGGGCGCCAGCTAAAGTCATGGGGCTGGAAGCGATTCCTTCGTCTTCGGTCAGGCTGGGCAGGACGGCCTTCAGCCGGGCCATCCATTCTTCCCTACCGGGGAAGGGTGGACAGTCATTGGCCAGACTGTGGGCGTTGAGCAGGACAGAGTGGGCCAGTTGTTCCCTTATATCGGATTGCTGCGTCATATATCCAGGTCCTTTGGAGGGGTTCCCTCCCGGGCTGCGGCGATGTTCTCACGAACCGAATCGGGCATATCCAGGCCGTGCCGCTGGAAACTCTCTTCCACGTTTCTGCCTATGTTGCGAGGGTCGCTGTAGTAGTCCAGGGCCGAGCCGCCGCCCAGGGCCGGGAACTGTTCGTGGACGGACTGGGTGGTCTTGCCCATGGCAAAGGCCGACATGCGCCGCTGCATGTCCCGGCCCTGGCAATGGGAGCAGACCGGGTCCAGTTCGGCGTTGATGGAACGGGTGAAAAAGGACGAAACCTGATGACAGTCACTGCAGCGGTACTCGTAAATGGGCATTGGTTCTCAGGCGCTCCTGGCTGGAAAATCCGCTAGTGACTGTGACCGTCGCCGTGACCGTGGCTATGATCGTGCCCGCCGGGTGTGTCGAAGCTGCGGGGGCCGTGAGTTATCTCCCGACGCATTTCTTCAAAGTCGGAAGTGACCTGGCCGCCCATCTCCTGCTTGATGCGACCCATGAACCGGTCAACGCTGCGGGGATCATCTTCGTTCACGTCCCTCAGGGTCTCGCCGCTGGGAGCCCAGTTCAGGCTATCGCCCCAGGACCGTTTCATGGTGAACTGGGATATGAGGCGGTTCAGGTTGGCGCCGTTGCAGCGGGCGCAGGTGCGTTCCTTGTCCTGAGACCAGCTATAGACCAGCACCGAGGTCAGGTGCTGGCAGTCTTCGCAACGGTATTCATAGATCGGCATTGTGTAAAACCACCCTGGGGCCTTCTTGATAGGACTCGGGCAAATCAGGCCTAATTGTAGCACGTTGGGGGAAAGCCGGCGTGGGCCGCAATCAATTTCGCCGAGAGCAAACGCATTATAAGAAAATGTCATGCTGAGTCCGCCGCGGCGGACTCAGGGTGACGTGATTTGCCGACTAGAGCGCTTTGACCCGGGCAAGTAGCAACCAATATGCGATTGCCCTGCAATATCGCCTCAATGAACTGTCACTCTGAATGCCACGGCAGGCTCAGGCGTCCGCCCTTGGCCGGGCGGCATGACCGCTGTTCAAAATATCTGCCTCCATTTAGGACGCGATTGCCCTGGCGCAGGTCCCGGCTTCGGGTTGTTGCCCATTCCCCTGTTGTATAATGCAGGAGACTACCCCAAAGCCGCATTTCGAGGTGCCTGCAATGGCCCAGGAAACCGTCGCCGTGCCCCTGTTCGAGTCTACATCCGGCAAGCCCCTGCTGATGATCATGGACGGCCACGCCATGGTGCACCGCTCCTTCCGGGCCATCTCAACCCAGCGGCACCTGACGGTGTCCACTACGGGCGAGGACGTCACCGGAGTCTACGGTTTCACCAACGTGTTTCTGCGGGCATTGCAGGACTGGAAGCCCACCCACGTGGCCATTGCTTTCGACACCCGGGCGCCTACCTTCCGGCACCTGCGCTTCGAGGAGTACAAGGCCCAGCGGGAGCCCTCGCCGCCGGAGCTGCGGCCCCAGTTCGGGCGGGTCAAGGAATTGATGGAAGCCTTCGGAGTGCCCATTTACGAGGTAGAGGGCTTCGAGGCAGACGACGTTATCGGCACCCTGTGCAAACAGGCGGAAGAACAGGGCCTGGACTCGGTGATTCTGACCGGCGACCGGGACACCTTCCAGCTGATTTCCCCCCACGTTCGCATTGACCTGTCTTCCGGATTCCAGGACCGCAACGTTTACGACGAGACGGCGCTGGCCGAACGTTACGGCGGGCTGACCGCCACCCAGCAGCCGGACTTCAAGTCCCTGCTGGGTGACTCGTCGGACAACATCCCCGGCGTGCCCCGAGTGGGTGAAAAGACAGCCATCAAGCTGCTGAACGAATTTCACGACCTGGAGGGCATTTACGACCACATCGAAGACGTGAAGCCCCCCAGCGTACGCAAGTCCTTGGAGGAGAACCGAGACCGGGCCTTCGAGAACCGCATCCTGACCACCATTTCCCGGGAAGCCCCGGTGGAGCTGTCCCTGGAAGCATCGAAGAGCGGTTCCTACGACCGGGGCAGGGTTGTGTCCCTGCTGACGGAGCTGGAGTTCCACACCGTAATTCCCCGCCTGCCGGCGCCGGTATGGGACCCGGGATCAGGCGCCCCCCAGGCGGAGGCCCAGCTTTCCCCGGCAGACGAGGACACGGACTACATTACGGTCCAGACCCAGTCCCAGCTAGACGAGATGCTGGCGGAATTGCGGGAGGCCGGAGGATTTGCCTTCGATACCGAGACCACCAGCCTGGACCAGATGCGGGCGGAATTGGTGGGCCTGAGCTTCGCCACCGAACCCGGCCGCGCCTGGTACGTGCCGGTGGGGCACCGGGAGGGCGCGCAGCTTCCGCTGGAAGAGGCGCTGGCCCAGCTGAAGCCGTTGCTGGAGGACCCGGAACTGGCCAAGAGCGCTCACAATGCCACCTTCGACGTGATGGTGCTGGCCAACTATGGCATCAACGTCCGCAACGTGGACTTTGACAGCATGGTTGCCGCCCACCTGCTCAGCCGCAACCAGCTGGGGCTCAAGAACCTGGCCCTGGACGTGCTGGGCGTGGAGATGAAGCTGATTACGGATCTGATCGGCAAGGGCGCCCGCCAGAAGACCTTCGACCAGGTGCCCATCGAGGACGCCACGCCCTACGCTGCCGCGGACGCCGACATGACCATCCGGCTGCGGGGCAGGCTGGAACCGTCCATTGATCAACAGAACCTGTCCTCCCTGATGCGCGACATAGAAATGCCCCTGGTTCCCGTGCTGGTGCAGATGCAGCGGCAGGGCATCAAGGTGGACGAGGGCTCGCTGCACGAAATGTCCCGCGACCTGAACGAGCACATGCAGCGGACGGAACTGGAGCTATACCAGTCCATCGGCCACACGGTCAACATTAACTCGCCCCAGCAATTGAGCGACCTGCTGTTCAATGAACTGAGCCTGCCCAAGACTCGACGCACCAAGACGGGCTATTCCACCGACGCCAACGCCCTGGAAGGTATGCGGGGCTACCATCCCGTGGTGGACAAGATACTGGAATACCGCCAGGTGTCCAAGCTCAAGTCCACCTACGTGGATACCCTGCCGGAACTGATCAATCCGGACACGGGCCGCATCCACACCAGCTACAACCAGGTAGGGTCGGCGACCGGGCGAATGTCCAGCAGCGACCCGAACCTGCAGAACATCCCCATCCGCACTGAGATGGGGAAGCGGGTGCGAAGCGCTTTCGTCGCCGAGGGCGCGCCGGACTGGGTGCTCTTCGCAGCCGATTACTCGCAGATTGAGCTGAGGGTGCTGGCCCATCTTTCCCAGGACCCAGAATTGCTGGAGGCCTTCCGTCGAGGCGAGGATATCCACGCCGCCACCGCGTCCCTGATGAATGACGTGCCCATCAACGAGGTTACCGCCGACCAACGCCGGGTGGCCAAGGTGTTGAACTTCGGCGTAATCTACGGCCTTTCGGCCCACGGCATTTCCCAGCAGACGGAATACTCGCGGGAGGACGGCGCCAAATTCATCGAGACCTACTTCAGCAAGTACCCACGCATCGCCGGCTACCTGGAAGAGGTGAAAGCGAAGACCCGGGAGACCCAGTACGTGGAGACCCTGTGTGGCCGCCGCCGTTTCGTGCCCGACGTGAACTCCAGCAACTTCAACGTCAGGGGCGCCGCCGAGCGCATGGCCATCAACATGCCCATCCAGGGTACCGCCGCCGACATTATGAAGCTGGCCATGATACGGGTGCACGACCGGCTGCTGCGGGAAAACCTGCGCGCCCGTATGTTGCTCCAGGTCCACGACGAACTGGTCTTCGAGGTTCCCCGGGAGGAAATGGACGACCTCCAGGCCCTGGTCTTCGACGAGATGCCGGCGGCCATGGACCTGGACGTTACCCTGAAGGTGGAAGCCAAGTGGGGCGTAAGCTGGGGAGATATGGAGTAGGGCCATATCTGGCAAGACCTGCCAGCCGTTGTTCATTTCCAGTGGAGATAGAATTCCATGGGCAGAACCGACGTTCAAGCCAGGATAATCGGAGAAAAGGAAACCCGGGAGTACATATTTTTGGTGGACACCGGGGCCACCCATGTTGCCTTGCCACTGGAAGAAATCGAGGCCCTGGGCTTGCGGCCCGCCGGGGGAAAGCTACGATTGCGAAGCGCCACCGGCATGGTCGAGTTGCAATCATATCACTTTGACGGTGAGTTATTAGGCCGCTGGTTTGGGGGCATTTTGGTGCCCGCGTCCACGCCGCTGATCGGATACGAAGCCCTGGAGAACCTGGGGTTCCGGGTCAATCCGGTAATCCGGCAAATCGAACCTGTACCTGACGATGTAATTCACCCGCCATTCTTGTTGTAACTCCGTGGCAACTGACCAGGATAGGAATTAACCAACCCCCGACCGGAGGCCGCCCCTTGGAACTGCTGCGCAGCCTAATCTTCGTACCCGGGAACCGCTCCAACATGCTGGAGCGGGCCCTGAGCTTCGACGCCGACATCATCATGGTGGACCTGGAGGACTCGGTGCCGCCGGGGGAGAAGGTTGCCGCCCGCGCCGTGGCCGCCGAGTGGATTCCCCGGTTGCGGCGGGCGGGGCAGCGGGTGATGGTGCGGGTCAACTCCCTGGACACCGGCCTGACCCGGGACGAACTGGCAGCCGTTATCTCCCCTGACCTCTACGGCGTAAGTGTGGGCAAGACCGAGTCAGCGGGAGACTTGAGGGAGATTGAAGGAATAATCTCTCCGCTGGAAATCGGCGCAAACCTGGAAGCCGGCCACGTGAGCTTCATTCCCTGGATCGAAAGCGCCCGGGCTATCGTCAACGTCAACGAAATGGCCACTGCCCTTGTCCGCACCGTCGCCATTGCCTTCGGGGCCGAGGACTATACCAACGACATGGGAATCCAGCGGACCGACGACGGAGAAGAGGTGTACCATCCCCGCGGCACGGTGGCCATCGCCGCCCGGGCCGCCGGGATTGCATCCCTGGACAGCCCCTATGTGGCCTTCCGCAACCCGGACGGTCTGGAGAAGGACGCAGGGGTGGCCCGCCAGATGGGTTACACCGGCAAGTTCGCCATTCACCCGGCTCAGGTAGAAACCATCAACCAATTGTTCAGTCCCCAGCCGGAGGACGTGGCCTACGCCCGCCGGGTGATGGAAGCCTGGCGTGAGGCCGAGGCCAACGGGCGCGGCTCCCTGTCCCTGGACGACAAGATGGTGGACGTTCCGGTGGTCAAGCGCGCTCAGAACCTGCTGGCCCTGGTAGACGAAATCGATAGACAGCTAGCCGCCCGGGGTCGGGGGTAGTCGATGACGGGAAAGTTGGTAGTCTTGCTCCGCCGGTCATCCGGCGCCGGCGTGTGAACATGACCACCGATCGCATAATCCTGCAAGGCATGCGCTTTTACGGTTACCACGGAGTGAATCCCGAGGAAAAGGCGCAGGGCCAGGGCTACCTGGTGGACCTGGAGGCAGAAATTGACCTGGCGCGTCCCGGCCTTACCGACGCCATTGAGGACACGGTCAGCTACACTCACCTGTACCGGGCTATCCGGGCTGTCATGGAAGGGGAATCCCGCAATCTTCTGGAGCGGTTGGCCCAGGAAATCGCAGGCAAGCTGCTGGCAGACTTCCCGCTGGAGGCTGTAACAGTCACCGTCAGAAAACCTGACCCGCCCATCAAGGGTTCCTTCATCGACTGCGCCGCTGTGAGGATTCGCCGGCGGCGAGATGGCAGTTGAGCAGCCAACTACCAGCTACATATCACCGGAAAGAGGACCTTTGATGCAGAACCGCGACACCACCGCAGCCTTTAACTACCACGAGTCCACCAAGCTGGCCTACATCAACCTGGCTACCAAGCCTCCCCTCTACAAGTCCTACTCCGGCCTGCCGGCCCTGCCCTTGCCGGCCGAATTTCCGTCGCCTGACACACCCGCCCTGGAGGCCATCGGCGCATACCAAGCCACGGGCGGCCCCGAGCCCTCCCTGTCCACATTGGCGCAGTTGCTCTATTACTGCGCCGGCGTTACCCGAGTCGGAAATTTCAGGATTGCAGGGGAAGTCCACTTCCGGGCGGCGGCGTCGGCCGGGGGCCTGTACCCGGTGGAGACTTACGTGGTTTGCCGCGGCCTGGAGGGTCTGGACGCCGGGGTCTATCACTTCGGGCCGGACACCTTCCAGCTTACCCGCCTTCGGGAAGGGGACTTTCGCAGACACCTGGCCAAGGCGGCCGGCGGAGACCAGCGGATAGCTTCGGCGCCCCTGACCGTCGTCTTCACCACGGTCTTCTGGCGCAGTTCGTGGAAATACCGCACTCGAGGCTACCGGTACTGTTTCTGGGACAACGGCACGGTGGCGGCCAACCTGCTGTCCGGCGCCGCGTCCGCCGGACTGCCTGGCAGGGTGGTCAACGCCTTTGTGGACCGGAGTGTAGACGAACTGCTGGGCATCGACGGCATTGGCGAGGCATCCACCTGCCTGTTGGCCATCGGAGCAGGTTCTGAGCCGCGCAATGTGCCCGGCGTGCTTCCAGACCTGGACCCGGTGGGTGGAGAATCTGTCATAACCGCGCCCGGGGAGATTGACTATCCGGATATTCGCGACACCCACGCGGCCACCCTGTTGGCCGATGCCTCGGAAGTGGATATTGCCCGAGGGGAGCTTGGTATCACGACCCCTGCTGTTGAAACGCAGTTTTTCCCCTTCCCTGATTTGGGGACTGCGGGTCTGGAATCTCGGCCCCTGGGGCAGACCATTCGGGAACGGGGTTCCACCCGGCGCTTCGACCACGTCCCCATATCCCTGGCCCAGCTTGCGGCCATCGTCGGTACCGCCACCGGTGGAGTGCCGGCGGACTTCCTGGGCGACCCGGGAGACAGCCTGCTGGACCTGTACTTGATCGTCAACGCCGTGGAAGATTTACCAGCAGGATCATACTGCTATTCCCCCAGCCAACAAGGGCTCTACCAGCTTAAGGAAGGAACCTTCCGGCAGGAAGCCGGCCACCTGGGGTTCGAGCAGGCCCTGCCCCACGACGCCTCTGCGGTAGCATTCTTTATGGCCGACCTGGGGCCCATACTGGAGAGGTACGGCAACCGGGGCTACCGCGCCGCCCAACTGGAGGCCGGCATCGTGGGCGGGAAACTCTACCTGGCCGCCCACTCGCTGGGCCTGGGGGCCAGCGGCCTGACCTTCTACGACGACGAAGTAACCGAGTTTTTCTCGCCCCACGCCGCTGGCAAGAGCGCCATGTTCGTGGTCCCCATCGGGATCACGGCAGCAGTGAACCGGGTCAGGCCCTTCCGGTCACGAATCGCCATGACCCTGGACGCCCAGTCCAGGACATCCACTCGCCGCTGAAATTATCGCCAGGCTGATGCCTCCGTCCCTTCCTGCGAGCCCGACCCGTGACGCGGAGTCGCTGAAGCGTCTGCGCCCTGAACTACTATGCTTTCCCCATAGGGCGCACGGGCGAGCCATCCCATGCTCGCGATCAATTGAAGCGAGGATCGGTTTTCCCCAATAGAGAGCATAGACTCTTGATAGTGGACAATGGGACGATCTTGAAGAGGCCAGCGACCTGACTCAGACAACCCACAAATTTCACCTGTTCCTGCCAATTTGACATTGAAATGGGCCGTAGTATATATTCGTCAAAATCTCGTTGCGGCTATCCCGGCGCGGCCTCCGAAATCCTTCATTTCCTTAGCGGTCATAGTTGACATTCTGGAAGAGGATGGTCGGACTTCGCTGCAACGGGCGGGCCTGAGGTTTCCTGGCACAGTATTCATCACCGGGGAGGACCGGCATCCGGCGCACTTCGCTGAAGCCAGCTACTGGCGTCCGGTGTGTGCCCGTTGAAGGGAACAGATAAAATGAGTGTCGTCACCGACAATGTCATACTGGAGGTGGAAGATCTCCACACCTACTTCTTTAACCGGACAAATACCGTCAAGGCGGTGGATGGCGTCAGCTTTTTCCTGAGAGAAGGGGAGACCCTGGGAATCGTTGGCGAGTCCGGCTGCGGCAAAACCATGACCGCCCTGTCGCTGCTGCGGCTGGTGCCCCAGCCGGCGGGCAAGATAATCAGCGGCTCTATCCGGCTTAACGGCGACGATCTCCTCCAGAAAAGCGAAGACGAAATGCGGCAGATCCGGGGTCGGCAGATCTCCATGATCCTGCAAGACCCGCAGACTTCCCTGAATCCGGTCTTTACCATCGGCAACCAGTTGATGGAAGCCCTGGGGATGGCCCGCAAGGAAAGCCACAAGAACATGATCGGGCGAGCGGTGGACGCTCTGCGGAACGTGAACGTGGCGGCCCCGGAACGGCGCCTGGAGGACTTCCCCCACCAGATGAGCGGCGGAATGAAGCAGAGGGTTGTGGGCGCAATCGCCCTCTCCTGCGAACCCGGCGTCATCATCGCCGACGAGCCCACAACCGCGCTGGACGTGACCATTCAGCTCCAGTATCTTCGGCTGCTGAAGGACATCCAGGAAGAGACCGGCCTGGCCATCATCTTCATCACCCACGACTTTGGCGTTGTCGCCCGCATGTGCGACCGGGTAGCAGTGATGTATGCCGGCCGGGTAGTGGAAAACGGCCCGGTGCGGGAAATTTTCAATGAACCTTCCCACCCCTACACCAGGGCCCTGATAGACTCGGTGCCCAAGCTGGAAGAACGGACCGAACGACTATACTCCATCGAAGGCCAGCCACCCCTTCTTTCCAACCTGCCCGAAGGCTGCCGCTTTGCCGACCGGTGTGAGTTCGCCCGGGACAAATGCCTGGAGGCCTACCCGCCTTCCTATACTGTAAAGGAAGGGCATACCGCCGACTGCTGGAGGTTGGACGAATCATGGTAACGACCAATGGGGATACCCCCCTGCTCCAGGTGCAGAACCTGAAAAAGTATTTCCCGGTCACCAAGGGGCTTATCCTGATGAAGACCATCGGCTACGTGCAGGCGGTGGACAGCATCAACTTCAGCATCCGCCAGGGCGAGACACTGGGCTTGGTGGGCGAGTCGGGCTGCGGCAAGACCACCACCAGCAAGCTGTTGCTCCGACTGGAGAGGCCGACGGAGGGTCAGATCCTTCTGGACGGCAAGGACATCCAGGATTTTCGGGGCGTGGAGTTGCAGGACTATCGAACCACGGTGCAGGCCGTTTTCCAGGACCCCTGGTCTTCCCTGAGCCCCCGAATGCGCGTTCGGGACATCATATCTGAACCGTTGGTGGTCAACCGGCAGGTCAGCCACCAGGAGCGGGACGAGAGGGTGGGCGAAGTTCTGTCCCAGGTGGGGCTCCACTCCGAGCAGGCCAACAACTATCCCCACGAGTTCAGCGGGGGCCAGCGGCAGAGAATTGCCGTAGCGTCGGCCCTGGCTTCCTTCCCCAAGATGATCGTGCTGGATGAGCCCGTATCCGCGCTGGACGTGTCCATCCGTGCCCAGATCATGAACCTGCTGGTTGACCTGCAGGCGGAGTACAACGTCAGTTACCTGCTCATTGCCCACAATCTGGCCACCGTGCGCTACATGGCCCACCAGACGGCGGTGATGTACCTGGGGCAGATCGTGGAGTACTCGGAGACGGAAGAGCTTTACCAGAATCCGTTACACCCCTACACCAAGGCCCTCTTCTCGGCAGCCCTGCCTTCCCACCCCGACCTGGTGCGGGAGGAGATTGTGTTGACGGGGGAAGTGCCGTCACCCATCAATCCGCCTTCCGGCTGCCGGTTCCACCCCAGGTGTCCCTTTGCCATGGACAAGTGCTCGGAAGAGGTGCCGGTGGACAAGGAAGTGGCGCCCGGTCACCGGGTTTCCTGTCACCTGTACTAGGCAGAAATGTAGGACCAATACCCACCGCAAAAAGCAACGGGCCGGACGCTATGTCCGGCCCGGTTTTCTTTGTCCCCAGCGTCAGGACTACTCGTCCCACTCCCCGTCAAAATCGGTGAGCTTGACGAATTCCATCGCGCCCTCTTCTTCCTCGTCCAGGTCGTCGCTGTCCAGGTAATTCAGCACTTTCTGGCTGGCCAGGGGCCTCCGCTCCGTCCTGTTGTTGGTGGGGAAGGAAGTGATGTTATGCAGGCTGGGGTGCCGGTAAGCCTCCCGAATGATGATGGACACGCTCCAGTCATTGATGCCAACCACGGCAGCCTCGTAGCGGTTGCCGCCGGCCATCAGGCGGGCCAGACGGGTAGCCAGCCTGGCCTCCACCCTGCCAAGGAATTCGCCATCCCGAACGTAGGCAAAAATGGCCTGGTTCTGGGCCACCAGGGTCACCGGCACGCCCGGCGCAACACTGGCCGGCATCTGGGCGCCGGCGGGCCGCTGCAGCACGGTGGTGCCGGACTTGCCGCTTTCCGCGATAAAGAACCTGGACAGGCCGCCGGATTGCCTGGCCTGTTTGGCCTCCAGCGGCGCGCTTTCCAGTTGTTCCAGCCGGGCCAGGTTCTTCTGGGCAATGTTGTTGTAGGGGACCTTCGCCACCACCTCTGCCAGCACCTCCCGGGCCTGGGAGTATTCGGCCAGCTCGATGTAGGCGTGGCCCAGTCGGTTCTTGGCATCGGTGTCATCGGGATAGAGAGTCAGAAGGGCCCGGTTGACCTCGGTAGCCCGCTGCCATTCGCCCTTCATGGCCAGGTCAATAGCCTCCTTGCTCCACTCACGTCTCAATCTGCTTTTGTTTGAAGTCTTTGTCGTCTGCATCGAAATATCTCCCCCAGAGAAAACCAAAAAATAGTAAATCCTGCCTAAGAACCTTCAACAAGAACCGTGTCTGCTTTGGTACAGCATTTACCCGGATAAGGTCAAGGCATTTTTATTGAAATTTAAAACAAGTCTTACATTTTGACCAAAGTCGGAGGCCCTGCCTGCTTGTCTTCCTCGGCTTACATTAAGTATAAGAATAGCTTAGGTAATCAATATTACCTAAGCATTACCGCAAATACTAATTTCGTAAAGATTATTCACTTTTCGGACCGCAATCGCCAACGCACTCTTACGACATCCCTTGCCATGGCCACGGCGTCCCTCAAGGGGCGCACCTTGCTGCCCTCCCGATAGTGCCAGTCAATGGCAACCTCCCTCACCGACAGGCCGGCCCGCCGCGCCAGGTAAAGAACCTCCACGTCGAAGGAAAAGCCCCATAGCTTCTGCCGCTCAAACAGGTCCGCCGTTGTCTCTCCTTTGAAGAGCTTGAACCCGCACTGGGTGTCCCGGATACCGGGCAGCGCCAGAGCCCGGATCAACAGGTTGAACGCTCTCCCCATCATGTGTCGGAGGGCCGGCTCGCCGACGCGGCGGGAATTGGTCAGTTCCCGCGAACCAACGAGAATATCCGCACCCTCAGCATCGGGGCCCAGGAACCGCCATATCTGTTCCACCGGCATGGACAGGTCGGCATCGCAAAGGAACCGGTAGACGCCCGTGGCTGTCAGCATTCCCTGCTGAACGGCCCAGCCCTTGCCCCGGTGCTCCAGGGACAGCAAGCGCACCCCGGAGTTTTCGCCGGCAAAGATGGAGACCAGTTGGCCGGTACCGTCGATGCTGCCATCGTCGGCCACCACGATTTCCCAGGAGTAGGACTGGACGGACAGATAGGCGTGGATTTGTTCCAGCGTAGCTTCAATCCGCGATTCTTCGTTGTACGCCGGAATTACGACGGACAGATAGGGCTGGGTCACGGGGCCTCCCTGCCGGGTGATGAAAGCCTTCAGTCTTCTTCGCCCAGTTGAAAACCCTCGTGCAGCAGTCGGACCGCCTCGGACACCTGGTCTTCCTTGATGATGCAGGAAATCCGTATCTCGGAAGTGGTTATCATGTCGATGTTTATGTTGCCCTCGGCCAGGATACGGAACATACGGGATGCGTACCCTGGCGTGTTCTGCATGCCCGATCCTACGACGTGGACCGATGCCAGGGTGGTGTCGCTGACTACCTCCGTCCCCCCGAGCTGGGAGAGAAGGCCCTGCACTTCGGCATGGGCCTGGGCCAGGTCGGACCGGTTGACGGTGAAGCTGATGTCGGTTATGCGCTCCACGCTGGTGTTCTGGACTATCGTGTCCACGTTGACGCCCCTCGCCGCCAGCGGCTCGAACAGGGCAGCCGCGATGCCGGGCCTGTCGGGCAGGGACCGGACGGTGATCTTGGCGATATTGGCCTGGTAAGCGATTCCCGTAACCTTGACCCGATTCTCTAGCTCTCTCACTTTATCTACCCGGTGTATCAAAGTACCTGGCGCTTCCCCGAAACTGGAAGCCACGTAAATGGGTACGTTGTTGGCCTCCCCCAATTCGATGGACCGGGGATGCATCTTTGCCCCGTAGCTGGCCAGTTCCAGCATCTCCTCGTAGCCGATTTCGGACAGCTTCCGCGCGTTGGGCACGATGCGCGGGTCGGCAGTATAAATGCCGTCCACGTCGGTGTAAATGTCGCACCGATCGGCGCCCAGGGCAGCGGCAAGAGCCACGGCAGTAGTATCGGAACCGCCCCGGCCCAGGGTAGTTATATCCATCTCCTCGGTAATGCCCTGGAACCCGGCAACAATAACCACCTTGCCGTCGGAAAGTTCGCTCTGCACCCGTCCCGGGTCGATGCTGAATATCCGGGCCCTGCCGTACATATCGTCAGTGCGGATGCCGGCCTGAAACCCGCTGAGGGTAATAGCATCATAGCCCAGGTTGCGCAGGGCCATGGTCAACAGGGTGCAGGACACCAGTTCGCCCGTGGAAAGCAGCAGGTCCAGCTCCCGGGGGGCAGGCTCTTCGGCGACGGTGTGGGCCAGGTCAATCAATTCGTCAGTGGTATCGCCCATGGCCGAAGCCACGGCAACGATGCTGCGGCCTGAATCCTTGGCCCGGCCGATTCTCCGGGCAACATTGCCGATCTTCTCCG
Organism: Dehalococcoidia bacterium; assembly: GCA_965207275.1. GTDB lineage: Bacteria > Chloroflexota > Dehalococcoidia > Lucifugimonadales > UBA3495 > Bin22. The sequence continues at coordinate 177,288 of CBDBMH010000001.1, forward strand.
CGTCGGCAACGGAACTACCACCATACTTTTGAACTACCAGTTCCAATGTGACCAGGCCTCCAGGGGTCCTTGTTTTTCGCCTGTCACCGTCTGCGGCAGGCAGGACGGCTTTGAACTTTAGCCGCGGGTTACAACGTGGGCGCCCCTTGCCGTGGGACGGGTAATTTCCAGCCGGCCGGGCACGCCGGTCAGGCGGGCCGCCTCAAACATCTCGTAAGCCACCGTCATTTCCCTCCCACGAGTGAGGGCCAGCACCGTGGAGCCGCTGCCGGACAGAAACACACCCAACGCCCCCGCGTCTCTGGCGGCGGCAAAAATCAGCTTGATGGCCGGGAACAGGGGCTGGCGGTATGGCTGATGTAACTTGTCCTGGGTGGCCACGTCAAGGTATTCGGGCCGGTCCAGGGACATTCCGGCCACCAGCAGGGCCACCCGTCCCATGTTGAAAACGGCGTCGGCCACGGTGACCTGGCCCGGCAAGACCGCCCGGGCGTCGGCCGTGGCGATGCGGGCCTCGGGAATGAAAAGGACTGCCTGCATCTCTTCCGGCAACGGAATAGGGGCCGTGTATAGTTGGGGACCGTCGGATACCACCAGTTGCAGCCCTCCCAGCATTGCCGCCGCCACGTTGTCGGGATGGCCCTCTATCGTGGCCGCCATCTCCAGCAACTCATTGGCGGAATAGTGGTTGCCGCACAGGCAATTGGCCGCCACCAGGCCGCCGGCAATGGCCGCGGCGCTGCTGCCCATGCCCCGACTCAGGGGAATGACATTGTGGCAGCGGAGCCGCACGGGCGGCATTCCCAGGCCGGCCTCGTCGAACAGAAACCGCATGGCGCGAAAGGTAAGATTGCTGGCGTCGGCAGCCAGTTCGTCCACCCCCTCACCAGCAACCTCAACCCGGGACGCTTCCGTTGAACCTGCCGGCACAGGTATGACCTCAAGCCTGTTCCACAAGTCCAGGGCCATGCCAAGGCAATCAAACCCCGGGCCCAGGTTGGCCGTGGTCGCGGGGGCCATCACTTCAATTCGCTGAAAGTTGTCCATCGCGCCCCGTGGGATGGCTGAGTGTTCTGCAGGGACGGCCGTCATGTTTGATGATCGTTTTCGTCAATGCACAGGGCCAAATCAGGCCCGGTTGATCTACGCGCCGGCCAGTTTCCGTGCAACGAAAAAGAATTATAGGAGCATTGGAGCAATAAAACAATCGGGCCATGGCGCGAGTTGTCTATTCCCGATCTTGGGGAAGAGTCTATGGGGCAGTCCGGCCGGAAAGCCCTTATCCAACGCTCGCATAAAGATGGCCGAACTTCACTGGGTACGGGGCCAACCTGCGACAGGTTCGGGTTGGGTGGCGCCTTCGTCGTGATTTCTTTGCTACCGATCGCCGGCTATTTCTCCCGCGGGGCGACACCGTTGGGGTACATTTGCTCCAGGGCGGCGAAGGGGTCGCCCTTCCCATTGGCGGAGAAGGGGTAACCGGACGCCCGGCCGGTCGGCCATACGGACCGAACGGCCGCCAGATAGTCCTGAGCCAGCCGGGGCAGCAGGAATTTCTCGCGTACCCGCTCCCGGGCAGCCTGGCCCATCCGCAGGCGCAAGCCCTCGTCCTGGAGCAACTGCACGATTCTCTCGCCGCATTCCCTGGAGTTGTTGACCAGGAAACCGCTGATTTCATCCTCAATCTGCGTCCGGATGCCTCCCACGTTGCCCCCGATTACGGGCTGCCCCTTCCACATGGCCTCGGTAACCGTCAGGCCAAATCCTTCCCGGGTGGACTTCTGCAGCACCACCAGGGAAGCGGTTTGGAAGGCGTTGACAATGCGGTCTATAGAGTCGGGAAGTCCCTCGGGATAAAAGTAGGCGTGGATGTCTGAATCATCGCCCGAGTATTCCTTAACGCTGTGAAGCACACCCAGGGCCTCCGGATCATCGGCAGCCTGGCTCAGGCCCAGCAGCGCCAGCTGAAGGCCAGGCGCCGACTCTCTTGCCTGGCGGAAGGCGTCTATTACCCCCCAGGGGTCTTTCCAGTAGTCAAAGCGGGAAACCTGGGTTACCAACGGTCGGCCGGGGTCAATGCCCATGGCCGAAACAATCCCCAGAGCCTCTTCCCTGGTCATGGTCGTGTTCTTGTCGGTCAGCGGATCGATAGATGGTGGTGTTATATAAACGGGATATCGCCCGACAATATCGTCGGGGACGAACTGGTCCATGGAGAAGGCCAGGCCGTCATAGTAGGATGTCAGGGGAGCAAGCCTGTCCAGTGTCTCGGCGTTGGGCGCCGTCAGGTCAATGTGGCACACCCAGAACCGCAACTCTCCTTCCCTCTTGGGCAAGAGCATGGCCAGGGGCAGCAGCTGCGGGTCGTGAAAGAACCATACGTTGGCTTCCAGATCCCTGTCCTTTATGTCCTGGGCCACCTGCTCCATGCACTGGAAATACACTTCCAGTTCATCCCGGCTCAGCGAACCGGCAGACCCCTGGAGCAGATTGTGAATGCGCTTGGTAACCTGGAAGAATTGAGGCTCTTCAGGGCTGATCACGATGCGCTCGGTGGGCAGGCCCAGGGTGTTCATGAAGGGCACCAGCGACTGCAGGATTTCGGCCACGCCGCCGCCGGTAGCCGTGCTGTTGGCATGAACAAACCGCAGCCCCTGGAACTGGTCCGCCAGGCTGTGCAAGTTGTCCATTAGATGCTGGGGAAGAAGCGAAGCGTACCTTTGAATGGGGATTTCCGGATGGTTAACGCGAAGCAGCATTAGGAAGAATACCTTTGAGAGATTTATTGGCGCGGCCCAACATACGGGCGGCAACAAAACGCGTCCATTATTCCACTGGTTGCCAAACCAAATCAATAACTCCAGGCCAACTTTTCGCAAATATACGTAAATACGGCCTTACGGATTCTACTTAACGACTAGTCCGGTGGTAAGCGCCAACAACGAAACATAGGCAGAAGTAGCTGAATCTTCGCTGTATCAGGAGATTTTGCCGGATACCTGATGGAACTGGGCAGTGAGCAAGAAATAGCGCCGCAAAACCGGGGTTACCCAGCAATTAAATGGTGCACGGCGGCCGGCCGGCCTCGCACATAAAACTGCTGAAGACGCCAATGGGACCTAAGCAGGGTCAGTTGAAGAATTGCGCCAAGAAGCCGGCTATTCAACCGTTACCGACTTGGCCAGGTTACGGGGCTGGTCTACGTCGCAGCCCCGGTCCAGCGCGATATAGTAGGCCAGCAGTTGCAAGGGGATTGTGGCAAGCAGCGGGTATATGTAGTCAGGCGCCTCGGGCAGGTACAGCGCCTCGTCAACTTCGGGGTCCAGTTCCCCGTCTCCCTCAGTCAACACCGCCAGCACCATGCCCCGCCGGGCCCGAACTTCACGAATGTTGCCGGCCATCTTGTCGTACAACCCGTCCCGAGGGGCAAGGGCCAGGGTAGCCATGTTGCGGTCGATCAAGGCAATGGGCCCATGCTTCATCTCGCCGGCGGGGTAGCCCTCGGCATGGATGTAACTGATTTCCTTCAGCTTCAGGGCGCCCTCCTGGGCGATGGCTGAGTTGATTCCCCGGCCCAGGTACAGGAAGCTGTTGTAGCCGCTGAACTTCTGGGCCAGGGTCCGGTATCGAGACACGTCGGACAGCATCTCACCGATAAGGCGCGGGCACCGGGCCAGGTCGCGAATCAGGACAGAGCCTTCCTTCGAGGACAGCCTCCCCCTGACCTGTCCCAGGTAGATAGCCAGCAGGAACAGGATAGTCACGGAGGCGACAAAGGTCTTGGTGCTGGCGACACCGATTTCAATACCCGACCCCATCAGCAGAGCGCCGTCGGCCAGGCGGGCGGCCTCGCTCTCCTCCGCGTTGCAGATGGCCAGGACCCTGGCGCCACGCTCCGAGGCGTCCTGCATGGCGGCAATGGTATCGGCCGTCTCCCCGGACTGGGTAATAGCCACCACCAGGGTTCGGGAGTCCAGATAGGGTTCCCGGTACCGGTACTCGGAGGCGCTCTCCACCTCGGCCGGCAGGCCGGCAAAGCGCTCCACCAGGTAACGGCCGGCCAGGGCCGCGTTCAGGCTGGTGCCGCAGCCCGTCAGGACCACCCGATGGAACTCGCCGGTCTCAGCATCACTGAAGGGAAAGTCCGGCAGTTCCACTCGGCCGGCGTCAAAGTTCACCCGTCCCCTCAGGGCGCCGGCCACCGCCTGGGGCTGCTCCATAATTTCCTTCAGCATGAAGTGGCGGTAACCGCCCCGGTCCACCAGGGCATCCTGGGGAGAGACGGTGCGCATTTCCTTGTGGACGGCGTTGCCCGCGAGGTCGAACATTTCGACACCCTGGCGGGTTACCTGGGCCATCTCCCCGGGCTCCAGGTAGGCCACGGGGCCGGGCCGTTGGCGCAGGATGGGCAGGGCTGCCGGCAGGTCACTGCCCACGATGCCCTGGCCGTCCCGGTGGGCCACCACGATGCCACCGGCATGGCCCACGCGCAAAGCGCACAGCTTGTCAGGTTCCCTCCGGCACACGGCTGCAACGGCCTGGGAGCCTTCCAGGCGCCGCCCCATTTCGCGGAAAGCCACGGGGAAGGGCAGACCCTGGCTCAGGCCCTCTTCGATCAGGTGGGCGATAACCTCGGTGTCGGTCTCGGAAGAGAAGGTATGGCCCCGCTCCAGGAGGCCCCGCTTGAGTTCCAGGTAATTCTCGACAATGCCGTTGTGGACGACGGCAATCTGCCGGTGGCAGCCGGTCAGGGGGTGAGCGTTGGCGTCGGTGGGCGGGCCATGGGTGGCCCAGCGGGTGTGTCCCAGTCCCACGGTGCCGTCGGGATAGTCGGCCTCGTCGCCCCGGGTCAAACCGTCAACCTTGCCAACCGTCTTGCGCAGGCGCAGTTGTCCGGCCCGATCAAGGACGGCAATCCCGGCGCTGTCGTAGCCCCGGTATTCCAGCCGCTGCAGGCCTTCCAGAACGATGGGCCAGGCGGCCTGGCTTCCGATATAACCTACTATTCCACACATGCAAACAAGGGCAACCGGGGTATCGAGACGCTACCGGATACCGGTGGATATTAACTCAAAGGGAGGGTAAATTGCCACCGGCAGAGGGCCGGTCAGGGTTTCCGTTCCTGCGGTTTCGACGTGGAACAGGGCAGACGCACCGGTCAGCCCGGCAGCGACCCCGAATCAATCCCTAGTTGGCTGTCCGGTCGATTGTGACGGGGCGGTTGACTATGTCCATGATGGTCTGGGCCAGGGCCGCCGGGTCGTGTCGCAGGTAGACGCCCGATGCCAGCAGGGGGCCGGTGATGATCTCCCGGACCACCTGGCCGCACTCCTCCCGGTCCAGTTCCACGGGGTACTGTCGGTCGGTGGCATACCGCTCCAGCAGGCGCGGGGGCAGGGGGCTGTCGTTGAACACCAGGTAGTCCAGCAGTTCGCCGGTACCCAGGTAGTCCAGGAGCAGCTTGACGAAAGTTGAAGCCCGGAAGCCGTCGGACTCGCCGGGCTTGGTCATCAGGTTGCAGATGTGAATCTTGACGGCGCTGGAGGCGTTGATGGCCTCGGCCACGTCCTCCACCAGCAGGTTGGGCAGAACGCTGGTGTAGATGTCCCCGGGCCCCAGGATAATGGCGTCGGCCCGGGCGATGGCGTCCAGCACCGGCGGATAAACATAGGCCTTGGGGTCCAGCCAGATGTAGTCTATGCCCACATCCAGGTTTTCCCGGCGCAGGTCGATAACCGACTCCCCGGAAAGCTCCTGGCCATTTTCCAGCCGGGCCATCAGTGTGGAGTGGGTCAGGGTTACGGGCAGGACCGTTCCATTGATGCCCAGCAGTTGGGAGGCTTCCTCGATGGCCGAGATGGTGTTACCAGTCACCTCGGTAAGGACGGCCAGCAGCAGGTTGCCGAAGTTGTGCCCGGTCAGGCCGTTGCCCGATTTGAACCGGTAGTCGAAGAGGCGACGCATCAGGTTGGCCTGGGGAGATTCGGCCGACAGGGCCATCAGGCACTGCCGGATGTCCCCCGGCGGCAGGTGGCCCATTTCCTCCCGCAGCCTGCCGGAACTGCCGCCGCTGTCGGTCATGGCCACCACGGCCGACAGGTTGCATTCCTGGTTGCGCAGCCCGGTGAGGGTGGTATGGTTGCCGGTGCCGCCACCGACCACCAGCACTTCCTTCCTGCTCATCCGTCCCTGACAACATTAGACCGCCGGTGCGTCACCGACGGCTGAGTTACTGAATATAGGGGAATTCGGGCTAGTATATGGACTGGGATTTCAGGGTGTCAAGGGCGCATTTGCCCTGCGTGAGGTTATCATGATCGCGTCTTGTCCCATGCAATGCCTGGAGGAAGTCCTTGTGAATACTCTACATGATTCACGAGACACTTTCGCCTGGGCAATAGTTGGTTCCCACGCCGGCCCCTGTGCCTCCGCTTGAGGCACCCTGCCTTTACCGCTACAATGACTGGGAAGTTCTGACAGGCGATCATTGCTCATGCCCGGTAATGGCAGTCCATCCGACAATCAGGAACGGTGGCGCAGGGACACCCTGGACCCGGTAACCCGCCGCTTTCCGGAGCGGCGCGGCCAGTTCCGGACCGACAGCGGCATCCCCATCGAGCCCATTTATGCGCCAGCCAACGGCGAGGCGGATTTGGCGCACATCGGCTTCCCGGGTGAGTACCCTTACACTCGGGGCGTCCAGCCCAATATGTACCGGGGCCGGGTCTGGACCATGCGCCAATACTCCGGGTATGCCACCGCCGCCGACACCAATCACCGCTATCGCTACCTGCTGGAACAGGGGCAGACGGGCCTTTCCGTGGCCTTCGACCTGCCAACGCAGATAGGCTACGACTCGGACGCACCCCAGTCCCGGGGCGAGGTGGGCAAGGTGGGAGTTCCCATCTGCAGCCTGGAGGACATGGAGACCCTGTTCGACGGAATTCCCCTAGACCGGGTCAGCACCTCAATGACCATCAACGCCACGGCGTCGGTACTGCTGTGCCTGTACATTGCCGCTGCCAGGCGCCAGGGCGTGGCGCCGGACCAGCTGAACGGCACCCTGCAAAACGACATCCTCAAGGAATACATCGCCCGGGGCACCTACGCCTATCCGCCGCGACCCTCCATGCGGCTGGTGGTGGATGTGTTCAAGTATTGCGCCGAAAACATTCCCCGCTGGAACACCATCAGCATCAGCGGCTACCACATGCGCGAGGCCGGCGCCACCGCCGTACAGGAACTGGCCTTTACCTTTGCCAACGCCATCGCCTACGTGCAGGCCGCCGTGGACGCCGGCCTGGCGGTGGACGACTTCGCGCCGCGCCTGTCCTTCTTCTTCGTGGCCCAGAACAACTTGCTGGAGGAGGTGGCCAAGTACCGCGCTGCCCGGCGCATGTGGGCCACCATCATGCGGGACCGTTTCGACGCCAAGGACTCTCGTTCCCTGATGCTGCGATTCCACACCCAGACGGCGGGAGTAACCCTCACCGCCCAGCAACCCGACAACAATGTCATCCGCAGCACGGTCCAGGCCATGGCCGCCATCCTGGGCGGCACCCAGTCCCTCCACGTGAATTCCCGGGACGAGGCCCTGGGGCTGCCCACCGAGGAATCGGCCCAGCTTTCCCTGCGCACCCAGCAGATAATCGCCCATGAGAGCGGGGTAGCCGATGTGGTGGACCCCCTGGGCGGCTCCTGGTATGTGGAGAACCTGACCGATCAACTGGAGCAGCGAGCCCTGGAATACATAGGGGAGATTGACCGGCAGGGGGGCTCGGTTGCCGCCATCGAGCGGGGCTATCAGGTGCGGGAAATCGGCGAATCCGCCTACCACCACCAGCGGGAGGTGGACACGGGAGACCGCACGGTGGTGGGCGTCAACCGCTACGTTACCGACACGCCGCCCCTGGGCAACCTGCTGCGGGTGGACCCGGAAGTAGGCCGCCAGCAGGCCGAGCGCCTGGCCAGATTGCGCGCGTCACGGGACCAGGCCCAGGTCAAGACTTGCCTGGACCGGCTGGAGGAAGTGGCCCGTACCGACGAGAACACCATCCCCGCAACCCTGGAATGCGTGGAAAACTACTGCACCCTGGGCGAAATTTGCCAGGTCTTTCGTACCGCCTTTGGCGAACAGCAAGGGGAGTTGGCGTTTTGATACTTGCAGCGGGAACTTCAGGAACAGGTTCCCCAACTTATTCCAACGCCTAAAGGATCTTCGTGTCCCTTCGTGCCCCTCGTGAACAAAAGGAGTAACACCATGCCCGACCCCATGCTGAATGAAGAAGAACGAATGCTTCAAACCCTTGTGCGGGACTTCGCCGACCGAGAACTGGCCCCGCGCGCTCGCGAGGTAGACGAACTGGAAGAGTTTGACTGGCAGAACTGGCAGGGCATGGCCCGCCTGGGTTTGACCGGCATCGCCATCGACCCTCAGTACGGTGGTGGCGGAGGCGGGTACCGGCAGGTGGCCATCGCCATGGAAGAGGTGGCCCGGGGCGACTCGGCGGCCAGCACCGGCCTCATCGCCCACCTGTCCTTGGGGACCAGCACCATCTACCGGTTCGGCAACGAGGAGCAGAAGTCGCGGTTCATTCCGTCCCTGGCATCGGGCAAGGGCTTAGCGGCGTGGGCGCTTACGGAACCGGGCGGCGGGTCCGACGCGGCCGCCCTGCAGACTCATGCCGAGCAGCGGGACGGCACCTGGTTCCTGAACGGGAGCAAGATGTTCATCACCAACGCCGACGTGGCCGAGTCCATGGTGGTATTCGCTTCCCAGGACCGGTCCCTGGGCTACCGGGGCATCAGCGCCTTTGTAGTGCCCCAGGGCGCGCCGGGCATGACGGTTACGCCCCTGCACGGCAAAATGGGTATGAGGGCCTCCAGCACCAACGAGATTGTCTTCCAGAACACCCCGGTTCCGGGCGAAAACCTCCTGGGAGAAGAGGGACGCGGTTTCCGCTACGCCATGGAGATTCTCGACTCCAGCCGCATCATGATCGCCGCCCAGTGCGTGGGCATCGGCCAAGCGGCGCTGGAGGAGGCGGTGCGCTACGCTCAGCAGCGGGAGTCCTTCGGGCGTCCCATTGCCCAGCACCAGGCCGTCCAGTTCATGCTGGCCGACATGGCCGCCTCGGTCCATGCCGCCCGCACCTGCACCATGCAGGCGGCCACCCTGAAAGACGACGGCCAGCCCTATATCAACGAGGCCTCCATCGCCAAGCTGATCGCCTCCGAGATGTGCGTGGAAGTCACCTCCAAGGCCGTTCAGGTCCACGGCGGGTATGGCTACTTCAAGGACTCACCGGTGGAGCGTTTGTTCCGCGACGCCCGGGTCACCACTATTTACGAGGGAACGTCGGAGGTCCAGCGCCTCCTCATCGCCCGCCAGACCCTGGCCCAGTACCCGGTGTAACCGGGGAACCCGGGGGAAAGGACGCTGGGCGGAAGGAGCGGCGGGGAAAGGGGCCCAAGACTATCAGGAGATGGGAATTGAACGCCAGCAAGGTTTGCACAGTTGATTACATCGACCATGTTGGCATCGCCGTGAAGGACATCGACGCCGCCCTCAAGCTGTTTCACGAAGTGTTTGGCGCGCCAATGGCCGAAGTAAAGCAACTGGATGACCAGGGCATCCGCGGCGCGCTGGTGCAGGTGGGCCAGACCCGGCTGGAACTGATGGAACCCACCGCAGCCGACACGACCATCGGCCGATTCATCGAGCGCCGGGGAGAGGGCCTGCACCACCTGGCTTTTTATGTAGCCGATCTGCCCGGCAAAATCCAGATAGTCGATGAGCTGGGCCTCCAGTTGATTGACCATGCGCCGAGGGAGGGCCTGTCCGGCGACATCGCCTTCATCCATCCCCGTTCCGTTTTTGGAATCCTTACCGAGTTGGTGGAACGCCCCAACGGCTAATTCTCAGCCCATCCCAGATTTCTTCCGGAGGACTCTTGGCGGCCCACCTGCTCTATGGTGACAGCTTCCTCGTCTCCCGACAGCTTGACCGGCTTACCGGCGAGGCCGGCGCAGATTCCTTGCTGGAGGCCAACCGGCACCAGTTGAGCGGAGGCCAGTTCAATCTGCCCGAACTGCTGGCCGTGTGCAACGCCCTGCCCTTCATGGATAGCTGCCGCCTGGTGGTTGTGACCGGGTTGCTGGCGACCCTGGAGAGCCGAGGCGGCAGGGGCCGGGGCGCCCGCTCCCTGGGCGAGTGGGACAAGCTGGCGGACGCTATCGCCCAGATGCCCGAGACCACCCTGCTGTTCCTGGTCGACGGCCCCATCGCCGACAGCAACCCCCTGCTGCGGAATCTGCGTCCCGTAACCCAGGCGCAGCACCTGCAGGCGCCCACGGGAGAAGCGTTGGCCCGTTATGTTAAGGACTTGGCCCAGCACAAGGGCTCAGGCATCAGCCCAGCGGCCATTCGGACGATAACTGACCTGGTGGGCAACGACCTTTGGACGCTGGATCGGGAGCTGGAAAAGTTGTCCCTGTACGCCTCCGGCCGCAATATTGAAGAATCGGATATTCAGGAATTGGTCGCCCAGGTGCGGGAGGCCAGTATCTTCAACGCGGTGGACGCGATGATTGACGGCCGGCCCGAGGTGGCCCTTCGCCTATTGCAAAGACTGCGGCAGGACGGCGCGGCGCTGCCTTACATCATCGGCATGGTGGAGCGACAGTTGAGGCTGGTCTGCCTGGCCCGCTACTGGACGGAACAGCGGGTATCGCCCCAGGACCTGCCATCCAAGCTGGGAGTGCCTCCCTTCGTTGCCCGCAAGACGGCGGAACAGGCCCGCCGCAACTCCTGGCCAGATCTGGACCGGCGCTACCGCCGGCTGCTGCAAGCAGACCTGGACTTCAAGACGGGCCGGGTGGACTCGGAAGACCTGGCACTGGAGTTGCTGGTGGTTGACCTGGCGGGCCCGGCAGCGCAGGAAAGAAACCGTGGCCGCCGCCAGTAGTAGTTAGTTAACCCCGGCGCTTTTTGCCACCGATTGACACAACCGCCTGGCAGTCCCCTGTCCCTTGACGGAAAGGGAACTTATTCCAATTCTCTCTGTGGCGCCACGGGGTTGAAGCAGGCCACCCAGTGATTCTCTTCCAGTTCTTCCAGCGGCGGGCTTGGGTTCACCCGGCATTGGCTCAAGGCCTTGTGGCACCTGGGCAGAAAAGCGCATTCCGCTGGCAGGTTAACCATGTCCGGGGGGCTGCCCCGCAAGGGCTGAAGCCGGCGGTTGGCGTCGTCCAGGCGGGGCAACGACTGGATCAACGACCAGGTGTAGGGATGGCGGGGATCCCTGAAAAGGGGAATAACATCCGCCGTTTCTGCCAGGCTGCCGGCGTACATCACGGCCACCCGGTTGCCCATGTGCGCCACTACACCCATATCATGGGTGATGAGCAGGATGGCCGAGTTCAGTTCCTGGCACAGGCGCTTCAGCCGGGCCAGAATTTCCGCCTGCAGCGTAACGTCAAGGCCCGACGTGGCTTCGTCGGCGATAAGCAGCTTGGGCTGCATCACCAGGGCAATCCCGATCATTACCCGCTGGCACATACCGCCGCTCAGGTTGAAGGGGTATTCCCCCAGTATTCGACGGGGGTCGGGCAGGCCCAGTTCCTTCAGCACATCCTGGGCCATGCGGTTCGCCTGCCGGGTGGAGTAGTTGGTATGGTTGAGAATAACCTCCTCCAACTGGGTCCCCACCGTCTGCACCGGATTCAGGGCCGTTTGCGCATCCTGGAAGACCATAGTGATTTCACTGCCCCGGATGCCGCGCATGTAGTCGTTGCTGGAGCGCATCAGGTCAACACCGTTGAAGTACACGCTGCCCTCAACCACTGTGGCCGAATTGGGAAGCAGCCCCATGATGGCCAGGGCCAGAGTACTCTTGCCTGCGCCGCTTTCCCCCACCACACAGTAGACCTGTCCCTCTTCCTGGGAGAAGCTGACACCGTTCAGGGCCTTCACCTGTCCGGCCTGGGTTTCAAACTCCACCCGAAGGTTTTCCACTCTCAGTATTTCGCTCATGTCATCAACCGTGCCTGACTCGTTGAAATGAGCCGCGGGGGCTGGATCCTCCTTTCTTACCGGTCACCGGCGCCCTCAAAAACCATCCCAAGAGCGCTGACCGGTAAGGCGGAAGGTGGTACGGCATTGCCGACTGTCCTATACTCCAAAACCTGACCTTCCACCATCAAGGAAGAAGGGAGTTCGGGGCAGTTCTCCGGGGATCAGGTCTGGCCCAGGGCCTCCGGTCGAAAGCGCCCACCCTTGAGTTCCGCTACCAGGGATTCCAGGTCCTTTACCCGCCGTTCAAACCGGGTAGCCACGGTTCCCAACTGCTCCACCCTGTGGGCGTCGCTGCCCGCCGTGGCCCGCAGCGCAAAGGCATTGCCCAGGTCCCTGGCAAATTCGTTTTCATCGGGTTTGCCCCGGCCGTTGCAACCCTCGATGGCGTCGCACATCAGGAAGAAGTCATCTGCCACCGCTCGCTGCAACATCTCGGCCCTGGCGTCCGGGTCGCTGCCCCGGTCGGACAGGTAGCGGCGACGGTAGGGGTGAGCCGCAATCATCACTCCGCCGGCCTTGTTGACCATCCGGCGCATGAAGGCGGGTTTGTGCAACCCAAAAACATACTCGTGCAACCCGAAGACCAGGATATGGCCCGCATCCGTATTGATTTCGCTGCCCGGCAGGACCAGGAATTCGTGCCTCCGGGAAAGTGATTTTACATCGTCGAGGCTCCAGAATTGGTCGTGTTCCGTGAGGCAGATGCCGTCGAGGCCCAAAGTCTTGGCCCGGTCTATAAGATCATCTACGCTGACGAAGCTGTCGTCGGACTTGGGGTAGGTATGCGTGTGCAGGTCTATCAGCAAGGGAGGCAATCGGCTCTGTATTGATATGGGGTCTGCCCGGCCAAAAGCCGTCGCAGACCCCATGATACCACAACAGGGAGCTTCGCCTGCCGCTGAGAGTTTTCGGGCACAAGGCAATCGCACCTTGATTCCGACAATAGGCGTTCAGCTGTCGTAAGAGGGAAAAGCGCCCTTTGTACCGGTTCAAGGTTTCCGCCGGCGCGGGAACGGCGGGTCTTCCCCGGAGCATACTGCCGTTGGCCTAGTGACCGGACGCCTTCAGGTTCCCCGGGAGCGGCAAGACCAACCACCGATCTGGAGGCCTGAAACGTGGGCCAGCCCATGGGTTCCCGCCTCCCTTAAGGTCTTCAAATAATGCAATTTTTTGATTTCCGTTCCATTTTGGGCCGTTTTGGGCCGTTTCGTATCTGGAAGAGGGGCCAGATGGTCCCCCGGTGGCCCGAGAATGGACCGCTGGCCAGATAGGAAAAGGGTACACCGGATGGGCCATTTCGGGCCGTTTTGGGCCGTTTTGGGCCACTGTCCAGCCTTGAGCCAGGGAGGTTTTCAGACCTCCGGCCTCTCCCGCCAAGGGTCCGCCCGGCGCGGATTCCGCACCCCAGGGAAAGGGGTGATCCGAGCTTGGCGGGGCTATATCGTGAATGGGCCATGGAAGTATGGTAGGAAAGCGTTAACCAGGGAATCAAGTGGCAAGTGTCAGCAGGGCAATGACGCATTAAAGAATGGCGTGCGGAGCCGTTCGGCCAAGCTCGGTCCGCCCGCCAAGGGCGGATATTCTACTGCGGCGGACGCCGAAGCATCTGTATCCGTCGCTGGCAGCAAATATTTTGGACCCTACGGCAAGCACGCCGATCCGCCTAAGGCGGACGCCGGGGGCGGCGTCAGTGTCGGACCATGGAGGAGTGGCCGCTAAGGGTGACTTGATTCCCTGCTGGCAGTCCCGGCGCAATTCGAGTGATACCTATAGTGCGATTGCCCTGTCGTCAGGAAACGCTCATTGGGGGATCAGCAGACCCTCGTCCTCCAGTACTTCCACAATCTGCTCGGCCCGGCTTCCGCCAATCTTCAGCCGGCGTTCCAGGGCCGACGCGCTGAGGTCGGGGTTTCGCATGGCCAGTTCGCGGGCCCGGTCCACCAGGCTCTCGTCCAGGCCCTCGCCGAACTCCCCATCCTCGCCGTCGTCTTCCAGGTTGATGGGCGGCAGTGGCGGTCCCTTCTGCTCCAGCCAGAAGTCAACCAGCTTTTCGATTTCGTCATCCAACACCAGGGTGCCCTGGACACGCCTGGGCTTGGGCGCGTCGTTGTTGAGCAGCAACATATCGCCCTTGCCCAGCAGTTTTTCCGCGCCCACTGAATCCAGGATGACCCGGGCGTCCACCTGGGAAGCAACCGCAAAGGCAACCCGGCAGGGAATGTTGGCCTTCAGCAGACCGGTTACCACTTTGACCGACGGCCTCTGGGTGGCCAGCACCAGGTGAATGCCGGCGGCCCGCCCCAGCTGGGCCAGGCGAACCAGGGCCTGCTCGATCTCGAAACCGCCCACCAGCATCAGGTCGGCAAGCTCGTCCACAATCAAGACCAGGTATGGCATGGGGTCTTTGGACTTGGTATTGTAGCCGCTGATGTTGCGAGTGCCGATTTCCGCCATGGCCTTGTAGCGACGGGTCATTTCCCGAATCAGGCCACGCAGCATGGGACCAACCTCATCCACCTCAGTTATCACCGGCAGCAACAGATGGGGAATACCGTTGAAGGGGGTTAATTCGACCTGCTTGGGGTCCACCATCAGCATGCGAAGCTGGTCCGGGGGCTTGGTCAGCATCATCGAGGCCACAATGGAGTTGATGCAGACGCTTTTGCCGCTGCCGGTGGCGCCGGCGATCATCATGTGGGGCAGGCCGGTCAGGTCCACGGCCACTGAATCGCCGCCGGCGTCGGCGCCCAGGGCAATGGGGAGGCCACCCTTGGCCGCAGACTTCCGGAAGTCCGCCGAATCCATTACCTCTCGCATGGTTACCTTGCTGGGCAAAGGCGCAGGCACCTCCAGCCCCAGCAGGGCCTCCCCCGGGACCTGCTCAAAGCGCAGGCTGGGGCTGCTGATGGCCAGCGACAAGTCCCGCTCCCGCGCCAATATATTCTGCACCCGCACCCGGCTGCGGTCGGGTGCGGACGAACCCTCCTTCGCCGCGTTCCTTTTCTCCGTCCAGCCCGGCATCAGCCCGAACCGCACAATGCGAGGCCCGGCCTTGATATCCGCAACCTCAACGTTGACGCCATGGTCGGCCAGGGAGTTTTCAATGTCCTCGGCCATCTTCTTCAGGGGTTTTACATCGGTGGATCGGACCTCGGCCGGCGCCAGCAGGTCCAGGGGAGGCAGCTTCCACTTGGAATCCTTGGCCGACAGGGTCGAGGGGACAGGGGGGACTACGGCCTCAGGCGGCTCGATGGCTTCGGCAACATCATTGGGACGTTGACTGGCATCAGGGGTTTCCACAGACTCTTGAGGGCGGTCAGGGCGGCGGAACAGAGCCGACAGGAGACGGCCCGGGAAACTGAAGGCGGCGCCGACCCACCCCGGGCGGGTGTCCCGATTGAACAGGGACCCTATGCCCCGGCCGATGGCGGATGCCACCAACGCTGTACCGCGCGCAGATGCAACGACCCCTAACCACAGGCCCCTGGCGGCGTAGGACAGGCCCAGCCAATAGCCCCGACCGGCCCTTCTCGGCAATAAGAGAATGGGAATTACCAAGGCCAGCGGCGTCAGGCGGGCAATACCCTGCAGCAGGGAGTCTCCCATGGCAATGCCGCCCCACCGTCCGCCAAGGCCTACGAAGGCCTGTGGTCCGTAACCTGCTTCAAAGAAGGTCAGGATGCCAACGGTCAGGGCGGCCGCGCAAGCGCCGGCCAGCCAGATGTTCCAATGGCGTATCAGCCACGGCGGCCGATAGCGCAGGGCAACCAGCAGGGCGGCGAGCCAAACCAGTACCGGAATCCACCCGTAGCCCAGGCCCGCGTAGGCGCGCTCCCAGACGTCATGGTAGAACCGGAACACCACGTAGGCGATGGCGACGGCGGACCCGGCGATCAAGAAATTCAGGAAAAGGAAGAAGCGGAACCGGAGTCTTGATCCATCCGTTGCCGCAGAGGATCGACGCAAGGGCCGCGCTATACCAGCCATAGAGCACCCCAGTATAACTATAATTAAGACTGCGAATATATGTTAACTGATGAAAGTCAAGCAATTTAAGGAGAATGAAGGTGGGTTTTGGGGAGTTTGGGACAGGCAACAGGCCCTCATAGCCGGGCAGGCGCCCCGGGAACACTGCGAAGCGGGAGTTTGGGTCGCACCCAGGGCAAGCTCGTCTTGGGGCTGCCCGTTAGTACCGTCCACTGGTGGATAGTCGGGACATTCAATCCCGGGTCGGAGGTTACCGCTTTCTCGTAACTGGGGGGCTTAAGCTAAACTAGATCCCGGTCACCCGGGCAGTAATGCGACTGGCTAGACTTCGAGGAACACGGTTACGATGGTGGGGCGCCGCCGCGCTTCGGTCTGAATGAAACGGCCGGCCGCTTCTCTTACCAGGTTCTTGACGCGTTCGGGTTCGTCGACCAACTCCTGCTTTTCGTGGATCAGACCGTCAACAATTTCGGAAAGCTTGGGAAAGAGATTATCAGTTTCCTCCGTCTCCATGAAACCGCTGGCCAGGACCTTGGTGGGGTAGGCCGGCAAGCCGGTACGGGCATCCACTGAAACCACGATTACCACTACACCGTCCCGGGCCAGGGCCCGGCGTTCCCGAAACACCTCGCTGCGCATGTTCCTGGCGCTGGGGCCGTCAATAAGGATGGGGGCGGCGGGCACGGTCTCCACCACCCGGCCTCCCTGGTCGCTCAGTTCCAGCACGTCTCCGTCTTCCAGCACAAAAATACCGGACTCCGCCAGCCCCATGTCCCAGGCCAGTCTGGCGTGGGCCATCAGGTGTCGGTACTCGCCGTGGACAGGCACGAAATACCGGGGCTTGGTCAGGCTTAGCATCATTTTCAGCTCTTCCTGGCTGGCGTGACCGTGCACGTGGACTGTGGCGATGCGGTCGTATAACACCTGCGCCCCCTGGCGCAGCAGGTTGTCGATGGTGCGGCTCACCAGCAGTTCGTTACCGGGAATGGGGGTGGCGGAGATTACGACCGTATCCCCTTCCATCACGGACACATCGCGATGGTCCTGGTTGGCAATTCTCACCAGGGCGGAAGTGGGCTCGCCCTGGCTGCCCGTGGTTATCAGCACCGTCCGCTCCGGTTCCTGGCCGCGGATCTCGCCGAGGCTGACCAGGGTTCCGGAGGGGATGGTGAGATAGCCCATCTCCGCGGCCATGTTGACGTTGTCCGCCATGCTGCGGCCCACAATGGCTACCTTGCGGCCGTGTCGGGCGGCGGCATCTATTACCTGCTGGATCCGGGAAATCAGGGACGCAAAAGTGGCCACCATAACACGCCCCGGCGCCTCGCCAATGGCCCGGTCCAGCGCGTCGCTCAGGATGGCCTCGGAAGGCGTGTACCCGGAGACCTCGGCGTAGGTGGAGTCGGAGCACAGCAGCAGCACCCCTTCCTCCCCGTAGCGGGCCAGGGTTGTAAGGTCCATGGTCTGGCCGTCCACCGGCGTGTGGTCAATCTTGAAATCGCCTGTATGGATTACGGTGCCCAAGGGCGTACCAATGGCGATGCCCATGGCGTCGGGGATGCTGTGGCAGACGCGGAACCAGCGGGCGGTGAAATTGGTCCCAAACCGGTATTCCACGTCGGGTTCAATGGCTTCCGCTGCCTTGCCCCGGGTTGCCCGGTTCTCCCGCAGCTTCACCGAAATCAGGCCATGGGCCAGCTTGGGGGCGAAGACGGGAACATCCAGCCGGGGAAGGATGTGGGGCAGCGCGCCGATGTGGTCTTCGTGACCGTGGGTTATCAGGATTCCCCGTACCCGGTCGATGCGTTCCACCATGTAGGTAACGTCGGGGATTATCAGGTCAACGCCCAGCATGTCCTCGGTGGGGAACTGGACACCGCAGTCGACAACCACAATGTCGTCCCCGCACTCCATGGCCATCATGTTTTTGCCGATTTCGCCGAGGCCGCCGAGGGGGATGATGCGCAAGGTATGGTTCAAACCGGTTTCATTTCCCAGATCAAGTCGGTAATTAGAACAGTGAAAGTTGTTCGGGAGGCGGCGTCTGGTCTTGCTCTTCCGCCGTCTCGGGGGCCAGGGGCTGCTGGCGAGCCTGGGCCAGGATATCCGGAATGCGCCGGAAGTCTTCCATTATGGCGCCACGCATCTCCTGGCGATACAGGGCCGCGGCGGGGTGCATGATGGGGTAGATGCGCCGGCCGTCCTTTTCCCTCACCCTGCCCCGGGCCCGGCTGATGCTTTCCCCGGGGAAGAACCGGCCCAGGGAAAATCGGCCCAGGGTTACGATCAGCGTGGGGTCAATAAGCTCTATCTGCCGGTTGAGATAAACGCTGCAGGCGCCGATTTCGGCCGGCAGGGGGTCGCGATTCTGGGGCGGGCGGCACTTGACCATATTGGCGATGTACACCTGCCGGCGGGTCAAGCCGATGGACGCCAGCAGTTCTTCGAGAAATTGGCCGGCCGGCCCGACGAAAGGGCGGCCCTGACGGTCTTCCTGCACTCCTGGCCCCTCGCCAATGAACATTACATCGGCGTTGGCCGCTCCCTCGCCGGGTACGGCGTTGGTCCGCCCCCGGTGCAGGTCGCACTCGACACAGTGGGAAACCAATTGCGCGATCTCATCCAGACTGTTCATGGCGTGTTCAGTGGCCCCTGCGGCAATGCTGTATCAGCAAGAGCCATACGATTTCGACGGGAAACGCCCGTGGCACGGGAGCAAGACAGGCTCTGTTGGCGGTCCGGCCACCCGGGGATCTGGGGACAGCCGAACAAATGGTTACTGGTTCGAGACACCGTGTTCTACCAAATAAGCTACGGCATCTCCTACAGTCTGGATATTGGCGGCATCATCGTCGGAAATCTCCACCTGGTTATCCTCGGTAGAGAACTCTTCCTCAAAAGCCATAATAAGTTCCACCAGGTCCAGGGAGTCTGCGTTGAGGTCGTCAACGAACGAAGAGGTCTCTGCCACATCTTCCTCGTCAACCCCCAGCTTGTCTACTACTATGGTTCGAACACGTTCAATAACGGTGGCCAAGCGGTCATCTCCCTTCGGAAGCGAGTTTTTCCTGATTCAGTTCTCCCCGAGACAGGGCGGACATAGCCGTACCCAGCACGCCGTTGACAAAACGGGCCGAACTGTCGCTGCCAAACATTTTGGCCAGCTCAACGGCTTCGTTGACGGCAGTCTTGGCGGGAGTAATGGGGTAGTAAAGCAATTCGTACAGTGCGATGCGCAGTATATTGCGGTCGACAGGTGATAAAAGGTGGACCGGCCAGGCCGGCGCATAAGTCTGTATCAGTTGATCCAGTTCCTCTTGTTTTTCGTGGAGCCCTTCCAGCAGGGCCCGGGACAGAGAAAGGACGTTGCCGGCATCTCTGGCTCGCACCAGGTTCTCTTCAAGAAGCCAATCAACGCCGGACTGTTCGTCAAATCCCCCCCGCAAATCGCTGGCGAAACCGGACTGTAAAGCCACGGTTCGCGCCAGGCTCCGGGGGTCCCTGGTCAATACCTTCGGCATAGTCACCAGTACAGGAATTGCCCGCCAGTTTCCGGCTGACCGCTAAATTTCAGCGACCACCTTCTCAATGGAGGCGGGGTCGGAAAGGGTATAGGCCTCTACATCCCGGTCGATTCTTTTGATTAGACTGGACAGCACGCGGCTGGGCCCGAATTCCACGAAGTGGGAGGCTCCTGAATCCACCATGCATCGTACCGACTGCTTCCATTTCACGCAGTGGCACAGGCCTTCAACCAATTCGCCGCGGACTTCCTCGGCGGTTCTCACAGGAGCCGCCATGGAATTGGCAACAATGGGAAACTGTGGGTCGGCCATCTCCAGTCCGTCAATAGCTTCCACCAGGCCCTGCTGGGCGTGACCCATCAGGGAAGAATGAAAGGCGCCGCTGACCTTCAGCGGCACGGTCTTTTTGGCTCCCCGGGCCGTCGCCAGGTCCATGGCCCGGGCCACGGCAATCTTGTCGCCGCTGATAACCACCTGGTCGTCGCTGTTGACGTTAGCCAGTTCGACGCCAGTCTCGGCGCAAATGTGCTCAAAGGCAAACTCGTCCAGGCCGATGATTGCGGCCATGCCGCCGGGGCGCAACTCGGACGCTTCGTGCATCAACCGGCCTCGCTCCCGCACCAGCCTGACCCCGTCGGCGAATCGGAACACGCCCGCCACCACCAAGGATGTGTATTCACCCAAGCTGTGGCCCGCCACCGAGATGGGCTGGGGACTCTGGGCGCCCAAATACTCTTCCCAGGCCTTCCAGCAGGCGATGCTGACCACCATTATGGCTGGCTGGGAGTTTTCCGTATCCTGGAGTTCCCTGGTGGGCCCCTCAAAAATCAGCCTGGACAAGGAAAAGCCCAGGCTGTCGTCAGCTTCTTCAAACACTTCCCTTGCGGCCGGTGAAGACTGGTACAGTTCCAGTCCCATTCCTACGCTCTGAGAACCCTGGCCTGGGAAAACGTACGAAAACTCTTTACTTTCCTGCGTCATTGTCATCGCCTCTACCCTCTACCCTGTTCACCATTACCATACAGCCAACGACCATAAAGCAAAGGCCACAAGCCGGCCACGACTAATGTCATGCGAATGGGGCTTGCGACCACAGGAAACGAGACCTATATGCCGACGCCAACTACCTGGCGTCCGCGGTAGTAGCCACATTGAGGACATGCGGCGTGGGGCAATTTTGCGGCATTGCAGCGTGGACAGCGGGAGGCGTAGAGGGGCTTGAGCTTATAAGAAGTCAGCCTTCTCCCTCGCCTGGCTCGCGTAACTTTCTTGTTAGGTACTGCGCCCATGGTTTAGTGTCCCCTTAAGTTTCGGATTGGTTAAGCAGGGCCGCTAACGCTTCCCAGCGCGGGTCAATGGCCGCCCCGCTGCACAAACAGCTCTCTGTATTCAGGTCCACGCCGCACTCCTGGCACAACCCCTGGCATTCCTGCCGACAAAGGGGCTTAATGGGTTGGGCGGCGATGCATTCCTGCCGCAGCAACTCGGTAAGGTCCAGGATATGGGTCGTATCAATAGTGGTCCCTTCGTACTCCCACGGTAAGTCCAGCCGTCTTCCCGTATTGACATCCACCAGCGGGAAGTACTCTTCTTCCACGTCCAGCGGAGATCGGCTGGCAAACTCGCCCAGGCACCGGCTGCAGGTGGTGGTCACGTTGGCGTCTACATTGCCCCTGACCATCAGTCCCTGATGAGTCCTGACAAACTCCAGCTTGCCCAGGCAAACGATGTTCAAATTGCCGGACCCGCCCAGCTCGCCGTCCACACTCACCCTGCGGGAGGCACCGGTGGGTTCCTTGAGCAACTGCGCTACATTATATTGCATCAAGTTTTAATGTGCTGAACAGGGGAAGAACCCCTTTACAGGCAATAGATAACTATCGCCACCTGAATCGCTGGCCCGATAAATTGGGATAGATTATACGTGGGAAACGTGGGTGTGTGTCAATAGCGCAAGTTAGGGCGAAACTCTAAATCTTCACGTTCGGCACACCCGGACTACCCATTTCGCCCGCTTCAAGAGTAGGAAACCCGACCTGCAGTTGCGCCATGGCCCCGCCTTACGGGCGTCGCGGCTACCCAGCCGGCGCTTCCCTCTTTTCTGCACGTATGTACTCGATGATCTGCTGGGTCGATGACCCCGGTCCGAACACCGCGTTGATTCCCATGTCGGCCAGCGGTTGACGGTCTTCTTCGGGAATTATGCCCCCCAAAACCACCGAGACATCCTCCATGTCCTGCGCCTTAAGGAGGCGCATTATCTCCGGCATCAACTCCATGTGAGCGCCGGACAAAATGCTCAACCCAAGGACTTCCACGTCTTCCTGCACTGCTGCCTGGACGATCATCTCCGGCGTCTGGCGGATGCCCGTGTAAATGACCTCCATTCCGGCATCGCGCAGCGCGCGGGCAATAACCTTGGCGCCTCGGTCGTGACCGTCGAGGCCTGGCTTGGCTACCAACACTCGAATTGGGCGGCTGTCCTGGACCATTAACGGTGTCCCCTTATTTCCAAATGCGGCGGTGTGTCAATTCAACCAGCCTGTCCATTTTATCCCAAAGGAAGCCAGCTTGACACCCAAATCCATGCTCCTTAAGATTTATGGACAACCATAGTCAACCAGCCTCGATCACGGCCTCACCAGAGTCCCAGTAGCTCAGTGGATAGAGCGGCTGCCTTCTAAGCAGCGGGTCGCGGGTTCGAATCCTGCCTGGGACGCCACCTTTTCCAGCATTCACCCGCGACTTACGTTGTTGGTATTCTCACTTGCTGATTTCTTTGCAGAAATCTGGACATGGCCTTTTATCATTTCCAGGGACCAGCGGAAGGTAATGGCCTGGGAATTAGCCCCTGGCACCAACGGGTGATGGACTTGATCGTCCGCGGCAACCGGGGCAGGGGGGCGACGAATACCCCTTCCCTGCGAGGCACAGGCGCCGATTTCAGTTCCTGA
Source organism: Dehalococcoidia bacterium (assembly GCA_965207275.1). Taxonomy (GTDB): domain Bacteria; phylum Chloroflexota; class Dehalococcoidia; order Lucifugimonadales; family UBA3495; genus Bin22. The sequence goes on from CBDBMH010000001.1 coordinate 199,829, forward strand.
GCAAGTCCGCCAGCGCGCTGACGGGCTGCTCTGCTTCCAGCCGGTCCAGGGAGGACAGAAGCTTCGCCACGGTCGCATCGGGCAGACATTGCGACGCGCAGTCCTGAAACTTTTCCCGAATGTCATTCATGGTTACGCCCCGCAGGGCGCCGATGCTGGCCCGGTGAGCCTCCTGCCGGAGGACGGCGCCGTCCTTCAGGTATACGTCAACTTCGTGGTAACCCTCGGTCCAGCTGGGTTTCCCCTCGTTGCCCGGAATGCGCTGCATATCTATCCGGGGAATCAACGCCTGGGCCTCGGGTCTTAGTACCTGCTCGTCGGAGAAGGACTGCAGACCCACCCGGCGGTCCAGCAGGGCGGCGGCCAGGCAGTACTGCATGCTGAATTTCCCTTCCAGCGACGACATTGGTCGAGCGTGTATGAGCGAACGGGGCGGGTCGAAGTCCACCATTACTTCTATTCTTTCCACCGACTCGGGGTCAATGTCGCCCTGGGACAGCAGGCTTAAGGTGGCGTCCAGGGCCAGGTGGGCGCTGCCGCAGCAAGGGTACTTCTTGACTTCGATGCCCGATTCGACCAGGTAACACCTGCTGGTGAGCTTTTCCAAGATCTCCGAGCCGTTGAAACCTTCCCCGCCGGAGAATGCCCTGATGAACCCGAACCGACCCTCCAGGGCGTCCTTACTGGCCGTAAATCCTGCCCGCACCAGCCGGGCTGAAGCCACCCCGGCCCGTGCGGCGTCTCCGGCGTGGAAGGGCTTGGTCATGGTGCCGAAGTTCTGACGCAGTCCGGATGCCTGGGAAGCTGCCAAGGAAATCGCCATAGCCGTGCGCTCTGCGTCCAGGCCCATAATCTTGCTGGCCGCCGCCGCCGCGCCAATGGCGCCCAGCGGGCCCGTGGGATGCCACCCCAGGTCGTCGTAATAGGCTTCACTCAGGGACTCGCCCACGGCGCACGCCACCTCGAATCCGGTCATGTAGCCGAGCAACAGTTCCCTGGATGTTCCCCCCAGTTCCTCCGCCACGGCCAGCGCGGCCGGCAGCAGTACGGCGGTGGGATGTGTCTTGGTGACCTGCGTGATGTCGTCGTAGTCCAGCGCGTGGGCCATCGCCCCGTTCACCAAGGCCGCATTGGCCGCCGAGGTTCTGAAGCCTCTGCCCACCACGCTGGCAACGGGAGCGGCGCTCTCGTCGGCGACGTAGCGGCACAGGATTTCCGCCAGGTCTTCCCTGCTGCCAGCCAGCATGCAGGCGAAGCAGTCTATGATCGCTCCCTTCGCAGCTTCCACCGCTTCAACGGGGAAGTCCTCGATTCCAAGCTCAGTCACGTATTCGCCAATTCGGCTCGTAATGTTCACGAGAAGTCTCCCTACCGTAATTCTTACTTTGTAGCAAGATGGCGGCCGTACACGACCAAAAACGACCCGACCTCAATCATCCGGCGCCGGATGATACTTCCTCCGCTTCCGACGGGGCCTTTTATCCCCTAGGGAAGGGACATGACCTATAGAAGCGGCCCCCGACCACTTGATCGGGGGCATTCGGGGAAGGTTACAGCATCAGTGTCCATTGGCAGACGTCGCTTACCTACGAATACTTGCCCGTCAGCTGCGGCGTGGTTGTGTCAAAGCCCTGGTTCTGGCGGTCCAGGCGGGTCTCCCGGGCCCAGGTGCGCTTCAGGTCGTCCCTCACGTTCAGGTGCAGGTTCCCCAGGCCCTCGCACTCCAGGTCAATAACGTCCCCGTCCATCAGGGCGCTCAAACCCCGATGGTTGGTGCCGGTGGCCACGATGTCGCCAGGCTCCAGCGGATGGATAGACGTGACCCATTCCATAATCCTGGGAATCTGGTGAGCCATGTCGCTGGTGTTGTAGTTCTGTTTGACTTCCCCGTTAACCTTCAACACCACCTGCCGATTCAGGGGGTCGGTGTACTCGTCGGCAGTGACTATATGGGGCCCAATGGGAGCGAAGGTGGACCTGGACTTCATCTGGTAGAAAGTGTTGCCCGGGGGGAGCACGCCACGAGCGGAGCCGTCGATAAAGTTCAGGTAGCCAAATATGTAATCATAGGCGTCCTCGGGCTTCACAAATTCGGCCCGCTTCCCTATTACGAAAGCCATTTCCGCCTCGAATTCGAAAATAGTGGCGGGAATGTCGGGCAGAATTATCGTTTCGTCCGGGCCGATAATGCAGTGGGGCGACTTCTGGAAGGCGTTAATTGGGGCCGGTTCGTCCCGGGTCCCGTCCTCCATGTAGTTGACCGCCATGCAGACGATGGTGTAGGGCTTGGGCAGTGGCGGACGCACGTGCACCGAACTCAGGGGCAGGCCATCTTCGGAATTGACTATGGCTTCAATAGCCGCCCGGTGGCCGTCAAACCCTCCAATCACCCGGTTTATCAGGTCCTGCGGCGAGGTATGGGTAACTCCGCTGACGGCGGAGGAGACGTCCACCACGTTGTCACCCTTGACCACGCCCAGCCTGTAATCGTCAAAAAAGGCCAGCTTCATAGCTTCCTCTCCTCTTCAAAGGTGGTATTGCTGACTGACATGCTCCAGTGCTGCCCTCTCCGGTTACACCAACACGCCAAAGCCCGAGACGGTGCACAGCTCGATGCGGTTGCCGTCCAGGTCGTTGATGTAGAAGGCCCGCTGTCCGTCGTTGCGGATCTGGATGTCCGTGGTCTCAATGCCCCGGTTGTTGAAATACTTGTGGGAGGCCTCGATGTCGTCCACCTCAAAGGCCGTGTGGTGGGAGGGTGCGGACGGAGCATCCGGGTTCTCGATAATGTGGACCATGGCGCCGCTGGGCAATTGCAGCCAGTAAAGGTGGTCGCTGTTAACCATCTTGGGGATCTGCTTCAGCCCCAGATAATCTTCGTACCAGCGCAGGGCAGCGTCCTTGTCCTTTACGTTATAGGTGATGTGGTTAATATTCTTAAGCCTAATGGGGTCATCAAGCATTGGCTTCCTCCATTTATCCGTATGTTCAGGATGGCGCTATAATACCAGCATCTGCCCGTCAAACCAAATGGACAAGGCAATGAGGCAACCGGTTCGGTTGCCTCTCAACTTGCACCGGTCTGCCTGCGCCCCCGGACTCTTCTAGACGCCCAGCACCCGCTCCAGGTTCTTCCAGAGAATGGCATCTTTTTCGTCCTGGGTCAGGCTTTCCAGGCCGTTGACCCACGCAGTCGGCTCGTCGATTCCCATATCGTAGGGATAGTCGCTGCCCAGGAAAATGCGGTCGATGCCCGCCGAGTCAATCATGTAGCGGAGCACCGCTTCGCTGTGGGTCAAGCAGTCGTAGTAGACCTTGTTCAGGTAGGTGCTGGGAATATTGGCGCCCAGCTCCCGGGCTTCCGACCTTACCTGCCAGCCCCGGTCCAGCCTGCCGGCGCCGAAACAGGTGAACCCGCCGCCGTGGGCCAGGCACACCTTCAGGTCGGGGAACCGGTCCAGCACTCCGCCAAACACCAGGGTGCCGAAGGTTACCACCCGGTCGGACAGGTTGCCGATAGAGTTGTCGATGGCCCATCCCTTGGTGTCCCGGGGTTTTACGATGGTATCGTCGCCCTCCTGGTGGAAGAAAATCAACGCCCCCAGCTGTTCCGCGGCGGACCAGAAGGGAATGAAGTCCTCGTGGTCCAGGGTCTTGTTGTTGACGTGGTCGGCTATCTGCGCTCCCTTCAGACCCAGGTCGCTGACGGATCGCTCCAATTCGGTGACCGCCTTGTTCACATCCTGCATGGGCAGGGTGGCCATACCGGCGAAGCGGTCTGGGCGGGAGCGGGCCAACTCCGCCACGTAGTCGTTGCACTCCCGGGCGATACTGGCGCCAAGGTCGGCAGGCAGGTCATAGTTGTACATGCCCACCCAGGTGGTGAGCACCTGAACGTCCACGTTGACCGAGTCCATGTAGGCTATGCGCTCGTCGGCCGTCAGGGAGTAGGCGGGATGAAGCCACTGTCGCTTGTTGCCCTGCACCAGGAAATGCCGCCCGTTCATCTCCTGGCGGGTAAAGCCGTGCCAGGTCTGCCCCTCGGGCAGCCGGGACGCCGCCAGGGGCGCGATGTGGGCATGGATATCAATACTGCGCATTGGTAAGTCTCCTCTTACGGTGGGGATGAGCCAGCGGTACCCGCTAAATCCCCAGCAGGTTCTCCAGGTTCTTGTACAGGATTGCTTCCTTTTCCTCCTGCGTCAGGCTCTCCAGCCCCAGCACCCAGGAGACGGGCCAGTCTATCTGCATGTCGAAGGGCCAGTCGGTGCCGAAGACCACCTTGTCGATGCCCACCGAGTCGATCAACATCCGCAGGCCCGGTTCGCTGTGAGTAAGGCAGTCGTACCAGAACCGGTCCAGGTAGGCGCTGGGCGGCCGGTTTATGTTGACCCGCGCCTCGGACCTTACCTGCCAGCCCCGGTCCATGCGACCGGCGCCGAAGCAGGTGTAGCCGCCACCGTGGGAGAGACATACCCGTAGACCCGGGTACTTGTCCATTACTCCGCCAAAAACAAAGGACGCATACGTAATGGCCCGCTCCACCAGGTTGCCAATAGTGTTGGGCAGGTGGTAACGGGTAGACCGATCTCCCACCACGGTCTGCATGCCCTGGTGTACCAGGATGACCGCGCCGGTTTGCTCGGCCACCTCCCAAATGGGGTAGAACTCGGGCTCGTCGTAGGTCTTGCCGTTGACGCTGTCGTCAATCATGGCGCCTTTCAGCCCCAGTTGCGTCATGGCCCGTTCCAGTTCGGTGGCCGCAGCGGCCACGTCCTGCATGGGGAGGTTGGCCAGGCCGGCGAACCGGTCAGGATGGTCCCTGGTCAACTGGGAGACGTAATCATTGCACTCCCGGTCCATGGCGGCGACGGTGTTGGGGTCGCGGTCGTAGCAATAAAAGACCGCATTGGTGGACAGGACGTGAACGTCCACGCCCAGGGAGTCCATGTCGGTCAGCCGCTGTTCGGGCGACCACATCGTGCGCGGCACCGCCAGGTGAAACTCGTGGGACATGCCGCTGATGCCGTACCATTCCTCGCCGGCCTCGACCGCCCGAATGTAACCCTCCGGACTGATGTGGGCGTGAATATCGATGGATCGCATGGGTTTCTAGCTCCTGTATCGTGGGAATGTGCGCGGGCCTATAGGCCCAGCATCTTCTCCAGATTCTTCCACAGTATCGCTTCTTTCTCTTCCAGGGTGAGACTTTGTAACCCCATTACCCAGGACACGGGCCAGTCGATCTTCATGTCCGCCGGCCAGTCGGTGCCCAGGACCACGCGATCTATGCCCACGGAGTCGATGAGCATTCGGAGCGCCGGTTCGCTGTGGGTCAGGCAGTCGTAGTAGAACTTGTCGAGATAATTGCTGGGCGGCCGGTTGATGTGTTCCCGAGCTTCCGAGCGGACCTGCCAGCCCCGGTCCATGCGGCCGATACCGAAACATGCGTAGCCGCCCCCATGGGCCAGGACCACCTTAAGGTCGGGGCATTTGTCCATAACGCCGCCTAAGGTAAAGGCGGCGAAAGTCACTGCCCGGTCGGCGGGATTGCCGATGGTATTCCGTACGTGGTAACGGGGCTGCCGTTTCGTCCCGATGGTGCCGCCGCCCTGGTGGATGAAAATGACCGCGCCCATCTCCTCGGCGGCCTTCCAGATGGGCAGGAACTCCGGCTCCTCATGAGTCTTGCCGTTGACCTGGTCGCCAATCATCGCGCCCTTGAAGCCAAGCTGGTGGACGGCCCGGTCCAGTTCGTCAATGGCCGCCCTGGCATCCTGCATTGGGATGTTGGCCAGGCCGGACAGCCGGTCGGGGTAGTCCATGGTCATCTGGTGAATTTCGTCGTTGCAGTCGCGGCAGATGGCCGCGGTCGCTGCCACGTCCCGGTGGTACTGGTAGAATCCGGCGTTGGTGGACACGACCTGGATGTCAATGCCGATGGAGTCCATGTCGGCGATGCGCTGGTCCGGAGTCCAGGCGTTGCGGGGATTGAACAGTTCACCATCGGCGGCCGTCATGCCGTGCCAGTCGTTGCCGGCCAGCACTACCCGCTGAAAGCACTGGGGCGTCGAGTGTGCGTGAATGTCTATGCTTCGCATAAGCTCCCTTTGTGAAAAGCGCTGGCGCCGCAATTCGCGATTGCCGCGGCGCCGGTTAAATCCCCAGCAGGTTTTCCAGGTTCTTGTAGAGAATGGCTTCCTTCTCGTCCATGGTCAGGCTTTCCAGCCCCAGGATCCAGGACACCGGCCAGTCGATCTGCATGTCTGCCGGCCAGTCGGTGCCGAAAATCACCTTGTCGATGCCCACGGTGTCGATGAGCATCCGCAGCGCCGGCTCGCTGTGGGTCAGGCAGTCGTAATAGAACTTGCTTAGGTAGGAACTGGGAGGGTTGCTGATGTTCACCCGCGCCTCGGGCCGTACCTGCCAGCCACGGTCCATGCGTCCGGCGCCGAAGCAGGTGTACCCGCCGCCGTGGCAAAGGCAGACTCGCAGGTCCGGGCAGGCATCCATCACCCCGCCGAACACGAAGGAAGCGAAGGTAACCGCCCGGTCCACCAAGTTGCCTATGGTATTGTGCAGGTGGTAGTTGGGGTTGCGGTCCAGCACCAGGGTACGGCCTCCCTGCTGGTGCACCAGCATCACCGCCCCCATCTCCTCGGCGGCCTTCCACAAGGGCAGGAACTCCGGGTCGTCGTAGGTCTTGCCGTTGACGTGGTCGTCAATCATGGCGCCCACGAAGCCCATGGTGTTGACACACCGGTCCAGTTCCTGGATGGCCAGCTTCACGTCCTGCATGGGAATGATGGCCATGCCCTTGAACCGGTCGGGATAGTCCACCGTCATCTGGTAGACCTCGTCGTTGCACTCCCGGTGCATGGGCAGAATTACCTGCGGGTCCCGTTCGTAGTAATAGTAGAAGCTGAAGGTGGACACCACGTGAACGTCGACACCCAGGGAGTTCATGTCGTCGATACGCTGCTCCGGCGTCCACGAATTGCGGGGCCCGATCCCCATTTCGCCGGGCTTGACCCCGTGCCATTCTCTACCGTCCCGCATGGCGCGAATGAAACACTGCGGAGTCAGGTGGGCGTGTATGTCTATGCTGCGCACTGGTTCCTCCGGGTTCTCGGTATCTTGCGGATTCTCCCAACCGGCGACGCCATTGAGCGGCCGCCCTTCCTCACGGGGTCAGTCGCTGGCGACGCCCAGCAGTTTTTCCATATTTTTCCACAGGATGGCTTCCTTCTCTTCCTGGGTCAGGCTCTCCAGGCTCAGCACCCAGGAAACAGGCCAGTCGATCTGCATGTCAAAGGGCCAGTCGGTGCCGAAGACCACCTTGTCGATGCCGGCCATGTCGATGAGCATCCGCAGGGCGGATTCACTGTGGGTCAAACAGTCGTAGTAGAAACGGCTGAGGTAGGCGCTGGGCGGCTGGGGAATCTGCGGTAGTCTGCCCACATCCCAGCTGCGGTCCATGCGGCCCACGCCATAGCAGGCGTAGCCGCCGCCGTGGGCCAGGCAAATCTTCAAATCGGGGCAGGCGTCCATGACGCCGCCCATGACAAAGGATGCAAAGGTTACGGCCCGGTCCACCAGGTTGCCGATGGTGTTGGGCAGATGGTACTTGCGGGTGCGCGGTGCGACCAGGGTTCCGCCACCCTGGTGAATCAGGAAAACCGCTCCCATCTGCTCGGCCGCCTTCCACAGGGGCAGAAACTCGGGTTCGTCGAAAGTCTTACCGTTGACCTTGTCGTCGATCATCGCGCCCACCATGCCCAACTGGTTGACGCAGCGGTCCAGCTCGGCGATGGCCAGGTCCACGTCCTGCATGGGAATCTGGGCCAGGCCCTTGAACCGGTCCGGGTGGTCGACGGTCATCTGGTGAACCTCATCATTGCATTCCCGGTGCATGGCCGCGATTTCCTGGCCGTCCCTTCCGTAGTAGTAGAACTGGGCGCCCGTGGACGCCACCTGAATGTCCACGCCCAGGGAGTCCATGTCCCTGATTCGCTGCTCGGGCGTCCACTCCAGTTGGGGCTCAATATCCAGGGGTTCCGGTTCCACCCCATGCCAGGCCCTTGCCTCCCTCATCGCCTTTAAATAGGACTGGGGAGTGACATGGGCGTGAATATCTATGCTTCGCACCTGTACCTCCGAATATGGTCAGTTTGAATGGCGGGGAAATTACAAATGAAAGGTCCCGTGAAGGTTGCTATCTGACACCCGGTTGCAGTAGTTGCAACGAAGTATCAAAAATGATCTCCCCCAATTTGGGGGAGATCACACCATCACGGGAAATGGCCTTAGCGCAATGCAAGGGATTAACGACCCCGAAGGCGCGGATCGAACAGGTCCCGCAGCGCGTCGCCGAAGAAGGCAAACCCCATCACGGTGAGGGTGATGAAGACGCCGGGGAAGGCGATAATCCACGGGGCCCGGGGCGCATACTGGGCAGCCTGGCCGGTAAGCATCCGACCCCAGGACGGGGTAGGCTCGGAAATGCCCAGGCCCAGGTAGCTAAGGCCCGCCTCGGTCAAAATGGCCGTGCCGAACATGGACGACATGATGATCAGGAAGGGCGCCACCGTGTTGGGCATTATGTGCCGCAGCATGGTCCGCAGGTCGGAAGCGCCGATGGACCGGGCCGCCATCGTATAGTCCATCTCCCGAATGGCAATTGTTGCCGACCGGATGACGCGAACGCCCCGCGGCAGGATGGTAGCCGCGATGGCCATAATCACGTTGGGCAGCGTGTTGCCGAACACGGCCACAATGGTCAGCGCCAGAATCAGGTCAGGGAAAGACATCCACATGTCCACCAACCGCTGAACAATGGCGTCCACTTTTCCCATGAAGAATCCCGAGATCAGTCCGATGACGGCCCCTATTCCGGTTCCCACAATCACCGACAGGAAGCCCACGAGCATGGATATCCTGGCGCCGTGAACGATGCGGGAGAAGATGTCCCGGCCAAAGTTGTCGGTACCGAACAAATAGGTAAAGTTGGGCGCCGCCAGCACGTCTTCGTAGTTCTGCTGCTGATACGCAAAGGGCGCAATGGCGTCGGCGAACAGGGCGATCGCGATCATCGTCACGACGATTATCAGCCCTACCGTGCCCAGCAACTTGTGCTTGAAGTAGTAGACACTGTACTTCCACATGCCAGGCCGCCGGGGCGGCTCTGCTGCTACCAGGTTTTCTCTTACCTGTTCGGCCGAAGTGGTCTCGTTTGGAGTAGTCATTTCTCTTCCTCTGACAAAGCGAGCTTCTATCCTTTACCCGCCTGGGTGCAGGATTGCCGACTCTTTATTCGTAGCGGATTCTCGGATCCAGCCACGCGTACATCACGTCAACCACCAGGTTGGCCAGCAGCACCACCAGGGCGATGAACATCACTATGGCCTGCACCACCGGGTAGTCCCGGGCGGCCACGCCCTGGATGAACAACTTTCCGACACCGTGCAGGTTAAATACCTGCTCAATGATGACCTGTCCGCTCATCAGGAATACGACCTCGAAGCCGGCCAGGGTGGTAACCGGCAGCAGCGCGTTCCGCAGCACATGCTGCCCCAGGACCCTGGACCGGTAGAGTCCCTTGGCCTCCGCCGTGCGCACGTAGTCCTCACGCAGAACTTCCAACACCGACGAACGGGTCATGCGCAGAATTTCCGCAGAGCTTCGCAGACCCACCAGGAAGGCCGGAAGCAGCAATACCGACAGGTTGCGCACCGGGTCGTCCCACAAATGGCGATATTCAATGGGAGGCTTCCACCCCCATATGGCCACCAGGCCGGCAATTACCATCAGGGCCACCCAGAACCCCGGCATGGCCTGCATGGTCATGCTGGTGCCTCGTAAGACGTAATCAACCCACGTGTCCTGGCGCACGGCGGAGATTACTCCGCCCACGGTGCCCAGGACCATTGCAATGGTAACGGCCAGGAACCCCAGCTCAAAACTCAGGAAAATTCTGGGCGCCAACCGGTCCCATACCGGCTTCCGGTTGGTCCAGGAAATGCCGAAATCCCCCTGGAAGAAATTCCCCAGCCATCGGGCATACTGCTGGGGCAGCGAACCCTGCAACCCCAACTGCTCCCTGATTTTCTCGAACTGTTCGGCGCTGGCGTCGTAGGCCTCGCCTGGCTCACCGCCAAGAAGCAAGGCGGTGGCATAGTCTCCAGGAATGGTGTGCAGCATTATAAAGATGAACACCGATACCCCGAACGCCGTCGGAACAAATAACAGCAATCGCTTGATAAGGTATGTTCTCATACCGTTAACACCTCTCCGGAGCTAGTCCAAAAGCCGTTTCGGTGTAGCCTGCCAGGACAAAGTACTCGGAATACCCGGTTATACGGAATCCTGACTCACGTAGTTTCACGAAATTATATGCCAATTATCGTTAGTTGCAAGGGCTTTAATCGTAAAAGGGAGAATATTCCTGCAAATAGATAATGCCATAACCATATTATTACGCTTTTCGATAGAAGGATGGGGCCAACGTACGCTGGAGGTTATAAGGTGGGCCACCCACCTTAATGGTGGGCGGCCCTCTTGGTGTTAAATCAGGTTTAACTGGGTCTTAGGCCTTGCTGACCCCTTACGCACCACCTGGTACGCCGGAGATCTGGCCGGAATTGCCGGTGTTGTCCTTGTCCGCCGGGTCGATCCACAGGTGCATGAACTTGAGGAAAGATCCGTTGGGCGCGGGGAAGTGGGAGTAACCATTGACCTCAGGCCAGAAAGACACGGCTTCCTGCTCCCAGTAAACCGGGAAGGAGCTGTACTGGCCCATGGCCGCCAGCTCAATCTGGTGGGCCAGGTCGAGCCTCTTGGCCGGATCCAGCTCAGTCTGGGCCTCGTCCAGCAGGGCCACAATGCTGTCGTCACAGGGGCCATTGGGGGTCCAGTAGTTACCGGCGGAGTCGCAGCGGAGGAAACCGGCCACCCCGGCGTTGGGGTCGTCGGCGGTAACGGTGCTGTTGCCAGGCTTCAGGTCGCCCCAGGTGCCGCTCTGTTCCTGTTCACGGTAGGCAATGGTCTCTACCAGGTCGAAGTCGGTCTTGATGCCAATCAGACGCAACTGCTCCTGCAGGAAGGTGGAGCGGGCCTGCACCTGGGCGTCGGATTCGACGGTAAAGGAATAGGTCTTTTCGAAGTCAAAGCCTTCCGCTTCCAGAATGGACTTGGCTTCGGCACGGACGGCTTCCAAGTCCTCAGCTACGCACCAGCCGGGAACGGAGCAAAGCTGTTCCTGGGAGAGTTCCCAGGGGCTGCCCGGGGCGTAGCCGAAGCCGCCGGCGGCGCCGTGGCCGTCCTGGAGAACCTGGATGGCAGCCCTTCGGTCGATGGCCATGACAACGGCCTGCCTTACATTGACGTTGTCAAAGGGAGCGTTGCGGGCGTTGATCCACAGCCGGAAGTTACCCCGGGTGGCGCGGATCACGGTCATAATCTGGTCGTGCTCCACGTAGGACGAATACTGGCCCCAGTTGCGGACCCAGTGCCAGTCGGTCTGGTGGGCCAGCTGGGTGGCCTGCTGGGTGGACTCGTCCAGGATGCCGTTGATGACCAGTTCGTCCACGTAAGGCAGGCCGGGGAAGTAGTAGTTGGGGTTCTTATCAAAGTACTGCGTGTCGATTCCTACCTGTTGGTCCGCCCTCCACATGAAGGGACCCAGGCCAACGGATACGTCCTGGAACATGGCGTCTTCGCCACCGGCCTCAAACCAGGCCTTGTTGAAGATCTGGGCCCGGCGGTTGGCAATGGGGAGCAACAGTACGGACTCGCCACTGGGGCCGCTGAACTTCATCTCAAAGGTCATGTCGTCGACACAGGTGAAGGTGTCTACGTTGGCCAGACGGCTCTTCATATAGCTGGCAGTAATGCCTTCGCCGGTGCGCATGGTCTCAAAGGAGAACCGGGCGTCTTCACAGGTGAATGCATCGCCATTGTGCCAGGTGGTGCCGGGCCGGAAATTGAACGTTATGGCGTCCAGGTCCTCGCCCAACTCCCAGCTCTGGGCCAGGTCGGGGATGATGGGTGCGCCGGAATCGTAGGGGTTTTCCATGACCAGCAGCGCGCCGGTGGGCATACGATACCGGTCGGTCACGCCGGAACCGGCGCCCCAGGCATTGGCGTGTTCAAGGGGGTCTTCGTAGTTAATCCGAAGGGTCCCACCGTAAGTAACCTCGCCGTAAAAGTCGGCAACGTGGTCCGGTATGGGCACCACGTCGGACATTTCCATCATGTCCATGGTCTCGGGCTTGTCCATGGTCTCAGCTGCCGGCTTGTCCATGGCTTCAGGCACTGCCGTAGGCTCGGCCATGACTTCGGGAGCCTGGGTGGGTACTGCAGTAGGTACGGGAGTGGCGGTGGCAGCGGCGCCGCAAGCCACGGCCGCCAGGGCCATAATCGCCAGAATGGGCGCCATCATGAGCGCCCTAGAATTCCTAAACCAGTGGTTGGGCATCTTTATTTTCCTCCAAATCTCTAAAGGGTACACACAGTCCTTAGGTCTAGCGGAGACGCTAACCAAGGACTCAGACCATTGTCACTTATGCCGATCAACCCACCTCCTGTTCGAGAATTGGGATATGGATACAGGCTATTTGAACTGAGCCAAATGCAAATTTGTCCGCCCCGTATCTGGGCGGATTCACAAACCAGAGCAATATAATCACTGGGTTGGGGTGTGTCAATAGTTACAAATTTCACAATTCACCTACAACTTTCGACGGTAGTTTATTGTAATCAGCAAGCTTTCTTCTAATTATCTACGTTTTACAGTCAATAACTGATTGCTAACTGCACGGTACCGGAGTTTTGCCAGTTGGCCGTTCACATCGCCCCCCAAGATAATTGACCGCTTGTATTATTGGTAATATCATTAACTGAAGCTGGGATATTCAGCGGGTTTGGGCATTTCTCAACGACACGTGACGCCATACGGGCGTTTTGAGAGGGCGTACATTGAACGATAACAAACTGGTAGCGGGGCTCTTCGTCCTGGCAGTGGTGGCGATCTGCATCGCCGTCGTGCCCATCGCGGCCCAGCTCAGTCTCCTTTGGCTTTACATCGAACCCAACCCCAGGCATTTGCCCCCCGTCCTTACGGGTGAGGCCGTAGGCTGGGGTGTTATTGGAATAATGACCGGCGCCGGAGTGGTGATCATCAGCGAGTCTTTGTTCTGGCAAAGCAGTGGTAGTGTCTTCGAGAAATACCGCGGCCTGATCATCGGCGCCATCATCTCCCTGGTGGCCGGAATTGCCCTGGGCATCTTTTTCGCCATTATCCAGATGAACAGCGTTGACGGCCAGGCGATGGAAACCAGGTGGCTGGCGGCCCTGGCGGGCGCAACTGCGGCCGGGCTGTCAACCATCGCGGGGATAATCGCCGGCACGGTTTCCAGGTGGTACGTGATTGGTCTGTACCGGCTTCCCGAGGCGGGACCCAGCCGCCTCACCTTTAACGACGAAGACGCAACCGGCGCCCGCCGTAGCGCACGGGAAAGGGGCTGACATGAGAGAAAACACCCTCAAGCAAAAGCTGGAAGCGGGAAAGGCCGTCTTCGGCGTGATGATTACCTTTCCCTCGGCGCCGGTGGTGGAAATGCTGGGCGCCCTGGGTTTTGACTGGGTGCTCATCGACAACGAACACGGCTCCATTACCGTGGACAATTCCGAGGACATGGTGAGGGCCGCCGAACTCAGCGGAATCGCCCCCATTGTCCGTCCCGTCGGCAACAAGCCCGAGATCATCGCACCCTTCCTTGATCGGGGCGCCTGGGGCGTTCAGGTACCCCACGTCAACACCGCCGGAGAAGCGCGGGCCGCCGTGGATGCGGTCAAGTACTACCCGGAGGGTCACCGAGGTATATTCAGCCGGGGCCGCCCCGCCAATTACGGGTTCGCCGGTTCCACATCCGATTACGTAAAGGACGCCAACGCCAACACCCTGGTCTGCCTGATGCTGGAAGAGGTTGAAGCCATCGACAACCTGGAAGAGCTCGTTACCGTCGACGGCGTGGACGTCTTTTTCATCGGTTCCGGCGATTTGTCCCAGTCCATGGGCTATCCCGGCCAGAATACCCACCCCGAGGTCCAGGCACAGATGGAAAAGGGAGTCAAGATCATCCGGGATGCGGGCCGTATCGCCGGGGTAAGTTGCCCCGACAATCTGGTGCCCAAGTTCCTGGGCATGGGCGTCCAATACTTCCACGGCAACGTGGGCACCCTTCTGCAAACGGCCAGTGTGGACTACCTCGACGCCATGCGCTCCTCGGCTGCCGAAACAGGAATGTAGAAGCCGGCCCAAATATGAAACCCAACCCAGCGCTTGCCATACCGGCAAGCGCTTTCTGTCGCCCATGGCGCCATTGTCGCGACAGGCGGGCGGGACACCGGCAATCACTTTTGCAGCGACAAGCGCGCTAGACTCCGGCAATCAATCGGTTCTTGTAGTTACCCTTCAAGTATCCCGGAGGTGTTGTGAAGTATCGGACCCTGGGCCGCACCAGCCTTAAAGTATCCGAAGTGGGCTTCGGAGGCGCCGGCATTGGCCATGTCTGGGGCGCCACCACCGACGATGAATGTATCCGCGCTGTCCGGCGAGCCCTGGACCTGGGAGTCAACTTCTTCGACACCTCGCCCATGTACGGCGGCGGCAGGTCCGAGGAAAACCTGGGCAAGGGCCTGGCAAGCCGACGCCAGGAGGCCGTCATCGCCACCAAGGTCAGGCTCCGGACCGAGGAAGACCGGGCTAGCGCGCAGAATATGTTGGCGGCGGTCCGCGACTCGGTAGAACAGAGCCTGCGCCGGCTGAACACTGACTACGTGGACGTCCTACAGGTGCACCACCAGGTGGGCGCCCAACGGGGACAGTACGTGGCCGCGGTGGGTCCGCCGCCTCGGTACGCCCTGCTTCTGGATAAAGAAGACTGCCTGACCCTGGGCGGAGCAATGAAGCAGGTCGTCGCGGAGGGGAAGGTCAGGTTCATTGGCATTACCGCCTGGGACAGCAACCGGGAGTCCGTCGGTGAAGTCCTGACCAGCGGTGTATTTGATGCCGCCCAGATTCTTTACAACCTGCTGAACCGGACCGCCGTTTCCACTCCACCGCAGGGCTTCGACGACCTTGACCAGGGCCAGTCCCTGCCGGTTGCCCAGGACCACGGCGTAGGCGTCATCTGCATCCGCTCCCACGCCGCCGGAGCCCTGGTAAACCATCTGGACCGGGCGGTTGCGCCGGATACGGAGGTGGCGCGGGACCACGCCCGGGCCCGGACCCTTCTGCCACTCTTGGAAAGTCATTGCTCGACCCTCTCCCAGGCCGCCCTGCGATTCTGCCTGGACAACCCTGCCATCGCCACGGTGGTTCCGGGTTTCAAAGCGACGGAAGAAGTGGAAGAAGCCGTAGCGTGCTCAGACCTGCCGAGCCTTCCCCAGGCTATCCTGCGTCAATTGGAAGACTCCTACGGGCGGCAGTTCGCCGCCTGAACCTACCTTATCCTTGTGGTACACTGCCCGCGAGACGCGGCCACCGGAACCGGCGCAGATTCAGGTTCGGCAAGGCCACCTGCCCCAGCCTTTCCCTCGGCCAGGGCCAAGCAGCTACCCACAAGGAGTATTAACTATGGGCGTTTACAGGATGTACACGGGCGACGACGGCGAGACCCATATCGAAGAATTGGCCGAAGACGCCATTAAGAATATCCGGCTCGACGGCGCGCGGATGAACTTCAGCGTTTCCCAGCGGGAACCAGGACATTTTTCCGACTTCCATCCCGCCCCTCGCCGCCGCTGGCAGGTCGGCATCGTTGGCCGGACCATCATCGGTCTCAGCGACGGCACTTCTCAGACCTTCAACCCGGGCGACGTCCGGCTCATCGAAGACCTGACGGGCAGGGGACACACCACCACCTACCCCGACGGCTACAACATCACCCTCCAGGTTACGCCGGCGGAAGACCAGTAAAATTCCCTGCCCTTCCCATGCGGGAAAATGCGGGGCCCGTTCCGACACAGAGTCGGAACGGGCCCTGATGTCTTCTTTATCCGCAACCAAAAGGTCATGCCTCGGCTCACCGCCGGTACATTTGACACCCGATTTTATGAAAACTATACTCTGCGAAACTACGCGGGGGCCAAGCGGGAATCCAGGGCAAACGGGTTCCTGCGGTGAATTCTGTAGATTACGGTCACCCCGTCAGGCGCAAAAAGGTGAATCAGCGGGAGGTGCTTCTTGGTTGCTAGTTTGATCGCACAAAGGAAGTTTCTATTGAGCTTCTCTTTGGCCCTTATCCTCGTTCTGGTGGTAGGCTGCGGGACCGCGGCGCCCCAGGTGGTTGAGAAAGAGGTCATCAAGGAAGTGCCTCTTGAGGTGGAAGTGCAGCGGGAGGTAGTGAAGGAAGTACCGGTCGAGGTTGAGAAGCAGATCGTCCGGGAAGTGCCGGTCGAGGTAACGGTAGAGAAGGAAATCATCAAGGAGATTCCTACCGAGAAGATAGTGGAACGTGTGGTAATACCCACGCCCATACCGGTACAGGTAGTGGAGGCCAAGGCCGTTTCCGAACGCCTGGACAAGGTGGCCGTTGCCGTTGGCGGACAGTCCTGGGATTCCAACTATTCCTACAAGGTCAATATCGGCGGCTTCCTGGACAAATGGCCCGTGCTGGAATATCTGGTCGGCGTGGATAATGCGACGGGAGGCTACACCGCGGAACTGGCTACCGAATGGTCCATCGCCGAAAACGGCAAGGACTGGACGTTCAAGCTGCGGGAAGACATTCCCTGGCAGGACGGCTACGGCGAATTCACCGCCGAAGATGTCAGGCACTCCATGTGGTTGCTGGTGCAGCCCACCGCCGCCCCCAGTGGCGCCAGCACTTGGCGCAAAATCATGGGGACCAGCAGGGGCGACGACGAAGCAACGACTTTGGCCCGCGCAGAAGAGGTAGTAGAGATCGTCGATGACCATGAGGTCATTATCCACCTCGGTATCGTCCTGCCCGAGGCCCTGTTCAACCTGGGCAAGCGCCGCAACCTGCCCATGGAGAGCAAGGCCCGTTGGGACGCCGTGGGTGACGAAGGCATGGGCGAAAAGATTGTCGGCACCGGCCCCATGTCATACGTGGAACGGGTGGAAGGCTCCCACGTCCTGTATGACGCTGCCGACGAACACTGGCGCGTGGTGCCTGAATACCACCAGTTGGAGTTCCGCGCTATCGCCGAGTCTCAGACCAGGCTGGCCTCCCTGCTCACCGAGCAGGTGCACCTTTCGGTCATCGAGCGGGCCATCCGCGACGAAGTCTCCAACCGCGGTTTCGAGTTTGTCAGCGGCGTATTCCCGGGGATTCAGCACCACTGGACCTTCTGGGGCAACTTCCACAGCAAGCCCGACGTTATAGACCCGGATAATCCCATGCTGATTAAGGAAGTGCGCCAGGCCATGGCCAAGGCCATAAACCGGGAGGCCATTGTCCAGGCCCTGCTCCCTGGAGCCAAGGTGCAGATACCTTCTTATGTGAAGTTCACGGCCCTCGATGAGGTGGTCTGGCCCGGCCTGATCAACCCCGAGTGGGAAGCGCACTGGGACGAGATGTACGGCTATGACCCCGAAGCGGCGCAGCAACTCCTGGCTGAGGCCGGCTACGCGGACGGGTTTGAGTTTACCCTTGCCCTGGACTCCAACGCCGCCCTCCCTGAAATCATCGACATCGGACAGGCTTTGGCCCTCGACTTTGAAGCCATCGGATTGAAACCCACCCTGGCAAACATCGAATCGAGCAAGATTCGTTCGCAAAGAAGAGCATGGGACATTCACAATACCCTGTCCGGATCAGCGGGCTACAGCTACACCGTTTATCACCTGCAGACCCTGTTCTGCACCTGCGGCTCGGTTCGCTCCTATGTCGATCCCTTCCTGGACGCCAAAATAGAAGAGTTGGACGTAACCATCGACGCCACCCAGCGTACCCAGATAATGCGCGAAATGGGCGACTTCTGTTACGACAATTTCTGCACCCTGCCCATGTTTGACATTGCTCCCGACATCGCCATCAACCCCAAGTACATCGAGAGCTACGTCTTCCCGGGCTTCATCAGCGGCTTCTATACTCACCTGGAGTACATAGAGACTGTGCCGCAATAGTCGGCGGCCCGCCTGGAAAGGGACCCCTGACCAGGATTGAGGGCGCCTCATTCCGCGAACAAGTCACCGGCATGAGGCGCCTTTTCATTTAATTGTCCCCCGCTAGGCTGCAATTCACGTCGCATCTGTCCTGGCCTGTCAGGGAGGTTAAGAAGTGCAGCGATACATAATTGTCCGTCTTTTTCATGCTTTCCTGGCGCTATTCGCCATGAGCATCATTGTCTTTTCCTTGGCGCGTATTTCCGGCAACCCCATGGACGTGCTGCTGCCGGAGGACGCCACCGTGCAGGACTTTGAGATCATGACCGAGCGGTGGGGACTGGACAAGCCGCTGCACATGCAATACCTGGTGTACGTGGGCAATGTCCTGCGTGGGGACTTTGGCACCTCTATCAAGTGGCCCGGCCGCTCTACCCGCGATCTGATACTTGCTCGCCTGCCGGCAACCCTGGAATTGTCCTTCCTGGCGCTCATTGTGGCTGCCCTGCTTGCTCTGCCCCTGGGCGTGATGGTCGCCGTCAAGAAGGACACGGGCGTTGACTACGCGGGGAAAGTCGTCGCCCTGCTGGGACAGGCTGCGCCTTCCTTCTGGGTGGGAATCGTTCTCATCTGGATCTTCGCCGTAACCCTCGAATGGCTCCCCGCCTCGGGAAGAGAGGGGCTTACCAGCTTGATTCTCCCCGCCTTCGCCCTGGGCTGGTTCCAGGTCGCGGCGGTAATGCGCCTTACCCGTTCCTCCATGCTGGAGGTCCTGGACAGCGAGTATGTCAAACTGGCCCGTATCAAGGGCATACCCAACTGGAAGGTCATCTGGAAGCACTGCCTCCGCAATGCCGCCATTGCTCCCCTGACCTACTTTGGCTTCATTTTGGGGGGGTTCCTCACCGGCTCGGTGGTCATTGAGACGGTTTTCGCCTGGCCAGGGGTTGGTCTTCTGGCCATTGATGCGCTGCGGGCCAGGGACTTCCAGGTGGTACAGAGCGTGGTGCTCTTCTTCGGCGTCGTTTACATTGCGAGCAACCTGCTGGTGGACATTCTCTATGCATACCTGGATCCCAGGATCAGGTACACCAACTAACGAGTCGCCCAAGCTGGTGGAAGAGGCGGGAACATGGCAAACATAGCTGAAGCAGTACCGGGATCCATAAACGGCGCCGCGGACCGCGTGCGTCGGATCGCCAGGTGGGCCCGCCAATTCCCGTTGATCACCATCATCGTCCTCTGCTTCGTCCTCGTTATTCCCGCCATATTCGCCGGTCAGGTTGCGCCCCACGAGCCCACCAAGGGCAACATCCTTGAACGGTTGCAACCTCCCGCGTGGATGGAGGGCGGCAGCTGGGAGCACCCCCTGGGCACTGACAAGCTGGGCCGGGACATGCTTAGCCGCATAATCTACGGGGCTCGCATTTCCCTTACCATCGCCGCCATATCCATCGTATGCGGGGGCATCGTCGGCACCACCCTGGGCCTCGTAGCCGGGTATTGGGGTGGCATGTGGGACCACGTGATCATGCGCCTGGTGGACATCAAGATTTCCATCCCTTCCATTTTATTGGCCCTGATCCTGGCCGCGGCCCTGGGCCCAAGTTACTTCACCGTAATAATTGTTGTTGCCCTGACCCTGTGGACCCGTTATGCCCGCCTGGTCAGGGGCGAAGTGCTCAGTCTCAGGGCCCAGGACTTCATCTCCAGGGCGCAGGTTGCCGGCGCGTCTACGCCTAGAATTATCCTTCGACACCTCTTGCCCAACGTGGTGAACACGATCATCGTTCTGGCTACCCTGGAAGTGGGCGTAGTTATCATCCTCGAGGCCTCGCTAAGCTTCCTTGGCGCCGGAATTCCCCCTCCAAATCCCGCCTGGGGACTGATGGTATCCGACGGCCGCGCCCTGGTGATCAACGCATGGTGGGTTTCCTTCTTCCCGGGCGTAGCCATCCTGCTGACGGTTCTATCCATGAACCTGCTGGGCGACTGGCTTCGGGACAGGCTTGACCCCAAGCTGCGAAACGTCTAGTCTATACCTGCCGAATCAGAATTCGCCCAACGCTGACCAGGGCCAAATAGGGAAGGCCGGACGAGGGTTCACCAACTCGGTCCGGCCTTCCTTTTTTGCTGCCCCCCTTGCCAGTCCAACCAGGTCGCCACTCCTGCGCAGGCCGCTCCGAGCCTGGCATTGGACCGGGCCAGGCAGAGATTCAGGCCGCCGTGCCCCTGGTTTCCGGGAGACCAACCCTTCGGTCCAACCTGCCTTCATGAAACTTAGCCACTCCATCCGCCAGGCTGCCTACCCCGTCGCCGTCCTGGGTCAGCGCAATTTCGCCCTGGTCTGGTCATCGGTATGGATGTTCCAGACCGGGAACCAGATGGAAGCCCTGGTTCTGGCCTGGTACGTCCTGGAAGTGACCGGCGACCCCTTCCTGGTGGGGCTCATTGCCTCGGCTCGCATGGGCCTGAATTTCCTGGCCCTGTTTTCCGGCGCCATCGCTGACCGGTTGCCGCGCCACCGGCTCCTGGCAGTCATCGAAATGGTAATGACCTGCCTTGGAGTGGGCATACTGCTCCTGATGCTTACCGGCCTCCTGGAGGTCTGGCACCTCTTCGCCATCACCCTGGGCGCCGGCCTGGTCCGAATCTTTCAGATGCCCTCGGCCCAGGCCCTCATTGGCGATACCCTGCCTCCGGACAAAATCAGCAACGGCGCCGCCCTCAGCAGCATGGCCCAGAACCTCTCCACCATCTTCGGGCCCCTGATAGGCGGCCTGTTGTACAAGACCTGGGGCCCGGAAGGGGGCTATACCGCCGTCGCGCTCCTCTATTTCACCAGTTCCATCGCTGCCTCCTTTGTCAGACCCATCCGCGTTTCCGAGGTCCAACCCCGGGGTTCCGTCCTTCGCACGGTGATGGAAGGCCTTCGTTACGTCAAAGGACAGCAGATCCTGTGGGCCACCCTGGCTATCGCGGTCATCATCAACCTGACGGGCTGGCCCTTCCACACTGCGTTGCTGGCCATTTTCGCCGGCAATGTCCTGGAAACCGGCCCCGACGGCCTGGGCCTGTTGACCGCTTCCTTCGGCATAGGGGCGCTGGCTGGCTCCATTGCCTGGGCTTCCTTCCGCAATCTCCGGCACATCGGCAAGCTGATGATCCTGTCGGTGGTCATCTGGCACGGGAGCATGCTGGTTTTTGCCCTCTCTTCCTCCCTTTATCTGTCCCTGGCCATCCTGCTGGTAACGGGCATGGCATTCTCCTCCACCCAGGTGATGATGCTTACGGCCATGCTTCGGACCACCCAGGCGGAATACCGGGGCAGGGTGCTGGGACTGCGGGTACTGGCTATTTACGCTTACGCCTTCGGCGGGGCTGGAGCCGGCGCCCTGGCGGGGGTCTGGGGAGCGCCCCTGGCGGCAACCATCATTGGCACAGCTGGCATCGTAATGACCTTTGCCCTGGTTGTCTTCACACCGCAGCTGCGAAGAGCTTAAGGAGGGTCTGAAGAAGTCCCCTCTCCCATGGCGGGAGCGGCATCCGCCTCAGGCGGACCTGTGGCGGCAGGGTCAGGGGGAGGGGGAATATGCGACAATTGCCCCTCTATCAATGTCCGGCATTCCGGCACCCATGAAACGCAGAATGTCGGCTTGGCGGGCAAGAAAGAAGGGTTTAGCAACCGCTGAAAAGCCGTTATACTGGCCCACAGCAAAACCCGATCGGCCACGCCAATCGCAGGAGGACGCAAATGGCAAGACTCCCTAACGTAACCAGAGACATGGTCCCCGAGGAATTCCAGGCCGCCTATGACGAACTCACCGCCGACGGCCCGATCACGGTCGGGCCCGGCAGAATCACCCTGAACAGCCCGGAAATGGCCCTCCGCCGGGCCGGCCTGACCGGCTACCTGCGCTACGAAACCACCTTCCCCCGCCGGATTCTGGAACTGGCCATCATCACGACCGCCCGGGCCATGGACTGTCCCTTCATTTGGAATGACCACGTCGGTGCGGCGAGAAGCGAAGGCGTCGGCGACGCCCTGGTTGAGGCGCTGCGGGAACGGCAGGAACTGCCGGATATTGCGGAGGACGAGCGGGCCGTGATCAATTACGTGAACGAGTTCTACACCACCCACCAGGTCAGCCAGGCAACCTTCCAGGCGGCATTGGACCAGTTCGGCCCCCAACACCTGGTAGAGTTGACCATGCTCATTGGCAGTTACGCCCAGACTGCCTTCTTCCTGAACGCCTTTGAGGTCGAACTTCGAGAGGGAATGGGGGAGCCGTTGATGCCCGTTTAGCTATCGGCGTTTAGCCACCGGCGTTTAGCCACCGGATAGATTGTCCCCTCCCCCTCGATGGGGGAGGGTTAGGAGGGGGGGTGAAAGCTCGGGCATCATATTCCCCATTTTCGGAGGGAAACCATGAGACTGGAAGGTAAAGTGGCGCTGATCAGCGGCGGGGCCCGCGGCCAGGGGGCTTGCGAGGCCCGCATGTTCGCCGCCGAGGGCGCCAGCGTCGTCTTCGGCGATATCCTGGACGACCTGGGCCAGCAGGTGGAAGCCGAGATCCGCGAACTGGGCTACGAGGCTACCTACGTTCACCTGGACGTTACCAGCGAAGCTGAGTGGGAAGCCGCGGTGCAGACCGCCGTTGACCGCTACGGCAAGCTGGATATCCTGGTCAACAACGCCGGCATCTGCAACTGGGGCAAGCTGGAAGATTCCAGCGGCGAGGAATGGGACCGGATCATGGACGTTAACGGCAAGGGCGTCTTCCTGGGCACCCTGACCGCCATACCGGAAATGAAGCGGGCCGGCGGCGGTTCCATCATCAACATTTCGTCAATCTCCGGTATGGTCGGCCAGGACACGGTAACCGCCGCCTACAACGCGTCCAAGGGCGCGGTGCGGCTGCTGACCAAGACCACCGCCATCCAGTACGCCGCCGACGGCATCCGCGCCAACTCCGTCCACCCCGGCTCCGTGGCCACGCCCATGACCGCGGAACGCCAGTCGGACCCGGAAGTTCTCCGGCAGAGCGAGTCCCGCATACCTCTGGGCCGGGTGGGGCAGTCCGAGGACATCGCCTACGGCGTCCTGTACCTGGCCTCCGACGAATCGTCCTTCGTCACCGGCAGCGAACTGGTAATTGACGGCGGTTACACCGCCACCTAGTCACCTTCGCCGTGGGACATCACCTCTTAACCAGGGAAGGTCGGGATGAGGGCGCTTGGTAGGGCCTGCTACGCTGGTAAACCGATGCAAGGTTGCCTTTCAGCGGCAACAATTCGTGCCCATGTGGGATCATTCGCGGAAAAGAAGAAGAGGTAGCTTATGGTTGCCGAAATGCAGGGACTGGTTGATTCGGAGCGCGGCCTGGTAAGCCGCCGAATCTTCATCGAGCCGGACATCTACCAGCAGGAACTGGAACGCATCTTCGCCCGCTGCTGGTTGTTCCTGTGCCACGACAGCCAGATTCCCAACCCCGGCGACTACTTCACCACCTACATGGGTGAAGACCCGGTGCTGGTGATGCGGGACAGTGGCGGCGCGGTCAACGCCTTCCTCAACGTCTGCCGCCACCGGGGCAACCGCTTGTGCCGCGCCGACTTCGGCAACGCCGCCACCATTACCTGCGCCTACCACGGCTGGACCTTCGCCAACAACGGCAAGCTGGTGGCCGTCCCCAATCTCCAGGACGCCTATTTCGGCGAACTGGACCTAAGCCAGTGGAACCTGATTCCCGTGGCCCAGCTGGACAGCTACCGGGGCATGATCTTCGCCACCTTCGACCCGGGCGCTCCGCCCCTGCGGGAGTACCTGGGCGAAATGGCCTGGTACCTGGACAGCTTCTTCGACCGGCGCGAGGGCGGCGTGGAAGTAATCGGCGGCGTCCAAAAGTGGGTGGTGCCCTGCAACTGGAAGCTGCCGGCCGAGAACTTCGGCGGCGACGCCTACCATGTCTCCTGGAGCCACCTGTCCGCCATTCGTGCCGGCTTTGCCGGCGATTTTAGGCTGCGAGCCAGCACCGGCGGAACCCTTGTCTCCCCGGGCCAGGGCCACTGCGTTATAACCCTGGGCGGTGGCGATATTGCCGAGGCCCCGGAACCGGAACTCATCGCCTACGAACAGGAGACCCGCCCCGAAACCGTCAAACGCCTGGGGCCCCGGGCCGAGCAGGTCAGCCCCATCGTGGCCACCGTCTTCCCCAACCTGTCCATCATCAGGTCCACGTCCCATTCCTTCCGCGTCTGGCACCCCAAGGGCCCCGGCGAGATCGAAATCTGGGCCTGGATTTTCGTGGATAAGGCCGCACCGCCCCGGGTAAAGGACGCGCTGCGGGTCAACGGTCTGCGGGGCTTCGGTCCGTCGGGCACCTTTGAGCAGGACGACATGGACAACTGGCAGGAATGCACCCACACTTCCCGGGGCGTGGTATCCCGCCGTTTCGACCTTAACATGCAGATGGGCCTGGGCCACGAGCAGTACCGCCCCGACCTGGGGGGCTGGGCCAGCGACTACCGGCTCAGCGAAAGCAACCACCGCCAGTTCTACCGCCGCTGGGCGGAACTCATGGCGGCGGAGACTTGGACTGACCTGCCGGAGTAAGCTCGTCCATGTTTATTGTCATTCTGAGCGAAGCCGAAGAATCTAAAATTCATCCTGAAGGCCTTTTTCGGCCCCGCAACGCGCATTAAGGCCGGAATTTTGCGCCCTTCGGCAGGCTCAGGCGACCGGCGCATTTGCCGGCTGCAACCAAGACTCAAGGCCCGAGGACCTTGGCCTTGACAGACCTGAAGTCCTTTCCGTAACGAACCAGCCAGACCTGAGGCCGCCAATTTGCAAATAACGCCCGACCTGCTCCGCGAAATCGAACAGTTCCTGTACCGGGAGGCCCGACTGCTGGACAACCGCCAACTCCACCGGTGGTTGGACCTGCTGGCCGACGACCTGCGGTACTGGATGCCCCTGCGCAGTAACGTCTATCCTTCCAGCAGCAAGTCCATCGCCTCCCTGGACGAGTCCCGGCAGGAAGAGCGGGAATTCACCGACTCCGGCGAGCTTGCGGTTATGGATGAGACTCGTGACACCTTGGTCCGGCGCGTCGAGCGCCTGGACAGCGGCTTTGCCTGGGCGGAAGATCCTCCGTCCCGCACCCGCCATTTCATCTCCAACGTGGAGCTGGAACCCACGAACAATGCCGGCGAAGTAAAGGCCTATTCCAATTTCATCATGTACCGCACCCGGGG
This sequence comes from Dehalococcoidia bacterium, assembly GCA_965207275.1. Taxonomy (GTDB): domain Bacteria; phylum Chloroflexota; class Dehalococcoidia; order Lucifugimonadales; family UBA3495; genus Bin22. The sequence continues at coordinate 225,219 of CBDBMH010000001.1, forward strand.
CGAGCGCGAGGAGGACTTCTACGTCGGCAGCCGGGAGGACATTCTGCGTCGGACCGATGAGGGTTGGCGACTGGCCTACCGCAAAATAGTCCTGGACCAGACGGTCATCTCCGCCAAGAACGTCAGCAATTTCTTCTGAAGCAGTTTGAAATCTATCGTTCCTAACTTGTTGGCATAAGGACGCAAGCTGGCTTTTCCTTCCTACTCGATGGTGGTAGGCCAGGATGGGAGTGAATTCTCCCTTTCATCCTCAGCTTGTCGCAGGACCCATCGGTGGGGAATTGAGATAGAGGAAGTATAATCCCTAAAGCGCCGTCAAGCATGAACCCACAACCACAAAGGAGCAACCCATGGATATCGGTGTCCTGAACTTCGTAACCGACTACTCAATGAGGCCGGCGGAACTGGCCCTGGCCCTGGAAGAAAGGGGCTTTGAGTCCCTGTGGGTCCCTGAACATACCCATATTCCCGCCAGCCGCCGCAGCCCCTGGCCCGGCGGCCCCGACCTGCCCCGGGAGTACTGGCACTCCATGGACCCCTTCGTCGCCCTGGGCGCCGCCGCTGCCGTTACCACCAACCTGAAAATCGGAACCGGCATCTGCCTCATCGTCGAACGGGACCCCATCATCACCGCCAAGGAAATCGCCACCCTGGATATGATCTCCAACGGCCGCTTTATGTTCGGCATCGGCGGCGGCTGGAACTCCGAGGAAATGGAGAACCATGGCACCAACTTCCGCCGCCGCTTCCGACTGTTGCGGGAGCGCATCCTGGCCATGAAGGCCATCTGGACCGAGGAGGAGGCCGAGTTCCACGGCGAATTCGTCGATTTCGACAAGATCTGGTCCTACCCCAAACCGGTGCAGAAGCCCCATCCTCCCATCTTCATGGGCGGCGACGGCCCCACTACCTTCGACCGGGTGGTCGAGTTCTGCGACGGTTGGATGCCCATCGCCCGCGGCGCCGGCCAGGAAGGCGTCCTGACCGAAAAGATTGCCCTGCTCCGCAAGCAGGCCGAGGACGCCGGCCGCGACTCCAACAGCCTGCCCGTCTCCCTCTGTACCTTCGGACGGGTTGATGAAGCCCTGGTTTCCCGGTTGGAGGAAGCGGGAGTTGACCGCCTGATTCTCAACCTGCCTTCGGACGAACGGGACAAAGTGCTCCCCATCCTGGACGACTATGCGTCCTTGATTCCGTAGGCACAAAGCTGAACCTTTAAAAGCAAGACGCCCCAATTCAGCACACCCAACGGGAGGCACTCATGGGTTGGTCAAGCCATCACAAGGACGGACTCATCTATCACGCCCCCCGGAACTGCTACCGGGGCTACACGCTGTTGACCACCAACGGCAGCAACCAAGTCAATCTCATCGACATGGAGGGTCGCGTCTGCCATCAATGGTACTTTACTGAACCGTTAGGCTACGGCTACCTGTTGAAAAACGGTAATCTCCTGCTCCGTACCATCAGCTCCCGGGCGGGTGGCCGCCCCAGCGGCGCCGGCCCCCGGGCCGGGGCCATCGTGGAACTGGACTGGGACGGGAATCAGGTCTGGCGGTACGATAACCCCCTGCTGCACCACGATTTTGACCGCCTGCCCAACGGCAACACTTTGGTCCTGCTGTTTGAACCCCTGGACCCGGAGTTGGCGGCCAGGGTCCAGGGCGGCCAACCCGGCGCCGACCGGGAGGCGGAGATGCTGGGAGACCTGGTGGAAGAGATCACGCCCGAGGGAGAGACAGTTTATTCCTGGCGCTCCTGGGAGCATCTGGACCCGGATGTTGACCAAATTGGCTTCCTGGAAAACCGGGAGGAGTGGACTCACCAAAATTCTTTACGCACCACCCCCGACGGCGACCTTATTGTCAGCTTCCGCCGCACTGATACTGTCGGCATTGTGGACAAGAACAGCGGCGACTGGAAATGGAAGTGGGGCCCCGGCGAAATCTCTCACCAGCACTATCCCAACATGCTGGCCAATGGAAACATCCTGCTGTTCGACAACGGCTGCCACCGGCCCGGCCCGACCTTTTCCCGGGTCCTTGAGGTAAACCCCGCTACCAGCGAAATTGTCTGGGAATACAAGGGAGACCCGCCCATATCCTTCTACAGTTTCCACATCAGCGGCGCGGACCGCCTGCCCAACGGCAACACTCTCATCTGCGAAGGCGCCCCCGGCCGGGTCTTCGAGGTAACGCCCGACAGGGAAATCGTATGGGAATACATTAACCCGGAGTACGTCTATTCAGCCCGGGACGGCATCCGGGCCAACTCCCTGTTCCGGGCCCACCGCTACGGGCCCGACTTTCCGGCGCTGGCGGGCAGGGATCTGGACCCGGCTAAGTACGCTGGGTTAAACCGGCTATATGCTGGGTGAACTTACAATCTTCACCGCGCCAGCGGCACGGTCCCGACTATTGGTAGATATATGGATTAAGGGCAGGGTCTAAAAGAAATGACCACCAGGGAAGAACTGCTTCAGCGTGCCGCGTCACTGGTCCCCACCCTTCGTGAAAGGGCGGCGGAAACGGAAGAGCGCCGGCAGGCCCTGCCCCAAACCATCGAAGACCTGAAGGCGGCCCAACTCATTACCGTGGCCCAGCCGCGGCGCTATGGCGGGCTGGGGCTGGACTTCGACCTAGTCTTCGATATCGCTTCAGAACTGGGACGAGGTTGCGGTTCTACTGCATGGTGCTACGGCATCTGGGCCAGTCACAACTGGCTGGTGGCCCTGTTCCCCGTAAAGGCCCAGGACGAGTATTGGACCGAGGACCCCAATACCCTGTCGTCCACCTCCTTCAATCCGGCCCGTAGCCGGGCCACGCCTGCCCCGGGCGGATACCGCCTTACGGGCCACTGGGACTTCTCCAGCGGGTGCGATCCGGCCCAGTGGGTCCTGCTCATCGCCAACGGCCCCGAAGCGCCCATGATGATGCTGTTGCCCCGTCGGGACTACACCATCGAAGACACCTGGTTCGTCTCCGGCCTCAAGGGCACGGGCAGCAAGGACATCCTGGTGGACGACGCGTTCGTTCCCGAACATCGTACGGTGCCCATGCCTCTGCTGCGAGAGGGAAACGCCCCCGGCCGCCAGGTCCACAACACCGCCAACCAGCGCATCCCCCAGCAGTGCATCCTTCCCTACACCCTGGCATCCCCCATAGTGGGAATGGCCCGGGGCGCCGTCGAAGCCTTCGAGAAACGCATCCGCCACGACGCGTCAGCCAGGGAAGGAAATCCCCTGTCCCAGGTTCCCAGCTACCACCTCCGCCTGGCCGAATCATCCGCCGAGGTAGACGCCGCTCAACTCATAATGCAGCGGGACTGCCGTGAAATCATGGCCCGCGCCCACCGGGACCAATTGCCGTCCATCGACGACCGCGCCCGGTACCGCCGAGACCACGCCTACGTCACCCGTCTCTGCATCCGGGCCATCGACCGGCTGTTCGAGGCCAGTGGCGGTCACTCCCTGTACGACTCCAGCCCCATGCAGCGATTCCACCGCGACGCCCACGCCGCTTCCCACCACGTGGGGCTGTCCTGGGACGCGCTGGCCGAGCAATACGGAAGGGTGAGGGCCGGCTTGGAACCGGATCCGAGATTGGTTTAGATAGCTTGTCGAGAGCAAAAACATTGGGGCGGGTTTCGAACCCGCCCCACGATTTTCTGCTCTCTTGACTAAACGGTGCGGCTACTCCGCCCCATTCTCCTGCCGCCACTTGGCTTCCAGGTAACTGGCCGAGTTCATGGGCAGATCGGTCAGGCGCAGCCCCGCCGCATGGTAGATGGCGTTGGCAACGGCGGCCATGGGCGGCACCAGTGACACCTCGCCCACGCCCCGAACGCCCAGGGGATGTCCCGGATTGGCGACCTCCACTATAACCGTATCAATCATGGGCAGATCCAGGCTGGTGGGCATGCGGTAGTCCAGGAAGCTGGAATTGACCATCAGTCCCTCCCGGTCCAAGTAGTATTCCTCGTTCAGCGCCCAGCCGATACCCTGAACGGCGCCGCCCTGGATTTGTCCCTCTACGTAGCTGGGGTGGATGGCCTTGCCGGCGTCCTGAATTGCGGTATAGCGCAGCACATCTACTTTGCCCGTATCCGGGTCCACCTCCACATCCACGATGTGAAGGCCGAAGGCATTGCCCACACCGGCCGGGTTGGCCGTGGCCCGACCCACCACGGGCCCGCCACTGCCGTTCAGCCGTCGGGCAATCTGGGCGAAGGTCATGCTCAGCTCCGAGTCCGACTTGTGGCTCAATACGCCCTTGTTGTATTCCACGTCCTCCTCGCTGACGTCCCATATCCTGGCCGCCCGCTCTATCAGCTGGCGCTTGATGTCTTCTCCGGCGTTGTACACGGCCGTACCCATCTTGAAGGTGACGCCGCTGCCACCGGCCCCGGAACTGTAGCCGATGGAGTCGGTGTCTGCTATGGAAGGCTTGATATCCTCGGCGGCGATGCCCAGCACCTCCGCGATCTGCATGGCCATGGCGGCGCGGCTGCCCCCGATGTCCGGCGAGCCCTCTACCAGGCTTACGGTGCCATCAGGATTCACGCTGGCCACTGCGCTGGCCGGGCCCGTCCCGTTCATCCAGCACCCTGCGGCCACGCCTCGGCCCCGGTATTTGCCATCCACGGGTTCGGCCAGATGCGGGTGCTGCTGGGCGGCCTGGCAAAGCTCCACCATGCCAATCTTGCGGTAAGTGGGACCGGTGATCTGCCGGTCGCCCTCCTTCGCTGCATTCATCAGCCGGAACTCCACCGGGTCCATGCCGATCTTTTCGCAGACCTCGTCCAGCACCGTCTCCGCGGCGAAAGCGGCCGTGGGGGAGCCGGGCGCCCGGTAGGCGGCCGACTTCTGCGTGTTGACCACCACGTCCAGCCCCTCAACATAGCCGTTGGGAATGTTATAGGGCGCAAACATGGTACGGCAGGCCGACGCCACCGGCGAACCGGGGAAGGCTCCCGCCTCGTAGGTAAGCTGCGCTTCGGCAACCGTTATCTTCCCCTCATTGGTGGCTCCCACCTTCACTTTCATATGAGTGGCTGGCGCGGGGCCGGTACCCAGAAAGACCTCGGTGCGGGACATGGCAATTTTTACCGGCTGTCCCGTCTTGCGGGAGAGGGCCGCCACCACCGGCTCAATGTAGCAGCCGCCCATACCCTTGCCGCCAAAGCCGCCGCCGATCTCCATGGGGATGATTTTGACCTTGGAGACGGGCATTCCCATGATGGTGGAAGTATGGTCGCGCAGGGCGAAGTGCCCCTGGCTGCTGGCCCAGATGGTAACCGTGTCGTCGGTATTCCACTGGGCGGTGGCCGAGTGGGGCTCGATGTACCCCTGGTGCACGGGACGGGTGTGGAACTCCCGCTCCACGACTACGTCGGCCTCGGCGAAGGCCTTTTCCGGATCGCCCAGAGTGTATTCAAACCTGTTGGCCAGGTTGGAAACCTTGTCCGACTGGTCGCCCCACGCCCCGGGCCGCCAGTTGGGGCTGTCAAAGGTAACCAGCCGTTCGTGGACCAGGGGCGCATTCTCCGCCAGCGCCTCTTCGGCATTTAGCACCGGCTCCAGAATCTCCCAGTCCACGTCTATCAGGTCCAGCGCCTCCTCCGCCAGGTGGGGACTGGTGGCGGCCACCGCGGCCACGGCGTGGCCCCGGTACAGCGCCTTCTCCCGGGCCATTACGTTGCGGCTGTAGAAGCCGTAGTTGACGTTGGCCCCTTCCGACAGGTCCGACACCTCCGCGGAAACTTCGGGAAAGTCGGCAGCGGTCACCACCGCTTCCACCCCGGGCAATGCCAGGGCGCGGCTGGCGTCTATGCCACGGATGCGCGCGTGAGGATGGGGACTGCGCAGTATCTTGCCAAAGAGCATCCCAGTAAGGTGAATGTCAGCGGCGTAGCGGGCGCGACCCATTACCTTGTCCGGCCCGTCGTGGCGAATGGGCCTGGTGCCTACGACATCGTACTCCTGGTTGGAGAGCACAATGTTGGGCTTGTAATCAAGCATGTCTTCCTCCCCTGAAGCCCGGAAAGGCTCCGGGCCAAATCTGGGCCTAATTTACCACAATTGAAGGCGGTTAGGATAATTCGGAGGGTTTTAGGCAACTGTTCAGGGTTGGTAAATCGCCACTCCCGGTCCGCCTCTGGCGGATCATTCCGGCGTCCGCCTCAGGCGGAGAATCTAGACTAAATGATGGGGAATACAGACAGGACTGGCAAGGATTCCTGGAATACGGCTTCCGCCGGTATAGCGGAGTTTAGACACCCTTCTTGAGATTGCCCTGCCGCTGGTAACTCTCATTGTTGACTACCAATGCCCGCTTGCTATAAATTGTTTGCCGACATCAAGACAAAACTGCTTAGCCGGAGGAAAAACCCATGCCCATCAACCTTTCCCGAATTGGCCACGCCGCCGTCCGCGTACGCGACATCGAGCGAGCCAAGAAGTTCTACACCGAAGTCCTGGGTTTCGTCATCGAGGAAGAAGACCCTGAACATGGTGGCGTCTTTATGAGCCTCGGGCGTGACGACACCCACGAAGGCCACGTCTTTGACCTCTCCCCCGTTGAAGACCCCGATAACGCCCTGGAGGCCCCCGAACGCAACCAGGTGGGCGTGGCCCACATCGCCATAAAGGTGGACACTCACCAGGACATGAAGGAAGCCTACGATCACCTGCTCAGCCATGGCGTTACCGTGGACCGCCTGGTGGAACACGCCAACCAGCGCAGCATGTATTTCGCCGACTCCGAGGGCAACCGACTGGAGATCTACTTCGAGTACCCCACTTCCAAGGAGCTGTTCAAGCGGGGCCGCGGCGACCGCGACTTTGTCTTCACCTTCGAAGACCCGGTTCCCCCCTGGGCCACCGAAGTCCCCTCCGACTGGGACCCGGACACCACCGTGGACCGCTACCACCGCGGCACGGTCAGGACCATGGGCGACTAAAGGCCGGTGGTTAGATTAATGAGGTAGCGTACGGAATTGGGGCGGGCTTGAAGTATCAAGCCCGCCCCAAAGCCCTGGATTTCCTGGAGGCTCCGAACCATTCCTATTCCGTTGTGGTTGCCACCGCCTCCCTCCTTCGGTTCCTCTGTTTTTGCCGTTCCCCCGAGGCCAGCACCTTCTTTCGCAGCCGGTAATTCCGGGGCGTAACTTCCACCAGTTCATCCGACGCGATAAACTCCATAGCCTCTTCCAGGCTCAGCTTCACCGGCGGACTCAGCCGCTTGGCCACGTCGGCGGTGGAAGAGCGCATGTTGGTCAGCTTCTTCTCCCGGCAGACGTTTATAACGATGTCATCCTCCTTGGGGTGCATGCCTACAATCATGCCCTCGTACACCGATGTCCCCGGCTCGACGAAGGTGGAACCCCTGCCCTGGGCGTTGAGCAGCCCATAGGTAACCGCCACCCCCGGTTCCGATGCCACCAGGGACTGGCTGTTGGCGTTTTTCAGCTCCCCCGTCATGGGACGGTACTCCACGAAGCGACTGTTGGTAACCCCGTTGCCCCGGGTGGTTCGCAGGAAGAATGACCGGAAGCCGATCAGTCCCCTGGTGGGCGCCAGGAACTCCATCCGGACGTTGCCCGCCCCATCGTTGTCCATGTCGGTCATCTGCGCCAGGCGGTTGGCCAGGCTTTCTGAAAGCGGCCCGATGAACTCCTCCCGGGTGTGGATGGTCAACTGCTCGTAGGGCTCGTGGACCTTTCCGTCCACAACCCTGGTCACTGGGACGGGACGGGAAACCTGGAACTCGTAGTCCTCCCGCCGCATGTTCTCCACCAGGATGGCCAGGTGCAGTTCGCCCCGCCCCGAAACGAGAAACTCGTCGGCGCTGGCCGTCTCTTCCACCCTCAAGCTCACGTTCGTGCGCAGTTCCCGTTGCAGGCGCTCCCGCAGCATCCGAGAAGTGCAGCGCGAACCCTCCTTGCCCATGAACGGCGATGTGTTGACGCCGAAGGTCATCATCACCGTCGGTTCCTCAATGTCGATGGAGGGCAGGGCCTCCGGATAGTCCGGCGCGGCGATGGTATCTCCAATGGATATGCTGGCAACTCCGGACACCGCCACAATATCCCCGGCCACGGCTTCGCTGGCTTGCAACCGCTCCAGGCCCCGAAACACAAACACGTTCTCCAGGTTCTCCGCCCTGGTCTCTCCTTCCCGTCCCAGCACTGCCACCGGCTCCCGGAAGTGAATGGTCCCCCGGAAAACTCGGCCAATGGCAATCTGACCCAGGTAATTGTCGTAGTCCAGCGCCGCCACCAGCATCTGCAAGGGTCCGCCGGCGTCGGCCGACGGGGGCGGTATGACCTCCAGGATGGCGTCGAACAGGGGCTGCATGTCCCCCTCTGCGGCGCCGGATTCATTGGCGGCGAACCCCAGCTTGGCCGACGCGTACAGCACCGGGTAGTCCAGTTGCTCCGGCAGGGTCGCCAGTTCCAGGAACAGGTCCTGGACCATTTCCTCCACCTCTGCAATGCGGGCCTCCGGGCGGTCGATCTTGTTGATGACCACCATGGGCGTTACCCGCCGCTGCAGGGCCTGCTGCAGCACGTAGCGGGTCTGGGGCATGGGACCGTCCACCGCGTCCACCAGCAACAGACAGCCGTCCGCCATGTTCATCACCCGCTCCACTTCGCCGCTGAAGTCGGCGTGGCCCGGTGTGTCGATGATGTTAATCTTCACGCCCCGGTATTCTACCGCCGTGTTCTTCGCCAGGATTGTGATGCCCCGCTCCCGTTCCAGGGGGTCGCTGTCCATAATCAGTTCGCCCACTTCCTGGTGTTCCCGGAAAACCCTGCCCTGTTTCAGCAGGGCATCCACCAGGGTGGTCTTCCCGTGGTCAACGTGGGCGATAATCGCCAGGTTACGAATATTCCGGTTGCTCCCGTTTTCCATGCCGCTAATTTAAACCTCAAAACTGTCCCAATCCATGGGAACCCTGTTTCTCACAAGCTGCTTTCAGCTGTTAACTTCCGGTTTTCTGCAAATCTTTCAGCTTCTTTACTACAGTATCCGCCAACATTGTGCCTGATTTCCTTCACATATTCCACCCTTACGGGCCACGTCGCGTGGCCGATTCGGGTCCATCCCGCCCGGCTGCCACTGGCCAAACGTCCGACCTCTCGCCTCCCGCATATGAGGAATGCCCGAAAACCCAGCCCTTAGCGCACATTAGACCCACCGTTAATGCACGTTAAATCGGGCAATAACCTGGCCTTCACCTTGCCAACCTGAACTTGACCAGCGCCCGAACAGCGGCATTTTGCGCCCGAATACCGGGGCGCCGCTGCTGTCGCTAGCCAATGAAGTGAGCGGCACAACCACCATTTACCGGGTTTCGGTACGGTAGCCGGCAGAAACTCTTTCCGTAGGGGCGGACGGTCGTCCGCCCCTGCCATGCCGAAAACCAGGGCCATCGCATACCAGATTTTGGGGAAAACCCGTCGTTCCCGCCGGTGCGGCAACCTCCACCCTGAGGCGACAAGTCCTGCCTTTGGACGAAAGGGCGGCAGGGGTCAACATTTCCATAGGAGAAAACCCGGTGCCGAAAACCCCGAACCTTGCTCCCCAACCTGCCTTTGTGTAGAATCCAGAAACTCGGTAGATGAGGCTGGGCCCGTTTCCATTCAGGGCCCGCACAGGAGGATTTGATATGGATTTTGGACTCCAGGGCAAGAAGGCCTTCGTCGCGGGCGGAGGACGGGGCATCGGCAAGGCCATCGCGCGGGTTCTCGCCGAAGAGGGCTGCGACGTGGTAATCGCCTCCCGCTCCATGGACCAGCTTGAAGCCGCTGCCAGGGAAATCTCCGACTCCACCGGCCGCACCGTCATTCCCATGCAGATGGACGCCACCCAGACCGACCAGGTGAACCGCGTGGTGAACGAGGCCGTCCAGCGGTTGGGTGGCCTGCACATCATGGTCAACAGCGCGTCCCTGCCCGGCGGTTCCGAAGACGCGGTGGGCTACGTGGAAACCGTCAACGAGGAATCCTTGATGGCTGATTTCGACGTCAAGTTCGTCGGGGCCTTGCGCTGCTCCAAGGCGGCCATTCCCCATCTGAAGGAACAGGGCTACGGCCGCATCATCAACATCAGTGGCGGTAACGCTCGCAACGCCGGCAACCTCAGCGGCGGCGCCAGGAACGTCTCCATGGTCCACATGACCAAGACCCTGTCCAACGATCTGGGCCGCTACGGAATCACCGTCAACTGCATCCACCCGGGCACTACCCGCACCGAGCGCACCGCCGGAATGCTGGAATCCCGGGCCGCCCAGCAGGGCAACACCGCCGCCGAGGTGGAGCAGCAGGACTTTGCGCCCGGCTCCGGTCGGGGAAACGCCATCTGCCGCATGGTGGACGCCGAGGAAATCGGTTTCGTGACCGCCTTCCTCGCCTCCGATAAGGCCTGGGCCGTAACCGGCGAGGTTATCGCCGCCGGCGGCGGGGTGGGTTCCGCGGTTTTCTATTAGGGAACCTCAGATCAAGTCCCTTCATTCTTGACGGGGAAACGTCCACCCCTGGTGGGAAGGCCGGGATGGGAGTGATAACTCACTTGTCGCCCACGTTCCTGGACCGGAATCGCTCCTGAATTCCGCTCATCCTGCCCCCGTCGAAGGAACTCGCCGTCAAAGGGCAGGTAGTCCTTCAAGTCCTGAGATCAGGGAATATCCTTCAGGGGAGGAATACCCCAGGCCCTTCCCCAAATTTGGGGAAGGGCCTTTGATTGCCGCCCTGGGATCGCCCACCGCAATTAAGGCGACTGTCCCTCCCCGGGCGGCGGCAGCACCCTTTTCGCCTGTCGGATGACGCCGAACAACAGGGCCGCCACCACCAGGGCCGCCAGGGCCACCCCCGCCGGCGTCAGCCAGGGCAGGCGTTCCGTCACCGGCAGGTCCAGCCCGGTAAAGGCGGCATTGGTTCGTTGCCCGCCCAGGGTTGCCATCGGCAGGTCTTCCGTCTCCAGGTAAGGCACAATCCGCTGCAGGTCGTATACCGGGGCTTCTGCCACTGGGTTGCCATAGTAGAGGGCATATTCGGTTTCCTGCTGGGCCTCAAAGCGCAGTATCCTGTCCGCCCCGTGCAGGGTGAAGCCCGTCAGCTGAAGGGCGGCATTATCAGCGTCATCCACTTCCAGTCGGTAGTAGCGGTGGCGGCTCTCGCTAAACTCCAGCTCCAGCAGCTTTCCGTCAAACTTGGGGGTATCAAAGGAATAGATGTGGGTACCACCCAGCCACTGCCACTCTTCCCCGTCGTCACTTCCCAGTATTCCTGCCCCGCGATAGAAGTTGTCCGTGTTCGACTGGAAGGACAGCCGGCTCAGTGGGACGCCTCTCGCTCCCATGTCAAGATCGTAGTAGCTGGTTCCAGCCTCGTCCCGGCTGCTGCCCGCCGATACCGGAAGGTATTCCCCTTCCCTGGCGGCAACCTCCTCGACTCGGAAAACCTTTGCCCCAATGATTTCCAGGGGCGCTTCGCCTCCGTGGAGGACTTTCACCCGCAGATACCGCGCCGCGCTCTGGGGGTACTTGACACTGGTGTGGTGCACCCGGAACCCCTGGTCTGACGAGGTGAAATCGTAGATTTCCCCACTCTCCTCCACCACCGCCCAGGTCTCCCCATCGGCGCTGGCCTCCACTACCACGGTGCGGCGAAAGTTGTGGGCCCTGGTATCAACTACCACCTCATTGTGCAGGTTACCGCCCGCGCCCACGTCGGCCACGAAACTGCTGTACTCTCCTTCCACGTAGCCCAGGTCCTGGATATCCACCACCACCGGTTCCCTCACTTCCCCCTTCTCCAGCGTCACCAACTGGTAGGGTGCTTCGAGGTTCCGTCCCGCCACCAGGCGCAGGTCGGTTTCTCCGGCGTTTGACTCCAGAAATACTTCCCGGTCCACGGTGAGTTCCACCAACTGCCCCCGCTCCACCGCCGTAGGCAGGCTCACGGGCTTGTAGAAGCGCCAGTGGGCCAGGGCAAAGTCGGCGGAGACCGACGTGGCCCATCCGGCCAATAGGGCTACTGCCAGCATACCGACCCACCACGGCCTGACCGGCCTCGATAGACCCTTCCACCTAATCAAGCAGGAACCCCCGAATCTGCCGGCTGTAACGCTGGTACAGGAATCCGCCAGCCAGCAACAGCGCCCCCAGGCCGATGAAGGCCGCCACCCGGTAGCCCTGCTCCAGTTCAAACGAGTCGTACAGGAACAGTTTCAGCACGGGAACCGCCAGCAGGGCCAGACCTCCCACCCTGAGCCACCGCTCCTGCCTGGCTACCCCCAAAGCAATCAGGATGGCGGCATATGCAGTCCACAGCGCGCTGAGTGACAGGCTGATTATGTTGCCCAGGTCATGGAAAGTCCTCATCCCCGCGTCCGCCAGGAAGAAGACCACCTCAACCACCTGGACACTCAGGGCCCACAGGGTAACCAGGTTTGCCGCCACCACCAGGACCAACGGAGCGGCCTTCTCCCCTTCGTATGTAAGGTCGTTGCGGCCCCGCCACCACAGGATGGCCGCGATGTAAATAGCGGCTATAACCATGCTGTGGGAAAGGAACCGGACGTTCGCTACTGGGACGTCCGAAGGTACCTCGCCGGAGATGCTGTACTCCACCAGACTTGCCAGGAAGTCCCCAACCAACAGCCACCCCAGCGACACCACGAACGCCGCGATCGCAAACCCGCGAAGTTGTGGCATCCGGATGAAGAAGGACAGCCACACCAGCACAGTCCCTTCCACAGCCCAGGCCGGAGTTATCCACGGCCCTTCCAGTTGCACCGGCACGGCGATGGACAGCAGGACCAGGGCCACGCCTACGGAAAACATGCTCAGGTGCACCTGCTCCCGGTGCCGCATCAGGAAACCGTACGCCAGCAGCCCATAAAATACCGCCAGCAGCAGGGTAAACCCTCCCATCCATACCCTGAAATCATCCCACAGCTGCCAGTAGCTGATTCCCAGGTAGGCGGCGGCATTCAAGACTATCAATACCTGGTCAAATACCCGTGGCGGACGCCGCCAGATAACGTGAAACAGGGTGGTGGCTACCACAAAGATGAGGAAAATGAGGGTAATCCCAATCTGGGCCGGGGCCAGCGTGGGGTCCAGTTCCTCCTTCCAGAACAGGAACAGAATCAGCGACCCCACCAGGGCGAACAACGTGAACCACCGCCAGTTGCGGAAAGTGGCCAGCGCCAGCACCCCCAAGTCCAGGGCCAGCACGTAGCCCAGCAGCGCCTCCTGTTGTGGCAGTTCATCGGCCAGGAACAGTGGCGTGGCAAAGCCGCCCAGTATGCCCAGTATGGCGATGGACCGGGCCTCGTACCGTATCGCCAGGCCCGCCGCCGTCAGCGTTACCAGCACGGAAAATCCCAAGGCCGCCCAGGCGGGTATCAGTTCGTAAAGGGAAAAGGCTGCAAAAACGGACAGGTAGAGGATAGCTATGCCGCCACCGGTCACCGGCTGCGACCATAGGGGGTACTTCCGCTGCCAGAACTCCCCGGCCCCCAGCAGACCCAGGCCGATAGCCAGCCCCAGTACCACCCTTCCCGTTTCGCCAATCCACTCGTTATCGAAGGCCAGCTTAAGAAAGAAACCGACTCCAATAATTACGGCCAGGATGCCGATGCGGGCCAGCCAGTTGCCCCCCACCAGCCATTCCCAGTTCCAGGAGGCTACCTGCAGGACTGTTGATTCGGGCGGAGATCCGCGGCCGGTCCCTTCTGAGGCAGCCGCCGAGGCAACGGGAGCCGCGCCAGCCGGTGGAGTTGGCGCCGGAGCGGTAGGCGGGGGAGCGGTGAGTACGCCCTCAACGGATGCATTGGGAACCACCGCCGGACGGGCGGCCGGCTCCCCCTCCAGGGCCGCTACCCGCTCGATCAGACGGCTGACCTGGATCTGCAGGCCCGCAACAACCGCCCTCAGGTCATCCTGCGATTCAGCGCTTACCGGTTCGACATCCGCCTCTGGTTCCGGCTCATCCGGCCGTGGCGCCTGGCTCGCCCCGCAATGCCGGCAGAAATTGGCCGTTTCGGCTATTTCACGGCCGCAACTGATGCAATACACTCCCGCTCACCTCCCCCCATACTGCGTTCCAGTATAGCACCGGGCAAAAAGAATCCCGCACCGGTTGGGGTGCGGGAACTTGGAGATTATCGGATATTAGACCCGCAGGCGTCGCTCCTTAATGCCGATGACCGTGGTCATGCTCGTGCCCGTGGTCGTGCTCACCCGCTGCCGGACTGTCCGTGCTGGCGTGGGCGTGCTCGTGGCCGCCGTGCCCGTGATCGTCGTGACCGTCTCCCGCCGGCGCCGGCGTAGCCCTGGGCAGGCGGATGAAGAACAGAATAACAATGGCCGCCAGGTAAAGGGCCGTCGTGTAGTAGAACAGGTTGTCGGGGTTGATTGTGTACAGCGCCCCGGCAATCAGCGGAGAGATAGCGCTGAAGATAAACCTGGATGTAGACATCAGGCCCAGCGTGGTGGCTGCCGTGCCTTCCCGCACTATGTCCATTGCCGCGGCCGTCAGGATGGGCTGGTCGCTGTACAGGAACAACCCCAGGCCGGCCAGCAGTATGGTCATTCCGGTCAGCGTGTCCCCCAGCGATGCCATGAGGAAGGTCAGCGCCGCCAGCACGGCCATCCCAGGTATCAGCACCAGTTTGCGGCCAAAACGATCGGACAGGTAACCCATGATAGGGCTGGCAAAAATTCCCACCAGCACCAGCAGGCCAATGAGCGACCCCCGGTAAAACAGGTTCTCAAACCCGCCTTCTCCGTCCAGCAGTGTCAGGCCCAGTTCGTCCGCCAGGTACAGGGGCAGCACTGTGATGAACCCGATATACGCCATCCCCCGCAGGCCTGCCACCGCCGTTATGCCCCACATTCGCCCGTTGTGCATCAGGATCTTGGTCTCGTCTATCTGATGCCGCATCGTGCTGGAGGGGCGCTGCTCCTCTTCGCCATGCCGGTGTTGGCCAATGTCTCGGAACGCCCAGAACACCAGGAAGGCCAGGAACACCGGTACCGCGCCATAAATGGTGATGATGCCCTGCCAGGTGAGGACGGAGAGCAGGATTCCCGTCAGCACCGGCCCTATGACGTCGCCCACATTGCCACCGACCCCGTGGAAAGACAGCACCGATGCCCGCCGGTGGCTGAACTGGCTGGAAAGGGCCGCTATCGCCGGCAAATGCCAGAACGAAGCCGCCATTCCCACTATGGCCATTCCAAACAATAGAAGAATATACCCCAGAACATTCAGTTCGCTGGAGACCTCGCCCGATACCATCGACTGTTCTGAGGTCAGCCAGGAACTTCCCGGGACTACCCAGCCGCCGGCGGCCATCAGTATCCACCCGACGCCGAAAAGGGCCATGCACACGGCCATTACCCAGCCCCAGTGCCGGCGCAGGGCATCCGTTAGCACGCCGCCGGGGAGGGATACCAAGCCCGATGCAATCTCCCTGGTGGTCTGAATGCTGGTAGCGGCAATCACGCTGCCGCCCAGCAGCAGGTCCCGCACCTCGGGCAGCACCACGATAAAACTCTGGGTCAGCCAGTGAAACACCCCGTGGCCGCTGGTAAGCCCGCCAATGATGAAGGCGGCGCCCCGGCGGAAGCCCCGGTGTTCTTCTGTCACCTGCAACTGGCTGTGGTGATGATGGGAGTGCGCCATGGTATTCCCTCCTCCCCTGGGCAGATTAAAGACGTTTTCCCGACCCGTAAACGGTTCGGGAAGAGGATTGCGCCAAGTTTAGCACGCCACGGCGACAAGGGTAAGTCACCCTCGCATCACCAGGCGATTATTCGGGTTGGGTAGACGGATTCGCGGCTTGTACCGGGTAGCCCCTGTGGCTGTCCTGTTTCCGCGCCGTCAATACATGAACCGGGGCGGCCCATTCCCGGGGTCCCACCACCCTGGCCTAATCGAACGCCGCGGCCTGGCTCCGACTCCCCTCGGTTACTCTCTCGCTGCGTCCGGCGCCGGCCCGCAAAAAACCTCTAACGTTGCTGTAGACCAGCGTAAGCAGGAAGAGCGTGGAGGAGAACAGCACCACGCTGGCGCCCGTGGAAATATCCAGCACCCAACTGGCGTACACTCCGCCGAACCCGCAGAGGGTCCCGGTGGCGGTGGACAAAATCATCATCGTCCGGAACCGGTTGGTGAGCAGGCGGGCGATGATAGGCGGGATTACTATGGCTGCCGCGATCATCGTCACCCCCAGTACGTCCAGCGAAGCAACGATCGTAGCCGCCAGCACCAGGGAGAAAATCGTGTCCGTCAGCCACGTAGGAACACCGTAGAAACCGGCCACCTCCGGCTCAAAGGCCGAGAAGAGGAACTGCTTGTACCACACAAGGAACACGACCCCGGTAACCACCGTTACCACCAGGATGGTAACCAGGTCCGCCGCCGTAACTCCCAGGATATTGCCGAATAGCTGCGCCTCAAAGTCACGAAAGGACCGGGTGTAGCTGATAAGGGCGATGCCCAGGGCAAAGCTGGCCGTGGTTATTATCCCAATGGCGGCATCGGCGCCGATTATTCTCAGGCGGGTAATCAGGGTGATGGCCAGCGCCGTCAGGAAACCCCAGGTGATGGCCCCCAGGAAAAGGTAGGTCTCCCCCAGGCCGCCACGGCCGGCTGAACCCAGGGCCGCCCCGGCGAAAAGCACGTTGAAGACCAGAAAATGACTGACTACTGCGCCGCCAAAAACCGAGTGGGCCAGCCCGTGGCCGATGTACGACATGTGCCGCAGCACCACGTACACCCCCACCAGGCCGCACAGGCCTCCAGCCAGGGTGGCGGCAATGACGCCGTTGACAAAAAACTCATAACCGAAGGGATCAAGCAATTCTCAGTACTCCCTAGTCTGCACCGGCGACCCCCGGGGCGCTTACCGAATGCGCGTGGCTTTCCGCCTCCCCTTCGTGACTGTGGCTATGCCTGCCCTTCGCCTCAACCTGAGTCCCCCTGCCGTTGGCCGACGCCTTGCTCCTGCCCTTCCTGCCAAAATGGTGAGGGCTCTCCGCGACCAGGGTCATACCCTCGTACTCAATCACCGGCATTTCCGCGCCGTAGGTCAGCTGAAGTACTTCCGGCGATATCACTTCCGACGGTGGCCCCTCGGCCAGAATGTGTCCCTTGATGCACACCAGCCATGGCAGGTGCGCCGCCACCGTGTTTATCTCGTGGGTGGTCATGGCTATCGTAATGCCCTGGTGGTTCAGTTCGTGAAGCAGGTGCATCACTTCGTCCCGGGTCTTGATGTCCACTCCCCTGGTGGGTTCATCCAGCAGCAGCAGCGAGGGGTTGCTCACCAGGGCCCGGGCCAGGAAGGCCCGTTGCTGCTGCCCTCCCGACAACTGCCGGATGTGGCGGTCCTCCAGGTGCGCGATGCCCAGCCGCTCCATGATTGCCCGGGCCGACCGCCAATCTCCCTTTCGGTGCCACGGAAAAAGGGGATTGCCCCGGGTGTGCCCCATCATCACCACTTCCCCCACCGTCACCGGAAAGTTCCAGTCAATGGTCTCCAATTGCGGCACGTAACCGGCCAGCGACCGCCGACGGTCCACCCTTTTTCCGTTGACCTGGGCCTGCCCGTTGAACACCCTGGTCGCGCCCAGAATCGTGCGCAACAGCGTGGTCTTGCCCGCACCGCTGGGGCCCAGGAAACCCACGAAGTCTCCCGGCATAATTCGCAGGCTCACGTCGGAGAGCACCGCCTGACCTTCGTACCCTGCGGTGACCTCCTTGAAATCTACAATTGGTTGCCCCGACTCGCGATGGTGGGGAAATGGATGGAGCATCTGTTTTCCTTTGGATTAACCGTGTGGTAACGCTCTACTGGTGACTGTTGGGGTTACTGGGGCTATTGTGGCTATTGGGGATAAAACGCCCCGCTGTCCCCTTCAATAACCGAGCTGGGGTCATATCCTTCCAGCGCAGTAGTTTCTCCCCCCAGGGCGGTGGTGATGATTCTTACGTCCTCCAGGATGAGGCCCATGTAGGTGTGGTCAGGATCGCCCGGCTCTCCCGGCAAATCGTCGTCCCGCAGCCGGTCCACAAATTCCGCTCCCCCTTCCCGGGCTATCTGTTCCAGGACAGGGCTGGGGAAAACTTCCGAGCCGAAAATGGCCGGCACCTTGTTGTCTCGCACCTGGTCAATGAGGGACGCTACCTCCCGGGCCGAAGGTTCTGTGAAGTCGGAAGGCTGTATGGCGCCAATGATCTCGAACCCGTACCTGGGGCCAAAGTAGGGAAAAGAGTCGTGGTAGGTCAGCAGCTTCCGGTTCTCCGGGGGAATGGTTTCCACGGCCTGGAAAATCCGCCGGTCCAGGTCTTCAATGCTGGCGACCAGTTTCTCGTAATTCCGCCGGTAGTAGTCGGCGTTTCCCCTGTCCAACCTTACCAGTTCGTCCCGGATGTGCTGGGCGTACTTCAACGCCAGGTGCGGCGCAGTCCACAGGTGCGGATTGGGGTGCCCCTCATCCCGCGGGAAAGAGAAGTCAAACACCCACTCCTGTTCGGTGACGGTCTTGGGACCCAGGATCAGGTGAACGGCCCCCTCCTTCCTGTTGGCCTCCGCCATCCTGATGGTGGGTTCTTCCAGGAACAGCCCGTTGGCAATGAACAGGTCCGCCTCGGCCAGAATGGCAGCCACCGACGGGGCCGGCTCAAAGGTATGGGAGTTGGTCCCTTCCGGCACTATTCCGGTCAACTCGATCCGGTCGCCGCCAATATTTTCCGCCAGGCTCGTGATGGGAGAGACGGTGCTGGCCACCTTTAGTCCGCCGGGGGGAATCAAGGCCGACTCTACCTTGGAGCCGTTTAAGGGGGGAGGAGCCTCCTCCGGTGAAGCGCACCCCACAGTCGCCATGAGAAGGGGCGCCAGGACAGCCAGCAGGAGAATTAACCGGGCGGGTCCGCCACGGCAGATGGAACTAAGGATGGTCCTCATGAGTCAGAACTTCTTCCGGAGTCAGGTCAGTCTGTCCGGGGTCCGCATGAGGCGGACTCCCTTCAGACCGGCAATTTACGCAGACGCCCGTGATGGTGAAATTGTCCAGGTCGGGAGCGAATCCAAATTCGTTCACCAGGGTGCGGTTGAACTCTTCCAGGTAGTGGGGACTCAGGTTGAAAGCCCCGTGACAGAACCGACACACCATGTGGTGGTGTCGGTCTTCCGGGTGAGTCAACTCATAGTGCAGCCGGTCACCAATGGCGACCTCCGTCACCAGGCCCACCTGCTTGAACAGCCGCAGGGTCCGATACACCGTCGCCAGGTCCATGTAGGGGTAAGCCGCCTGTGCCTCCCGGAACACTTCGTCCACACCCATGTGCTGGCGACCCTCGGCAACCGCCCGCAGCACAATAAGACGCTGCGGCGTTAACCGGTGACCCTGTTCCCTGAGAACTTGTAAAAGATGCTCGAAGCTGGTCATAACAATACCAGTTTTTGCAAAGATTTGCGTTAACAGTCTATAGCAAGATGATCCTTGAGTCAAGACCATTTAGTTGCCATCCCAGGGCAATCGCATTATAAATCTTCCTCAGATTGCCCCAGGACCGGCAGCAAAGAGTCAAGTCACCCTGAGCTTGCCGAAGGGTCTAAACTCTTGGCTCGGAGTCGTGGATTGGGTCCCAATGCGTGGCTGGCAGGTACCGATTCAGATGCTTCGACGAAGTTTATCCTGAGCTCGGTCCAAGGGCTCAGCATGACATTCTTTAAAACGCGATTGCCCTGGTTGCCATCCCAGGTCTATCGCATGTATGGCTTATCCAGCTGTCACTCCGGCTTTCGCCGGAGTCCAGATAGCCCGGAGGCAAGCTCGCAGGAAAGGCGACAAGGAAATTCGGCAGCTGGATACCGACTTTCGCCGGTATGACGAGTATGAGTCTGTACACTCATGCGATTGCCCTGGCTGCCATCCCAGGGCCTTTTGATAATTCCCTCCCCCTCGATGTGGGAGGGTTAGGGTGGGGGGTGAAGTCCAGGGCAATCGCATTTGGATCTTCATAGAGCCATTGACGTTCGCGATACAGCCACCAACTGGTTAAAGCGAGGGATGGATAGTCAAGAACTTACCCAAAAAAGCTGAAAACAGTGCATGAATCCATCAGGCTTCGGCGCCTGCCTGGGAAGAACGGGAGGGATCGGGGAAAATAGACCGCCGGGGGTATCTAATCCCCGGCGGTCTCTATGGCTTGAGTGCGTAGATGTGGCTAGACGGGAGTGGCGACCAGGTCCCCCATGGCTTCGTAGGCCCAATGGAGCAGCTCCTCGGTCTCTCCCCAGCCAATACAGGCGTCAGTGATGGAGACGCCGTACTCCAACTGGGAAAGGTCTTCGCACAGGCGCTGGTTGCCCTCGTTCAGGTTGCTCTCCAGCATCGCGCCAATGATGTTACTGTCCCCGCTGATCCTCTGGGAAACTACATCCTTGAAAGCGCGGGCCTGCTGCCTGTGGTCTTTGTTGGAGTTGCCGTGACTGCAGTCCACCATGAGCTGGGACCGGACGCCGGCCTTCCCCAGCCGGTCCTTGGCCTCAGCAATAGCTTCGACGCCAAAATTGGGGCCCGCATTGCCGCCACGGAGCACCAGGTGCCCATCCGGGTTGCCGGTGGTGCGGATCAGGGCGGTCTGGCCATCGCCGTCCATGCCCAGAAAACCGTGCGGACTGCGGGCCGACAGCATGGCGTCGACGGCGATCTGAGCATTACCGTCGGTGCCGTTCTTGAACCCCACGGGCATGCTCAGGCCGCTGGCCATCTGCCGGTGGATCTGGCTCTCGGTGGTGCGGGCGCCAATGGTGCCCCAGGTTACCAGGCCAGCCAGATATTGAGGGACAACCGGGTCGAGGAACTCGGTGCCGGAGTACATCCCCATCTCGCCGATCTCGAGAAGGAGAGAGCGGGCGGTGCGGAGTCCGGTCTCAATGTCGAAGGTGTCATCGAGGTGGGGGTCATAAATAAGCCCCTTCCAGCCAACGGTGGTGCGCGGCTTTTCGAAGTAGACCCGCATCACGATGAGTAAGCGGTCGCTGAGTTCTTCGGAAAGTTCCTTGAGGCGGCCCGCGTAATCCAGGGCTGATTCCTTGCTGTGGATGGAGCAGGGACCCACCACCAGGAGCAGCCTGAAATCCTCACCATTGAGAATTCTTCGTACCTGTTCCCGGCCCTCCAAGACAGTCTTTTCCGCGGCGGGACTGATGGGGAGGGAGTTGACGAGATTCCGCGGAGTGGTGAGGGCCTGCATGGACTCTATGTGTACATCTCTGGTTGCCGACGGTTGCACGGTGTTCCTCCCGAATAAATCTGGTGATCCTGGTAACGGTATTTCATTTACCCCTACGCCCCATCGGCCAATCCAGGCTCGGCCTACGGCGCCACTACGCAAAAACCCCAGCCTATACCGGCTGGGGTTTGGTGTCCTTCTGGCTGCCTTCGGCTAGCACACCAATCCTTCGCCGGTTGGTTGGCAACCGGTAAAGAAATAGTAGCAATAACCGTAACCGCCCCAGGTATTTTTCATTTCGGGAACGATACTACTCGCCCACCGGTTTGATGTCAACAAGTTTTGAATGCGTTTTCAGGGCAATCGCATTTGCGGGAAAGTGTTGTAGGAGGTGTTGGAGTAGGAGGGTGATGAGAGGGGCGCAATGCATTAAACGTCGCGGGGGAGGGTTTGAAATCAGCCCCTGCGACAAACCGCCAACTATTCCAGGCAGCCCGAACCAGGGTTCGACAGGTCTGGCTGCCCATGAAACAGGTAGCGGACCCAATCTGTTCACGCCCTTCCTTCCCTGATCCAGTCAGCCAACCGTTCCGCTATCATCAGGGTCGTAATGTTCGTATTGGCCCGCACCACGTCGGGCATCACCGACGCGTCAATAACGTTCAAGCTGGACACACCGTACACCCGGCAGTACTGGTCTACCACCGCCATCGGGTCACTCGCCGGGCCCATCTTGCAGGTACCCGAGGAATCCTGCTGGGTGGACACATTTCTAAGCATCCAGGCGTCCAGCGCATCGTCCGACGCCAGGTCTTCGTCCGTAGGCGTAACCCGGTCGGTGATGATGCCCGAAAAGGCTGGGGACAGGGAGAGGCGGATGCACAGGCGTACGGCCTCCCGCATCCTGGCCCGGTCGCCGGGGTCGTCCAGGTAGTTGTAGCTAAGTTCCGGCTGCACGTAGGGGTCATTGGCGGTCAGGCGCAGTTGGCCGGCAGTTGTCGCGTTCTCCAGCGCCGGGGCCATGCGCATCCCGGCGGCCGCATCCGGCGCGCCTCCCCTGGCGTCGGCGAACCAGCCGGGCAGCACCTGCATATCATTCCGGGTGGAGGAACCCTCGGAGGTGTAGCGCAGGGCCACCTGACTCCAGGGCGTATCCGGGTCGTCCAGGTATTCCTGCCTTACCTGGAATTGCAGCGCCACCAGCGGATGATCCCGCAGGTTTTGCCCCACGCCGGGCAGGTCGTGAACCACGTTAATGCCCTGGCCTTCCAGGTGCTCCCGGGGCCCCACCCCGGACAGCATCAACAGTTGGGGCGAAGCGATGGCCCCACCGCTGAGGATAATCCGCTCCCCTTCAATCACAAAGCGGTCCTCCCCGCTGTCCACCTCCACTCCCACCGCCTGCTTCCCTTGGAACAGAATGCGCCGCACCGTAACTCCCGCCCGGATGGTCAGGTTGAGGCGGTGGCGGGCCAGGTTCAGGTAGGTGATAGCGGCGCTCATCCGTACCCCGTCCACGTTGTTCATGGGCCTTGGCCCCACGCCGGTGGAGTCGGGATCGTTCATGTCGTCGCAGTGGGGCAGCCCGGCCTCAATGCAAGCGCGGTAAAAGGCCTCCTGGGTGGGCAGCCACTCCTCCCGCTTGTGCCGCCGCACTGGAATCGGCCCCTCACTCCCATGGAAGTCTCCGCCGAAATCCAAATCGTTTTCAATGCGGTTCAGGTAGGGCATAATCTCCTGGAAAGACCACTGGTCATTCCCCCATTCCACCCAGTTGTCAAAGTCTTCGGGCACCGCCCGCAGCCACACCTGGCCGTTGACGGCGCTGCTGCCGCCTGTCACCCTGCCCCGGGGCAGGTGGAAGGTATTGTCATGCTCCGGCCTGGCCTTGGCCCGGTAACCCCACATATGCGGGCCCGCAATGGCCTTGGCCGTGTTGTACCCATACTTGACATCGTCGGGTATCTGGTCAAAGTCAGGGTAATCCGGCCCCGCCTCCAGCAGCAGCACCGACCGGTCGGCGTCCTCCGACAGCCGCGTGGCCAGAACGCTCCCGGCCGAACCGGCCCCAATAATTATTACGTCGTACTTCATAGTTATTCTCCAGCGCTAAACATGGGTCACAGGATACACAGCGTCAAGGGCTTTTTCTATATTCCGTTTGTCTGGGCGGCGTACCGATTCGGTTGGTTTGCCGGTTGAACCGCAGTCAAGGCCAAGCGTAGGGGCGGTTCGCGAACCGCCCCTACCGGTACTAAGGCCACCTAAAGGGGAACGCTACCCTTATCTTTGACCAGGACCAATGAATTGCAATCCTGGGGTAATCCTCTCGTTCCCACGAAGGATGGCAATCCAGACCTGTTCGGTCGACCATTATTCCTCATCCTGCGCGGCGAAACACGGTGTGCTGCAAGTGTCTGTTGCGCCTGGTTTTTTCGTCCTTTTCGTTGCCGTAAGGTATAGCCGATGATAGAATCTCCCCATAGTGGAATAGCTGACTCAGGATAACGAACCGGAGCGGAATCGGCTCAGTGAGGAGAAGACACCGGCGGACGCTGGAACGGATGAGGGCGACGCCCACTCCGGCCGACATCCGGTGGGCAGACATACAGTCACTTCTAAACGCGCTCGGCGTTGATGTGGTTGAGCGGGCCGGCTCGAGGGTACAGTTAGTTAAGGGAACAGAGTCTATCGTGATCCATAAACCGCATCCAAACCCCGAAACCAGACGCGATACCGTACGTGACATTGGCCATTTTATCGAACGCATTTTGGGAGAAGGCTGATGCTGGAGTACAAGGGTTACATCGGCGAGGTGGTCTATGACGATGAAGCCGAGGTTCTCCACGCCCGCGTAATCAACAGTGGCGCCTATCCGATTGCCAATGCCGAGGCTACCGATGTGGAAGGCATTAAGAGGGAGTTCCGCATATCCATTGACGTGTATCTCCAGGGGTGCGCTGAACTGGGGATCGAACCCATTAAGCCGGCCACTGATCCCATGGCGGCTGAAGCCAGCAGCTGAACAGTTTGTCAGGTCAATACCACATTCCCGGGGCATTGGCTAACCCGGCGACCCAGCAAGGAGAAGTATGAAAGCATCCTATTTGGGCGCCATGGGCTACGCCGACCGCCACCTCTTCCCCGAAACCTGGCCCATTCCCCCGGCTTGCCACGAACCTCGACTCTCCGTCCAGAGCTACCAGGACGGCATGGAAGAGTGCGAGTTTGCCGAGGAAATGGGCTTCGAATGGGTCAGCTTTTCTGAGCACCACTATTCCGGCCGCATCGCCACCGGCAACCCCGCCGTCATGGCCGCCGCCGTCGCCGAGCGATGCCGGAAGGTCAAACTGGCCATGCTGGGCCCCCTGCTGCCCCTGAATAACCCGGTTCGCATCGCCGAAGAAATGGGCATGCTGGACAACATTTCCGACGGCCGCCTGGTAATGGGCTTCCTGCGCGGCACCCCCAACGAAGACCAGGTGTACGGCGTTAACCCATCCGAAGGTCGGGAGAGGCTCTTTGAGGGTATGGACCTGATTCGCAAGGCCCTTACCGAGGAACAGCCCTTCTCCTGGGAGGGCCGCTACTACCAGTTCCGCACCGTTTCCGTGTGGCCCCGCCCTGTACAGCAGCCCCTGCCGCCCTGCATCATGGCCACCCGCAGCGACGACACCGTCCGCTATGCCGCGGATAACGGCATGGGCCTGGGCGTGTCCTTCGTTCCCGTCGAAATGATGAAGCCCATCACCGAAAAGTACCTTAACTGGTGCAACGAGGCCGGCTGGCAACCCGGCCCCGACGACATAGTCTTCCGCGGCAACATCTACGTGGCCGAAACGGACCAGGATGCCCAGGACTGGCTGCACTCCCTGCCCGGGGGCCAGCCCCGTCCCGCCATCCAGATTTCCCGTTCCGTAGCCCAGGTAGTCCAGGCCGCCCGTTCCGGCGAGGAGTTCGACCTGCGCCGCATCCTGGCCGGCAGCCCCCAGGGCGATGTGGTGGGCCGTTCCCTGGGTCTCAACTTCCTGGGCAGCCCCGACACCGTCGCCAACAAAATAAAGGAATACCACGACCACTGCGGCGTGGGCGTCGTGGACCTGTTCTTCCAGCAGCCCGGCCTCTCCCATGGCGACGTGATGCAGGAGATCGAACTCTTCGGCAAGGAAGTCCTACCCCAGATTAAGGAGCTCTAGCCAGTCCGTCTCGCTCCCGTGGGACGCTGTCCGTGCGACGATATGGATTCTTACGACCAGTCCATGGCCTTCTACGAACCGTCCATCCCCTTCAGGGAATACCGGATCAAAGCGGGCCAGTTCTTCATCAATTGCCGCGAGGCCGGAGAGGGCCTGCCCGTGGTATTCCTGGAAACCATGCGCTGGGGCAACCGGGATTTCTACGACATCCTCGGCCAGCGTTTCCACCTTTTCATCCTCGAGTTTGAAACCGCCGAGGTCGAAAACATGCAGGCCAGGCGCTGGGAGTTCCACCAGCGAAACCCCGACGCCTACGAAGACTTCGACATCCACGTTCCCAAGGAAGAGGGCGCCGAGGCCGCCGTTCGCGAGGCCGCCAAAGCCCTGGCCGGCGACAGTTACAACCTGGTGGGCGCCACCCAGGGCGCTAACCTGGCCCTGCGCACTATTCTGCGCGCCCCCATGGACCCGGAACCTGCCGAGTCCCTGGTGCTGCTCGCCCCCAACGCCATCCGCACCGCCCCCGACCTGTTCGACCTGGGCTGGGTCGGGTGGTCCCGACGCCTGGTAGCCGACATTCACCGCATGACCAACATTGTGGACCTGCCCGGGGGGTGGGAACTGGCGCCCATGTTCCTGCCCAAGGAGTCGGACGCCGAACTGGAAGAGTGGCTGCCCGAAATCAAATGCCCCACCCTGGTGGCCTTCGGCACCAAGGACCGGCAGATTGCCCGCGAGGCGCCGTCCACCTACCGCGCCAGCATCCCCAACTGCCACATCTCCCTCATCTACGACGCCGCCCACCTGGTGGCCGCCGAACGTCCCCAGGCCGTGGCTGAGGTGGTTTCAGACTTCATCGAAAACCGGGAAACCTTCGTGGTGAACCGCCAGAGCAGCGTAATTAACCCCTAGCCCACCAACCTGGATTCGGAGGAGCACAATGTCCGTTGGATTGGTAGTCCCCCTGCCCGCCTACACCCTGGACCCCGCCTTCTACGCCCGCAAGGCCGAGGAACTGGGCTTCGAGTCCCTCTGGTACCACGAGCACCCCATCCTGCCCGTCCACAGCGACAGCCCCTTCCCCGCCACCGGCGGGGAAATTCCCTGGACCTACGCCCACTTCACCGAACCCTACATCGCCCTGGCCATGGCCGCCGCGGTCACCGAGCGTATCAAGCTCTGCACCGGCATCACCCTGGTCCCCGAGCGCAACCCCCTAATTCTCGCCAAGCAGATCTCCGTCCTTGACCTCCACAGCCAGGGTCGCTTCGTCTTCGGCGTGGGCGCCGGCTGGAACCGGGAAGAGACTACCATGATGGGCGGCGACTTCGATCACCGCTGGACCCAGGCCCGGGAAGCGGTGCTGGCCCTGAAGGAACTGTGGACCAAGGATGAAGCCGAGTTCCACGGCAGGTACTACGACTTTCCGCCCGTTTACATGAACCCCAAGCCTTTCCAGAAACCCCACCCGCCCGTGCTGCTGGGCGGCAACGCCCCCAACGTGCTGCGCCGCGTCGCCCGCTGGGCCGACGGTTGGCTCCCCAATCGCGCCAACCCCGAAATGATCGAAAACGGCCGCAACCGGTTGGACGCCCTGGCCGGCGAATTCGGCCGCTCACCCGAGTCCCTCACCATCTCCGTCTTCGGCCAGTCCCCCGAAACCACCCGCCAGCAGGTCGACGACTTCCTGAATGCCGGCGCCCTCCGCGTCTCCGTCTGGCCCCAGCACTGCGACACGGAGGCTGAAATGTCCGAACAGCTGGAACGAATGGCCGAGCGATTGATACGGTAGGAAACGAGAGGATAGTCCTTTTCAAGTCAAAGGAAGGTTGGGCTGCGGGTGACAGACCCCAGGAAAAATAAAGGTTCCCAGGGCGCTTTATTACGCCCTGGGAACCTTTATTTCTGGGAACCTTTAGCTGCTGAACGCAGCGTTGGTCCTAAGCCCTGGCCGACACCAGTTGGTGCGCCTTCAGAAACTCCCGTACCTGCTCAACCGTCTTGGCCTTGATGTCCGGATCCTCCTTCCAAGGGTACACCGTAACCTGCGCCTTGGGGGCCAGCTCCGCCATGGCCATGGCCGCCTCGTAGGAATGGGATGGAGTGTCGTCGGGCATTACCAGCAGTGGCGTCTGGCACTGGCGGGCAAAGTCCCGCGACACGCAGTAGAAGAAGTCCGGCTGCACCCGGTACAGATTGTGCAGGTACTGGTCAACTATTTCCATCGTCACATCAGGACGATTGGCACACAGTTCCGGGCCCCAGAGGTCATGCCCGGAATCGTACATGGAGTCAGCAGTCGCGTCCGAATGTCCCACCGGCTGACACAGGACGGCAGCCAGCACTCGTTCCGGCGCCCGCTCGATCAGCTTCATGGCGAAGGGCCCGCCAATGCAGTAACCAATGAACAGGAACTCGTTGATTCCCAGGTGGTCCATCAGCCCCAGTTGGTCGTCGGCAAAGGCGCCCCACGGGTCCTCAACCTGCACCGGCCCGGTGGACTGGCCGCCGTTGGCGTTGCGCTGGTCCATGGTTATGCAGCGGAAATCGTTCTTGAACGTATCAAACCCGTCAAAGACCTGCCTGGGCCAGCCGGAAGCTATCGAGTTCAAGCCTCCGCCCGGGGTAAGCAGCAATGGGAATCCGGAACCCTGCTCTTCGTAATAGATGCGTACATCGCCTCTTTCGTAAAACGGCATGGTAAACACTCCTTCTTCGGAATTATCGGGGGTCTCCACGGGAATTGTAGCTTGGCCGGCAGGGTTGTCAAGGAAGGGTTCAGCCAGGACAATTGCGTTCTGAGAAATGTCATGCTGAGCGAAGTCGAACCATCTGAATCCGTACCTGCCAGCCAGGCATTGGGAACCAATTCACGCCTCCCAGCCAACAGTTTAGTCTCTTCGGCGACCTCAGGGTAACCTGGTTTTTGGCTCCAGGTTCTGGCTCAAATTAAGGGAAATCTATAATCCTATTGCCCCGGGCGCTTGGCCCATGAGCCTCATCATCCCCTACTTCCCCCTTGTTGCCATCGGCACACATCCCATCTCGTATCCGGAGAAGGAACGCCTGTCCCCGCCCCACAGGGCCGCCGCGCCGCCACCGCTTTTCCGCCCGGACTGGGCAATCCCCATAAGTCCCCCGATAGTTCACAAGTTTCGCAACCTTTTGTATCCTTTATTTCTTCGAGTGCTGCGATTGGGTAAACCGGGAGGCAGGAAATGCTTAACACGACCCTTGGCATGATTACATTGTTTGTCGTCTGCGCCGCCTTCCTCGCGCTGGGGCTATCCTACGCCTGGAGACGCCGGGGACAGAGCGTCGAGGACTACACCGTCTCCCGCAACCACGCGCCCGTCAACGTAGGCATCGCTACCCTGGTCGCCTCCATGTTCGGCACCTGGGTGTTGTTGAGCCCTGGAGAAACCGGCGCCGACTTCGGCATCATTGCTTTGGTCGGCTACGCCATTGGCATGGCGGGAATTCCCGTCATGTACATGTTCGTCGGCCCCCGAATCCGCCGGTTGATGCCCAACGGCCACTCCCTAACCGAATACATCCGGCACCGGTTCGGCATGGTCCCCTTTGTCGCCATCTTCCTTTCCATCATATTCATCATGGGCATCTTCATCACCGCCGAACTCACCGCCATTACGGCCGCCGTCAGCAACCTCACCGAGTCGCCCCTGTGGGCCACCTCCCTGGCCGTGGGAATTGTGGTCATCGCCTACACTGCCTACGGCGGCCTGCGTACCTCCATCTACACCGACCGGATCCAGTTCTGGGTCCTCATTCCCGTTCTGCTACTTCTGGTGGTTGTTGCTGCCGTGCTGCTGGGCAACACCGACGTCTGGTCGAAAGCCGGCCATGACGGTCTCCTGTCCGCCAGCTCACCGGGCAGCTACTTCTTCGCCATAGTGCTGATTATCGGCATAGTGACGTCCAACGCCTTCCATCCCGGCATGTGGCAGCGGGTCTACACGGTGCGGGACCAGCGGGCGCTCAACCGCAGCCTGTGGGGCGCTGTGGCCATCGCCATACCCCTCACCTTTCTCATGGGTATGGCCGGTATCGCCGCCGTGGGCAACGGATCGGTGGAACCCTTCGACTATCCCGGGGTGGCCGCGGCCCTTTTTGCTCTGGCCAGCGACGTATTCCCCCTGTGGATGCACTTCTTGATGCTCATCTGCGCCCTGATGCTGGCCATGAGCACCCTGGACACGCTGATGAACGGCCTTGCCAGCGGTGTGGCGGCCGACCTGGCCGGCTTCGGCCTCCAGCGAGGCTCCCTCATGCTTCTGGCCCGCGCCATTACCGTGATCGTGGCCGTTCCCGCCATCATCGTGGCCTCTCAGGGGCACAGCGTCCTCTACGTTTTCCTGATCGCCGACCTGCTGGGCGCGGCCCTGGCGATTCCGGTGCTGGTCGGCCTCTACTCTCGCCGCATGCCAGGGTGGGGAGTACTGGTGGCCGGCGGGGTGGGTATCGTGATCGGCGCCCTCTACTATCCCAAGCCCGACCTGTTGACTCCCTGGGCGCTGACCGCCCCCGCAGGCGGCCAGATGTTCTGGTCTTTCGCTTCGGCGCTCTTAATATCTACGGTCATAACTGGGATCATCATCCTGGCCCGTCGCACCGTCGCGCCTGCCCAGGAGTTCAACTTTGAAGTCCTGGACTCCAGCGTCGGCCTCATCGACAGCCCATCCATGGCCGATGACTAGCAGACCTGGGAGCCTCCAGAAATAGCGCTTCCCCCGTCTGAAGCAAGGTCGAGATTAGGCGGCTGGAGTTCGATTCACGCTCATCGTCCTCCAGGCTCCCTCCGAGATCGGGCATTCGCTCGCGCCTCGGGAGCTTGGTCGGGCATACCTCAGTTCCGGGGATAAATTGGGGGCGAAGTAAGGGCAACTCTCCG
Source organism: Dehalococcoidia bacterium (assembly GCA_965207275.1). Lineage (GTDB taxonomy): Bacteria > Chloroflexota > Dehalococcoidia > Lucifugimonadales > UBA3495 > Bin22. The sequence goes on from CBDBMH010000001.1 coordinate 255,588, forward strand.
CTCATCCCTTCTTGCCGCATAACCGCCTGAATGGAAACGCTACCGTCGGAAACGGTAGCGTTCTGCACTGGCGTGGCAATTCGGTTTCACTTGAAAATCTGGCGGATCACCTGGAGACGGCCCTGCCGTCAACCGGAACCCAAGTTGGAGCCCTGCCTGGGCTATGGGGTAAATCCCCTCAGCACTGTTGGGGGCCGTCTAGCGGGTCGTCGGCCACGGCTGGCGCGAGAACCGGCGGCCAAGGCCACGCTCTATCTCATGCCATTTCCGTTCTTCTTCCGACGTAATGAGCGTCACCGACTCTCCCAGCCGACCCATGCGGCCGGTCCGCCCTACGCGATGGGTGAACGACTGCTCCGAGTCCGGCAGGTCAAAGTTAATCACCTGTCCAACGTCCTCAAAGTCCAGGCCTCTGGCGGCCACATTCGTTGCCACCAGTATATCCGCGGTACCCGATCGGAACGTCGTCATCACTTTTTCCCGGGCCCGTTGGCTCAAATCTCCCTGCAGCGCCAGTGCGGGGTAACCCATTGAGTCGAGTTGCCTTGCCAGCCTCTTCACGCCTTGCCTGGTTTTGCCAAAAACTATCACCGGGGCGCCATCTCTCTGGTCCAGCAGGGTTCGCAGCGCTCCCATCTTTTCATTTTTCTGGATGGTATAGACCCGGTGCGCAACGGTGGAAGGGGATATCATTCCTGCGTCCACTTCTACCTTCACCGGCTGGCTGAGATGCTTCGCGGCAGTCCGAGCCACCCAGTTCGGCATCGTGGCGGACATCAGCGCGGTTTGGCGCGGCCTGGGTGTTTGTTCTATTATGGCCTGCACGTCCGGCGCGAACCCTCTGTCCAGCATCTCGTCAGCTTCGTCCAGCGCCAGGAATCGCACCGAACCCAGCTCCAGCGTCCCCTGCCTTAGATGATCCAGGGTCCGGCCCGGGGTTCCAATTATGATTTGGGGCCGGCTTTTCAACGCCTTGTACTCCGGCCTGAGAGAGCGCCCGCCATATAACAGCGTCACGCCGATCTTCTGTGCTGATACCAGGGCTTCTATCACTCCGGCCACCTGGACCGCCAGCTCCCGGGTGGGCGTAAGCACCAACGCCTGGACTGCCCGGATCCCCGGATCGCACTTCTCGACCAGGGGTACAGCGTAGGCCAGGGTCTTGCCGGAACCCGTACGGGCCTGACCAATCAAGTCTCTGCCTTCCAGCAGATGGGGGATAGCCCTCTCCTGAATCGGTGTGGTCGTCGATATGTTCATACGGGAAATGGCTGCTAAAGTAGCAGATTTCAAGGAAAATTCGGAAAATGGCGTCCCGCCGGTGGGGGTTTCGTCAACTACCGGAAGGTTGTCGCTGGGCGGCGCCACCTCAACCGGCGGAACCTTATTGGCGGATTCCCTGTTCTGGACGAACGACCTGCGGGGATTGGCCTTTCCTTTGTCAGCAGGTGCGCGGCTGTCAGCAGGTGCGGGGCGCCGGTTCTTGAAGCAGGAGTTGCAATAAACCGGCTTGCCCTGGGTCGGCCGGAAGGGTAGGTTTGCCGGTATTCCGCAGTTGTTGCAGACGGCCTGGTGTTTGACACGAGTGGTTGGGCGCGAACGGGTAGGCGCGGAGGCATGAGGCATGGGCGAGCGTACTCCATATACTGAAATGGCAACACGGGAGAATCAGCGAGGGGGGTGAACAAGAAGCCGGGGGCGGGAACGGAAACGCTCTTGTGTCAAACCGTGGCGCTAATCTAGGGTGTAACTCCATTATAACCCATGGCGCCAGCCAGCGAAATGGCTTGCACAGGGCGGCTCAGGGCAATCGCATCCTAGCTTTAGGAAAAACCCGTTGTCCCCTCGTAGGCAGGAATCTCGAACCTGGGGCAGGCCGATCTCGAATATCCGGGCATGGGTGATTCTGGCGGCAAATTCCAGGATCCATTGCCCAGACCGGGATGAGCGCTTGTATTGACATACCACTCCCCCACCAATAAAATACCCCCAATTAACAACCTACCTATCTGGACACGTAGGGGAGCTTGGTGAAGCCAGGCTGAGAGGGCGGCCCCAATGCCGCCGACCCTTACGAACCTGATCTGGGTAATGCCAGCGCAGGGAACCGGCGTCTTTAATCATTGGCATCAGCGAAGCCGCCAGACCCCAACCTGGCGGCTCTATTTATTCTTGGGAGGTTCATCATGACCCAGACCCAGTCGGACCTGGAAATCCAGGGCCAAACCTCATTCCCCGCCAGCAGAAAAGTCTATGCCGCCGGGTCCCGCGACGATATCCGCGTGCCCTTCCGTGAGGTAACCCTCACGCCCACCACCGGCCGGTTCGGTGAGGAGCAGAACCCGCCCCTGAACGTGTACGACACCAGCGGCCCCTACTCCGACCCTGCTTTCCGGCTCAACCTGGGCCAGGGCCTTCCCGCCCTGCGCCGTCCCTGGATCATGGAACGCGGCGACGTTGAGGAGTACGACGCGGCTCCCGTTATCTATCGCGGCAAGGACAAGGGCCAGCCCTTCCCAGGCCTGACCCGCCGTCCCCTGCGAGGGCGCAGCGGTCGCCCCGTGACCCAGATGCACTACGCCAGGAACGGCGTCATCACCCCTGAGATGGAGTTTATCGCCATCCGCGAGGGCGTGGCGCCCGATTTCGTGCGTGAGGAAATTGCCCGGGGCCGCGCCATCATTCCCTCCAACATCAACCACCCCGAGTCCGAGCCAATGATCATTGGCCGCAACTTCCAGGTGAAGATTAACGCCAACATCGGAAACTCGGCCATCACCTCCTCCATCCGCGAAGAGGTTGAAAAGATGCTCTGGGCCACCCGCTGGGGCGCCGACACGGTCATGGACCTGTCCACCGGCAGCGACATCCACACCACCCGCGAGTGGATCATCCGCAACTCCCCCGTGCCCATCGGCACCGTGCCCATCTACCAGGCCCTGGAAAAGGTGGACGGCAACCCCGAGGAACTGACCTGGGAAATCTACCGCGACACCATCATCGAGCAGTGCGAGCAGGGCGTGGACTACTTCACCATCCACGCCGGCGTCCTTTTGCGCTACGTTCCCTTGACCGCCAACCGCGTCACGGGCATCGTCTCCCGGGGCGGTTCCATCATGGCCGGCTGGTGCCTGGCTCACCACCAGGAAAACTTCCTATACACCAACTTCGAGGAACTCTGCGAAATCATGCGGGCCTACGACGTGTCCTTCTCCCTGGGCGACGGCCTTCGCCCCGGCTCCATCGCCGACGCCAACGACGAGGCCCAGTTCGGCGAGTTGCAGACCCTGGGCGAGCTGACCAAGTTCGCCTGGGAACACGACGTCCAGGTAATGATCGAGGGCCCCGGCCATGTTCCCATGCACAAGATCCAGGAGAACATGGAGCGGCAGCTGGAAGTCTGCCACGAGGCCCCCTTCTACACCCTGGGGCCCCTTACCACCGACATCGCCCCCGGCTACGACCATATCACCTCCGGCATCGGCGCCGCCATGATTGGCATGTACGGCACCGCCATGCTCTGCTACGTTACCCCCAAGGAACACCTGGGCCTGCCCAACAAGCAGGACGTGAAGGAGGGCGTGATAACCTACAAGATCGCCGCCCACGCCGCCGACGTGGCCAAGGGCCACCCCCGGGCCGCCCAGTGGGACGACGCCCTGTCCAAGGCCCGCTTCGAGTTCCGCTGGGAAGACCAGTTCAACCTGGCCCTTGACCCCGAAACGGCCCGCGACTACCACGACGAGACTCTGCCGGCCACCGGCGCCAAGGTGGCTCACTTCTGCTCCATGTGCGGCCCCAAGTTCTGCGCCATGAAAATTACCCAGGACGTCCGCGAATACGCCGCCCAGCGCGGCCTGAGTACCGACAAAGCCATAGACGTAGGTATGCAGGAAAAGTCCGACGAGTTCCGCGAAGCGGGCAGCAGGATTTACCAACAGGCATAGGGTAGAATTTTCCGGCGGGAGTTGCCCTGCCGAAACTACCCACGAAACGGTGTGAAGAACCACGAAGGGAAGAATAATATTCGTGGTTCTTCGTGTTTGTGTGCACGTATTTGGTGAACAAGGGGTCTGATTTGGGAACTTTCGATGTGCCGGTAGAGGTTTTCTCGGCAGATGGCCTAAGTTCGGTTACGGCAGATGCGACGGTAGATACTGGCTCCTTTTATACCTGCCTGCCATCCGCAGTGTTGCGTAACTTGGGGATAGCTCCCGTCGGTAAGATGAGATTCGAGCTAGCCGATGGCAGAATCATTGAGGATGACATCGGTGAGGCACGGATTAGTGTAGAGGGTATTCAGAGAACCACTGTAGTGGTTTTTGCCAGCGAATCATCCCCGGCCTTGCTGGGCGCTTATACTTTAGAGGGGGCAGGATTGGCCGTTGACCCAATCAACCAGCGCTTGGTTCCAATCACGGCAATTCGTTACGCCCGGTTACCAGCAGCCATAAGATAACCTTCGTGCATCTTCGTGTCCCCTCGTGGATAGATTGACAGGAGTCACTCCCATGCAAAAACAGGACCTCGGAGTCGCCGTAGTCGGCTCCGGCCGCATCGGCACCCTTCGCGCCAACATGGCCTCCCGCCATCCCTCGGTACGCTTCCTTGCCGTCTCCGACCTCGACCCCGAAAAAGCGGGTGTCCTGGGCCAGCAGGTCAACGCCGACCTAACGTCCAGCGACAACTATCGCATCATTTCCGACCCCTCGGTCAACTCCGTCATCATCTCCACCCCGGAACACGAGCACGTCGAACCCATCCTCCAGGCCCTGGAGTTGGGCAAGCCCGTGTTCGTGGAAAAACCCCTGGCCCTGACCCTGGAGGACACGGACAGGATCGTCGAGGCCGTCGACCGCACCGGCGTGGAACTGCGTATCGGCTACTCCCGCCGCCACGACCGCCGCTGGATGCTGGCCCGCGAGCAGGTGGCCCAGGGACGCCTGGGCGGCATCCTGGGCATTCAGTCCCGAGTCTACAATTCCCGCGCCCACATGATGGAAATCCTGAAGCGCTCCCCCGAGGCCACCCCCGTCCTCGACGCCCTCACATATTACGTGGACATGGCCTGCTGGTACCTGGACGACGTCCGGCCCGTCGAGGTCATTGCTCGCGGCAACTACGGCCTCTACAAGGAAATGGGCCACGATATTCACGACGTGACCTGGACCATCATCACTTTCGAGAACGGCGCCCTGGTCAACCTGGGCATCTGCTACGCCCTGCCGGCCCGCTACCCCACCTACGGTCAGAGCGCCCGCTTCGAAGTGCTGGGCGAGGACGGCGTGATTGTCCTCGACATGGACAACAAGGACAGTTTCCTCTTCACCGACAAGGGCGTCCCCCACGCCTACGTGCCCGACCACCATGTCGACGCCCTCTTTATGCAGAGCAACTCCTCCGGCGACTGGGCCATGGGCGAATACTGGGGCCCCATCGCCAACGAGACCCGCTCCTGGCTGGACCACCTGGCCGCTGGCACTCCCTGTTCTCACACCACAGCAAGGGAGGGCCGCCGCACCGTCGAGGTAACCCTGGCCATCGAAGAGGCTGCCCGTACCGGACTGCCGGTGAAACTGTCCGGACGCTAGCAATGGAATACCTGACTTTGGCCTGATTGGCTCCAGCTGCACGAATTTCGTAGGGGCAGACCTTGTGGCTGCCCTGTCGTACATACAAATTACACAGCTAGATTACTATGGCCTTTGCCGACATCGCCATTCGGAGAAGGGTAAAATCCAATCATTGCTATAGACTAGGTTATTGACCAGTCGATCTTGGCTCAAGCAGGCAGTGGAGTTGTTTGCCCACTCCTCGCCCCGATGACCACGTAATTTCCTTCCAGGCGTCTCTCTAACCACTATGAATGCCACGGGATTTGTACTCCAATTGTTGGACTGGATGTGGGCCAATCCCTGGTCCCTACTGCCGGCATTTGCCATCTTCTTGGCCTTGGCCCTGTGGGCGAGAAGACTCCTTCCACCCGACTATTTCTACGTCAGGGGTTTGCCCCGCTGCGCGAAATGCCTCGACGGTACCAGGTCTAGGCATAAGGTTGTCTATAGCAGCAGGGCTAATGCGGAGGCCGCCGCCTTGCGATACCGGAGAAAATACGGCCAACAGTGGCCATATCGAGCCCGGTGTGGAAACTGGCATCTTACTTCCCGCCAGCCTGAATCGGCCCGCCGTGGGAGGGTAAAGCAGTAGATACTCACTTTGGCAACGCGACAGAGTCTTTTTCCGATACGGCCCCGACGACCACGTTAAAGGGTCAGACCACCCAAAATCAAAATGGATGAAATCCGCCCGTTCCGGTATGCGATCAATGCTCCCGGCCATCAACGCCGCCGAGCAGAATCCCACTATGCCCACGTCGCACCGCCAGGAGTCCGCCGAGGCGGTCATGTCGCCCCCGCCAGGGGTCTGCCGCGCCGGTCATGTTGCCCTGAGCCTGCTGAAGCAGAATGTCCGCCCTTGGCGGGGGCCTCAAGTCCTTCCCTGAAGCCCGGTCGAGGCTCCGAAAGTCGACTCTGGCGACCGAGTTCAGACTATGCGGCCAACTGTGCCTGCCCAGGAGACCCAAAACTCCAACTCATAGAGCCCCCGTTCCCCTGACATTCCCCCCTTGCCAACCCGCATAACACCCCACCACCATAAAACTACAAACCATCTAAAAGACCCCCACCCGCTCATCCTGAGCTTGTCGAAGGATCCTCCTGAGCTTGCGGAATCCGCCTCAGGCGGACCCTTGGCAGGTGGCAACATCCGCCTTTGGCGGATCGAAGGATCATCCTGGGCCTGTCGAAGGTCCCGCTCTCTAGGGCAACCGCATCTTAAACATAGGCAGATTCCCTGACGAGCAGTCATGTCGCCCTGAGCTTGCCGAAGGGCCTAAAATCCTGGCCCTCAGCCCGGTTTCAGGTACGCAAACACGCTTGTAGGATGGATTCCAGACTCTTCGGCGGAGTTTAGGCTGAGCCGGACCGAAGGGCGCAGGGTGACAGTTCGTTAAGGAACGTTCCGGATGCCTAACTCTCCCCTCTCCTTCTGGCGGTAGGGCCCCGGGCGCAAGGCCCCCCAGCGGCCCAAAACGGCCCAAAACGGCCCGGAAAAACGGGAATGTGGGCCACTTTTTGGCGGACAACAGATAGGAAATTGCCGGGGCGCCGGCCCGGAACTGGGCCGGTTGGACCGCAGCCCAGGCCCGATTTCAGATACGAAAAGGCCCAAAACGGCCCAAAATGGCACGGAAAACAAAAAAATCCCCGCTCATCCTGAGCCCGCGGAATCCGCCTGAGGCGGAACTTTGGCGGGTCGAGGGCGCCTCGCCCTCCGGCCAACGGAACCGAGGCCACGGCTGCCCCCGACTTCGGTTGACTGCAACTACCCGTGGTGCTAATGTTCAGCCGTCTAACCTATGGAAATCAAGGGAGGTTTTCCCATGCCAAGAATGACCGGCGCCAGGTTTGTGGCGGAAACTTTCAAGGGATACGGAATGACCCATGTATTCTACGTCCCCTCCATCGCCCGCCGCATACTGGCGGAACTGGAAGTTGCGGGTATCGAGCGCATTGTTTGCCACGGCGAAAAGGCGGCCGCCTACATGGCCGACGGTTACGCCCGCGCCTCCAACGGTCCCGCCGCCTGCATGGCCCAGTCCGTGGGCGCCGCCAACCTGGCCGCCGGCCTGCAGGACCCCTTCCTGGGCCTCTCTCCGGTTATCGCCATTACCGGCCACCGACCCTTGTCTCACCAGTACCGCAACTCCTACCAGGAAATTGAACACTTCCGGCCCTTCAGCTCCACCACCAAGTACAGCGTGGCGGTGGACACCGTGGAGCAGTTGCCTCACCTCCTGCGCCAGGCCTTCCGCGAAGCCACCTCTGGCGCCCCGGGTCCGGTACACATGGACTTCATGGGAATCCAGGGCGAGGTTATCGAAAACGGCGAGGCCGACATGGAGGTCATTATCGAAGAGGACTTCATGAAGCGGTCCTCTCTCCGCCCCGAGCCCAGCCCCGACCAGATCCGTCGCACGGTCCAGGTGCTGGCCGAGTCCCGCCGGCCCGTCATCGTCGCCGGTGGCGGCGTCACCTCCTCCGGCGCTCAGGAGGAGGTCGTAAAGCTGGCCGAAATGCTGAACATTCCCGTGGCCACCTCCCTCAACGCCAAGGGCGCCATTCCCGAGAACCATCCCCTGTCCGTCGGCGTGTGCGGCGCCTACTCCCGCTGGTGCGCCAACCGCGTGGTGGCCGAGGCTGACCTGGCCATCTTCATCGGCAGCCACACCGGCAGCCAGGTTACCCTCGACTGGCGCATTCCCCTGCCCGGCGCCAAGGTAATCCAGATTGACATCGACCCCTCGGAACTGGGTCGCAGCTTCCCCACCACCGTGGCCATCCAGGCCGACGCCAAGGCCACCGTGTCCCGCCTGGTGGAGGCCCTGGAACCCGTCTCCCGCGTCGACTGGGTGGAGCGCGTGCAGGAACTGGTCCAGGGATTCCGGGATGAGGTCGCCCCCGACTGGAACTCCGACGCCCAGCCCATCCGCCCCGAACGCATCTGCCAGGAATTTACCGACAACCTTCCCTCCGACGCCATGCTGGTGTCCGACACCGGCCACGCCGGCATCTGGACCGGCGCCTACATCGAGCTTCACCACGCCGAGCAGGAATTCATGCGGGCCGCCGGTTCCCTGGGCTGGGCACTGCCGGCCGCTCTGGGCGCCAAGTGCGCGCTGCCCGACCGGCCCGTGGTCGCCTTCACCGGCGACGGGGGCTTCTGGTACCACGTTTCCGAGCTGGAGACCGCCAACCGCTACGGCATCAACGCCGTCATCGTCGTCAACGACAATCGCTCCCTGAACCAGTGCCGCGTCGGCGACGAGCGGGTTGTCAATGCCAACTACCCGGGGATGAGCGCCGACGCCATGTGGCAGTTCACTGACGTCGACCTGGCCAAGGTAGCCGAGTCCATGGGCTGCTTCGGCATCCGGGTAACCGATCCGGCCCATATTTCCGGCGCCATCGAGGAAGCCATTGCCTCCAACCGCCCGGCCGTGGTGGACGTGGTGTCCGACTGGGACGTGGTAGCCCCGCCGCCCTGGGGTCCCAGCAGTTCCGAGCGCGTCCGCTACGACTAGGAGAACGCCTCAGAATCCCTTCCCCCTTTCGAGGCAGAAAGACAGTATGGGAACGTGCCCCTCCTCAAAAGGGGCTACTTCTCCCTTATCAAACAGGAATGGGGCGGGTCGCAATGACCCGCCCCATCACTCATCCGACTGAATCCTGTTAATCTTGTCCATCCATGTTCTTATCCCTGGAGTTACACCTGCCGCAGCTTGGGGTCCAGCGTATCCCGCAGCCAGTCCCCGAACAGGTTGAAGGCAACCACGGTCAGCATGATGGCGATGCCCGGAATGGCCGACACCCACCAGGCGGTGTCTACGTATTCCCGCCCATCCGAGACCATGCTGCCCCAGGCCGGAGTCGGGGGCGGAATGCCGGCCCCCAGGAAGCTCAATGACGCTTCAACGATAATCACCCAGCCCACCTGCAGGGTCAGCAGCACCAACAGGGTGTTCACCGTGTTGGGGAAGAGGTGGAAAAGGATGATCCGCAGGTGGGAACATCCCGACACCCTGGCCCGGGCGATAAAGTCCCGCTCCCTCAGGGCCAGGACTTCACCCCGTATGACCCGGGCGTAGCGGGCCCAAAGCACCAGGGCAATGGCGACCACCACGTTAGCCATGTTGGGACCCACCGCCACCACCAGGAGAATGGCAAACAGGATGATGGGGAAGGCCAGGGTGCTGTCCGCGCTGCGCATGAATACCGCATCTATCCGGCCCCCAAAGTAACCGGACACCAACCCTATGGCAGTGCCGATTCCCCCACCGATAGCCAGCGTGAATATCGCAACCATCATGGAGACGCGCCCCCCGTACATTAACCGCGTCGCCAGGTCCCGACCCAGGGCATCAGTGCCCAAGGGGTGGTTCCAGGCACCGCCTTCCTGCCAGACCGGGGGAGTCAGCCGGTCTGCCAGCGAGGGTTGAGTGGTGGAGTGAGGGGTCAGCAAGGGCGCGAAGGTCGCCGTGAACACGACGATCACAATGATCGCCAAGGGTATCAGAGGCGCCCGCTTCAGGGTTTCCGCGGCCTGCCTGCTCTTTTGAAAAAAGGCGGGTCTTCTGGCCAGGGTTGTAATCGTTATAGCCAAAGTTCACCCTCCTCCCTAGTCGTACCTGATACGGGGATCAATATACGCGTAGGCTATGTCAACTGCCAGGTTGACGGCAATCACAACGACAGCAATCATCAACACCAGGGTTTGCAGGGTTGGAAAGTCGCGCCAGATAATGGAGTCATACACCAGCCTTCCCAGCCCCGGCCACGCAAACACCGTTTCGACCAGGATGGCGCCGGTGATAAAGGTGGCCAGGTAAGTGCCCGCGAAGGTCAATACCGGAATCAGGGCATTCTTGAAGGTATGCTTCCATACGATCTTATATTCCGGCAGTCCCTTGATTCGGGCCATTTTGATGTACTCGCCGTCCAGGGCGTCCAGCATACTGGAACGCAGCAATCGCATTACCGCCGCTGCTACCCACCACCCCAGGGTAAAGGCTGGCATGATGTAATGGCTGATCCCCCCGGTCCCCGCCGCCGGCAGGAGATCCAGCTGGACGGTGAAGAACTGGATCAGCATTATGCCAACCCAGAACTGGGGCAGCGATTGCCCCATGATGGCGATCAGTTTGGCACCTCCGTCAAAGAAGGTATCCCGTTTAACCGCCGCCAGTACGCCTAACGGTATGCCGATTATCAGAGTGATAACCATGCCCGCCAGGCCCAGCCGCAGCGAGTTCATCACCTTGGGCCCGATCAAATCCATTACCGGGCGCTTGGCCTTTATGGAGTCACCGAAGTCGAACTGGACCGCATTGCTGACGAACTTCCAGTATTGAATCGGCCAGGGCTGGTCCAGGCCATAGTGGGCGCGAAGCGCGAGCTCCGTTTCTATGGTCGCTTCCTGCGGCAACAATAGGATTATCGGGTCTCCGGTAAAACGGCCCAGGGCGAAGATGATCATGGACAGGATGATGAGGGCAATTATCGACTGTCCTACCCTCATTACAATGTAGCGTTGCATAATCCGTCCTTAATCGGGGGCGACCGGCGGTTCTCAGCCAGATACATCCGGTCAGGTTTGTTGGGGCGGGTCTTGGACCCGCCCCTGACCCTTATTGGTCACACCAATTGTAGCAACTCCTACCACCGCAGGTCGGGGAAGATGAGGCTGTCCACGTTGTTGTCGTAGGAGTCCTTCCCGGTGTTCCAATAGGTAATTTCCGGGATGGCCGCAAAGGACGAATCCACCTCAACCATTGGTATGCCGTCGTAGTTGGCCAGCAGGTGCTGCTGCATTTCGCTAATCAGTACCTTGACCTCTTCCGGGTCGGTAGATGCGAAGGCCTTGTCCATGATCGCATCGAATTCGGGGTTTTTGTAAGTGGTGTATGTTGCTGTGGAATGCTTCAGCACTTTGACGATGCTCAAGATCTCCGCCGGCGCCGCCCGGTTATGAGTACCCCAAGGGCCAACCCAACCTCCACCGAGATTGAACGCTCGGCGCATACTGCGCAGCGTGCCGTACTCAGTGGGCTGGAAGTTGACCTTCACGCCTACCGCTTCAAAATCGGCTCCCACGGCCTCAATCATCCTCGGGAACTCCGCGATGCCGCCAAAGGAGTAAATGGCCAGCTTGATCTCTAGCGGATTGTCCTCGGTGTAGCCGGCTTCCGCCAGCAACTGCCGCGACCTGTCCGGGTCGTATGGGTAAGAACTCTGATTAGGATCGTAGCCACTGGCTTCAGCATAACTACCCATAGGATACAACGTAGTGCTGCCCCTTCCAAGGAAGATATGCTCCAGGATGGCATCTCTGTTGATGGCCTTGTTCAAGGCCTCACGCACCCGGATGTCCCCGAAGGGGTTGCCCTCCTCCCACTGTTGGAAGAAATACATTCCCGTCAGCAGGGCCCGTTCCTTGTAGAAGATGTTGAAGCCGTCATCGGCCAGCGGGGCTATCCGTTCCCGGCTGACGTCAATTACGTCGGTCTGGTTGGATTTCAGCATGGCGATGCGGGTGGTTTCCTCGCTGACGCCGCGGAAGGTTATTTGGGCGTACTTGGGTATGCCGCCGTTGGGGCCTCCTCGGAAGTGGGGCCGGTTGATGGATTCTACCACTGCTGAGTCGCCCAATATCTGCCCAACGAACTGGTAGGGACCGCTGCCGATGGGAGCCTTGGCAAATTCTTCCTCGCCAACGGCCTCGTAGTGGGCCTTGGGGACAATCATACCTTCGGTGCCGCGCACCCCGGAGAAAATCCATGGGGCATACAGGCAAGTAGTGTGGCAATTGATTATCCACGTATGGGCATCGGGAGTCTCGTAACTATCCCACAACGGCTTAAGTTCATTAATGAATGCCGTTTGCGAGTCGTCCTCCATAACCTCCAGCGCGCTGAACGTCACGTCCTCGGAAGTTACTTCCTCCCCATTGTGGAACTGGACACCATGGCGCAGGTGGATGGTATGCACCTTGCCGTCAGGAGATACCGACCAGTCATTAGCCAGACCGGTTTCCTTGCTGAAGGCGCCCTGGGCATCGGAACCTATAACAACGTCATAGATAGTAGTATTGATATCTTTACCGCCGGCGTTCACGTTACTGGCCTTGGGATAGACACCGTCGGTACCCAGAGAAGTATACGTTATACGCAGGTGGCCTTCCGATTGAATTGCAGCTTCCGGTGCCGGCGCCGGCGTCGGGGTGGCTACCAGAATCTTGTCCACCTCGACTTCCTTTACCCGCTCCTCCACGACGGTCTTTTCTACTTCGACTTCCTTAATAACTTCCCTCTCCACGGGAACCTCAACCTGGACCTCGCGGATTACTTCCCGTTCCACCGGGACTTCCTTGATCACCTCCACCGTTTCCGGCGCGGCGCTGCCGCAGGCCACCACAAACAACATGGCAAAAACGGCGGACAAGACCAATAACCTCTGCAGCCGGGACAAACGTGACACCATAAGACTACCTCCTCAATATAACCTTGAAGGTCGAAAGGATACTCGGACCGGCCTGTCCGAAACTTTGCCGTATATTACCACAAAAGCTCCTATTGCAAAGCTCATTCTGGATAATTAGAGCCTACCAATATCCGCAAACTCCATTGGTTACGATAGGCTGCCACAATACCCGTAATGTGACGTTGCAATCCGTAACTTGCTAGCAAGAATCAGTTTCACCCAGCCCCTGACCGGCAGAACCTGAGCTGTTCACCTTTGTGGGCTGGTGCAAAAACGGCATGGACCCGCGCTTGAAGCACGGGGCCATGCCGTGGAGTTCCTCTATTCGGATTCTTGCTAGATCTTGGTTACGTCTACTGCCTCAAACGTCCTTACCCAGTATTCGCCAGTAATGTAGCTCCAGCTTGTGGCGAAATTGCGCTGGATGTCGTCGGCAAACTGCTTTCGTAAATTGCTGGACTCGTAACGGTGCAGGTCCTCCACGGTGTCCCAAACACTGAATGATACCGCTTCGTCCTCGCCGTCTATGCCCCGGAGGATGGACCGGCTCACCAGGCCCTCAACCTTATCATTCAGCGGGAAGACATTCTCACGGTAATACTTTTCATAGTCCTCCCACCTGCCGGGACGCAGGTGCCCCCAAACCATCCTTATGTACATCCATTCCGCTCCCTGGAAAGAATCTGAACAGTGGCGGGGCCCGCCCGCTACTATAACTACAGCCACATGCAGGAACTACAGCCACATGCAGGTAACGGTGTTGGTTACCCCGTCCACCGGCCGGATGCGATTGCGGAGCATGCCGGTAATGTCTTCCTGGGTGTCAGCCTCAATTTCCATTACCGCGTCGTACGGGCCCAGGACTTCCTGCACCGCCGTGCCGGGCAGGTTCTTCAGCCGATCGATCGCCGCCTGGGTCTTGGCCGGTTCCAGATTCAACAATATGTAAGCGTGTACGCTCAAGGTTTCCGCCCCCGTAATCTCTCTAAAGTAATACCTGCGTTATCGGCCCGGGTATGGGCCCCTGCCCTGCAAATACGGCCCCAAGTATATCATCAGCATGCCGGCAATACGGGCTAGGAATCGCCTCTCTCCAGCTCTCTGGCCGCGCTAATGGTCAGATGCGTAAGGGTCTCGGCGTAGCGATTGGAGAACAGGCGGCCCACCGCGGCGTAGATTCTCATTCCTATTTCCGGTTCCCTAGAGCACAACATCAGCAACTCCGACCTAGGAATAGCCAGCACCTCCATGTCGGTCAGGGCCTCCCCCGAGGTGATGAGAGTACCGGATCCCAGCAGGGCCGCCAGTGGGAATGCTTCTCCCGGGCGGGCAATCCTTACCGAGATTTCTCCGATCTCGGAATGGGTCGTCAGGTGGGCTTCCCCTTCCAGGATGACGAACATGAACTCGCCAAGTTCGCCGCCGGTGCCAAGCAATTCCCCAGCCTCCACATTACGCTTCGACCCCAGTGCAACTACCTTTTCGATCTGGTCGGCTGAGAGATCTCCGAAGGCGTCTATTTGCCTGAACACCCGGTTGTCGCCATTCTGAAATTCGCTGGTCGACGGAGTTTCGGACGCCAGTTCCTGCAGTTCCCGGGCGCCAAACACCCGCACCTCCATTGCTGACCGACGTTGCACCTCCCTGGCAATGCTGCGCTTAACGTGTCGCGCAAGGAGCTTTCTGTCGTGGGTGTACATGGCGATCAGGTCTACCGCCGCCCGGTCGGCCAACCGGACTATCCCGTCCGCCACCGAATTCGCTACTTCAACCTCCAGCCGCCAGTTGTCGGCCGACCAGTCCTGCTGCCGAGCCAGGGACCGGAGGTATGCCATGGCCTCTGAACGATCGGCTTCTTCCTGCTGACTGGCCAGGATTATGTGGTCGCCGATCTTCTGAGTACGGGCCGGCGGTATCACCTGGACCAGGATTACCTCCCCATCCTCGGTGAGTTCATTCTGCACCAGCGGAAACACCTCTTCGGCTTCCTTGGACCCGTCCAGGGGAATCAACACTTTTTGATACATAAGCCCTCCTCTGAGCGCCGCGATTGCCATAATACTTCACCTTCGCCGACACCTTCACCAAATTGACCGAGGCCTGCGAGTAAATGGTTTCTGTGTAGCAGTCCCTCCCCCTTGCAGGGTTGCGGACCAATGCAACAGGAAGACTCAGAGTGCTCCGACAGCTTCGTCCTCGGGCATTAAGTCGCGGGCCAACTCTCGGTCCAGTTCGAAGGCCTCGGCTGCCTGCAGTTGCCCTATGGAAACATGCTCCCGGGTACGCTGGCTGCGGTAAACCTGACCCTTGAAGCGCGCTGCCAGCCTGTCAAGGGTAACGATTGCGCTGTGTGCCGCCGACAGAGCCGAAATGCCACGACCCTCTGACCGGATAATTGTACCCCTGATGTTGACTGATATCTTTGCCAGGTAACGCTCCTGGCGGCCGCGGGTGGGTTCGAGGGTGATCTCCACGCTGGCCTCGTCGACAGCCGGCAGGTGACGCAGCACCTGTTCCATTTTCCGGGAAACAAGCTCGTCGAGCCGCCTCCCAAGATTGAAATTGCGGCTTTCAATTCTCAACTCCATTTGATTCCTCCTCTGGGAAAAGTGGGCGTCCGCCCTTCCTGGGCAAGGACCTGCCACAGGACAATGAACGGGAATGAGCAATGCCCACGGCATTGGCAATGCCCATGGCCGGATCAGTCCTGGAAAGCCCTAGTTGCGGCTCAAGAGGGTGTTGATGTAGACCGGAGTCATTTCGAAGCGGCGACAATAGGGCACGAAGCCATTGGCGCCGTGGAACAGAAACTCGTTGGCGCAGGTTTCCCGGCCGGAACCGATGACGAGTATGGGTACGGAAGTAAGGCAGCGAATGGCGCGAAGAAGGCTCAGGTGGCTGGCGTCCCTGGTCAGTCCACTGATGATTACCACATTGGGAGCGTCCTGAAGGACGTGCTTGATGCCTCGACGACTTTCGGTGGCTTCAACTATATCGAAAGGCGACCCACGCAGCGCCTGGATGATGCCTGCCCTTCCTCGATAGTTTCCGATCACCAGGGCTCTCGGTTTCGTTTGCGTCACCATAATACCCTCCTTTAGAGTGATATTAAGCAACCTGCAAGGGAAATAATTCCCTTCCTTTCCTCCTGCTTGCGTCATTTATTCACAGTTTGCAACATTAGTCAACATTGTGCGTCATTTCACTAAGATTATCTTCATGTCTGATTGTATTATTGACCTCTTATCGCTTTATATGCTGTTATTGTTACGAAAGTCGCAAAATATTTGGTAGTTGCCAGCGCCGGTCCCAAGCACGGTGCGCCCGACCCGGACGTAACCCGAATCCGGTTACCTCCCCGTTCGTCCCATGCAGCCCGCCGAATCGCCAGGCATTGCGATTGGTAGAGCCGGCTGTAGGCAAGGGTATCCCTTCCTGATATAGGGCTTGCCATTTGCCGTCCTTGTTTAGTGTCGGCAATATGTAATAGTATTAGCCCACGTTTTCGCCAACTGAACTCTAGAGATATAGATATGGACGCAAACCCGGTGAACATCTACGAATACGAGGAAATTGCCCGAGGCAAGCTGGGTAAGGGAGAGTACGATTTCATTGCAGGCGCGGCCACCGACGAGATTACTCTCCGCCGCACCCGCGCCGTGCTAGATTCCATCGTGATGAAACCCAGGATGCTGGTGGACATCAGCGAGCGGGATATGAGCACTACGGCCCTGGGTCAGGAAATCTCTTTTCCGGTAATGCTGGACCCGGCCGGCAACCACAGCTCGGCCCACCCGGAAGCTGAACTGGCCACAGCCCGGGCCGCCGGCGCTGCCGGAACGCTCATGGTTCTGAGCGCCCAGGCCTCTCGTACCCTGGAACAGGTGGCCGAGGCCGCCACCGGCCCCATCTGGTACCAGCAGTACTTCTTTAAAGACCGGGGTCTCACCCTGGAAATGGCCCGCCGCGCCGAGGAAGCCGGCTATTCGGCCCTCTGCCTGACGGTGGATGCCAAGGTGAAGCCCAAGCGCGAGCGCAACATCCGCAACAACTACCAGGGGCCGGCATCGCCCAACTACGACCCCGCCCTGAACGTGGGCGGCAGCACCTGGAGTTTTGGGCTGGATGCTCCTTCCGGCGCCAACGACATCCGGGACCAGGCGGCCACCTATGACGATCTGGACTGGCTGGCTTCCAATACCCGCCTGCCCCTGGTGGTCAAGGGCATCATGGTAGCCGAGGACGGGTACCAGTCCGCCGAGCACGGCGCCAGGGCGGTCATCGTCTCCAACCACGGCACCCGTTACCTGGACACAACCTTTGCCACTATCGAGGTGCTGCCCCAGGTGGTGGACGCGGTTAACGAGCGCATCGAGGTCTACATGGACGGCGGAATCCGCCGGGGATCCGATGTCTTCAAGGCCCTGGCGTTGGGGGCGCGGGCGGTTCTCATCGGGCGGCCCCTGTTCTGGGGCCTGGCGGTGGACGGAGAACAAGGCGTCAAGTCGGTGCTGGAAATGCTTCGGGACGAACTGGAAGCCACAATGGGCATGTGCGGCAAGACAACGGTGGAGAGTATCGACCGCGAATCGATAGCCACCGTGTCACCCCTGCTGTCCCTTTTCCCCACGGCGCCGGAATACCGGTAACAGCTCCGACAAATAGTCGGGATGACCGAGAAAATAACGGGCGGGTCATGGACCCGCCCGTGTTTTACATACCTGCAGTAGTCAGCCCCATCCTTAGAGGCTCGGCGCCACATCATCGCACAGCAGCGATACTGCCTCGTCCACATCGGGACCCAGTTCCGAGAACATCAACTGGGTGAAGCCCTGGCTGCGGGCTATGTCGCGGACCTCCACCAATCGCTCTACGCAATCTCCGGGAGCGCCGGCGATGAAGATGGCATCCACCATTCCGTCAGTCACCAACGCATCGAACTCCGTCCCCGTAGCGCCGTTCTTTTCAGCCAGGTCCAATCTCTCAATGTCGGCTATGGCCACCCCCATCCGTTCGATGTCCTCCCGCGTGTAGCCTTGGCGGTACATGTTCAAGACCCGGTGACCCGCGCTTTCCTTGACCCATTCCCGCGCTCGGTCCGCATTGCCGGACAGGGATATCTTGATTTCCGCTACACGAGGCACGTTAGCGCCCTTCTCTTTCGGCAGGGACTTGTTGAAAATGTCCAGCAGTTCAGGTACTCGTCCGGTGCGAAGCGCCGCCAGGTAGTGGCCGCCGAAAATCAGGCCATCCATGTTTCTGCCCCCCGTTGCCAGACCGCGAGGGCCGTTGCTGCCGCAGAAGATCGCCACCGGAGAGGAGGGCCTGAAGTTCAGCTGAAAAGTGGCATCGGGATTGAAATGATAATAGTCCAGCAGCGCCGGATAGTCGGCAAAGCACACTCCCTCACCGTCCAGCAAACGGCGCAGGCTTTGGGCTGTCTCCCTGAGCACACTGACGGGCCGGGGCGTGCGTATCAGCCGGGGCGTGCGGGGATTGCCCCGTCCCAGGCCGATGGACAGTTCCCTGCCGTCCATCAGTTCGCCCAGGGTAGCCACCGAATCCGCCAGGTCCACCGGGTTGCGGAAATACTGGACGGTTACGGCCGTACCCAGCTTGATGTGCAGGTTGCAGGCCATGGCTGCCAGGGTAACGTAGGACTGGCGGCTGCGCAGGTTGTCGGTTACCCACAACTGGGAAACGCCCCTGGCCTCACCCTCCTTTGCCAGTTCCACCAGGTGGGGCAGCGGAACATGGGCATAGGTTGGCAAGTGAAACTGGACCCCGATCTCCATGGTAGGCATCGCCATCTCTTCCTTGCTCTCAATTTCGAACAGCTCAGCGCTGCTCTCACACCGCCGGAGTGGGAATCCACCATTCCCGGCCTCGCGGCGTTTCGATGTACTCGGGCCAGCGCAGGTCCACCGGTGGGGGAAATTCGGGTGGCAGCAAAGGGGCAACCCACTGGTCTCCTCCGATTCCGCCTCCTGTCCTGGCCCTGAATTCTTCCTGCGCCTTGCCCAGTTCCTGTGGTTCAGTGAGAAGATCAGCCAAGGTTCCGGCGATGGTCTTTCCCGCAGCGAACATTCCTGGGTCAATGCAGTCCCGCACGCCGCCCATAGCGTTAAGGGTCCACATGGGATAGGAATAGCCGGATGCCGGCGTCCGGAGCCTGGGTCGCGAGGTGTGCAGGCGTGCCGTGGGCGCATGCCAGGTGTATTCCACATAGTCGTCCGAAGTGAAGTTGTGCTGCCAGGGGGGCAGGCTGCGCTGCTGGACCGCCTCGTAGTCCTGGGGCGTTTGCAGCCGCAGATTATCGGCGGTAAAGGGTTCTTCCATGGGAGACAGGCCCAGGGTCTCCTGGATGGCCCGGGCGAAGTTGAGAGCCGCGTCGTTCATGGACGGCGCCCCAACCTGCGCCAGGTTCCGGTAGGTCAAATCGGCCAAAGCGAGGTTGGGCAATCCCACCCGGGTCTTAGTCACCCAGCGGGGCGAAACCACACAACCCGTTGCCTCAGCGGCATGGCGGGCGTTGCGCTCCAGCACCTGGTAGATGCGTTCCTGGATGTCCAGGGTTGGGGAACGCCAGGCGTACTGGATCTGGCCGATGCGGGGCGGCAAGTTGTCGGAGGTGCACTGGCCGCCGGCCATTATGTATTCGTTAAGGGTCCAGGTGCCCGTGTGAGGGAACATAGCCTCCTTGGTGTACTTGGTGCTGGTGTACATCAGGCACACGGCGTCCAGGGCACCGGGGCAGCGGGCGACAGTGTGGGGCCGGTCGGGGGCTGCCAGCAGGCTGGCATCCATCCACTTCTCAGGATCTCGGCACTCGAAGGTGAATACCACGCTCCAGTAGGAACCACAGTGAGTCTCCCACGCCACGGTGTTGGTTGTGTGGGGGTGGTACACCACGGCAGCGTCCAGGTCGTCGTAATAGCCCTTGGCGGCATGTACGGGCTTGGACCCACAGACTTTCTCCGCCGGTTCCCCAAAGATACGAAGGGTGCCGGACAGACCGTGGGTTTCCATGGCCGCCTTGGCCCCGAGGATGCCCATCAACGCCGCCACGCCCAGGGATGAATGAGGATCGGTGTGCCCCGCGGCCCAGGGATGCAGCCCCTCTCGGGGAGCCGGGTAGGGGACGGCCTGCTGCGAATTGCCCGGTACCGCGTCGTACTCCGCGAAGGTCCCCAGGACGGGACCGCCATGGCCCCAGGTGGCGGAGAAGGCGGTGGGCATGGCGCCCGACCCCTCTTCAACGGCAAATCCCTGTTGGCGCAGCAGGTCCACATAGGCTGCCGCCGACCGGTACTCCCGGTAGGCAGGTTCCGCGTAAGCCCAGATCTCCTGGTGAAAGTCGGAGAGCCACTGCCGGTGATTCTGGATCCAGGCGAGGGCCGTTGCCTTGGCGGCGCTGGTTGCGGTCATAGCGTTTCTCCTTGCCGGGGAGATGGGAGGTTATGGGCCAGCATTGTAAGGCTTCGGGACAGGTTGGGCAAAACCGCTTCCCTTCATGCCAACCCATCTGCTTACGGCAATAAGACAGCAATAGACATGGCTGCGCGGGTAGGCTATATTGCCGCCATACCGCCGGAGGCGCAATTATGCCGTTTAACCGAGAGATTTACGTCAATCTACCGGTCAAGGACCTGGAAAGATCAAAGGCGTTCTTCGCGGCGTTGGGGTTCGAGTTCAACGACCGGTTCACGGACGACAAATGCGCCTGCATGATCATCGGTGATAGGTCCTATGTGATGCTGCTGCCCCGCTCCATCTTTGACGGCTTCATCCCCGGCAAGACTATTGCCGATGCCGATGTCACTTCGGAAGCGCTGGTTGCGGTGTCTACTCCTAATCGGGAGGCCGTTGATGCCATGATTGCCAGCGCAGTAGCCGCCGGAGGGAGTGTGTACCGGGAGAAGGCGGACCACGGCTGGGTGTATTACCGGGCTTTCCAGGACCTGGACGGCCATATCTGGGAGGCGATGGCAGTTGACGAAAGCCTGATGCCTGAAGAAATGAAGGAGAGGGGCAGTTAGGAGCGATGGCCGAGTTGCAGAAGATCACCCCATTCCTCTGGTTTGACGGGCAGGCGCAGGAGGCCGCCGAGCTGTATGTATCCCTGTTCCCCGACTCCGGGATTGTAAGCAGTTCTCCACTGGCCGCGGGGCCGGCGGAAGGGGCTGCCATCGTGTCCTTCCTGCTGGCGGGGCAGGAGTTCACCGCGCTGGACGGCGGGCCCATGTTCCAGTTCTCTCCCGCCATATCCTTCGTTGTCAACTGTGACTCCCAGGAAGAGCTGGACCACTTCTGGGAAGGTCTGTCAGAGGGCGGACAGAAGGAGCATTGCGGCTGGCTGCGGGACCGGTTCGGCGTGTCGTGGCAGGTGGTACCGGCGCAGTTGGGGGCGCTGCTGGAAGCCAATGCGGAGGGGGTGATGGGCGCACTGCTGCAAATGGAGAAGATTGATCTGGCCGTGCTGGAATCGGCGGCCAGAGGGGAGTAAACTGCCAGCCAGGCATACCCTAGCCTTTGGGAGGAGTGACTTATGGCAACCAAGCGCACGGGAGAAGCATACTGGGGCGAGGAACTGCACGTACCCCTGTCCGCCGACGGGCAGGTGTCGGCCTACGTCTGGCCGCTGCGCATCCTGTCCATTCGGGGAACCAGCTGCGGAGGGCCGACTATAGGCGTTGACGTGGGCAACGAAGAGGTGCTGCGATTCGATTGCCACGCAGACCGGGGCCACTGGCACAGCGGCGGCTACGACCGGTTGGGCACGCCCGGCAATTCCCACGTGGACTTTCCCGAGGGAGTGGCCACGGTGGATCAGCAGGTGGCCTGGTCGCTGCGGCACCTGCGAGACAGGGTGTGCGACCTGCTGGCCCAGTCGGATCAGGAAGACGCGGCCCGAAAAGTGGAGTCATACCTGGTGGAGACGGGCCTGATCAACGTCCGAAACCACATTGAGAAGAACGCCTACCTGCGGAAGCGGGCCATCGACGAGCAGGTTATCGTCGGCTAGACAGGACCACCCAGTCAACCCCGGCTTCCACCGAGCATCCGCCCTCACGGGCGCGACGGGCCGGCCACAAAGCCGGTCAACGATTTCCTTGCCGGATCCGAGTTATCGAAGGGACGGGCCCTGGTTCGAGGCCCGTCCCGTTTGACGTTTTGAGGCTTTTATGCGGGCGTCCGGTCGCCCGTACCTGCTCCCCGCAGGTCATTTCACGTTGAAGCCTTCCGTTTTGAATTCGTACTCTTTGCCGGCTATCGTCACGGTAACTGCCCGTTGCAGATTCCAGTAGTAGGAGTGCTTGGTGTCAAAGGAGGTCAGCGGCGCATAGGCGCTGAGATCGGTGGGCGGACTGAGAATGAAGGGCAGCAAACCGGAGTTAAAGGTCCCGGTGGGGTCGTACAGCGACCAGCTCTTGGTGGCGTTGTCGAAGTAGGCTACCCATTGGAGGTTTCCGGCCAGGGGAGCCAGGGTATTGACTATCGGTGAACCAGCCGGCACCTGGGGACCCGAGGGCGCCGCCTGGACGGTGAAGCTGGTCGAGGCGGAGTCCGGACCCACGGTCATGGACAGGTTGTAGTT
Source organism: Dehalococcoidia bacterium (assembly GCA_965207275.1). GTDB lineage: Bacteria > Chloroflexota > Dehalococcoidia > Lucifugimonadales > UBA3495 > Bin22. The sequence goes on from CBDBMH010000001.1 coordinate 278,283, forward strand.
GCCGGCGGCCACATCGGGAACAACGATGGTGGCATAGAAACTGCCCAGGGAGTCGACGGTAACGGGCGGGTTCGGAGAAGCGGTTACCCCGCCGAAACTTACCGCGCCCACCGATGAACCGGTGGCGAAATCGGAGCCAGCCACGGTGACGCCCGTGCCGGGCTGCCCAGTGCCAGGGTTGATGGTAATGGAGGGATTCCTGACGGGGACCGGCGTTTCGGTGGGCAAGTTGGGCCGGATAACGACGGTGGGCGTGGGCCTGGGCAGGGGCGTCGGTGTGGGTTCCACCACAGGTTCCGGCGTGGGTTCCACCGTAGGCGGCAAAGTAGGCTCGGCGACGGCCGCTCGGCCGCTGAAGCGGTTGCCAGGCATAATAACCAGGGGAGTGGACACCGGCCCCGACGGCGCGGCAACCGGCTCCTCGGTAGGCAGCGGCGGCAGCGTAGGCGCCGGCTGGACGGGCGGCGCCGCAATTACTACCGGAGCAGCCGTAGGCGGCGGAACCGGGGTGGGGTCTTCTCCCCCACAGGCGCCCAAGAACAGCAAGACCACGCAGCTAATCGTTAAATATATAAGGATTACGGGCAACCGAGATGGCTTCACCCCTCCACTACTCCCAAAACCCATGTCTGCCTCCATGATCGTGATGTTATGTAATCAACACCAATCCATTGTAGCTTTGCGGGACTAGCATGACAATTCCCGCCTTTTGCGAGTATTGGCGGAAAATCCGGTTACCGTTCGGTTTGACGAGCCATCCTGAGCTGCAAGGCGTCATTGAGGCGCAGGCCGGAATCACAATGCTCCAGATAGTGGATACCGGCTTGCGCCGGTATGACGGGTACTGCTGTCAGTCATCACTTCAATCCTGTCGAGCTACTGGTACCGCGGAAGAAGTCTCAGGAGTTCGCGAGTCGGCTTGGCGAAGCAAGCCGCAGATGCAACTCCTTACAGGCCCAGCATTTCCTCCAGGTTCTTCCAGAGGATGGCTTCCTTCTCCTCCCGGGTCAGGCTTTCCAGGCTCAGAATCCAGGAGACGGGCCAGTCAATCTGCATGTCGGCCGGCCAGTCGGTGCCAAACACGACGCGGTCGACGCCAACACAGTCCACCAGGTACCGCAGGTCCTCCTCGCTGTGAGTGAGGCAGTCGTAATAGAAGCTGCGCAGGTACTCGCTGGGCGGCCGGTTGATGTTGACCCGCGCCTCGGAACGGACCTGCCAGCCCCGGTCCATGCGGCCGATGCCGTAGCAGGCGTATCCGCCGCCATGGCAGAGACAAACCCGCAGGTCGGGGAATTTGTCCATCACGCCGCCGAAAACGAAGGAGGCGAAGGTGACGGCCCGATCGGCCAGGTTGCCGATAGTGTTGGACAGGTGGTAATTGTTGTTCCGGGGGCTGACCACGGTGGGGCCGTCCTGGTGGATCAGCATTACGGCGCCCAGCTGTTCCGCAGCTTCCCAGAGGGGGAAGAACTCCGGATTGTCGTAGGTCTTGCCGTTGACGTTGTCGCCGATCATGGCGCCCTTCAGGCCCAGGTCGTTAACCGAGCGTTCCAGCTCGGCAACCGAGGCGGCCATGTCCTGCATGGGCAGGTTGGCCAGGCCGGAGAAACGATCAGGATACTGCCTGGTCAAGCCGGCCACGTAGTCGTTGCACTCCAGGTTCATGGCAACAACGGTGTCCAGGTCGCCGTCATAACAATAAAGAAAGGAATGGGTCGACAGGACGTGAATGTCCACGCCCAGGGAGTCCATGTCCTGGATCCGCTCTTCGGGGGTCCACATCCCCCTGGGGGTATAGCCCTGGAACTTGCTGGCCACCTGTTGGGGGCTGAGGGCGTAGTAGCCCGTGCCCTCGCGCATGGCCTTGAGGCAGTTTTCGGGGGTTATGTGGGCGTGAATATCGATGCTGCGCATGGTCCAAGCTCCTTCCATAGGTGGAATTGGAAATTCGGGCCTTATGTGAATCGGCAAACAGCCTACGGGCAAACGGGGACGGTGTCAACCGGAAGGGTAGGGAGTGCCGGGCAATCGCGCCTTAGCCAATTGTCCCCTGAGCCCTTCGGCCCGGCTCAGGCTAAACTCCGCCGAACCCGCCGCGGCGGGTAAACACCAACCTACAGACGGGGTTTCACACCTGCAACCGGGCTGAGAGGATCCGCCATAGGCGGATCAGGCCCCCGCCAAGGGCGGACATTCTGCTTCGGCAGGCTCAGAGCGACATGACCTCTCTTTAAAGTAGCTGGCCGCATTTAAGACGCGATTGCCCTGGTAGGGAGCCCTTCGACAGGCTCAGGGTGAGCGGAGGGGCAGGCCCGATAACGCTCCATTGCTCTCTTACAGTTCGCCCATGCTCTATCTAGAAAGGGACTCGAAATCAGCATTTTTTTGAAATCCGGGCCATTTTGGGCCGTTTTGGGCCGTTTCGTATCTGAAAGCTGGCCTAGGCAGTGGTCCAACCGGACCATTTACGGGCCGGAACCGGGGAATTTCCTATCTGCTGACCCCAGGAAAGCGGCCCACTTTTCCTTTTTTCCGGGCCGTTTTGGGCCGTTTTGGGCCACTTGGGGCTTCTTGCTCCGCCAATGGTCCGCCTGAGGCGAATTCCGCTCCCAGAGGGAGAGGGGGCGCCAGGGCAATCGGGCCTTATCGAACTGTCACTCAGAGCCCTTCGGCCCGGCTCAGGGTGAACTACGACGAAGACTCTAGAATCCATCCTACGAACGTGCTTTCGGACCTGAAACCAGGCTGGTGGGTAGGATTTCAGGCCCTTCGGCAAGCTCAGGGCGACATGACCTCTCGTCAGGGAGTCTGCCTATGTTTAAGATGCGGTTGCCCTGACGGGGTGAGCTGGGTTTGTTGTTCCGTTCCTCAGGTGGTGGCGAACCGGCGGGCCCAGAGGAGGCCCAGGTCGGGTCTGGGTTCCGGGGGCGGCAGTTCCTGCGACAGCAGGCGGTCGTACTTGCTCTGCCAGACCCAGGGCAGCAGGTTGGTCACCATGTTACGGGGATCGGGGATGTCCCCCGCCTCCCTGACCCTTTCCAGGTACTTGAGCAGGTTCATCCAGGTGGTGAGCCGGAAACCCTGGTCGGCGATGCGGCGGATGATTTGCTGGGGCTTGGGGGGTTCCTGCCGGTCGGCCACGGCGCGGGCGTAGTCGTAATGGACTTCCTCCGTGATGCGGCGCATGCGGTAGATGGACAGTTCCCGGTGGTATTTGCGCTGGAGGGCGCGGATTTCTCTTCTGATTTGGCTGAGGGTCAGCATGGTTGGCTCCTTTGGTTGTTTAGTTGTTGTTTGTCCACGAAGGGGGCTTCCTTCGATCTGCCAAAGGTCCGCCTGAGGCGGATTCCGCAAGCTCAGGATGAGCGGGTGGGGGCTTTTAGATGGTTTGTAGTTTTATGGTGGAGGGGTGTTATGCGGGTTGGCAAGGGGGGGAATGTCAGTCATTTCGGGGTGCGAAGAAGGAGGGCGGCGAAGGGGTTGGTCAAGGGCCGGCAAAAGACCGGTGAAAAATTGCGCCAGTATTGGACAATTGGGCCGGCAGCATTTATAATCCCACTGCACATATACCGGCAGAAAGCAGTTGCCACCTTAGGCGAAGCTCTCGCATCAGCCCAACTGTATCTGTCGGCTTTGCTTGTCTGGGACAGTGCGGGCTGATGAACCGGAGAAACTGAGAGAAGGAGTAAAAGGTATGGCAGATAGCAACGATATCATGTTGATGGCACACCTGATGCGCCGGGCCGGCTTTGGCGCGTCCTACGAGGAGCTGGAACAGCGGGCGGCCAAAGGATATGAGGCCACCGTGGAAGAACTGCTCCACCCCGAAGAGCAGCCCGACCTGCAGATGGACGTGATGAACCGGTACATGCACGGTTGGCGCGACATGAACGGCCTGATGGCAAACCAGGGATACTGGACCTACCGGATGGTCAACTCTCCCCGCCAGCTGGAAGAGAAGATCTGCCTGTTCTGGCACGGCATCTTCTGCGTGGGCGATTCCAAGTGCATGCGGGCTCGCCAGATACTGCTGGAGCTGAACAACTTCCGGCAGCACGGCCTGGGCAACTTCGAAAAGCTGCTCATGTTCCTGTCCACCGACCCCGCAATGCTCTACTACCTGGACAATCAGCTGAGCCACAAGGAAGCGGTGAACGAGAACTGGGGCCGCGAACTGCTGGAGCTCTTCTCCATGGGCGTGGGCATGGACGGCGAGGCCAACTACAGCGAAGACGATGTCAAGGCGTGCGCCCAGGCCTTTACCGGCTGGACCATCGCCAACGCCATCCCGAGGTATCCGTACGGCAGCTACGCCAACCGGTTCCTCTACAACAAGTTTGACCACATTGAAGAAGACAAGACCTTCCTGGGGGAGACCGGCAACTGGAACGGCGACGACGTGGTCCGGATCATCTGCAAGAATCCGGCCACCGCGCGCTTCGTGGCCCGCCACCTCTACAACTTCTTCGTGGCCGACGAGCCCCAGGTCCCGGCCTGGCAGCACACTCCGCCGAAGGACCCGGAACTGATCAAGGCCCTGGAGGACGAGTACTTCCGCTCCGGCTATGAAATCCGGTCCATGCTGCGGGTGCTGTTCAACTCGGACAGCTTCAAGAACGCCCGGTTTGCCAAGGTGAAGAACCCCTCCGAGGTGGTGTGCGGCACCCTGCGGATAGTGGGCGACTTCCAGACTCCGAAGCCCCGGTTCTACGATCCGGCCCTGCAGATCCGCTACATGGGCCAGGACCTGCTGAACCCTCCGACGGTGGAAGGTTGGCACACGGGCAAGGAATGGATTGACAGCGGCACGCTGGTCGAGCGGGTCAACTTCGCCGCCGGCGAAATGGGCCGCATGGATTCCCCCGGCGTCCAGGACATCGTATCCCGCCTGGCTTCCCGCGGCGAGGTAATATCCGCCGACGCCCTGCTGGACGGCTGCCTGGAACTGCTGGGCGGCTACTCCCTGATGCAGGAGACCCGAGACCTGTTCCTGTCCCAGGCCGTGAAGGCCAGCGAACTGCACACCGGTAGCGAGGAATTCGCCAGCCAGGTCAGCCAGTTGCTGCAGCTGATCGTGGCCACCCAGGAGTACCAGTTCGCCTAGGGGCGCTTGAGAGAGATGTACCGGCTTCCCCGCTCAGCCGCTCGGTAGGGACGGGACGGGAAGCCGGACAGAGAACGAGCTTAAAGAGACGACCATAAAGGAGGAGATATGACCAGCACCAAGAAAGATCCGGTCCTGGTAGTTCTTCAGCTATCCGGCGGCAACGACTTCATGAATACCTTTGTCCCGTACACCAACCCGCTGTACATGGACAACCGGCCCAACGTCCACATTCCCGTGGACCAGGTAATGCCCATCAACGACGAGCTGGGCATCAACCCCAACATGCCCGAGTTCAAGGCCCTTTACGACGAGGGCAAGGTGGCGGTGATCCAGGGCGTGGGATACCCGGTGCCCAACCGGTCCCACTTCCGCTCCATGGACATCTGGCACACCTGCGAGCCGGAAAAGATCGCCGACGAGGGCTGGCTGGGCCGGGCCATCAAGGAACTGGACCCCAGCAAGGAAAACGTGCTGACCGGCGTCAACTTCGGCCGTGGTCTTCCCCGGGCCATGGTTGCCGCGGGCGTTCCCGTGGCCTCCGTGGGCAACCTGGAGAGCTACGGAGTGCTGACCACTATTGAGGCCGAAGAGCAGCGGTCCGAGGCCCTGGACATCTTCGCCCGCATGTATTCCCCGGCCATGGGCCAGGGCCCGGTGGTGGACTACCTGTCCCAGACGGGCATGGACGCGCTGAAGGGCGCCGACATTCTGGCCACCGCTCCCGCCCAGTACACTTCGAGCGTGGAGTACAGCGACACGTCCATTGGCCAGTACATGCGGAACATTGCCCAGGTGCACTGCGCCGGGCTGGGCACGAGGGTGCTGTACACCACGGCCCCGTACAACAGCTTCGACACCCACGCCACCCAGTTGACGGCCCACGCCAACCTGGTGACCAACGTTTCCCGCACGGTCAACGACTTCTACCAGGACCTGAAGGAGCACAACGCCTCCGACAACGTAATGCTGCTGGTGTTCACCGAGTTCGGCCGCCGCGTGCATGACAACGGTTCGGGCACGGACCACGGTTCGGGCGGCGCCGCCTACATCATCGGCGACTGCATCAAGGGCGGCCTGTACGGCGAGTATCCGTCCCTGGAAGAGGACAAGCTACTGGACGGCGACCTGCACTTCAACAACGACTTTCGGGGTCTGTACACGACCATACTGGAAGACTGGTTCGGGTTGGACGCCAAGCCCATCGTGAACGGCAGCTTCGAGAAGATGGACTTCATCAAGAAGTAAGACCAGCGCACCCTGGAGAGCGCCTTAACCGGCGCTCTCTTCAACTTGCCTGGCGGAGATGAGAATGACAACGCAAGTTCAAGGTGTAACTTATCGTTACACCCACACTATTGGACGGGGCGAGGAGGCCGGACCGGGCTTCAAGAACCCCGTTTCGCTGGCGCGGGGCGCGGACAACGTAATGTACGTCGTCAACCGGGCCTATGACTACCGGGCCGACTCCAAGCGCATCACCGTTTGTACCGTTGATGAAGACTACATCGGCGAAATCGGTAACGGCGGGAGGCTGGGCGGCGACCTGATGGACACGGGCGAGAACGCCGCCGACGGTTCGCTGGTCTGGCCGACGGACATTGCCCTGGACAGCGAGGAAAACCTGTACATCACCGACGAGTGGCTCAACCGGGTCGCCATATTCTCCAAGGACGGCGACTGGCTGGGGTCCTGGGGCGCGGCGGGCGAGGGCGAGGGCGAGTTCAGCCAGCCTTCGGGCATCCACTTTGACGCTGACGGCAACGTGCTGGTGGTGGACACGGGCAACAACCGGGTCCAGAAGTACACCAAGGGCGGACAGTACCTTTCCTCCTTTGGCAGCTTTGGAAGCGGCGACGGCGAACTGAACATGCCCTGGGGCATCGACGTTGACCTGGAAGGCAATATCTATGTTGCCGACTGGCGCAATGACCGGATTCAGAAGTTCGACGCCAACGGCAACTTCCTGATGAAGTTCGGCTCCACCGGCAGCGAGGAGGGCGAGCTCAAGCGTCCCACCGGCGTGGCAGTGGACAAGGACGGAGTCATCTACGTGGCGGACTGGGACAACGACCGGGTCCAGGTCTTTGACAGCAACGGCCAGTTCATCCTGGTGATTATGGGCGACGCCACCCTGTCCAAGTGGGGCGTCACCAAGCTGGATGCCAACCCGGATATGAAACTCCAGCGGGAGATCGCCCAGGGGCTGGAACGGGAACGGTTCCTGCGAGGCCCCATCGGCGTGGAAATTGACGACGATGACCGCCTGTTCATCGTAGACTCCCAGCGGAACCGGATACAGATTTACCGGAAGATCCCTCCCTACTTCGTAGGAATGTACGACGGGGCCCGTCTCTAGGAACTTTCACCCCGTTACAGAACACGGGCAATCAGGCCCCCGCGTCCATCAAACGCGGGGGCTTTTCACGTTTGATGTTGCACCATTATCAACTGCAGGTAATTGAGGCCAATAGGCTTGACGAGACGGGCCGGGCGGAAATTGTGCGCATGTGCAACGAGGCCTACGGGGAAGACATTTCCCACTTGTTTTCAGCCTACGCCGCCGACCTTCACGTGCTGGTCCGGTACGGCCCAACCCTGACAGGGCACGGCATGATAGTTACCCGGTGGCTGCAGGTCGGGCGCGGCCCCCTGCTGCGGACGGCGTACGTGGAACTGGTGGCCACTCTGGCGGACCACCGGAATCGGGGTATTGGCGCCGGAGTAATGCGGAAGCTGGCCGAGCAAGCTGCCCTGGACGAGTATGACCTGGCCGCGCTCTGTCCGGCGGACACCGGGCTTTATGGCCACCTGGGGTGGGAATACTGGGCCGGGCCGCTATTCATCCGACAGGGACCGGAGCCGCCAGCCCATTCGACGGCGCTGGTTCCCACGCCGGAGGAACGGGTGATGATTTTGAGGCTGCCCCGCACGCCGCCGCTGGACCTGACTCAATCCCTGTCGGCGGAGTGGCGTCCTGGCGGGGAGTTGTGGTGAGGCCGGCCTCACCATCAGGGGAATGGCGTCTTTAGTGGAGGCTGATACTTTGACAGCGGTCATGGCGTCCCGCCAAGCGTCGGCGGTGCAGGGCATTCGCGTCTTAACGGACCGTCACTCTGCGCTAAGCCGAACCCGCCGCGGCGGGCAAACTCCAACCTACAGACGGGCTTTCACACCCGCAACCGGGCTGAGAGGATCCGCCATAGGCGGATTAGGCCCCCGCCAAGGGCGGACATTCTGCTTCGGCAGGCTCAGGGCGACATGACCTCTCCTTAAAGTAGCTGGCCGAATTTAAGGCGCGATTGCCCTGTCCGCGGCGGCTTACGGACGACCGAGGCTGCCGGAAGCCAATGGCGGAGCACAGTAGCAGTCCTGGATTCCGGCCTTGAGCCGGAATGACGGTTAAACCCCAACCCATCAATGCGATTCTGTTGAACCAAGGGTCTCGCAGCGCCAAGCGCTTTGCAGGCACGAACGGGGGTTAAGCAGAATGTTGCGGCGAGGCGGTTAGACGCCGGTGTCGGGCTTGTGCTGGCCGATGTAGCCAATGACTACCCGCGCCCGCTGGCGGTCCCAGTAGAAGGCGATTCGGATGGCATTCACCGGGTCTTCGCCCACCCCTTTGCCGATGGTCTCGTTGAGGAAATAGGCGCGGCCGTTTACCAGCATGCGGTAGTGGCCCTCGCTTTGGAAGAAGGAACGGTCCGACTGATTGCTGGAATACTTCCAGCGGCAGGCCCGGTACAGCGACTCGCTCAACTGGGCGTAATCGAATTCCCCCTGGCGAGCCGAATAGTAGGTGGCCGCCAGCCATTCCAGGGCATCGGAGACCGATTGGTGGTCATCGTAGGGGTTGCCCTCCACCCAGGACTCGGAATTCAACCGGAAAATCAGCCGGTTGGAATACCATTCCCTGGCCCGCATCACCGCCACCGCCAGGCCCGTCTCCTGGAATCCGCTGGCGGGATCCGGGGTCAGGCCATCTTCCGGGACCTGGGGTTCCTGGCCAGCGCTTCCGCTGCTGTTGGCGCCGGACAACTGTTCCTTGAGCTGTTCCAGGTCTTCCCGCAGCGACTGCAACCCGGCCAGTATGCTGACGTTGACATCGGCAGGTTGGCCCTGGCCCGGCTCCGGGTCCAGCGAATCGGGCGGGGGGGTCAAGGCTTCCAGCCTGGAGTTCAACGATTCGAGCGTCGGGCTCGGCGCTTCGAAAGCGGGGTTAAACGCTTCGGGTACCGGCGTCAGCATCTCCGCCGCCGCATCCTGGGATTCTGAAGCCAGGGTCATAGCTTCGGGCGCAGGGGTCAAGGCTTCCGGCTCAGGCTCACAGGCAACCAGGTCCACGGGCAGCAGTTCGTCCCATTGGTCGGCAGGCTCCATACCGTCGACATCCGCCAGGCTCGCCGGCGTCTCCTCAACCTCTTCCTGGCCGGAAGCCGTCTCGTCCTCGGGGACTTCGGAATCTACAGCCGATTCCGACTGTTGCGGCCCCGGGCCTCTGGAAGGATCGAATACAGGCTCCAGGTCGGTAACCGTGGAGATTATCTCCGCCTCCAGTTCTGCCCGCCGACCGGCCCGGGAGGACTCAACGCTCCGACTCTGGGCCTGGTCCCGGATGGGGCGGTACTGGCTCAGCAGCGAGTCGAGGTTGTTGACCCTGGCCAGAGTCTCCAGGGCTTCTTCGGGTTGAATGTTCCTGGCCGCGCCCCAGAGGCCTATATTCTTTTCCAGATAAACCAGTTCGTCGGAGAACTCGAGCCAGATATCCTCCACCTTGGTCTTCAACTGCTTGAGGGCGTCCCTGGCCCGCTGCTTTTCCTTTTCTATAACTATGTCACCGATGGCGGCGGCAAACTCCAGGGCCTGCTCCCACTGGGGGGCGTCGGGACGGAGGGCCATCAGAAGGTCTTTCCAGTGTTCGAAGTCCACCCTCTCCGAGGCGTCCACCACCTCGGAATGAGGCGGCGGCAATTTGCCGGACACGTACCAAAGCATCAGGCCCACATCGTTGTGGTCAAAACCTGTCCGGTCCGCCAGGAACTGGTTGTAGTTGGTCTGCCAGTCCCGGGCGTCCCAGAACCCCCGGAAGCTCAATTCCTGGCGGTCGGGACCATAGGTGGGCTCATCATTCCACTGGAGGTGCTGGACAACGCTCTCGTACAGATCGCCCCGAATGCCAACCCACGCCCGCAGCACCGCTTCAGTAAGCTCGTCGGAGGCGTGCATCTTGCGCAGCACCGGCGACTGCAAGTGATGGGTGGGGGCTTCTTCAACATCCTTGTGCTGGAACTGGGCTCCGGGCACCCGCACGCCGCTGTTGCGGATGGCGGCATCCAGCGCCCGCTTGATTTCAGAGGGAATCTGGTCCCGGGCGTCCAGGACCTGCTTTACGACGTGGTTCGCATAGTCGTCGCCCAGCCAGTCCTGGGAGGCGGCAAGGAAGGAGGTAAGGCTTGGCGGCGATGCAGAGGTTGTGGGTTGGGTCGTCATCGCTTGCTCCCTCCTTCTAAACTTGGGCTGCCGGCTGCTTCAACCGCAGCCGGCAAAATGCCAACCGTGAACAGCCTGTCAAAAGGCTTGATAGCTACCACAAACCGCATTTCGACAAGTGGCCGCTTGCCGTTGAAACCGTTCCGAAATCCTGGAGATGTGGCCGGTCAATGGGCAGGCAGAGGACTTGAACCGACGATCAGATTGCCCCGAATCTGTGAAATAATGGAATTAGTTTAGCATAAAAGTCTTTAATGGGTTATATGCGCTGAGAAATCTCGGCCCGGTTTGGTCACATCCTTTTGCGCCGTATTACAATGACATTCTAACCCGATGATTCCCTGCGGTTCGGGCGAGAGGATGCGCCGCTCTTGCGGGCTGAACTTTAGCGCCCAAGCTTGCATTTTGGAGCCCCGTCATGACCATTGAACGCCAATCCCCCGACGTGGTAGTCATCACCGTGTTCCTGACCAACGGCTTGACCGTTGAGCACAGGTATCCCGTAGGGAGGGTGAGAAACCTGCAGGAATACGAACGCTTCATGGTATCGGTGTTCCGCGAAGCCTATGAGGCGTTGATGGGAATCAGTCGGGTCAGGGCCTTCACGCTGGCCTATCCGGTGGCGGTGTACAATACCGCCCACGTCATGACCCTGAGGGTGCGGGGCGAAGGCTCGTCCCAGGCCGTGGAGATGGCGGACCATGTGCACGAAATGGGCTTCCTGGCCCGGGACCGAGGCGGAGAGAGAAACCCGCCGACCTGAGGAAAGGGCATTAGCGCCTTAACAAACTGTTACTCTGAGCCCTTCGGCCCCGCTCAGGCTGAACTCCGCCGAAGAGTCTAGAATCCATCCTACAAGTGTGCTTTCGGACCTGATACCAGACCGGTGGGTGGGATTTTAGGCCCTTCGGCCCGCCAAAGGTCCGCCTGAGGCGGATTCCGCAGGCTCAGGGCGACATAACCGCTGTTCCAAGTATCAGCCTGCATTTAAGACGCGATTGCCCCAGCCTGAGGGCGGGTTGCCGGTTCCAGACACGCCCCTGTGGTAGAATTCGGTCCGGAGCCGAATCGCACTCTGCCCGTTCCCGTCATCCTGGCGCCCCGCGATTCGGGGTCCCGCTCTTTCGGGTTATGCCTTTCAAGCTATGATTGAAGTCCCCCTTAAACTGAGCGTACTGGACCAGAGCCCCGCGGCGGAGGGCGAATCAGCCACGCTGGCCCTGGCGCACACCATCGAACTGGCCCAGCGCGCCGAGGAGTGGGGATATCACCGGTTCTGGGTGACGGAGCACCATGGCTCCAACCGCAATATGGGATCTTCACCGGAGGTGCTGGTGTCTCACCTCCTGGCCCGGACCGACCATATACGAGTGGGCTCGGGCGGGGTAATGCTGCAGCACTACAGTCCCTACAAGGTGGCGGAGAACTTCAATGTGCTGGCCTCGCTGGCGCCAGGGCGGGTCGACCTGGGCATAGGCCGGGGCCCAGGGGGAATGCCCCGAACCACCCAGGCCCTGCGGCCCCAACCGCTTGAGGCCTCTCCCGCCGTGCAGCTTGAGCAGAAACTGGTGGAACTGAGGCGATTCCTGGGCAGCGGCGCCAACGGAGTAATCGCGTCGCCGCTGCCGTCCCAACCGGCAGACCTGTTCCTCCTGGGCACCACTGCGGCCAGCGGGCAGATGGCGGCGGCTCAAAGGCTGCCCTACGTCTTCGCCATGTTCCTGAATGGCGACGAAAGGGAAATGCGACGGGCCATCGAGAAGTACCGCAGCCTTTCCGCCGACGCACCCGGTTTTTGCCCCCAGGCCATGCTGGCGCTGCCCGTGATAGTGGCGGACACTGACGACCAGGCGGCGGCTTACGCCCGGTCCATCCACGTGGTACGGATCACGCTGGCCAGCGGGCGTTCCTTCACCGTCTTTTCCGAGGAGGCGGCCAGGGAGTTCGGCCGCCAGTCCGGGGAGGAGTTCAGCTACGAGGTGCAGCCGGCCAACGTTATTCACGGTTCAGCGGAGCAGGTGAAGGCGCGGCTGCTGGAGATGGGACGGGAATATGGCGTGGAGGAAGTGTTCATCGTGACCGCCATTGACCATTTCCCCAGTCGCCTGCATTCCTACCAACTGCTGGCCGAGGCCATGCTGCGCGGCGGCAAGGGCAATTCCCCAATGGACGAGGGGATCGCGGGGGTCAGATATGACTAGAAGCCATTTCAAAAATACCGAATAAGGTTTATGCTCCTGACCAAAGGGAAAGTGTGGGGTGGAACGGTGGAGCAGGAATTGAGCGATGCCCAATGGAAACTGATACAGCCTTGGTTGCCAGCGCCTAAGCGGAGGGGGCGTCCCAGAGCCGATGACCGGCGCACCATCAATGGTGTCTTGTATGTGTTGCGCACGGGCTGCCGCTGGCAGGACCTTCCGGGAGAGTACGGCAGTTCCGTGACTTGCTGGCGACGACTGAACCAGTGGCAGGAACAAGGGGTCTGGGAAGATATCTGGCGGACTCTGCTGGGCACTCTGGATGCCCAAGGTAGGCTGGAATGGGAACGGGCCCACCTGGATGCCACTTTCGCCCCAGCCAAAAAGGGGGAGACCAGGTAGGACTGACCCGCAAGGGCAAGGGCACCAAACTGATGCTGGTGGTAGACAACCAGGGAACCCCTCTGGGAGCCTTGGTGGCCAGCGCCCAGCGGGCGGAGATCACTCTGGCCGAGGCTACCTTGGCAACGGTGAGGGTACCGCGGGCCAGGGGACGACCCCGCAGTCGTCCCGGGGAACTGGTAGCCGACCGAGGCTACGATTCTCGAGCATTCCGAAACCGGTTGCGGCGGAGGGGAATCAAGCCTTGCATCCCGGAACGACGTGGCAAAAGGCCGCGACCGGGCCGGAAAGCTCAGGTGTCCAACTACCGCCATCGGTGGGTAGTGGAACGGACCTTCGCCTGGTTGCACAACTTTCGTCGGCTGGTAGTTCGATACGAGAGAAAAGCGGATCTCTATTTCGGCTTCGTCCTGCTGGCCTTTGTAATCCTGCTCACTAATCGAATTTTGAAATAGCTTCTAGTCAACGCAAGCTCCGGCTGGGGGCCTTCTTTTCCGGCACCGGGAGCAACATGGCGTCATGGCGTCACCCGCAGGCCGTGCCGGATGGGCCGATAAACCTCCAATATTATCGGGAGCTGACCCGTAAGGCGGAAGAGGCCAAGCTGGACTTCGTCTTCTTTGGCGACGGGCTGTACATCAGCGAGAAGTCGCACCCCATCTTTCTCAATCGCTTCGAGCCCCTGACCCTGCTGGCTGCCCTGGCCATGGATACAACCCACATCGGCGTGGCGGCCACCTTGTCCACCACCTACAGCGAACCCTTCACCGTAGCCCGGCAGTTCATGTCCATCGACCACATCAGCGGTGGGAGGGCCGGCTGGAACATCGTCACGTCGCCGCTGGAGGGTTCGGCGCTCAACTACAGCAAGCCGGAGCATCCCGCCCACGATCTGCGCTACGAAATGGCCCACGAGTTCCTGGAGGTGACCAAGGGCCTGTGGGACTCGTGGGAGGACGACGCCTTCGTGTTCGACAAAGAGGCGGGGGTGTTCTTCGACCCGGAGAAGATGCACCGGGTGAACCATGCCGGACGTTTCTACTCGGTGCAGGGGCCGCTGAACATTGGACGTTCCAGGCAGGGGCGCCCGGTGCTGATCCAGGCCGGGTCCTCGGAGGCGGGACGCAGTTTCGCCGCCCGCCACGCCGACGTTATCTTCACCGGCCAGCCCAGCCTTGAGGCGGCCCGGGACTTTTACAACGACGTGAAGGGCCGGGCGGCGGAGTTCGGTCGGAAGCCGGAGGAGGTGCTGATCCTGCCAGGCTGCGCGCCCATAGTGGCACATACGGCAGAAGAGGCGGACCGGAAGTACCGGGAAATAGTGGAACTGGTGAGCATCGTAGACGCGCTGAACTACCTGGGCCGCTACTTCGACGACCTGGATTTCACTCGGTTCGGGCTGGACGAACCCTTCCCCGACCTGGGCGACTACGGACGCAACGGGTGGGAAAGCGCCACCGACCGCATAAAGGAAACGGCGCGGGAGGAGAACCTGACCCTGCGCCAGGTGGCATTGAGGGCGACCACTCCCCGCCACAAGTTCATCGGTACGGGGGAGCAGGTGGCCGACACCATGCAGGCCTGGCTGGAAGGCGGCGCCGCCGACGGGTTCATGGTGAACAACTCGGTGCTGCCCGTGGGGTTCACCGACTTCCTGGAACTGGTGGTGCCCCTCCTGAAGCAGCGCGGCATCTTCCGCACCGAGTACGAGGCGGACACGCTGCACGGGAACCTGGGGCTGCCCATACCGGAGAGCCGGTATGCGAGGGCGCGGACCGGCTATTCACCCCCATCCCGCCAAGGGTCCGCCTGACCTTCCCACCCGACGGGGAAGAAAGGTCGTATTTAAGGGTTCCTTAGTCCCCCGGCGAAGGGGCGGCGGTCAGTTCTTCTTCATCCCACTCCGGGCCGTTTACGTAATCATACAGGTCCACGATTTCCGCTGCCGGCGGCGCGGTCAGGCGCGTGACAATGTAGGCGCCTACGACGGCCGCCACGAATCCCGGTACCCCGGGATTAATGGACCAGACCCCAAGGGCCTCCATCTGCTCGATGGTTGCGTGGAAACCCAGCAGGTCGGCCACGGTGGAATATTGTTCGTAACCCAGGCCAGCCAGCCACCACCAGGTGGAAACTACGGTGCCGGTAACCACTGCCGTCAACGCGCCCCAGCGATTGAACCGGCGCCAATACAGGCCCAGGATCAGGGCCGGGCCAAAGGCGGCCCCCATTCCCCCCCACGCCAGGGATACCAGGGCGAAAACCGAATCAGGGGAAATTATGGAGATGGCCGCCGCAATGATGCCCACCAGCACGAGCATGCCCCGACCCATCCACACCCGGTATTGGGTCTGCATGGAATAGGTGATCCGCTTGATGACCGGCAGGTCGTCAGTGGCTATTGCCGAAGCCAGGAGCAGCTGGGAGTCGGCCGTGCTCATGACGGCGGCTATGACGGCGGTGAGCAGCAGCCCGGCAAGCACCGGATGGAAGAAAGTCTCGGCCACCACCAAATAGAGCTTTTCGGCGTCGGGCAGCACGATTCCCCGGTCCAGCAGGGCCGGAGCCGCCACCAGGCCCATCAACAGGGCAAAGAGGAAGATCAGCACGACCCAGACCGCGCCCACGTTCCGGCTGCGATTGACGTCGCTTTCACGCTGGACGGCCATGAAGCGAGAGATAATTCGATGGGCCCCGAAGGCGCCCAGGCCCCAGCCCACGGAAGAAATAAAGAACAAGATTCCCAGCTGGGAGTTGTCCCGGTCGGTGAGGGGATTCCAGAAGCCCGGGGCCGTAGTCTCCAGGCCCTGGAAGGGGTTGCTGACCGTCAGAATCAAGGTTACGGGGATGATGATGAAGCCCGCCAGCATGATCAGGGACTGGAAAACGTCGGTGCGGGAAACGGCCAGGAAGCCGCCGATAAAGGTATACGACACCACGGCAATCAGGGAGACGACCACTGCAAGATTGTGGCCGTGTTCCATTTGGTCCAGTCCGAATACCACTTCCAGCAGCTTGGCCCCGGCAATGAGGCCGGAACAAACGTAAAGGGTGATGAAGTAGATACCGATCAAGCCTGACAGTGTGCGAAGCGTTCCGCTGGTATCCCCAAACCGCTTTTCCAGGAACTCGGGAAGAGTCAAGGAATTTTCCGCCGCAATGGAGTAGCGGCGGATGCGCCGGGCCAGCACGGTCCAGGCAAGCCAGTGGCCCAGGATTATGGAAGCAATCGTCCACAGGTGCATCATGCCGGCGGCAAAGGCCAGGGCCGGCAGGACCAGCATGGTCCAGCCACTGGCAGCGGAGGACGCCGCGCTGAGGGCGGAGGTGACGAATCCTATCTTGCGGCCGCCCAGCACGTAGTCGGACATATCGTCCATGTGCCGGGACCGGACGATGGCAATTCCGATGAGCACCGCAAAATAGGCGATGAAGACAAAGAGAATCCAGATGGCGTTGGCGGGCATGGGTGGTAACCTCGGACGAAGTTGGAGCGGTTGCGTTGAATGGCGAAAATGGGGCGACACGTCCAGGTGACGGTCGCACCGGATAGTATAGCAACACTGGGGCGCCGCCGGATGCGGAGTGAAGGCAGGGCCAGGGCTATGGCATGAATGGCCTATCCAGCCGTCACTCCGACGAAAGCCGGAGTCCAGAAAGCATAGAGGGAAGCAATCAGAAAAGGCGACATAGAAATTCGGCAACTGGATACCGGCTTTCGTCGGTATGACGGTTGTGGGCCTGGACACTCATGCGATTGCCCTGGGAGTGAAGGCAGGGCCAGGGCAATGGCATTTTAGACTGGGGCCATAGCTGGCAAGCAATCATAGGTGGAAAGTATGCCGCCCCGCCCAGGGTCCGCCGCGGCGGACGGACTCCCGACCCTGCCTAAGGGCCAAAAATCCTGCCCCTCGGCCCGGTTTCGGGTTCGAAAGCTGCCTCAAAAATAGGATTCCAGGCCCCCGCCAAGGGCGGACATTCTGCTTCGGCAGGCTCAGGGCGACATGACAAGAAAGACAGGGGCGCTTCCGAAATTGAGCTGCAATCGCCCGACAATGCCCTTGGGGCGATTGCAAAGTCGGTGGTACTGTCCCTTCCCTTTCGATGGGGGAAGGCCAGGTTGTGAGTGGGCTGGTAAAGGCCGGTTGACTATCCCCCTCACCTTCTCCCGCCAGTGGAAAGGGGACTTTGCAATCTTCCCACAGGACACTGCCACTCGGTTCAGTTGTCGCCCCGGGGATGGTATCATTTGTGTCCCACCGCCGTTGCGGCGCGGGGATGCTTACTCTCCAATATGGCAGGTGCAGCGATGCGACTGGAAGGCAAGGTAGCGTTTATCAGCGGGGGCGCCCGGGGCATGGGGGCCGCGGAAGTGCGCCTGTTCATCGGCGAGGGGGCCAGCGTTGCCTTCGGCGACGTGCTGGAAGCGGACGGCCGGGCGCTGGAAGCGGAGATAGCTGAAAACGGCGGCCAGGCCCTGTTCCTGCCCCTGGACGTAACCAGCGCCGATCAGTGGCAGGCGGCCATTGATGCCACCGTGGCCCGCTTCGGCCGGCTGGATGTCCTGGTCAACAACGCCGGCGTTCGCGGCGCCGGCCTGGTGGAAGATATATCGGAAGAGGAATGGGACCGGGTGTTGGACATCAACGCCAAGGGCACCTTCCTGGGGACCCGGGTCGCCTTGCCAGTAATGCGGCGGAACGGAGGCGGATCCATCATAAACATCTCATCCCAGCTGGGGATAGTGGGCGTGGACAATAGCGGGCCCCAGTACCAGGCATCCAAGGGAGCGGTGCGCATCTTCACCAAAGCCACGGCCATCCAGTACGCCGGGGACGGCATCCGGGCCAACTCCGTTCACCCCGGCCCCATCGCCACGCCCATGACCGAGGGCGGCCGCGCCGACCCCGACCGGTTCAAGACCACCGTCTCCCGCATACCCCTGGGGCGGTACGGGGAACCGGAAGACGTGGCCTATGGTGTCCTTTTCCTGGCATCCGACGAATCCTCGTTTATGACCGGCAGCGAACTGGTAATAGACGGGGGCTGGACGGCCCAGTAGTCCGAGGCAAGGATACCGCGACGAGGATATGGGACTTCGGATACCGGCCACTGTCCGAAGTAATGCCGGCCTTCAGTTAGCACACGCCCGCTCATCCTGAGCCTGTCGAAGGACGGCGGCCCGGCCGGGACTTAATTGGACTGACACTGTTGCAAGGAAGCGCCATGCGATTTGGACATTTCTACTACCCCATGAAATTTGACGACTCCCGGGACACCCAGGCCATCGAGGAATGCCTGGCCGAGGCGGAACTGGTGGAGGAACTGGGGTTCGACGCCATCTGGCTGGCGGAGCATTACTTCACCGGCGAGTGCGTCTATGGCGACCCCCTGGTATTCGCCGGGGCCCTGGCGGTAAAGACCAGGCGCGTGGACATCGGCTTCGGCATCCTGGAACTGCCCCTGCACAATCCGGTGCGGGTGGCCATCCAGACGGCCCTGCTGGACAACCTGACCCGGGGGCGCATAATCGTCGGCACCGCCCGGGGCTCCAACTACAACGCCTACGAGTACATCGGCTTCGGCACCAACCCGGACCTGGGGCCAGAGCAGCTGAAGGAGGCGGAAGACCTATTGGTCCAGGCGTGGACCACCGACAACCTGGACTTCCAGGGCAAGCATTACCAGGTTACCTTCCCGTCGTCGCGGCCCCGTCCCTACCAGAAGCCCCATCCCCGCCTGGCCCGGGCCTGTATCGACGACGAATCGGTGAAGGCCATGGCCCGCGTTGGCCGTCCCATCCTGCTGCGGGGCCGCTCCACCAGCCACACCGCCGCCAGCATCCGCCTGTACCGGGACACCATGGCCGAGGCGGGGTTTGACGAGGCGGCCATCGAGGCCAACCTGGACCAGATCTGGGTATGGCGGGAGATGCACCTGGCAGAGACCGACGACCAGGCCATGGATGAATTCCTGCCGGCCCAATACGATGCCTGGGCCAACATGCAACACTACCGCACCAACTGGAATCCGCCCCAGTACAACATGGACCGGCAGCCGCCGCCCATGCAGAAGGAGGGCTACGCGCCCGTGCCGGACCCGGACGCGGGAGAGGGAATTGTGGGCAGCCCCAAGCGGGTGGCCGAGCAACTGGCCCAGATACGCGACGCCGGCATCCGCAACCTGATGCTGACCAACCGGGGGCTGGTATCCGCGGAGAAAACGGGCCGATCGCTGAGGTTATTCAGCGAGAGGGTGATGGGGGGGTTTCGGGGGTAGGGAGTCCAACACTCTTCTTTCGCCGGATATACGTTGAGTCCGCTGGTGGTTCGACAAGCTCACCACGAGCGGACGGCCCTTCGACAGCAGACGGCCCTTCGACAAGGTCAGGGTGAACGGCTAAACACGCATCAATCCAATGACCATCATTGGTGACTATTCGTGCCCACTCGAAGCTAAAACCGCTTACCCTCCCAGCGGGCTTCCTCCCTGGATCATGCGCACTATGTCGTTGTAGGTGATGAAGAGGATAAAGCCCAGCAGGGCGACAAAGCCGATGAGGTGAACCAGGCCTTCCCGCTCGGCGGGTACGCGCCGTCCTCCCCTGATCCATTCCAGCAGCACAAACACTATCCGGCCGCCGTCCAGCATGGGTATGGGCAGCAGGTTCAGGATGGCCAGGTTGATGCTGAAGAGGATGGACAGCACAACCCACCCACGAATTCCGCCGTCCCTGGTGACTTCGCCGGTAACCTGGGCGATGCCCACGGGTCCGGAAAGCTGGGGGCTGCGGACGCCGGTTATCCAAGACGATATTTCCTGCCGGAGCAGAGTCATCATTTCCCACGAACTGGTCACGCCCTTCCACACGGCGGTCCATGGCGGGTCGAAGCGGGTCTCGGAACGCAGGTTTACCAGGCTTATCTGGATGCCCGTGGCGCCCTGGCCTGGCGGCGGGTCCACCCTTGGCGTAACCCGTACGATTTCAGCGATTCCGTCGCGCTGAATGGTCCATTCCATGGTGGAACCGGCGTTGAGGGTCGTGGCCCGCACCAGGTCGGCCCCCTGTTCAATGGTCCGGTCGCCCGCCGCCAGGACCAGGTCGCCGGGCTGGATGCCGGCCGCCTGGGCCGGGGAGTTGGCTTCCACCGCGTCCACCTGCACCTGCCCCAAGGTGACGCTGTGGGGAATCATGAACAGCAGGGTGAAGGCCACCAGGGGAAAGACGGCGTTCATCAGCGACCCGGCGGCCAGTATGATCGTGCGGGGGCCGGGGCCCTTGGAGGCCAGGCTTCGGGGGACGGCGGGATTGTTCTCGCCGGCCAGGCGCACGAACCCGCCCAGGGGCAGCCAGTTGACGGTATAGGCCATGTCGGCCATCACCAGGGAGTCAACGTCCACTTCCCGCACCGAGCCTTCGTGCCGCAGCAGTTCGTCGGTATCCATGTCCTGCAACGACGCCGAACGGCGCAGGGACCCCGCAAGGGAACCCTCCACAACCCTGGCCACCAGGTTGCCGGCGGCATCCTCGGTGGAGTGGACCCGCACCACCAGCCCGGCCTGAATGTCGGCGGGGCCGGACAGGTTGAAGTACTGGGTGTGATCATCCAACAGCACCCGGGTTCGGCCGGTATAGAAGCCAAAGGCCCGGGGCGGGTAGCCGATACCGAACTCCAGAACCTTGACGCCGAAGGCCCGGGCCGTGAAGAAGTGTCCCCATTCGTGAATCACCACCAGCATCACCAGCATGGGGACAAAGGCGATGATGGCAATTACGGCTGTTTCCATTTGGGTTCCTAGGCAGGCTTATAGACCAGAATAAAGTTCTTCCCGATCTCTCGAGATTCCGATGAAGGAGCAACTACCCATGCTACCACAATTCAGAGACCACCCTCTGGTCAGGGAGTCTGCCCAGGGCAATCGCGTAATAAAGAACGTCATGCTGAGCGAAGTCGAAGCATCTGATTCCGTACCTGCCAGCCAGGCATTGGGACCCATTCCACGACTCCCAGCCAAGAGTGTAGACCCTTCGGCAGGCTCAGGGTGACATGATTCTTTGCTGCCAGTCCTGGCCCAATTCGAGGGAAATCGATAACGCAGTCGACCTGGTATGCCTTGCGGTGGATCCGGTGGGCACTAACGGATTCGTTTTGCTGAAGGAAGTTAGACTTGACTGCCATCGTTCAAGGCCGCTCCAACTCCCCCACTACCCGCTCTGCTTCCGTGGTGCCCCAGGCGTCGGCGGCTTGCACCTCTTCCAGGGTGTCGCTCTTGCCGGGGCGGTGGGCATCCACCACCCTTTCCACCACCCGGTGAATGTCGGTAAAGCGGATTCTGCCCTTCAGGAAGGCGTTGACGGCCACCTCGTCGGCGGCGCTCAATACGACGGGATAGGAGTGGCCCCGCCGGGCGGCGTCCAGGGCCAGGTTGAAACACGGGTACCGCTCCGGTTCCAGGGGGCGGAACTCCAGCGACTGGGGCGACGTGAGATCCAGGCGGGGAATCAGCGTGTCGTCCGGGTTGCGCCGTCGGTCGGGATGAAAGAGGGCGTACTGGATGGGCAGCCTCATGCTGGGCGGGCCCAGCTGGGCCTTCACCGAGCCGTCGGAAAACTCCACCATGGAATGTATGGTGCTCTGGGGGTGGATCACCACCTCGATATTCTCCCAGGGAACGCCGAAAAGCCAGTGAGACTCGATGACCTCAAAGGCCTTGTTCATCAGCGTGGCGGAGTCGATGGTGATCTTGGGCCCCATCTGCCAGGTGGGGTGCCGCAGGGCCTCCTGGGGAGTGACGTTCGGCATGTCCTCCAGGGGCAACGTTCGAAACGGTCCGCCCGAGGCGGTTATGATCAGGCGCTGGACCTGCCCTTTCTCGCCCTGGAGGCACTGCCAAATGGCGCTGGGCTCACTGTCCACCGGCAGGATTGCTCCTCCATTCTCTCTCTCGCACTCCTTCAACAGGGCCCCGGCAATCACGATGGGTTCCTTGTTGGACAGGGCCACCGCCTTGCCCCTCTTCAGGGCGTTGACGGTTGGCGCCAGGCCGGCCGCGCCGGTGGTGGCGGCCATCATCACGTCCACCTCGGGAAGACTCGCCATCTCTTCCATGGAGATAAAGGCCGACTGGGGCGCCAGTGCTTGGGGCGGGTCGATACAGTAGACGTACTGCGGGCGAAACTCGTCGATCTGTTGGCGGAACAGGTCGTGGTTGGAGCCGGCGGCCAGGCCCACCACATGGAACTCTTCGGGGAAGGCGCGGACAATGTCCAGGGTCTGACGGCCGATGGAACCGGTGCTTCCCAGGACTACAATATTCTTCATAGCCGGAGCACCGCCACTAGCATATAGTACACCGTCGGCAAGGTGATCAAGAGGCTGTCCAGCCGGTCCAGGGCGCCGCCGTGACCGGGGACCATGAAACCCGAGTCCTTGACCTGCGAAAGGCGTTTCAGCCTGGATTCCAGCAGGTCGCCGAATTGGGCGACTACACCTACTGTAGCACCAATCAACAGGGGTTGCCAGTTCAGGGTCAACCAGGCGCCGTCCGCCCCGTTGGACCCCAGTCCCAGCTCCAGAATTTTGTCCAGCAAGACGGCCGCAACCACGGCGCAGGCAAAGCCGCCAACCGCTCCCTCCCAGGTCTTGTTGGGACTGGTAACCGGCGCCATGGGATGACGGCCAATGGCCCGGCCCACCAGGTACGCCCCGGAATCGGTGGCAAAGTTCACCAGCAGGGCGAACATCAACCAGTTGCGCCCCACTTCGTAGACTGTGGGGCCAGCATCGGGGTCGAAATACAGGGGATCAAGTTGGAAAAGGGACTCCCCTACTTGTGCGATGAGCAGGACGTGGGCCAGGAGAAATCCCAGGTAAACCGGCCCCAGGACCAGGTAGGCCGCAGCCACGGGCCAACCGGCCCCCCGGTAGAAGGCGATGAGCCACAAGGCAGCCAGAAAGGCGCCCACCCCAAGAATCCCCAGTGAGACGCCCCAGAACTGGAACGTGCCGCCTGCCCCCGCGCCGCCAATGATGAACGCCGCCACCCAGGCCGCGCCCAGCAGCGCCGGCAGCGGGGTTGCCGCCGGTACCCTTGACTCCTCATCGGCAAATTCGTCCTGGCAGCCGGCGGACGGGCCACCACTCATTTCTGCCGGTGGAGCGTCTGCCGGCGCCGGGGGCGGCTGATTTGCGGGGACTGCCTCGGAACCCTGCCCGGCGGAGCCTCCCACGTCGGTGGAGGAAGGCGCCGGGTCGCTACTGCCAAGATCGGGGGCGCTGGCCGGACCGGAGATTCCTTGAGTCGGGTTATTGGCAGGGGCCGGGTTGGCTTCCATGTCACCGGGTGTCGACAGTGGGTCTTCGGCGGCGGCGCCCTCCGGCCAAGATGGCGAAGGCGGATGCAGGCGATAGAATTCTCGAATCCCCAGGATGGCCGCCGCCAGGGTGAAGAGGAAGACCCAGAAAAGGCCGGCCCACATGGCGGTAAGGAGAATGGCCAGACCCGCCAGGCCACTGACAATCCGGAGCAGCACCGGATCTAACTCCCGGCGTCGGGAATTACGTTTCCGAAGCGACGTTGACGGCTGCCGTAGGAGGCCAGGGCCCGGTCCAGTTCGGCCTCGTCAAGGTCGGGCCACAGGACCGGAGTGTGAAAGTACTCGCTGTAAGCCGACTGCCAGAGCAGAAAGTTGCTGATGCGCAACTCGCCGCCGGTACGGATAATGAGGTCCGGGTCCGGGCTGTGGGCCGTGAAGAGCCGGCTGCCGAAAACCTCCTCGGTAACCTCTTCCGGACCGATTCCTTCGCGAATCAAAGACTTAACCGCCGCCAGAATTTCCTGCCGGCCGCCATAATCGAAGGCCACGTTCAGGACAATGCCCGTGTTCCCCCTGGTTTCCTCCTGGATTCGTTCCACGGCGTCGCGAATGTCCGGCGACAGCCTGTCAGAATTGCCGATGTGGACCACCCGAACGTTTTTCTCGTTAAAGCGTTCCGTTTCCCGCTGCAGGGTCTCGTGCAGCAGTTGGATTATTCCTTCGACTTCCGAAGTTGGGCGGGACCAGTTCTCGGTGGAGAAGGCGTAGATGGTCAGGAACTGGACGCCCCGCAGGGCCAACATATCCACGACCCTGGGGATCGCGCTGACACCCTCCCGGTGCCCGGCCAACCTGGGCAGGCCCTTTTGTTCGGCCCACCGCCCGTTGCCGTCCATTATTATGGCCACGTGCCGGGGCATCCGGGTGGGCGCACCAGCGCCGCCGGCTACATCCTGCGAGCGAAGGCGGGTTTCTCCTGAGGAGCCGGGATGTTCTGTCAGGTTGACCGGACCGGTTGGGCCATTCATGGGATTTCCGGGCTCTAGACCTGCATGATCTCCGCTTCTTTAGCGGTGGAGACCTGGTCCATGTTCCTGATGAAGCTGTCCGTGGTCTTCTGCAGCTGGTCCTGGCTGCGCCGGTTCTGGTCCTGGGAAATCGCCTTGTCCCGTTCCATTTTGCGCAGGGATTCCAGGCCATCACGGCGCACGTTGCGCACCGAGACCTTGCCTTCCTCGATCTTTCGCTTCAACAGTCGCACCAGTTCCTGGCGACGTTCCTGGTTCAGAGGGGGTATTGGCACAGTGATGACGTTGCCGTCGTTGGAGGGGTTGAACCCCATCTCGGACTGCATCAGGCTCCGCTCAATGTCCCGCAGCGCCTGCCGGTCCCAGGGCTGGATCATGATCGCACGGGCGTCGGGCGCTGAAATGGACGCGATCTGCTTCAGGGGAGTGGGAGAACCGTAATAGTCCACGCTTATGTTTTCCACCAGGGAAGGAGTGGCCCGGCCGGTGCGCAACGTGGCAAGCTCGCGTTCCAGGGCCTCCACCGACCGGTTCATCCTGCGCTCCACGTCCGCCAGGACCTCTTCCGGTGTCAGCTGGGTTTCAGCGTTGTTGTCCTGTTCTGCCATTATGGGTCCCTCCCAATGAGTAACGTGCCAGTCAGTAACGTGATCGAAGAAGCCGGGTAGGGCATGCGTCTTCTTTATTTTCCGAGTCAAGCCCCCGCCGGGACCATTGTATAGCCGCAGGTCCGGATGGGCCGGAGCCATTCCGGATCGTTGGTCTAGTCAGATGAAGTGATGGTCGTACCTACTGTATCGCCGGAGAGGATGCTCTGCATGCTGTCCTGTTCGAATATATTGAAAACGACAATGGGCAGGTTGTTCTCCATGCAAAGGGAGACGGCGGTGGAGTCCATTATTTCCAGGCGCCGATTCAACGCTTCAAGATAGTCCAGGTTGGCGAATCGCTTGGCCTCAGGATTCATGTGCGGATTGGAGTCATACACGCCATCCACGTTGTTCTTGGCCATCAGCAGCACTTCGGCGCCAATTTCCAGGGCACGCAGGGCCGAAGCGGTATCAGTGGTCATGAACGGATTACCGGTGCCGGCGGAGAAAATGACCACCCGGCCCTTTTCCAAGTGCCTTATGGCCCGGCGACGGATGTACGGTTCCGCCACCGCCTGGATTTGCAGCGCACTCTGGGTACGGGTGATTATGCTCCGCTTTTCCAGGGCATCCTGCAACGCCAGGGCATTGATGATGGTGGCCAGCATGCCCGAGTAATCGGCCGTGGCCCGGTCCATCCCCCACCGCTCGGCTTGGCCTCCCCGCCAGATGTTGCCGCCGCCAATAACGATGGCAAGCTCAATGCCCAGCCGGTGCACGTTGCCGATCTGCTCGGCCATGTAATTGACCGCCTCGGGGTCGATACCAGTAGTGGCGGAACCCTTAAGGGACTCGCCGCTGATCTTGAGCAGTACCCGATGGTATTTTGCAGCAACCATAGGCTAAGGAATTCTTACTCCTCGAGGGCCAGGCGGCTGAAACGCACCACGCGTACGTTCTCTCCCACCTTGGCGGCCAGTTCCTGAACAATGTCGCTCACCACCCGGGAACTGTCCTTGATAAACGTCTGCTGGAGCAAGCACACTTCGCTGGCGGGCCGGCCGTCGCCTGCTTCCTTATTGTCCTCGCTGATGTAGACCGGACCCATGGCCGCCACCTGCATGGCGATGTCGTGGGCCACCTGCTTGAATTCCTCGTTGCGGGCCACGAAGTCCGTTTCACAGCCCAGTTCCACCAGGGCGCCCACCCGGCCGCCGGTATGGATGTAGGCCTCGATGATGCCCTCGGTAGTCTCCCGATCAGCCCGGCGTGCGGCGCGGGCGAACCCTTTCTGACGCAGGGCCTCCGCGGCCCGGTTCATGTCGTTATCGTTGTCTTCAAGGGCCTGTTTGCAGTCCATGATTCCGGCCCCGGTCTGTTCGCGAAGGGACCGGATTTCTTCAACAGTTGCTGGCAAGGATATCCTCCGTGACTTGATTACCCGCCTGAAACAGGTGGGCGAAAATTTGCTCTCCTAAATTCAACCTGGTTGCAATTCGGCTACTTAAAGCTAAGCGGCAGAGATCAGAGATATAGCGGACAAGAGTTGACTGCCCTACGGCTGGGCCTTGTCTTCCGGTTCTTCTCCGTTAAGGAACGCTTCGACTTCAGCAGTTTGAGGGAGAACCAGCACACCGTCTATTTCGAAGCCGAAGTGTTCGTAGGCTTCCCTTCTTCTTTTCTGCTGGGCTTTTCGCTGCTCTTTGCGCTCCGCCTCTCTGATTTTCCTGATGGCATCGGGTATTAGCAATACCATGCGTCCTCCCAGTTCTACCACTATGGCGAAGGTTAGCGAGATTCCACCGGCCACACCAAATATCGCGGCCATGAGGGTGAGCCAGTCTTTACTCCACTTTGGCGAGTTCCAATTGATGCCCACCAATACGGCGACGCCTGCCAGGAAGGACAGGTAGTAAACTACCCAGTATTTGCCTTCGAAGCCCTTGATATGCGTCTTCCGTTGCGCCGTTACGCGCCGGCGATGTCCGGCGGGCTAGGCCTGGCCTTCCGGAGCTTCCTCCTCGCCACCCCGGTTGCCCTGCTCCATCATTCGCGCCAGGTCGTCCAGGGGCATGGAAGCCAGGGCCACGTGCTCGGCTTCCTCGTCGGACAGGTCATCACCGGCCTCGACGGCCAGGGCGTCGGCCTCGGCCTGGGCGGCAGCTTCCGCCTGGGCCTGCTGCTCGGCCACCATCGCTTCGCGTTCGGCCTTTCCTTCCAGGATGGCATTGGCCAGGCGGCCGGTTACCAGCCGTATGGAGCGCACCGCATCGTCATTGCCCGGGATGGGGTGACTGACCAGGTCCGGGTTGGTGTCCGTGTCCACGATGGCGAAGATGGGAATTCCCATGCGGCGCGCCTCGGCGACGCAAATGTCTTCTTTGCAGATGTCTATGATGAACATGGCCTGGGGCAGGCTGGTCATGTTCCGAATGCCAAGGAAGTACTTTTCCAACTTGGCCAGGGTCTCTTCCAGCTTCAGACCCTCTTTTTTGGGCAACACGCGGAAGTATCCCTGTTCGCGCTTCTGTTGCAATTCGATCATGTAGTTAATGCGGGTGCGGATGGTCTGGAAGTTGGTGAGGGTGCCGCCCAGCCAGCGCTGGTTGATGTACCACATCCCGCAGCGCTCGGCCTCGCTCTGCATTACCTCCTGGGCCTGCTTCTTGGTGCCCACGAACAGCACGTTGCCACCCTCGGCCGCCACCTGAACCATGGACCGGTAGGCCTCGTTCATCAAACCCAGGGTCTGCTGGAGGTCGATGATGTGGATCCCGTTGCGCTGGGTGAAGATGTACCGCTTCATGCGGGGGTTCCAGCGGCGGGTCTGGTGGCCGAAATGGACACCGGCTTCGAGCAGGGACTTCATCGTCAGGGGTTCGCGCTGAGGCGCAGGGGGAGGGGTAGCTACGGGGGCTTGTTCGGCAGGACGCTCAGCTGACTGTACCATAAACACTGTCCTTATGACTGCTATCGCAGAATTTAACGGAGTATAACATGCAGGCCACATAGGCGGCAACGAAAATCGTCTTGCCGACGGCGGAGCCAGGCAGCCCAGCGTATCCCGCAGGGGCGGGATAAAGCCCTGGCTTGAACCATGCCCGGCGCTCCCTGGGTGAGTGGGCACACCTGATACGGAACACCACCTGGTGGGCTATACTACCCCGCGCCCCAAAGGCTGAGAGGACCAACATTGGTCCGACCAGACCTTTAACCGCGCCCGCAACAGCCCTTGGTTCTTGTCCCTCAGTTAATAGACCGTAAAGCCCAAATCAGCTGAAGAATAACCACTGCTGCCCCGCCGTACACCCCTGCTGCCACGTCGTCGGCCATTATGCCCAGGCCGCCGTGCAGCGCCTCCAGCCGCCTTGCCGGCCAGGGCTTCACGACGTCAAATACTCGGAAGCTGACGAAGGCGATTACCAGCCAGACGGGTTCGGGACTTACGAACAGGCAGGTTATCCACATCCCCACAAACTCGTCCCACACCGCACGCCCCGGGTCGGGCTCCTCTGCGGTGACCAGCAGGCCCGTGGCCCAGATACCCAGGGGCAATCCGAGGACTACAAGAAACAGCAGCAGGTAGACGCCGTTCAGATCCCACAGGAATCGCGCCCCGCTCTCAAGCTGAGGCGGGAGCAAGAGCAGGATCCCGAAATAGACAGCCACCGCGGCCAGACTACCTGCGGTACCAGGGGTGATGGGTGAGAGGCCGGTACCGAAGCCCAGGCCAATGAGTTTTCCAATGAAGGTCAGCATGGACGCATGAGATGGATACAAAGGTGGCAGTGCCTATGGGACCATACGATCATCGCCAGCTATGTCCTTGTCCTGTATATCCCGTTCATCCATGTCTGCTTTCCCTAGCCATAGCCCAGCCGGTGCAGGTCCTCTTCGTCCATTCCCAGGTAATGGCCAACCTCGTGCCAGAGGGTTATGCGGATTTCGCGGACCACATCCCGTCGGGTGTGGCAGCTTTCCAGAATGGGCTGACGGTAGAGGGTTATGCGGTCGGGCAGGACCGGGGCGCCGCCCTCCCGGTCGGTCAGGGGCACACCATAGTACAGGCCGAACAGGGTGCCGCCGTCTTCCAGCAACTCCTCCTCGTCGGGGCCGGGCCACTCCTCCACCGTGATGTCCACGTTCTCCAGGGCGTCCAGCACGTGCGCCGGCAAACGCCGGTAAGCCCGACGCACCAACCGCACAAATTCAGGGTAGCTGACGTTTACCAAGCTGCTTTCCAATTTAGAATTAAGAATTAGGAATTAAGAATTGGACTTATTAGCAGAAATCCTCTTGTTCCTAGGAGTATTCTTTCTCATGGTGTTGAGGATTGCCGTAATAATCATACGAAGCTCTTCTGCGTCAGCAACTATGCTGTTGAATTCCATCTCGGACAAATACCCAGTGTCTCTCATCAGGCGAAGCCAGTAAATGGTCTCTCTGGTCTCCTTATAAGCTATTGACAGCTTACTGACAAAGTCAGCGCGAGATTGACCCCCTATAGCTTCCTCTACATTGGCGCCAATGCTGGTACCGGACCGCAACAACTGACGAGAGAGCACTCGCTCACTTCTGTTGGATGTCAGGTGTTGGTGCAAGCGTACTATTCGCACCGCGAAGGCGTAACTCTTGACTTGTACTACGTTGCCGTCCTTAAATTCGCACCACTCACTAAGTCTTCCAATTCCTAATTCTTAACTCTTAATTCTTAATTCAGCCCACCCCCACTTCCCTCCTTATCCTCTTCAAAATGTCGATGTTCTGCTGGTCGGGGCCTTCGCCTTCAAAGCCTGGGACTTCCAGGAAGAAGGGAACGTCGCGAAAGGCCGGGTTACCCATTATGCAGGCAAAGCCCTGCTCGCCAATGTAGCCCTCGCCAATATTGTCATGCCGGTCCACGCCCGAGCCGCACAACTGCTTGGAGTCATTGGCGTGGACTGCCGCCAGCATGTCGGCGCCGATGACCTCGTCAAACCGGGCGATCATGGCCTCAACCCCGTCAATGGTGGTCAGGTCGTAGCCGGCGGCAAAACTGTGCTGGGTGTCCAGGCAGATGCGCAGGCGGGGGTTGTCCACGGCCCGCAGAATACCCCCCAGTTCCTCGAACTTGGCGCCGATGTGCTGGCCCATGCCGGCCATGTTCTCCAGGCACAGGTAGGGACCTTCCGGGGAATTGTCCAGGACCCGGTTGATGGCGGCCACCGCCTGATCGAATACCTGCTCGTAGCCCTGCCCCTTGTGGCTGCCCGGGTGGAATATGACCCCCTGGGCCTCAATGTCCGCCGCCAGGCTCATGTAGTTGATCAGGGACTGGACACCCTTTTCCACCAGTTCGGGGTTGGGGCTGCCCAGGTTTATCAGGTAGATGGCGTGAAAAAAGACGGCGCCCATGCCGGTTTCCGCGCGCCGCTCCTTGAAGGCGGCGATTTCCCCTTCGGGAGGATGCTTGAATGCCCAGGTGCGGGCCGAGGAACCGAAGATCTGGATGGCCTCGCAGCCTATATCCAGGCCCCGGTCTATGGACTTGCTGATACCGCCGGCCGAGGAAACGTGCGCTCCGATCTGCATGGTATAGCTCCTTTGGGGACTCTCTTGGCTGGGGAACCCTGAAAGGTCGTTATTCCGTGGCGCCATTATACGCCCTGGCTTATGCTGCGTTAACGAACCAGGCAGCCAGGGCAGGGCCAGCGCATTTTCAGGGGAATGTCATTCTGAACGGAGTGAAGAATCCAGACTCCATCCCACAAGCCAGCTTCAGCCTGACTCTGTAGCGAGATTGCCCCGACAATCCAAGACCGGAGTGTTGAGGCGCCTGCTCAGGCCGGGATAGGGGCCCTTGAGCCAGGGTTGAAATCGCAAGGTGAGGCCAGGAGACAGGGGCCGCCCGTTGCCGGGCGGCCCCCGCGTGGGGAAGCTCGCATTTGGAAGTTCGGGTGTGGAAGCCTGCTTGTGGAGGACTGATCCCCCCTTTTAACGCAGGGGGGCGGCGTAAATCTGCCCGCCCTTGGGGCAATCGGCGCAGGGAGCCGCGCTCCACAGGGCATTGCGGCTGCCCTCCCGGGCGATGCCCAGGGGCGCCAGGTGCCGCTCGTAAATCTCGCCGTAGTTCCCCACGGCCCGGATCACGTCCTGCGCCACCGTAACGCTGAGGCCCGCTTCCTCCTGTCCGTACGAGCCTTCCAGCCCCAGCAGCCGATCCACCGGGGTGTTGCCCGTGGTAGCGGTGGGTACGTTGTCTGAAGTTACCTCGAAGGCCTCGGCATAGATCAGGATGGACATGACGATCTTGACGATGTCGTACCACTGGTCATCGCCGCTGGGAACCACGGGACCCAAAGGTTCCTCGGAAATAGTGCCCGGCAGAATGATGTGATCGGCGGGGTTGGGCAGGCTCTGGCGAGTGCTGACCAGGCCGGAGCGGTCCGTGGTCAGGGCGTCGCATTGGCCGTTGGTGTAGGCTTCATCGGTGCTGATATTGTCCGGGAAAGTGATGATGGAGAAGTTCATCGCGTTCTGATTGCTGAAGTCCTGCAGGTTCAGCTCGGTGGTGGTGCCCTGCTGGACGCAAATGGTGGCGTCCTGTAGTTCAGCGATGGAGGAGACTCCGGCGCTGACGGGAGCCATGAAACCCTGGCCGTCGTAGAACATGGTCTGGGCGAAATTGCCCCACTGTACGTCCCGTGAACTGGTCCAGGTGGTGTTGCGGGACATCATGTCTATCTCGCCGGACTGCATTACCGGGCCCCGTTCCGCGGCGGTGGTTGGCCTCAACTCTATGGCGTCCGGGTTTCCCAACACGGCTACGGCCACGGCCCGGCACAGGTCTACGTCGAAACCTCGGATATTCCCATCGGCGTCTAGAAAGCCGAAACCGGCAAGGGAATCATTGCCGGCGCAAACCAGGGTGCCCCTGGCGCGCACTCTTTCCAGCCGATGGCCTTCGGCTTCCGCGCCGGCCATTGCTTCCTGCACCCGCGCCTCCACGGTGGCTTCAATATCGGGTGTGGGGCCGGCGGGGACGGCGGTTGGTTCGGGAGAGGTGCAGGCCGCCATTGCTCCAACCGCCAGCAAGGCAACTATCGGGATCACAAATCGGTGAATTCGCACAATCAAGAATCGACCTCCAATTTGGATGCTTGCATTTGGGACCGTGCCCAACAATTATGCCTACTATTGAGATTTATTGCCAGCCGGCCGGACCAGCAAAAGTGTTCCCTGTGCTGCCGGGAGAGATTCCAGTGCGGCCGGAGACCAGGCGGTGCCAGACCGGTTTCCCGCCACCCGGCGCAGCAATTCTCCTTCGGTTCCGCCGGGGGAATCAGCCTGCCCGTCCCCAAGCCTGGGCACTCGCATGAATGGCGCATGCAGTCGAAATTACGGCTTTGGCCGGAGTCCGGAAAGCAATCAGGTAAGAGGACCGACTTGGCGACCCAGGAATCACGGCAACCGGAAACCGGTTTTCGCCGGCATGACATGGGCAGGGACGGACCCACTGATGCGATTGCCCCGCCCCCACGCCCCAAATCCACCACCTAATGGGAGGAAAAGACCTCGTTGGAGCCAGCGGCAAAGCTGGCTATGATGGTTACGGGACAAACACAACCATCACCAACGAGGTGCAGTCATTATGCAACAGGGAGTCCTGCCATTCCAGTATGGGACGGAGCATCGCGCGGGGGGCATGACGGGGCTGTCGGGGTTGGCGGTCTATCTGGAAATGGCCGATGCGATGGGGCTGGGCGAGTCGATCCGGCGCTACGTGAAGGTCAAGGAGGGCGGACAGGGATGGACGGACCGGCAGATGGTCACCGCGCTGGTGCTGCTGAATCTGGCCGGTGGAGAAGGAGTGGACGACCTCCGGGTGCTGGAAGGGGACGAGGGTCTGGGCCGGATGTTGGGCCGGGTGGAGACGCACCGGCAGCGGGCTTGTGAGCGCCGGGAGGAGGGCAGCCGGTGGCGGGGCGGGCGGCGCCGCAGCGTCCCGTCTCCGTCGGCGGTGTTCCGGTACCTGGGCCGGTTCCACGACCCGGTTCAGGAGGAGGCCAGGCAGCCCCATACGGCGTACATACCCGCGCCCAGCGGCGCGCTGCGCGGGCTGGGGAAGGTCAACGCCGAGATGATGAGCTTCGTCCGGGACCACCTGGAGCAGGAGCAGGCGACGCTGGACATGGACGCGACGCTGATCGAGACCTACAAGCAGGAGGCGCTGTACTGCTACCAGGGCTACAAGGCCTACCAGCCGATGGTCACCTACTGGGCCGAGGCGGACCTGGTGGTCCATTCGGAGTTCCGGGACGGCAACGTGCCAGCGGGGTTCGAGCAACTGCGGGTGTTGCGGGAGTCGCTGGCCCATCTGCCGGAGGGCGTGGTGAAGGTGATGCTGCGGTCGGACACGGCGGGGTACCAAGTTGAGTTGTTGCGGTACTGCGCCGAGGGGAGGGATGAGCGGTTCGGAGTGATCGAATTCGCGGTGGGGGCGGACGTCACGGAGGGGTTCAAGCGTGCGGCAGCCGAAGTGGAGGAGAGCCAGTGGCGCCGGTTGCCCCGGATGGTGGGGGAGTTGGCGGTGGAGACGGAACAGGAGTGGGCCGAGGTGGACTTCGTGCCCGATAGATTGGCTTATTCCAAGAATGATCCCGACTACCGTTTCATAGCGGTCCGGGAGCCGCTGAGGCGGCCGCCGCTGCCGGGCATGGAGGATGACCTGGAGTTGTCGGTTCCGGCGATGGAGATGCCGGACCGGGGCTGGTACAAGATCCGGGGGATAGTGACTAACCGGGAGCTACCGGGAGATGAGGTGGTGCGGTGGTACCGGGAGAGATGCGGGAAGGGCGAGGAGGTGCATGGTGTGCTGAAGGAGGACTTGGCTGGCGGGAGGCTGCCGTCGGGACAGTTCGGGGCCAACGCGGCCTGGTGGGCGATAGCGGCGCTGGCGTTCAACCTGAACTCGGCGGTCAAGCAGTTGGCCCTGGGCGGTCAGTGGGTGAACAAGCGGCTCAAGGCGGTGCGCTTTGCTCTGATCAATCTGGCCGGACGGGTGGTCTGCCACGCCAGGAAGCTGCTGATCCGGCTGGCCCGGGGCCATCCATCCTTCCCGCTGCTGGCGGGAGCGCACCGGAGAATAGCGGCGCTGGCCCACGGCCCACCCTGACCTGGGACGGTCTGCGCCACTACCGACGGGCATTCAAGCGACGGGGACTCCCGCCGTAGGGACACTGCGCCCTTCTCCAGGACCGGTTGGCATAGACCTCGCCCTGGCGTCGCCGGCCAACGCCCCAATATCCCCTTCCAGCGCCTACTCCTGCCACGCCAACCCACTGCCAACCTGTCAGCCGTCAGCCGATGCCCCAACCGGCCCAATCAAGGAGCCCCAAAACCATTTTTCTCCCATTAGGTGGTGGATTTGGGACGCTTGCCAGCCTTGCCAAAAGTGGCTAGACTAGGGTACGTTTAAGCACGATACTAAGGAGGAGGTATCAGGGTTAAGCATCATGTTTAATCAGAATGCGCTTACCGCTCTGTTCGACGAATTGCGAGACGAGTACGAACTGGAACCGGACTGGGAGGAAATTCAGCGGGACGCCCATTTGGCGGTCGCCCGTGTCGATGCCGGCCAGCCCGTCGGCAATGTGGATCCCCGGGTGGCTCCCTTGGTGGACAAGCACAATCCCGGTTAGTTCCTGGCAGGTTCAAGACCCACAAAGTCAGGGATGGAGCATAGCTTCCATCCCTGATTTTTGCTTTTCCTTCTGAAAAACCCTGACGGCCTCACCAGCCTCGCCCTTCCTCCAGGTCAGGAGAGCTTCAGCCGCCACTGCTGGTAAACGTAGAAACCAACTATGCCTGCGGGAATAGCCAGCACGATAACCGTCAGGATCACCACCAGTACCCAGGGGTCCAGGGTAATAATGTGGTCCAGCCGGGCTTTCAGCCAGGCCATGAAATCCGGGTCCACAATGTCGTCGTGGTGGGCGGCCACCCCCAGCAGCAGGGCGGACACTTCACCCCCCAGCCACTGCGCCGGCGCCCAAAGACTCGTGCCGGTCATCGCAAGCCCCCGTCAACCCAAACCTCGCCGTTGGGGAAACCCGGTCTAATCGCCGGCAGCCGGCATCGCCGCCGGTTCCAGCGTCTGGTAGCGGGAGGAGTATTTCTTCTCCTTGATGAAGAAGGCGAACACGGAAGCAGGGAAAAGCATCAGCCCCGCAATCAGGAAGGGCACCGTGTAGGAACCGGTCAGGTCGAATAACTCCCCCGCTACCCAGATGCTGATAAAGCTGCCAAATGCGTGGATCATGAAGGCCACGCCGGATATGGTGCCCAGGGCCCGCACACCGTAAACGTCGGCAATCAGCGCCGTGGTCAGTGGCGCGGTGGCGATCCAGGAAATTCCGGCCACGATGGCAAAGATGAGCAGCGCTCCGGCGCCCAACCCCAGGAGTTCCACCCCGGCCAGCATGAGCATATAAGCCGACCCCCGCACGAAGTAGACCACCGCCAGCATGTTCTTCCGGCTGAACTTGTCGGACAGGATACCGGCGCCGATGCTGCCCACAACGTTCAATCCCATCATCAGAGCAAAAATGAAAGAAGCCAACAGGGCCCCGTTCATCGTGAACCAGGCTAAAGACACCTGGGCATCTTCCGTGAGGCCCAGCGAATTGGCAAAGGGCAGGAAGTGCACGGACAACACCGCAGTGGTGTAGCCGCAGGCAAAGTAGGCGATTGTCATCTGCCAGATGGGCATGGAGCGGAAGGACTGGGCCCACCGGTCCGTATCCAGCATTCCGGCTATCCGGTTTATGCCCGAACCGGAAGCCGAGCCCGCCGGGTCTTCGTCGCCGTCGGGACTCAGCCCCATATCCTTGGGGTCATCCCTGAGAAAGAAGAAAGCCAGCGGCACCGAAAGGGCCAGAACGGCCACGCCAAAGGCGATCCAGGTCACGCGCCAGCTGGTGGACTGGAGCAGGTACATGCCCAACGGGACCAGAATCAGGCCTCCCGCCGACAGCCCCGACGCATTCAGGCCCACCACCGTGGCCCGCCGCCGCCGGAACCAGCGGGACAGCAGGGTTCCGGTGTTGTTCAGGGACATTCCGCTCAGGGCAATGGACGAGACCACACCGAACATGAAGATGAGGAAAAGATAGTGGAAGGTCAGGCTCAACGCCACGGTAGCAATGCCGAACACGATGATGCTTGACACAATAACCTTGCGACCGCCGAACCGGTCCAGCAACTGGCCCATGAAGGGCTGAGTAATGCCGTTGACCAGGAAACCCAGCGCCGCGGCGAAGGAGATGGTGCCCCGGCTCCATTCGAACTCCTCGCTCATGGGGAGGACGAAGATGCCGAAGCTGTTGCGGGCCCCGTTGGTAACGAAGGCTACGAATATGCAGGTGGCAACGATGTACCAGCCATAGAATATCGGTTTCCGCCCCTTCGCGCCGTCTTCTACCGTCATCATTGCCGCCAGCTACAGACTTAAAACGCAAGTATACACCCCGTTGCAAGAAGGTTAATCGGGATGCAAGCAACAGGCAGCGGGCGTACCTGGATACACTAAACTCACAAACGAAGTGCAACACTTGGTTAGAGTGTTGCCATGGGAAATGTATATCAGCACCTCACCATTGAAGAGCGGTGTGAACTGGCCCGTTTACGCGGCCAGGGACACTCAATGCGCCAAATCGCGACAATTATGGATCGGTCGACATCGACAATTTCGCGGGAGTTGAACCGCAATGGTTCCCGCAAGGAGGGCTACAACCCTGGCTATGCTGACGAGCAGGCCTGGGCCCGACGCTGGTGCGGTTCCAAGCTGGACCGGGATGCCAGCCTGCGCCAGTTGGTCTATTCCTGCCTGCAAAGCGGCTGGTCTCCCCAGCAGGTGTCTGGCCGTCTGGCCTTGGAAGCCGGCCGTACCGTCATCTCCCATGAGACTATCTACCGCTTCGTTCAGGCCCAGATCGACCGCAAGAAGGACTTCTCCTGGCGCCATCTCCTGCCCAGGAGCAAGGCCAAGCGGGGCTTCCGAGGGCGCAAGGGCGGCAGCCCAGCTTCTTTTATCCACCTTCGTCAGCCCCTCTCCCAGCGCCCAGAGCAGGCCGACGACCGCGCAACTCCCGGCCACTGGGAGGCGGACCTGATGCTCTTCGGCAATAAAGGCCATGCTCTCCTCACCTTGCAGGAACGCCACTCCAGGCTCCTCCTGACTCACGCCTTGGCCAGCAAGGCTGCCCCAGGCGTGGCCCACGCCCTTACTCAACTCTTGGCTCCTTTCCCCCAACAGTGGCGCCAGTCCGTCACCTTCGACAACGGCACTGAATTCGCCCACCATTATCAAATCCACTCCCTGGGTACCAAGACCTTCTTTTGCGATCCTCGTTCCCCCTGGCAGAAGGGCGGAGTGGAAAACCTCAACGGTCGTCTCCGGCGCTTCCTGCCACGTAAAACCGACTTGTCCCTTCTGCCTAACCACCATATCACCCGGATCACCCAGGCCTATAACCACACTCCCCGGAAGTGCCTGGGCTATCTGACCCCAGCCGAAATCTTTTCACGACATGTGTTGCACTTGAAATGTGAACCCACCTACCGGCTTTCGCCGGTATGACGGGTTGGGCTGGCAGGGACATCCCCGAACTTTGAACGGCCAGAGATTGCTTATTGCCCCTTCTATCTGGTTGCGATTGCCTTATAATTCAGAGAGAGACCATATCGGAAGCAGGAGAACAATTATGAGCGCAGAAAAGACCATCTACGTCGGTATGCACGACGGCATCTGTGCGGTCACCAGCCATGACGGCGGCGCTTCGTGGCAACAGGGTCCCGTAACCACCCTGCCCCACGCTGCGGCCAGGCTGTCGGCCAGCCCCTTGAAGTCCGGCAGGGCCTACCTGGCGGCCTACGAGGCAGGCGTCTACCGCACCGATGACGGAGGTAAGACCTGGACCCACCTGGACTCTTATCCATCCGACTACGCTCACAGCGTGCTGGCCCACCCCACCGAGGAAGATACCCTCTTCGTGGGCAGCGAGCCCGCCACTGTGTATCGCTCCGCGGACGGGGGCGAGACTTGGGCCGAACTGGAGGGCTTCACCCGGGTGCCCGAGGCGAAGGACTGGGGCTTCCACGCCCCCACCCGCGATTCCCACGTCAGGGACCTGCGGGTTGCGCCCGACGACCCCGACCGGCTCTACGCCGGCATCGAAGTGGGCGGAATGGTCCGCTCCGGCGACGGAGGTCGAAGCTGGCAGCAACTGCCCGGACTCAACGACGACATTCACTGCGTGGCCCTGAGCGACGACCGGCCCGGCAGCGTTTACGTGGCCACCGCCCGGGCGCCCTACCGGTCCAGCGACGGGGGCAGCAACTGGGAGTTGATTAACGACGGTCTTGACCGGCGGTACACCCTCCACATTGCTCCGGCTCCCGACGACGCCAGCCTGGTGCTGGTAACCGTGTCGGAGAATGCGCGGCGGCTCAACCCCCAGTTTTACCGCTCCACCAACGGCGGCGACAGCTGGCGCCTGGTGGACGATGTGGGCCAGGGTACGGAGCCTGCGGAGATGGTCGTCGCCTTTGAGTGGGACCCGTCGGAACCCAACCGGGTATACGCCGGCGCCGACGGGGGCCGACTCTACCAGAGCGCCGACCGGGGCGTCACCTGGGAGGAATTGCCGGTACGTCTCCCATCGGTGGCGGTAGGGGCCCTGGCCGTAGGCCGCAACTAGGGCACGCCGGAACCCGGGTTCCAGCCGCCTGTGCGGGTATTGCGGTCCGATTGTTGAACCAGCCATTCCGGCTGTGCCCCACAGGCGGAGGCAATCCTGTTCTCCAATAAATGGGGGATTGCCTAATGCCGCGATCTGCCGAAGAACTGTGGCTGTTGTTGATGGAGGACCAGGGGACAGGCATGTCCCTTCGCCCGACGGGACCCATAATTACGCCTTGCCACCACCTGAGGGTCGGAGGTCCCTTCGCGGTGGGCCCTTCGGCAACTTCACGCCAGACTCGTCGCACCATAGCGGATGGCCCGTCATACCGGCTTTCGCCGGTATCCAGGAGTCCTTGCCGCTTTCGGTTTGCGTGCCGCCTTAATCCGTTTGTACTCTCCGCCCCTGGCGAACTCCCGCATGACGCATGGCGCGACACAATGACCCAGCAACCCTGAACAGTTACCAGGAATGTCGGCGCCCGTCCCAGACCATTCCCATGGACAAACTATCGGGCTGCCGGTTGGCAGCCCGATCCTTTTTCCGCAATTATTTAGCTGTCCCTAGCTTGGGTGGTGGCGGGAAATTGGAACTGAGTACCACTACTTCCCTACCAGGCAGGTCTCACAGTTGACGTAAAACTCGAAACGGTGCCCCACAATTTCCCCGGGGATTTGTTCACTAACCGCGCGCATCAGGTTCTCGATGTTGGTGGCGCGAAACTCGCCCACGTTGCCGCACAGCACGCAGATGGTATGGTGGTGGTGCTCCACGCTGGAAAGGCTGTACCGGGGCGCGCCGTCCAGCATATTCAGCCGGCATAGCACGCCGGCGTTCAGCAGCAGCTTGACGGTCCTGAATACGGTGGCCCGACCCACCTGCGGCAACTCGCTGCTGATTTGCTCCGCGCTGAACCCTTCCTTCTTTCCTTCCAGCAGCTCAACGATGGCGCGCCTGGGAGCGGTGGCCCGATAACCCCGGTTCTCCAGGATCGACATTATCTCAGTGCGGGTAGTCAGTGGTGACGTCATGGCGCCTTTCACCCTGCCTGTAATGGAATTAGTTCCTGGCGGGGGCCCTGA
Organism: Dehalococcoidia bacterium; assembly: GCA_965207275.1. Lineage (GTDB taxonomy): Bacteria > Chloroflexota > Dehalococcoidia > Lucifugimonadales > UBA3495 > Bin22. Next base: position 318,219 of record CBDBMH010000001.1, read on the forward strand.
AGCTGATATTAGCAACAGCGATACCCACCGTCAACCATCGTGTAACCCACGGGAGCGTACCCATTTTGGGTGGCTCGAAGGTCGGATTCGTAGGGTCCTGCCCCAGGCTGATGGGCCCGCCCTGCTCCCACGCGTGAAACCACCTGCATTGAAGCGCTGCCGCAATGCAGGAATGGGTTCAACGCTACAGAGGCCTGCCTGCCAATTCAGTCCGTCATTTCCCCGAAGGCGGGATGTTCCCCTGCGGCCGGCGGGAACCTGCAGCGCCGGGCCGGGCGGCCCGGCTATCGATGAGCGGGCGACACGTAAGGACAATTCACCGTGCGATTGTCCTCCATTAACCCCACCCAGATTTGGTACTCATTTTCGTTCAATGTATAATCGATGGCAGGCTGAGTTTTATAGAGGCCACATTCAATACACAGTTATGCTCCTATCGCCAATATCGAATCCCATGCTGCTACCGATGGACATCGGGTACCGCGCCGGGCCCTGCCGGTGGCCCCGGCTGTGGCGGACCGGGAAGGTGCGCCGGTGAAAGCCAGGCCGGCCATCACAGTTACCGACGTAACCGTGGAACGTGAGGGCTTTCGCGCCCTGTTCAACGTCAACTTCCACATTGGGCCAGGCAACCTGGTGGGGGTGGTTGGACCCAACGGCGCCGGCAAGAGCACCCTGTTCGATGCCATTGTCGGTGTTCTTCCGCTGGCCAGAGGCACGGTGGAGATAGCTGGCATCGACGACCGCCCCGGCGGTATTGCCTACGTTCCCCAGCGTAACTTTATCAACATTCGCTTCCCGGCCACAGTCCACGATGTGGTGTTGATGGGCCGTTACTGCCACGTGGGCCTGTTTCGCGGCGTTTCGCGGAAGGATAAGGAGATTGTCAGGGCCTGCCTGGAACGGGTCGGCCTGTGGGAACGCCGCAACGCCCTGATCGAGGAAAATTCCGGCGGCCAGCGCCAGCGGGTGTTCATTGCCCGCGCCCTGGCCCAGGAAGCCAGCATCGTCCTCTTGGACGAGGCCTTCAGCGGGGTGGACGTGGGCGCCCAGGAGGGCATCATCCAGGTGCTGCAGACCATGCGGGACGAGGGCAAAATAGTGATGCTGGCCACCCACGACCTCACCAACCTGGCCGATCGCTTCGACCAGATTATCTGCATTAACCGCCACATCTGCGCCTATGGCCCGCCGGCCCAGGCCTTCACTCCCGAGGTGCTGGAGGAACTGTACGGCTCCCACGGTTTGGCGCTGGCCCACACCCACGCCGACGGGCATACCCATATTGACTCGCACATGCCCAATGATTGATCTGCCCGATGATTGATCTGATTGTTGGCCCCTTTCAGTACTCGTTCATGCTGCGGGCCCTGACCGTTTCGATGCTGGTGGGACTTCTGCTGCCGGTGGTCGGGGCCTACATCATCACCCGGGGTCGGGCCTTTATGACCGACGCCCTGGCCCACTCCCTCGTGGCTCCCGTGGCCGTGGCGTCCCTGCTGGGGTTTACCTCTTACCTTACCGCCGTCCCCGGCGGAATCGCCATTGCCATGTTCATGGGTTTCCTCAGCCGGCATACGGGAATAAGTGACGATACGTCCATCGGCGTGGTCTTCGCCGCCATGTTTGCCCTGGGCCTGATTGTCCTGTCCATCAGCATCGACGTGAACCCCGCCAGGGCGGTCAACATCGAAGGCCTGCTGCTGGGACAGGTGCTGTCGGTAACTCAGACCGACGTCCTGGTATCCCTGGTCCTGACCGTGGTGGTGGTGGCCGGCGTCATAATTTTCCACCGGCAACTGGTGTACACCACCTTCGATCCCGTGGGCGCCCAGGTGGCCGGCGTCAAGACCTCGTTGGTCGAGTACGTGCTCCTGGCCATGCTGGCCCTGGTGATAGTTCTCGGGCTGTCCGCCGCCGGCATTGTCCTGGTAATGGCCATGCTGATCATACCCTCCGCCGCCGCCTACCTCCTTGCCCGCCGGTTCACCGGGGTCATCCTCCTGGGCGCGCTCATCGGAGTAGTTTCGGCAGTGGCGGGGCTTTATCTTTCCTTCTATGCCAACTGGCCCTCGGGCCCGGCCATGGCCCTGGTGGCAGCCACAATCTTCGGGGCGGCAACCCTCCACAAGCGCGCCTTCCCCGTGAAGGCCGACGAATAGGGGGATCAATTTTCTTAACCGCTTCTCCAGAAGAAGAGCCTGTGGCGTGGAGAGAGTGTTCTGCCCAGGAAGCCTTCCAAGCTGCCCCGGTGCAACACCGTCCTTGACCCGCCGCTGGCATCTTCGTCAATCAGGGTGGAGGGCACGTCCTCCCAATCGAAGCCACGGCGGCCAAAGGCGTCCCGCTGCTCCAGCACGATTACCCGTTGTCCGTCGATGAGCCACCCGTTGGGGGCTTCGCCTTCCTTCTTCATCAGGGCCGAGGGTCGGAGCAGGTCGTTCAGCCGCGCCCGGATTCGGTCGTACCGCTTTTCCGCGTAACCCAGCCAGGTCTGGGCCTGACACCACTGGGGAGGGCTGGCGTTCCCGCAACCCTCTGACAGAATACCGCTCAAGACGGCGGAAGACAGGTGCAGCCAGTCTTCCGGAAGGCCGTTCTCCTTCAGGCGCTCCATCGTTTCAACCAGGTACCGGCGGTACAGGTGCCCGGTGAGACCCTCCCGTACCCCCTGGATGCGGCTGTGCAATCTCTGTCGCAGTTCTTCCTGGTGGGGAGGCAATGCCGTGGTGGTATAGATCATCAGGCTGCGCTTGACCACCTCGTCGGGGAAGGAGGTGGGTTCGGCATTCATGGACAGGACAAACCCGGGGAATTCCTCCACGGGCGGCGGCAGCTCATCCTTGATTATGTCGCGGCCGTGATTGGAAAAAGCGCGCCGTCCGATGTCATCAAACACGACGGGGAATCGCTTGTACGACTGCTGCAACCCGCGAAGCTGGCTGGTGGTGAAGCTGCGTTTGTCCACCGTGTTGACCTTCCCGAACATGGAGGTCATCAGCGTATCGACCAGGGTCGTCTTGCCGCAGTTGGACTTGCCGAACACTATTGCGAAGGAGGGATAGCGGACAACATCCTCTCCCAGCAACAGCGCCCTGGAACGCATGTCGCAGATGAAGGGAGAAAAGTAGAACCAGGACCAGAGGATGAAATAGTCCCTCTGGAGGCGGGAGACATCCCCCTCAAAGGCGCCCTCATAGTTCTTGAAGTATTCCATCATCAGCCTGGCGTCGGTTGCCACCATGTCGGGTGACCAGTCGAGGGCAAATTCCTCGCCGGACAGGATGGCCTTCTCATCGGCGCGGTTGACGGTAAAGTACCGACTGTCTGAGTCCTCGGCTGATTTCACCAGCTTTATGCGGCTGATTTCCCGTTTTACCTGGGGCGTTATCCGCTGCGCCCCGTTGCGGAAGGGAGGCGCGGCGGCCGCGACGTGGGGACTGATGGCGGCAGCCACCTTCTCAATGCGTTCAACCTGGATGGGAAAACTGGTCACACCCGTTTCGTCCGCGGGACGGTCAATAACCAGGGTGGATGCCTGATCGGCGACGGCCGGCACCTCTTCGATTTCGATCTCCGCAGTGGTAATCCGCTCGGACGGCAGGGGTATTTCATCGGAAGCGGAGTCCCTGATGGCCTGGTACATGCGGGAATAATGGCCCCAGGCCTCCGGGTCATCGTCAAATTTGACCAGGGTTTCGGGCTGAGTCCCCGAAAAGGCCCTTTCGGACAGGTTGGCCGACCCGACAACCACACGATTCCGTCCATTTTCCCCGTTTTCCAGGAGGTAGAGCTTGGCGTGGGCCACCTGCCGGCGCAGGACCCGAAAGGCTGCCCGGCCAGCGCGGGCCTGGGAAAGAATGTAGGCATGCCGCCGGTCGGACAGGTTCATTATGGCGGCGCGGGTGTCACCCACTGCCACTCTCTGGAAGGCCAGAACGTCCTTGATGTCCCTGAGGGTGGCTTCGCAGCCAAAAACGCACTCGAAGGAATCAAACTCGAACTCGTCCAGCATCTTCACAATGGCCGGAATGCTGGCAGAGTAGGTCAGGACACGGATGGAGTCGAAGCCCTGGAACAGCTTCCAGTCAAACTTGGACTCCTCCACGAAACGGGCGTCCACAACCCTCAGGCCCGAACCGTCGTCCAGCGAGAACCCGGCTTGAGCCGGGTCTTGGACTCCTCCACCAGTATTCCCAAACAAGTCCTGCATCATATTCCCTTCAACGGGTATCCCCTCCGACCGGTACGTCGAAGGGGATTACTTACGCCAGTTATAAGAGGGCCCCCGGCGGCCTACACCCGCCGCAGCAGTTCCTCCTGCAGGCGGTCGACATCAAAGGCTTCGCTGGACTCGGCGACCCTGGCGTCGCCCTCGCGGACCATCTGCTCGGCCAGGGTTTCCTCCGGGCGTTCGGGCAGTTCCTCTTCCCGGGCCCGGCGGCGCTGGACGTCCCGGTTGTGTTCCACGAACAGGCGGCGCATGGCCACCACCACCGAGTCGGTGGAGGACAGGTACTCGGGGAAGTCGTACTGCACGTACTTTTCCGCATCGTAGTCCTGGTTGCGGAAGTTGAAGTTCAACTCCCAGTTCCGGTACGGCCAAGACACGGAACTCCACAGGCGGCGCAACGCACCCGGCTTCTTGCTGTAGCGCTCTACATTCAGGTACACCATGCGGGTCAGGCCGTCCTCCACGGGCACGGCCCACCGGGTGCTGCGGAAGTAGGCGTTGTTGCCGCCGGTGCGGGACATGCCCGGCAGGTGGGTGCCGTTCCACTCGTTGACCCCGGGGGTATCGGCCTGGGGCGGGCGCACCCGACCCGGGGCCTGTCCCGTCTTTCGCGCCTTGCGGTCAAAAATCCACGTCCACATCAACCGCCACTTGCTCTTGGGCCACACACCGTCCACTCCAGGGTAATACATCTGGTAGGGGATGTTGCCTTCCTCGTCGTAGTAGTACCGCTCCACGCTGGACTTGCCCCGGCCCGGCTGGTAGTGGACGTTCTTGTTGTTGACCAGGTTCACCCGGTACCCCAGGGGCGTGCGGGGACGGCCGCCCAGCCGGCTCTTCAGGATGCGGATGGCGTTGCGGTGCACCATGAAGGCGTTGTGGGCATCCATGGTGTTTTCCAGCACCAGCGCCCAGTTGCAGCCGAACATGGAGAATACCGGCCGGTGGATGTTGTGCTCCTCGAACATTTCCGGCGGAATGTCTTCCTGAGGGTCCACCGGCTCCCCGTCGCCCATCCACACAAATACCAGCCCCTTGATGGTCACCGTGGGAAACTTGCGGGCCTTCATGCCCGGGGCGCCCACCATCTTGGAATCGGGCCCTTCCGTCAGGAAAGCCACGCAGTTGCCGTCGCCGTCGAAGGTGGCCCCGTGGTAGGGACAGGTTACAAAGCCGGGGAAGTAGCACTTCCCCATGGACAGGTATACCGAGCGGTGGGGACACCAGTCCAGCAGGGCCTGCACCGCGTCGTTCCCGTCCCGGAAGAAGATCACGTCGGTGCCCAGCATCCGCAGCATCTCCGGTTGGCCCTTCTTCACGTCCTTGTCGGGCAAAGCCGGATACCAGTATTCGCGGAAGCCCAGGGGCGGCATACGGCTGCGGCGGTCGTCCGGGTCTTCGGGCACTCGGAAGGGCGGCGTCTGGTCAAAGCCCTGGGTACCGCGCCGCATGTGTCTATAACCGCCGGGGTAACCGGAAAGGGGTTTCAAGAGCAGCTTCTTCAAGCCCATGTAACTGCCTCCCATACAGATGGGGTTCCGTATTGAAGTTCCGGCCGGCTGGGGCCAATCCGGGGATTTTCGGGGATTATAGCACGGTAGCTATTGACAAACGCGCCGTAGCCGGGCAAACCCGATGGCAATCTCATTATAAGAAAATGTCATGCTGAGTCCGCCGCGGCGGACCGAAGCATCTAAACTCTTTCCCATTATGGTCGTCCTGGTCCCCACGCCACCCCTCCAGGCAAGGACTTTAGACCCTTCGGCAAGCTCAGGGTGACATGATTTGCCGACTAGAGCGCTTTGACCCGGGCAAGTAGCCATTAATATGCGATTACCCTGGGTTTGCCCCAGGGTTGTCTCATATCGGCTTGAGGGAAAGCCGCCGTTCCCGACACGGGGAAACCTTGCCCTGCTGCTCTCGGGCATTGCTTCCCCTCCCCGACAGGGCTACCCGTTGGTCAGGGAGAGTTTGACCGCCTCTACTCCCTATTGACACTCTGCATACCCCAACCCCACCATAAGAACATGACCGTATCTGCCAGGACAGTGTGGTCTCGCCCCTACAGGGAAAATGACCGATTTTGGGCGGTATTGAGCGGCAAAAAATTTTTGCCCGAAAAAGCGGGTGACCGAGACCGTAAATCTGGCACATATCCCGGTTCTGCAGCTACGAAAATCCTGGATGGACCTGGCTTCCGGCGCATTTTGGCCGGCGGCGAAAATGCGCCACAGCGTCCCGGTTCTTATTCCAGGGGAAAGTCCGTCGTCCCCGCGACAATGGGAATCCCGATCCTGTTCAGTCGAGTGTTATTCGTCATCTGGTACCTGGAGGTCCGGCATAGCGGGAGAGTTCGCTTGCCTTTTCTCCGCGCCGGATGGTAAAACCCTTTCTGACAGACCCGAAACTATAGACCCGCAGGGAGGTTAGACATGGCTCGCCTGGATGGAAAAGTTGCGGTAATCACGGGCGCCACCGGCGGCATTGGTCGCGCGGCGGCTCGGCTGTTTGCCGAAGAGGGCGCCCGGGTGGCGCTGGTGGACCTGGACGAGGGCGCCCTGCGGGAACTGGTCGCTGAAATCGGCGAAGACCGGGCCAGCTACACCGCCGCCGACGTTACCCTGCCCGAACCGACCCAGGCCTACATCGGCGCCGCCGCCGAACGCTGGGGCGGCATCGACATACTGCTGGCCAACGCCGGGATTGAAGGGACCCTGGCCACCATCCCCGACTACCCCGTCGACGTATTCGACCGGGTGATGGCGGTCAACGTCCGGGGCGTCTGGCTGGGCATCAAGTACGCCGTTCCCCTTATGCGGCAACGGGGCGGCGGCAGCATCGTCATCACCTCTTCCACCGCCGGCATTGGGGGTTCGGCAGAGATGTCGGCCTACAATACCAGCAAGCACGCCGTCATCGGAATGATGCGGTGCGCCGCCCTGGAATGCGCCCCCCACGGCATTCGGGTCAATACCGTCAATCCCGCCCCCATCGAGACCCGCATGATGCGCTCCATCGAGGAGCAGCGCGCCGCCGCCCTGGACGACAATACCGTCACCGTGGAAACGATGAAACGGTCCTACGCCGACCGCATTCCCCTGCGACGGTACGGCAACCCGGAGGAGGTGGCGAGGATGATGCTGTTCCTGTCCAGCGACGACAGCAGCTTTTGCACCGGTGGCGTATACATGGTGGATGGCGGCCGGTCGGCCGGCAGCCGGTAACTCGGCCCTGATGAGCAACCCTCATTTGCTTAAAGGTGGTCCCCCTTGCGGATTCTGGTAATCGGGGCCAGCGGCTTCATCGGCCGCTACCTGGTCCGGCGGCTGGGTTCTTTGCCGGGCCTGGAGACCTATTGCTCCTACCGCGCGCGCCCGCCCGGTGACGACCCCAACCACTGGTACCAGGTTGAGCTGACCGACCCGGTGGCCCTGGACAAACTGTTCAGTATGATCCGCCCCGACCTGGTGATTCACCTGGCCGCCATGGCCGACGTGGGCGCCTGCGAAAGGGAACAGGCTGCGGCCACCGCCGTCAATGCTGCGGCCACCGCCGAAATAGCCGGCTTCAGCCTTTCACTGGGAGCAAGGTTGCTGTTCGTTTCCACCGAGTATGTCTTTGACGGGAGTCGCGGCCTCTACCGCGAGGACGAGGCCCCCAACCCGACAACCCATTACGGCCGCACCAAGCGAGCGGCGGAACAGGCCGTAGCCCGACTGGGCGCGGTCGGCGCCAGCCTCCGCACCAGCATTGTCTACGGCTGGCCCACACCCGGCCGCCGCAATTTTGTGCCTTTACTGGTGGACCGCCTGGAGAGAGGGGAGACCTACCGCGCCGGAACTGAGGTGATGCGGACCCCCATTTACGTGGAACACCTGGTGGACGGCATCGCCCGGCTGGCAGTGGACTTTCACCCCGGCGTTCACCACGTGGCCGGCAGCGACTGGGTCAGCATGTGCGACTTCGCCCGCGCCGTGGCCGCGGCATTCGGCCTGGACCAGGGCCTGGTGGCCCCGGTGGAAGGCGACCCCGACCATCCCGACCGGCTGGGGCTCGACTGCGAGAAGACCATGCGGCGGTTGGGCCTGGAACCCTGCGGCCTGGTGGAAGGTCTGGCGGCCATGCGGGCCAGTCGATTCGGCCGGATTACCTGAAGGCCGAATGCGTAGCGGCGGCCATCCCCTGCCAGGCCTGTCCTTTCTGCGGAGCGGTTACGGCAGATACTTGTCCTCCATCTCCCGGATGCGTTGCGCCCCCAGGATGCTGCCGTTGTTGGCCACGCCCCACCTGCTCTGGGCGGCCGTGGCCAGGAACTCGTCGATGGCCTGAGTGCCCCGGTCGTGGAAGTCGTGCAGAAAGTCCCATGACGCCTGGAGGCCGGCCATGGTGGTCAGGGCCGGATACCACGCGGCGGCGGCGCCGGCTTCCTGAAGTTCCTGCAGGGTCGGGTGAGTCTGGCTGCCGTGGGTGAAGAGGGGCAGCACCGGGCCGGGAATCCGCCGGATGGCCTCCACGTTCTCCTCCCAGGACTGGACCGCCGGGCAGATAACGTCGGCGTTCGACTGGCTCTTGTAGGCCAGGCAGCGTTCCATCACCCCTTCAAAGGTGGCGCCGGAGACGCCGCCGAAGTCGCACCGGGCCACGATGACGAAGTCCGGGTCGTACTCCATCTTGGCGTCCATGGCGGCCCGCAGCTTGCCCACCATCTCCTCAATGGAAACGCAGCGGCGGCGGGGACCCGACTTGGGCGGGTAGGTCTGGTCCTCCAGGTGCGCCCCCGCGATGCCGGCCCGAATATATTCCTTCACCGTATCGTAGACCTGGATGGCGTCGCCGTAGCCGGTGTCCATGTCGCAGAAAACGGGGATATTCACCGTATTGACGATGCGTCGGGCGTTGTCCACCATGTCCCGCATGCTGGTGCCGCCCTCGGTCAGGCCCATAAGCTGGGCCGAGGTGTTGCCCCCGGACATGTAGAAGGCCTCGTACCCTGCCACCTCCGCCATCCTGGCCCCCATGGCGTTCATCCCGCCGGCCAGCACAAAGATTTCCGGGCGTTCAAACAGTTCCTTTAGGCGGGTGGTCATGCGCTTGTCTTCTGGCATTACTTCCTCTCCTTACATTGATATTGTGCGAGAATTTGCTTGGCAACTGCGCCAACGGTGGGCAGCGTTCCTTGTTGGGTGCTTCGGTCGCCGAACTTGTAAAGGGCCGCCTCAGGCGGATGGCTGCCCTGGTCTCACCCACGAAACCGCCTGAACTGGAACGCCGCACCGACAGCGCGGAGCGTGGCAAAATCGGTCCAATCTGGTCTACAGTATATCGCCGAACCGGGCCGAGAGATGCATTATGGCAACTGATGAGCTACAACTGAACGGCATGTCCGACGAGGCCGTGGCCAGGGCAACGGGCCAAGACTGGAACGCCTGGCTGCGTTTCCTGGACGACCTGGGCGCGCAGGAACTGGACCACAAGGGAATAGTGGCCCTTTTGGCCGGGCCGGGCGGCCTATCCAACGGCTGGTGGCAGCAGTCTGTGGCCGTTGGCTACGAGCAGGCCCGGGGGCTGAGGGTCGTTGGTCAGACTTCGGCCGGCGGCTACCAGATCGGAGTCCAGAAGACCCTGCCCATGCCGGTAGAGGCAGCCTGGAACCTGGTGATGGACGGACCTGGTCGCGCAATCTGGCTGGGTACGGTGGACCACCTGGAACTTCGCAGGGGAGAGCAGTACCAGACCCGCGAAGGCCCCTGGGGCGAAATCCGTTCCGCAGCAATTGGCCAGCGTGTAAGGCTCACCTGGCACAGCCCGGAGTTGCTAAGCCCATCTACCCTCCAGGTCTATGTCATGGCCTCCGGCGAGAAAGCCTCCGTCAGGTTCCACCAGGAACGGCTGTCCAGCCTCGAAGAGCGGGAACTGATGCGGCAACGCTGGCGGGAGGCGCTGGACAGACTTTCTGAACTGGCGGGCCGAGCTAGTTGACGGAATCAAAGAAAGCTACTGCTTGCCAATAAGCCAACGCCTTTGAAATAATGGGTGGCAGATATCCATCGTCATTCTGGGCTTGAGCCGGAATCCGGAAAAGTGGCGATGGGTCAACTACATTGCGCAGAGGATGCCGGATACCGGCTTTCGCCGGTATGACGGGTTCACCGTATCAAATGTCACTTCAACCATGTTGAACCATCAGGGCCCCTGCGCCGGCAAGTCCGGGTAAGATTGCGACGTGGGAAAGGGCCGGCCCGGGTCCACCCGCCGCAGCAGGTACGCCTCTGATCCCATAATCTCCTCTACCCTCCCGGGAAAATCCTCAAAGCGGTCGGCGAAGGCGCGGATAAGCCGACCCGACAGGGCCCCGCAGTCGTCGCTCCCCAGGAAAACCGCCAGTTCCGCCGCCCGTTCGATGGACGCTCCCTGGCCCGAGGTAACCTGGACCCCCCTTTCGTAAGTGGCCATGTCCCCGATGGCCAGCGACAGGTCCCGGGTCTCCTCCCACATCCTGGTGTTAATTGACCCTGGGCTGATGGCGTTGACGGTTACGGCCGTGTCCTGCAGTTCCAGGGCCAGGTTCTCCGTGAAGTTGACGATGGCCGTTTTGGCGGCGTCGTAGGCGGTGGTGTTGGGGCCGCCCACGCCCGACATGTTCACGATGCGGCCCTCCTTCCGTTCCAGCATGTGGGGCAGGACCGCGTGGCAGCCGTAAAAGACCCCCATCAAGTGTATCGATATGGTACGGGCCCACTCTTCCGGGTCGCAGTTCCAGGCCGCGTTTACCGGCCCGATGTTGCCGGCGTTGTTCACCAGCACGTCAATCGCGCCGAAGCGCTCCAGGGTTTGCGCCACGGCCCGCTGCACCTGTTCCCCGTCGGAAACGTCGGCAACCAGCGTGATGGCCTCCGCGCCGCTTTCTTCTCTGACCAGTGCCGCCGTTTCCTCCAGTTCGGCGCCTGTCCGGGCCGCCAGCGCCAGCCTGGCCCCCTCTGCGGCGTAGGCCCGGGCAATAGCTCTCCCTATGCCCCGGCCCCCGCCGGTGATGAGCGCCACCCGTCCCTCCAGCCTCCTGGAATCAGCCATCGGTCCGCCTCCTGATCCCTGCCTAGAACTCGGGAATGATAGAATTAGGACCTATTCTACCGGACGCGATCAACGCATTTCTCATGCGGGGGGCAATTGTCATGTCGGACACCAACGAGGTGGTTACCTTTGCCAGCATGGCCCAGGGTACCAAAAAGGACTACGAACTGCTGGAACGGCTGGAGGCCGATTTCGCCAGGGGCACGGCGGACCGGGTGCTGGCCATGTTGAGGGAGTTGGCCGGTTCGCTCTCAGGCTACCGGGTGGACCGCCTGGAGCACTCCCTGCAGTCCGCCACCCGGGCCTGGCGGGACGGGGCCGACGAAGAGATGGTGGTAGCCGCCCTGCTCCACGACATCGGGGATATGATCGCCCCCCACAACCACAGCGAACTGGCGGCCGCGGTGCTGCGACCCTACGTTTCCGAACGCACCTATTGGATTGTGCTGCATCACGGCCTCTTCCAGGGCTACTACTACGCCCACCATACCGGCGGTGACCGCAACGCCCGGGACGCCTACCGCGACCACCCCTGGTACCAGGACACCGTCGATTTCTGCCACCAATGGGACCAGTCTTCCTTCGATCCTCATTACCGGTCCCTGCCCCTGGAGTTTTTCGAACCCATGGTGCGGCGCATCTTCGACCGTACCCCCTTTCAGGAGGGAAGAGGCTAGGGCAGTCGGCAAGCTGCTGGGCCTTACCGCCTCCGCCGGCGGCGCCGCGATGCCCGGCGGGACCTGGCGGCGGGTTCCTGGTCGGGGCCTGACGGATGGGCAGGGGCCACCGGCACGTTCAAGATCCGGCGGCGGTTCATGGTCCAGTGTACTTGGGTAACGACGGTGAATAGCAGGCCGGGCGCGGCAATGGCCACGGTGCTCCAGGCCACGGTGCCCCCCACCTGCAAGCGGACGAAGGCCAGGTAACCGCCGATGATCAGCCACGCCCAGGCCACCGCGCCCATGATCAGCCCGTTGTGCCATGGCGAGCGGATTATCAGGACCGGCCATAGGGGCCAAAACACAATCATGGGGTGCAGGAACCAGTACTGGTAGTACCAGGGCCTGAGTTCATCGGGAGGGACCGGGGATGGCCCCTCCTCTTCTTGCGGCAGTGGCGGCTGAGGTTCCTGGTTTGCCTGGCTCATGGCTGAGGCGGGACTGGAGGGTGATCAGTTGCGGGCCAACAGCAGATGGAACTCCAGGGGTTCCAGGTCCCGCCGCTCCCGGATGGTGGCCACCGCATACTCCACGCCCATGCGGGCAAAACCCGAATACCGGTAGATGTTCGCCCCCAGGACTACCCGAGGGACATCCTGGTCCAACTCAACCTGCAGCCGGTTCACGTCCTCCACGTCCACCCGCAGTTCGATGCGGCCTTCGATCAAGCGTTCGATCTTCTCGCGGATCCGCCGGATGAATTCATCGTTGTCCATTTCCGCCATGGCTTGCCCCTACCCTTCGGCCAGGGGGACCGCCAGGGATACCCGGAACTCGTCGCCAATGCTGCGGGCGATGTGGCCGTGGCCGGTAACGTCCTCCGCAATAAGCACGTCCCCGGGGTTCAGGCGGCGGACTGTGCCGTCGGCCGTCTCAAACTCGGCGATGCCGGCCAGGTTCATCACGTACTGGCAGCGGGGCGCGGTATGGTAGTCGGAAAAGCTGGGAGAGGGGCGGGCGTTCAGGGTAATGGCGCCGGGCCCAACCCGGTTCACGATTTCGGCAAACTGCTCAACGGTCAGGTCTTCGAAGTGGGACTCTCCGTCGTCCCCGGCATAAACCCGTACTATCTGCATGGGAAGAGCCTCCGGTCATTGCGTGAATGGGATCGTCGCGGCCTATCCTACCACAAAAGCAGGACGGCAAGGCCAAAGAGCGTACGCCGTGGCCGTCGTTGCAGTGCGGGTTATGCCGGCAGGGAAGAGCGTCCACGGCCTGCCCAGGGCAGGTTGGAAACCGGCCGCAACCGGACAAAACCAACCCCAACCGGCAAGTTTCAATGCCCTGAGAGTTATCGCCTCCTGGATATTTCCCGAATGACGGAAGCGTATGGCCGGCTGTAGCCCTATTTCCCGTCCTTGATTAAATCGGCCACCTTTTCGCCCATGGCCAGGGTGGTTACGTTGGTGTTGGCGCGGATGCAGTCCGGCATTATCGAGGCGTCCACCACCCGGATGCCCTCCAGGCCGCGCACTTTGCCGTACTGGTCCACCACCGCCATGGGGTCGTCCGCCGGGCCCATCTTGCAGGTGCAGGATATGTGCTGGGACGTCGTGACCTCCCGCCGCATCCAGGCGTCCAGCGCCTCGTCCGACGCCAGGTCCTCGTCGGTGGGGGATACCCGCTCCTGGATGATGTCCCTGAATGCCTCGTCGTTGCCCAGGTCAACACAGATGCGAACGGACTCCCGCAGACGGCGGACGTCAAACTCGTCGGTCAGGTAGTTATAGTCCAGAATGGGCTGATCGGTGGGGTCTGCCGATGCCAGGCGCAGTTCCCCGGCGCCCACGGCCAAGTAGATCCCGGCGGTCATCCGGATGCCCAGGGGAACCATGCGGCTGCCCCCCAGGTTGACCCGCTCGGTGGCGAAGGACTGCATGGTTATCTTCATGTCGTTGCGCAGGTCCGAATCTTCGGCGGTGTAGCGCAGGGTAAGCTGGGCCCGGGGCTTCAGCCCATCCAGCTCGAAGCCCTGCCTGGTACGCCAGGTAACCCACACGGCAGGATGGTCCCGCAGGTTCTGGCCCACCCCGGGCTTGTCCAGCACCACGGGGATGCCCAGGTCGCCCAGGTGGCCGGCCGGGCCCACGCCGGACAGCATCAGAATCTGGGGCGAACCAATGGCCCCGGCGGACAGGATGATCTCATCGCCCTCCACGACGAAGGTCTCGCCCCCGCTGTCCAGTTCCACGCCGGTGGCTCGGTTGCCATCGAAGATGATGCGATGCACCAGGCAGTTGGGCCGGATGGTCAGGTTCAGACGGTGCCGCGCCTGATCCAGGTACCCCATGGCCGTGCTGATGCGGATGCCGTTGGGGTTGTTCAGGGGCGTTGGTCCCACGCCGTAAGTATCCGGGTGGTTGTGGTCGGGACAGTCCGGGTATCCAGCCGCCCGGGCCGCGGTGTAGAAGGCCTGCTGGGCCGGCAGCCAGTCCTCCCGCTTGAACCGGTGCATCACTATGGGACCGTCGCCACCGTGGAAGTCGTCGCCGCCGTAGTCTGTGTCCGTTTCGATCTGGCGGAAGTAGGGCAGCAGGTTCGTGAAGGCCCATTCGTTGTTGCCGAAGGAGGCCCAGGTGTCGTAGTCCTCGGGCACCCCGCGCAGAAACACCTGGCCGTTGATGGCGCTGGAGCCGCCCGTGACCTTGCCCCGGGGCACCATCATCGGCGGAGCTTCGTCGGTGGCCTTGCCCACGAACCGCCAGTTGTGGTCGCTGGTCATCACGTCGGCCTCGGTGGCGTAACCGAACTTCACCTCTTCCGGCAGATCCTCGAAGTTGGGATAGTCGGCCCCGGCCTCCAGCAGCAGTACCGACTTGGCGGGGTCCTCGGTGAGACGGGTTGCCAGGATGGCGCCGGCGGAACCGGCCCCGATGATCACATAGTCATACTTCATCGAACAGCCTCCAGTGGAAGGTTTGGCACAATATCTGTGGGGTTGGAGGTAGCGTAATGGGCAGGTATAAGGCTGTCAATGACGAAATTATCGGCTGGCCCGGGCAGGTGCCCGCGTCCGTTCTTCGCCGGGCGGCGGGGACACGCTTAGATTTCGGCAACGAAAAACCAGGGCATCCACCTGCCAACGACTTTCCACTGCCACTTACCTCCCGCTTTTATGTACTTCGCTGCCCGATGACGGCGAGGATACCTTGTTATGCAAACTTAGTTATTCAGTACCCCCGGACCTTTGGACGACGCAGAACAAATCAGAACATTAGAACTATTATGGTTCTGTCCAATTTCTTAAAAAATGAACAAAAGTGATTATTTTCAAAATTTGTCAAAAAAAGCGACCAAGTTCCGTTGACACTGTCTTCCGCTTATTGTTACCGTCAGACCAGTGATTGTGGTGAGGGGTTTGTGGGAGGATCACATCTCCGTATCACTCTACAAAACCGCCGTTCGGGGCTTCTGCAGAGTCCCGCATCGGTCTCTGAAGGCTCTCCCAAGGCTCCCAAGAGTTCAGAAGGAAGCCGATCAATCGTCGGAACGGGGAGGAGTCGGGCTGGACGTCAGTAACCAGGTATTCCCGCTCTTTACCCCGGCAATCAGGACAGAGAACGAGGCGTCCCAACGGGAGATTATGGGTTCTCTGTCGACGCACTGGCAAGGAAATTCCGGTCCGGCGGCTTCCCCCCTCATTTCTTTCCGGCGGTCCGGGGCCCGGTAGGTCAGCGATGGCAGATCAGGCACAGGGAGCAGCGGTTCCTTATCACCTTCCCGTGTTGTCGACGGAGGTCTTGGGTCAGTTGGGGGTGCGCCCGGACGGTGTGTTTGTGGATGCTACGGTGGGGGACGGAGGACATGCATTGTCTCTCCTTCGGGCTTCCTCCCCAACGGGAAGTGTGTGTGGTATCGACCTGGACCCTCGTTCTTTAGTCCGAGCCCAGCAACGCCTGGCATCTTTTGGAGTGCGTTTCACTCCCCTGCTGGGCAGCTACGCCGAGATGGTAACCCTGGTCCAGGGGATTTGGGGTGAGGACGCGAGGGCAGACGGGGTTCTGCTGGACCTGGGGATATCGTCCCGGCAAGTCGACGCCACCGGGTTTGGTTTCAGCTTCCAGCAGGACGAACCGCTGGATATGCGCTTCAATCCGGAGGCGGACTGCCCGACGGCGGCCGACATTGTCAACTCCTGGTCGGAAACGGACCTGGCGGCCGTCATCCGGGAATACGGCGAAGAACCCCGGGCCAGGACCATTGCCGCAGCCATATTAAGGGAGAGGCCCGTCCATACTACCGCCCAATTGGCGAGGGTGCTGTCGGAAGTGTTGGGGCGGAGGAGAGGGCGAAACCCGAGGAGCGGCGGCAGAAGGCCCACCAGGACCCATCCCGCCACCCGCACCTTCCAGGCCTTGCGCATTGCGGTCAACGACGAACTGAACAATTTGAGCGCCGGGCTGGAAGGCGCGGTGGAATTGCTGGCCCCGGGCGGGCGGCTTGCGGTAATCAGCTACCACAGCCTGGAGGACCGGCTGGTAAAGAACTTTATGGCCAGGGAGGCGGCGCAGTGCATCTGTCCGCCGGGGTTGCCGGTCTGCGTTTGCGGGCACCGGCCCAGGCTGAGCCTGGTGAACCGGAGGATCATACGGCCCTCCGCCGCCGAGGTGGCGGCCAACCCCAGGAGTCGCAGCGCCCGAATGAGAGTGGCCCAGCGGCTGTCCCTGTAGGGTGATACGGAGGATTGCAACCCGTCCCTGCGGCCGGTTTTCCGGCGCCAGGGACCAGGGTTTCGGTTTAACACTCTGGTTAGCGAAGGACGGTACATCTTGGCTAAGGAAACTTTCTACACTGCGGTTGATATTGGCAGCAGCAAGGTTGTCACCGTCGTGGCCCGCGTGGGGAGTGAAGGCGAATTGAAGGTGCTGGGCACCGGCATCGCCCCCTCCCGCGGCATGCAGAAGGGCTGCATCGACAATATGGAAGAGGTGAAGGAGGCGGTTCGCGGCTCCATCGAAGAGGCCCAGCGCTACGTGGGCAAGGGATACAGCCCCAGCTCCTACGTGGTGGTCAGCGGCGGCCACATCTACAGCAGTAACGTCCGAGACGTTATGGATCATCCCACCGACCTGGGAAGCATAACCCCTGGCGAAGTGCACCGGTTCATCAAGTCTTCCTTCCCCACACCGGGCGAAGGGCAAGAAATACTTCACATTATTCCAATCGGATACGCGGTGGATGGACTGTCCGGTGTGCGCAACCCCATAGGGCTGCACGCCAACCAGGTCGAACTGGAAGCCCACATCGCCGTGGGTGACGCGACCATTCTCAAGAACACGGTCAACGCCGTCGAGTCCTGCCGCATGCCGGTCAACAGCCTGGTGCTGCAATCGCTGGCTTCCGCCGAGGCCACGCTGACCGCCGACGAGCGGGAACTGGGGG
The DNA here is from genome assembly GCA_965207275.1 of Dehalococcoidia bacterium. Classification (GTDB taxonomy): domain Bacteria; phylum Chloroflexota; class Dehalococcoidia; order Lucifugimonadales; family UBA3495; genus Bin22. The sequence goes on from CBDBMH010000001.1 coordinate 335,625, forward strand.
TGCTGTTCATCGATATCGGCAGCGGCACCACCGACGTGACGGTATTCCAGTACGGCAGTCCCTGGCTGTCCATGGTCCTGCCCGTTGGCGGCAGCCAGCTGACCCGGGACCTGGCCGTGGCCGAGCGCATTCCCTTCCACATAGCGGAAGAGGCCAAGATCAAGCGGGGCAACGTGCTCCCCGAGCTGGTGGAAGAGGATGAGGAGGTAATCCTGTCCGGCGGACAGGGCCAGGGCCAGAAACTGGTCCGCCGGCGGCGCCTCTGCGAACCCCTTAACGCCCGGATGTACGAAATTCTCCAGATGATAGTGCAGCGTATGTCCCAGGCCGGCATCAACCGCCTGCCCGATGGGGGCGTGGTATTCACCGGCGGCAGCGCGGAGATCGCCGGGCTGCAGGAATTCACCGAAAGCGTCCTGGGCGAACCGGTCCGCATAGCCTACCCCACCGGGGTGGCGGGACTGCCGACTCAGCTCAGGAAACCGGGCTTCTCCTCGGTGGTGGGCACCCTGCTCTGGGGCATCAGGCACCAGGGAGAGGGGCGCACCTACCGGGCCCCGGAGGGTTCAACCAGGGGTTACAAGTCCCTGCTCAGCATTTTCAAGCGCAACCGCGAGAAAGTTGCCCGCTAGGCGACGGTTGAGAGGGATGAGTTCCGACCGGACGAGGCCAACTCCAGGAAAACCGTCGAAATAAGGCCCGATACCCGGAAGGAAGGCGGAATTTAACAGTTCTTTACCACTTGGATTACGGAGGATATGGATATGGTATTTGGAAGCTCAGCATCCTGGGAACCCGGCAGAGATAATAACGACAGCTACAACTCCATGCCGGAAATAGCTCGGGGAGTGCCCCTGATCAAGGTCCTGGGCGTGGGCGGCGGCGGCAGCAACGCCGTCAGCCGTATGTACAAGGACAAGCTCCCCGTGGTGGAATACTACGCCCTGAACACCGACGCCCAGCATCTTTTCCGCTGCGACGTCTCCCACCGCATCGCTCTGGGCCAGAGCCTTACTCGCGGTCTCGGCTCCGGCGCCCAGCCCGAACTGGGCCGCCAGGCGGCGGAAGAGTCCCGCCCCGAAATTGAAAAGGCAGTGGAAGGCGCCGACATGGTCTTCGTGGCCGTGGGCATGGGCGGCGGCACCGGCACCGGCGCAGCACCGGTGGTGTCCCAGATTGCCAAGGAGGCCGGCTGCCTGACCGTGGCGGTGGTCAGCCGCCCCTTTTCCTTCGAGGCCGCCGCCCGGCGCAAGAACGCCGACGAGGGCATCGAGCGGCTGAAGGACCACGCCGACACGGTCATCGTCATTCCCAATGACCGCCTCCTTGAACTGAACCACGAGAAGGACCAGACCTTCACCTGGGAGGACGCCCTGAAGATGGCCGACTCCGTTCTGCACCAGGGTGTGCAGGCCATTGCCGAGGTGGTGACCGTTCCCGGCGAGATCAACGTGGACTTTGCCGACGTCAAGACCATTCTCAGCAACGCCGGTCCGGCCTGGCTGGCCATCGGCCGGGGCAAGGGCGAAAAGCGGGCCGTTGAAGCAGCCAAGATGGCCACTCGCAGCCCACTGCTGGACATCGCCATGGACGGCGCCAAGCGGATCCTGTTCGTTATCACCGGCGGCACCAACCTGTCCCTGCAGGAAGTCCAGGACGCCGCCGCAGTCCTGGAAGAGATGTCCGACCCGGAGGCCAATATTATCTTCGGCACCAGCCGCGACCCGCGCCTGGAGGACGAAGTCAAGATGACCATGGTGGCCGCCGCCTTCCCCGTAATCCAGGACAACCAGCGCCAGCGGGAAGCCGAACTGCAACAGTTGCTGCAGGACATCCCCCAGGACAGCCTGGACGACCTGGACGTGCCCAGCTTCCTGCGCCGCCAGTCGGGCGGGAGCCGCCGCGGCTTTTTTCGATAACCCGGAGGCCGGCGGAGATCCCGCCGGCCCATCCGTGGGCCACGCGAGGGACTTCGACGGTTTAGCCCGTCGCAGGGAGAACCGGTTGGCCGGTTGGTCCAGGTTCTGGCGCAGGGGAAAGTCCTGACAGGCCAGGGAAAATAAAAAAAGCCGGCCAGCTTTCCCCTTGCCCCTACCCAGTCGAAACTGATAACTTTAGCCCAGGTTCCTGATTAGAGGAATATTCTCGGAGGCTCCTAGCAGTAGTACATTTTATTTGGTATCGCTGACCACTTGAGCGCCGAGAACCTGCTTTAGGGCCGACCCGGAATCCGGGTCGGCCCTCCTCTTTACCCCTCCTCTGTTACCCGCGCCGGCACGGGGCCGGCAGCTCGTGCCTTCAGGTATCCCCTTTCCTGGCATTTGACGGCCCGGGTTCCATCGGTAACGCACGCCACCCGGCCCTGGCCCGCCAGCCCCATGCTCACGCCGACACATCCACCGTCCTACGGCTTTTCCTCCCCTCTTGCGCGTTATGTTAGCTTGGCAGCCCATTGCAGGTCACTGGCCAGCCCCGCGGATCGGGCCGCCCCCGTGGCCCTGAAAAAATCGTGAAAAACCACAATTCCTGATTTTGGGAGTCAAAAAATGCCTTGACTGGGCTTTCCAGGGGCATATAGAATCCTGCCTACCAAAAAAACCAAAGTTGGGCTACCATAAATGGTAGTGGACAGGTGAGACAATACAAGATAAAGTGTTTCTGAAACAATTTTCAAAAAAGTTTTAGAAACTGGAAAGGGAAATGCGGTGCCCGTATTGTGGTTTCTTCGATTCCAGGGTCACGGATTCCAGGAACGTGGAAAGTGGCATTCGGCGCCGCCGGGAATGCCTGGAGTGCCAGCGCAGGTACACGACCTACGAGCGCATTCACTCCACCGCCCTGATGGTAATCAAGCGGGACAACCGCAGGGAGGAGTTTGACCGGGACAAGCTGGCCAGCGGCATTCGCAAGGCGTGCGCCAAGCGTCCCGTCCCGGCCCACGCTATTGAAGACCTGGTCGAGGACATCGAGAGCGAACTCCAGGGTAATAACGAAATAACCGCCAGCCGGATTGGCGAGGCGGTGATGGAAAAACTCAAGGGGCTGGACCGGGTGGCCTACATCCGCTGGGCCAGCGTCTACCGGGACTTCCAGGATATCGACAGTTTCGAAGAGGCAGTAAAGGACTTGCGCGAGGGTGGCGGTACCCAGCTTACCCTCCCGCACATAGAACCGGGACCCAATCGGCAACGCCGCGGAAGGGCCAGGGGCGGAAGACGGCAGGCTTCAGGAGCCGTACAACCCGCAGCCGGACCGGAGGAAGGGGAGTTGGGAGATGGGCAGGACCAGCAGCCCGGGGGCGACGACGATGAGGGAAACTCGGATAGATAGCAATTTTTTGCCCTGCCGCCGGCCGGCGCTTACCTGGCGGCTCGGATATTCAAGGAGTTTTCCCATGCCTAGCAGCGCCCAATACTCTGCCCTTACCAGGCTCTTGTGCCACAACACCAGGGTCCACGAACTGGAGGACCTGCTGCTCCGGTTACCCGTACCGGAAGACGGGATTCTTCCGGACGAAGATTCGCTGTACCTGGAATACGAACAGCATTCCAACCCCATATCCGACCTGCAGGAAGACATCGACAAGGAAGTAAGGGCCGGTCTGGTGGCCAGTTGGTTCGCCCTGCCCATGGATATGGACGACTTGAACCAGGTATAGACCGGGCGGGGAGCTTGGTCCGGGCAAGTTCCCGGATGGACCAACCTCCTGCCATTCAGTGGAAACCCGTGAGTTCAGTATATTGCCGTACCCCACGGCGACCAGCCTCAACGGGTCCCGGAACCCAGCCCGGCGGGCAATTTACTGACAGTAAGCCAATGCAAAATTGGAACGGATGTGTTAAAACAGTGGAAGGAACCGGAAGATGACCGTTGACGCCCGGTTCCGGTGTGGCGGCGGTAGAAACCACGGTTGACCGCCTCTGGAGGGGGCGGAAGTCGCCCCCACTTGCCAAGGATAGCTTCCTTCACCCGGGCAGGCGCCCGGGCGGGCGAAAGATCAAATATCTTCGATACCGTTGAAGATCGGGGGGTGGGGTTTTCCCTCCATGCCGGAGGGTGAACCGAGCGGGGTTGCGGGTTCAACAGGGCGAAATAGCATTGGCCCATCGGCGTACCGGCGAAGGGTCGCAACCGGAAAACCCAGCTGAAAACATCCATGTCGGGAGTCGTGCAAAAGCAAATGGCCGAACCAACCAAATACCTGATTCATGTCCAGTGCCAGCCCGTTCCCTGCGGCCAGGAGAATCAGCTGACCGCGGAACTGGCGCAAAGTTTCCCCGTGGAAAGGTGTTGGACTGACCGGGACTGGCTGACCATCGAACTGGTATCCGGTCACCGGCTGGCCTACGGGTCCCTGAAGGACCTGGCGGACACCATACAGTTGTGCCTGTCCGGCCGGGGTTCCCAGCTCAAGTCAGGAGTTATTAACCGGATGGTGCTGGGGCCGGTCGCCGCGGCGGCCCGCTCGGTAATCGCCGCCCTGGAACGCCGGTCCGTGGCCAGGCCCCTGCTGGCGGGACTCCTGGGCAGACTGGCGGCGCGAATTGCGGGCCCGGCGTGCTGGGTCCCGGAAATGTACTTCCACTGGGGCATTACCTTCGATCTGGCGCTGACCGGGAGACTTAACCAAACTTCCACCGTGAGATAACTTATTGTCGAAAACAGGTCATTGAAATACATAGCGTCTTTTGTGGCGAGAAGGGGTAGGAAATAATGGCAACGGTCCAGAATATTTCGGAAATATCAGGAGAGGAAATCAGGCGGCGCGTCCGTGTGGCAATGGTCGCCTCAGGCATTGCAAACCAGATCAACAGCCGCTCCACCGAGCTTACCGAAAACTCCGAGGTGGTGCTCCGGCGGCGGTACCTGTCCAAGGACCGGGAGGGCAACATCCTGGAAGACCCAGACGGCATGTTCCGCCGGGTGGCCCGCAACCTTTCCATGGCGGAGCTTAACTATCCACCGGTAACCGAGGTCGACCGGCAGGCCGTGGAGGACGAGTTTTACGGCGTCATGCGCCGGCTGGAATTCATGCCCAACTCGCCGACCCTGATGAATGCGGGGCGGGAGTTGCAGCAGCTTTCCGCCTGCTTCGTCCTGCCCGTGGATGACTCCCTGGACTCCATATTTGAGCGGGTCAAGGAGACGGCGCTCATCCACAAGAGCGGCGGCGGTACCGGTTTTTCCTTCTCCCGGCTGCGGCCCGAGGGCGACGTGGTGGGCTCCACCGGCGGCGTGGCCTCCGGTCCCGTCAGCTTCATCAACGCCTTCGACGCCGCCACCGACGTGGTTAAACAGGGCGGCACCCGCCGCGGCGCCAACATGGGCATCCTCAACGTGGACCACCCGGACGTCCTCCGGTTCATCCACTCCAAGGAGGATGGCGAGCACCTGGTAAACTTCAATATTTCCGTGGCCGTCACCGAAGACTTTATGCAGCGGGTGGAGCGGAACCAGTCCTACGACCTGGTCAACCCCCGCACCGGCGACATTACCGGCCAGTTGGACGCCCGCCAGGTCTTCCAGGAACTGGTCCAGATGGCCTGGCAGACAGGCGATCCGGGCATCGTCTTCCTGGACCGCATCAACCGGGACAATCCCAACCCCCAGCTGGGCCGGATTGAGAGCACCAATCCCTGCGGCGAGCAACCGCTGCTCCCCTTCGAGTCCTGCAACCTGGGTTCCCTCAACGTTGCCCGTATGGTCAAGTACACCGACGACGACGTGGTCATGGACTGGGACCGGCTGGCCGGTGCCGTACGCAGCGGCGTTCGCATGCTGGACAACGTCATCGACATGAATAACTATCCCCTGGGTCAGATCGAGGAGATGAGCAAGAAGACCCGCCGCATCGGTATGGGCATCATGGGCTTTTCCGACCTGCTGGTGCAGCTGGGCATCCGCTACGACTCCGAGGAAGCTCTGACCCTGGGCGGCCAGGTTATGCGCCGCATCCAGGACGAGACCTACAAAGCATCCATGGAACTGGCGGAGAAGCGGGGCACTTTCCCCTGCTGGGAGGGCAGCGTCTACAACCAGCCGGGCAACGTCCGTCGTATGCGCAACTCCGCCCCGGTAACCATTGCCCCCACGGGCACCATCAGCATCATCTCCGGCGCCTCCAGCGGCATCGAGCCCCACTTCGCCCTGTCCTACGTCCGCAACGTCATGGACAACACCCGCCTGGTGGAGGGCAACCCCTACTTCGAGGCCGTGGCCCGCAGCGAAGGCTTTTACTCCCAGGAATTGATGGAGCAGCTGGCCCAGTCCGGCTCCCTCCACGACCTGGACGTGCCCGAATGGGTTAAGGACGTCTTCCGCACTTCCCACGACATCACCCCGGAATGGCACGTGCGCATGCAGGCGGCCTTCCAGGAATTTACCGACAACTCGGTCTCCAAGACCATCAACTTCCCCAGCTCCGCCACCGTGGACGACGTGGCCGAGGCCTACCGCCTGGCCTACGAGACGGGGTGCAAGGGCATCACCGTGTACCGGGACGGCAGTAAGGAAGGCCAGGTCCTCAGCACCGGCAATACCGACGCAAAAGAAGAAGGCCAGCCCGGCCCTGGAAGCGGAACCGTCCGCGTAATGCGGGACCGCCCTCGCCAGATCCGGGGCGTTACCGAACGGGTGCATACCGGACACGGCAACATGTACGTGACCATCAACTTCCAGGAGGAGGGCAAGCCTTTTGAGGTGTTCAGCACCCTGGGCAAGGCCGGCGGCTGCGACTCGGCCCAGCTGGAAGCCATCTCCCGCCTGGCGTCTCTGGCCCTGCGCTCGGGCGTGGGCGTCAGCGACGTGGTGGAACAGCTGAGGGGAATCACCTGCTGTCCCTTCTGGGACGAGGGAACCCTGGTCCGTTCCGGTCCCGACGCCGTGGCCCTGGCCCTGCAGCGCTACATGGATGGCAGCGCAGAGACAACTGAGCACTCCGAGTCCAAGACCGTGCAGATGCAGTTCGTCCCCGAACCCGTGCACTACAATGGAAATGGCAACGGCAACGGCAACGGGAATGGCATCAACGGCAACGGCGCCCTCCCCACTGCCCGCAAATGCCCCGAATGCAACACTCCGGTCATCTACCAGGAAGGCTGCCTCATGTGCGTCTCCTGCGGCTGGAACAAGTGTGAGTAGGGAGGGAGTTAGCTCGCTACGCAAAAGGGGGTGGAGAATAGCAATCTCCGCCCCCCTATTCATTTCGGGAATCTAAGGAAAGTAGGCTCTCGAAGAAGGGTCTGACTTTCGCGTAAGCCTGGCTTTTGAACAAGCCCCTTCCACACCCAACCATAACCGGATCTGTTAAGGCGATTTTGTAAGCAGGCGCCAGGAAGCAGTGCAGAGGGACATGAATCAGGGATATGGCAGGCATACATTCGCACGAAAATTTATGTCGCCCCGAGCCTGCCGAAGGGCCTGAAGTCCTTTCCCCAAGCCCGTTTACCGATCCGAGAGCCAGTTTGTAGGATGGGGTTCAGGGCTTCGTGACGCAGGTCCAGGTTATCCCCAATACCATGTCACCCTGAGCGCAGCCGAAGGGTCTAATATCCTGGCCATAAGAAACATTGCAGCCCCTCAACATTTTAGATTCTTCACTCCGTTCAGAATGACGCGGAAGCGGATCTGGCAGCACTCTGTGTTAACGCTCCCTCGTTAATCACCCCCCTCCCCCGTATAAAACGCCGCCGTCCTTCCCGCCGCGGCCTGCGCCACCTCCGACTCCGTGCCCGCCGCTATGGCTGCTTGCGCCCAGCCCTCGCTGCTGCCGGTGATGAAGGCCCGGCCCTCGGGCGACGTGGCAAATTCCTCCATTTCAGGCTTGGCCGCCGACGGGTCCGCGATGTGCAGGGCCAAGCCCAGGAAGGCCATCTCCCAGCCCACTCCCACCGCGCCGGGACCGAACTGGTCCCAGTGCTCCGACAGATGGGCGGTGTGTACCAGCGAAAGCCCAATCCGACCGGCCTCTTCCTCCCACACCTGGACCTCCACCCAGCTTGTGTCCCCGCCAAACTCCCAGGTCAGGCCAAAGTGGGAAAGGGACTCACAGGCGACGATGGTGCCGCTAGCGTTACCCTCCACCTGGTACCGTCCCCCTGGCTCCAGGTTGCCGCTCACCGGCGCGAACCAGCGGGGTATGCGGTCACCCCTGGTCACGGCGTCCCACAGGTCCTCCGGCGTCGCAGAGAAACTGCGGGAAAGGCCAACCGCGCTGGCGGGCTGGCCGTCCCGCTCCAGGAATGCCACCGACCGTTGCATTTCGGCCAGGTGGGTTTCAGGGTTAAAGTTCATGATTAAATTTCCCTCCGTGCTGGGCTGGCAGGCTCAGCCCACTATGGGCGGCCTCGACTGAGGTTGTCAACGCGATAGCTGCCGGTATGTCCAAACTGAGCATCCTGTTCTAAGGGTCCCAAGCTACTATACCGTATACGTTTGCGCTGGGCGGGAAGTGCTATACTTTGAACCTGCCATTCCCACAAGAGTTTTGCCATGAACCATCGATTTGCCCAACTACTGAAGCAACTTACGCCAGCGGAAGAGATGGAGGTCGAAACCTTTGCTGCCGCTGTTTTGGCCCGCCGCGACGACCAGAATACTCCCGTGCAGTCCGATGACGTTTCTCTCGAAGAACTTACGCAGCTGGTTGTTGATTCAGGTGGCTTTGACTGGTTGGATGCTCCTGAGGAGGACATTTATTCCATCACGGATGGGAAGGCAATCCAATGGAACGTTCTTCCGTAGTCCGAGGCAGCATAGTCCCGATCCGCTACCCCTTTACCGATTTGACCTCGGCGAAAGTGCGACCGGCGCTGGTAGTAACACCCGACGCTTTGATTTCCCGTCTTGACGACGTCCTGTGTCTCTTTATTTCCTCCTCCACTCCGGAGGAATCGCTGCCCACCGACTTGTATCTGGAACTAACTGATCCAAGTTTCGCCCAGACGGGATTGAAGACTAATTCAGTTTTCCGGGCCCACAAGTTGGCTCTGCTCCACAAGCAACTTGTTCTGCGGGTGTTGGGTGAAGCGAATATTTCCTTGCTCGAAGCGATAAACTCGAGGCTCCGAATAGCTTTGGGGTTAGTTCCCCTTTGATCCCCAACCCCCCATGCTATAATTTCCCCGCACTTCTGCCCTATCCGCACCAGGAGCGAAGCTAGTTATGGTTGACGTTGAAATGGAAAAGCCGGCTATCGCCATTACCATGGGCGACCCCTGCGGCATCGGCCCCGAGGTGGTGGTCAAAGCCCTGGCCGACCCCCGCGTGTACGCCTCCTGCCGCCCCATGGTCATCGGCAACACCTACGCCATGAACCAGGCCGTCAAGGCCACCGGCCTGCCCCTGGTCATCCGCGAGACCGACGACCCGGTCAGCGCCGGCGAGGACCCGTCCACCGTGGACGTGGTGGATATCCGCAACCTGAACCCCGAAGACATTACCGTTGGCCAGCTCAGCGTCCCCTGCGGCAAGGCGGCCATGGAATGGGTGACCAAGGCCGGCGAACTGGCCCTGGCCGGTATCGTGGACGGCATCGCCACCGCTCCCCTGAACAAGGAAGCCGCCGCCATGGCCGGCTACGAGTCCATCGGCCACACCGAGCTGCTCCAGGAACTGTCCGGGGCCAGAATCGTTCCCACCATGCTCATGGCCAAAAACCTGCGGGTCGTCCACCTGACCACCCACCGCTCCCTGCGGGTGGCCTGCGATTACGTCAAGCAGGACCGTATCCTGGACTTCCTCCAGTTGACCCACGACACCTTCGTCAAGTGGGGCTTCCCCAGTCCCCGCATTGCGGCGGCCGGCCTGAACCCTCACAACAGCGACGGCGGGCTGCTGGGCAACGAGGAAGCCGACGAAATTGCCCCCGCCGTGGCGGCGGCCCGGGAGCGGCGCATCGACGCGGTGGGTCCCATTCCGGCCGACAGCGTCTTCCACCAGGCCATCCAGGGCCGCTACGACGCGGTCCTCGCCATGTTCCACGACCAGGGCCACATTCCCGTAAAGGTGTACGGCTTCGAGGAGAGCGTTACCGCCAACCTCGGCCTGCCCTTCGTCCGCACCTCCGTGGACCACGGCACCGCCTTCGACATCGCCGGCCAGGGCATCGCCCAGCACGTCAGCATGCTGGAGTCCATCCGCCTGGCGGTGGAGCTGGCCCGGGGCAACGGTCTGTCCGACTTTTAGCGCACCGGATCTATTCCGAAAACATATAGCCCGGTCGTAGGACCGGGCTATTGCCTTCTGTGGGCTTGCCGGATTCGACGGCCGGCGGCCTATTCCTCGCCGGTCAGGTGCGGGTACATGGCCAGCGGCGTCGCGGCCAGCAGGCCGGCGTCCACCGGCAGCGTAACCCCGGACACCCACCGGGCCTCGTCCGACGCCAGGAACAGCGCGGCGTTGGCCACGTCCCACGCCGTGCCCTCAATGCCCAGGGGACCGGCCCGGCGCCGCAGGGTCAGCATTTCCTCCGATGTGTGTCGGGCCACCATGGGACTTCGCACGTGGCCCGGGGCGATGCAGTTCACCCGTACGTTGTCCCGGCCGTAGTGGACGGCCATGGAGTTGCTCAGGCCAATGATGCCGCCCTTGGACGCGGCGTAGGGATGGCTGGGACGCCCGCTGCCGGCCCGCAGTCCCACGATGGACGACAGGTTGACCACGGAGCCGCCGCCGGCCTCGATCATCCGCGGGATGGCATGCTTGCTGGTCAGCATCACGCTCTTCAGGTTCACGTCCAGCACCGTGTCCCACAGGTCTTCGTCCACCTCCGTTACCGACCCCGGCCCGCTGATGCCCACGTTGTTGATCAGGATGTCCAGGTGACCGTACCGTTCCACGGCGGCCTCGGCCATCCCTAGGCAGTCGTCGCTGCTGGTCACGTCCCCCAGAAAGACCGACGCCTCGCCCCCTTCTTCACGAATGGTGGCCAGCGTTGTCTCCGCGTTGGCCTGGTCCCGGTCCACCAGCAGCACGCTGGCCCCCTGTCGGGCGAACAGAATGGATATGGCCTGGCCGATGCCAACAAAGTCACCAGCGCCCGTGGCGCCGGCGCCGGTGACTATGGCCACCTTGCCGCTCAAGCGGCCCGGTTGATTCTGCATTCTTCACCTCCCTGGATTCCAGGAGTGTTCAGGAATTTCTGCCCCGCTCCATGAGCCTGGGACAGGAATGTTCAGTATAGGGGCAACCACTTCCCCTGCCAACCGGAGGGCATTCCACCGGCCATCGCTTTGTCATTCGGGAAAAGCCCGTCATCCCACCCAGGGCAGGATGTCCGCCTCCGGCGGGCCCGAATCCAGCACTTCGAGAAACGGGCAACAACCGTCATTCCGGACTTGATCCGGAATCCAGTCCTTCAGGAGTTGGGTCATTCCCGCCACTCCACTCTGGGACCCTGTTCTCACACCTGAAGCGTCCGGTACCGGGCCCAGCGGCTAAAGGGCGGTAAGCCCGGGGAAAATCACCTTGCGGAAGGCCGCTACCTCGGCCCGTGGCATGTCGTAGCCGCCCTCCTGGGTGTGCGTGGGGAAGATGAACACGTGCTCAATGCCCGATTCGTATCCGGCCCGCCTCAGCCGGGCCAGACATTCCGTGGCCGTTCCGAAGAGCCCGAAGGCGTCGCAGATTTCGTCTGCCTGGCCGTCGCCCATGTTGTCGGGAACAAAATCATCGGGCAGGTCGATACCGGCCTCCCGCAGCCAGAAAAGGTTGGAGGCGCTGGGATACTTGAGATAGGGCTGGCCCGGTCGGAACCACTGCTGGGGAAAGCGCCGGGCGGCCGGACCGTCTTCCGATATGGTGGTGGGAGTAATGAAGATGGTCTGGAAGCCGTCCAGGCGGCGGCCCGCCCGCACCGCGCCCGCCTCCAGCCGCCGGCGGGGCGCCGTCGGCAACTTCCCCGGCCAGTTCCACCATCCTCGGCCCGGCAGCGGTCATGAACACCGGTGTGGGCGGCTCGCTCACGTTGCGCAGGCGAGTCTCCACCCCGTTGAACTCCACCGTCTCGCCCCGCAGCAGTTGGCGGATAGTGCGGACGGCCCGGCGCATGGCTGCCACCGAGGCCCGGGGCCGGCCAATGTTACCCACCGCCAGATAGCCGGGCGCAATGGTAAGGCGCGCTCGACCCGGCGCTGCCTCTTCCAGGGAGTGGGCCAGGGACGCCAGCACCATGGGATGTCGGGTCACCGGGTTGCTGGTCGCCGGGTACAGGGTGAGGCTGTTGGTGCGTTCCGCCGCCAGGGCCAGCGTCAGGAACACGTCCCGCCCGCTGTGCTGGTGGTCGTGCACCCCGACGCCGGAGAAGCCGGCAGCCTCGCATTCGGCGATGAAGTCCGCCGTCTCCGGAACGGGCAAGCCCACGGGTACCCGGATGTCGACCTTCATCGCGCTCACCTAGGCTTCAGCCCACAGGTGGGCGAACCGCCGGGCCACCACTTGCTCGTAGGCCACGTCACCCGAAAGCAGGCCGGTGGCACGGGCAAAGGCATTCAGGCTGGCCACCGATTCGGGAGAAATATCGGCCGAATAGAAAGGTACGTCCCTTGCGATCAGACCTTCAATCAATGCCGCCTCATCCGGGGGAAACAGCTTTTGGCCCACTTCTGCGGCCCGGGAAGGGTCGGCCCTGAGCGCCCGCTGGACCGACACAATGGCCCGTATTGCCCCCTCCGCCACCGTCGGTGAGTCTTCCGCCAGCCTCTCGGTGGCAATCAGGGCCGGAAAGGTGTAGTCCCTGGCTTCCGGCGGGCCCAGCCCCTGGCGCGGGTCCAGCACGATGCTGCCGGCCCCGGTGCGCACTGCTACCTCCGCCCCCATGGCATTAGCCCAGAACCCGTCAATGACCCCCTCTTCCAGGGCCCGGGCGGCGTGGACCCCGAAGGATACGCCAGGATCGGAACTGCCGGGAACCTGGACCAGGTCCACCCCGTCCGCCACCGGGTCAATGCCCGAATCGGCCAGCAGGCAGCGCAGGGCGGCGTCCGGGCCGGGGGCGGCGCCGATGCGCAGGCCCTTCACTGCCTCCACGTCGCCCGGCCGAACCCCCAGGCCGGAACGAAGCACCAGTTGCCAGTAGGTGCGCTGCGACAGGGCAGCCAGCAGCCGGGCGCCCCGCCAATCGGGGAAGCCAAGCAACGTGGCATGAGCAGGACCGGCCACAAAGTCCACGCCGCCGTCATCCAGCGCTCGCATGGCTCTGCCCGCCGGGGAAATCAGTTCCACCTCCACATCCAACCCCTGTTGCCGGAAGAACCCGAGTTCCACGGCGGCCAGAGCCGGAAAGTAGGAGTTGGTGATCAGGTCTGGTACCGCGATAAGCATGTAGGTCGTCTCCTGTCCACTGCGTGACTGTGGTGAAAGTGCGGGACTAGTCTACCACCGGGTCGACGCTGGCAACTCGCCGGCTTCGGTCGAATCACCTCCGCCGCAGGCGCTCGCCGGTTCGCGTTCCATGAATACCGCGTTGTGAAATTGCCAACCACGAACGAAGATTACGCAATCTTACCTCTTTCCGACGCACGCCTGGTTGATTTTTTCTCACGCCAAAACCCATAATAACTATTGATTCCTTCAATTGGAGGGTGCGGTTATGACTGAATGGCTGGGTATCGGCCACCTTTTCGAGCTTTCCCCCGCGGAAGCCATAGCCGGCTTCTTCACTCCGCTGGCGATTTTTGCCGCCTTCTTCGTGGTGCAGTTCTTACTGCCGGGAAGGCGCGTTACGGGCTACGTCATAAACCCGGAGACGGGCGAGCCCCGCAACTACAAGCTCAATGGCATCCTGGTCTTTGTCATCGCCATCGCGGTGTGGGCCTTCGAAGTAGGGGGCCTGCCCCGGGACTGGTTCTACCGCTCCACCATCTACGCAGTGGCCGGCGGCACCGTTTTCTGCGTTATCTTTTCCCTCTGGGCAGTATTCAGCCGGCCAAAGGGCCGTATAGAGAACTCCTTCGTCGCTTTCTGGGAAGGCCGCTCCCTGGAACTTCCCTTCTTCAATGAGCGCTTCGACCTGAAGATGTACCTGTACGTCGTGGGCGGCACCATGCTGTCCCTGAACGCCCTGTCCGGCGCCGCCTGGCACTACGACCAATTCGGATCAGACTTCAACCCCGGCGTCTTCCTGTATGCCGGCTTCCTGACCTTCTACGTGCTGGACTATTTCATTTTTGAGCGAGTCCAGCTGTACACCTACGACCTGATCCACGAGCACCTGGGCCTAAAGCTGATCTGGGGAGGACTCGTGGTATACGGGTGGCTCTACATCCTGCCCTTATGGGCATTGGCCGCACTCCCCAACCCCGGGTTCTCCCCGGCGTGGACCTACATCTGGCTCATCGGAACGGCCGCGCTATTCCTGCTGGGCTGGGGAATCTCCCGCGGCGCCAACATGCAAAAATACACCTTCAAACGCTGGCCCGAGCGGAAGTTCCTGGGAATTATCGAGCCCAGGTACATCGAGGCCGGCGACCGCAAGATTCTTTGCAGCGGTCTGTGGGGCTTTGCCCGACACTTCAACTACCTGGGCGAGGGGTTCCTGTCCTTCTCCATCGGCCTGGTGTTCGGCTACTTCGCCAACCCCTGGGCCTGGACCTACTTCGTGTTTATCGTCTCGCTCTTCACCTGGCGGCAGCGGCTGGACGATACCAACTGCGCCCAAAAATACGGGTCGGAGAAATGGACCGAGTACCAGCAGCGGGTGAAGTACCGGATTCTCCCCGGCGTTTACTGAACGCCCACCTGTATTGGCACCGTGATCACCGTTGGACCCAGGGCATCGGGGCCGGCCGCAGGGCCCAACTGTGTCCCAACTCTTCCGGCCTCCAGCGAAGCTTGTGGGGGCGACGGAAAACGAGTGTAGAAGCCTGGGTGCCAGGTGAACGCTGGATTAACCTCTCATCGAGGCAGGGTGCCTCGGGATTGGGCGACGGCCCCTGCAGGCCTAGCGACCAGCCTCATTCCTCGACGGCGCGGGCGGCGGGAAGAAAATCGGCATCAACGAAGTGAGCAAAGCGGTCCGGGAGAAACTCGCTCATGTCCTGCACGACCTGGGTAGCGCCGCGGCAGGCGTAATCGGCGACGATACGCCCGGTAATCGGCCCCAGGTGGATGCCCTTGGTGGCGTGCCCGGTGGCCATGAGGACTCCTTCCAGGCCGGGCACCGGGCCGATGATGGGTTTTCCGTCGGGACTCAGGGGCCTGGAACCCGCAAGCTGTTGCACCAGTTCGGCGCGTTCCAGGTCCGGTAGAACGTCTATGGCCCGCTGCAATAGCTCCAACCGGGCAGTCTCGGTGGGCTGCCGATCAAACTCCTCGCCCCAGAATAGCTCCCTGCGGTCATAGTCCCGCCCTCCCGTACTACCCACGCTGGTCATCCCGTCCCGGCGGCTGATCATGTGCCCGCGCTTGGGAGAGCTGATCAACACTGGCAGCGGTTCTCCCGGGTAATTGAGCAAGAGCCGCTCTCCCTTCATCGGTCTAACTGGTACGGGGAAGTCCAGCCAGCTAGTGCAGACCCGGCTCCATGTGCCGGCGGCCACCACCACCGCGCCGCAGGGAATGTCTCCGCCAGCCGTCCGCACGCCGGTTACGGCCGCGCCGCTGGTCAGAAGGCCGGTTACCTCCCGCTGCATTAACCTGGCGCCCTTCAGTTCCGCGGCGCGTCCCAGGGCCAGGTTGAGACGGTAGCTGTCCAGCTGGGCAGACTCATCCTCGTAGACGGCGCCCACGATGGAGGGAGACAGGCGGGGTTCGATGGCGCGAACTTCCCAACCGTCAATCCAGCGCATGCTGACGTGGGGTTGCTGCCACTCCATCATACCCTTTATCAGATCGGCCTCCTCGTCATCCAGGGCCAGCCGCAAGGAGGGGGGCCGCTGGTAAAGCAGATCCATACCTGTGGCAGCTTCCAGTTCCGGGACTAATTCCACGAACTCCGCATAGGCGGCACGCGCCATCTGAAAAGACGCCCCCGGGGTGAATTCGGCGCCCAGCAGGCTGAGGGAACCGGTGGCGTGGGCCGAGGCTCCGCTGCCCATGGCTTCCCGTTCCAACAGGACAACCTTGACGCCCTCCCGGGCAAGATAATAAGCCACCGAGCAGCCCACCACGCCGGCGCCAACAACAACCACGTCAACGTTCCTGGTCAAGGTCTGTCCCTCTTGAGAATTTTGGGCGATTATCCCCGCGACTCGCGGGAGTGTCAATCCGGGTTTCAACGCGACCGTCAAGCACCCCGTCAACTCCTTGTGGCGAGCCCGCAAGATGATCCTCCGACCGGAGCAATCCTTCGATGAGCTTTCCCAGTCCGGCCGGAAACACAATGCGGCCTGCCCCATCTCCGTTATAGTAGAATGCTCCAAGCCGAGTACCACGGAACCTTATCCAGAGGAGAAATCACCATGCCAGACAAACTTCGCCTGGGATTTGTGGGGGCCAACGTAAGCTCCACCTGGGCATCCCAGTCTCATTTCCCGGCCCTGCTGGCCAGCCCCGACGTTGAGTTTACCGCCGTCTGTACCACCCGCCCCGAAAGCGCGGAGGAGGCCCGCCGGGCCTTTGGCGCCAGGCTGGCCTTCCACGACTATCGGGAAATGGCCGCATCCCAAATCCACCACCTAATGGGAGAAAAATGGTTTTGGGGCTCCTTGATTGGGCCGGTTGGGGCATCGGCTGACGGCTGACAGGTTGGCAGTGGGTTGGCGTGGCAGGAGTAGGCGCTGGAAGGGGATATTGGGGCGTTGGCCGGCGACGCCAGGGCGAGGTCTATGCCAACCGGTCCTGGAGAAGGGCGCAGTGTCCCTACGGCGGGAGTCCCCGTCGCTTGAATGCCCGTCGGTAGTGGCGCAGACCGTCCCAGGTCAGGGTGGGCCGTGGGCCAGCGCCGCTATTCTCCGGTGCGCTCCCGCCAGCAGCGGGAAGGATGGATGGCCCCGGGCCAGCCGGATCAGCAGCTTCCTGGCGTGGCAGACCACCCGTCCGGCCAGATTGATCAGAGCAAAGCGCACCGCCTTGAGCCGCTTGTTCACCCACTGACCGCCCAGGGCCAACTGCTTGACCGCCGAGTTCAGGTTGAACGCCAGCGCCGCTATCGCCCACCAGGCCGCGTTGGCCCCGAACTGTCCCGACGGCAGCCTCCCGCCAGCCAAGTCCTCCTTCAGCACACCATGCACCTCCTCGCCCTTCCCGCATCTCTCCCGGTACCACCGCACCACCTCATCTCCCGGTAGCTCCCGGTTAGTCACTATCCCCCGGATCTTGTACCAGCCCCGGTCCGGCATCTCCATCGCCGGAACCGACAACTCCAGGTCATCCTCCATGCCCGGCAGCGGCGGCCGCCTCAGCGGCTCCCGGACCGCTATGAAACGGTAGTCGGGATCATTCTTGGAATAAGCCAATCTATCGGGCACGAAGTCCACCTCGGCCCACTCCTGTTCCGTCTCCACCGCCAACTCCCCCACCATCCGGGGCAACCGGCGCCACTGGCTCTCCTCCACTTCGGCTGCCGCACGCTTGAACCCCTCCGTGACGTCCGCCCCCACCGCGAATTCGATCACTCCGAACCGCTCATCCCTCCCCTCGGCGCAGTACCGCAACAACTCAACTTGGTACCCCGCCGTGTCCGACCGCAGCATCACCTTCACCACGCCCTCCGGCAGATGGGCCAGCGACTCCCGCAACACCCGCAGTTGCTCGAACCCCGCTGGCACGTTGCCGTCCCGGAACTCCGAATGGACCACCAGGTCCGCCTCGGCCCAGTAGGTGACCATCGGCTGGTAGGCCTTGTAGCCCTGGTAGCAGTACAGCGCCTCCTGCTTGTAGGTCTCGATCAGCGTCGCGTCCATGTCCAGCGTCGCCTGCTCCTGCTCCAGGTGGTCCCGGACGAAGCTCATCATCTCGGCGTTGACCTTCCCCAGCCCGCGCAGCGCGCCGCTGGGCGCGGGTATGTACGCCGTATGGGGCTGCCTGGCCTCCTCCTGAACCGGGTCGTGGAACCGGCCCAGGTACCGGAACACCGCCGACGGAGACGGGACGCTGCGGCGCCGCCCGCCCCGCCACCGGCTGCCCTCCTCCCGGCGCTCACAAGCCCGCTGCCGGTGCGTCTCCACCCGGCCCAACATCCGGCCCAGACCCTCGTCCCCTTCCAGCACCCGGAGGTCGTCCACTCCTTCTCCACCGGCCAGATTCAGCAGCACCAGCGCGGTGACCATCTGCCGGTCCGTCCATCCCTGTCCGCCCTCCTTGACCTTCACGTAGCGCCGGATCGACTCGCCCAGCCCCATCGCATCGGCCATTTCCAGATAGACCGCCAACCCCGACAGCCCCGTCATGCCCCCCGCGCGATGCTCCGTCCCATACTGGAATGGCAGGACTCCCTGTTGCATAATGACTGCACCTCGTTGGTGATGGTTGTGTTTGTCCCGTAACCATCATAGCC
The DNA here is from genome assembly GCA_965207275.1 of Dehalococcoidia bacterium. Taxonomy (GTDB): domain Bacteria; phylum Chloroflexota; class Dehalococcoidia; order Lucifugimonadales; family UBA3495; genus Bin22. The sequence continues at coordinate 354,058 of CBDBMH010000001.1, forward strand.
AGCTTTGCCGCTGGCTCCAACGAGGTCTTTTCCTCCCATTAGGTGGTGGATTTGGGATGAGCCACCGGCTGGAGGACATGGAGATTCCCGAACGTTTCGTCTTCGTGCCCTCCGACTTCCCCCAGGGCGACCCCTTTAACGTGGGTCAGATGTACTCCCTGTTCGCCGAGGCGGTCCGCACCGGGGAAAACCGCCTGCCTACCTTCGACACGGCGGTGGACTTGCACCGCTTCATCGACACTATCCAGCAAGCGTCGGACACGGGCCGGGAATTGCCCGTCGGGTGAGTAAGCACATCGTCTCTAAAGAATGCCGGTATGATTCAAGGCCGGCAAATCCCTCCCTTGCGGATGAATCCCAATGAATCACGGCTTCAGTCCGAAGAATGGCCCAGGACAGGGGCCGATATCAAGGACTCTCTTCGTCTCGGACCTTGACGGCACTCTGCTTCCGAGCACGAAAGAACTATCAGGCACACAAACCGCTACGCTGAACCTTCTCATCGAGAGTGGTCTTCAGTTTACCGTAGCGACGGCGCGCAGCATTCAGGCGGTCATGGTCCTTCTAAAGGACGTGAACCTCCGTCTACCCGCAATAACTCTCGGTGGGAGCCTCGTAACCCATCCAAATCTTCGCAAGCACGTCCTGGCCAGGGCGCTTTCACATAGGACTGCTGAGGAGGAGTTATCCAGGCTCTTTCACCGAGGCATTCTGCCTTTCGTCGCGGCAATTGATGATCAACGGGACTGGGCCTTCTATTCCCGTTCCGCCTCTGCTGCCGCCCAGTGGTATGTAGACGAAAAGAAGGCCTACGGCGACCCCCGGCTTTGCTGGTACGACCATCCGAAAGATATCCAGGACACTGAAATCTTGTCGATTACAGCGTTCCTGGAACAGGGGGAGCTTGATGAATTAACGAGCGACGTGACGAGAGTCGACGGCTGCCGCATTGACGCTATGCCCATGCGCCACTTCCCGTGCTGGTATGAAGTTACCATTTCACACCCTGCGGCCGACAAGGGGCAAGCCCTTGGCGCCCTTTGCAAGCTCTGGAAAGGCGCCTGGGATCGCGTCATTGTATTCGGCGATGATCTAAACGATCTGCCCATGTTCGAGGCGGCAGATGTTGCGGTGGCGGTCCAGAATGCCGTGCCGGACGTGCTGGCTAAAGCCGACCAGGTTATCCCGAGCAACGACTTCGGGTCCGTATTGAATACCTGGCAGAGTATCGCTTCCACTAGCCGATAACGAGGACACTGACAGATATCACTGGGCCCCGCCCCCATTTCTTCACGACCGGTCTGGAAGGGAGGGAGTGGGGCCTCCATGCTTCGAGCGCCGACTTACGTCACGCCCTGGCAGCCACCGGTTCGTGGGTCTTGAGGAAACGGCGGGCATGCGCCACGGTCTGGTCGATGTGTTCCTGGGTGTCCTTCCAGGGATAGATGGTCACCTCGGAGTTGGGAGCGAGACCGGCCACTTCCATAGCCACCTCATAGGGATGAGCCGGCACGTTGTCCGGCGCGATCAGCAGCGGCGTTTGCAGGTTCCGCACAAAGTCCCGCGTAACGGTGAAAACAAAGTCCGCCCGGTTGGTGTACATGCTGGTCAGGAAGTCATGGACCATCTCCATGGTGATCTCCGGGCGCTTCTCGCACAGGGGCGGCCCCCATCCGGTGATATTGTTCTGGTAGAACAGGTCGGGTATCTCCGGACGGAACCCGCTGGGCTGCATCATGGCCGCCGCGACGATGCGGTCGGACGCTCGGCTCAGCAGGTTGTGGATCATCGGTCCGGCAATGCAGAACCCCATCACCAGGAACTTATCGATGCCTAAGTGGTCCATCAGTCCCAGCTGGTCGTCGGAGTAGGCGTCCCAAGGCCGGTCAATCTCCAGGGGTCCGCTGGACTGGCCCGGGGGAGCGTTCCGCAGGTCTGCGGCAATGACGCGGAAGTCATCCTTGTAGGTTTCCAGGGGATTGAAGGGGTGGGAGGTCTTCAGGCCCTCGATGGTGGAATTCAGGCCACCGCCGGGAATGATCATCAGGGGGAATCCCGATCCGACCTCTTCGTAGTATATCCTGGTATCGCCTCTTTCGAAAAACGGCATGGCTCTCTTCCTCCGGCTGTCGTTTGGGAATCGGGACCACCTTCCCGTGTTGCTGTCGAATCTAACTTATGGCGGCGTGACGGTCAAGGGAGGGGTACTGGGGCCGCTCACGTTCCCAAGTCGGTAACGTTCCGGTCTTGGTGGTTCGAAGGTCAGAACGGTTGGGGCAGCCTGAGCGCATGCCCTGATCTCACACGGGGAGCCGCTTCAGTTTGAACTCCGCCCCCATGTCGCGGCCTTTGATAGTCCGTAGTACCGGCGAAGGCCTGCACCCAATTGCATTGGCGCGCCAGTCTTCCACTCTGCCACGAAATTCGCCGTCAATTGACCCTGTTTAGACGGCTGGGCTATATTGGAACGTAATCCAGCCACGGAGGGCCACCATGACCAGCCCCGCCGACCTGAAAATGACCATCGGAGACCTGCTGGACCGCCAGGCGGAGCGCTTCGGTGACCGCGACGCCCTGGTCCACGTCGACTGGGATCTGCGCTACACCTGGCGAGAGTTTCAGGATGAGTGCGACCGGATCGCTCGCGGCTTGATTGCCCTCGGCATCGAAAAGGGCGACCACGTCGCCCTGTGGGCTACCAACTACCCCGAGTGGGTCGTGGCCCAGTTCGCCACCGCCCGTATCGGAGCGGTCCTGGTCACAGTCAACCCGGCCTACCGTACCCACGAACTGGAATACCTGCTGCGCCAGTCCGATGCCGTGGCGTTGATGCTGATTGGCAGCTTTCGCACTTCCGACTACGTGGGCATGCTGAAAGAGGTTGCGCCCGAAGTTGCACACTCGGAAATGGGCCAGCTAAAGTCCGAGAAGCTTCCCGCCCTTCGCAGCGTCATTTATATCCCGCCCTATGATGGCACATCCACAGGGGTTCCTGAAGGAACGATCTCCTGGGAAAACCTGAAGGACCTGGGCGACGAGGTCTCCGAAGAGGCCCTGTTCCGCCGCAGGGCCGACTGCCACCCGGACGACGTTATCTGCATCATGTACACCTCTGGCACCACCGGCAACCCCAAGGGCGTGATGCTCACCCACCACAACCTGGTGGCCAACGCCGCCTACACTGCCGGGGGCTTGCGGTTCACCGAGGAAGACCGTCTCTGTATCCCGGTGCCTTTTTACCACTGCTTTGGTTCCGTCCTGGGCACCCTTGCCTGCGCCACCACCGCCGCGGCCATGGTAATACCTTCCGAGTACTTTGACCCCCGCAAGGCCCTGATGGCGGTGGAAAAGGAGCAATGTACCGCCATCCACGGCGTGCCCACCATGTTCATTGCCGAGTTGGAGCACCCCGACTTCGACGGGTTCAACCTGGCGTCCCTGCGCACCGGCATGATGGCCGGATCTCCCTGTCCCATAGAAGTCATGCGCCAGGTGATTGACCGCATGGGCTGCCGGGAGATGACCGTGGGCTACGGCCTGACCGAGGCGGCACCGGTGATCACTCTGACTCGCGCCGACGACACCATTGAGCGGCGGGTCTCCACCGTGGGGACGCCTTTCCCCTACGTCGAGGTGAAGATAGTTGACCCGGATACGGGGAAAGAGGCGCCCGTTGGCGGCCAGGGAGAACTCTGTTCCCGCAGCTTTATGAACATGAGGGGCTACTACAATATGCCCGAAGCCACCGCGGCCGCCATCGACGCCGAGGGGTGGCTGCACACCGGCGACCTGGCCACCGTGGACGCTGACGGTTACTACAAGATCACGGGCCGCTCCAAGGACATGATCATTCGCGGCGGGGAGAACGTCTACCCCCGGGAAATTGAGGAGTTTCTATACACGAACCCTAAGGTGGCCGACGTTCAGGTCATTGGCGTCCCCGATTCGCGGTTCGGTGAGGAAATCATGGCCTGGGTTTTGCTGAGGGCCGGCCAGGAGGCCACCGAGGAGGAAATCCGGGACTTCTGCCGGGGCCGCATCGCCCACTACAAGGTGCCCCGCTACGTCAAGTTCGTGTCGGAGTTCCCCATGACCGTCACGGGCAAAATCCAGAAGTACGTGATGCGAGAAGTCTCCATACAGGAACTGGAATTGGAAAGCGCCGCCAGCATCGAGACGGCATAGTTCCAGCGTCAGGGCAAGTCAATCAAGACCCTGCGGCTCTGTCATGCTGAGCGAAGCCGAAGCATCTAACATGGGTCCTTTAGATGAAATTCGAGGCCCCAAGCGTGGTAGTTGGCCAGTGGATTGGGCCCTTCGCCGAGTTCAGGGATACATGACCTTGGGTAGAGGAATTGGACATCCAGTAAATTGATACTGCCCGGGAGCCGCACAGGGTGCGACTGGGACACATAACCGCTGTAGTACAATATGCCTACCTACATGAAGGAGAAAAATACCGATGACTCTCCAACTCAAGGACTTCCGAATCCGCAACCGACCCGTTGTCTCTGGCCGACGGCTGGACCCGGACATGTCCGACCAAATGCGGACCAATCTGAGCAACGCCGAAAGCCAGATTGCCGAACCCTTCAAGGGGTTGACCACCGACGGCCAGGTGGCGCCGGGCCTTTTCTCCCTGCAAAGCACGGGCCTTTCCACTGAAAGCATGAAGGAGGCCGCCGACGCCTGGCTGGCTTCCCTGGACGTTGGTCAGCGCGAATCAGCCCAGTTCGACCTGCACAGCGACGCGTGGCGCCGGTGGAGCAACATCCACGTCTTCCTGATGCGCCACGGGGCCATGCTGGAACCCATGTCCCAGGAACAGCGGGACCTGGCATTTGGCCTGCTGCGGCAGGGCTTCAGTCCCGAGGGCTTCCGGCTTGCCCGCAATATCATGAAGCTCAACGAGTCCATCCGCGAAATCACCGGCAGCGACGAGGAACTGGGCGAGTGGCTATACTGGCTCAGCGTCATGGGCGAACCTTCGCTGGACCAGCCATGGGGCTGGCAGATGGACGGCCACCACCTGAACGTCAACTGCTTCGTCCTGGGCGACCAGATGGTAATGACCCCCATGTTCATGGGTTCGGAGCCCGTGGCCGTGGATATCGGCAAGCACGCCGGCATCCGTGAATTCGAGGCCGAGGAGAGCGCCGGCCTCGCCCTGGCCCGCACCCTGTCCGCCGAGCAGCGCCGCAAGGCCATAATCGGCGACGATGTCCCCCCTGGAGTCTTCACCGGCGCCTTCCGGGACAACTTTGAAATGTCCTATGAGGGCGTTAAGTTTGACAACCTGTCCAGTCACCAGCAGGCCCTGATGTTTGACCTGATCGGTACCTACGTCAACCGGATGCGTTCCGACCACGCCCAGCTCAGAATGGACGAGATCAGGCAACACCTGGACGAGACCCACTTTGCCTGGATGGGCGGAACGGATGAGGACAGCGTTTTCTATTACCGCGTTCATAGCCCGGTGGTACTTATCGAGTTCGACCACCAGGGCGGCATCTTCCTGGCCAACGACGAGGCTTCCAGGAATCACATCCATACGGTGATGCGGACCCCCAACGGCAACGACTACGGCAAGGACCTGCTCCGCCAGCACCGGGAGCGGGCCCATCACCACCAGGGGTAACACTCGCCCCGGGATTTGCCGCATTCAACGTAAACGTGGGGCCGCTGATTGCGGCCCCACACGCATTGGGTTACAAACTGTGATGTGAGGTAGGGAGTGGGGGAAAACTCATTGACCAACGTCCCCAGTGAGTCCTTCGACGTAGCGGTAATTGGCGCGGGGCCCGGCGGGCTGGCCGTTTCTCAGCAGCTGTCCGCCCGCCGCATTTCCCACATTGTGCTGGAAAAGGGAGCCCACCCTGGGTGGATGTGGAGCCAGGTTTACGACAGCCTGCGACTGCACACCGGCAAACACCTTAGTTCCCTGCCCGGAATGCCCTTTCCCAAAGGAACGGCCCTGTTCCCCAATCGTTTCGAATTTACCGCCTACCTTCAATCCTACGCCGACCGGTTCCAGCTTCCCGTCAGAACAGGCGCTGAGGCCACCGGATTGGAGAGGGACGACGACGCTTGGATTGTAAATACAACCGGAGCCAGGTACGGGGTTGGTATTGTCGTCGTCGCCACCGGCATTATGTCTTCCCCGGTGCTGCCTGCCTTCCCGGGAATGGAGGCTTACACCGGCCAACTCTTCCACAGCGCCGAGTACCGGCGTCCGGACGAAGGTCTGGGCAAGTCCATCCTGGTTATCGGCATCGGCAATTCGGCAGCGGAGATCTCATCCGAATTGGCCAACGCGGGCCGCCAGGTTACCCTTTCGGTGCGGACGGGGGCCACAGTCATACCCCGGACCATCGCCGGCATTCCGTCCCAGTACTTCGGGTGGGCCATGTCGTGGCTGCCCGGGCCGCTCCGGAGGGGTTCGGTTCGCTTCGCCGGCCAAGTTGGCGGACTAATGAAGAGGCGGGAGCTAATCCTGCCCGGAAAAAGCGATGCCCCCCAGTGCCAGGATGTTCCGGTAGTTGGCCACGCTATCCTGGACCACCTTAATGCCGACCGGGCCCGGTTACGACCGGGTGTGGCCGAATTCACCGCGGAGAGCGTCCGCTTCATCGATGGGACCGGGTGGCAGGGAGATTCTGTGGTGATGGCCACCGGCTACCGGTCCGCCATTGAATGGATGGGCAAGTATGGCGCCCGAGACCGATGCAATTTTGCGTTGAGGGAGGGCCGGGTCAAAAGCGCAGACCACCCGGACCTGTATTTCGTGGGCCACAACTACGACGGTCGCGGCGGTCTCTACAACATCCACGTCGACGCCAAACGCATCGCGCGGCAGGTCGCCAGGCGCCTACGCCAGGTGAAAGTCGGCGAAGGCCCATAGGGCGACTGCCAGCGCCATGTGAAACCAGATGGGTATTGTGCGCCGGAACCAGCGCAACTCCGGGCGAAGGACCATCGTCACCACGTACCGCACCACCATGGACCCGAAATAGAGCCAGGACAGGACCATCAGGGGCAGCGCTGCCCCGGCCCACCAGTCTGCCGCGAACAGTCCCCCACCCCGGTAAACGTCGGCGCAAATTACGATCATCACTGCCAAGAGCGCCAACTGCGCCGGCAGCAGATACCGGTAAGGCATCAGGCCCGAATACCAGTGCTCGTTGGCAGGCAGCCAGCGCGGCGCCCACGCTACAACAACCACCTGGCCCAGCACCCGCAGGGCGAACAACAGAGTACAGCAGGCCAATATCATAAAGCTGTTGGACAAAGTTGGAACCGCCTTAATCAGACAACCGGGGACTGACACCATTATACCCGCCGCCAGGCAGGAAGATTATTGGCCCGTAACTTTGACGCGATTCGGCAAATCCGTTCAGACTTGATTCGTCTCCCTGCCCTGCAACCCGTCATCCCCCCGCGGGCCGGCATCCAGGGCTAGCCATAAGTAATGCAGACCGGGACCGGCCGGAATTCATGGATAACGCCCTTCGCCAGTATGAAGGTTAAGGTTGGTACGGAATTCCCTTCAACTCGTAGCCGTTAAAATTCCGGTCGAGGCGGGCACGCTGCCTGAATCAGGAGTAGAATTACCCCAGGGCTATTTCAACACAGAGTTCGAAACCCAGAGCCTTCACAATGAACGAAAACCAAACGGCTGCCGCCATCTCCTGGCGGGATTGGAACGAAGCGACTTTCCAGGCTGCCAGGAACGAAGACAAGCCGGTCCTCCTGACCCTTGGCGCAACCTGGTGCCACTGGTGCCACGTCATGGACCAGAGGGCCTACGCCGACCCGCGGGTAATCGACCTGGTTAACTCACGCTTCATCCCGGTCCGCGTGGATGTTGACCAGCGTCCCGATATATCCCTGCGGTACAATCAAGGCGGCTATCCGTCGGTGGCCTTCTTGACCGGCGACGGCGAGTTCCTGACCGGCCGACCCTACACTCCGCCCGACGAGATGGTCGCCCTGCTGGAACGGGTCTCCCGAGGCGAAGCAATAACGGCCGCGCCTCAATTGGCCAGAGACGCCGACTCCACCACCGCCTTGGCCGGCGCCGCCCCGGTGGAAAGGGTGCTGGCCCGCCTGGCCGAACTCTACGACGACCGGTTCGGCGGCTTCGGCCTGGAACCCAAGCAACCACCGTGGGAGGCCTTGCGCCTGCTCATGGCCCGTCACTCCCTCACCGGTGACCGCACTCTGCTTGCGATGGTGGACACCACTCTGCAGGGCATGTGGAACGGTATCTACGACAATAAAGACCAGGGCTTCTTCCGCTATTCCGTCAGCCGAGACTGGAAAGTGCCCCACTACGAGAAGATGCTGGTCACCAACGCCAGCCTGGCCATGACGTACCTGGACGCCTACCTGCTGACCCGAAAGCCCGACTATCGCGCCGCCGCTTCCGGCATCCTCGACTACTTGCTTAACAACCTGTTCAGCCCGGCTGACGGCCTGTTCTCCGCCAGCCAGGACGCCGACGAGCCCTACTATCAGGGTTCCTGGAAGGACCGCGACGCAGCTACCGGTCCGCCAATAGACGGTACCTTCTACGCCGGGTGGAACGCCCTGGCCGCCCAGGCATTGGTCCAGGCCACCGAAGTCCTGGGTCGGGCATCCTGGCGCAGGCTGGCTACCACTATCCTGGAGAAACTGTGGCGGGAAAGCTGGACTGCAACCGGTGGCCTGTGCCGGGTCGCCGGGGAATCGGGCAGCTCCGCCCCCATCCTGGCGGACCAGGTCAATTTTCTGCAGGCCTGGTTGGCCCTGTATCAGTCCACCGGCAACCCCTACTGCCTGACCCGCGCCGTGGAAGTCGCCGCTGCCACTCAGCAGCTTTTCGGCGCCACCGGCGGCGGCTGTCACGACACCACCGCGCCCCGCCCCTTCGAGGCGTCCCTTCTCCCCCGGGAACAACCGGCCCTGGACAACGCCCACTGGGCCCGGGCCTTGGTGGTCCTGTCCCACTTGGCCGACGACGACACCTGTCAGCGGCAGGCTGCCGAGGCCCTGCAAATATTCGAGCCCTTAATCCCCGGGCGAAGCTACCTTGGCGACCGACAGTCCCGTCGCATGGAAGAGGACGAGGAGGCCCTGTTCCTTCCCGCCGGCTCCGCCTGGGCGCAGGCCCGGGACCTGCAGGAGAACGGCCCGGTACGTCTGGCCCTGGTGGGCGATTCCTCGCATCCCGCCTACCGCCAGCTTCAACGGGCAGCGGCCAGGGTCTACTCCCCGCACCGGGTAGTCTTGCCACTGGACTGGTTGCGCAATGCCCGCCAAATCCGGCAACTGGGCTTTCCGTCTCGTGCCGAGCCTGCCCTGTACGTCTGCATGGGCGAGCGGTGCCTGGCTCCCGTCATGACCCCCGCGGAAGTAAGGGACCTGGCCCGTTCCCGTCCCTGGGCCACGCGCACCGATGCTGAAACCTGACCCACTTACCACCCGGTAAAGGAGGGTGAGCCATGACTACACCGGCCAATGGACACATCCACGCGGGAAGCCTGGACCGGCTCCTGGAAAAGGGTTGCACCCTGGTCACCGGCGGCGGTCACGCCATCGCCGTATTCTGCCACGAGGAGAAGGTCTATGCCGTGGACAACCGCTGTCCCCACATGGGATTTCCCCTGGACCGGGGCAGCGTCAAGGACGGCATTCTCACCTGCCACTGGCACCACGCCCGGTTCGAACTTTCCAGTGGCGGCACCTTCAACCCCTTCGCCGACGATGTTCGCACTTTCCCCGTTGTTGTAATCGACGGCCAAGTCTGGATTGATCCCGTACCGCCACCCCGGGATGAAACCGCCCACTGGAGTCGCCGGCTGGAAGACGGCATGGAGCATAACCTGAGGCTGGTCATAGCCAAGGCCGCGCTGGGCCTCCAGGCCGCCGGCGCCGACTACCGCCAACCCCTGGAAATTGGCGCCAGATTCGGCGCCACCTATTCCGCCGCCGGTTGGGGCGCCGCCCTTAGTATGCTGACCTGCACCGCCAACATGCTGCCCCATCTCCACGAGGAAGACCGACCCAGGGCTCTGTACCAGGGCCTGCTGCACGTCGCCCGGGAATGTGCCGGCCGAGCCCCCCGATTCACGGTGGATCCACTGCCTACAACCGAGACCCGCCCGGAGGTTTTCGCCGGCTGGTTCCGCAACTTCATCAACGTGCGCGATGATGAGGGCGCAGAGCGGTGCCTGGTTACCGCCATCGAGTGCGGAGTTTCCCCTGAAGAAATCGCCGGAATGATTTTCGCCGCCGCCACCGACCACATCTACCTGGACGGCGGCCACGTGGTGGACTTCGCAAACAAGGCCTTTGAAATGCTGGACCACCTGGGGTGGGAAATGGCGGGCCAGGTGCTGCCCAGCCTGGTGCGCGGCATGGCCAGGGCCCGCCGCAGCCAGGAACTGAGCCGGTGGCGCGACCCCATAGACCTGGCATCCATGGTGTGGCGGGCGCGGGAGGAACTTCCCGACTTGATGGAACAAGGCCCCGCAAAAACGGGAGGTTGGGAAGGGGCGGATGCCCTAGCCGACGAAATTCTGAAGGACTCACCGGACGAGATAATCCTTGCCCTGAAACAGGCGGTCATCGACGGCGCCACGCCCCAGCAGGTTGGAGGCGCCGTCGCCCACGCCGCTTTCCTGCGCATGGCCCGCTTCCATACTTCCAACGAATTCCGCGACTGGGACACGGTGCATAACACGCTGACCGCCGCCAACGCCCTGCACCAGGCCCTGAAACGAAGTCCCACCCCCGAACTGCTGCGTGGCGTGTTCGACGTGGCCGTCAGCATCTACCTGGACCGGTTCCTTAATATGCCGCCCCAGCGGCTGCCCGACTTGCTGGCAGGCTCACTTTCCACTGCGGAACAGCTGGACCGCCTGCTGGACCTGGTCAACAGCCGGCAGCAGGTGGAAGAATGCGCTCAGGTCGTCTCCGGCTACCTGGCCGGCGCCGGTTCCCCGGGCGACCTGAAGGCCGCCATGGGCGCCATGATGCTTCGGGAGGACTCGGACTTCCACTCATTCCAGATTGTCGATGCGGCCTTCAAGCAGTTCGAAGAGCGGCAGGGCACGGAATCGGGGCGCCACGTCATGATCGGGCTCGCCAGGTTCCTGGCGGCCCACTCCCCCACCCCCCGCTCCGAGGGCCAGACCTACCAGATAGCCCTGAGGCTTCACCGGGGGGAGGATATGTACCAGTAGGCGTTTGCACAAGCCGTCCCTTTATAATAGACCCTTTATCGCTAATGTTACCGTAACCACAACGGGGCGCAGACTGCGCCGGGCAGTCCGGCGGCGCCTTGAGGAGGCAAGTATGGCCATACCCGCAGAGAAAGACACCACCACGGCAACTGTCCCTACCGTTGCCCACCCCCTTGATCCCCTTACTTCAGAGGAGATCATCCTGGCCTCCAGCATCCTTAGATCCCAGCGCCAACTGGGTCCCAGGGTGAGATTTGAGACCATCGTCCTGAAGGAACCGGACAAGAACCAGGTCCGCAGCTTCTGCCAGGGAGACCCATTCCCCCGCGAAGCTTTCCTGGTCATTTTGGACAACGACGCCGAGGCCACCTACGAGGCCACTGTCTCCCTGGACGAAAAGGCGGTTACCTCCTGGCAGCATGTCCCCGGCGTTCAGCCTCGCATAATGTTCGAAGAGTTCGTAGAGTGCGAAAACGCCGTTCGCGCCAGTCCCGAGTTCCACGCCGCCCTGAAGAAACGGGGCATCACCGACCCCGACCTGATCATGGTGGATTCCTGGTCGGCGGGCTATTACGGGTTCCCCGACGAGGAGGGACGCCGCCTGGCCATTGCCCGCTGTTTCCTGCGCACCGGCCCCAACGACAACGGTTACGCCCGCCCCGTGGAGGGACTCAGCGTCGTGATCGACCTGAACAAAATGGAGGTGCTGCGGATTGACGACTATGGCGTCGTCCCGCTGCCGCCCAACCCCGGCAACTACGGGGCAGAGTTCGTCAGGGAGTTCCGGCAGGACCTGAAGCCCCTGGAAATCACCCAGCCCGAGGGGCCCAGCTTTTCCGTGGACGGAAACGCCGTCACCTGGCAGAAATGGCGCCTGCGTGTGGGGTTCACGCCCCGGGAAGGCCTGGTGCTCCACGACATCGGCTACCAAGACCAGGGCCGCCTCCGCCCCATCCTTTACCGGGCCGCCCTGTCGGACATGGTTGTCCCCTACGGCGAACCGGGCAAGGACCACTACCGCAAGAACGCCTTCGACGCCGGCGAATACGGAATCGGTTCCCTGACCAATTCCCTGATGCTGGGCTGCGACTGCCTGGGAGAAATCTATTACTTCGACGCCCACTTGAACACGGGCAGCGGCGAGGCCTTCACCATCCCCAATGCCGTTTGCATGCATGAAGAGGACTACGGCATCCTGTGGAAGCACACCGACTGGCGCACCGGCCACGTTGAGGTGCGCCGCTCGCGCCGGCTGGTAGTATCCAGTGTTGCCACCGTGGGAAACTACGAGTATGGCTTCTTCTGGTACTTCTACCAGGATGGCTCCATCCAGATGGAGATTAAGCTTACCGGCATAATTAACACCGCTGGCATAGCTGACGGAGAGACTCCAAAGTACGGTACCCTGGTCGCCCCGGGGCTTAACGCTCACATCCACCAGCACTTCTTCAACTTCCGGCTGGACCTGGACGTGGACGGCGAGAGCAATACCATTTACGAGGTGAACACTGTGGCCGCGCCCCTGGGCCCGGACAACCCTCATGCCAACGCCTTCTATGCCGAGGCCACGCCGCTGAAGACCGAACTGGAAGCCCAGCGGGTGGTCGACCCGATGAAAGGGCGCTACTGGGTCGTATCCAACCCGTCCGTCACCAACGCCCTGGGCCGCCCGGTGGGCTACAAGCTGATGCCGGGGGAGAACGTGCTGCCCTTTGCCCACCCCAGCGCCAGCATAATGCGCCGGGCCGGGTTCATGGCGAAGCACCTGTGGGTCACCCCCTACACCCAAGATGAAACATCCGCAACCGGACCCTATCCCAACCAGCACCCCGGCGGAGCCGGCCTGCCGGAGTACACGAAGGATGACCGCAACGTGGAAAACACCGACCTGGTCCTGTGGTACACCCTGGGCTACCACCACATCCCGCGTCCGGAAGACTGGCCCATCTCGCCCGTCTCCTACTGTGGGTTCAGCCTGAAGCCGGTGGGCTTTTTCGACACCAACCCGGTGTTGGACGTCCCGCCCGGCGCCCACCACAACGGCGCTTGCCACGCCTGACGGGGCACAAATCGGATCGAAAGGGGATCGCATCAGACCGTCTATCCTGATACCCACGCTTCCGCTCATCCTGAGCTTGTCGAAGGATGCCCCTTAACCAGGGCCTGGTTCGACAAGCTCACCATGAACGGTTCCCGTCAGTTTGCCTTGCATAGGGACCAGGCTGGAGCTGGAAATGGAAGGCCTTCTGTGAAAATCGCCACCTGGAACGTGGAATGGGCCACGCCCCGCTCTCGGCGCACTCCCGAAATCCTGCGCCGTCTTGCGGACCTGGGATCGGAAATCATCTGTCTTACCGAGACCGACAAGGACCTTTTGGCCACCGAAGGCCATACCATCACCGCCAGACCCGACTACGGCTACGGCTGGCAGCAAACCCGCCGGAAGGCGCTGCTCTGGTCGAAGAGCCCTTGGGAAGACGTTGATGACGCGGGGCATGAAGCCATGCCCCCGGGAAGGTTCATATCAGGCGTGACGCAAACGCCGCTGGGTAAAGTTACCGTCATCGGCATCTGCATCCCGTGGTCCGGCAGCAGGACCGAGGCCAGGCGCGGGCCTGATCGGAAAAGGCCGTGGGAAGACCACAAGCAATACCTGGAATATCTCACCCAGCTACTTAACCGACATCCCGCCCGCCGCCTGGTTGTCATGGGCGACTTCAATCAGATCGTCGGTACCGGGAGTCGGGCGCCCAGGGTTCTCCAAACGGCGCTCAGGGAAGCCTTTCCACCGCGCCTGGCAATAGCAACGTCAAACCTGGCCCTGTCGCAGCGCAAAAGCATTGACCACATCGCCTTGAGCCAAGACCTGGCGACGGAACGCGTGGGTATCATCAGCAACATCCACGAGGGCGGCAAGCTCTCCGATCACTTTGGCGTCTACGTCGACCTATAGCTCCGGGCCAGCGCCAGCGCGGAGCGGCCCCACTTCTTTCTGCCAGGCACCGTTTCCATTGGCCCCGCCCAAACAATGGGAAACCTGACCCGCAAGACCTATGCAAGCGTGCCGCCCGGATGTCAAGATAGGCGCCAACTCATGGTGCGCAAGTTTGACATACGCCGGCCGGCGCTGGGCTTGACGCAACGACGGCAATTGATCGACAGGAAGTTCCGGCAAAACTGGCGGAGCTACCTGTTCCAGAGTGCGCTGACTATGCTGGCCCTGCTGGTTATCCTGCTGGTAATCGACGTCGTCCTCCAGGCTGCTATCGTCGTCGCCATCGCGTCCACCGCCTTCATCGTTTTCGTCGCCCCCCACAGCAACGCCGCCAGCCCCCGCCGGGTAGTTGGCGGTCATTTGGTCTCCGTAGTCGTCGGCACCTTCTTCTCCATGACCTTCCTGGCGCCCGAACTGGGCGATCTGGTCTCCACATCCCAGTCCATCCGCGACCTGTTTGCCGTCTTGTCCGTCGGCCTGAGCATGTTATTCATGGCCGTGACCAACACCGAGCATCCTCCGGCGGCCGGCACCGCCCTGGGCCTGGTGATAACCGGCTGGACGCCGTCTGCCGTTTTGTTCGTCGTCGTGGGGACGTTAACCCTGTCGGTCATTCACATGCTCCTGCGGCCTTACCTGAAGAACCTGCTTTAGCCTCCGCCTTGTCCGTCGTCTGGAGCCGGGGTATCATACCCACTATCCTGAAGGCGACCCGTATCGCCCCAATTTCCGGCGGTTCCGGCGCCAAGCCGCGAGGGTGGCTATGCCAAGAAAAAGCTTCTGGGCCTGGGGTATGGAGGCCGACGAACCCACGGAGGCCCAGCGCCGGGAACTGGCCGCCCTCCTGTCCGCCAAATACGGTGTCTCCATCGACGTACCGTCCGTACCTCGTAGTGACGACCTGGACCTGCGTCCCCCCCGCATCGACATCCCCGGCCCCCTGGCGTCCATCTGCTCCACCGACACCCACGAACGGGCCGTCCACACCTACGGCCGCAACTTCGAGGACCGGATCCGCGCCTTCAATCTCAAATTCCCCAACCCGCCCGACGTGGTTGCATATCCCGACGATGAAGATGGCGTGGTGGCCCTTTTGGACTGGTGCTCCGGCCGGGGCTACGCCGCCATCCCCTACGGCGGTGGCAGCTCCGTTGTGGGAGGCGTTGAACCCCCTGAAGATTACGACGGCATCGTATCCATCGACCTGGGCAGGCTGGACCGGGTGCTGGAACTGGACGAGGTTTCCCGGGCCGCCCGCATCCAGGCCGGCGTGCTGGGCCCCGCCCTGGAGGAACAGCTTCGACCCAGTGGCTTCACCCTGCGCCATTTTCCCCAGAGCTTCGAGTTTTCCTCCCTGGGAGGCTGGATAGCCACCCGGTCCGGCGGCCACTATGCCACCAACCAGACCCACATTGACGATTTCGTCGAGTCGGTACGCATGGTTACCCCCCAGGGAATCTGGGAGTCCCGCCGCCTGCCCGGCAGCGGCGCCGGCCCCAGCCCCGACCGCCTGGTGCTGGGCAGCGAGGGATCCCTGGGCATCATCACCGAGGCATGGATGCGTATCCAGGCCCGTCCCCGCTTCCGGGCCTCCGCCGCCGTCACCTTCCCAACCTTCCAGGCCGGCGGCGAGGCGGTGCGCCAGATTGTCCAGACCAAGCTCTGGCCGGCAAACTGCCGCCTGCTCGACCCAGGCGAGGCGCAGGATGCCCTGGGGTCTGACGGTACCCGTGCGATCCTGGTGCTGGGCTTCGAGTCCGGCGAACTCCCCCAGGACGAGCAGATGCGCCAGGTTATCGCCATTGCCCGGGACTGCGGCGGTTCCGTAAATGAAGACCAGATAAGAATCATCGACGGCAGCAGCGAGGAGGCCCGCCGTCCCGAGGCGGTGGGAGCCTGGCGCAACGCCTTCATCAACGCCCCCTACCAGCGCAACGCCTCCATGGGCCTGGGCCTGGTGGCCGAGACCCTGGAGACGTCCATAACCTGGGACCGGTGGCGCGAAATGGACGGCGCGGTGCGGAACGCCCTGCAGGACGCCCTGGACCGGGTGTGCGGTGGTGGCCGGGTAACCTGCCGCTTCACCCACGTCTATCCCGACGGGCCGGCCCCCTACTTCACCTTCGAGGGCATGGGGCGGCCCGGTGCCGAGATAGAAATGCACGCCGAGATCAAGCTCCTCGCCTCCGACGCCATCATCGCCGCGGGCGGCACCATCACTCACCACCACGCCGTGGGCCGGGTCCACCGTCCCTGGTACGACCAACAGCGCCCCGACCCCTTCGCCGCCGCCCTGCGCGCCGCCAAGTCCGCCGTGGACCCCAACTGGGTGCTGAACCCAGGGATTTTGGTTGATAGGTAGGGGCACAGGTTTGGAAGGCGGTGAGTTAGTCCCCTCCCCCGTCAAGGAGGAGGGGAACAAATCGTTCGGAATCTCCAACTACAATCTTGCATAAAGGAGGCCAAATGGGTATTTCCAAGGAGACCATGCAAGCCATCATCCGCGAGTATGGAGGCTTCGAGCTTTCCGACGAGGAACTGGACCTGGTGCGACCCGAAGTGGACGGCTACCTGGAAGCCATGGCCGGCATTGCCGACCTGGACCTGGCTGACGTGATGTCCAGCCGCCTGCTCCGCGTCGCCGAAGGAGGTGCCGAAGATGCCTAATGACACCCTCCTGGACCTGACCATTTCCGAACTGGCCCCACGCATAGCGGCGCGGGAAGTCTCCCCCGTAGAACTCACCGAGGCAGCCCTGGCCCGGGCCGACCGCCTGCAGCCCAGGCTCAACTCCTTCATCACCCTGCTCCACGACCGGGCCCTGGAACGCGCCCGGGAACTGGAGGCGGAATTGGCCGAAGGCAAGTACCGCGGACCCCTGCACGGCATCCCCATCGGCATCAAGGACAATCTTGCCACCCGAGGCATACGTTCCACCGTTGGTTCCCTGGTCCTGACCGACAACGTCCCGGACGAGGATGCCCGGGTCGTCACCCTCTGCGAAGAGGCCGGGGCCATAATGGTGGGCAAGGAAAACCTGGAGGAGTTCGCCGCCGGCGCAACCTCCAACAATCCCCACTACGGCGCCGTCCACAACCCCTGGAACCTGGACCACATCCCCGGGGGATCCAGCGGCGGTGGCGGGGCCAACGTGGCCGCCGGCGTAACCTTCGCGTCCCTGGGCACCGACCTGGGAGGTTCGGTAAGGCTGCCCGGCGCCTTCTGCGGGGTGGTGGGCCTGAAGCAGACCTTCGGCCGCGTCAGCCAGCGGGGTCTGATGGTAACCAGCTTCAACGGCGACCACATCGGCCCCATGACCCGCTCCGTGGCCGACAGCGCCCTGGTCCTGCAGGCCATCGCCGGATACGATCCCCTGGACCCCAGCACCGTCCCGGTACCGGTGCCGGATTACTCCGAGGGACTGGGCGGCGACCTGTCCGGCCTGACCGCCGGCATTCCTTCCAACTACTTTTTCGATGAATTGGACGCGGAAGTGGAGACCAGCGTCCGAAACGCCATCGCCGCCCTACAGGAGTTGGGCGTAAAGGTGGCGGATGTCAACCTGCCCACCATGGAGCACGTGGGGGCGCTCCGGGCCGCCAGCCTGTCCGACGGGGTGGTAACCCACGAGCCCTACCTGACCAGCGACCGGGACAAGTACGGACCCAACGTGATCTACCGTACGCTGGCCGGCCAGTTTGTCCTGGGCCGCGACTACTCCAGGGCCATGAAGGTGCAGCGCCTGATCAAGGAGGAGTACGCCCGGGTCCTGCAGGGAGTGGACTTTCTGGTGACGCCCACTGCACCGGTGCCCGCCCCGCGCATTGATGCGGTGGACATTGAATTGGGCGGCGAAACCCACCGCGTCCGTGGCCCCGGTTCCGGGTTCATCTCCCGCAACACCAGCCCCATGAACGGCAACGGCCTGCCGTCCATCACCGTGCCCTGCGGGTTCAGCGACGGCGGTCTTCCCATTGGCGTCCAGTTCATCGGCCGCCCCTTCGAAGAAGGCCTGCTGTTCCAGGTGGCCTCGGGCTACGAACAGGTCTCCCCCAGCAAGGGGATACGGCCCCAGGTTTAGCCCCAGCGTTTTTGCGTGGTCAGAACAGAGTAGGGGCGGGATTGAAACCCGCCTCTGCAACTTTCTTAAAGCCTCTCCCAATCGGATACCATTCGAGCCACGCACACCAACCGGAAGGCGCCCGGCCGCCTGTCCTTCACGACTCCAGCTTCAGAAGAATCGGTCGAATCTTCGTATTCCAGTAGTCATCATCGCCCGCCTGCCGCAGTTCCTCCACCAGTTGCGCCATGTCCTCCCCCACGGTCTCGCCCAACTGGGCAGCGGTGCGGTCGCCGGCCAGCACAGTCACCGCCTCCCTCAACCTCATCACATACTCTGCCACTTCAAGGGCCGCCCGGTCCGAGGCGGAGCGGGTCTGCAGGGCCTCCAGCTTTTCCAGCCACTCCAGCCCCCTTTCAGCATCTTCAAACATATCATCCAGGGCATTAATCGTCGTCAAGGCCAAACCTCCGTATTCATCGCCCGGTCAGTCGAGTTGGGCGGCACAACAGGGAGCGGATTCCACCCCGCCGAGGCGCCCCAACGCGCCCATTTCTTATGCATAACGATGTAAGTATACATCCCTCCCTCAGCAAAGGTATGATGCCAGTCTGCCGGTCCAAGGCAATCGCGCCTTAAATGGAGGCTGATACTTGGAACAGCGGCCATGTCGCCCTGAGCATGCCGAAGGGCCTAAAATCCTACCCACCGGTCTGGCCTCAGGTCCGAAAGCACGTTTGTAAGATGGATTCTAGACTCTTCGGCTTCTTTCAGAGTGACAGTTTGTTAAAACGCCATCGCCCGGGTGACACCTGCCTCTTGATGCCCTGGCTAACCCTTCCCTACCATAATCCCATGGCCCATTCACGACCTGGCCCTGCCAATCTCCGATCATCCCTTTCCCTGAAGGGGCGGATTCCGCCTCAGGCGGACCCCTGGCGGGGGAGGCTGGAGGAGAGGACGTCTCCCTGGCTCCAGGCTGGAAAGTGGCCCAAAATGGCCCGGGATGGCCCACCCGGTCTACCCTTTTCCTATCTGGAAAGCGGCCCATTTTCGGGCCACCGGGGCGCCATCCGACCCACTTTCCAGATACGAAACGGCCCAAAATGGCCCAAAATGGCGCGGAAATCAAAAAAATTGCATTATCTGAAGACCTTAAGGCCGGCGAATCCCCTGCCTTTGGATGAAAGGGAGGATACCCCGTCGTTCCCGCGCCGGGAGACCATGGCATAACCGTCACTCCGGCGGAAGCCGGAATCCGGAAGGACTTGGGGCTGGTACTGACGCAGGGCAGATTGAACCGGCAATCTGTCTGGGTCCCAGGTTACGCAAAGTTCCCGCGCCGGTAGAATATCCGCCTCTGGCGGGCGGGAACTCGAACCGGGAGAAAGGGCGCTTTTCCCTTGTACGACAGCTGAACGCCTCTTGTCGGAATCAAGGTGCGATTGCCCTGGCTGCCGGTCTGGCTTCCATTGCTGTCGCCCGTCCCAGAGTAGTCACCGGGGCAAGCGGAACGGCGTATAATGGCAGCCAAAACCCAGGGGGTGCCGCCGTGGATGTTCAAAGACTTCGAGAAGAGATTCCGGTCCTGGGTAACGTGACCTATCTCAACACCGGCTGGTCCGGGCCTCCGCCCCGCCGGGTGGCCCAGGCCCTGAAGGACCGCATTGATCTGGAACTCTACGATGGCCCCACATCGCCGCAGGTCTACGAATCCGGGAGGGATGTCCAGGACCGGGCCCGACAGGCCGCTGCCCGGCTGTTCAACTGCGACCCGGACGAAGCGCTGGTAACCCGCAACACCACCGAGGGCCTGAACATTGTCCTCAGCGGACTCGACTGGCAGGCGGGGGACGAAATCATCACCTGTAACCTGGAGCACAGTTCCGTCCTCTTGACCAGCCTGGCCACCGCCCGGCGCCACAACCTTAAGGTGCGTGTCGTGGACCTGGACCCCCACGACTCCCGCGAGACCATCCTGGGCAAGTTCGAGTCGGCTTTCACTCCCCGCACCCGCATGATCTTCGTCAGCCACGTCGAGTACTCCACCGGCCTCAGGATGCCGGCGCCCGAGCTAACCCGGCTGGCCCACGATAGGGGAGCCCACATCATGCTGGACGGCGCCCAGACGGGCGGCCACCTTGAGCTGGACGTGGCAGCGGGGGGATTCGACTTTTACTCCATTCCGGGCCAGAAATGGTTGCTCGGCTACGAGGGCGTGGGGGCCCTGTACATTCGCCGCGACCTCATCGAGCGGGTCCACCCGGCCCACTCCGGCGGTCGGGCCGTTGTGCAGCCCGTGGACTACGACCATGTACAGTTAAACTCCGCCGACATGGATAAGTTCCATGGCGGCTCGTCCAGTGTCCCGTTGCAGGCCGCCTTTGTAGAGGCCGTCAGCTTCATCGAGGAAGTGGGCGTCCCCAATATAGAGGAGCGCAATCGTCAGCTTGCCGCCCAACTCAAGGAACAGCTGGCCGACATCCCCGGCCTGCATATCTACTCCCCCACGGAGACGGACCTGTCCTCGGGCCTGGTATCCTTCGCCCTGGCCGGTTGGGAACCGACAGCGGCGGTGGCCCGCCTGTGGGACGAACACCGCATCGTAGTCCGCCAGGTGGAGTACCCGCCAGGAATCCGCGCCTCCCTCCACTTCTTCAACACCGAGGACGAGGTGGACCGGCTGGCCCGGGCGGTGAAGGGTCTGGCCTAGCTCGTAGGACGCGCTCCTTCAAAATACCGCCTTGGATTTTCAATCATCATCCGGTCGACCACGCTCTGCGGCACCCCCGCTTCCATCAGCCGGGGAATGACCGCTCTAATCAGCCACAGGTAGCCGTCCGGATTTTCATCCCGGGTGGGCATCCCCGGGGAGCCGATGCGGGACAGAACGATGTTCCAGTCGTGGGACAGCATCATGTTGGCGTCCAGGCCCTCGTCCAGCCGCTCCTTCAGGTAGTCGGTCCGTTCCTGCCAGGAGGGCAGGTTGGGGCGGCCAAATGGATTGTTGATGTCCCAACCCAGCCATACTCCAAGACGGGCCAGTTCGTGGTGGTACTCGGGGTCGAGGGTGTTGTTGATGTGCCCCACGTAGATATTGTGCGGTTCCACCCCCTCCTCCTTCATAATGCGCACCTGCACCTCTCCGATTCGTGACTCTGCCGGCGTGTGGGTGGTGACCGGCACGCCCGTCCGCAGGTGGGTCCGGGCCGAGGCCCGCAGCATCAACTCCTCCTGTTCAGTAATGGGGTCGCTGGTAGCCACCTTGATGATGCCGGCCCGAATGCCCGTGCCCTCAATTCCCTGCTCGATTTCCCGCACCCACAGGTCGGCAATGAAGTCCTTGTCCCGGCCCCAGAAGCTGCGGGGCACATCCAGCCAGCAGCCGGTGCAGCAAATGAACTGTACCCCGGTCTTTTCCGAGACCTCCTTCATAAGTACTACGTCCCGCCCCAGGTCCAGGGGAGAGACCTCGACCACCGTGTCCACTCCGCCTGCCCTGGCCTCGCTAAAGGACTCCAGGGCCAGCTCCAGGCATTGGTGCCGCAACTCCAGCTCATAGTAGGTCTGCCGTATGCCGGCCGAGGAATCAATCAGGTGTTCGTGGGGCAGGGTAAACCCCAGGTCTCTCGTATCCAGGGACCCCAGCACCGAGTTTATGGTTGCCATGCGACGCCTCCCAGTGGCCCGGTATGGCCCGGGCGAATTCGGACCCGTGGTACCTGTTCTGCCGGATTATACAGGCCTGGACCCTATCGGCGGTGATAAAATCAACCCATCGTCTCACGTTCGAGGGAATCGGCCCATCACCGGGAATCAGAAGGAGCGAAATGCCTTTGCATTTTACCGAACTGGAGCTGGCACAACGCAGGGTCAACGTTGTCTCCGAACTAAATGCCAGGGGGCTGGCGGCCCTGCTGATTTTCCGGCAGGAAAGCATGTACTATCTGACCGGTTACGATACCACCGGCTATTCCCAGTTCCAGTGCCTCTACCTGGGCGCCGACCGGCGACTGGTCCTTCTCACCAGGTCCGCCGACCTGCGGCAGGCCCGGTTGACCTCGGTTATCGAGGACATCCGCCTCTGGGTGGACAGCGCCAACAGCAACCCTGGTCTGGACCTCTGGCAGATTCTGGAGGAGCAGGGCTGCCGAGGCCAGCGGGTAGGCGTGGAAATGGAAGCCTGGTGCCTGACCGCCGCCCGGTGGGAGCAGGTAAAAGAGGCTGTCGCTGGCCGCTGTGAGTTTGAGGACTGTTCGGAACTCGTGAGCCAGTTCCGCCTGGTGAAGAGCAAAGCTGAATTGGGGTACGTCCGTCGTGCGGCGACCCTGGCCGACGATGCGCTGGCAGCGGCCCACCGACTGGCCAAGCCCGGGACGCCGGAGCAGGAGGTGCTGGCCGGTATGCACTCGGTGGTTTTCCAGGGCGGCGGCGACTATGCAGCCTCCCGCTACATCATCGGATCAGGGGAAAACGCCCTGATGGTGCGAAACTTCACCGGCTACGGAAGTCTAGGGGACAACGACCAACTGCAACTGGAGTTCGGCGGGGCCTTCCGTCATTACCATTCCTGCCTGATGCGGACTATTCTTACGGGAGAAGCCAGCCCTCGGCAGGTTGCCATGCATGCCGCCTGCCGCGACGCCCTCCAGGCCTGCAAGGAGGCAGCCCGCCCGGGTTCCACCTACGGCGACATCTTCGCCGCCCACGCCGACGCCCTTGACCGCGCCGGATTTGGCGAACATCGCCTGAACGCCTGCGGCTACAGTCTGGGCGCACTGTACCCGCCCACCTGGATGGACTGGCCCATGATTTTCCGGGGCAATCCCGTGGTAGTGCAGCCCAACATGGTCATTTTCATGCACATGATTCTGTTGGACTGGGACCGCAAGCTCGCCATGTCGGTTGGTGATACCGTGCTCATCACCCCGAACGGGTGCGAGACGTTGACGAAGATGGGTACGGATTTGGTGGTGAACTGATAGCTGGCAATATGGCGGGGCCGAGCGGCAGGACCGCAACACGCTGGGGTGGGCTGAGACCCGCCCTCCCTGCCTTGCAAGCGCCGATGCCGGCCAGTACTGCCCGATATGGAACTCTGAACAGTTAGATCGCGAAAGTGTAATGTATCAATCCTCAGCAGGCTGTATCATAATGCCATCGGTGCCTCCCCCAAAACACGGAAAGGAGCAGATAACATGACGACCACTGAACAGCAGTCCACTCTCAAGCCCTACGTGGTCCACGCTGTGGGCGACGCCTCGCAGACCATCCAGACCCCCGGCATGGTGCGCCAGCCGGCCGTCAACCCCGGCAAGGGTGACACCACCAGGATATGGATGGGCAAGGTCACCGCGGCGCCCCTGGAGAAGGGCCCACCCCACACTCACCTGGAGGCGGAAACCGCCGCCTACGTGATGCAGGGCAGGGTACGGGTGTGGTTCGGCGAGAACATGGAGGATTGGATCGAAGCCGGACCTGGCGACTTCCTCTTCGTGCCCTCGCATACGCCGCACATCGAAGAGAACCCTTACGAGGAAGAGATGGTGGCTATTCTCTGCCGGGCTCCGGACAACATAGTGCAGAACCTCTAGACCTTGAGATGCCTGGCAAAGAACTCCACCGTAACCGGCCACGACTCCCGGGCCGCCTCTTCGTGGTACCTGGCCGGCTGCGTGTGGTCAAGGAAGGCATGCCCGGCCCCGGCATAGGTCCGGAAGTCATGCGCCTTGCCCAGCCGGGTCAGTTCAGCGTCCAGCTTCATCATGTCCTCCTGTGAGGGGTTGGCATCCACTGCTCCAAAGTGGAACAACATGGGGCAGTGGATGCCGTCCGCCAGCGCAAAGGGGGTCGCCGTGGCATTGCCCACGGTAGCCATAATGTTGCCGCCATAGTAGGGCGCCGCCGCTCGGTAGTGCGGGTTGGTGGCCGCTGACAGCCAGGCAATACGGCCTCCGGAGCAGAAGCCGATAATCCCGATGCGATCGGCGTCAACTGCCGGGTGATTCCGCAAAAAATCCACGGTGGCGTTCATGTCGGCAATGGTCTCCAGGTCGTTCAGGAACTGGCCGGCCGCCTGTCCTCCGGCCAGCGCCTCCGCCGGCACCCGGTGGAACCGGTTGGGGGCGACGGCTGCGTAGCCCTCTTCCGCCAGCCTATCTGCAATACTTTGGGTGAAATCTCCCACGCCGCTGGCGGGGTGGGCTATCACTATGGCGGGGAACGGACCTGAACCCGACGGCACACTGGCGTACAGGTCCATTTCCAAGCCTTCTACCGCTACCTTTTCCCAGAATGAGGGCATACTGGTATCCTCCTCCGTGAAACTTCGTGCCAGTTCGTAGATAATAATACTATAGGCATAAAGACACATCGCCCCGGAGAGAGCATGGACCTGATCGGTTCCAACCTGCCTAATGCCGACCCCAACTTCGCCGACAATCAGGCTCGCATGGAGGCCCTGGTGCGGGAGTTGAAAGAACGGCTGGCCGAATCGCGCCAGGGAGGCGGGCAGCAGGCCGTTGAGCTGCAGCGCAGCCGGGGCAAGCTGCTGGCCCGGGAAAGGATCGATGGCCTGGTGGACCCCAACACTCCCTTCCTGGAGCTGAGTCCCCTTGCCGCCTGGGACATGTACGACGGCGACGTCGCCTCCGCGGGAATCGCGACCGGCATCGGAGTAATCCACGGCAGGGAAGTGGTAATCGTCGCCAACGACGCCACCGTCAAGGGCGGGACCTACTACCCAACCACCGTCAAAAAACACCTGCGGGCCCAGGAAATCGCGCTGGAAAACCACCTGCCCTGCATCTACCTGGTGGACTCGGGCGGCGCGTTCCTGCCCCTGCAAGCGGAAGTATTTCCCGACCGGGACCACTTTGGCCGCATCTTCTACAACCAGGCCCTCATGTCCGCCCTGGGCATTCCCCAGGTGGCGGTGGTCATGGGTTCCTGCACTGCCGGCGGCGCTTACATTCCCGCAATGAGCGACGAGGTGGTGATGGTGCGTAATCAAGGGACCATATTCCTCGGCGGCCCACCGCTGGTGCGGGCCGCCACCGGCGAGGAGGTGGACCCTGAATCTCTGGGCGGGGCCGACGTCCATACCCGAATTTCCGGAGTGGCCGACCACCTGGCCGCCGATGATGCTGACGCGCTGGCCATCACCCGTAATATCGTTGAGAACTTTGTCCGGCGCGATGAGCTTCCCTTTCAGGTTGCAACACCGGAACCGCCAGCCCACGATCCGGCCGAGCTCTACGGCATAGTCTCTCCGGACAACCGCCGCCTTTACGACGTGCGAGAGGTGATTGCCCGCATCGTGGACGGTAGCCGATTTCACGAGTTCAAGGCCACCTACGGCGAAACCCTAGTATGCGGCTTTACCCGCATTTGGGGGTATCCCGTGGGCGTGGTAGCTAACAACGGCGTTCTTTTTTCAGAAAGCGCACTAAAGGGGACCCACTTCATTGAGCTTTGCAGCCAGCGGGGCATCCCCCTGCTCTTCCTGCAGAACATCACAGGCTTCATGGTAGGCCAGCAATACGAGGCAGGCGGCATCGCCAAGGACGGCGCCAAGATGGTCATGGCCGTCACCAACGCTGCCGTCCCAAAGTTTACCGTCATCATCGGCAGTTCCTTTGGAGCGGGCAACTACGGCATGTGCGGTCGCGCTTACCAGCCCCGCTTCCTGTGGGCCTGGCCCAATTCCCGCATCTCCGTCATGGGCGGTCAGCAGGCGGCGGAAGTATTGCTGACGGTCCGTCTCCAGCAACTGGAACGGCAAGGCCGCACCATGGAGCAGGAGGAGCGGGACGCGCTGCAACAGCCCATCATCGATAAATACAGGGTGGAAGGCGACCCTTACTACAGCACGGCCCGCCTGTGGGACGACGGAATCATCGATCCCGTTGACACTCGTGACATGGTGGGGCTGGGCATCGCCGCATCCCTGAACGCCCCATCCCCGCCAAGACGGCAGGGTGTTTTCAGGATGTGATGGAGATATCCTTATGCCCGTCTTTCCGGCGCAGGCCGGAATCCATAAAGGCAAGTCAGAGCAAACGCACTCGTAAGGTACCTCTGCACAAATCCTTTCCACCTTTGCTGAGGGAAAGTTAGGATGGGGGTGATGTTCACAAGAGTCCTGGTAGCCAACCGAGGCGAAATCGCGGTCCGTATCAATCGGACCCTGCGCGCGATGGGCATCGCCCCGGTGGCCGTTTATTCCGACCCGGATACCGGCGCCCCCCACGTGGCTACTGCCGACTACTCCATCGCCCTTCCCGGCAACACACCCGAGGAAACCTACCTGGACATCCCAACTATTATCCGCGCTGCCCTGGAAAGCGGCGCTGAGGCCATCCACCCTGGCTATGGTTTCTTGTCGGAAAATCCCCGCTTCGCCCGCGCATGTTCGGACGCCGGTATAACCTTTATCGGCCCTTCGCCGGAAAGCATGGAAACCATGGGCGACAAGTTGCATTCCAAGTCCATCGCACAAGCCGCAGGGGTACCTGTGGTACCTAGTTCCGCTGTCTGCTTGCGGGAAGACCTGGAGGCGTCGGACTTTGTTGCCCGGTGGGGCCTCCCCGTGATGGTCAAGGCTGCCGCCGGGGGTGGCGGCCGGGGGATGCGCCTGGTGCATGACCGGCACGACCTGGACGCCGCGCTGGATTCTGCCGGAAGAGAGGCCCTGGCCGCCTTTGGCGACGGCCGGGTATTCCTGGAGCGTTACGTCGCCAACCCCCGCCACGTGGAGGTTCAGATACTGGCGGACAATGCCGGCCATACCATCCACCTGGGCGAGAGGGAATGCAGCATCCAACGGCGCCACCAGAAGATTGTTGAGGAGACTCCATCACCGGCCCTGTCGTCCGACCTGCGCCGCCGCCTGGGCGAGGCCGCCGTGGCCGTGGCCCGGGGCGCCGGCTACGTCAACGCCGGCACCGTTGAGTTCCTGCTGGACGCCCGGAGTGGAGAGTTCTACTTCCTGGAAACGAACGCCCGGCTACAGGTGGAACACCCAGTTACCGAGGCCGTCCTGGGACTGGACATGGTAGATTGGCAGGTCCGGATCGCGAGGGGTGAATACCTGACGCTCCAGCAGACCGACATACAGCCCCGGGGCCACGCCATCGAGGCCCGAATTTACGCGGAAGACCCCTACAGCGACTTCGCACCATCCACCGGCACGCTGCTCCGTTGGCGACCTCCCCAGGGGCCCGGCCTGCGCCTGGACAGCGGTGTGGCGGAAGGGCAGGAAGTATCCATCTACTACGACCCCATGTTGGCCAAGCTGGTTGCCTGGGGACCCGACCGTGAGACCAGCCGCCGCCGGCTGGAGGTGGCCCTGTCCCAGTTCCAGGTCCTGGGCGTGCTCACCAACATTCCGTTGCTACGCTCGGTCTTGACTCATCCCCAGTTTCAAAGCAGCGACTACGATACAGGCTTCCTGGAATGGAACCCGGCAATAACCGTCCCGTCCCCACCTGCGGAGACCCTTACCCTGGCCCACTTCCTGGCGACTTGGGCGGCCGGCCACCCGTCTGGCCCCGGCGCTTCACCCGCCGGAGAGGGCGGACTGAAACGCGACAACCCGTGGCAGTCCGCCGCCCCCCGGAGGTTGCCATGAACCGGAACCCCGGAAGGTTGCGCCTGCTGTACCCGGTGAGTACAGAACCCACCCATGGCTATATATCTGAAGACGGCAACCGTTTAACCTTTCAGCTGGGTGGCGGGGAAGGCGGCGATTTCCCAAATTCAATTGGCCTGGAAATTGCAACCGTGCAGGCCAACCAGGGGTTGTGCCGCGACGAACAGGGCCGCACCCGCCCTTTTGCCTGGGCCTGGGTCGGCCCCCAGCTGCACCTTTGGCTGGACGGCGACCTGTTCATCTTTCAGCAGGAGGACGATCACCGACGAAATAACACTTCCGGCGCTGTACTTGCGGACGACGTACTGGCTCCCGTGCCCGGCGCCGTACTGGAAGTTCTGGTCACCGACGGGGAAAAGGTGGAACGAAACCAAACGGTGCTGGTCATGGAGTCCATGAAAATGGAACTGGCCATAACTGCCCCCCGCAGCGCCATCGTCCGGCGGGTAGCTGTCCGGCCCGGTCAGCAGGTTGATCGGGGCATGCGCCTGCTGGAATTGTCGCCGGAAGAACCGGGTGAAGGGTATCCGGAACCTAACCTGACGTCCTCCACACATTGCGGTCATGAAGTAACGCCTGATAATCCGGCGTCTCTCCCCTGAGCTTTGCCTGGTATGGACAACCTTGTCCCCTCCCCAATATCATCCTGCAATCCAAACCCTATGGGAGCATCAGCCATGAGCTATCGAGAGGGCATCATCACCAGCGTCGCCGGCACGGGAGACAAGGGTTACGAGGGCGACGGCGGCCCTGCCTCTGCTGCCTACCTCAGCGAACCCTTTATGTGCGCCTTCGATTCCGCCGGCAACCTGTACATAGCCGAAGCCACAAACCACTGCATCCGATACGTTGACCTGAAAAGCGGCATCATCAGTACTATAGCGGGAACAGGGGAGCAGGGTTACTCAGGCGACGGCGGACCCGCCACCCACGCTACCTTCAACCAACCCTACTCCCTGCAGGTCGACGGCAAAGGGGACATCTACGTCGTAGACCGTCTCAACTATGTCATCAGAAAGGTCGACTCCGCCACCGGAATCGTCACCACCGTGGCGGGAACGGGAGAAGCGGGTTACGGTGGAGACGGTGGGCCCGGAACCCTCGCCCTGTTCCGCGAGCCCAACGACTGCTTCCTTGACGGCAATGGGTGCCTGCTTATCGCCGACATCCAGGACCAGCGAATTCGCCGCCTGGACCTGTCCACCGGAATCATCAGCACCTTCGCCGGTAACGGCGCCAAGGAACGTGGCGGGGACGGGTTCCCTGCAACGGAGGCAAGCATCCTGGGGGCCAGGGCGGTGTGCCTGGACAGGGTGGGCAACACCTACATCGCCGAGCGGGAGGGTAATGGTATACGCGTGGTGGACAGGCAAGGCATAATGCACACCCTGGCCGGTACGGGCGAATTCGGCTACACCGGCGACGGAGGGCCCGCCAGTGAAGCCACCTGGGGCGCGCCGAAGGCCATCCGATGTGACCACGCCGGCAACCTCCTGGTGGTGGACACAGAGAACCACGCCATCCGGCGCATTGATGCCGGCACGGATATCGTCAATACCATCGCTGGCGGCCGCCGAAGCGGCGAGGGCGACGGCGGGCCTGCCACCCAGGCAGGTCTGGACCGTCCCCATGGCCTGGACCTGGACTCTTCGGGCAACATCTACATCGCCGACAGCAACAACCACCGGGTGCGGGTGGTAGGAGCTTAGCATTGGCAAAGGCGGTCAGACCTCGCTGGCAGTGGCCGCCGTTAGTCGTTCACTCAGCTTCCACAGTTCCGCCGCCAAGTGGGCGTCATAACTCGATTGGGAAGAATTCACCTCGCGGCAGTCTATGAAGAACTTGCCGGTCACCGTCGCCACATCGGGCGACGAAGCCAGGTAAACGGGAGTTTCGGCGCCCCTGGTTGAGTCAACGCCTCGGACGCCGATACACAGGTTGGCCATCCGCCCCATGATTCCGTTATTCCGAGCGATGTTGGTGCGCACCAGGCCCGGGTGCAGGGCGTTAACCGTTACCCCGCTTCCCGCCAGCCGTCGGGCCAGTTCGTAGGTGAAGAGCAGGTTGCACAGCTTTGATCGCCCGTAGGCTTGATAGGAGCGGCCATTACCTGGACTGGGCAAATCTTCCAGTCGAAGAATGCCCGCCGAGTAGTGGGAGCTGGATGAAACGTTAATGATCCGGGCCGGCGCCGACTCTCGCAGCAGGTCCAGCAGCAGGTCGGTAAGAAGGAAGTAGCCCAGGTGGTTGAGGGCAAAGGTCATTTCAATGCCGTCAACACTGGTGCGGCTGGACAGGAAAATAGCGCCGGCATTGTTGAGGAGTACGTCCAGCCTGGGCAAACGGTCTTGAATTTCGGCTGCCAGGCGGCGCACTTCCTGTTGCGAGGACAGATCGGCCAGCAGGCAGGATACGGATGTGTTGCCCGTCTCCCGCCTGATTCGTTCCGCAGCAGCTTCTGTCTTCTGGGCGTTCCGGCCGACGATTGCCACCGTCGCTGACATATGCGCCAGTTCCATTGCGGCAGCGTAACCGATTCCGTCGCTGCCGCCGGTGATCAGGCAAGTCTTCCCGTCCATAGGCGGGTTCATATTTGCAGCCACTGAATTACTCAGAAGGGATACGGCTGCCCGCCGCCCACGGCCAGAACCTGCCCCGTTATATAAGAGGCGTCGTGAGACGCCAGGAAGGCGATGGCCGCCGCCTGTTCATCGGCCTCTCCCCGCCGGCCCATGGGAATCTCAGACAGACGGGTCTGCTGCCGGTATGTTTCCTGCAGGTCCAGCTCCTCCGGGGGCAGTTCCGGAGGATCGGCGGTAATCCCGTAGTTGCGGGGCGTCACCCGGTCCTCGGCCAGCGTGCCGCTGGGAGCCATGCAGTTGACCCGTATGCCCAGCGGGGCTACCTCCCGAGAAAGGGAGGTGGTAAGGCCGATCTGCCCGGCCTTGGCGGCGGCGTAGGGTACTCGGAACGCACCAGTCACGGCGTGGGTGGCCACGTTCACGATGGTTCCCGATTTCTGCTCGATCATGTAGGGCAGGACGGCACGGCAGCACCAAACTGCGGTCCAGAAGCTCTTGTCAATCTCCGCCTGGATTTGTTCAGGGGTATAATACTGGAAGGACTGGAACCAGATGGTGCCGCCGGCAACGTTGGCGAGCACGTCAATCCGGCCAAACCGCTCTTGGGCAAAGGCCATGAGCCCCTGGGCATTCTCCCATTTTGACAGCTCACCCAGGCAGTATGCCGCCTCGGCGCCGAAATCCCGCAGTTCGTCGCAGACTCGTTGCGACGAAGCCTCCACCATATCGCCAACCACCACAGCGGCGCCCTCCTGGGCCAGCCGCCGCGCCGTGGCGGCGCCAATGCCTTGCCCTGCTCCGGTAATGACCGCCACCTGGCCCTCAAACCGTCGGGCCCCTGCCGCTTTAGCATCCAGTATTTCTGCCATGGTTCCTCCTGTGGGCAAGCCGTGGAGCCGGTTACGCCCCCCATGCCGGTAAGTCAATCCGAATTGGCGCCAATGTTAACCCCGGTGTAGGACACTGGGCAACAATGACAACAGACTCCCTCCAACTTCTTACTAGATCTAACGGGCAACGGGAACCCTGTCTGTACGTTTGAACCTTTCTTGCGTCTATACGAACTTATCCTATTGTAATTCGTAAAGTATTTCTTGCTTTAATACTATATAAATAGATTATCGCAGTATCCATTGACACCATACAGATACGGATGTATATTCCGCTTGTCATACCTCAGATGATAGCCATTACCTCTACATAAAAGGAGGAATATCTATGTGGAACCGCTGGATACTCACGTCGAAAGCGTTACTTTTCGTCTCGCTATTGTTCATCCTGACTGCGCTGGTGGCATGCGGCGCGGCGGCGCCGGAAGAGCCGGCTCAGGAAGCGGCTACCGAACCGCAAGCGGCGCAGCAGGAACCCGCTGCCGCACAGGAACCGGCGCCTACCGCTGAGCCAGCGCCGGCCATGGAACAGGAGATGGCCGAACCCACTGTGGTCAGGTACGTAGAATCCCAGGGGGAAATTCAGGTGGAAACCAACCAGCACTGCGGCGGTAACCGCCCCATCATTTCCCAGTTTCTGCCGTACGTGGAGTTTCTGGTCGAGTCAGACCCGGTCACCGCCGAGTTCAACCCGTGGCTGGCAGAGTCCTGGGAGACCACTACCGACGCCAAGACATGGACCTTCAAGCTTCGCGAGGGCGTCCAATTCCACCACGGTTACGGCGAGATGACCGCCCATGACTTCGTTGATATGGCGCTAGCAAAGAGTAACGAGGACTGCCAGTCCAGCACGACCAGCTTCTGGAAAGAGATCGCAAGCGCCGAAGCGGTTGACGACCACACAGTCAAGTACACAATGAACAACGCCTCGCTTCCGATGACCAGTGTGGTGTCGAACCTGCCAACGGGTCTTGAGCTGTTCTCCCTCAGCAAGAAGCAGGTCGACGAAGTCGGCTACGATAACCTCGATGATGTCAAGCCGGCCAGTACCACCCAAATCCACCACCTAATGGGAGGAAAAGACCTCGTTGGAGCCAGCGGCAAAGCTGGCTATGATGGTTACGGGACAAACACAACCATCACCAACGAGGTGCAGTCATTATGCAACAGGGAGTCCTGCCATTCCAGTATGGGACGGAGCATCGCGCGGGGGGCATGACGGGGCTGTCGGGGTTGGCGGTCTATCTGGAAATGGCCGATGCGATGGGGCTGGGCGAGTCGATCCGGCGCTACGTGAAGGTCAAGGAGGGCGGACAGGGATGGACGGACCGGCAGATGGTCACCGCGCTGGTGCTGCTGAATCTGGCCGGTGGAGAAGGAGTGGACGACCTCCGGGTGCTGGAAGGGGACGAGGGTCTGGGCCGGATGTTGGGCCGGGTGGAGACGCACCGGCAGCGGGCTTGTGAGCGCCGGGAGGAGGGCAGCCGGTGGCGGGGCGGGCGGCGCCGCAGCGTCCCGTCTCCGTCGGCGGTGTTCCGGTACCTGGGCCGGTTCCACGACCCGGTTCAGGAGGAGGCCAGGCAGCCCCATACGGCGTACATACCCGCGCCCAGCGGCGCGCTGCGCGGGCTGGGGAAGGTCAACGCCGAGATGATGAGCTTCGTCCGGGACCACCTGGAGCAGGAGCAGGCGACGCTGGACATGGACGCGACGCTGATCGAGACCTACAAGCAGGAGGCGCTGTACTGCTACCAGGGCTACAAGGCCTACCAGCCGATGGTCACCTACTGGGCCGAGGCGGACCTGGTGGTCCATTCGGAGTTCCGGGACGGCAACGTGCCAGCGGGGTTCGAGCAACTGCGGGTGTTGCGGGAGTCGCTGGCCCATCTGCCGGAGGGCGTGGTGAAGGTGATGCTGCGGTCGGACACGGCGGGGTACCAAGTTGAGTTGTTGCGGTACTGCGCCGAGGGGAGGGATGAGCGGTTCGGAGTGATCGAATTCGCGGTGGGGGCGGACGTCACGGAGGGGTTCAAGCGTGCGGCAGCCGAAGTGGAGGAGAGCCAGTGGCGCCGGTTGCCCCGGATGGTGGGGGAGTTGGCGGTGGAGACGGAACAGGAGTGGGCCGAGGTGGACTTCGTGCCCGATAGATTGGCTTATTCCAAGAATGATCCCGACTACCGTTTCATAGCGGTCCGGGAGCCGCTGAGGCGGCCGCCGCTGCCGGGCATGGAGGATGACCTGGAGTTGTCGGTTCCGGCGATGGAGATGCCGGACCGGGGCTGGTACAAGATCCGGGGGATAGTGACTAACCGGGAGCTACCGGGAGATGAGGTGGTGCGGTGGTACCGGGAGAGATGCGGGAAGGGCGAGGAGGTGCATGGTGTGCTGAAGGAGGACTTGGCTGGCGGGAGGCTGCCGTCGGGACAGTTCGGGGCCAACGCGGCCTGGTGGGCGATAGCGGCGCTGGCGTTCAACCTGAACTCGGCGGTCAAGCAGTTGGCCCTGGGCGGTCAGTGGGTGAACAAGCGGCTCAAGGCGGTGCGCTTTGCTCTGATCAATCTGGCCGGACGGGTGGTCTGCCACGCCAGGAAGCTGCTGATCCGGCTGGCCCGGGGCCATCCATCCTTCCCGCTGCTGGCGGGAGCGCACCGGAGAATAGCGGCGCTGGCCCACGGCCCACCCTGACCTGGGACGGTCTGCGCCACTACCGACGGGCATTCAAGCGACGGGGACTCCCGCCGTAGGGACACTGCGCCCTTCTCCAGGACCGGTTGGCATAGACCTCGCCCTGGCGTCGCCGGCCAACGCCCCAATATCCCCTTCCAGCGCCTACTCCTGCCACGCCAACCCACTGCCAACCTGTCAGCCGTCAGCCGATGCCCCAACCGGCCCAATCAAGGAGCCCCAAAACCATTTTTCTCCCATTAGGTGGTGGATTTGGGTACCAGCTACTACCAGTATATGGAACGCAACCTTGGTGAAGGTGTGGTGTACGAGCGGGTCCCGTATGACCACTGGCGTATCCAGTCGCCTTTCGAGGAAATGGAGATCCGCTGGATCGGCGAGGAATCTACCAGGCTGGCCGGTCTACTGGCCGGCGAGATTCACGCCATCGCCCTTTCCCGTGACCTTCAGGAGACCGCAGTAGAAAACGGCATGAAGGTCATTCCCGCCCAACAAGCCTTCAGCCAGTTGAGCCTGTTCTTCGGCGGCATGTACCTTATGCCCAACGACCCCGACTTCGACCCGACTACGCCGTGGGCTGACCTGAGGGTACGACGGGCCATGAACAAGGCTATCAATCGGGACGAGTTGAACGAGTTTATTTTCAAGGGACAGGGCGAGCGGATGCACGTCACCGCCTGCTGCCACCCGGTGTTGGACGGAAACATCTATAACCCGGAGTGGGACACCCGGTGGGATGAAGACTACGGATACGATCCCGATGCGGCAAGGGCCCTGCTGGCGGAGGCAGGCTACGGCCCGGATAATCCTATTCAAGTCGAAATAGTCAACTACCGCACCTCCGGCGAACCTGAATCCCCCATCGCCGTTGAGGCAATGCCCCAATACTGGGGTCCGGTGGGAATCGAGGCGACCATCCTGGACATGGACTCCGGCGCCTATTCCAAGAAGCGGCGCGAAAAGCAGATGCAGCACAACGTTTATGCCAACGTGTTTAGCTTCAGGAAGATCCACGACCGGATTCGGACGGAGGCTCCTACCAACACCAGCGGTTTCCACTTCGCTCACCCATTCATAGAGGAAAAGTACCAGGAGACCCTGGACAAGACCACCCAGGCTGAGATCGACGCCATCGGCCGTGAGGTATCCAATTTCTGGTATGACCAGCACTGGACCATTCCCATGTTCTGGTTCCGGTTCAACTTCACCGTCAACCCGGAGGTTCTCGAGGACTGGGTGTACCTGAACCGGGGCTACTACTGGCACAACCAGGTACCTGCATCCAAGTAAGTCTCCAGGTACTGTTGCCGACCCGCTTTTAAGCTTTACATCCCCCTCCTCACCCGCGAGTGGGGAGGGGGATAAGACTAATGCACCTGCTTCGGACAACCCGTTCAGCATCGTTGAAGGACCTGCGAGAAGGAAATCACCATGCAACGATACATCATCGTCCGTGGATTCCACGCAATAATCACTTTATTCGCTATCAGCGTAATCATCTTCGCTCTCACCAGAGCCACCGGCGACCCCACCGATGTAATGCTGCCACCGGAAGCCACCATCGACGAGGTACAGCGCCTGCGCGACTACTGGCGATTGGACGACCCTCTGCACATTCAGTACCTGATTTACGTGGGCAACGTGTTCACTGGAAACCTTGGAGAGTCGGTGAAGTGGCCCGGAAAGACGGCCGGAGAATTGATCCTCCAGCGGATGCCAGCTACCATCAAGCTGACGGTAGTGGCCATGGTGGTAAGCGTCTCCCTGGCCCTGCCCCTGGGCATACTCACCGCAGTAAAGAAGGATACCTTCTGGGACGTTGGGGGCAAGGTTTTTGCCCTATTAGGTCAGGCTGTCCCCAACTTCTGGCTGGGAATTATGATGGTCTGGATTCTGGCCGTTCATTGGGACGTCTTCCCCACCTCCGGTAAAGGGGAGGGAGGATGGGACGGCATTCACCACCTGATATTGCCGGCATTCGCGTTGGGCGCCTTCAACCTGGCAGCGGGACTAAGACTGAGCCGCTCCGCCATGCTGGACGTCCTGGACTCGGAATACGTGAAGATGGCCAGGGTTAAGGGCCTGCCCGAATGGATAATCATTTGGAAGCACTGCCTTCGCAATGCCGCCCTGATCCCCCTGACCTATTTCGGGATTCAGTTTGCCGGCCTGATCACCGGTTCGGTCATCACGGAAACAGTGTTCGCTTATCCAGGCGTAGGGTTACTGGCCATCGAGGCAATTCGGTCTCGCGACTTCCAGGTTGTCCAGAGCGTGGTGGTTGTTTTCGCCTTCATATACGTGGTGGTAGCCCTGCTGGTGGACATCCTCTATGCGTACCTCGACCCACGAATCAGGCTAACGTAGGCGGCACATTGTTCGCATACAATCTAACCCGTGTAGACAAACTACCCCGTGTAAGGAGAGTGTCCTATGGCAATTGTCAATGAAATTGCCACTCCATTGCACCGAGACGGAAGACTGGTAAGGTATTGGGACAGCGCCCGGCGCTTCCCCCTGTTCCCGATGGCGATCCTCATATTCGTTCTGGCGATACCGGGCATATTTGCGACCCAGATAACCGACACCTGGCTGCAGGACCCGCTGGAAGGCCGAGTTACCGAGAGGCTGACCCCACCGGTGTGGCAGGAAGGCGGTTCCTGGGACCACCCCCTGGGTACTGACAAAGTCGGTTACGACATCGCCAGCCGGGTGATTCACGGCGCCCGGGTGTCACTGATTGTAGCCGGTCTTTCCATATTGACGGGAGGATTCGTCGGAACGTCCCTTGGTTTGATAGCGGGATACTACGGCGGGTGGATTGATCACCTCATTATGCGCCTGGTGGATATCAAGCTTTCGATCCAGGCGGTGCTGCTGGCGCTGGTGCTGGTCGGCGTGATGGGACCTGGCTTCCACACGGTGATCATCGTGATTGCCCTGGTCCTGTGGGTGCGGTATGCCAGGCTGGTGCGAGGGGAAACCCTGTCCCTGAAGAACCAGGACTTTGTATCCAAGGCCCGGGTGGCCGGAGCGTCCA
This sequence comes from Dehalococcoidia bacterium, assembly GCA_965207275.1. Taxonomy (GTDB): domain Bacteria; phylum Chloroflexota; class Dehalococcoidia; order Lucifugimonadales; family UBA3495; genus Bin22. Next base: position 391,187 of record CBDBMH010000001.1, read on the forward strand.
ACCTGCGGATCATTACCCGGCACATCTTCCCCAACGTGGTGAACACCATCATCGTGCTGGCCACCCTGGAGGTGGGGCAGGTTATCCTCCTGGAAGCGGGCCTCAGCTTCCTGGGTGTGGGCATACCCCGACCAACCCCCGCCTGGGGTCTGATGGTGGCGGACGGCAGGGACCTGATCGTGCGCGCCTGGTGGGTGGCCTTCTTCCCGGGCATGGCCATACTCCTTACGGTAATGTCCATGAACCTGCTGGGTGACTGGCTGCGGGACAAGCTGGACCCAAAGCTGCGCAACGTGTAAACGGGAGCGGAGGCACGGGCAAATGGAAGGGGGGCGGGATTAACTCCCGCCCCCTTCGCACTGGCCGGACCGAAATGCGGCGGCGCCTACTTGTAAGCGGGCATAACCTCCTGGGTTATGAGCTTAAGGCTGCGCTGAACGGCTTCCTTGGGAAGCATGTTGCCCGGATTGAGTTCGGCGGTGAAGCCGGTTATTCCCAGCTTCTCCCGGTACTGGTGGAGCTTGTCAATGACCTGGTCGGGGCTGCCGACTATGACCTTGGTGTCCAGGATCTCCTCGTAGGTCATGGCTTCCAGGCGCGCCAGGCGCGCCCGACGAGCGTCAATCAATTCCTGCCCACCGGTGACGTCGGCCAACGCCTCCTCGAAACGGCCCTGCTGGAACCGCTCCCGCATCCGCCGGAAATAACTTTCGATGGTCTCCCGCGGCTCTTCCAGGGCATCCTCCTCGGTGGGAGCTACGTACATGGGGAAGCGGACCGAGATGTCGCCGCTTTCTCCCTGGTGCCCGGCTTTCTGCCACGCCTCGTGGTAGTGCTTCAGGTTGGCCTCCAGCTCGTTGACATCCATCCCGCGCATAGAGAGGAAAATGGGGAAGCCGAGGCGGCCCACCCGCTCGAAGCTCTCCTCGCCGCTGGAGGCCAGGCGAACCTTGGGATGGGGTTTGGTGTAGGGACGGGGCGTCAGCCGCGCGTTGGTAATGTGATTGTACTTTCCCTCGTAGGAGAAGGTCTCGCCCGTGAACGCCTGCATAATGATCTCGAGGGCTTCCTGGAAGCGGTCCTTGCTCTCCATGTAGTCGAGGCCCATGGTGTCGTAGGCGCGCATGTTCCCGCTGCGGCCCACGCCGAACTCGAACCTGCCCTCACTGACCTGGTCAACGGTGGCAGCCTCTTCGGCTATGCGCAGGGGATGAATCAGGGGGAGCACGTGGACGGCCGACCCGACGCGCAGCTGCCTGGTACGGGCAGCTATGGCGCTGAGCAGGACCATCTGGGCGGAATGAACGGCCCGTTCCGGGGTAAAGTGGGTCTCTCCCAGCCAAACGGTATCCAGACCCCACTGGTCGGCCATATCCACCAGTTCGAAGGTGTCGCGGAAAGCGGCTTCGTGGGGACCACCGCCCGTGGGAAAGTCCAGAAAGATTCCAAAGTCCATCAGGGTTTACCTCCTGACTTGCCTGGTTGAGGTATGCGGCCCCAGTGGAAACCCTGGATTGCCATTGCAGTCTCAGGCAGGGGCTAGTGCCTGGACAATTGGCTACAGTGTAGTCCGAATTTATTTAAGGGTCAAATAAAGTAACGCCCATAGTATTGAAGTTTCCCGGTTGTCACCCCATTATCGCCGGCAGCAACCGACGGATCTACTAGTTGCTGAACGGTTTCCGACGGTTAGCCCGGCAACTCCCATCCAATCCAGTTGCAAAGGGCCCGGCCCATGATCAGTTCCTTGTCGTTCTCGTTGAGCCAGGACAGTTCCTCGGTGAACATGGTAATGCACTGCTTCCACGAACAGGGCATGCGGGTGATGTCCGTTCCCCAGAACATCCGGTCGGGACCGAAGGCGTCGTAAACCCGGTGGATATAGTCGTGGATGTTGGCGAAGGGATACTCGGCGCTGGAATAGCTGGGACCGCCGGTGGCCTTGACCGCCACGTTGGGATACCTGGCCAGTGCCAGGAGATCGGGCAGGTTGGCCCAGGCGGCCTCATCGGTGGCGCCGCCGCCCCGCCCGAAGTGGTCAACAATCAGTTTCACGCCGGGGTGACGCTCGGCGATGGGACCCACGTCGGACAGGAAAGCGGAACAGGCCAGCGCCACGGGCAGGCCGGCTTCAGCGGCGGCGGGCCAAAGCCATTCCATGGTGCCATCGGTGGGCCAGGAAAGCATATGGGGCTGCTGGAAGGTAAAGCGCAGGCCCAGCATACCGGGCTGTTGCTTCCAGCCAGCCACCAGGTCCCGGCTGGACTCCTGGTCCAGGGGAAAGTTACCAAGAATGGAGAGACGGTTGGGGTGGGCAGCGGCCGCGTCCAGCGCTAACTGTCCTGAATTCGGATCCCAGCCGGGGGGATGGATAACGGCCGCATCCACGCCGGCTTCGTCCATCTCCCTGAGCAGGTCGTCTTTGGAGTAAGAAGTTATCTGCCGGTGGGCGGGATTGGTAGGAAGGTTCGCGCCCCAGACATGCACCTGGGCATCTACAATCAACATGATCGACTCCTTGTAACTCTGGGAGAGCCAGAGAAGCGGCGCCGTCCGCCAACAGGGAGGGCGCCGCCGTACCTGATCAATTGCGGGATAGAGGAAAACCTACTGGGCTACGCCCCTCTGGACGAGCTTTTCGGGGGTGGCAACCTCGTAGATCTCCAGCAGGTACTCGTCCAGAAGTTCCTGCAGCCTCGGGTTGAAGTCCCGCACCGCCTGGGGAATGTTGGTGGGCCAGTTGGGCTCGATGGAGTCCTGGGTCCACTCGGCGTAGACGCGGTTGGGCGTTCCGGGCAGTCCCTGTCCCTCGATGTAAATGCGTGCCTTGTCGCGGCCATTCTCCTCATATGCTTCACAAATCTTGGCCAAGAAACCTGCTACGGCCCAAGCCTGGCCCGGCTTGGTCTTGCAAACTCTACGTACCAAATACATGCGCAATGCTCCTTTTGGAAGATGGTGCCATTATAAGTCGGGGGCCGGTTCCGGGCTAGTGATTCCTGCATTGTCTCGTTGCTGGAGAAAGCGGGCGCCCCACGGCCTGCGCTGGTCCACGAATGGGAATTTTTTTGAAATCCGGGCCATTTTGGGCCATTTTGGGCCGTTTCGTATTTGAAATCGGGCCTGGGCAGGGGTCCAACCGGCCCAGTTCCGGGCCGGCGCCCCGGCAAATTCCTATCTGTTGTCCGTCAAAAAGTGGCCCACATTCCCGATTTTCCGGGCCGTTTTGGGCCGTTTTGGGCCGCTTGGGGCCCTTGCACGCCAAAGGCGGAGGCGCCGCCCCGGGCCCTGGATTCCGGATCAAGTCCGAAATGACGGTGGTGGCGCTACGGCCCTCACCCCCGGCCCTTCCGGCAGAGATGGATTTTCCGCCCCCGTCAAGGTGGAAGGGACTTCAGCCAGGGCGGCCACAAGGGCCGCCCCTACTCCCTCTCCCCTGGCCTCGCTCCCAGGGGGAGAGGGGTGAGTTGGGTTTACGTTGGCGGTCCTCAGGTGGTGGCGAACCGGCGGGCCCAGAGGAGGCCCAGGTCGGGTTTGGGTTCCGGGGGCGGCAGTTCCCCCATCAGCAGGCGGTCGTACTTGCTCTGCCAGACCCAGGGCAACAGGTTGGTCACCATGTTACGGGGGTCGGGGATGTCCCCCGCCTCCCTGACCCTTTCCAGGTACTTGATCAGTTGCATCCAGGTGGTGAGCCGGAAACCCCGGTCGGCGATGCGGCGGATGATTTGCTGGGGGCTGGGCGGGTCCTGCCGGTCGGCCACGGCGCGGGCGTAGTCGTGGTGGACTTCCTCCGTGATGCGGCGCATGCGGTAGATGGACAGTTCCCGGTGGTATTTGCGCTGGAGGGCGCGGATTTCGCTCCTGATTTGACTGAGGGTTAGCATTGTTGGCTCCTATTGTTGTTTTGTTGTTGTTTATCCACGAAGGGGGCTTCCTTCGATCCGCCAAAGGCGGATGTTGCCACCCGACAAAGGTCCGCCTGAGGCGGATTCCGCAGGCTCAGGATGAGCCGGGGAGGATGGTGGGCATTTTGGAGTAGGGTCTTATTTTGGTTCATTCAGGCTTGTTCCTGGGATGGGACCTATCACCCCCATCCTGACCTTTCCACCAGAGGTGGACGTTCCGCCCGCCAGAGGTCCGCCCAAGGTGGATTCCGCCCCCGTCAAGGGAGAAGGGACTCTAGCCAGGGCGGCCATCCCGCCAAGGGCGGACGTGGACGCCGCCAGAGGCGGACACCTACGAAGATGGGTTTCACCTGCGTTTTCCTTGTTTCATGGTTTGTATTTTTATGGTGGAGATGGGTTATGCGAGTTGGCAAGGGGTGTGTGTCAGTAATTTCAATACGCGAAGGGGACAGGCGGAAAAGCAGGGCGCATGGCTGAGCGCCCCTGCGTTGGGGGGTCCGCAGGAGGGCGCCCGAATCGGGCGCGGGTCGGCACCGGTGTTGCCAGAAGCAACGGGGCTGTTCATAATGCCCAAAACCCCATTTCAGTCCCCTGGGGACAACCTTGGGAGGATGTATGCAATTGGAAGGCAAGACGGCGCTGGTAACCGGATCTGGAAGGAACATCGGCCGGTCCATCGCCCTGGCCCTGGCCCGGGAGGGCGCGGACGTGGTGGTGAACGCCCGTTCCAACCAGGCGGACGTGGACTCAGTGGCGGCAGAGGTCAGGGAGCTGGGACGCAAGGCATTGCCACTGCTGGCCGACGTGGGCAACCGGCAGGAACTGGAACAACTTCTGGACACGGCAGTCAGCGAGTTGGGCCATCTGGACATAGTGATTAACAACGCTTCGGTGCGGCCCCACAAGGCCTTCGCCGAGATGAGCTACGACGACTGGCGCGGCGTGCTGGCTACGGACCTGGACTCGGCCTTCATCACTTCCAGGGCTGCGTTACCGGGAATGCTGGAACGGGGCTGGGGCCGCATTATCAACCTGGGTGGCCTCCAGGCCCACCAGGGAAGGCACGGCGGCGCCCACATATCCGCCGCCAAGGTAGGGCTAGTGGGGTTGACCCGCGCCCTGGCCACCGAGCTTGGCCCCCACGGCATACGGGTAAACTGCGTGGTGCCCGGTATGATCGACACCAGCCGGGACGGGGGCAATGCTCCCAGAACGGGCAACCGGCTGGCCGACATTCCGGCGGGCCGCATGGGCAAGACCGACGATATCGCCGAACTGTGCCTTTTCCTTTGCACCGACGCCGGAGACTACATTTCCGGCCAGACAATTCACGTCAACGGGGGAGAGCGGAACTTTGGGGGTTAGGCATTGCCCTTGCCCAACGCCGTTTTCGGTAGTAAAGTCAGGGTTACAGGATACTAATCACCGGATTTTCGAGTAATTGAGGGGATAATATGTCGCGAGTGACCCTCATCCAGCACATAAACATCCAGGTAAGTGACCGGGGGAAGACGCGCAAGTTCTACGAAGACGTGCTGGGCGCGGAGTTCCTGGATCGGGGACCCGAACTGAACGCCCGCCAGCTTCAGCTGCGCATCGGCAACGGGGAGATTCACACCACAGACTCCCGCAATCCCACTCCCGTCCCATCAGTGCATTTCGCCGTGGAAATCAACGACTGGGACGAGTTGATCGAGAACCTGGAACGGCTGGGAGTTCCCTACAGCACCACGCCAGGCCGGCGGGGCGAGACCGAGAACTCCTGGGGCCGGCGGGAATACAGCAGCGGCTGCTACACCTACGTCCACGATCCCGACGGCAACATGATTGAACTGGTGCAGCATCCAATGGGCATTGAGGACTCGGACGGCAACACCGTCGATCTCCAACACTACGACGAAAGCCCCCAGTGGCGGCGCCATCCCCAGTACAATTCGGCGCCCGTCCCGGCAGACTAACCAGTCCCGAACAGAGGAGGAAGCATGGCTACACAAATAGAAACCGGCGCCCTGGTTTCCCAGCCCCTGGTAACCATTACCGAGATGGACCACATCGTCCTGCGGGTCAGGGACGTGGACGAATCTCTGCGGTTTTACTCGCAGGTCCTGGGCATGCCGGTGGAACGAGAGGCCCAGTGGCGGGCCGGCGAGGTACGGTTCCCGTCGGTGCGTCTGAACGCCGACACCATCATAGATTTCTTTGGCAGCGACCAGGAGCCTACGGGCAAGGACGGGGCCAAGAACCAGGACCACTACTGCATGGTCATCGAACCCACCGACATGGAGGCTCTGAAGGCCCAGTTCGAGGCCATTGGCGTGGAGATCCAGGCCGGCCCCGGCAAGCGGTGGGGATCCCACGGCGACGGCATCTCCCTGTACATCTACGACCCGGACGACAACGTGGTGGAACTGCGGCACTACTAGGCCGGAGGCGACCCTGTCAAGTGAGTTACCGGGCGGGTGTGCAACCCGCCCACTTCGTTTGCGTCTCCGCCCTGCGGGGACACAGGTGATACAATTGGGTTTTACCAGGGTGGATCCATTTAACAGGGTATCCGATGAACCACAGCCTCCAGTGGCCCATACTTCACATTCTGGTTGGCATACCAATAGTTCTTGCCGTTTCATACCTTTGGGGCGGAACTATGAAGGGATGGGGGCTGGGCCAGGAGACTATTCTGACCAGCGCAACCCTGGTGTCGGTAGTAGGCGCCAGCTATACTTTTCTCTCAACCGTCATGGAAAGGAGCTACTACATGGTGTTCTGGGCCAGGGAGAAGATCAGAACGGAGTTTGAACAAGCCAGGCAAGAAGCCCGTCGCCAGGGTAAGGCCGAGGGCATGGCGGAAGGCAAAGCCCAAGGCAAAGCCCAGGGCAGGGTTGAGATAAACCAGGAGTGGCGGGCCTGGTACGAACGCATGCAGGCGGCCCAGCGGGAAGGGCGCGTTTTTAGTGAACCGCCCCCCGATTTTCGGGACGGAGAAAAGGATTGATAGCCCTTGCGGGGTGAAATTGGGTCAGCAAAGCAACAGGGCGAGCCGTATGCTCGCCCTGTTCTTATTCCTGGGACGGAATGTTGGCTAACTCCCCGTCCTCCGGGCGATCATGGCCTGGGCCAGGGGGCTGGCGCCGGGGCGGACGGCCACGTTGACCAGGGAGGGGCGGCCGGAGTTGATGGCCCGCTCCACGGCGGGGCCGACCTCCGAGGGCTTTTCCACGTACTCGGAGTAGCCGCCGATGGCCTCGACCACCTGATCGTAGCGGATGAAGCGCAGGTCGGTGCCCACGGCCCGGCCGTAGTAGGCCAGTTGGAACGTCTTGTCGATGCCCCAGTTGGAGTCGTTGCCCAGCACGGTGGTGATGGGCAGGTTGTGGCGGATGCAGGTGTCGTACTCCATGGGGTAGAAACCGAAGGAGCCGTCGCCGCAGAAGACGAAGACCTTGCTTTCCGGATGGGCCAGCTTGGCCGCCATGCCGTAGGGTATGCCGGCGCCCAGGTGACTGAGGGGACCCAAGCGCAGGAAACGGCCGGGCTTGCGGGCGCCGAAGTAGGAACGGCCCCACTGCACGTAGTCGCCGCCGTCCATGACGATAAAGGAGTCCTCGTCAATGAGGCGCTCGATGCCGGTGTAGACGTCCAGGGGGTGCATGGGTTCCTCGGCGGTGGCATTGGAGCGCAGTTCGTCCAGCCACGCCTGGCGGTCCTGGCTTAACACGCTGACCCAGTCGCCGATGTCGGCGCGGCTGCCCTGGCTGGCGGCGGCGGTCAACTGCTCGGTGATGGCTCCCAGGTCGCCCAGCAAGCCAACGGCCACGCCCCGGTTGCGGCCAATTTCGGCGGCGGCGGGGTCTGCCTGGATGAGTTTCGCATCGGGGCTGAAGACCTGGCCGTAGCGGTAGCGGTGGTCCAGGCGCTTGCCAAGAAGGAGGACCACGTCGGCCTCGCGGAAGCGGCGGGCAGCGGTGTTCAGTGCGCCGTCGGCGTAACCGAAGCACAGGGGATGCTCATCATCAATCATGCCCCGGGCCTGTTCCACGGTGAACGCGGGGACGCCGGTGGCTTCCACCAGCGTGGTCAACTGTTCCTGGGTAGCGGTGTAGCGGGCGGGATTGCCCACGATGATTACCGGGCGCTGGGCGTTGCGGAGGAGGTCGGCGGCCTGCTGGATGAGCGCCGGATCGCCCTGGGGACGGCCCATGTTGCGGTACTCGCTGGGCAGGTAGGGAGGCAGTTCCTCCTCGGAAATGGGTTCGTCCTGGATGTCGATGGGCAAGGTCAGGTGTACCGGCCCGGGCCGGCCGGACATGGCCGTGCGGAAGGCGGTGGCCACAAATTCGGGGATGCGCCGCCGGTCGTGGATCAGCCAGGAGCCCTTGGTAACGGGAGCGGTCATGCCGATCTGGTCCACTTCCTGGAAGGTGGTCATGCCCTTTTCCGGCAGTTCGGCGCAACCGGCCACGAAGATGACCGGACTCTCCGAGGTGTAGATGGCGGGAAGGCCGGAGATGGCGTTGGAAAAGCCCGGGCCACCGGTAAAGAGGGCCACGGCCGGCTCGCCGGTAATGCGGGCGTAGCCGTCGGCCATGTGCATGGCGGCGCCCTCGTGGCGAGTGTCGATGAATTCGATCCCCTCGTCGGCCGCGGCGTCCACCAGGGGCAGGACGGTATCGCCGACGATGGTAAACACCCGCTTGACACCTTCCTGTTTCAGGCAGCGGATGAACAGATGACCTCCGTTCAGGTTGGGCATAAACAACTCCTTTCCAGGCCGGCCTGGAGCAGCCGGGGCTGCTAAGAGCTTACCTTGACGACGGGTATTCGGCAAGAGAAGGGTGTTGGCCCGTAGCGTTCAGGTTTATGCCGTTTCGGGTGTGAGACCAGGACAGATACACAGGTCTGCCCTTACCATTGTGACCCACAGACCACCTGAACCGGAAGGCCGCGCAGTCGGCCCTGGCACGGTGACTTGACCTGGCCCCTCGCCCTGAGGTATAGAGGAGAAGGTGGCGATCTTCTTCCATGGGCGAAAGCCAAGGTTGTTCAACGAGAATTGCGACCTGGCACCCCCGTTTGAACCGGCGGGCATGCCAGTATATAGTCCTCCCATGGGTACGTTGTACGTCGTTGGCACCCCCATTGGCAACCTGGAAGACATCACCGTGCGGGCGGCGCGGACGCTGGGGGAGGTTGCCCTGGTGGCCGCCGAGGATACCAGGGTGACCAGGCGGCTGCTGAACCACCTGGGCATCCGGGTTCCCTGCGTCAGCTGCAACGAGCATAACTGGCGGAGTCGGCTGCCGGACCTGGTGAAGGCGTTGGCGACGGGTGACGTGGCCCTGGTAACGGACGCGGGGATGCCAGGGGTGAGCGACCCCGGGGCGGCCGTAGTGTCGGCGGTGGAAGCCGAGGGGATTGACGTGAGAGTAATTCCCGGGCCGTCAGCAGTTACCACCGCACTGGCGGTGTCCGGCATGCCGGCCGATTCCTTTACCTTCCTGGGGTTCCTGCCTCGCCGGGGGAGGGAACGACGGGAACGGCTGGCCGCAGTGGCAGCAACACCGGACACCCTGGTATTCTTCGAATCTCCCCACCGGTTGAAAGCCATGCTGGGCGATTTGCTGGGGTCGCTGGGCGACCGGCAGTTGGCGGTGTGCCGGGAGTTGACAAAGCTGCACGAGGAGATCTGGCGGGGTCGAATATCCGAGGCCATCGAACGCTTCGCCGAACCGAGGGGGGAGTTCGTGCTGGTTGTGGCCGGATCAGGTGGACCGGAAAAGGAAGAGAGTGCAGGCAATCAGGACCTGGCGCGGGAACAACTGGCCGTCCTGAGGCAGTCGGGGGCGCGGGCGCGGGAGGCGGTGGCGGAGGTAATGGCGGCCACCGGTCTGCCCCGCAGCGAGGTGTACCGAATGTGGGTGGAGACGGGGAGGAGTTGACGACCTTTTTCGGAGAAGGCCCCGTCATCTCTGAGCGGGTTCGTCAAATGCAAACTCATTCCCGTGAGTGCAGGAACTGTTTTTTCAGTTTGCGAGGTTCCCGCCGCAGCGGGGAACTTTGCGTAACTTGGGTTCCAATCAACTTGCCTCAGATTGCCAGTTCAGTTGGGCCCGTGTCAGTACTTACACCAGGCTTTTCTGGATTCCGGCTTCCGCCGGAAAGACGGTTATGCAAGGGTCTCCTTGCGCGGCAGCGAGGAAAAAGGAGGCCGGGAGGCTTGCAGCTTCCATGAAACGAAAGCGCCCAAGGTATCGGGGCGCTCGCCTTGATTATCGGGCGGGGGCCGCCGCGCGGGCATGGGTGATGTCGCGGGCTGTGACAGCCCGAACCTGTTGCTGCGTCACCGTCGCCAGGTCGATGGTCCCTCCATCCAGGCCAGCAAACTCTACAACATAAGCATGACCGTTACCGTGGACGTGGATGATGCAGCCGACGTCGCCGGGCAGGAAGCTGGTCCCGTCATCGCCCTTCACGGAGCCAGTCAGGATGACGGTGTCGTGTTCCATAAACATGGCTCAACTCCTGATGGGAAAGGCCGTAATCAACCTCGGGCTTTGCGAGCCAGTTCTACCTGCTAAACAGTCCTGACCCGAGGGTTGCGGCCGTCCGGGGTTAGCGGACCACCGTCTATATTTTACCGTCTGCCGTATTCGGCATCTACTTTAAGTGCTACTTGTGGCGTCTGCCCATGCTCTTTCAAGGCCTCCGCAAAGTCTTCAATATTTTCTAAGGTGTAACCAAACCCTTGGAAGAAAGCCGCCTTGTATCTTCCTCGTGGACTAGTTGGAGATAACAGGTACTCCGCTAGTTTTCTCGGCTCCACCAACAGGATTTCCGAGCCTGGCATTATCATGGTCAATCGATTGTATCCCTTTCGCCGGAAACGACTCAACACTGAGATTCCAGTCTTGGCGTGGCGCTACACTCTTCGCGCATCCCAACCGATTAACGGCCCCCCAGCCCAGTGGAATGGTATTTTAGACTTGGGCCATGGCGGCAAGTAATCATAGGTGGAAGGTATGTGTGCTGAGCCTGTCGAAGGGCCTAGTCCGCCACAGGCGGATGCCATCAGCCCGGTTACGGGCCCGAAAGCAGGCTTGTAGGATAGAGTTTAGATTCTTCGGCTTCGCTCAGAATGACAGTGTAGGGGAGCGCGGAACGGGTTAGTGTCAACAGGCCCCAGATTCTTCGGCTTCGCTCAGAATGACCATTTACTGGCAGAAGGACGACTTGTCCATAATGCGATTGCCCCGCCGCGTGCTTCAACCGATTACCGGCGACCCGCTTACCCTGTGGTAAACTGAGGTTTTGCTGCGGGGCGGTGTAACAACCGGAACGCTCCTCCCCTTCCAGGCATTATTTCCTCAATATTCGCGAGCGCTAACCTTGGGTCTGGCAAGCCAAATCATTACCGCCCCCCGTCGGGCGCGGGGGGTCTTCTACGGCTGGTGGCTGGTGGTCCTCAGCGGGTTCACCATGACCATCGCCACCGTTCCCCTGTATCACGCCATGGCCGTATGGTCGGTGGCGCTGGAGGCCCAATTCGGCTGGAGCCGGGGGCAGCTGGGGCTGGCGCTGACCTTCACCCGCATCGAGGGTGGGTTGATGGGGCCCATCGAAGGCTACCTGACGGACCGCCTGGGCGCTCGCCGCATGGTCTTCATCGGCCTGCTCATCCTGGGCGTCGGGTTCCTGATATTCGCCGGGGTCCGGAACCTGTGGATGTTCTACGTTGCCTTCCTGGTCATGGCGCTGGGACAGGGACTGGGAAGCTGGCTGCCCCTGATGACCACCATCAACAACTGGTTTGCCCGCCGCCGGGCTACCGCCATGGGGTGGGCCAACGTGGGGAGCCGAATCGGAGCGTTGCTGCTGGTACCGGCCATCGCCTGGGCCATTGACCCGGAACAGACCCGCCTGGGCTGGCAGTTGACGGCGCTGATCCTGGGGGTAGTTACCCTGGTATTGGCCTTCCCCCTGACCCGACTGATACGCAACCGTCCCCAGGATTACGGGCAGCGGCCCGATGGAGATCCGCCGGATCCGCCAACCCAGGTCGGCGCGGTCAATCAGTCGCAAAGCGCTTCCAGGCACGAGCAAGGTTCGCGACCGGCAACGGCCTCGCCCCGTCGCGCCCCGGCCCAGGACGACGGCGACCTGACGGCGGCACAGGCCCTGAGGACGCCGGCCTTCTGGTTGATCTCCTTCGGGCACGGGTTCACTTCCATGGTGATTCTGGCCATCATGACCCACCTGGGGCTGCTGCTGAAAGACAAGGGGTTCGACGTGCAGACCACGGGCTGGATCGTGGTGGTCTATACCGCTACGGCCATGGTCTTCCAGTTGGTGGGCGGGTACGTGGGGGACCGGTGGCCGAAGAACATCGCCCTGTTCATCTTCACCACCATCCAGGCGGCGGCGGTGGTGGTGCTGACCATTTCCTCAAGCCTGCTGATGTTCTACCTGTACGCCGTTCTGTTCGGGATAGGATTCGGGGGACGTAACCCGCTGACCACGGCCATACGGGGAGAATACTTCGGGAGGGCCTCCTTTGGCCGCATTTTGGGGCTCTCCACCGTGCCGATGAACGTGCTGTTGCTGATCGGATCGCCGCTGGCCGGCTACATGCGGGACATCCAGAACTCCTACGACATGGCCTTTCTGCTGCTGGCGGGGTTCAACTTCCTGGGAGGGGTATTGTTCCTGTTCGCGCGCAAGCCCAGGGTTCCAGCCAGAAACTGAGCCAGCCCAGGACGAGGAATCGGCCAACAAGAAAAGAAAGGGGACGGGTCGATGGACCCGCCCCCTTTGTTTAACGTCCCTGGAGTAACCTAACCGGCCGGGGTTATTTCCCGTTCGTGGATTTCAATGTTGTGGATCTGGAGGCGGTCCGACGGGGCGGAACGTTCGCCACCGGAGCCGGAGCCCACGGGAGAATTGGCCAGCGTGTCCAGGGTCTCTTCCCCTTCCATCAGCATGCCGAAGATGGTGTAGTTGGGGGGCAGGCCCACGTTGGCGCCGTGGACGATGAAGAACTGGCTGCCGTTGGTGTTGGGGCCGGCGTTGGCCATGGCCAGGGTGCCCTTCACGTAGGGACGGGTTACGGTCTCGTCCTGGAATCGGTAGCCGGGGCCGCCGCGGCCGGTGCCCTCGGGGCAGCCACCCTGGATCATAAAATCCTTGATGACGCGGTGAAAGCAACCGTCTTCATAAAAGCCCTCGCGGGCCAGGAAGACGAAATTGTTGACGGTGCGAGGGGCTTCATCGGCGAATAGCTGAATGGCCATGTCGCCGTGATTAGTGCTGATGTTGGCGAAGTAGACCTTGGTGGGGTCCAGTATCAGGGAAGGGGCGCTGGCATATTGCTTGGGGGGCATGATTCCTCCTTTAGTCCTGCTGGGAACAGTGCCCAGTTTAACACAGGCGGCAACCTGGCAAAGCCAACGACCAAGTCAGCCAGACCAAGTCGAACCAGCCTGGCGGCACGGCATCGGGAAAGCGCCGGCAGTGCAGGTTTTCGGTAGACCCGACCCTCCGGTACGTTGGACCTCGCCGCGGGACGTCAGAAAGTCGGGGCTTCTTCTCCGAACCACTTGCCGATCAGTTCATTCAACGAGCCATCCTCCTTCATTTCCCCGATAGCTGCGTCCAGTTTTTCCCGAAGTTCCGCGTCTTCCTCCCGTACGCCGATGCCCGTGCCCCTGTCCAGTGTGACTTCAGCCCCCACAAATGCAAGGCCGCCTTGGCTGTCATCAATAATGTCCTGCAGATAGGAAATGGATGCGAAGACGGAGTCGGCCTCGCCCTTCTGAACGGCTGCTACGGTGTCTTTGGCCAGGGGGTACTCCAGGAGTGCGCCAACTTTGCCGCCGAGGTAGTCGGCCTGGACCGTGGCAGTCTGCACCGCTACCCGGCCGCGTGTGGCGTCTTCCCCGGCGCCGGTAAGGGCGGCGAAGACCGACGGCTCAGGAGGGAAATAAGGCTGGGTAAAGTCGATCACCTGGTCCCGCTCCTCGGTAATGCTCATAGCGGCCATTATGGCGTCGTACCTGCCGACCCGGAGGTTGGTAATTATGGATTCCCAGTCGTTGGTTACCCACTGGCACTCCAGGCTGGCCCGTTCGCACAGTTCGTTCCCCAGGTCAATTTCGAAGCCCTCCAGTTCCCCCGCGTCGTTCAGGTAACCAAAGGGGGGATAGGCGCCTTCAGCGCCAATGCTCACGGGTGCCGCACCTGCGCAGGAAACCACCGTTGCCATTAGGAACAGAAGACATGCAATTAACGCCGTAGCCTTGTTCATCTTCCTGCCTCGTGGCCGACGGAAGGGGGATACCTCTTCAAGACGTTCCCGGAATCTTCTGTCGCCGGTCTTTTCTTGACGTAGCGGGGTGGACAGCCACCAAAAAGGAAAGCGGGGTGAACACCAACGTGCCACCCCGTCTCCTAGAAGCCATTTCAAAAATACCGAATAAGGTTTATGCTCCTGACCAAAGGGAAAGTGTGGGGTGGAACGGTGGAGCAGGAATTGAGCGATGCCCAATGGAAACTGATACAGCCTTGGTTGCCAGCGCCTAAGCGGAGGGGGCGTCCCAGAGCCGATGACCGGCGCACCATCAATGGTGTCTTGTATGTGTTGCGCACGGGCTGCCGCTGGCAGGACCTTCCGGGAGAGTACGGCAGTTCCGTGACTTGCTGGCGACGACTGAACCAGTGGCAGGAACAAGGGGTCTGGGAAGATATCTGGCGGACTCTGCTGGGCACTCTGGATGCCCAAGGTAGGCTGGAATGGGAACGGGCCCACCTGGATGCCACTTTCGCCCCAGCCAAAAAGGGGGAGACCAGGTAGGACTGACCCGCAAGGGCAAGGGCACCAAACTGATGCTGGTGGTAGACAACCAGGGAACCCCTCTGGGAGCCTTGGTGGCCAGCGCCCAGCGGGCGGAGATCACTCTGGCCGAGGCTACCTTGGCAACGGTGAGGGTACCGCGGGCCAGGGGACGACCCCGCAGTCGTCCCGGGGAACTGGTAGCCGACCGAGGCTACGATTCTCGAGCATTCCGAAACCGGTTGCGGCGGAGGGGAATCAAGCCTTGCATCCCGGAACGACGTGGCAAAAGGCCGCGACCGGGCCGGAAAGCTCAGGTGTCCAACTACCGCCATCGGTGGGTAGTGGAACGGACCTTCGCCTGGTTGCACAACTTTCGTCGGCTGGTAGTTCGATACGAGAGAAAAGCGGATCTCTATTTCGGCTTCGTCCTGCTGGCCTTTGTAATCCTGCTCACTAATCGAATTTTGAAATAGCTTCTAGCGATGTCGCGAGTAAGCCTGATACAGAATCCGACGCACAGCCGAGACCGGCGTCGCGGCTAGCCCCGGTTATGGGTCTTGGTCTCGGCCCAGGCCACGATCTTGGGCATGGCGGCGTTGACGTCGCGCTGGTCCACGGAACGGGCGACCTCGTCGGCCTGGCAGCGGATCAGCATAATGGGCAGCCGGTTGCGGATCTTGTCCAGGGTCCAGGACAGGGGATCGCCCTCGGCGGTGAAGTCCAGTTCCAGGCGCACGTTCTGGTCCATGGGCTTGTTGCGATAGTGGTAGTGGGGGTTGATACGGAAGCAGTCGAAGCGCAGCAACTCCTTGTCGTTGCCCTCGATCTCGTTGCCATAGACATGGATGCAGATTCCCTCGTCGTTCATGGCCCCCACTTCGGTCCGGTACTCCAAACCAAAGGTGACGGAGCCGGCCGAGACCAGTTCCTCGGACCCGCTGGTGGCTCCTCCCATCTGGGCATGCATTACCTCTTGTGTCATGGCTTAAAACCTCCTGCTTTCGTTGAGTCTCGGGTATTATCCGTCCTTTAGAGTCGCCTGGTGTGATTATACTACCTGCTTTCGCTGGCGCAAGGGGCTGGAGGTAATGGATAGCGTTCCGGTCTATGTGGTCCTCTGAGGGACAGGGCAGCCCCAGGGTTTGCCCCTGAGCAGTCGTTGAGCCACGCCGCCTAATCCAGAACGCTGGCCAAGCGGCCGGTGGCGTTCCGTTCTTAGTGGTTTGGTTAATGGTCATTTTGGCGGAGGCCGGAATCCAGGAGGCCTTGTCCTGTCGAATGGGGATTTCTCTACAGCTTCTCCGGACTGCGGCCAAAGCCGCAGTGATGGGTCGGGGTTTGGAACATATCTCCCAAACCTTCAGACGACCCAGGTTGGAACGCTGCCCAAACAGCCGGCCAACTTTTGTGCCCCGGCGGTTTATGCTATAATTTAGCTTTCCGCTCGTAGTGGCTATCCCCTGTTGTGCCATGCGCGAAGCAACAAGCAACGGAGTGAAGTTCGGTGAAAGTTACGAAGGAATCGTCCACCCCCGTCGAAATTATCCTCAATGTTGAAATGGACGCGACGGACGAAGACCCGTACATTGACCGATCCTACCGACGTACCGTTGGCCGCCTCAACATCCCCGGATTCCGCAAAGGCAAAGCCCCCCGTTCCATAGTCGAAAGCTACGTTGGCCGCATAGCCCTGGTCCAGGACGCACTGGACTTCATGATTCCCGAAACCCTTAACCGGGCCCTGCAGGACGAAGAAATCCAGGCCTTCGTCGAGCCGCGAGTGGAAGTTACCGAGCTGGAACCCGTTTCCTTCCGAGCCACCGTCCCCCTGGAACCCACGGTGGACCTGGGCGACTTTTACAGCGTCCGCCTGGAGAAGGAGCCAGTAGAGATCTCCGACGAAGAGGTCGACCAGGTATTGGAGCGGATACGCCGCGAAATGGCCCCCTGGGAACCGGTAGAGCGCCCGGTGGAGTTTGGCGATCTGCTGAACTTGAACGTCGAGGGGGAGATGGACGGCGAGGCGCTGGTAAACGACCAGGAGGTTGACTACCTTCCGGAACCGACCAACGTATTGCCTTTCCCCGGCTTCGCCGAGCACCTGGAAGGGATGGCGGAAGGGGAACACAAGGACTTCACCGTTACGGTGCCCGAAGACTACCCCCGCGCTGAGTATGCCGGCAAGGACGTGGACTTCAAAGTGGATGTCCTTTCCATCAAGGAGAAGGCCCTGTCGGACCTGGACGACGAGTTTGCCAAGGGGGTGGGCGAAGGGTTCGACGACATGGCAGCCCTGCGCGCCCACATCCTGGAACGGGTTACCGGCGAGGCCGAATCCCAGGCGGATTACGCCTTCCAGGAACAGAGCCTGAGTTCCCTGCTCGAAAGCGCCACCATCACCGCCTCGGACCTGCTGCTGGAGCGGGAAATCCAGAATATGCAGGATGAACGGGAACGGATGCTGCAGAACCAGCGCCTGGACCTGGAGACTTACCTGACCTACGTGGGAAAGACGGAGGAGGAGTTCCAGGACGAGCTTCGCCCCGTAGCCGAGGACCGGTTGAACCGCATGCTGGTAGTCCGGAAGCTGGCCCAGGAAGAGGGGCTGGAGGTAACGCTCGAGGAAATCCAGGCGGAGATCGAGTCCATTGTCTCAACCTCATCGGAAGAAAACGTGGGCGCCATGCTGCGCGCCCTGAATTCAGAGGGCACCAGGGAGTCCATCCGTTCCTCCTTGCTGAACCAGAAGGTAATGGCGCGCCTGGTAGAGATTGTGCAGGGCCCTGAAGCCGGCGCGGAAGAGGAGGCAGGGCCGGACACGGACCAGCCCGAAAAGGAAGAGGAAACTCCCGCGGCCGAAGCCTCAGCAGAGGCGGATCCTCCCGAGGGGGCCGGGGACGACCCAACCAGTGAAGCAGACCCGCCCGATGCGGAAGGAAGGAAGGAAGGAGCTTAACCCCATGCTGTATAACCCCTACGAATCATCCCTGGCGGCACCGCAGAGCATTATTCCCATGGTCATTGAGACCAGCCCCCGGGGAGAACGGGCCTTCGACATATACTCCCTGCTACTCAGGGAGCGCATTATTTTTCTGGGGACCCCCATCGCCGATCCGGTAGCCAACACCATCATCGCCCAGTTGCTTTACCTGGAGCGGGAAGACCCGGAGCGGGGCGTGAGCATTTACATCAACAGCCCGGGCGGGGTCATCAGCGCCGGCCTGGCCATCTACGACACCATGCAGATGATCTCTCCTGAAGTTTCCACCGTGTGCGTGGGCATGGCGGCCAGCATGGCCACGGTGCTGCTGTCGGGAGGGGCCAAGGGCAAGCGCTACTGTCTCCCCAACTCCACCGTCCACATGCACCAGGCCCTGGGCGGAGCGCAGGGTCAGGCCAGCGACATCGAAATCGCGGCCCGGGAGATTCTGCGCCTGCAGGACCGCCTGCGGACCATCCTTTCCACCAACACCGGCCAGAGTTACGAACGAATTGCCCAGGACAGCGACCGGGACTTTTACCTGACCCCGGAGCAGGCGGTAGAGTACGGCCTGGTGGACGAAATCCTGGGTAACAGCAAGGACGCCGCTGGGTCGGATTCGGAGACCAGCGAATAGCGGGCCGCCTCTCTTGCCTTGATGGATGAATGGGGCCCCGTTAGCAATGAGCCCTTCGGTTCGCTCAAAGCCGGCTTCTGGAACCACGGGCGGGCGGCCGTTCATCAGGACCGAGGCAATCCTTCGACAAGCCAGGGGAGGGTTGCAAGGACTCCTGGATACCAGCTTTCGACGGTATGGCGAGACGGACCGGTAAGGAGCACCTCCCGTCACTGAACGGTTGCATTTCTGAATGCTAGGCAAGCACACTCTGGTGGGGATCATTTATGGCAAGTCCGGACGGCAGGGAAACTAGAGGCAGAAGTGGGGCACGGCCCCTGCAGTGTTCCTTTTGCGGGAAGGGCCGTGCCCGCAGCGAGTTGTTTCTCGCCGGCCAGGGCCGCGCCTCGGTGTGTTACGACTGCATCCGGGCCATGGGTGAACTCATTCAACCCCAGAGTCAACAGGCCCCCGCCTACCAAGCCCCAGCGGAGGGCCCCCTGGTGCCCCGGGAAATTTACGCCAACCTGGACGACTACGTTATCGGCCAGGAACGGGCAAAGAAGACCCTGAGCGTCGCCGTCTACAACCACTTCAAGCGCATATGGTCGGGCGTGGCTGGCTCCGAAGTGGAGCTGCAGAAAGCGAACATCCTGCTGATGGGCCCCACCGGAAGCGGCAAGACCCTGCTGGCAGAGACCCTGGCCCGAACCCTGGCCGTCCCTTTCGCCGTCTGCGACGCCACCTCCCTGACCGAGTCGGGCTACGTGGGCGAGGACGTGGAGAATATCCTGCTGCGGCTGATCCAGGCCGCGGACTGGGACATATCCCGGGCCGAGCAGGGGATCATCTACATTGACGAGATGGACAAAATCGCCCGCAAGGAGGGCGTGAACCGCTCCATCACCCGGGACGTATCCGGCGAAGGCGTGCAGCAGGAGTTGCTGAAGATCATCGAGGGCTGCATTGCCAACGTACCGCCCCAGGGTGGTCGGAAGCACCCCCAGCAGGAGTTCCTGCAGATTAATACTCGCAACATTCTCTTTATCTGCGGGGGCGCCTTTGAAGGCCTCAGTGAGCTTGTATCCCGCCGCATCGCGACCCATGGTTCCCAGCTTGGTTTCCTTGGGGGAGTCCGGAACCGGACCGATATGGAGGACAGCGTTCTTTCCCAGGTTACGCCGGAAGACCTGCTGGCCTTTGGCTTCATACCGGAAATGGTGGGGCGGCTGCCGGTGGTGGCCAGCCTGGACCACCTGGACAAGGCATCCCTGGTAAGGGTGCTAACTGAGCCAAGGAACGCTATTGTGAAGCAGTACCAGTACCTGTTCAGCATTGACGCCGTTGACCTGGAGTTTACCGAGGGCGCCCTGGAGGCAGCGGCGGAGCGGGCCCTGAACCACTACACCGGCGCGCGGTGCCTGCGCTACATCGTCGAGGAAACCCTGCTGGACGTGATGTATGAACTGCCTTCACTGAAGAACATCGACCGCTGCATTGTTGACCGGGATGCCATCGAGAACCGGGGCAATCCAACCCTGGTAAGCAAGACCGGCGAAATCGTGCCACTGTACCCCGAAATGTTACAGCAGTCCGCGTAATTTCCCCAACACAGTCCCCTTAAGCCAGGAATAGAGGCGAAGGTCAACTGATGCGGTGGCCTTGTCGTCGGATTTTCTTGTGATAAAGAGGCAAAGGGATTAAGACTGACCTCTAGCCCAACTCATCATCCGCCACAGCCCGGTCAATTTCCACGTCGAGGCAAAGACCGGGGGTAGAAGCCTCGGCAAGGGGGGCGCCCCGGGAGTGAAGGACCACCCCATCCCGAATTATCACCCTACCGTCCGCCACCGCCCGCAAAGTTTCCAAAATCAGGTAAGGCTCCCGCCGGTACTGGGCCTCTCGTATCTGCCCGAACAGGGGCAGTCTCTCGCCCCGGGTTTCCCGCACTTTTTCCAGGTCCTCACTTTGCAGGTCCTGCCAACCCTCATCAAACTCGGGGCCGGTGATGGGAACAGTGCAGTATGAGACCAGGGGGCCCCGGTCCAGGTCCTCGGTGGCGAGGTGAATCATTGCGCCGGTGTAGGACGCCCGCTGGCGAATCAGTTCCCACGTAACCTCCTGCCAGGTGCCGATGGGGCCGTCGGGCAGCGCGGGATGAAGGTTCAGCAGAGGGTAGCGGCGGCACATTTTGCCGCTGCAGATGAGCATATAGCCGGCCAGGACGCAGACATCGGGCTGGAATTCCTTGAGGTCTTCGACAACGAGCCGGTCATAATCGGCGCGCAATTCCGCCCACGGGAGGCGGGAAGCGCTTCGGGAACGGCGGTAGCGGGCTGATGAGCGGGTCACCAGGGGAAGGTTGTAGCTGTCCACCAGTTGAAAGAATCGGTCGGAGCCCAGGGCCTGGCCCCGGTCGCGGTTGCTGAACACGAACTGGATGCGGGCATCGAGAAGGCCA
Source organism: Dehalococcoidia bacterium (assembly GCA_965207275.1). Lineage (GTDB taxonomy): Bacteria > Chloroflexota > Dehalococcoidia > Lucifugimonadales > UBA3495 > Bin22. The sequence continues at coordinate 411,974 of CBDBMH010000001.1, forward strand.
CGGTCAATTCGCTCCTGAACGAACCGCAAAAGACCCCGGGAACCCTCCCCTCTGCCGGTGGAGAACCAGCCAATGTTCAGCATGGGCTAGTTGCCATCGGGAAGGTCCTCCTCCGGTTCCCATTCCTCATCCAGGGGCGGCATCTCCAGGTCGCCCCAGGCAAGGCTGTCCGGTTGGGCCGTGGCGGGAGCGCCGCCGTTCTCCCGAATTTCGGCAATGCGCAGTTCCGTTTCGTCGAGCAGCTGGGTGCAGCGGCGGACGAGGCCCATGCCCTGCTCAAACATCCGGGCTGCCTGGTCCAGGGGCAGGTTGCCCGCCTCAAGGTCTTCAACCATCGCGCCCAGGCGGGTAAAGGCTTCTTCGAAGGACAGGGAGGCGGGTTCAGGTGGATTTTCGCTGCTTTGAGGTTCAGTCATTTCGGTCCATAAACTGAGTAAAGGTAGTCGGCATTGCGAAGGACAGTGTAACGGTACAGTGGCTTTGAAAGAAAGGGGGACGGAGAAACGTGTATCAACGCAAAGGGTTTACACACTACCTCTGCCTTAGACTCAGCAGTACATAAACTGCGAAGGCGCGGCGTTCTCTAATGGCGACCTGACCGAACACTTCAATCCTGCGCTTTACCAGCTCAATATCTCTCCTTACTGCCAACTTGGAAAAAGCAGCTTCAGGGTCATAGTCAGCTTTATGCCTTTTCTCCTGCATGTCAACAAATTTCTTGGCAAAGTCCTGAATCTCGTCAGGAAACCTCCTGATGACCATATTTCGGTCACACCGCTGCCTAGCCGTGCCGTGCTCAAGGGACCGATAGGTTTGTCGCCACGCAGGTTCACTGCGGTCAGAGCCGATTCCCCCGACTAACCTATCGGCACAACAAGTCGCCAAGCAGTGGAACATGGCATAGTGTGCGGTGCTGACGGCCCGACACAGGTTAGCCTGCCGCGGACGCCCCCGGCCAGATTCAACCAGGTCGTGAGCGGCGGCGAGCAAACTATAAGGATGCAACTTTGCCCCGCCTCAAGAAATACTGGTATTCGGATCTGGATATAAAGCTGGGTGAAGGGAACTCCTCGATTCCAGCCGGTATCATTCTTTCTTGCACACGCCTGATCAATGTGCCATCCCACTCCGCATCCAGAAGTTCAGGATCGCCATTTACCACCAGCAATACTCGCACGTAGTCGTCGCCGTAAAAGCCCACGTCGGGCTTGACAATTATGGGGTCAAACTCCAATTCGCCGGCGTACCGCTCGTCCAGCGTTTCGGCGAAGATCTGCCTTACCTTTTCCATGGCTTCCGGTGTCATTGCACTGCCTCCTTGCCCAGGGCACAGGTCAACTTTAGGGAAAGGCGGGTTTGAGTGTCAACAGTCTATTGTCAGCTTACCGCTGAAAAGGTACGGAAAAGGGTTGAGAATTGTAAGGCAGGTTCCAAGAATGTCAGGGAAGTAGCCGCCGGCTAGATCAATCGCTCCATGCCGGGTGGTTCGGGCGGTGGGCGGCGGCGACTGTTTCTGGCCGGTGGCGTTGGGGCGGAGTTAAACAAGTCGGCAGGCTGGGTGTCGCCAGGTGACTTGGCGCTCGATTCCGCAGGCGTGTTGGCAGATTGAGGATGCGCGCCGGTATCCTCCCCCACGACGGCAGGAAAAGTCCCGTCAGCCACGGTTATGGTGAGAGACTCGCTGCCACTCACCTGGCCCACGGCGGAGATCACCTGTCCCGTATCGCCGCGCTGCACCACGGCAAAGCCGCGACGCAGGGTAGCGGCCGGGTCCAGGGTGCGCAGGCGGCCCTCCAGGCCGTCCACTTCCAGGCGCGCCAGCCTCAGCCGACTCTGGAAGCTTCCGCCCAGCGACTCGGCCAAGTCATCCACCTGCCGCTTCAAATGGTCCAGGTCGGGCAGGCCCGACTCCATGCGCCGGGTAAAATTGGCCACCTCTCCCCTGCTGGTCTCAACGGAGCGCAATGCTCCTCGCCAGGCGCGCTCGGTCCAGACCTGCACCGTCTGGCGCAGGATGGAGCCGTCGGGGGCCACCAGTTCGGCGGCGGCGGAGGGCGTGGGCGCGCGGCGGTCGGCCACGTAGTCGGCGATGGTAAAGTCGGTCTCGTGGCCCACCCCGCTGACCACCGGAATACGGTTGCGGAAAATAGCCCGGGCCACGATTTCCTCGTTAAAGGGCCACAGGTCTTCCAGGGAACCCCCGCCCCGCGCCACGATAATCACGTCGGAACTGCCGTCCACATCCAGCCGGTCCAGGGCTTCAGCGATCTGGGGCGCGGCATCCAGTCCCTGCACCTGAGTGGGAGAGAGCAACAGGCGGGCCAGCGGATAGCGGCGGCGGATGACGTTCTGGATGTCCTGCCAGGCCGCCCCGGTGGGGGAGGTAACCACGCCCACCACTTCGGGGAACTGGGGCAGAGGACGTTTGCGCGATTCCTCGAACAGCCCTTCCTGACCTAGACGGAGCTTCAACCGCTCCAGTTCCTGGGCCAGGGCGCCTTCGCCCTCGGGCAGGACCCGGTCCACCATGAAGTCGGTGGAGCCCCGGGGTTCGTAGAAGCTCATGCGCCCGTGGGCGCGCACCGACTTGCCGTTTTCCAGAATTCCGGCGCCGCCGTGGCCCCGGAAGAGGACGCAGTTCAGCGAGGCCGAACTGTCTTTGAGCGTAAAGTAGGAATGGCCCGATGATGAGGCCCGGAGGTTGGAGACCTCGCCGACAATCCACAGGTCGGAAAGGAAGGGGTTGCTCTCCAGCAACTCCCGCAGGTGGACAGCCACCTGGCTGACGGTAAGGACTGCTTCCTGCGGCAGGGTCAAAACGCTAGCTTACCCGCTCCGTGTACTGGCCAGTGCGGGTATCCACCTTCACGATGGTGCCCGGGGTGATGAACATGGGAACGTTGATGCGGAGACCGGTTTCCAGGGTGGCCGGCTTGTTGCCGCCCTGGGCGGTGTCGCCGCGGAAAGCGGGAGGTGTATCGGCTACGGACAGTTCCACGTGGGTGGGCAGATTCAGGTTGATGGGAGAACCCTTGTAGAAGACCATTTCGGCGATCATGTTTTCTTTCAGGTAGTTAAGCGCATCGCCCAGGGTTTCCCGGGTCAATTCGTACTGGTCGAAGGTCTCCTGGTCCAGGAAATAGAAATAGGTGCCGTCGGTGTAGAGGTACTGAGTCTCCCGGTTGTCGATCTCGGCCACCGTGAAGTCAGTGTCGTAACGCTGGAAAGTACGCTCCACCACCGCGCCGGAGAGGAGGTTCTTCATCTTGATGCGGGTGACCGGGGCCCGCTGCTGCATTTTGTGCCGCTCGTAGTCCATGATCTGCCAGGGCTGGCCGTCCAGCTCAATAACCATGTTGCGGCTGAGGTCGCTAAAGTTAATGCTCATGTTGTTCTCCCAATCTGATCTGTTGAAACCCTACTGTTCGATGACAAAGTTATCTGACAAGGCGAACAGTTTGGTTCTGGATTCCTGGCTGACTTTATCCTGATCCTGAAGACTCATCAATACCGTGTAAGTGAGGTAGTTTCTGTAAGAACCCCGGAACTGGGAATTTAGCCCCAGCCGCTTGGCAATTTCCACGTTTTTCAGCCCAGCAGGGTTGTCGGAAAGCAGCTTTATGACAGCCGATTCTATATTCGCCAATCCCGTTTGCGCAGCGTCCCTGCCCGGGGCATCCCCATTTCGGCTGATGAAACGCTTATTGCTCTCGTCCCTGCTGACCAGGCCCTTGGTATCCAGACTGCCCAAAATGCCATGGGTTATGTGGTTCTTGTATTTGCCGCCGAGCTCAAAACTTAGGCCCAGGGACCGGGCAATGTCCACGTTCCGCATTCCCTGAGGTTTGGCGTCCAGCATCCACAGAATAGCAGCCTCTATATGACGGAGGCCTGACTGGGCGAGGGAGATTGGAGAATCACTATCTTTCATAACCGGAAGAACCGCGCAATGTCATGGATTTGAGCAATTGATAAACCGCGCTTCAAGGTAGCTTGCAGTTCTACTGTTGAGACAGTACTGCCTTGCTGGAATACATTCCCGAACCCAGGGTGATGATTCAGCAAGTGGAACTCCACGCACCGAAAGCAGGTGATTTCATCGCAATCCTCTACTTGGCAAGCCTGACTGCATATGTCGCAATTTTGATTTTCGCACATTGGGCAGAAGTAATCGTACCTGGGGTCAAGCTTACGACCGCAGCTGTAACAATCCCAAATGATTTCGTATTCGGCCTCAAGTTCTTCCCATGTTGGTTCCGGCCTCAAATTCTTATCTCCTACGCGCTTGTAATTGGACCTGCTATAGCTTGGGCTGTTAGGGTCGCTGCCGGAACAGAACGTGAATGGCGAGGGCCCGGCGCTGTTCAGAGTCGGAAGCATTAAACGCTGCAATGGCTTGCTCTACCTTACCGATGTGCAGGGTGACGTCAGAAGTCATAAAAGTTCCCGCCGGGTTGTAATCCGCATCCTGGCGTAGGTATTGCGCTTCAATAAACATCTTACCGAAATTCTGGATTTCCAAGGGGAACAAACTCATTGTGTCCTTGGCGCTGCATTGGTTTCGCGCCAAACCGTGGTCCAGAGCCCGGTATGTCCGTTGCCATGATGTTTGTCGTCGATGGGCTTCTGAACTTCCGGCCAGCATATCGGCACAGCACCGAGCCAATGTGTGAAACATTGCATAGTAGGAAGCGCTAACGGCCCGGCGCAACTCAGTCTGTCCTGGCATTCCTGGTTGCCCGTCCAGGGGACCGGAAGCTAGGAACCTTGCAATTCTAACCAAATCATCAGGGTTCATTTGCCCTGGGGTGCTTGCCGTGAAGTAGTTCTTCCCACTCGGTCTTCGCAACGTAGTGAAAGACAGGTGTATTAAAGATGCCCATTCGTTCCAGTTCTTCCCATACGAGAACGCCCAAGTGTACAGTCCAAGTGGGGTCCAGTTTTTCCTGGTCTCCCTCGAATACGATGTAGGTGTCCAGATATTCGTCTCCGTAGTGGTCGATGGCAGACTCAACTGCGATGGGATCAAATACAAAATCGTCCTTGAAACGTTCCTCCAAGGCCTGTCGCACTAGATTGGCAAATTCGTCAGCCGTCTCCCGGCTTATCGTTTTTCTTCCGAGCATAAAAAATTCCCCGAACAGCAAAGGTGGCTGTACCTTCTATTCCCCCTACTTCCCCGCCTTGCTCAGTTGCGTGGCCCCTTCTTCGCCCAGGATTACTATGTCTTCGATGCGGACGCCGCCCCAGCCGGTGAGGTAGATGCCGGGTTCGATGGTGAAGACCATGCCGGGCTCCAGGACGTTTTCGGCGCGGGGGCCGACCCGGGGGCTTTCGTGGACGGCCAGGCCCACGCCGTGGCCCAGGCTGTGGCCGAAGTTGTCGCCGTAACCGGCCTCGGCGATGATGTGGCGGGCCAGGGCGTCGCACTCCTCGCCGGTCAGGCCGGGGCGTACCGTGTTGATGGCGATGAGCTGGGCGCCCAGCACGGTGTTGTATATCTTGTGAAACGTCTCGTCAGGCTCGCCGACCACCACGGTGCGGGACAGGTCGCTACAGTAGCCGTTTACCCGGGCGCCCATGTCGATGACGATGGGTTCGCCGGCCTTGATTACCGTGTCGTCGGGTCGGTGGTGGGCCATGGCCCCGTTGGGGCCGGCGGCCACGATGGTGTCGAAGCTGGTCTTGTCGGCGCCGAACTCCCGCATGGCCACTTCCATGCGCCAGGCAACTTCCCTCTCGGTCATGCCGGCTTGGATGGTGGGGCAGACGGCCTCCATGGCGCGGTCGGAGGCGTCAATGGCCTTCTGAAGCTGGGCCAGCTCGTCGCGGTCTTTGTGTACCCGCAGCTCGTCGGCGATTCCGGATGTGGCGATGAGGGAAAGTCCGGACAGTTCTTCCGTCTCCTTGATGGCGTCCAGCGCCCGGTTGTAGGAGGCGACGGTCATGGCATCGCTTTCAAAGCCAACTCGCTTGACGCCTGTCTCCGCCAGCGCGTCCGTCAGCCAGTCCAGACCCGGCTTCGTCTGGATAACCTCAAAGTGGGAAGCCTGGTTGCGCGCCTGCTGGGAGTAGCGGGAGTCGGTGAAAAGCACTTGCCGCTGGGGAGTGATCAGCAGGTAACCGGCGGAACCGGTGAATCCGGACAGGTAGCGGCGGTTTTCGGGAGCGGAGATAAGGATGGCATCCAGTTCCCGTTGAGGCAACTGTGCGGCCAGCCGGGTTACTCGATCCTTCACGAGGTACTTTCCTCTTCGATGATGCCGGCCATGATTTCTATAGCCGCAGTATAGCTTCTCCAGCCAAAGCCGGCAATTTGTCCGCGGGCGATGTCGGCCACCACCGAGTGGCGGCGCCACTCCTCGCGGGCATGGATGTTGCCCAGGTGGACCTCGATGACCGGCACCACGGCGTCGATGAGGGCGTCCTTGAGGGAGTAGCCGTAGTGGGTGAGAGCCCCGGGGTTGATGACAATGCCGTCAATATTCCCCCAGCTTTCCTGGATCCGGTCGATCAGCCCGCCTTCATGGTTGGACTGGTAGAAGGAGACTTCCACGTCCAGCGCCTCGGCCTTTTGGGAAATGAGATCGTTGATTTCTCCCAGGGTTGAAGTCCCGTAGATGTTGGGGTTACGCCGTCCCAGCACGTTGATGTTGGGGCCGTTGAGTACAAGTATGCGAGGCATGGTATTTACCTTCCTGAAACCGAGACGCTGTGAAGCAGTTCTGAATTACGCGACACAAGAGAACCATGGCGAACTCTAGGGGCTTTCGATTGTCGCCGTGCCCGTTCGCCCTGAGCTTGTCGAAGGGCCGTCAGTTTATGGTTCTACAAGCTCACCATGAACGTACTGGTCAGCATACTGTCGAGAATCGAAGGACCCTGGGCGAACTCCTTTCCCCATTGACGGGGAAAGGCCAGGACGGAAATGAAAAGCAATCCCGTATGGCGTCGCCGCTTACTGATGAGTTTTGGCGGCTATTACGGACGGCCGGAAAGCCTGGCGCTGACCAGGCGATTCAGGCTGACCCCTTCCTAAGCGGCCTTTATGGACAGGGCCCTATGGACTTCCGGCGGCACCCGCACGACAAAATGGCCGCTAAGGAAGGGGTCAGCCAAGGGTTCAGGTACCTGCTCACCATTGTCTTCCATATCCGCCGCGCAGTCCGACACCAGGCGAAGAATGCCGTCAAAGGCATCCTCGCGGGTGGCCGATAGCCAGCTGAGGGAAGGAAATTCCGCGCACAGGCCAACGTATTCCCCGTCTTCCGGGGACCAGGTTACCCGGTATGTGTAATGGTCAGTTGTCATATTCTTCTCAGAGCAGTACCAATAATTATACCGAAAATCAGATAAAGTCGCTGTCAATGGGGAAATCCGTTCAGGGCAATCGCGTAACAGATTTGGGCTTTAAATGGTAAATGACCCACAGGCAACAGTCATGTCGCCCTGAGCTTGCCGAAGGGCCTGAAATCCTGCCTCTAAACCCAGTTACGGGTCTGAAAACCGGCTTGTGGGATGGAGTTCAGATTCTTCGGCTTCGCTCAGAATGACGCTCCATTTAAGGCTCGATTGCCCAGGAATTCCGTTCTAGGCGATTTTATAGGATAAGGGCCATCAAGAGGGTGACGCTCCCATTCCGGAAGCCTCTGGATTCTGGCGAAAGCCGGTATGATGTTGTGGTGACCAAGCGCTTTAAATGCTATAGAGACTGGACTGCTCACAGACTGCAGGGCCTGGAGATTATATCCCCAGGCCCTGACCACTCATGAAAAGTCCACTTGCCCGCCCTGGCTAAGGGCTGTACCCGGAATCGGGTAGGCGGGGTGGCTCCGGCGGAAGGTAACGGGTCATGTGGTCCAGCAGGTAGCCAAAGTCGCTGAATGCAGTGAGATGACCCAGTTCATCTTTCAAAGTCCATAGTTTCTTGTTTAGTTCCGAAAGTTCCCAGTTGAGCGAACCGTAGTCCACATGGCCCGGATAGGGCAGAGCGCTGTACCGGTCGGCCGCCAGGGCGACGATGGAGCCCAGTTTCAGGTAGGAGTCGGCGACGGCGTCAAAGTCCTGTCGCCAGTGGCCGGAAAGGGATGCGTACTGCTCGCGGGACGCTCCGGTGTCCGGCTCGACCCAGCGCAGTTCAATGTCGGCCAGCCTGGCCGTACCTGCGGGCCGGGTATACACCTGGTTAGCCAGTTCCAGTTCGTAGAAGACGGTGGTGGCCGCGCCGGAAGGAATCTCCGCGAACTCCTTGCGGTCCTGGGTGAAGAATTCGTCGGGCGTGACCCGATTCTCGTAGCCCACGATTCGCCACGATCGGACGTACTGGGGATCCCAGGTAACCTGGGCCCGGCTCTGGTCGGCAAAGGGAACCGCCAGGTTAAGCCAGTTCTCGCGACTGAAGGTCTTCTGGGCTTGGTGGACATCATCCAGGTAGCGGTACCAGCCATTGCCGTGCTGGGCCAGTTGCTCGAGCAGATAGTCATTGTAGTTAGCGATTCCCACCCCGATGGTGACCAGACGGATGGGATTCCGGCGCCGGTGGTCGCCGGCCGACTCCAGGATGGCAAAGGGATTGGTAGCGTCCACGTTGGCCACCCCATCGGACATTAGGATGACGTAGTTGTAAGCCTCGGGCCGGTGTCGACGGGCTTCGTCGGCCAGTTCCACGCCCAGGTCCAGGCCGGCCTGCACATTGGTGGCGCCGTTGGGCTGAAGGCGGTTGATGGAACGGCGAAGGTGCCTGTCGTTAGGCCGCGTGTGCTCCACCGTCAAGCGGTCTATCACAGTGTCGGTGAACTGGACCACGGCAATGCGATCCTGTTTTCGCAGGCTGTCGCGGATAGCATCTGCGGCGGCGCGGGCAATGGCGATGCGGTTGCCGTCCCCCATGGACCCGGAGGCGTCCAGGACCAGGGTCACGTTCAGGGGTCGGGAATCATCCCGCAGGTCGGGGGCCTGGAAGGCCACCCGGGCCATGTGCTTGCCATCGTCCAGCGGATGCCGGAAGACATCGGTGTAGATGGCAAACTCATTGCTACGTGTGGGAGGGCCGTAATTGTAGTTGAAGGAATTAATCCACTCCTCCGCCCGCACGGAGTCGGGCTCCACGTCGTAGCCCTGCTGGGCCCAGTTCAGGGCCAGGCGGTAGGAAGTGCGGTCGGTGTCCAGGCTGAAAGTGGAGACCGCGTCTTCCCGGGTTGTAACGGCGGGAATACGCCGGTTGTCCTGGAAGGTGGTGGCTCCGGGCTGGGACCGGCCTGTTGGGCCTCCACTGGAAGCAGTGGCGGGAACGGCAGTCGGCGCCGGGCCGCTGAACTGGGAGCTTGCCTGGGGCTGGGGAGCCTGTTTGGGGACCGCTGCGACGGCAGCATCCATCGAGCCAGCGGGACCACTCGACCCATCTGCGCCGGCGGAACCAGCAGGACCGGTAACGTCAGCGGGACCCTGTGCGCCAGCAGCGCCCACCGGCGCGGCAGGACCGGAAGGGCCCACGCCGGCACCGGACTGAGCGCTGGCGTGGGATTCGACCACGACATTGCGCTCCGCCTCCACCGAAGCCGCCGGACCTTCCTGGCTGATAGCTGCAGGGGCAGCGGTGGGGTCAACGGGCCTGCCCCCGGAGTTTGTGCCGCCGGAGCGTTGACGAGAAGGACCATGGGCAGGTTGGGCTGGCGCCGAGGCCGGGGACTGGGCGGCCGCTGAAGGCTGTTGCTGTTCCGCCGTCGCCGGACCCGGGGATGTTGAGGGTTCACGGGGGGAAACGGACTGGCTGCCGCAAGCGACCACCGTAATTGTAAACAGGGACAAAGCAAGAATCGCCAGGGTACGTCGTACGGGGAACATTTCAGCCAAACCTCCTGAGGGATTATTCGTTACATCCCCCATGACGCATGGCGTTCCGGTTTTGTTCCCGAATTACTGGATGATTTTGCCTCCGCCTTCGAGGCAAATCTCTTCTGAGTCTGCTCCCAGATTAGGTGCAGAGGGCCTGACTCCCTGGTGGCTTGGTCCGGTGATAGCCGCTGCTTTCTGTGCCAGGGTGCGTCGTAAAATCAACCGCCATTCCTGTGGGAGCGGAGTCTTGATTCAAGCGTGAGAGGTTCCCGCTCCTCCGCGGCGGCCGGAAACGACTAGAATGGCCGGCAGAACACTCAAACCTTCAACTTGACGACAGTCCCTGGTCTTTTTGGGCCCGGGGGTGGAAATTCAGGTAGGCGGCCCTGGCTTCCTGCTTGGTAATGTGGGTATAGATTTGCGTGGTGGTGGGACTGGAGTGGCCCAGCAGTTCCTGGATAACCCGCAGGTCGGCGTCGCCTTCCAGCATGTGGCTGGCGAAGGTGTGACGCAGGGTGTGGGTATGGACGCCGTCCCGCAGGCCGGCCCGGGCCGTGTAGCCCTTGACCAGCTTTTCGATGGTGCGGCGGGACAGGCGCTGGCCGTAGCGGTTTAGAAACAGGGCCTCGTTGGGGCCGTCCAGCAGCCGGGGCCTGGCCTCCCCCAGGTACTTCTGCAGGACGTCGGCGGTGGGCTGGCCGAAGAGCACCCAGCGTTCCTTGGAACCCTTGCCTTCCACCAGTATCTGGCGCTGATCGAAATTCACGTCAGGCAGGTCCATGCCGGCAATTTCCGACAGGCGCACCCCGCAGGAATACAGCACCTCCAGTATGGCCCGGTCCCGCACGCCGTACAGGTCCTCCTCGTCGGGAGCTTCCAGCAGGCGCATCGTTTCCTGCCGGCCGATGAACGAAGGCAGGGGTTTCTCGACCTTAACCTGGAGGCTGCGGCCCGACGGCACGGGGCAGTGCTTGAACATTCCCTGCTGGACCAGGAACTGGTAGAAGGAGCGTAGAGCCGTGAGCTTGCGGACGATGCTGACCCGGGCGTACCCCTCCTTCTGCTTGCGGCCGGAATAGGGGTGTTTGGTCTCCCGCGCCTCGGTGGCCAGCCAGGCCAGGTAGCTGCGGGCCATGCGCCGGTTCATATCCTTCAGTCCCTGGCCAGAGTCGGTTATGTAACGTACAAAGGAGTCCAGGTCCGCCAGATAGACCCGGACGGTGTTGTCGGAGAGTGCGCGCTGTCCCCGCAGGTAGGTCTCGTACTTTTCCAACAGCGGCACAATTTCGTGGGATTCGGCGATGACAGGGGTAAGGGTGGCCATACTGGACTCCCGGTGGGTAGGTATGAGTCCAGCATATCTGCGACAGCGAGGAAATGCGTTGCTGTGGAATGTCCCGTTTACGTAACTTTAGGGAGAGACGTATGGATTACCCCTCCCCGACGGTGGCGGACGCGGCGTTTGCAACGAGTCAGGTATTGCTCCAGCGGCGCAGTTCTTCTTCCAGCTCGCGGACGCGGGCCAGGGCAGCATCCCGGTCTGCTTCGGCGGCTATGCGAGCCTCTTCCGCGGCAATCCGTCCCTCCACCTCTTCTTCGTGGGTTAGCAGGTATCGCCGAGTTGCCGGATCCCACCAGCGCAGGCTCCCGTACTCCCAGCACAAGTCCAGGTTCAGGACATTGCTGTGGCCCCACAACCGCTCTTCATCTAGCCGCACCACTTCTATCGGCTGGTAAACCCCGTCCACCAGGCGGTCTCCCGCCAGGGGCGCGTTGTACCGGCGGCCACCTGTTGGGTCGAACCGCCAGTATTCGGGGATACCAAAGGCGGCGTAGTCCTCGCCCTTCTGCGTGTAGTCGTTACGGGCCGTGGTGACCGACGCCACCTCCAGGACAAAGTCCGGCGGCTTCTCGTTTTCTTCGATGGAATAGCCGTTGCGTTCTATGATGTGTGCTGGGTTGACGTTGAAGGATATGGTGAGGTCCGGGATGCGGGCGTTGCGGCTGGAGTACCAGTAGATGGGTACTTCCCCCAGAACCAGCGTAGTCTCCCGTTGGCCCAGGTACCGGGCCAACATGGTCTGGTGGCCATCGATGTGAAGGTAGATGGGATTCTGCATGTCGTTCCTGGGTCCGAAATCAGGGAAGACCTCCAACCGGTCTCTGCCGTCGGCCAGCCGGACTGGAGTCTGAGAAACTTCCCTGGGATTCAGGTCGGGGAAAACGTCGAGCCGGTCATCGCCGGATATTTCTTGCTTCAGTTTGTCAATCATGGCTTTCCTCGCGCTGAGGGAGCGATTTGCCAAGGGAAACACGCCATACCGATGGCCCCTTCGGGCCCCAACACCAACGCCGCAATGTTCAAAAGGAGACCGGACCGCGCCGCCTGTTCCCAAGTATGAGGCTAGCCCCCCACCGCCGCCAGTTCCTGCTCGGGCTGAGGGGCCGCAACCTTCCAGGCACACTTGGTGCAGGCCTGGCTGTTGTCGCGATTGACCACCATCAGGCCCTGGCATTCGGGGCAGGGGTCGGGCAGGGGCCGCCGGTTGCTGGTGTACTTGCAGTCGGGATACTTGGAACAGCCAAAGAAGACGCCACGCCGGCTACCCCGTTCCACCAGGTCGCCGCCGCAGGTCGGGCAGGCAGCGCCCGTCTTCATGGGGTGGGTGTTCTTGCAGGTGGGGTAGTTGCTGCAGGCGATGAACTTGCCGTACCGGCCCGACTTCAAAACCATGGACTTTCCACACTGTTCACACACATCGTCAGTCTCGACATCGGCAACCGGATCGGAACCTTCTTCCTTGAGCTGGCGAGTTGTGCGGCACTGGGGATAGCCGGTGCAGGCCAGGAAGCGGCCGAAACGGCCCGTTTTGATGACCATGGGCAGGCCGCAATTCTCGCAGACTTCGTCGGTGGCCTCGTCGTCGGGCTTGACCCGGGGCATGTTCTCGTTGGCGTTGAGCAGGTCCTGGGCGAAGGGGGCGTAGAATTCCTGGAGCATGGGTACCCAGTCCCGCTCACCCTGCGACACCTCGTCCAGCTTCTCCTCCATCTGCGCGGTGAAGTCGGGGTTCATGATATCGGTGAAGAACTGGGCCAGCAGGTCGGACACGGTGGTGCCCAGCTGGGTGGGGTGCAGGCTGTTGTTCTCCTTGCTGACGTAGTTGCGGTTCAGCAGCACGCCGATGGTGGGGGCGTAGGTGCTGGGCCGGCCGATACCCCGTTCCTCCATAGCCTTGACCAACGTGGCCTCGGTGAAGCGCGGCGGCGGCTGGGTGAAGTGCTGGTTGGCCTCCAGCTGCTGGCAGTTGAGCGCGTCGCCCACGGCCAGTTCCGGCAGGGAATTGGAGCTCTCCTCGGCGTCGCCTTCGTCCCTGCCCTCAAGGTAAAGGGTGCGGAAGCCGGGGAACTTGAGCACCGAGCCGGTGGCGCGGAAGTTGAACGTGCGGCCTGCCTCACCATTGGCCTGGGGCCGGCAGGCGGCATCGATGTTGACCGTGGTGGCATCGGAGCGGGCATCTGCCATCTGGCTGGCCAGCATCCGCGCCCAGATCAGCCCATAGAGCCGGAACTGCTCGGCGGACAGGTGGTCTTTCAGGGACTCGGGGGTGCGGGCGATGGACGTGGGGCGGATGGCCTCGTGGGCCTCCTGGGCCGCCTTGGCGCGGGTGCGGTAATTGCGGGGCTTGTCGGGCAGGTATTCCTTGCCGTACTTGCCCCGGATGTATTGGCGGGCTTCCTGCACCGCCGTCTCCGCCACCTGGGTCGAGTCGGTACGCATGTAGGTGATGAGACCCACGGAACCCTCGCTGCCCACGGACAGGCCCTCGTAGAGCTGCTGAGCCACGGACATGGTGCGCTGGGCGGTGAAGCGCAGCTTTCGGCCGGCTTCCTGCTGCAGGGTGCTGGTGGTGAAGGGGGCGGCGGGCCGCTGCCGCACTTCGCGTTTGCGCACGTCGGCCACGGAATAAGAGGCGTCCTTCAATTCGGCCTCGTAGGCCCGGGCTTCCTCCTCCACGCCGATGGTGAGGCGACGGCGACTGCCCTTGATGGAATGGAGCGATGCGGGGAACAGGTTGGCCCTGGTGGCCGGGTCGGCGGATTTGTGGAGCTGGGCGTCCAGGGACCAGGACTCCTCGGGCACGAAGGCGCCGATTTCCTTCTCGCGGTCGGTGACCAGCTTGAGCGCGACGGACTGGACCCGGCCAGCCGAAAGGCCCCGCTGGACCCGCTTGGCCAGCAGGGGGCTGATCTGGTAGCCCACCAGACGGTCCAGGATACGGCGGGCCTGCTGGGCGTTAACCAGCTTCATGTCGATATCCCGGGGGTGCCGGAAGGCCTCTTCCACTGCATCCTTGGTAATCTCGTGGAACACTACCCGCTTGGGAGCCTTGGCGTCTGGGTTGTCCCAGCCGGCGGCGGTCTGCAGGTGCCAGGAAATGGCCTCGCCCTCCCGGTCCGGGTCGGTGGCCAGGAAAATATCGGCCGCCTCGTCTCCTGCCCGCTTGATCTCCTTGACCAGGGGCATCTTGTCCCGCATGGTGACGTAGGTGGGCTGGAATTCATTCTCCAGGTCCACCCCAATCTTGCTCTTGGGCAGGTCTCTAACGTGGCCCTGGGACGCGGTGACCACGTACCGGCTGCCCAGAATCTGGCCGACGGTGCGGGCCTTGGCCGGGGACTCCACTATTACCAGCCGCTTGCCGGCCGTCCTGCCCAGGCCCCCGGCGGCGCGGGTAGTTGACCGGGAGCGGGAAGCGGTGGCGCGGGAGGCCTTGCCGCCTCCGGCGGCCTGGGTGGCAGTCTTGGGCGCACCCTTGGTGGCGCCCTTGCCGGTGGCCTTGCCGGTTGACTTGGTCCCGGCCTTACCACGGGTTGACTTGGCTTTGACCGTCCTGGACGTCATGCTGTCGGGCTTCTTCCGGCTGCCGGATTTGGCCCGCGCGGATGTGGTTTCCTCAGTTGCCATAGGTAGGGGTTGCCTCCCCGATACGGACGTAATGCATGGCGCCAACCTGCTTCACCAGTCCCTTCAGTTCCAGCATGGTCAGCAGGCTGCCCACCGTGGCGATGGGCATGCTTGCGTTGCGTCCAATGTCATCAATATGGGTGGGTTCGTGGCCCAGGCAGCGGAGCAAACCTGCCTCGCCTTCAGCGTCCGGGCTGGGCGGCAAGTCTTCCGACAACCGCATCTCTATCTGCCTGGTTACCACCGTCAGATTCAGTTCTTCCAGGATATCATTATGGCTTGAAACCAGCTTGGCCCCGTCCTGGATCAGACGGTTGGTCAGGCGGCTGGCCGGGGAGAAAATGCTTCCCGGCACACAGAACACTTCCCTATTTTGCTCCAAGGCATGGTAGACCGTCCAGCGAGCGCCGCTCTTCTCTCCGGCCTCCACCACCAGGGCGCCGAGGCTCATGCCGCTGATCAGGCGGTTACGCCGGGGAAACCCCCGGGGGTCGGGCCTGGTTCCCAGGGGATACTCGCTTACCACCGCGCCCTGTTCCGCGATCTGCCTCTCCAGGCCGGCGTTATCCCTGGGGTAGGTGATGTCCAACCCATTGGCCACCACGGCAATGGTGCGGCCCGCCTGGGTCAGCGCGGCCCGGTGGGCCACGGTGTCTACGCCCAGGGCCAGCCCGCTGACGATGGTGATGCCGCTGCGGGCCAGTTCTCCCGAAAGGGTGTCCGCAGCCTCGCGACCGTAGGTAGTGGGACTGCGGGTGCCGACTACGGCCACCGCGCGTTCATCCTCGGGCTCCAGGGTCCCTTTAACGTATAACACGGGCGGCGGGTCGTCAATCTGTTTCAGTCGCGGGGGATAGACCGGGCCCTGCCAGGTCAGGGCCCGCACTCCAGCCTTTTCCAACTTGACCATCTCGTCATCGGGCGAGATTCGGCCCCGCGCCGCCACCAGGGCGGAAACAATGGCGTCTTCCAGGCCGGCATTGTGCAGTTCGCGGGGACCGGCGGCCCAGGCCCGTTCCAGGTCATGGAAATGATTCTCAAGTTTCCTGAAGCGGATGGCGCCCAGTCTTTTGACCTGGCTCAATGCCACCCAGTACTTGGTTTGGTCAGCGTCCATAGGGCGATTCTAGCACAGGCCAAAATCGGCGAACAATAACGGAATGTCAGTGGCCCGACATAATTCGTGGCAAGAATGCCCGGAATCGGTGGGGTTGTACAAGGGCAGAACTCCGGCGCAACTGCCAAACTATATGCGCTATGGCTATGACAGTCCCAACAACCATTCGCAAACTGGGCAAGCGGCCGGCGCGGAGCGTCGCGCTGGAAAGCCGTCTACTGGACAGAAGACTTCGGAACCATCCGCACAGCTACGTATTTCAAAGCGCTCTCTGCATGCTGGCGCTGTTGGCCATCATCCTGGTGGTGGACGTGGTGCTTCAAGCGGCCATAGTGGTCGGCGTCGCCTCGTCAGCCTTCATCGTCTTCATGCTGCCCCACAGCCGGGCGTCCAGCCCACGGCGGGTAGTTGGCGGGCACACCGTCGCGGTTGCCGTAGGTACGGCCCTGTCCCTGGCGTACCTGGTCCCTGGATGGGGAGACCTGGCAGCCTTGTCTCCCGCCTTCCAGAACCTCATTGCCGTGCTGGCGGTGGGGCTGGGCTTCCTGATTATGATCCTGACCAATACCGAGCATCCGCCGGCCGCCGGGACCGCTCTTGGCCTGGTGGTGGCGGACTGGACATTCTCAGCGGCCCTGTTTGTGCTGGTGGCCGTGTTGATGCTTTCGAGCATACACGTGGGGCTGCGTCCCTGGCTGAGGAACCTCATTTAAGCCCCCGGTCTCCGTACGAGATTCCCTGTGAAACGCCCGGGTTCCCGCAACGGTGGCCTTGTTAAGACCGCTCCACCACACCGGCCTTTAGCTGATATCCCTCCTCCTAGGGCCTGTGGACATTCAACCCCCTGAATCCTGAATCTAACCTGATTGTACTAGAGAGAACGCCCCGGCCAGTCGGCCGGGGCGGTACTTACCTCTGAATAGCATGAAGTCAGCAGAATTTGTGAGTCACCAGTACAGCGTGTTCCTTCCCGTGCATTGTACCGAAGGCCACCCCCAAGCCGCTTTGAGTGTAGCGGGCGTCCATCAGGTTTTTGTAATGGCCCGGACTGTCTATCCAACTTTCAACGATTCGGTCTGCCAACGCATCCTCTGTCAGCCAACTATAGTTTCGCAATTTCGGGATTATCAGACCTACCAAGCCAGTCCTATAATTGGAATAGCGATACCCCAATTGGGCGTTTTCGGCTATTCCTATGGACGTTGGCTTGATGCACACATAGCCAACCTTTCTGGCCCGTTCCGTAGGATTCTCCCCCAGCAGGTTTATGTGGTCTTTGGGGTAATAGCCATTCTCCACCATATCCCGGCTATGGGCCAGCGCAATGGCCGACAGGTGAGCGTCCTGCTGTAGAGCATTTCTACCGTTCCTCACTCGCTGCTCGTTGATCCGTAGCAGTATCTTGGCTTCTAGAGATTCACGGACGATGGTTGTGTCTGGCGAAGTGAACGATTCACCTATGTCCTTTATGCCCTGCACCACTTCCGGGTCGTCAAGGCTCTTGTTCTCTTTGACCAAGTAGAACAGGCCGGCACCTAGAATCAGCAAAACTACGACTGCCACGAAACACCCGCATCCACCACCGGAGTCGTTTCGTCTAGCCATCTTGCATCCTGTTCATACAATGCCCTGCCCTCGACCGGCGGAGCGGTTATTGTCTATACGCCATAACATTTCGCACAGCCCATAACGCAATATTGGGTCTGCCGTCTGAGTGGTACTGCTTATTTCCCGCTTCGTCCGTCACCCAGAGTATCTTTGTAAGGGAATTACATACTTCACTTGACGAATCAAGCTGACTGCTGATAGAATCAGCCCATCTAAACGCAACACCCGCTGCGCTAACAGCGGGCGAGCGCGGAACCGTAACGCAACTATGGAGGCGGTTCCTCTGTCCAGGACGGGTTGATGGTATCAGCCTGTCTCGGCCATTGGCAATACCTCCGGCGACGGTTTCGCGCCGGAGGATTTTTGATGGCAAGGACACGAAGCCGCAACCGGATTAAACAGGCATACACGGCAGCAAAGAGGACGGGCAATCTCCCAGGCCGCAAGGGTTGGGGCCAAGTGAAGGCCGCCTACCGGAAGTTGGCAGGGGATTCGCCACGCCGGGGCAGGTAACACATGAGCAGGTTGAACGTATCGAACCGCACGTTGGCGATTATGGACAACCTGGCCTTCCTACGGTCCTTGAACAACGAGTGCATCGACCTGATTGCCATAGACCCGCCTTTCGCGGCAAATGAGACCTTTACCAGCAGGCCCCGTCCGCCCATCAGCAGGAAGGAACTTGCCGAGGAAAAGGCCCTGGCCAAGTCTCACAAGGCGGCCCACAACGAAGGCATAGGGGAATCCAGGGTCAAGGACTACTGGAACTGGGATGATGACGTTCACCCGGACTGGAAGGCCCGCATAGAAGATGATTACCCCAGAGTCTTTGCGGTGGTTCAGGCGGTCGAGGCTTGCGCCACGGAGAACGAGGCCGCCTACATCTGCTTCATGGCTACCCGGCTGATTGAGTGCCGGCGGGTCTTGAAGACTACGGGCAGCATCTACGTTCACTGCGATCATCACGCCAATAGCTACCTTCGGATGCTGCTGGATGCCATCTTCGGGGCGGAGAACTTCCGCAGCGCCATCACCTGGCGGCGGGCCACATCCCACAATGACGCGAAGGGTTACGGAAACATTACCGATACGCTGCTTTACTACTCGGTGTCCTCGGAATACGCCTGGAACGGGCAGGAAATCACCCAGCCCAAGACCGAGGAACAGTTGAAATCTGCCTATCCGCAAAAAGACGAAAACGGACCGGTCAGGTTCTCCGACCTGACCGGTGCCGGTGCCACCGACGGAGAGTCCGGGCAACCGTGGAAGGGCTATGACGTGGCTGCCAGGGGGCGTCATTGGGCGCCGCCAAAATCATCCGCCTATGCCTACTGGATAGAGGAGCGATTCATCCCCGGTTACACCAGCTTGAGCAGCGTCCACGAGCGCCTTGACGCACTGGATGATGCTGGCCTGATTACCCACCCCAAGAAGGGCGTTTGGCCGGGGCTGAAACGATATGCTGCTGCCGACAAGGGGAATCCGCCGCAGAACCTGATCCTGGACCCTACCGGATTCACCAACTACAGCACCGGCGGCGGGGAGTTCGTCGGCTACTCTACCCAGAAGCCCCTGGCCCTCTATGAGCGGCTGATAAAGGCCAGCAGCAACCCCGGGGACGTGGTACTGGACATCTTCGCCGGTTGCGCCACCACTGCGGTTGCCGCTGAGAGCCTGAAGCGCAAGTGGATAGCTTGCGACATGGCCTATCGCTCCTGGACTATGCTCAAGCGACGGTTCTACCTGAATGGCTTTGCGCTGTCTGATATGACCGACTCCACGCGGGCGGTGCTGGGAGAGCATCAGACCAAGATGCAGCAGGCCCGGTCAAAGACCATTGGCCCCAATGCCTTGCCCAAGCGCACCGACAAAGACCCTGCCCCTTTTCACCCTCTGGAGCAAGGACGGCGGGGAAGGCGCACTACCCAATCAGCCAGTTGGTCAGGGAGAATCCCAAAAGAGGAAGCTAAGAAGCTGCTGATTGAGCGGTTCGGCCCGGTCTGCTGGGGTTGCGGCTACGAACCGCGCCGGCCAAATGGGAGCCTGGACGATACCCTGCTGGAAGTGGACCATATCCGCGCCCGGCGGTCCACCGAGGGAGCACAGGGGAACGATGAACTGTACAATTTGGCCCTGCTTCACCGGACCTGTAACGGAATCAAGCGGAACAAGCTGACCCTGGAAGAGTTGCGGAACGACAACGCGCTGAACGGGCGGCTGTACGTGGGTGGTTTGACCGACTTGGTGGACCTGTACCTTGCACAGCAGTTTGCCCAGGAACAGATAGCGGCCCACGTCTTGAGACATGGGGTGCAACAGCCGATGGCGGTCTAACCTGCGTGGATGGCGAACACAGGGGCGGTCAGGTCCGCGTACCGGAGCCGCTTGCCGATGCAACCGCGCATCAGGGCCGCCATTTGGCTGAGAGTGTCGGCGGGCCGGTTGTTGTGGCGGCCCTCGAACTCATTGACGTAGCGCCCCAAGTGCTTGCCGCTCATCCAGTGGTAAATCCCGATGTAGCCGCGCTTGAGCATGGACCAGAAGGATTCCATCCCGTTGGTATGGGCCATGTCCCTGACATACTCCCCAACGCTGTGCTTGACTGTTTCGTGGCGGCGGGGAAGGCCGGTGTACGCCGTGGCTTCGTCGGTGTAGACGATGGCCGTCGGTTCGGTCTTGCGCTGGACGATACCCTGGAGTGTGGATTTGTCGGTCTTTTCGACAACCTCGGCGTCAACCTGGTTAGTCTCCCGGTCTTTGACACCGGCGACGGCGGTCTTCCCGACAGTACCACGCCCCGCCTTGAGTTTCTTGGATTCGTGCTTGTTCTTTTCCAGCCCGCCGATATAGGTCTCATCGGCTTCCACCGGCCCACTGAACACCGGATCGCCGCCGTCCATCGCTTCGCGGATCCGGTGGGCCAGGAACCAGGCGGACTTTTGAGTAATACCCAAATCCCGGTGAAGTTTCATGGAGCTTACGCCCTTGAGATTGGTCAAAATCTGGTAGAAGGCAATGGCCCACTTGCGGAGGGGAATATGGGAGGATTCCATGACCGTGCCGAGCTTCACCGAGAAGTAGGCGCGGCAATCGGAACACCAGTACGGCATTGGCTTGGCGTTGGGTACTTCGCTGGTGCGCTCACCGCCACAGCGGGCGCAAGTCCGGCCTTCCGGCCAGCGGATGGACTCGAACCAGTCGAGGGCGGTATCCTCGTCGGGGAACAGCTCCAGCAGTTCGATTATCCCGATTCCCTTGCGAAAACTCTTACCCGCCATTGGTGCTCACCATCCCTGATTGATGGGATGATGATAGCTTATTCAGGCCGGTTTGTCAAGTGAAGTATGTAATTCCCTTCAATTTCAGGCATCCTCAATCTCCCTGTCTGGCGGCTTTGGCCCGCCTACAACAAAAGCAAGAGACCCGTAATCGGTGGGTCGCTGGGTCAGCGTCCTCGTAACGAGAAGCTGTTCGTATTAAGCAATTCAAAAATCGGCGTTTTGTAATCCCAGCTATCGGTCGGGCAACCCAACAGCGTAATGAAGCTGGTGTAGTAGCAATACTCCACCGCCCGCACAAATTTCACGGCCATTTCGTAGCAACCACTTGAAGACAGAACGGTGTTTGCAGGAAAGCCTCTCACTTCTGCGTATTTGCTACTGCGGTTCGAGTTTCCATTCACGGTAAAGGTGAAGGACTTCTTTCCCCCATCACTGCCAGAAATGCCCGCATAACAGGCACTCAGAATGAAAGGGTCAGTCCTAATCCGGCTACCGGCAGCCAGCTGCGTGATAGTTACCGGAGTGTTGGTTACGCCCCAGCGCACACTTGGAGTCGGCGTAACTGTAGGCGTCGATGTGGGCCTTGGCCTCGGTGTTGGCGTAGCAGTGGGGTAGGGGGTATAGGTAGGTCTGGCAGTCGCCGTTGGGTAGGGCGTGTAGGTGGGCAGTGGTTCAAGAGTCGGCAACGGCGTGGACGTGGGATAAGGCGTGTGAGTCGGTCGAGCAGTCGCCGTAGGGTAAGGCGTGTTCGTTGGATAGGGAGTCGATGTTGGCAAATTCGTAGGAGTCGGATATGGCGTATGGGTGGGCCAAGGTGTTGATGTAGGTGATTGGGCCAGTTGAATGTCAACTTGGGCGGTTACGGTAGCGGGAATATCGGGAGTGGGTGGCGCAGGAGTCGGGGAAGCGATGGTACAGGCGGCGAGTAACAGGAGCAGAAACAGGCACAGGACGACACGGAACAAACAAGCTTTCATTGCTGGCACCCCTTTGCGGAAAGATTGGCACTTGCAAGGGATACCAACCAGCGTTGAACCACAAAGGGGCATACGAATATGCCGCCCCTTCAGGACGTTCAACGCTGTTTCCATTTGGAGACTGTGGTGGGGTATCCCTTGCAAGTGCCATAGTAGGGCGTGATTCTCGTTCAGTCAAACGAGAGAACAGCTTCCCTACTATCTATCGTATGAGGGGGGTGCAACCAATTTCGACAGAAAAGTAACTAAATTGCTTGTCTCACAGATTTAAACTGGAAGTATGGTTCTAGGGGACTAAGCAACGCTCATACTATGGGCACACGGCCCCTACGAGGATAAACCTTAAAAGGAAACGGGAACCGCAGCCCGGGCCTCGTAGCATCCTTCGACCGGCTCAGGATGAGCAGAGAAGCGCAATTTTGCTCGACTTCGCATTCTATTTGTTCCCAGGTCAGGGACAATTGCTCAGCCTCCTTCGCCGGGGAGGAGATGGTCAGGTTGAGAGTGGCCACCCCCATCTCCGCCTTTCGCCGTGATGGTGGAGGGGGCCTAATGTCCCGACTTTGCTATCGGCCCGCTTCACACCTTGCTTCCCGTTGACATCATATCTGGGCAAACGTTATCATTAATTGTTGACTAAAATAGTCAACAATTATTTGCCTGGATGCACATCTCACGCTCTGGCAGGGTTTGCAAGCTGCACTCCGCCAGCACAGAACGAACCTCAGGAGGGGCGCCTCATGACCACCCAACGGGTCATTTCCCGGGAGTCCACAGACATCGACACCGAGTACAAGTGGGGCTTTACCATTGACATCGAGCAGGACGTAGCCCCCAAGGGACTGAACGAGGACATCATCCGGTTCATTTCCGCCAAGAAGGAGGAACCGGAATGGATGCTGGAGTGGCGGCTGAAGGCCTACCGGTACTGGGTGACCCTGAACGAAGAGGAACCCAAGTGGGCCAACATCCAGCACCCGCGCATAGATTTCCAGGACATCATCTACTACGCCTCGCCCAACTTAAAGGAAGGCCCCAAGAGCATGGACGAGGTGGACCCGGAATTGCTGGAGGCCTTCGACAAGCTGGGCATTCCCCTGGAAGAGCAGAAGCAACTGGCCGGGGTGGCCGTTGACGCCGTGCTGGACAGTTCCTCGGTGGCCACCACCTACAAGGATACGCTGGAAAAGGCCGGGGTCATCTTCTGCTCCATGAGCGAGGCCATCCGCAACCACCCGGAACTGGTGCAGAAGTACCTGGGTTCGGTGGTGCCCTACGCCGACAACTTCTACGCCGCCCTGAACTCCGCCGTGTTCAGCGACGGCTCCTTCGCCTACATTCCCAGGGGCGTACGCTGCCCCATGGAATTGATGACCTATTTCCGCATCAACGCCATGGACAGCGGCCAGTTCGAGCGCACCCTCATCGTGGCCGAGGAGGGGTCTTACGTCAGCTACCTGGAGGGATGCACCGCACCCATGCGCAAGTCCAACCAGCTTCACGCCGCGGTGGTGGAACTGGTGGCCCTGGACGACGCGGAGATCAAGTATTCCACCCTGCAGAACTGGTTCCCCGGGGACAAGGAAGGGAACGGGGGCGTCTATAACTTCGTGACCAAGCGGGGCAAGTGCCAGGGCAGGAATTCCAAGATTTCCTGGACCCAGGTCGAGACGGGTTCGGCCATTACCTGGAAGTACCCCAGCGTAATCCTGCAGGGAGACAACTCCACCGGCGAGTTCTACTCGGTGGCGCTGGTGAACAACTTCCAGCAGGCGGACACGGGCACCAAGATGATCCACCTGGGCAAGAACACCAAGAGCACCATCGTGGCCAAGGGCATCTCCGCCGGCAAGGGCCAGAATACCTACCGGGGCCTGGTGAAGATCATGCCTTCGGCCACCAACGCCCGGAACTTCACCCAGTGCGACTCGCTGCTCATTGGCGACAAGTGCGGCGCGCACACGGTTCCGTACATCGAGGTGCAGAACCCCACGGCGCAGCTGGAGCACGAGGCTACCACGTCCAAGGTCAGCGACGACCAGCTTTTCTACTGCCAGCAGCGGGGCATATCGCCGGAGGAAGCCAACTACATGATCATCAACGGCTTCTGCCGGGGCATCTTCCAGGAGCTGCCCTTCGAGTTTGCCATGGAAGCGGGGCAGCTGATGAAGGTCAGTCTGGAGGGGACGGTGGGGTAGTGGTTACCACTGTGCGATACTGGCATCGATGCTGGATTTTCGATTGTTCTGTTAACCAGGACGGCTGACCCTTTAACTTGAACGAACCAATGGAGGGTCGGTCGGAGATTCTCCGGTGGTTGCTGAGCATGCCACCGGTCCCCCGGCCGCTGATAGCGTCATTCTGTGGCCTATGGTGGTTGTTCTTCACTATAGGCACGTTCGTGGAGGAGATTTCTTCCAAGCATCAAGATTGGTGGCTAGATATCTGGAGAGGTGGACTAGGAGGCAATGGCTTCAGCGCTTTTGGCGCGATAGTCCTTGCTTCCATCCTTACCTCAGAGGTGATATTCATGGTGATGACCTGGATAGGAAATAAGCGACGTGTGCAGCAAGCCGCTGAGCAAGCGGCCAGGGAAGCCACGGAAAAGGCGGGTGTGGCAGCTCAGAAGGTGGCCGAAATGGCCGCGAAAGAAGCTGAGAAGAGAGTTCGTCGCGAATGGGAAGAATGGTACGAGTCGGTCAAGGAAGACCTCGCCGCCGGACGGTCTCCCAGCGTTCCTCCACCCAACGCAAACAACGGAACAAATACGTCGGAAGAATAGCGCTTGACATCGTTTGTGACCAGTCTCCAGTCGATCAACGCCAAAGGAGCAAAACCGTTAAATGCCACCCATTCTGGAAGTCAAGAATCTCCACGTTTCCGTGGATGAGCAGGAAATACTCAGCGGCGTAGACCTTACCGTAAATGCCGGCGAGGTCCACGCCATCATGGGACCAAACGGGTCCGGCAAGAGCACCCTGGCCAGCACCCTGGCCGGGCGCGCCGATTATGAAGTCACCGCCGGCCAGGCCACCTATCGCGGCATGGACCTGCTGTCCATGGAACCCGAGGAGCGGGCGCGCGAGGGCGTGTTCCTGGCCTTCCAGTACCCCATGGAATTGCCCGGCGTGCGGGCCTGGCAGTTCCTGAAGGCCGCCGCCGACGCCGCTCGCGTCCACCGGGGAGAAGAGGAGTACGGCGCCCGGGAGTTTGACCGAATGCTGCGGGAGAAGGTCAAGCTGGTGGAGA
The DNA here is from genome assembly GCA_965207275.1 of Dehalococcoidia bacterium. GTDB lineage: Bacteria > Chloroflexota > Dehalococcoidia > Lucifugimonadales > UBA3495 > Bin22. The sequence goes on from CBDBMH010000001.1 coordinate 437,009, forward strand.
TCGACCCGGAACTGGTGCGGCGCTCGGTGAATGAGGGCTTCTCCGGCGGCGAGAAGAAGCGCAACGAAATCCTGCAGATGGCCATCCTGGAACCAACCCTGGCCCTGCTGGACGAGACGGACTCGGGGCTGGACATCGACGCCCTGCGCATTGTTTCCGACGGAGTGAACAGCCTGCGCAACTCCGAGAATGCTATCGTCCTGGTAACTCACTACCAGCGTCTGCTCAACTACATTACTCCCGACCAGGTCCACGTGCTGCTGGACGGCCGCATCGTCCGCTCCGGCGGTCCGGAACTGGCCCTGGAGCTGGAGGAAAAGGGCTACGACTGGATCAAGGAAGCGGTGGAGGCCGGCAGTTAACCATGAGCACCGCGCCCGCCATAAACCATCCGTCCTACTACGCCGACTACCTGGCCCTGCGGGACCAACTGTCCGCCAGCAACCCCGCCTGGCTCAATGACCTGCGGGCCGCCGCGTGGGACAGTTTTGACGCCAGGGGGTTCCCCACCGCCCGCCGGGGCAACGAACCCTGGAAGTACACCAACGTCCGGCCCATAGCACAAGGGCAATTCTCGGCTCCGGATTCCCGGGGCGATGATCCAACCCTCCTGCTGGTAGGGGCGGACGGCGCGCCCAACGTGGGCGATTTCCTTAATAACTCCTGGACCAGGCTGGTGTTTCTGGACGGGCAGCCGTTGCTGGGAGGACAGCCCGAAATACCAGTGGTGAGCTCCCTGTCCGGAATCCTGGAAACCGGCGCAGATGCGGCAGGCCTTCGAGACCACCTGGGCGGCCACGCCAGCATAGAAGAGGACGCCTTCGTGGCCCTGAATACGGCTTTCCTCGACGATGGAGCCTGTGTGGTGCTGCCGGATGATTACGAAGAAGAGGTCTTCGTAAACATTGTTCACCTGCGCCAGCGAGAGGATACCGTCGTTCACCCCCGCACACTAGTTGTCGCGGGACGCAACACGCGGTTGACCGTGTTTGAGTCTTACGTGGGCGCCGACCCGGCCCAGGCTTCCCAGTACTTCACCAACGCCGTAACCGAGATTGAAGTGGGTGAAGGGGCCAGGGTCACCCATTATCGCCTGCTGGACGAGAGCCGCAACGCCTACCACGTGGGATCCACCCGGGTCACCCAGGCCCGGGACAGCAGCTACGAGGCCGGTTCCTTTGCCTTTGGCTGCGCCCTGGGTCGCCACGACCTGTCGGTGCTGCTGGACGGCGCCGGGGCCTACTGTTCGCTCAACGGCCTGTACCTGACGGACAATACGGAGCACATGGACAACCTGGTATCCATCGACCACGCCCACCCCCACGGCACCAGCCGCCTCTATTACAAGGGCATCCTGGACGGCCGCTCCAGGGCGGTGTTCGGCGGCACGGTATTGGTGCGGGAGGACGCCCAGAAAACCGATGCCCAGCAGACGGACAAGAACCTGATCCTGTCGGACCGGGCCGAGGTGGACAGCAAGCCCAGCCTGCTGATTTTCGCCGACGACGTTAAGTGCGGCCACGGGGCTACGGCGGGCCACATTGACGAAGACACCCTGTTCTACATGCGCAGCCGGGGCCTGGACCCGGAGACCGCCAGCCAGATATTGATCCACGCCTTTGCCAGCGAAATTATTGATACCGTTGCCCACGAACCGGTGCGGGAATACCTGGACCGATTGTTCCTGGACACGGTGAGCGGCAAGGTGCTGGCCGGTATAGCCGGCAGGAGTCCAAATTCTCGCCCTGGGCAGGGAGGTGCCTAGATTGACTACATCCGCAAGCCCCTTTGACGTGGGCAGGATACGGGAGGACTTTCCCATCCTGAAGGAGATGGTCCACGGCAAGCCCCTGGTCTACCTGGACAATGCCGCCACCACCCAGAAACCCCAGGCTGTCATCGACGCTCTGGTCAACTACTACATGACCGAAAACTCCAACGTCCACCGGGGCGTCCACACCCTGAGCCAGCTGGCCACCGACGCCTACGAGGGCGCGCGGGAAACAGTGCGGCGGTTCATCAACGCCGAGCACGACAAGGAGATCATCTTCGTCCGGGGCACCACCGAGGGCATCAACCTGGTGGCCCAGACCTACGGCCGGGCCAACATCGAGGCCGGCGACGAGATTATCATCACGGCCATGGAGCACCACTCCAACATCGTTCCCTGGCAGATTCTTTGCCAGGAAAAGGGCGCCCACCTGAAGGTCATCCCCATCAACGACGAAGGCGAACTGCTGCTGGAGGAATACGAGAACCTGCTCGGGCCCCGCACCAGGTTCGTCTCCATCGTCCACCAGTCCAACGCCCTGGGAACCATAAATCCCGTCGCGCAAATGATTGAATTGGCCCACGCCCGGGGCATTCCCGTGTTGCTGGACGGGGCCCAGGCGGTGGCCCACGTACCCATTGACGTGCAGCAATTGGGCTGCGATTTCTACGCCTTTTCCGGCCACAAGCTGTACGGCCCCACCGGCGTGGGCGTTCTGTACGGGCGGGCCGAACTGCTGGACGCAATGCCCCCCTACCAGGGCGGCGGCGAGATGATCCGCTCGGTCACCTTTGAGAAGACCTTGTACAACGTCATACCCAACAAGTTCGAAGCCGGCACCCAGAATATCGCCGGCAGCGTGGGCCTGGGCGCCGCCATTGACTACGTCAACGGCATTGGCATGGACAGCATCTCCGCCTGGGAGAAGGAACTGCTGGACTACGGCACCCGGCGATTGTCCGAAATCGAACTGGTGAAACTGATCGGCACCGCCCGCCACAAGGGCAGCATCATGTCCTTCGTGATGGAAAACGTCCATCCCCACGACGTGGGCACCATCCTGGACACCGAGGGCATCGCCGTGCGCACCGGCCACCACTGCGCCCAGCCGTTGATGGACCGGTACGGCGTTCCGGCCACGATTCGCGCGTCCCTGGCCTTCTACAACACCAAGGAAGAAATAGACACCCTGGTCAAGGGCATTGACCGGGTAATCGAGGTTTTCAGTCGCTGATGTCCAACCTGCACGACCTGTACCAGGAAATCCTGCTGGAGCACAACAACAAGCCCCGCAACTTCCGCAAGCTGGAGGACGCCAACCGGAAGGCCGACGGCTACAATCCCCTGTGCGGCGACCAGATCACTTTGTACCTGAAAGTGGAGGACGGCGTGATCACCGACGCGGCCTTCCAGGGTCACGGCTGCGCCATCTCCCGGGCGTCGGCGTCCATGCTGACCCAGAGCGTCAAGGGCGAGACCCTGGCCAGGGCCGAGGAAATCTTCGACGGCTTCCACTCCCTGATCACCGACCCCGACGCCGACGTGGACTACGACCTGCTGGGCGACCTGGAAATGCTGTCGGGGGTGTCCGCCTTCCCCACCCGCATCAAGTGCGCCGTGCTGCCGTGGCACACCCTAAACGCCGCCATAGAAGGCAGGGAAGATTCGGTTACTACGGAGTAGGAGGCAGGTAACTATTCGTCCAGCAGGGAGTTGACTTCCCTTACCAGTCGGGGCAAGTACGTCCCCACCACGTCCCACACCAGCCCATCATCCACATCGGTATACCCGTGAATCAATATATTGCGGAAGGCGATTATTCGCTGGAAATTGGTAATTCGCCGGGCCGTGCCTTCATCCACCCTCGCCAGCTTGTTCATTGCTTCTCCGACAACCTCAAACTGACGTTCTACTGCAGAGCGCAGCAAGTCATCTTCTCGGTAGTCGGCCAGGGTCTTGCCGGAGGTGAATCTCTGCACCCGCCCAGCAGCTTGCTGAATGTCTGAAAGGTATTTCCTGGTTTCAAGCCGCATAAATAAGGCTCTTGGTCTCTGCAACGGACTGGCGGAAAAAGGGATTCCGGATGGCGCGCTCAACTACCAGGTCCACCGGCCGGCCAAACAGTTGCTCCAGTCCTTCCAGCAGGCCGAAATAGTTGTCAGCATAATTGGCAACAGCCGAGGGCAGGAACTCCACCAGAAAGTCCAGGTCGCTTTCCCCGTCCCTGAATTTTCCCGTGGCCGCCGAGCCAAAAAGCTCCAGGCGGCTAACGCCATAGCAAAGGCAAAGCTCTTCCAATTGTTCAGCATTCTTTTCAATCGTGGGAAGCATTTCGACATTTTCCTGATTCATCGGAAAGAGGTGGGTTGATCACATTGCTATTAACTCTAACCCATAGCCTGGCAAATTTCACTTACAATTAATGCCGGGGACTCAGCACCAAGTCTTCTACGGACGACATCTGCTATTATGAATGACGAACAGGAACGAGTAGTGAACATTTTCCCGCCCGGTTGGGATGAAAAAAGATCCAGCAAAGTTCCGGCATGTTGCGAGTCCCAATGGGAAGATGGAGCGCTGGAAGAGTTAAGGGTTATTCGCGAACTGGAGCACCCCCCTGCCTGACCACGTCCAGATTCACACCGACGGCGCCTGCCTGGGCAACCCCGGCCCCGGCGGCTACGGCGTCGTTCTGCGCTACGGCGACCGCAGCCGGGAGCTGAGCGGCGGCTACCGCCTAACCACCAATAACCGCATGGAACTGCTGGCCGCCATCAGGGGGCTGGAGGCTCTGAACCAGCCCTGCCAGGTGGTCCTCTTCAGCGATTCCAGGTACGTGGTGGACGCCGTGGAGAAGGGCTGGGCCGTCAAGTGGCGGGCCAACGGGTGGATGCGCAACAAGCGGGAAAAGGCGGTGAACCCGGACCTTTGGGCCAGGCTGCTGGACTTGTGCGCCACCCATGATGTAGAGTTCCGCTGGGTAAGGGGCCACGCGGGCGTAGCCGACAACGAACGGTGCGACCGTCTGGCCGTGGCGGCGGCGAAGGGGAAAGACCTGCTAGAGGATGAGGGCTACTCGCCAAAGCAGCGATACAGGAGATATGGAGCCTAATATGTCCGACACTTTCCAGCCTTGGTATGCCGAACCCTCGGGCTCCACCCAGGATTGACCTGCCGGCGATGCACAGTTTTTCCACCTCCTTGAACAACTCTGAGCGCGAAGATTTTAGACCCTTCGGCTTCGCTCAGGGTGACATGATGGGCGGCGCTACCGGCTCACCTTAGCATTTAGAATAATTGCGTTAAATCATAGCGAGGTTCCACCCTTGGCCCAGCACACGGAGAGGTTCGTCTCCTTTCGTAACGGCAAGTTCAACGTCCAGCTGGTGGAGGGCGGCAGCGGCGACAACCTGCTTTACCTTCACGGCGCCGGGGGGTTCACCGGCTGGGACGCCTGCCTGGACCGGCTGTCCGAAGAGTTCCACGTCATCGCTCCCGCCCATCCCGGCGTTGCCCAGTCCCTGGGACTGGAACACCTGGACGACCTGTGGGACCTGGTGCTGTTCTACGAGGAACTGCTGGAGGAGCTGGGGCTGGACCGTACCTTCGTGGTGGGCCATTCCTACGGCGGCCTGCTGGCGGCGGAGCTGGCGGCCCAATGCCCCCAACGCATCCGGCGATTGGCCCTGGTGGGTTCTCTGGGCCTGTGGCTGGAAGACACTCCCGTGGCCGACTTCTTCATCCTCACCCGCTCGGAACGGGAAGGGCTGCTGTGGTACGACGGGCAGTCCGAAATCGCCCAGGCCTTCATGGCTCCGCCCGAAGACCCGCAGGAACGGATGGAGGCGGACCTTACCCGCACCCAGACCCTGGCGTCGGTGGGCAAGTTCGTCTGGCCCATACCCGACAAGGGACTGCCCAAGCGGGTCCACCGCATCACCATGCCCACCCTGCTGCTGTGGGGCGACTCCGACGGCGTGGTGCCCCCGGCCTACGGGCCCGCCTTCCGGCAACTGCTGCCCAACGCCACCTTGCAGGTAATCGAGCGCTGCGGCCACATCCCCCAGGTGGAACGGCCGGACGAGTTCCTGGCCGCAATAACCGGCTTTTTCAAGGACTGACCGGCTGTCCAGGTCGTCAACCGGATTCACGCGTTGGTCCGGGCGCTTCTTTTGGCGCCGTTCACCCCCAATCCTGGCCTTCCCCCTTCAAGGAGGAAGGAACTCAGCTTTTCCCAATCAGAAGTTCTCACAAATTGAGGCAACCATGAACCTTAACGAATTCATCGAATCGGCCCTGGAAATGGAGCAAGACCTGCTGGTGGAAGCGGTGAAGGACCTGACGCCCGAGGAATTTACCTGGCAGCCGGGCCCCGACACCAACCCCATGGGCTGGATGCTGTGGCACACCATCCGGGTGGAGGATATGTGGGTCCAGTTCTTCATCCAGGGACAGATAGAAATCTGGGAGCGGGAGGGCTGGCACGAGAAATTCGGCCTGCCCACCCGGGACAACGGCTTCGGACACACTGCGGAGCAGGTGGCGAACTTCCCCTCCCTGGACCTGCAGGAACTGCTGCGGTACGGCCAGGCGGTGCGAGCCGCCACCCTGGAACACCTGCGCGGCCTTTCCACCGAGGACTTTGACCGCGTCCCCCGCGAACGCCGTCCCAACCTGACGGTGGGCAGCGTCTACCGGCAACTGCTGGGCGAGTTCTACCAGCACCAGGGGCAGATCGCCTACCTGAAGGGGTTGAAGCGGGGCGCCGGGGCGCTGCCGGAAACCTACGCCACGCCGGGGTAGACCGCTGCCCTGTTGGCATCGTTATGAAAAAGGAGCGGGGCAGCCACAAGGGCTGCCCCTACAATAGTCTCAAAGGCGCAGTCACCACCGGCACATTGCCGTGATGAAGGTCCCGGGGCGGACGTTCAGCGCCTTCCCCAGACTCCGTAGCCCGTAAGAGCGGTCCCGCCCTACTGCCGCAACCAGGCCTCCGCCCAGTAATGGTACTCGGACAGGGCCGTGTTGGGGTAAAAATTCTCCAGGTCCCAGTCGAAAACCCAGCGGTAGGAACCGGTTATGGGGCTGAACATGTAGGCCTGCTCCATGGTGTGCCGCTGCAAGTCCAGCAGCCACTCCTGCCGCCGGGCCGGGTCCAGTTCCGCCGCCTGCACTTCGATCAAGGCGTCCAGCGCCTTGTCGTCGTGGTTGGCGATATTTCCCGGGCCGCCGCTGTGCAGTAGCGTGTAGAGATAGCCGTTGGTGGTGGGATGGGGCGGCGCCGGGGCCAGCGCAACCTGGTAGTCCCGCTCCTCGCCGAACATGGCATCCTGCAGGGCCGCCGGATCCATGACAGTTACGTTGACCTCAAACCCCACGGCCTTCAGGTCCCGCTGAATCCGGTATCCAACCCGCCGGTAGTCGGGCCCCAGGTCGGCCACGGCAATCTCCAGGGTGGGCGGGTAGACGATTTCGTCGTCCTGCAGAATGTCCCGGGCCACGCTGTGGGAACCCAGGTAGCCGGCCAGCAGTTCACTCTGGCCCAGCTGCCAGCCGGGGCTGCGAACGGGCATGCCCAGGCCGACTCCCCCCTGTCCCTGCCAGTTCACGTCGACGTATTCCCAGGGATCCACCGCCCGGAAAATGGCCTGCCTGACGGCCAGGTTGTCCAGGGGTTCCTGCCCGGCATTGAGCGTCAGCACCATGCCGATCTCCGGCTGCTGCGAAACCCGGGAGTTGAACTCCACGCTGCTGCGCTCCAGGTGGGGCCAGTCGGTGGGCGACGCCACCACCACGTCAATCTGACCCGCCTCCAGCAGGGCCAGCCTTTCCGGGTTAACTGAACCGCCCTCTGAAGCGGTTGTGACGGGCTTCACCGTTATGACGTCCAGGTAGGGAAGGTCCGGCTCGAAATATTCGGGATTGCGGCTGTACTCGGTGGCGCCGCCGGGTATTTTCTGCTCGAAGACCCAGGGGCCAGTCCCGATAACCGGCGCTCCCCGCAACCCCCCGAACTGCTCCAGGACCTCGGGCGCAACGATCTTGCTGTGGCCGTCGGCCAGGGCCAGCAGGGCGTCCGAGTCCCGGAACTCCAGGCTCACCCGCAGGGTATGGTCGTCCAGCGCCTCGATTTCGCCAATGCCCCGGTCGGCGAAGCGGGCCTCGCCCGGCCAGCCGGGAGTGCGCATCCGATCGTAGCTGGACACCAGGTCGTCGGCCACTAGCTGCCTGCCGTCCACCGGCGGCAGGTCCTGCCAATACACGTCCGACCGCAGCCTGAAAACATAGGACATATCCGGCGCCAGCTCCCAGCTTTCGCAAAGGTCGCACTGCAGAGTCAGGTTGGGCTGCTCCACTTCCCGCCCCGTTTCCAGGCGCAGGAGGCGACTGTAGGCCAGCCCGGGACCCAGGGTGGCCAGGGTTTCCTGGGGGGACCGGTGGACATCGCGGGTGGGGTAGTCGGCCATGGAGGCCAGCACCAGGTGTCCTCCGCGCCTGGGCGTTCCCCGGTCCAGTCCGGTCGGGGCCGGTTCCTGGACCGCTGCGGGTTGAGGAGCAGGCGATTGGGCACTTGCCGTCCGAGCGGCGGGGTCTTCCACCGCATCCCGAGGTTCCCCAGGCGCCTCCTCTGCAGAGCAGGCGGCCAGGCCCATAAGCAGCAGCCCCAATGTCAGGAACAGGACAGTCTTGAATGATCGCGTCATACCCTTCCTCCCAGCCCCGCCCGTCATCGACGCACGCCGGCCACATCAATCTCGCTGAAAAATCACAGGAAAACGCTACCGGAAAAAGCGGGGCGGGCGCTAGCGAAAAAGCCGGCGGAAAACCGGGATTTTGAGAGGGGCGCGGGGGCGGGAGGAAAGGCTTCGCCTGGCCTGGTCCAGGCAACCAACTCGGCTGCCGGCCTCAACGTTCCAGGCTTCCGGGATGGCCGGAAGCCTGGAACGAGACCACTTAAACTCTGCTCAGATAGAGGCGTCGGACGAACTCCCCTACAGCGTGGCCTTGCGGCTGTGGATGCCGGTAGCGCCGCTGGGCCGGTTGCCCTGCTCCTCCTCGATCTGCGGGGTACCGTCCAGTTCAGCGCACCTCACCTCGAAGGTGTGATCTCCGGCGGCGAAGGGCCAGTCGTACCGCCAGATGACCCACGTAGTCTCCGACAGGGGCGTCCGCAATTGGGCGTCCTGCCAGGGGCCGCCGTCCACCCGCACCTGCACCGCCGAAATGCCCCTGGCTCCCGAGAAGGCGATGCCGCCCACGGGCACCAGGCGCTGTCCTTCCGCCTCCACCAGGTCGCGCACCGCCACCGTGTCTATCACCGATGTGGCCTTCACCCGGGCCACCTCGTCCCAGCCGCGTTCCACCCAGTACCCCTCCCGGTACTCGTCGGTAACTTCAATGTCCACGATCCACTTGGGCTGCTTCATCCCGTAGCGGTCGGGCAGCCAGATACGCAGGGGGAAGCCGTGGTCGAAGGGAAGGGGTTCGCTATCCCAGGCGTAGCACAGCATGATCCGCTCGTCCGAGGCAATCAGGTCCAGGGCCACCGTTTCGTAAAAGCCGTCGGCGGACTTGATTACCAGGTACTTGGCCTCGGGCAGGGGCTGCACGTCGGCCAGCACCGACTGCAGGTCCGCCCCGGTCCAGTGGGTGGTGCTGATCAGCGTGGTCCCGATACGCCCGGAAATGCAGGACAGGGTCACGTACTGCTCCCGCATGGGGTAGTCGTTGCGGATCTGCTCGATGGTCAGTTCCTTGGGGTTGGCCACCAGCCCGTGGATGGGCAGCACCCAGTTGGAAATGTCGATGAAGGTGGGCTCGGTGCGCAGGAACACCTGGTAGTGGTCCTCCACCGGCGTGTACTCCGGCCGGGTCCCCGGGGCCGGCGTAAGGGGATCGCCGTCGTTGGGCAGGGGACGGCGGGGCGGCATTTCGCTGGGAGGCATGGAATCGGCTACCGACTCGGCGATGCGGACCTGCTCACCCTGCCCCAGGGCCGCGCCCAGGCCGGCGCTGGCAACGGTAATGGTCGCGGTGGTGGCCCCCAGCCGGATGAGGAACTGCCGCCGGTCTATTACGCTGACCGACGCCATTTCCAAATCTTCCTCGCCCGTTTCGGCCTGCGGCAATGGGGACAGCTGCCGGCGGAGGTAGCCCACCGCCAGGCCCCAGGCCAGGAACAGGACCATCAATACCACGAAAGTAACCACCGGGTTCATGGTCGACTGGCCCATGGGCAGGCTCACGGCAGTCAGCGGCAGCCCGACGACCAGGGCCAACACAATGCCCGGTACCGGCTGGGCAAAGAATCGTCCCAGCCATCCGCCCTCGAACCCGCCTGGAGTGAGAGCGCGGGACCGCAGCGCGGCAAAGAAAATGGCCGCGGCTGCCACGCCCATGAAGAAGACCATCAGCACCGCCGCTATCTGCTCACTGGTCTTGGCGGCGGCGGCGACGCTCAGGTTGAACAGGAGCAGGGACTCGATCATCATGTCTATGCCAAAGGTTATCAACGGCCCCGGCGTTACGGTGGCAATCCAGTCAAAAAGGGCAAAAGGAACGAAAGGCAGGTCCAGCAGCTTGTCCACCAGGAACATCAAGGCGACGAGGGGGGCTGTCAGCAGGGCCCCGCTCAACGCCCCGTAGCCCAGGGCGGCAGGTAATCTTTGCATCGGGTATTCCTCCACAAAAGGGGCTTGTTCCGCTGGGTTGGTAATTCAACGGGTCGGTAATGATGGGTGGGACTTTAACCGTCACTCCGGTCCGTCGCGGCGGACCGGAATCCAGGGGAGTTGGAGAGGGGATACCGGATTTCGCCGGTATGACGGAGTCTTCGCGTTGTTCCTCACTTCAAAGTGGTTGCCCCATCGGAGTTTCGCGAGAGACATTTCACAGGGGTCGATGTACTTTACTGCCGGCGCCGCCGGCGCACGGGACATTGCCGGTTGACTGCGCCAAGATTGCTCAATCTCGGTACAAATTCACATATTTTACCCTTGGCCATTTATAGTAAAATCGGCTTCTGGATATTATTTTAACCCAAAGAGCGCCGCCGATGAACAGACTGTTGGTCCTGCCCCTGCTGGCATGCCTGCTGCTTGCGTTCTCAGCCTGCGGCTCCGCAGAGGAGGACAGCGGTCGCAGCCTGGCGTTGCGGGAGACAGTTCAGGATAGCCGCTCGGTCGCAGCCTCCCGCGGGGATGCCACCGCGGGCTACACCGGGTACTACGCCGGAGTCCCGACTTCGGTTCCATTCCCTGCCGCTGGTGTCCACGCCCCTGGGCTGGCCGGAGGATTCGGTGGCGCTCCCATGTCCCTGGCCCAGGTAGGCCTGGAGGTGGCCTCGGTGGAGGGAGCTACCCTGCAGGTCCAGTCCATCGCCGCCAGCCTGGGTGGTCACGTCGAACGCCTGACCAGCATTGGGGTGGCGGACCAGTCCAGGTCGGAAGTAACCATCAAAGTTCCCCAGGACCAGTTGGACCGGGCGTTGGACCGGATCCAGGGCCTGGGCGTGGTCCAGTACCGCAGCCTGGGCAGCGAGGACGTTACCGATCGGCACGTCGACCTCACCGCCCGCCTGGCCGCCCTGCAGGGGGAAGAGCAGAGCCTGGCTTCATTGGTGGAACGCAGCAATTCCGTGGCCGAACTGCTGAGCGTGGAGCGGGAACTGGCCCGGGCCAGGACGGACATTGAGCGGGCCCAGTGGCAGTTGCATCTGCTGGAACGCCAGGTTGACCTGGCCACCATCCACGTCGCCTTGTTTCCCCGGGGCGTTGTGATGGAGCGGGGACCGGCGGCCACCTTTGTGCTGGAAGTTAACGGCGTCCCCGGCAGCGTTGCCGGATTGCGGCAATTTGTGGACGCCCGCCTGGGCGAGATAGACGAGGTCTACCTGGCATCGGAAGGGCCCGAGGAGCGGGCTGAGATCGTCTTCCGCGTGTTCCCCGATGATCTGAACCGGGCGGCCCATTTCATTGAAAGGCAGGGGGCGGTATCAGCGCGGGAAGTCCTCGACCGACCCGGCTGGTCCGATAGTGGTCCCCGCCAGGGCCGCCAGCCCAGCGCCCGGGTCAATGTAACCTACCTGCACCGGCCTTCCAGCGTCAGCATGTGGGTACCCGTTCTGGTAATCGCGGGCATCCTGGCGCTGGCCGGGGCCATAACCTACCTGATGAGAGTGGCCTATACCCGCGGGCGGCGGCGGGGCAGCTTCATTTAAGGCGCGCGCTGACCCGAACTCGTCACTGTTCATCTCGCCCCGTCACGTTCAACCACCGGCCCGGTCGGGTTCGGCCACCGGACCTGTCTTTCTGAACGCAGTGAAGAATCTAAAATCCAGCCTGCCATAAAGGTGGCCTCCCGGGAGGATCCAGGAACCCCGCAGCAAGCCCCCGGTAACATAGCATTGGCGACAGCCATGACTTGCGCCAACAGGCCTTAGCTGCAATGCAGCTTCCCCCTTTCCCCTGCCGCCGGAAGGTCACGTGGTAAGGTCACCCGGTCATGATAGCCGCCTTATAGCGCGGCAAACCTTATCGCTGTCCCAATGCAGTGGACGGCGGCCCCTCACGGCGCGCCGGGGGCCGGCCCCAGCACATCGTACTTCCTTTCCGACGTTCTTTCCCCGGCCGGCAGTATCCGCACCACCACCCGCGACAGGCCCACTACCTCGCCGTCGGCGTCAAAACTGTAGTTGTCGCCAATGGCCCCGCTCCAGGTGATGCCGTAAAGGCAGTCACGAAAACCGTCGGCATCCTGGTCGTCCCCCGTCTGTTCCAGGCACTCGGCGGCGATATGGACGTTGTCATATGCCGAACCCAGGTGCCAGGGCAGGGTAACGTAGTCATACCGTTCCCGGAAGCTGGCCAGCACCTGCTGCCCCTTTTCGTTGTCCGGCGCCAGGTCCGACACGATGGCCGTCATCCCGTCGGCCGCAGGGCCGGCAATTTCCAGGGCGGTGGTGCCTACCGACACCGTCTCCGCATAGATGGGCCCGTCGTACCCCAGTTCTCTGGCCTGCTTGAGGACAGTGCCGGCGGCAAACTCCGATTGGGGAGACAGATGGAGCGCCTCCGGTCCCGCCGCGATCAGCTTGCTCAGCTGGGATCGGAAGTCGGTGATGTCGGAGGCAAACCTTTCGGCGGCCACCACCTGCCCGCCGCGCTTTTTGAACTGCTCCACCGTGGTGCGCCGCACACCCTCGGCGTAGTCGGTGGACTCGGTAATGGTGGCCAGGCGCCTTATCCCGTCCTCCCAAAGCAGGTTGCCGGTGCCGATGCCCACCTCCACGTCGCTGATCTGGGTACGGAAAATGTAGTCGCCGGCCTTGGCAATGTCGGGATTGCTGGCCAGGCCGGAAAAGAGGATGACGCCGTCAGCCTCAGCCAGGGGCGCAGCCCCCAGCATGGCGCCGCTGCAGGAAGTGCCCAGGATGATGCGGATGCCGTCCACGCTGGTCAGCTTGCGGTAGGCCGCCACCGCCCCTTGCGCGCTGCACTGGGAGTCCTCCACCACCAGTTCCAGGGGACGGCCGTCAATGCCTCCGGCGGCGTTGATCTCGTCGGCGGCCATCTGCTTGGCCTGGTTGGCCACCGTGCCGTAGGACTCGCCCGGGCCGGTAAGGGATTCCATGACGCCAATGCGGTAGGCGGCATCCTCCGATGCGCCGCCGCAGGCCGTCGCCAAAAATGCCGCCAGAAATACCGGCGCCACCACCGGAATGGCGCGACGCGCCAGTAATGGTAATTTCACGTCGGGAAACTCCTTCAGGAATAGAGGTTATCGTAAATCAACATCAGGGTTAGACCGTCGTTCCCGTCCGCCCCGACGGAGCGGGAACTCCGTCTTTCGGCAGATCCGGCCCGGCTGCCGGGCATAGGGCGATATGGCACGGTGAGTTACGGACGCCATAACCCCCTTACGGAACCGTTTCTCCTTGTTGGTTAAGGTCAACAGCAAAATGGAAATCCCTTCCCCCTTTGACGGGGCGGAATCCGCCTCAGGCGGACCTCTGGCGGGGAAGGACAGGATGGGGCTGAAAGGAAACTTCTCAAACTCCACTGGGCGCCTGGGAACGGCCCCCTAATCGTTCCCACCAAAGAAATGAAGGATGTGCAGCAGCGCCAGGAACATGTTAACGATGTTCAGGAACATTCCCGCCGACCCGACCAGGGCTATGCGGCTGGCGGCATCGGCGTTGCCCTCGGCGGCGGCTTCCCGGGCCTCCTGCTTGAGAGCCTGGGTTTCCCACGCCGTCAGGCCCATGAAAATGGGCAGGACGATAACGCTCAGCAGCAGTTGCAGCCCGCTGGACTGGAACAGCAGGGCATTGACCAGGCCCACCACTATCATCCCGATCAGGGCAATGACGGCCAGCATCCCGATCTTGGACAGGTCCCTCTTGGTGGTGAAACCGAAGACGCTCATCAGGGCGAACAGCCCGCAGGCGCCGGCAAAGGCCTGGGCAATGCTGGGGCCGGAGAACACCACAAAGACATAGGACAGCGTCGCCCCCATGAGGGCGGTGAAGCCCAGGTAGAGAGCCCCCACCAACGCCAGGGACGCGCCCCGGCGGGCGGCGAACTGCATGCCGAACAGGCACCCAATGGCCAGGACCAGTCCCAGGATCATTCCCAGGAAGCCGGTAAACAGCAGAAACAGGCCCGTCCAGGCGAACACCCAGGCCACGACCCCCGCCACGCCCAGGCCCAGGGCCGTCCAGCCGTAAAGACCGGTCATGGCCGAAGTGAATATGCGGTCCGCTTCGGCCAGGTTATACCCGTAACCTCCGCCGGCGGAGGGATTAAACATGGTCATCTTCATACCTCTGGCAGTGGTGTTTTCGACGTAATTCCAGGCCGCCGCTCTCTCGCGGCAACCGGCGGAAATTGTTCCTCAATCCAATGTATCCAAACGTGACACCCAGGTCAAGAACGCGCCGTCCAGGGCATCGCATCGTATTGGGTGGTTCTGAGGGTGCACTCGCAGGGGTCCGCCTCGGGCGGCCATCCGCCCGAGGCTCGCCCTCAAAACCTCCTGAATTGGAACGCTGCCGCCCCCAGGGCAAACCCTGACCGGACTGCTGCCCTCCACTTCGGGTTGAAGCCCCGTAGTCCTGAGTGTGCCGAAGGGCCTGAAGTCCCGCCCAAAGACCCGGCTGGAGCTGGTGAGACTACCTTGAAGGCGAAATCTGGGAAAGCTCGGACTCCTCGGAACCGACACGGAGACCCGTAATGTGACACCCGCCCCTTGTCGACCCCGATGGCCCTCCTCTACCATAATCCTGTGGCCACTCCCTTTTCCGTCTGGGCTGGAGGAGGTGCCGGCCACGGTCAGCAACCGGATCTCTTGTATCAGTGTAGAGGGGGCAGCCAGCCACTTTCCGCCAGAGACGTCCCCTTCCGTATCTGCAAATTAGGGAGAGCCCTGGTGCATCAGCCGCCATCTATCCCCCAGCTCCAAATACAATACGACCGGAAATAACGGGAAATGGCTGGAATATGTAAATTTTTCTTCAACCCCCGTATCCCTGCCCCCGATTTACACTTACGAAACAATTGGTTGCCAGGGGCGGGATAAACTGGATAATGTTCCGGCCGTAACGAAAATGTACGATAGCAGGTTTTTCGATATCCGTAGCGGTATCCAGAGTTTTGTCGCCAAGTTATGCGCTTTTCGGAAATTTTGGTGGCCGGTTGACACTAAACTGCCATTGGGCTATGATTCGTTTTGCATGTTCCGACAAAGCACATAAGGGAGAGTACCAGCCAATGGATGAACTGGATAGGAAAATAATCGCCCTGCTGCAACTGGACGGTAGAGCCTCCAACGCGAAAATCGCCAGGGAAGTGGGGGTCAGCGAAGGGACCGTGCGCCGCCGGCTGCGGAAGCTGCTGGACGACGACGTGGTGCGGGTGGTTGCCGTGCCCAACCTGGAAAAGTTGGGCTTCTCCACTACCGCCCTGATCGGCATGCAGACCGGCCCCGGCAAGTCGGACCTGGTCGCCGAATCCCTGATCAACCTGCCCGAGGCCCACTACGTAGCCGTCACCACCGGCGCCTACGACGTCTTCGTCTGGGCGGGCCTCGAATCGGCCGAAAACCTGGGCCAGTTCCTCCGGACCAAGATCGGCCCCATCGACGGGGTGCAGCGCACCGAGACCTTCGTCAACCTTTCCATCAAGAAACGCACCTACGGCCTGGTCCTCTAGCCCATCCGGCCGACGGGAATCGAAAGACTGGGGCAGCCACACCGGTTGCCCCAGCAGCTTTGCCCCCACCGGAGGTACAGGAAGATGGAAAAGTCCTGAACCTCCCGCTCGCGGCCGGTCTGACTTACCTGCCTGCCATTTTTGCAAACCAGTTGCGCTATGCTATAATTTCGTTGCCTACTGGTGGGACCTGCCCTTGATAGCCGGGAAGGTGGCTCCAGCGGCCGGGAGAGACCCAAGAACCGTTAGTTCAGAGGAGCAACAAAATAATGACCTACATAATTACTGAGCCCTGTGTTGGTGTGAAGGACGCGGCCTGCGTGGATGTCTGCCCGGTTGACTGCATTTACACCACCGACGACGACGACATGTACTACATCAGCCCGGATGAATGCATTGACTGCGCCGCCTGTGAGCCGGTCTGCCCCGTGACCGCCATCTTCGCAGAGGATGCCGTTCCTTCCCAGTGGGAAAACTACATCGCCATGAATTACGACTACTTCAAGAACACCGACCCCAACGCCCTGAAGCGCAAGTAGTCGCGTTAACCAGAACCCAAGGCCACGAGGGACCTCCCTGGGCCAGGCCCGAGAACGGCGGCCAGCCCCACGGAGGTCTTTTCATGTGTCCGCAGGTGGTAGGTGGGGTCGGCGGCAGGGTCCGCCGTCAGGTTGGACCTGCCATTCTACTGCCCTTGTATGATGGCGCCGGCTGGAAATTGTTGACGCTGGGAAGGGCCCGTTGCTAGACTTGGCATCCCCAGGGGCGGTTAGCTCAGTTGGTTAGAGCACTTGCTCGACACGCAAGAGGCCAGCCGCCATTACTCCTTGGAGCAGTGGTAATGGTCGAAAAAACCAAGACTACCCAGGCCACCGAGGACCTGCAGGCGGCCCTGGAGGCGGCCCTGGCCTCCGGCCTGACCCAGGGAGGCATTGTCAGCATGGTGGATGGAGCAATAAAGGAAGCCGAGAAGGCGGGCTGTCAATCAGCCCTGCCCAACTTTCCCACTAACGGCAAGCCGAAGGTGTACAGGGAGTTGCCGCCAGGTCTGATCACTCTCCCCGAAGCAGCCAGAAAGTTTGATATTCCCTCTTCTCGGATAAGGAGTTGGGTAGACAGCGGCAAGATACAGACCTTTGGCCGACTCCTGGGCATGGCACCAGGGGGAGGATTCCTGGTAGTCATGGAAGCTGAAGCTATCGAAAAATAAGAAACCCTTTGACAAAGGGGGGCGCAGGAGGAAGACTTAATCTATCGCCTTAAACTGTTGGCACATCACCTTAAACTGAATAGCCTCTCCCGGCAGCAAGCCGGGAGAGGCTATTCAGCATAAGGGGTACATTAGCCCGGCAGCTCAATTCCACCACGCCGGCGGAAGCCCCAATGGTAAGTGAGCGAGGACCGGGACGCCAGGAAAAGGCCTGCCACCTCAGACCCTAGTTACCCCTACCCCCCAACAGCCGGCAATTCCCGTTTACGGCGAGGCTTTGAGGCCCGGCGTGGTGGACGCCGGGCCTCGGCTTGTCACGGGTGCTGTCCAGGCCACCAATGCGCCATTGCCCTGCTGCGACCGGCGGGGCACGGGTCTTAGTTCCCCGTTCTACCTCGTCCCGAACTTAAGCCAAGGCAATCCCCACAGTTAATTCTCCGGTACCCCCCAGCTTTCCAGACTACCAGCGCTCCGGCGACCCAATGGTGGTGTTCATTTGCCCGGGCCCACGTCGTCCCAGTGGCCAACGGAATGCTCAATCTCGCCAGGCCAGGCCGGTAGGGGCACGCCATGCCTGGAATCGTCCACATAACCCTCAACTACGTCCATACCCTCTGCCGCCGACCTGTGGGCGAACTGGCCGGAGACACCTACACAACGGACGTTATTCGCGCCACCAGCTACCGAGTCCGGAGATGTCCCGACTACCTGGCGGCGCTGGTCATCCCCGGGGAAAGCCGGTGCGCCGACTGCAAGGCCAAACGGCAGGCCAAGGCCAGGGCCGAGCGCGAGGCCAAAGCTGCCCAGGCTGCTTAACAGACTGGAGGAAAGGACATTGAACGCTAACCCCATTGACTACGAGGAATGGCTTATCTCGACTGAACAGTTCTGGCAGGCCTACCCCCTGGGAATTGACACGGTAATCGTGGCTAACAACACCGGCGGCGCCACCACCGTCCACAAGTGCAGCGACGCGGCCCAGGAGCGGATCGAGCCGCCCACGCCCAAGCCCAGGTCTGCGCCTCCTGCGGTGTGGCCTTCAAGACCCTTTACCAGGCTGATGACGGCACCTATTGCCGTCAGCATGTGGCCGGAAGGACCCGATGACATTTGATTGCGGCTTTTGCGGCCGGCCGTTGCCGGTCTCTGCCCAGTGGCGGTGGTACCACTGGGCAGAGCGCCGCGGCGAATGGTTCCGGATTTGCGCCAACGCACGGGAATGCACCGAGGCCGCCGCCACCAGGAAGGCGTTAAATCGAATGGAGGCTTTGCTATGAAAACACTGTTCCGAAAACTCTCTACGGTCTACGCCGCGTCACTTACGGCTGTGGCGGTCGCCTGGGGCTTGGACAGGGTAGCGGGGCTGCCGATGGGCAGCGTTACGACCGACCTGTTGCTTGCAGTTGGCTTTTGCGCCATTTACACCGGCTGGAAACTGTACGAACTCTGGAACGAACCGAGAGGAAGCATGATTTGTCCCAAGTGTGGCCACGACAATCCACCGGAGTTGATTTTCTGTAAGGCCCGCCGGCGCCGGCTGCTGGTATTTGTCAGCTATTGCGCTGCCGTCCTTTATCCTGCCCGGGTCCCGTGTTCCGGCTGCACCGCCGAGATACCAGGCAACGCCCGATATTGTGGCCAGTGCGGAATTGCGACGGGAAGAGGGAGTTGACGATGAAGGAACTAAAACTGCTTCCCAAGGATGGTATCTGGTGCGTGGAGCACCTGCAGGACGGTAAGCCTGACCCGGAAATCAGCGACTTGTGGGACGGCAAGACGGTCTTGCCCACGCCGTTCCTTTTGGCCGTTCCGGTCTGGCAGGTAGCGCAATTGCTGGCCAGACTCAATCCCCGAAAGCGGATTCTCTATAATGCGAGGACAACGGACCATGGAAATAGTTGAATGCCCTGGTTGCTTCTCTGACCTTCGCATCCCGCCCCGGTCCGAGATAGGCGGATTAGGGGCTGCCCTACAAGATTTCGTCAACATTCAGGACTGGGATGGAGCCGAGCTGGCGCTGGGCAGATTACGACTGGTCCAGGTTAATTGAGACCATGCGACCTATGACTGCGGGGCGGTTTCCTGGGTTTCGGCTACCGGAGGACAGCTGCTGCCAGTAGTGAGCCCGGTTCCGGACAGCCATTGATTCGAGGCTCTGCCCCGAAGATGGGTGGACGAGCACAAATCTGCCCGGCAAAGCCGGTGAGGAACTTTCGGAAGCAGGAGTGCTCTGAGTCCATATCGCCATGGTCCGCCTGCCGCTCAAGAAGCCAAAACCAACCTGATGTCAAATTGACAGGCACCCTTTTTCGACCGGTTGGAGCTCGATACAATACCTAAGCCCGGAGCGCGAACACAAACTTGCTCTGTCTCAGCTTACAGAGGTGGCGGGCCTGCGCGTCTTCAGGCCGAACCAGCAGCACCGGCAGGTGCAGAGCTCCAGTTGGTCGGAGGGTCCGGTTTTGCGAATCCCACCCAGTCCTTCTCGCAGCAGCCAGGGGACCAGCAACAGGGCTGTAACCGCGTCCAGCCACCACCAGCCCAAGGCGGCATTGGCTACCAGGCCGACGAGCAAGGTAAGGGAGAGTATCGCACAGGCCAATGACTCCTTCGCTTCTATGGCTAAGGACTGCAGATTCCCCTGGGACGCAATGCGGAGTTTCCAGACGGCAATCAGGGGCATCAGGATGACCGAGGCCAGCGCCAGCCCGATGCCCACCAGGGATTCCTCGGCGCCGCTTCGCTCTGAAAGAGCCCACGCTGACTGCAACACGATGGCGGTGGACAGGGCGATGAACGTCCAGCCTATGAACCGGACTACCCTCTGCTCCACTGCCTCAGCATACTCTCCATCCTTGATGCCCACCCTCCATAGCACCAGGGAGGCGGCCGCCACCTCGATGCAGCTGTCGGCCCCGAAGAAGACCAGGGCGAAGCTGCCGGCAACGATACCGGACCAGATGGCAATTGTGCCTTCTGCAACGTTGTAGAAGATGGTAAACAGGAGCAGAAATCCTGCGGCATTAAGCATGTCTATGAATGCCCCTTACCAGGTTGAAAACAATTATAAGACAAAAGTCTTTGCCAGTACAGCTATCCCGGATGATGGGGAGCCATGTGGCCTCAAATGGAGGTTAACGACTTCTCATGGGCCACTGGCGTTCGCGTTGCCCTGCAATGTGCCGCAGGTCTTCCACCTGCTCACTCAAGACAGGATTCTGGTAAGAGACGTGGAGGCCCGCAAGCGTCAAGCGACCCGGGTTGCCTGGCGGATCTTGAAGGACTGGACCGAGGCCCAGCTTGCGCTCCTCGACACGGGGATGGTGGAACTGGAAGAGATATTTCTGCCGTACATGCTGCAGGACAACCAAACTCTTTATCACGCCCTTCGTGAGGGCAATTTCAGGGCCCTACAGAGTGATTAGCGGAACAACAGTTGTGCGAATGAGGGCTCGTAGCTCAGTTGGCAGAGCGCCGGACTCTTAATCCGGAGCGCGGGGGTTCGAGCCTCACACGGCCCACCACCGTATCTGATACTGCGAACACCGCCATTCAGGGCGATTTCGGCGGCGTCCGCTCCCCCTATCGGACTATCTTCCGGCGTGGGGATGGTGATTCCGATTCCTCAAACGACAACAAATCCTCGGTAGCTATGCCAAGGGTGATGTTCACGTTGTTGTCGCCGTCGATGACCACCTGGTCAACGAGCAACTGTATGACCTCGCGGCGTTTCTCGTCGGGCAGGCCGTCCAGGCTCTGGCTGAACCGGTGCGACCACCGGACCAGGTTCTCCATCACCAGCCGCTTCTCAGACGCCATCGACTCCCTGGCGCGGAGGTCGTGCAGGCTGGCCCGGGCGGCCTCCAGCCGCTCGATGATGAACCGCCGCTGCTGGTCCAACTGCTCCTCGGTGATCTTCCCCGACACGTAGAGCCGGATGGCCCGCTCCTCCTCCACCTGGATCTTTCGGAGGTCGCGCTCGGCTCCGGCGATCCGTTCCGCCAGGCCGCCGTCAACCTCCGTGTCCATGGACTCGATGCCCGCCGCTATGAGCTCGGGATTCCGGACCATGTTCCTGACCTGGCTCCACACCAGACCCTCCAGCCGTTCGGCGCGGATGGACGCCGGCTTGCGGCAGCCGAGGCGGTCGTTCAGCATTCCGTAGCACTGGTAGTGGCGCTGGGGGGTTGTCCTGTCCCTGCTGACGGATTTGCCATCGCGCCTCGTATAGGTGCGGTACGAAGACCGGCAGGCGAACAGCCGGTTGCACTCCGCGCAGGTGACCAGGTGTTGCAGCAGGTAGAAGGCCTTGGTGTTGCGCTTGGAGCGCTGCTTGCGCTGCTTCTTCAGGGCCTGGGCCCGGTCCCAGATTTCCCCGTCCACCAGGGGCGGGAAGGGAATCTCGATCCACTCGTCCCTGGGCCTAGGGTAGACCATCTCGCCGCCTTCGGTGACCACCCAACGGGCCCGGCCGTAGTGCCAGGTACCCTTGTAGACCTCCCGTCGGAGGATGTCGCTGACGTACGCCTTGTGCCAGCGGGAGCCGGGGTTCCTGAGGGGGGCGTCGTCCCGGGTGAGCCGCCGGATGATGTCCAGGCCGGAGGCGCCCTCGTGGACGTACATTTGGAAGATGCTGCGGACCACCTCGGCCTCGGGCTCGTAGATTTCCGGTCTGCCGTCGTCGCCGGTGCGGTAGCCGTAGGGCGGGGCGCCAGCGGGCATGCGTCCCTGCTTGGCCGAGCCGCGCTTTCCCATGGTGGAACGCTCCCTGAAGTTGTCCAGTTCCAGCTTGCCGATGGCGGCCATGAGTCCGAAGGTCTTCATGTCGATGGCGTCCATGACGGCTTCCAGCCGGATCTGGTGGGCCTCAATCACCTCCATCAGGGCGGCGGCGGGGAACATGCCCCGGCTGAGGCGGTCGGACTTCCAGCAGACGATGGTGTCGAACCGCTCCCGCTTGGCGTCCTCCAGCATCCGCTGGAACTCGGGGCGTTTCTTGGACCAGCCCCGGCCCACCTCCTGGTAGCGGGCGGTGATGGTCAGCCCCTTCTGCTGGCAGTAGGCCTCCATATCGGCCACCTGCTCGGAGATGGAGGTCTTGTCGTCCTCGGCCTGGCTCTTGTCCGAAACGCGGGCGTAGATGGCCGCCCGCTGCCCTGTGGTACGGTTCTGTGCCCTGGCCCTGGTTCTCGCCATGATTGCCTCCTGCTGATTACTTCCATAGCAAAAAGACCCGCCTCCTGTCGGGAGCGGGCCTGCGGGTAGTACAATGCCACCGCATCACCTGCTTCACTCAGGTGGCGCCGGGCCCGGGGTGTTTGCCGCACCGCCGGGCCAACCGTTGCTCAGGATGATACCAAGTAGGGGCGGCGGCGTCAAAGAATGTCATAATAGGGAAGAGCCGAACTGGGTCATTCTGCTCCGCCGCCGCCAACGGCCAGCTCGTGTTCCTGCCTGCTTTCGCCACGGGCGGGCTGTCCATCGGTGGCGTGTTCCAGCAGGAGGCAGTAAAGACGGCGCAGACGGTCCCTGGCGTCGGGGCCGGGGTTGAAGTCGATGGTGACCACGCCTAACTCATGGGCGCACCCGCCCCGTGTCTTCGGTGTCGCAGGTTTCCTGGGTTCTCTCAATGTTCGCCGCTCTCACTGGAATGACGCTCGTCCGGGTGTTGGACGCGGGCTTGCCCGGCGAACGTCTGGCATAGGGTCAGTGTGAGCGATGGGGAAATCCGGCGTTATCCCTCGAAAGGGATTTCATCCGTGAAGTTTTCATGTGTGAAATGTCGTTTCGCCCCGGACAGCGCGATAGGGATAGGCGCAGTTATTTGGGTAGTGGGCGGTTGGAGAGGGGACTGATGACGCGAACTCGGCAGGGCCGGGGCCAATGGAACAGAATGGCCTAATCGCGGGGCCGCGCCCTGGCGGCGGGGAGCAGGTGGCCCAGGCCCATACCGTCGGCCAGATCCTGGAGGGCCAGGAGGTGGTGCATGTTGGGCTGTACCCTCTGCTTGCGCCAGCGCCACAGGTTGAGGACGCTGGTGCCCAGGAGCCGGGCGATCTCGGCCCAGGGCAGGCCGGAGGCTTCCTTGAAGGCCTCCAGACCCTGTGCGAAGTCGCCGGTGAGAACGTAGATGGTCTTCTGGCCGCGGACCCGCTTTCTAGACATGGATTCCCTCCTTCCCGAGAGGAACCGGAAGGTCCTCGCCCATCAGGATGTCCAGTCCGCCCGGAATCCGGGCCGCCAGCAGGACCAGGGAGTGGTAGGCGCCGCCGCAGGGTTCGGTGCCGTTCTGCCAGCGCAGGACCTGCTTGAGTTCCACGCCCAGGGCCCAGGCGAACTCCTCCCAGGTGAGGCCGCTGGCCTCCTTGAGGCGTACCAGGCGCAGGGGGAAGTCCTCCGGCAGGTCCCCGCTGAGACAAGGCAGAAGCCTTCCGCCGATGGCCGGACCGCGGGCGTAGACCGGCAGTCGTGGCGCTCTAATTGTCGTTGTCATCGCTTTGCAACTCGAAGAGTTCGTCGAAGTCATGGACGTCCAGAGCCCGCTGGATTCTGCGCCGGACTCGCCCGGAGGGGGCCCGCTCCCGGTTCAGCAGGGTGGACAGGTAGCCGGGGCTGATGCCGACCCGGCGGGCCAGCCAGTTCTGGGAGCGGCCCAGCGTTTCCAGGCGGGCCCAGATGGCCTGGGTCTTGAGGCGGACGGTGAGGCGGTATCGGGGTTTCATGCGGTTGGTAACCTCCGTTGGCAGCTCGTTGTTAGAGTGTTACACTAAGCAGTGCTTATGATATAGTGTAACCATGAGACAGTAGCCTGTCAAGAACTGATGTTCTATAATACTAAGCAGCAATTATCCTCGCCCGTGAGCGCTGCCCAGGAGAACCGTCGCCCATGACCGAAGACCGGGGCTACCCCTGGAGGAACATCGGAGCCCGCATCAAGGAGGCCCGGGTCAAGGTTGGTCTGACCCAGAGGCGGTTGAGCGAGATGGTGGGGGTCAGCCCCCATGCCGTCTGGTCCTGGGAGGCGGGCAAGATGAAGCCCACCCCGGAGCACCTGCTGGAACTGGCCTACCGCTGCGAGACCAGCACCGACTGGCTCTTGGGCCGGGACGTGGTGGAGGCGGAGATACTGAAGGAGACGGACGCCTCCTTCCGCAACGCCATCCAGGGCCTGCCCATGGAGGACCTGGAGTCCATCATGGAGTTCATCCGCTTTGTGCGCGAGCAGCGGCGAAGGAAGGAGCGGGAGGAACGATGAACCTGGCGCAGCGGAAGGCCGTGGAACTGAGGAGACGGCTGGGGCTGCGGGGACGGGTGGAAGCGGAGGAGGTGGCCAGCATTTTGGGGCTGGAGGTGCAGCCCTGGCCGCTGGAGGTGCAGGAAGAGATGCTGCTGGGCCGGTACATCGGCGTGGCCGAGCGGCTGGACCACCGGCGGCGGCGTTGGGTGATCGCCCACGCCATCGGCCACAGCTTGTTGCACCCCGGCAACCACCTGTGGATCCGGGACCACACCAGCATGGGAGGCCGCTACGAGCGGGAGGCGGAGGACTTCGCCCTGGCCCTGCTGGTGGACGAACGGGAGGCCCGGGAGATGGGCCTCAGGGAGCTGTGGGAGGTGGCGGAACATTTCGGGGTCCCGCAGGAGTTGGTGGTGTTCCAGCCGACCCTGGTCATGGAGTGAATCCCGTCCCGGACCAGGGACCTGCCCGTGCCTGCGGCCCACGAGACCCGGGAGATGATGGGAAAGGATAAGGGATGGAAGATATGGAGAGGCTGGAGCAGTCGTTGGCCGAACGGGACGGGGAGATGTTGGAGAATCTCCGTATGTGCTTCACACGCGCGCCGGGAACACCCAGTTCGTGGGAGGAGTTGCCCGAAGCAGACAAGGCATCCATCCGGAGATTTTACTGGAAGAGCATGGGGGTTGAAATTGACGGGGGACAGGGAGTGCTGCCGGTATCCAGAGTCCTGCATACTCACCGCTCTGGTATCCGCCAGAATTGGCAATTCATCCCCTGTTCCAGGGGCCGCTCGGTGCCATGCTCTACTCTAATGGCGCCGCGTACCTTGTGCTGGTAATATGGAGCGTGACGTACCGCACCCCGACTCTGGCACGCCACTTAAGTATACAGAACCAGTTCATTGGGTCAGGCGCGAACATTGAACGGGGGATCTGTGGGATTTTGAGCTCTGGAAGCGACGAGATGGCTAGAGAATGTCTGGCCTGCACCAACCCCTTACCTGGGAATAGCTCAAACAAATGCTCATAAACGAGACATTCTCAACAACCTTCTTGGACCGAGAATCCGTTCCCCAGTGCGATTTGGATATCGCCAACCGTGTGCGTACCAATTTGCTTCCATGGGTTGGGCAGTTCTCGCCACAGTTAGTCGAGGAATTGTTGGTAGCATATGGCCAGCGGGCGCGCGTGGTTATGGACCCCTTCGTAGGAAGCGGAACGTCGCTGGTAGAAGCTGCTCGGCTTGGCAAGGGGGCTTGGGGGAACGATATCAACCCTGCTGCTGCCATTCTGTCTCGGGTGTACAGGTTGGTCAATGTCGCTCCCGACGAGAGGGAAAAAGCATTAGCATCCCTGGAAAATCGCCTGACTGGGATTGTCGAGCCACCTGACGGGCCGCTTTTCTCTGGACTCGGTGCGGTCGGATCAGGGCAAGCTTCGCGGGAAACTACCCTCGTAAAAGTCTGGATGGATTCCGATACGGAGGTTTCCAAAATTCTTGCGGCGGCCCTTATTGTACTGTGCGACTTCTATCGAAACGATTTGAGCGCAGATAAGGTCCTCAAGAATTGGGAGCGTCTAGCTGAGACAGTCCGGTCGCTGCCGGAATCAAGTGAATCGGTCGAAGTCCACCAAGCGGATGCACGTAAGCTGCCCGCAAAATCCGATTCGGTTGATTTGGTATTGACGTCACCTCCCTACATCAACGTCCACAATTATCATCAAAAGTTCCGTCGATCAGTCGAGGCTCTCGGTTGGAAGGTGTTGACAATTGCCCCTTCGGAAATCGGATCGAACCGTCAGAATCGGGGGAATCGATTTGTTACGGTTATCCAGTACGCGCTGGATATGGTTCTTGCAATACGTGAGATGGCGCGGGTCGCCAGACCCGACGCTCGGCTAATCCTCGTACTGGGACGGGAATCCACGGTACGTGGCGTCCCATTTTTCAATGGAGAACTCGTATCTGAATTGGCCGTACGAGGCGTCGGTCTGGAAAATGAGCGACGCCAGGAGCGTCAGTTCGTCAATCGGTATGGCAGTAAAATACGCGAGGACATACTGCATTTTCGCATCTCCTCCGATATACCCGACGAAGGGTTTGGCCTGGCGTCAGCGCGGGCTATCGCAGGTCAAACCCTATCAGCAACCCGTCATCTAACCGAAGCCGACGCTCGACGGGGTATTGATGACGCACTGGAGCGATTAGACTTGGTGGCTCCTTCGCCAATGTTATCTGACGGAGAACACTCTCAGGTTCTGTCATGACCACGGTACTTCCTACTCCCCACGTGGACAAACTCCAAGCCCTACTGGAGAACCGAAACCTGCCCGAGGCCGACAAGCCTCGGGTGCGTGAGGCGATCCAAAGGTACGGCGCCTGGGTTCGGGATGTCAGGGCGATCGAGGGCGATGGAGACGGCCTCGTTGATCCCTTGGTAGCTTCTCTCAACCGTTATCGGAAATGGATGGACCTCAACCTGATATTTGATAGTCCAGACAATTTCCTGCACCGGCAAAGGGGACAGTTGAAGCTCGACAACTCGGTCCTGGAGGAATTCTTGCCTTGGTTGGTCAGCAGGAGATTCACCGAACAATTGGCTGGTACCGGGTTGAGCCTGGGGCCGACAAATGCTTTTTCCCAACTCAGTTTCAACTCTGATCCGTTCAACCGGACGAACGGGGGCGGGATGACCATCCGGTCCAAGGACCATGATTTTGCGGTGGCGCTCCCCTTGTTCCTCAAGGCTTCCCACAACCGGGACTTCAGCGACTCGCAGCAGGCGAGGACCAATTTGGCCTACTTTGCCGTTGAACTCAAGACCAATCTTGATAAGACGATGTTTCAGGAAGCCAGTGCAACCGCCTATGACCTGAAGCTCGCCTTACCCAGTTCACGATACTTTCTGTTGTGCGAATGGCTGGATATGACTCCAATCAATACCGCTGTAACCGCCATCGAAGAGGTAATAGTTTTGCGTAAGGCAAAACGCATGTCGGCGAACGTGCGGCGTAATTTCGCCACGACCGGCGGAAGGGCACAAAACCGAGGCGCTTTCGAGCAACACTTGGACGACCATCCTTTCTCCCCAGACGCATTCAGGCGGTTCTTGGCACATGTGGAGCGACTATTCGTTGCCGGTGACGATAACGAACGACAAGCGCTGGAGCGAGGCTGGTTTTGACCCTTACCATCCCATGTGCGAAAGGCGAATAAGGCGGCGTGCAGCCAGAGTAATCGGCGCTCAGGTTGGGAAGCCAAAACACAAAGGCAGGGCGGTTCATTCCGTCTGGCTTTGAGCGTTCTTCTCTCTTCATGCTGCGTCTTCATTCCCTGTGTCGCCGCTGAGGACCGCGTCTGGGGGTCCTGAGCTCAGGGTGTGACCCTCCGGCCGGGTGCAGTAGAAGATTCACATGGCGTCGCTACCTCCGGTGACTTGGGAATTCAGTTGGCGGGAAAGGCGTAGCCCGGTTGGTATCTCCCGGGTGCAAACCAGGCTGCCCCCAACGGTCCTTCATGCTGCAACAAGGCGCGGTGGGAGACGGCCAGGGGAATTTCCAGCCGCGTCCTGGCCAATTCCCTGGCGGCCAGGCCCAGGAAGTGGGTGGCCGCCAGTTCGTCGTCGAAGACCACCAGGACGATGGGCTGTACGCCGTGGTCGTCCAGGGGGCGGGACGTGGAGTAATAGCGCAGGTAGGGGGCGAGGCGCTGGGCCATGGTGGCGGGGCGCACGGCGCGGCGCTCCCACTCCAGGAAGAAGGGCCACGTCGTGGAGTTACGGCGCAGGATGCCGAAGGCGTCGGGGTTCACCGAGCGCAGCCCGCCCTGGTGGCGGAAGTAGCGTGAGGCCCGGGAGGGCGGGTCCAGCTGGGCCACCTCCCAGCCCAGGGAGCGGGCCTGCCGGGCCATAGCGGCGATGAAAGCGTGGACGGCGCCGGTGTGCTCGGCGTTGCGGAGCAATTGACGGCTGTTCCGGCCGGAGACGTTGCGCCATTCTTCAGGGGCATTCGAATTCACCGGTGCGACGCTCCAGCGCCCGCGCGCCGCGCCCACCGAGGCCCGGTCCCGGCGGGACAGCAGGGCCAGGCCCCG
Organism: Dehalococcoidia bacterium; assembly: GCA_965207275.1. GTDB lineage: Bacteria > Chloroflexota > Dehalococcoidia > Lucifugimonadales > UBA3495 > Bin22. The sequence continues at coordinate 465,532 of CBDBMH010000001.1, forward strand.
GTCGCTGAGGGCCAGCCGCCGTCCGCCAATTGAGACCCGCCGTACCAGCCCGACATCCGTGGGAAAGGCCATGGTCTCGTAGAGCCGGGACCGGGAGACGCCCAGGAGCGATCTGAGGTGCTCCGGGGAAATCCCCGGCCAGTCGTGCAGCAGGTCCAGGAGTTGCTTGGCGGCGGGCTTCAGCAGGGCGGGCAGCAGCCAGTCGGGGGATTCCTTTCCCAGGCCATCAAGCTCGATGTCCTCCGGCAGGCCAATCCGCCGCAATTGGGCCTCAGCAGGCAGGCGCCCGCCCCGCTCGACATGGCCGGAGAGGACGCGGCGCAGGTTCAGGGAGGCGGCGACGGCGGGCAGGCGCCAGACGGGTTCCGCCGGTCCGGCCAGCACGGCGTCCTCCTCCAGGGCCAGCAGGACCGGGGTTCGCCCGCCTTCCAGCAACCGGCGGGCGTGCCGGAGGCGCACCTGGTCGGGAGCGAGCAGCAACACGGCGCCGGGCAGAGGTCCCTCTCTCAGCCGCCACATTCGCTTGGCGAATCCAGTCCGGTCGGCGGTGCGGCCCAAGCGGACCAGGCCCAGGGTCCGGCCATCGGTCAGGGTCAGGGCGGCGTCCAGGGGGGCGGCCCGGTACCAGCGCAGGGCCAGCGGGCCGCTCTCGGCGGCGATGACGGAGGCCAGGCGGTAGATGACGGCCACGGGGTCCAGCCGCTCCAACAGGAGGCGCCGCCACCGGGCGGAGACCGGGCGGCGGCGCAGCAGTTGGTCCAGGTCCACCCTTTCCAAGCTGGCAAGGAGACGGATTCCGTAGGCAGTGAGGTGGAACCTCCGGGTTGTTCTCAGCGGGCCGGTGGCGTGGGGAACAGAGGCGGCCAGACCCCGGCGCTCCAGGGCCGCCACGGCGTCGTAGGCGGAGCGGTCGGCCACGCCGGAGACGGCGGCCAGCTCCAGCCGGTCGACGAAGGGCATGGCCGCCAGCCGCCGCAGGGTCAGCAGGTCCCGTTCCGCGCCCCTCACGCCGCCCCTCCGTCCCCGCCCTCCGCCTCCGGCGGCCTGGGATTGCGGGTGCGGGGCTTGTGCTTGGGGCGCGGCTGCGTACCGTCCTTATCCTTCTCCTCCCTCGCTTCCTTGCTACTTGTCTCTGTGTCTTCCTTCTTTTCGGCTTCCTCGTTTTCCCCACCGTCATTCAGGTCATCCAGGCCGTCGTGGAAGTCCTCCACCTTCCGGTCCAACTCGGGCTGGCCGGCGGCCAGGTCCCGGGCTGCCGTGACGTAGGCGGCGGACGCCGCGCGGATGCGGGCGGCCGTCTCCGGGTCTCCCGACTCCGGCTTCATCACCTCCATGGAGAAGGCGTCGAGGCGCTCTCTTCCCACGGTGGCCCGCACGTAGCAGTGGTGCACGTCCAGGGAAACTATGTCGTCCTCGCTGACCCGGTCCCGGCCCAACTCCCACACCAGTTGACGGGCGTCGTTGCCCGCCACCTGGAAGACCGCCAGGCAGCCCACGTTGGCCAGGATGGTGTCCCGCATGGTGGGGGAGAGGGCCTCCAGCTTGGCCAGGCTCTGGGTGGCCAGGATGAAGCTGGCCCCGAACTTGCCCAACTCGGAAAGCATGCTTTCGTAATCGACGCCGGACATGGACTGCATCTCGTCCACCACCACCAGCGCGCCCCGGCGCTGTTCCGGCGGCAGGCTGCCCTGCTCCCGGATCACCGCGTCCACCAGGTTGAGCAGGGAGGCCCCCACCAGGGCGGCCACGTCCCGGCCCGCCGTGCCCTGGGCGGTGGACACCAGCAGGATGCCGCCCTCCCGGATGGTCTCCCGCAGGTCGATGGTGGAGCGGCGCTGGCCCAGGATGGCCCGGGCCCGCTGGGAGGAGGCGTAGTAGGTGAGGCGGGTCTGCACCGGGGCCAGAGCATCGGCCCGGTACTGGTGGGTCCAGTTCCTGAAGTCCCGGGCCCACCACTCCAGCAGGTAGGGGTCGCTGACGTTGGCCAGCACGGCGTCCTTGAAGTTCTGGTCGTCGGAGAGGAGCTTCAACCCGTCCAGGATGGTGTACTGGCTATCGGCCTCCACCCGCTGGTTGGCTTCGTGGAGGGTCTTCACCGTCTGCTCCAGGATGGACTGCATCCGGGGTCCCCACTGGTCCCACAGCCCTTTGGCCACCCGCACCACCGAGTCGGCGGTGCGGTCGCGGTCGGCGAAGATGCGGGTGTCCAGCAGGTTGACGCCGGGGGAGCCTGATTCGTCGGCCAGGTCGATGAGCCTCACCCGGTCAATGATGGAGTTAGGGACCTGCTCCAGGATCGCCTCCACCAGGTCGGCGTGGGGGTCGATGACCACGATGGCGTCGCCGTCCCGGCCGGCGGCCTTCTCCTTCAGCTTGTGGAGCACGCCGTGGAGCATCAGGGTGGACTTGCCCATGCGGGTGCGGGCCACGTAGAGGTGGTGGCGGCGCAGCAGGTCCGGGGAGAAGCGGATCTCCCTGGCCCGGCCCGCGGTGGTGTGTCCCACCAGGGCGCCACCCTTTACGCCCCGGGCCGAGGGCAGCAGGGACCGGGGGCCGGAACGCTCCACCAGGGGGGTCTCGTCGCCGGCCCCCGGCGGGTGCCACAGGGCCGCCGCCTCCCGCACCCCCAGGACGCTGCGCCGGCCGAACAGCCCCGGTCCGGAAGGGTGTAGGTTGGCGGCGGGAACCAAAGGCCTGATCTTCCCCACCCTGAACCTGGCCCCGGCGGGATGGTCGTAGTGGCGGTAGGCCGCCGCCACCGGCTCCAGGACCTCCTCGGCCCGGCGCAGGCCGGCGTCCTCGGGGAGGATGGCGATCACCTGCACCTCGCCGTCGAAGGCGATGCGGGAGGTCTTCTCCCTGATGATCAGGGGGTCGTAGACCCGGTTGCGCGATTGCTTCCAGCGGTGCCAGGCCCAACCGGCGGCCGTAAGTCCCAGGGCCGTTCCCAGGCCCAGGAGCACGGCCTTCCAGGTCTCACCGTCTCGCACCCACAGGTAGCCCTGGAGGGTTCCCACGGCGGCCACGCCCAGCGCCGCCATGGTCACCCCGTCCAGCTTCAGGGGTCCGGTCTGGTAGGTGTAGGAGGGGTCCCGCCGTTCCTCCACCGCTCGCCGGTGACCCCGCTCCAGGTGGGACTGGGACCAGTTGGGACCCAGGGAGCGCAGCAGGAGACGGGACACCACCCGCTCCCCATCCTTGAGGTCGCACAGGGACCCCATGAGGGCTATCAGCGGGTCGGAGCCCGGGTCCAGCAGGTCGTCGTCCCGGAAGGTTCGCAGGGGAACGTACTCCGGCCCGTCGGCCCGCAGCGTCATGCCCCAGGCCGCTTCGCCTTCCTCCAGGCGCAGGGGGTCCTCCTCCGGTGGAATCACGTTGACGCGGGCCTGGGGGTAATGGGCGGCGATCTGTCCCCGCACCACCCGGTCGCCCTGGCAGCGGGCCAGCAGGGTGACGCCGTCTATGTCGCCGGCCAGTTCCAGGGAGAAGGGCTCGGGGACGGCGACGGACTGGAGCAGGTTCTCCACGCCCAGCATGGTGCGCTCGCCCTGGCGGGGCGGCTTGACCGCCAGCAGCGCCGGCGGGCGGTCATCGCGCTTGGGGTTGAACAGGATATTCCTCACGTTGATATTCATGGTCGTTACCTCGCTATCTATTGGATTGGTTCCTAGGTTCAGATCCCGGCTCCGGGGTTCAGTGCCTGGGTCCGGGCCGCCACTCGATTACTTCTGTTTCTTCGGGGGTGGCCTCGATGCGGACGGGGAAGCGGTTGCCCCGTGCCAGCAGCAACCCGTCGCCGCGAGGACAGGACAAAAGCCAGCGTTGCAGTTCCTCCGGCAAATCGAAGGCTTCGCCCACGGTGGACACGGCGGCGGCGTCCTGCTGCAAGAGCAGCTTGAAGGCGGCGTTCTGCAAGAGCGCCCTTCCCGAATGCCCGGTGATGGCTCTTGAAGAATCTTCGGAGAGGAGGTCCTGCACGTCCTGGGTGATGAACTGGAGCCCCAGCCGGTGCTTGCGGGCGCGCTTGGCCATGCTCACCATGAACGCGGCGCCCTCCGGGTGCTGCATGATGCTCCACACCTCGTCTACCACCAGCAGGCGGGGCCTCGGGTCCTGGGCGGCGGCGGCCCACACCGTCTCTGTACAGACCATCGCCGCCGCCGGACGTAACTCGGGTTCCAGCAGGTGCAGGTCAAAGACCGTGACCAGGGCCTCGCGGGCCAGCAGGTCGTCGCCCTCGTCGGAGAGCAGGTCCCGCAGGCTGCCGGTGGCGAAGGGCCGCAGCAGGTGGGCAATCTCCGGCGTCTCCTGTTGCAGGTAGGCGTAGAAATCGCGGAAGCCGGTGCGCTCCCGCCTTTCGGAGTAGTAGCCGGCCAAAGCGTGGTCCAAAGACGATCTGCGCTCGGCGCTGAGCCTTTCCCCCACCATCACCTCGATGAGGCGGCGCAGGCTGCCGATGCGCTGGAGCAGTTCTTCCGAGTCGCCCCGGTCTATGACGAAGGGGTTCATGCCCTGGCCTGGCACTCCTGGCGACAGTACGCGCCCACCGGCAGCACGGGCCATGTCGGTGTACTCGCCCTCGGGGTCGATGATGTAGGCCCGCACTCCCCGGCACAGGCCCCGCAACACGCCCAGCTTGGTGGCAAAACTCTTGCCGCTGCCCGAACGGGCCAACACCGCCGTGTTGGCATTCAGATGCGTTCCGTCGAAGGGATCGTAGACGATGGGGGCGCAGGCCCGCAGGTCGATGCCGTAGAGGGTGCCGCTGCGGGTGTCCAGGTCCGGCGGCGAGAAGGGGAAAAGTCTAGCCAGCGACGACGTATCCAAGGTCCGCCACACAGCCACGGCGTTCAGGCCCAGGGGCAAAGTTGAAAGCAGGCCCTCCCTCTGCCGGAATGCCAGGTTGTCCAGCTTGCCCAGGGTGGCGGCGAAGTGGGCCCGGGCCTTCTGGGTCAGGTCCTTGAGGGTGTCCTGGTCGACGGCGTGGAGGGTGACGGACAACGAGGCGTGGAACAGCCTTTCCCTTCCCCGCTGCACCTCGTCCCTGAGCCGGGAAACGTCTTCCAGGGCGATCTCCGCCTCAGGCGACATGGAGCGGCCCCGCTTGAAGGAGAGGCTCTGGGCCGACTCGAAGCGGACCTTCTGCCACTCCAGGGTGCGGGCCGCCTGCTCGGTGGGGATGGCCCCCAGGTGCACCGACAGGTCCATGGGCGCTCCGGCGGCCATCAGTCCCTGCAAAAAGCCGGGAGCCAGGGAGCGGGGCCATTTGCCCAGGTGCAGGGAGCGGGTGATGTGGTTGCCGACGCGGATGTCGCGGCGGTTCACCTCGACCTCCGTCTCGGCCTCTTCGTCCATCTCGTTGGGAGAGCCGCCCAGGGCGCAGGCCAGGAGCAGCAGCTTGAGCGAGTTGCCGTTCAGGGGAAACACCCCGAGACCGGCCCGCAGCAGCAGCGCCCGCAGCTCGTCGGACCGGGCGTGCTCGCACACGGCGTAGAAGCGCCGGTCCAGGATGCCCTCCCGGTTTTCCAGCGTGGTCAGCAGCCGTCCCAGGCTGTCGGCGGCGTCCTTGGTCTGCTGCGGCAGGTCCCCGGGCTGGGCCTCGGTCAGCTTGTCCCTGAGCCCCTGCAAGACCGGCGGGTGCTGCCTGACCAGCAGCTGCACCGGGAAGTCCACGGCGTTGAGGGAACCGGCGAAGGCGCCCAGCTTGGGCTCGTCCAGCTCCAGCCCCATCACCTCCAGCACCGCCAGCTTCACCCCGTCCAGCCGGACCGGGCCGTCGTCCTCCAGGTGAGAGAGCATGAAGAACAGGGGCAGGGGCGGCGGCGGTTTGGGTTCGGCGGTGAGTTGCTCCGCCGTGTCTTCAATGTCCTGGGGTTGGGACCGGCCCGGCGGCCAGCGCCGGGCCAGGTCCTTCGGGTTGGGCAACGTCAGTTTCACGATTCTCACCTCCTGGTTCATTTCGGGTTGGTCTATGCGCCGGGCAGTACCTCGATGATCCGGCCCACGATGCCGGCGGCGATGCCCTTGGCCAGCAGCACCACCACCAGGCCGACCACGGCCATTACCACGGCGTTGCGCGCTCTGCCCCGGCCCTCTCCCTCGGTGCCCTCGGCCATCAGCAGGAACCCGGCCCAGACGATGCCGAAGACGCACAGCCCCGCCCCCACGTAGGCCATGCCGGTGAGCGCCGCGTCGAAGGCGGCGGTCAGCGCGTTCATCTCGTCGTCCGGGGCGGCGGCCACCGACGCCAGGGCCGCCGCCGAGGACAGGAGAATTGCGGTCAGTTTCCGGGCCATAGCCAGCTCCACCAGTTGGAACCGCCCACCGGCGTCTGCTCCGCCCGGGGCGGCGGGGGCGTGGGCGGCGGCACGTGGAGGGCCCGGTAGGGGGCGTCGGACCCGAGGTTCACCGCCGGCGCCGCATTCGACACCGGGACCAGGGACACGCTCTCCGTCCTGGTGCGGGTCACGGGACCGCGCTGGTTCTCCACGGCCCGCACGTGCTCCGGGTGGTGGACGTAGATGCGCACCGTCTTGACGGTCCGGCTCTCGCCGCAGGCGCAGGTGACCCGGCGGGTGTAAACGTCGGTGCGGGCCGGGTGGTGGGTGGTCTGCAACATGGGGGGCCGGGGGACGTTCAGGGTCGCCGTCAGGTCCGCCGTGATCTCCAGGCCGTTGACCGCCCGGCCGTTGGCCACGGGCAGGGTGAAGGCGGTCTCGTCGTCCGGGACGAAGGCCGCCGTGGCGGAGTGGCCGCCCCAGGCAACGCTCACCGTTCCCGTGATGCCGGTGACGTCGGCGTCCAGCATTGCCGGCACCGACTGGCTGAAGTGTCCGCCGTACACCGGCAGGTCCTCCTCGTGGCGGGTCTCGGTGATGCACTCGGAGGCGATGACGCCGGAGATGCGCCCCGGCGTCCACTCCAGGGAGGTGACCTCCAGGTCGCAAAGCTCCCCGTCCACCTGGGGCAGCGGATAGGGAATCTGATGGCTCTTCAGCGACGCCGCGCCGGAGAACCCCAGAGCCTGCCCCGTACCTGATACGGGGGCGTCCTGCCAGGAGAAGGTGAAGGAGGGCGACGGACCGTCCAGGGTCAGGTTGTAGCTCTTGCTCTGTCCGGCGGCGAGGCTGGTGTTGAAGCCCATCTTGAGGGTCTTTCCGGTCCTGCCTCCGAAGACCCGTCCCTTCAGGTCCAGGTCGTGGGCCGCCCGCAGGGTGACGGCGGCGGTGTCGCCGGACACCGCCAGTCGCTCGACGTAGACGCGGCGGCCCGGCACCGGGTCCGGCGGCTCGAAGTAGATTTCGCCCAGCCGCCAGGCGTCGCCGTAGGGGTTGTCGTCGGGGTCGTCGGCCAGGGCGCTGCCGGGCAGCAGCACCATCGCCAGCAGGCCCAACGCCGCGAACGACAGGAAGCGGCCCCAGAGCCTGCCCCGCGCCGGACGCGGGGGCTTTTCCTGCTTGCTCTCCTGGGGCCGGAACTGCTGGTCGCCGGCGTCCCTGCGGCGTCGGCCCTTGCCGAACCAGCTGTGGGGCCGGAAGGGTCTCCGCCCCTGACGCCGGGCGGCCTTCACCGCGCTGCCCACCTTGCCCGCCGCCTTCTTCGCCAGCAGCCGCAGGGGGTCGGGCTTGGCCTCGGGTTGGGGCGGCGGCTCGCTGATAGCCAGTTCCGCCGGACACCCGGCGTAGCGCCGGGCGCCCAGCTTGAACTTCAGCAGGTCGGCGGCCACCAGCGGCAGCCCCCGGCCTCCCACCTTGCCCACGGTCATAGCGACGCCCACCACGCCCAGCAGGATGGCGATGCCCAGCTTCAGCCCCGAGGGGCCCAAGGGGAAGTAGCGGTAGACGCCGTAGGCCACGGCGCAGGTCGCCACCACCGCCACGATCTGGGGGAAGGTGAACCACAGCAAGGCCTTGTCCTCGGCCTGCACGTGAGTGGGTACTTCGTGCTCTCTCATGCCTTCCCTCCTAACTTTTGATCTTCTTGGGGTCGGGCACGCTGGGGTCCACCGGGTTGCCCACCACGGCGTTCATCACCAGCTCGACGACTCCATAAGCGACGAGGGCCAGGACGATGCCGGCCAAGGCGGTCATCATGGCGCTCTTGCCGCGCTCCATCTGGTTGGGCGCGCCGGAGGCGGTCAGGTAGAGGTAGGCGCCGTAGATGAAGTAGCCGACGCCCACCACGCCCACCAGCCCCAGCAGGATGCCCACCAGGTTCGATATGGTCTGTGTCAGGTCTCCCATAAACTCTTTCTCCTTTTCGTTTGCTTGTTCGGTCAGTTGGCGTTCGGTAATGTCGTGGTTCCGCTACTGGCACATGGCGCACCTCCCGGTTGTTGGGGCCGGCGCGAAATCCCTCTCGCGCCGATAGTTGTCGTCATGCGGGCTACGGTCCCTGGCTGCGGGGAGTAGGGCCGCCCTGGGCGGGAGCCGTCGCGTTCTGGGCCGCCGAGTTCACCGCGCCACCGGCTGCGCTGGCCGCTCCGGTGGCCCCGCCTACCGCTGCCGCTGCCCCGGCCGCCGCCCCCGCCGGGCCGCCGGCAGCGCCCCCCGCGAGGAGGCCCAGGGTGCGGGCCGAGCGCACCATGGAGCCGGGCAAGGACATCCCGAAGTAGAGGGTGTGCAGCCAGGCGTCGAAGGTGCCGTGGTTGCCCAGCATCGAGGGGACCCGGCCGGCCAGGTACATGAAGGCGATGGCCATCAGCAGCTTCCACACCAGGTCCTGCACCGGCTCGAACTCGCCGATGGCGGCGAACTGCCCCAGGAAGGCGAAGGCCAGCGCCACGGCGATAAGTTGCACCGCCTGCTGGAACACGGTGGTCATGAAGAGCCTGAGCCAGTGGCGGCCCCAACCGGCGGTGTGGGGCAGAATCCACAGCCCCAGGGCGATGGGGGCCAATACCAGCAGGATGTCGATGAGGGCCAGGCGCAGGATCATCTGCACCAGCAGGTAGAGCAGGAAGAAGCCGAAGACCAGGTAGAGCAGGGCGATGAAGATGGCCACGCCCACCTCGCCGGTCTCCACGGCGGCCAGCAGCGCGAACAGGGGCGCCCGCAGCAGGTCGCCGGGGGTGACGTTCAGGGTGGCGGCGATGAACTGGGAAACGGCGTGGGCCACGTCGATGACCAGGGCGCACCACCACAGCGACGAAGCGGCGGCGGTGAGACCCAGCACCAGCCGGGGGACCATCTCCCGCCAGCCCGAATGGTGGCGGCCCAGGTGTTCCTGGACGATGAAGCTCAGGCCCATCCAGCCCAGGATCACGGAGAGAGCGGCGGTGGTGACGGCCCAGACCGCCCACCACGCCTGCTGCACGAAGGGGTGGGCGTAGGTGAGGCCCGGCGGGGTTCCGGTGAGGATGTCTCCCATGCTGGCTACCCTCCCCCGCAGTTGGCGATCTCGGTCTGGAACACGCCCTCGAACACACCGCACAAAGTTCCGTGAACGCCCTGGACCACCCACCTGGCTCCGGCCCGCGCCCAGCGGTCCGGGTCGAGAGCGCCCAGCACCCGGTCCCACAACCCCCGGGGCTGGTGGACGGGAATCAGGGCGTAGAAGACGTGGCGGTCGCCGCCGCCCTGGCGGGGGACGGCCAGCATCAGCAGGAGGGGCTGTTCGGGATGGAACTCGGGCTGCTCGCCCAGGGCCGGGTACTCGAAGGTGTACTCCCAGCCCTCGGCCAGGCGCTTCTCGCCGCCCCGGACCTGGTAGGTGTTGGTCAGCCAGTCGCCGGTGTCCGGGTGGCGGACGGCGTAGTAGAGAACGCCGACCTGGCGGCTGAAGACGGGGCGGGCCACGAAGTCCCCCTCCTTCTTGCGCTCCACCAGTTGCCGGTCGCGGTTGACCAGGCTGATGTCGTCGGCGGGGGGAGGAGACTGGGCCAGGGCCAGGCCGCTGGCGGGGAAGGCGACAACGGCCGCTGCCAGCAGCGCGGCGGCCAGGGGCAGGAGCCGTCCGACCATGGAACCGGCCCGCTGGAAAGTGGGTAGGGTGAACATTTTTCGCCTCCTTGCCGGTGGGGTCGTAATTGACAGCACCGAGTGTGGAGGGCCGAAGCGGCGAGGGTTATCCCTCGGAAGGGATTTCATTCTTGAAACCCTTTCATTCATGCAGTCCCTTCCAGGGGATTACCCCACGACGGGCGGTTCTGGTGTCATTGGGCTGTACAGGAAAGCGATGGCGGCGCAAGTTTGCGTTTCGCTCCCCGTCAAAGCTGAATCGCAGGAAAATCATCCCCTACAGGACCGGAGCGGCGAATACTTTTTGTCAGGGGCCGGTTGCGGAGAGGAGAGCAAGGCCCACGTTGAAAAAGGGCAACCTTGCGGCGGCCGCGCCGCCGGCCCGAAAGGAAAAAGGCAAGTTTGCAGCTGGAGGAACGGAATGTCAGGAAAGGCAAGCGGGGCGGCGGAGGCCGCCGGCGGCGATGAGCGGCACGAACTGCGGCTGTTGACCCTGCTCCACCGGATGGTGCGGGAAGGGCGGCTCAAGGGGGCGGCGGAGACCCTGGGGCTGGACCCCAGGACGGTGCAGACCAGCCTGGACCGGGGCGAACTGTCCGAACTGGTGCGGATGGCCCTGGAGCGGCACGTTCTGGCGGAAGGCGGCGCAGAGGCGGCGCGACAGCGCCAGCGGATAGACGACCTGGAGCGGCGGGTGGAGGCGCTGGAGAAGCGGGTCGCAGCCAGCCCAGATAATGACGCAGGCGACAATGGGGCAACTGGGGAGGAGAGGGCGTATGGGCAGGAGTGGGCTGATGCAGGGCCGGGCACGGGTAGTGATGCGAAGCCCTCCTCCCCGGCCCCGGCTCAGCCAATGGGACCGGAGCGCACCAGCCTGGGACGGCGGCGCTACCCCGAGCTGGTGGTCCTGGAACCCGAACCCGACGACCGGGAGGTCTACGGCGACGCCTGGCCCCTGGTCCAGGAATGGCGGGAGATCTGGAAGGCGGGACACCGGGGCACGGGAAAGGGGATGGCCTGGATCCGCGCCGAGGAGCGGGTCCGCACCCTGGAGGTGGCCCTGCTGGAGGAGCACGGCCTGACCCTGCCGCCGGAGAAGCTGCCGCTGTACGGCCTGGACCGGCGGGACCAGCTGGTCTGGCGCCGGAAGGCCCTAGGCGATGCCCGGAAGTCGCTGGCCCGGGCGGAACTCAGGGGGTGGCTGCGCCGGAAACTCACCTTCGGATTGTGGCGGGAGTAGGGGGCGCCGAGGGCGCGCTTAGGGTTTTGTTGAACCGGACAGAACACTTGGGGCGTGGGACGTGCCAAAGCCTTCCATTGACTCCGATGTTCGGAAATAATGGATTCAGTTTCAGGCTTTTTCCAGGATTTCCCGCCGAGAAACCTGGAGGATTTCCGTCCCCCGAATCCGGGACCGGCTGCCAGGGATCGAGCACCGCGCTCTCCCGGCAGACGCCCAGGGGTACAGCCCAAAGGGATCGAGCATCGCGCTCTCCCCAGGGCCGCCCCGGTGGGACATATCCGCAGCAGCCACGGCGCGGTTCGCCTTGGGCCCTCGGACATTACCGTACCGAGTACGAGGCGGGCATTGGGCGACGTGCGCCCCCGTATCAAGTACGGGGCAGGCTTTTTACACCGCTCAGCAATCTCGGCAGACACTCCATGTTGTCTGCGGGGATGATGCCCGCCCGGTCCAGGTGGCTCAATTCCAACTTGGAGATTTTGGCTTGTTCTGAAGTTGAAGATGACAGTCGCCGGTTTCGAAGTCGATGCGGCAACGGCCTGGGCGGAGTCAACGGCATCGGAAAGTCAAGCGACACGAAGGAGGTGATACAGGCATGGAAGCAACGCAGACTCAGAAAATCGCGGAAGGAGGCGATAGAGACATGCAAACTGAACTACTTGGCATCAACGTGGGGGAGGGCCTGGAGGTGAAGGAGCGTTACGTGGGACCCGGCGCCTGGTGGATCGCCCAAAGGCTTTCCCTGCCCGTCAGGTTCGAGCGTGATTGGTTCTGGACCGAGGCCACCTGCCACGTCGGCGAGAAAGGGGACCGGCTGGCCTTCCGGCAGCGGCCCGACGGCAACGGCATCGACGCCCGCTGCCTCGACGGGGGCTGTTCCCCCGTGGTGGCGGTTGACGCCCTGGGGTTGCAGGCCCGGTGGTCCCTTCGGGGACCGGCGGCCTACGAGCCCTTGGTCCAGCCGGAGGACCGGTTCCGGTGGCTCACTGACTGGCCCAGATGGAAGATCGCCCTGTACGGGGCGGCGGCGCTGTCGGTCGCAGTCCCCCTTCTGCTGGGCTATGGCCTGGTGGCCGCCTATCTCAACTACGTGGGGTTCAGCGCCGGAGCGTGGCTGATGGCCAAGCTCATCTCGCAGCCGCGGCGAAGGAGGCACCGCCGCTGATCGTCCTGAACCACCCATAGGCCATTCCCACCACGAGGGTCGGCTCCCACCGGGGCCGACCCTTCTTCTTTGCCCGCCGCCCGGGGCGTCTCGGGGTCAACGCGGCCGGGGCTGTCGGCGGATACGCCAACGACGGCAACCGGCGGGCGGACATCGGATGCGTCGGGCTGGGCCTCCTCACCGGCGGCCATGCGACACGGCAACCACATCACCCACGGAGACAGTCCCGGAAGCCGGGACGCCGACTCAAGCGGGACTGTCTCCGAAAGGGGCAGTCCCGCTTTCTTCATCAAAAGGAGGAAGCGACATGACCAGCACCAGCAACAACCAGGAGGACCCCGCGCAGATCACCAGCAACGCTAGGGCCATTCACAACGGAAAGATTGACAGCCAGAGCATCGGCAACGCCGCGCAGGGCCAGGAGCGCCCGGCTCCGGCTGGTAACGAGGCGGCAAACAAGGGCAGGGCCGAGAGCGAGCTCCGGGCGGCGGCCAGGAGGCGCGGCCTCACCCTCAAGGAACTGGCCTCCCTGATGGGCGTCAACTACGGCCACCTGTGCACGGTGGCCAACGGCCACCGGCCCTGGACCTCCAAGATGGCGGAAAGGGTCAGGGCGGTCCTGGGCGAGGTCCCGGGGCAGGGCATCGTCTACCGCCAGGGCGGCGCGGTCATCGGCGAGAGCAGCGTCATCCGGGAGCGGGCCAGGGAAAAGGGTATGAGCCTGAAGGACCTGGCCGTGGTGGTGGGGATGTCCTACCGCTACATGACGCAGGTGGCAAGGGGTCAACGGACCATGAGCCCGTCGATGCAAACCCGGGTCGAGTCGGCCCTGGGCGGGCCGGCGGAGATTGCCTCCGCCGTGTGCGCCAACCGGCAGGGGAGCATCCCCAGCGGCGGCAGCAACTACCTGCGGGAACGGGCCCGGGAAATGGGACTGAGCATGGGGGAACTGGCTGACCTGGTGGGGTTGAGTCGCGGGTTTATGTCAGACGTGGCAAGAGGGCGCCGGAACCTGAGCCCCAAAATGCAGGCGCGAGTGGAGAAGGTACTGGAGGCTCCCGTCAGGGTCGAGGCCGCCCAGCCGCCCACCGTGGACCCGAGGACGCTGTGGGACCGCATGGAGGCCCACGGGATCAGCCAGAATGAGACCGCAAGACGGGCCGGAATCAGCCCTGCCATGCTCTCGCAGATCATGAACGGCCAGCGTACCCCCTCCGGGAAGGTGCTCAGGCAGCTGCACGAGGTGCTGTTCGCCCCTTCGCCAGCGGAGCTGGTGGCCCCGGTGGAGTTGAAGGTCATGGGTTGGAAGAAGGACGGGCGCAACGGAGTGGTGATACGCGGCGCCGGCGGACCCGGCGCCGGTGGCAACAACCCCGGCGGCGGCACCGTGCGCATCGGCGGGCGGGTGCCCTGGGGAGCCGAGGTCCAGTACGCCTATACATCCGGCTACGACAGCCACGGACGGGTCTCGGTGAACCAGCTGGTGGACGAGCGCGGCTACGGTGTGATGCTGGCGAAACCCGAACCGGGCGCCGCGTAGAAATGAAGAGGAGGCCGCCGTCAATGGTACGGCGGCCTCCCTCGGCTTGCCATGTATGCGGGTCTTTTTTGTTGTCTTCTGTCAGCCTACTCCGTGTCCCCGCGCTCCAGGACGGCCTGTTGCTACTGGTGGACCGGCGGGTCGTCGGGTTCCAGGCGGATTGTCTCGTCCTAGTCCCACACCGCCTGTTCCGGCTCACCCATGTTGCGGCGCAGGTCAGCGCCGTTATGGAGGGCCTCATGTTGGACGGGGCCGATGGCGATTGGCACGCCCCAAGTCCTCTGCCGACAGATAGTATCGCTCCAGGCAGGCGCGGGCGATTCCCCTCGCCGCTGCGGGAATCACACGGCGAGGTGTCCGAACGTATGAGTGGCCGCGTGCCGGGATTCCCGCTGTTGGTGCAACCGCGCCCCGTAGCGCTCACTCCTGCCCCACGTTCCCTCCTGAGTTGTTGCTCTTCGCCAACTTGATGGCGGTTTCTCTGTCCTGGGCGGCGGATGGGTGGTCCGGCGCCAGCCTGAGAGCCTCGTCGAAGTCCTCGATTGCGCCGCGGTGCTCTCCGAGTTCGCCCCGGGAGATGCCCCGCCGGTAGTAGGACTCGGCGTCGTCCGGGTCAAGCTCTATTGCCCTGCTGAAGTCCTTGACCGCAGCGCGGTGCCTGCCGAGGTCGCTCAAAGCGCAACCCCGGTCGTGGCGGAGGTCGGCGTCTTCGGGTTCGAGACTGACGAGCCTGTCCAGGTGCGGCAAGGCCCTTTCCGGCTCTCCCAAATCCAGGTAGGACACCCCGGCGTTTCGCACGGCGTTGATGTTGTCCGGGTCCAGGGCGATGGCCCGGTCGAAGTCCTCCGCAGCCCGGCGAGTCTCACCAACCCCGGCGTTGGCGCACCCTCTCAGGTCGTACGCATCGGTGTCGTCCGGGTCCAGCTCGACGAGCTTGTCGAGGTGCGGCAAGGCCCTCTCCGGTTCTTCCAATTCCAGGTGGGACACCCCTGCGTTTCGCACGGAACGGATGTCGTTGGGGTCCAGGGCAACGGACCTGTCGAAGTCCTCCGCGGCCCGGCGGGTCTCGCCAGCCTTGACGTGGGCGCACCCTCTCAGGTAGTACCCTTCGGCATCGTCCGGGGCGAGCTCGATGAACCTGTTGAAGTCTTCCAGCGCCTCTTCGTTCTTCCCCCACGACATGAGGGTCGTTCCCCTGGCGTAGATGGCGCCGGTGTTGTCAGGCTCGATCCTCAACACGGCGCTGAAGTCCTCGATGGCGTGACCTTTCCGGTCCATGAACAGGTGGGCCGTCCCCCTCTCATACAGGACCTTGGCGTCTCCGGGGTTGGTCTCGATGACCCTGGTGTAGTCTTCGATTGCCTCGTCGTATCGTCCCAGGGCGGCACGGGCCAGGGCCCTGGCGGTGAGGGTCCCGGGGTTGCCGGGGTCCAGGGCCAGGGATCTGTCGAAGGCCGCGCCCGCCTCCTCATCGCGTGCCAGGCTGCCCAGGGCAATCCCCTTGTCGCGGTGAGCCTCCGCGTTGTCCGGGTCCAGGTCCAGGACCGCGTCGAAGTCCTCAATGGCCTGGTCAAACCGGCCGAGGTCGAGTCTGGAGACTCCCCTGGAGTGGCGCGAAAGGTTGTTGAGCGGTTGGAGTTCGATGGCCGCGTCGAAGTCGTCGATGGCCCGTTCCGGCTTCCCCAGGGCGTGATAGGCCTTGCCCCGGTTGTGGTGAGCCTCGGGAAGACCAGGGTTGATTGCAATGGCCCGGCTCAGGTCCTCAACCGCTCGGACGGGATCTCCCAGCTCGACATAGGTCAACCCCCGGTTGTACCAGGCGTCGGCGTCCTCCGGGTCCAGCAGGATTGCCACGTCGAAGTCGCTGACGGCACCTTCCAAGTTGCCTAACTTGGCGTTGCACCCTCCCCGGCCGGAGTGGGCGGCGGCGTTGCCCGGTACCAGCCGGATGGCGGCGTCGTAGTCTTCCAGCGCCAGACGGTGCTCCTCCATCGCCGCGTAGACGCGGGCTCTGTCAAGGTAGGCGTCCGCGTTGTCGGGGTCGAGGGCGATGACCCTGCCGTAGTCCTCCGCCGCGAGTGGGAGGTCCCCCAGTTGCTCGTATGCCAGACCCCTGGCAGACAGGGCTTCGGTATCGTGAAGGTCCCTCTGAATCCGCTCCGTCAGTTGATCGACCAGTTTGCGAATGCCCTCGCCACCCAGTGCGTCCATGAACCTGCGGAACTCGCGGTACTCTTCAGGTTGTTCCTCTGGGTCCATCTTGTCATCTCCCGCGTTCGTCACCCTTCCCCCGCTTGATATCCTGCTGTCGGTCTCATTTCCGATGGCAATACGGTCAGCGTTGGCTGCGTTCTCAGGATTACCGTCCTCGTTGGTGGACACGGCAACTCACGAGTTTTCAACAGAAACCTGATCCCGGAGTCCCAAGTCATCGAGGGCTTGGCGAATCTCTAACCGGAAACTGTGGGCAAGGCCCTCATCAACGCTCACTGAGAACTCGACTCCCACGCTCAGGTCATCCCCGGAACGCAGCTTCGGAAGGATTCTTGTCCCCATCCGGTTCCACACCTCCGGCGGGACCGTTCCTTTGACTCTAAGAGTCGTCTTTCGGTCGGGAAGAGCAGGGTCTAAGCCGGGCATAGTCGGGTTTACGCTAGGAATGGGGGATGGGACAGGCACGTCCGGGTTGTCAGGAATCGGCGGGTCTTCCGGGCTCGCTGGGGTCGGGCTTGAGGACAGGGAGCGTATCCGCCCGGCCCTGGCCTTGGTCAACAGAAAGACGCCAGACTCGAAGGCTACTTCATCTGCCCCTACCGGCTCCTTGAACCATACCCGTTCGTAGCTCCCGTCTCCCTTGTCGCCGGACGCCAGCCCGAAGTCGCCGTTAATCACAAACTCGACGATCCGCATCCTGAGCACAGCGTCTGGGTCCAACAGACGGGTGAGCGCACCATTCAGGAAGCTCTGGCGCAGGCTGTTCAGTGGCCAAGCCTCCGATTCCTTGAACACGGGCGGCCAATGCCGGTCGATGTATCCTGCGCCAACGGACTCGTTGAGCAAAGCCCCCGACTTCAGCGCGTTGATGACCCTCCCGCAGAGCGTCTCGCTCCCGCTGGAATGGCCCGCGCCCAGGTCGATTACCTTCAGTCCGTCTGTCGTCTGGGCGTCCTGCAAGGCCGCGAATCTGTAGCCTCCCCACACCTCATCTCTGGCCGCGTCTTCCGCAACTCGGACATTCGTCTGCACCTCAGCCCGGTCCGTCTGATCGAACTCTGCGCCAAGGACACCCTGAGAAACCTCCTGGGCCACCCGACGCCATGCGAGCCACTGTTCGACGCTCTCCCTTAGTTCCCGCCCCGGCTTCCGTGCGCACCAGACCAACGCCCCTGGGTAGAGCCTCGGGGACTCGCCTCTTTCTCTGGTCCATTGGGCGAGTCGCTCCATAAGCTGGCTTCCTCCACGCCATTCCTCAGCTGGATCTACTACCACCATCGTCAGCCTTGGTGAATCCTGTACGGCGTCGCCATTTTCAGGGAAGTATACGACCGGAACCGAGGCGCTTCGGGTGAATTCTTCCTGGACAAGCTTACGGACCGCAGACTTGACTTCCTCCTCGTCCAGGGAGGCGCGACGGTCGCTGACCACCTTCCGCAGCGTCGCCTGATGGTGGATCCGGTAGCCGTCGGTGCCAACCCTTCGTATGAAGAATCCCGACTTCTCCAAGGCCGTGGCTGCGTTGTCGATGCTGGCGGTATCCACGTCAGGCTCGCCCAAGGCGAAACGCAGCTCGGGTAAGTGCGCCATCTTCTCCACTTGCCCACCGGACGACTCAAATAGCATGGCCGTTCCGACCCTGCGATGCAGGTCCCGCATTGCCCCTTTGATGTCAACGTCGAGCGCGCTGGCGTGAGACGTGTCTCCCGCGACGTCCGCATCAATGGCGGTGTCAAGCCGCTGTTCCCCGATCTGGCCAAGAACCACGGCGCGGAACTCAGGGACGTCCAACGGGGCCGAACCCAGCGTTATCAGCGGCTCAGTACGAGCCTTCCGAAACTGCTCTCTTGAAGCCCACGAAATCCATTGAGCCAGCATAGCCAGGGCACCCCGTGTCTGCTGGAACTGGGGAAGGGCTCTCCACTTCCGTTGGAAGACTGAAAGGGTTGCCGGGTGGAACGGGTAGCACGCCTCGAACCGGCTTCGGAGGAATTCCCGCGCCTTTGCGCCGGTGGTCGCGCTGTCTACAGCTGTCCACTCGGAGGGCAGACGGGCGCTCCGCTCGAAGCACCAGTCTGCGTAGGTCTGAGCGACACGGCGCCTGGTGCGCTCGCTGCCCAGGTCCTCGAACAGGCGTCTACGGACTACTTCGCTTATCTCGGACTCGTCGTTGGCGATGAGATCGCGGGCGACGCGGCGGACGACTTTCGTGATGCGCTCCTGCCATTCCTGGTCCCACTCGGTCATCTCTACCTGGCTCCGTGGGAGGCTGATTACCGCCGCCGCATGGGGCGCCCCCGTGACGGCCACGGTCAGGTTCTGGAGGAACGCGTGGAAGGAATCGGCCATTCCCCGGTGACGGTTCACGAAGTTGAGACCCTCGTCGAACAGCAGCAACACGGGAGCATTGGCGGCTGCGAATACCCTTGCCAACGCTTCAGTTCCCGGAGGCGTGGTTCGGGCGGCGCTGCCCAGGGCAGAGACGCCTTCCTCTCCCGCCAATTGCCGGGCCAAATCAATCCAGGGAGTTTCCCGTCCTTCCGACGGATCCCAAGCGTTGCCCACGAACACCCCGACGCGGGCGGCCGGGGCTTCGGAAATACCGGCCTCTCGCAATAGCTCGGAGGCCCCGGGGAGGTTGCGGGCCTCAACACCCGCGTTGGCGAGATGAAAGAGAGAGGTGAGCGTGTGGGTCTTGCCGCCGCCGAACTGGGTTATCAGCGTCAGCACGGGCGAGGTGTTTTCCGTCCTGCCGGACAGCCTGCGCAGGACCATGCCGGCGTGCTCCGTCAACGCACGGGTGAAATATGTGCGCGAGAAGAACTGCGCTGGATCGCTGTAGTCAGGCGGAGCGGTTCCCGCCACCACCTGCTCCAGTGCGATGGCGAACTCGTCCGGGCTGAAGGACCGGCCCTCCCGAACTTCACTTCGGGGCATTACGACTCTATACCAAGGTTCCATCTCGCATCTCCTAAGGTCGCGTCGCTCGAATGCGAAGGGCGTCCCTGGTCACTACGACCATAGAGCCTGCGAGCAACGCGTCGGAATGGCGTTCAATCAACATCAGAATGGCAGCGACCTTCGTGTCGATGTCCATATCAGTAAGCCTGACGATACTCTTGTGAGGCAGTCCGCGTACAAACACCAACTCGCCGAAGTCCTTGTCCTCGGTGACGAGAATGCGGTCCTGTTCAACTGCCATCGCCAACACATCGGAGTCAAGGGCTTGGGGGTTCACGTCCGCTACTGAAGCCACGTCGTGCCCCGCTTCAACCAATGTGGAGCGCAGGATTCCATACGATGCGCAAACGTCCAGGAGGAACCGCACGTCTTCTTCCTACCGGATCGCCACGCGTTCGATAAATCGTTCCCCTGAAACCGTCCGGTGCGCGTAGACCAGACACGCCCGGATGTCGTCGGGTTCAAGGAAGGGCAGCTCGCGGAGAATTCGCTCAGGCGTGTCGCCGGCCGCAAGCATACCGAGAACATGCTCGACGGCGATTCGCATGTCCCGGATGATTGGCTTTCCGTCGAATATGCCAGCCTTGACTGTAATGCGATCTAGCAGTTCCTCTTCTGTGGTCATTTGCCTTCCTCCTCTATTTCGTGACAACGGGCTGTGCTAACCTGAGTGTTGCATCGTTCTACCTGCCACCGTTGATTTGTGCCAGCCTGTCTCGCGATATGCCCGTGTTTGTGTAGGCGATGCAGTCCCGTATGTCGACCAGCTTCAGTCCAGATGTGGAGTGGTTCATCGCGGCACCGCCAGTAACATGGCATCCAGAAGGCGCTTTTCTTCACTGCCCCTGGGGTATAGGGCGGTCAGTGCGTTGGCGAGGCGCAGGAAATCGGGACTGCGCTCCTGCTCCGCCCTTAGCAGATTGCGCAACGCCTGGCTGCGGCCCGAAGCCTGAAGCAGCATGGCGGCGTGAATCCGATCGAGAGTCGTCGCCCCGTGTCTGGCTTCCAACTCGTCATGTGCGAGAGTGACCGTCGATGCTCTTGCCCGCCTCCGCGCCCTTCCTCGCACGGCGGGCGGTTCCTCCGGGAAGAGAGTGAGTTGGGGAGAGGCGGCGGCGTTCGATTCGACCTCGTCGGCCAGAGCGTCTGCGCCGGACTCGCCAAACAACTGCTTGCTCCGTTCGGTGACGGGCAGGAGCCTTACGACACCCTTCTCGGTCTTGACGATGCGCGACTCCCAATCTTCGAGATGGATGCCCAGGGGCTGGGCGAAGCGGCGTGCCACGTCGAAGGGCAAGCTGAAGCCGGGGGCCTTCCGTACAGGTGCTTCATCCTCGTCATCGCCGTCTTCTTCAGCCGCGCCTGCGCCGTTGGTGGAGGCACTGGTTTCTCCGGTGCTCTGCAAGGTCCAGAGAAAGAGGGCCGTCAGCCTGGCGTCCTCTTCAAGCACCCCCGCCGCGCCGTTGCGGGCCTGGGCCTCGGCGGTGCCCAGCACCTGTTCCAGCGCCTCACGCCCCACCACCTCCCAGACTCTCTCCAAATACACCCCGAGGCTGACTTCTCGCCCTTCCGCCGTCTCCACGCGGGAGTAGCGGCTGTATATCTCGAGTGCTGGCCCGATGCAGGCAAACACTAGATCGGCCCCACGAATCCCCTCGCGTTGCAGCCTCTGCATCCACTGGGCAACGCGCTCCGGCAGTTCCCGCAGCACATCGGCCCAGTCACCTACCGGTGCTTCCCCCGGTCGTGGGCGACAGACCAAGTGGATGCTGGTGGCCAGCGCGGCGGACTCCATAGCGCGAATACGGCCAGGTCGCTCGGTAGCAACAGGCCATGATCCAGTAATGGTCCAGCCGCCCCGAATCATGCCCGAAAGCAAAGCCTCCCAACCTTCGGTTGACTTGTGAGCGAAGACGACTGATCCGATACCGTCTTCATGAAGTATGCGACTACCCTCAGCGAAGGCCGTCGCCATCGTTCCCTCAAACCACTCCCGGGTCTTGGGTTGCCCATTACTGATCTTCGTCTCGTCCTGCACAGCCTCGGGAACCTTGGGTGAGAGGGGGTTTCCAGGCTCGAATGTATTCCGTAATAGCGGATGGTTTGGGAGGCCGCGCCTAAGCCAGACTAGGAAGAAGTCGGAAAGGTCGGCATAGGGAACGGCGTCATAATAGGGCGGGTCTGTGAACCACGCAGTAGCTGAATCGCCTGGGAGAGGATGGGTGGTTGCATCGGCAGTTTGAGTCTGTCCTATGTTGGAACTGGCTTGTTGTTGGATTACCTTGGCGACCCACTCTACGTGAGCTGTCCAGAGTGATGCTGCGTTCGCTTCAGCGAAGTCCCAGACCATAGGAATTGCCTGCCGAGCGAACAGGTTTCTCACCTGTTCGCTCGGCAGGATCCATGAACCTAAACTAGAACAATTGTCTGTTACCTTGGCATACCCAAGTGCAAGACATTTGCGGAGTGCTTCAGAAAGTACCTGGTTCTCAACCGAACTCGCCAAGCCTCCAATACACATCAACGCTGCCTTCTGTCTTGCCGTGAACAGGTCACCCCACTGGAGCATCCCGTAACGTTGGACTCGAAAGCCAAGGGTTCCTACTGGCGGCAATGGCTCGTCCGGCACCGGGCACAACCCCTGTCCCCCGCCACGCTCCCACTCGTGAAGGATGTCCGCAACCCGCTCCTGCGCCTTGCGGACGGCGGCGTAGTCGGCCTCTGTAGGCAGCCGGTAATGGCGTCCTGGCTCTCCGGGTTTGAGCGTCACCACCGCCGTCAGCCGAGCACCTCCGACGCGTTCGCCGTCCTCGTTGAACACCGCATCGGCTCCGCCCTTTTGGGCGGCTAGCTGGAACCTCACCCGGTCCGGCGGCATCACCGCTCGGCAGCACACGCAGGTCGCCCTGGCACGCGCCACAGTCCCTGCGGCCACTTCTCTATCGGACCCTGGCTCGAGTATCTCGAATTCCACGCGGGGGACTACTCCCTCCTCTCGCACTACAGATGGCTTGAGAGCCCACTTTCGGTTGGGCTTTCGGCACAGCCACATGGAACGCATCATAGGGATCTCCGCCCCGCAATCGGGAGCCTCGCAGCGCACCGTCCGCGCCCAGAGATACGCTATAGGCGTGGCCCCGTCCGGGTCCTTGGGGTAAAGATCGGCCAATTCCTTCTCGGCCTGGGCCTTGATCTTCGCTCCGGCCTTGCGAAGTTCATCGGCGAGTCCGGAACCGTGCCTTGGAATGTCCTCCAGCATCACCTTGAGGATGAGGCAGGCTACGGGGTTGAGGTCGCTTGCGAAGGTCTCGCACCCCAGCCGCAACGCCTCCAAAGGTATTGAACCCCCTCCAGCAAATGGGTCCACAACTAGAGGAGTCTCCTCCGGGTGCGCCGCGCGAACCAGTGCCCGCCCCGTCTCGATAAACTCCTGTTTGCCCGAGTTGTCCCAATTGGCGAAGTCGGCGACGAACTTGAGCAACGCCCGTCGCAGCCCCTCGTCCGTCGTGACCTGTTTGTCCCATCCCTGTGGCCGGGACTTCATGGCCAGCAAGGCTTCCTTCGCCTTGCTCTTGAACTGTTCCGGGCAATCCGGATCACACGGGTCAGGCATAAGCAGGGCCAGCAGAACCGCACGGGATGAAGCCAAGGGCCTCCGCGCCCACCACAGGTGCAGCGTCGATGGGTGACCGTGTCTAATGGACTTTTCCCGCGCCGCGTGCCGCGACACCTCCGCTATCGGGAAATCCACCTCAGCCAGCCGCTTGCAGGCTGCGGGGATCATTGCCGTTCCTCCGCCCACCGCACCACCGCTTCCGCGATGCGGACGGCCTCGGCGTGGTCTTCATTGGAAACGGCCTCCATCACGCCGGGGTAGCGGCCTTCCCATGCGTACTTGGTCAGAAGCGCCGCGTCGTGGACTTCATCAGGTATCGACTCACCAGCGGTTTCAAGCATCGAGAGCAGCCTTCCCAAGTCGTGCACATAGGGAAACTCAATGCCCCGCTTGATCATCACCGCCTTGACTGCCTTCTCGGCGGCCTGCTGCGCCTCGAAGCACAGGTCTTCCAGGTACGCTCCCGGAATGCGGTTCTTGGCCAGCGCGAGGTTGCTTCTGGCACGGTTCAACCACTCCCTCGGGTCGTCAGGCGGGAAACGCTCAGGCTGCGTCATACACCACCAGACCCTCTCGCAGCGCGGGCTTGTAGACCAGCGGATGGCTGTCCTTGTACCGCGCTATGTCTTCCGGAGTCGCGACGACCAGATCCACGGCCGCATTCACGCCCCGCAGCGCCCGGCGTATCCGGTCGGTGAGTTCCCGCCTGTGGGATCCCGCCTTGATGATCAGGAAGTCCAAGTCGCTGTTCGGCCCCATCTCGCCCCGCGCGGCGGAACCGAAGAGGATGATCTTCTCCGGCTGCGCCGCCTCGACGATGCGCCTGACGACATCCTCAACGTCGCTTGTAGTGACACTTGTGTTGCCGAGCGTGGTCATGTTCACTTCCGTCCCCCATTCGCGCCGCTGTCTGAACTCGTTCCGTCCGACCGCATGGGCCGGGTCATTGCGCTCACTTCCAGCCAGTAGTGTTGCACCTTGCTGACCTCGTGCCACGGGAACCTAGCCGGGTCTTCTATTGGCTCCTGCAACTGAGGACTTTCGGCGCAGTTGGTCACGACGTAGAGCCAGTAGCAGTCGCGGCGGTCCTCCGCCACGCGACGCTCGTTGGGTGAAAGCAGGATCGTGCCGGTCTCCGCAGCCAGTCCTTTTACCTCTATGAGTCGCAATACGCCCGACTTGAGGTCCACACTCCTCACGTCGTAGCCCAGGTTTTTCTCATGCACATCGGTCACCTGACGACCCTGAGCAGCCTCATACTCCATGACCACCCGCATGGCGGTCATCTCGGTCTCGGCGTTCGGGCGCAGGTTGCGTACATCTTCGGACGCGCCCTCCGGGTGAGGCAGCACCAGGACGCTGGTCAGGCGCTCGACGCCCTGAAGACTGAGTGCCCTCTGCTGTGTGAGCTCGCGCCGTCGCCTGTTCCGACGCGCCATAGCCTCATCCTGACGCGCTTCCGCCTGGGCCAGGCGCCCCTCCGCTCCGGGGACCTGATTCTCTAAGTCCTCATTGGCGCGCCCAATCTCCTGGTCGGATCGCGCCAGCACCTCGGTCAGCGACATTTCGACGTGATCGGCAATCCGTTCGACCTCCGAGAGACGCTCCGAGCGCACCTCTTCCAGGAAGGGTCTGAATACCTGCTCATTTAGCCAGATGTCGGCTTCCGGCATTGAGGCGACAGCGGGAAGTTCGGTGGGGGCATCGGCGGGGGTGAGATTGCCCAGGATGCCCGGTTCGCTGAGGCGGGGCGAGCCTTCCTCTGAAAGTTCTACAGTGTAGAGCCGCTCGTGGGTGACATGGCCGAGGCCGTCAACGACCCTTGCGCGGTAGAAGTCCAGCCGCGCTGGGGCCTCGTGCTCCAGGGAGTAGAAGCAGGCACCTTTAGAGAAAGCCTCCCGTCCAGCTTCGAAGCTGTGTCGCCGAAGCGCCTCGAACAGGGAATGACCGGGGGTAACCCACTCCAGGTTCCGCGTCTCCGCCGTCTTGCGGTCGGTCGAGAGACGTGGGTATCGGGATGCCAACTCAGGCAATCGCCAGTCGGCTTCCTGTTCGAATCGTTTGAGAGAGGTCGGCGTGCGGCCCGGATCAAACGTGTGGGGGAGTCCCGGGGCGTTGCCGAGTGAAAGGGACGCGACCTTCGCGCTCTCGGTGATGAAGCGGGCGATGGTTTCGGGCACCATGCGGCGCTCCTGGGCGCGGGCGCGGCGTTCGACGAGCATCGCCAGGTTGAGGTTCTTGGACGCCAGGCCCTCCAGCGCGTTCTGGCATATTTCACGGAAACGAGTTTCGTCCACGTCCCGGAGAAGCCGCTCCTCCATATCCTCTTCTCCCAGCTTCCCCGCGTAGAAGTCCCGCAGGACGCGTTCGACTTGGGCGGAGGGCAGGACTTCGCCCACCACGTTGAACACGGCATCGTCGTCGAGGGCGTCCCTGATCTCTTGGAGCTTGGCCAAAAGCCTCTGGAGCACTCTTCCCTCGATGGTGTTGGCCGCGACGAAGTTGAAGATGAGGCAGTCGAACTGCTGTCCATAGCGGTGGATGCGGCCCATGCGCTGCTCTAGCCGGTTCGGGTTCCAGGGAATGTCGTAGTTGAACAGGATGTGACAGCACTGAAGGTTGATGCCTTCACCTGCCGCCTCGGTCGCCACCAATACCTGGATTGCGCCGTCCCGGAACTGCTGCTCGGCGTACAGCCGCGTGCCAGGCTCGTCGCGCGAACCCGGCCTCATGCCACCGTGGATGCTCCCTACCCGGAATCCCCAAGTCTTCAGCTTCTCGATCAGGTAGTCGAGGGTGTCCTTGAACTCGGTGAAGATCAATAGTTGCTGTTCGGACCTCTCGAAGAATTCCTGCTCTTGGAGTATCTCCCTGAGCTTTGTCAGCTTCTCTTCGGCCTCCGACGCCTCCACCGACATCGCACGCTCAGCTAGGGTGCGCAGCTCCGCCACCTCTCTGCGGACCTCCTCCGCGCTGCCGGCGAGCGTGACCGCCTCCACCATCCTTTCGACCCGCTCGCGCTCGGCCTCCTCCAACTCTTCCAATTCCTCAAGGTCGGGAAGGTCGGGCGGCGCTCTCTGCACCAGGTTCTGGGCTTGCTTGAGACCTTCCTCCAGCCGCCTCGCCCGATTCTCCAGGGACCGGCGCATGGCGTAGGCGCTCGACGCCAGCCTACGCTGGTACAGAGACATGAGAAACCCGACTGCGCGGGCGCGCCGGTCGTCGCCCTGATCCGCAGCGCTCCTGCTCTGAGCCTTGACGAAGTTTGTGACCGTTCGGTACAACTCGTACTCCTCTCCATCGATGGAGAAGTCGGCGCTGCGCGTGTTCCGCTTGGTGAACACCGGACGCGTCGCACTGGTACCATCGGGTTGACGCTCCGGAAAGTAGACCATCGCCTCCTTGGTCCTACGCAGATAGAAGGGGGCTCTCCGCTGCTCCATCGCCGTCCGTATGGACTTCACATCGGCGTAGGCGTCTCTGTCTAGGAGTTGTAGGAAGAGGGTGAAGTTGTGGGGGTCCCCCTTGTGCGGGGTGGCGGTCAGCAGCAGGATGTTGTCAGCGCTGTCTCGCAGAAGCTCGCCCAGCCTGTATCGCTGGCTCTTGTGCGTCTCGTCGATTGCCGACATCCGGTGGGCTTCGTCGACGATCACCAAATCCCAGCGCACCTGCCTGAGTCCCGGCAGGATTTCTTCGCGCTTTGCGAGGTCTAGAGAGGTGATCACCTGCTTCTGGCTCATCCACTGGTTGACGCCGAACTGGTCGCGGATGTCACCGCCCTTCATCACGAGGAACTGCTGGTCGAACTTCTCCCTCAACTCCCGCTGCCACTGGAAGGTCAGGTTCGCCGGGCAGACGACCAGTATCCGCTCCGCGATGCCGCGGAGCTTGAGCTCGCGGATGAGCAGACCGGCCATGATGGTCTTGCCCGCTCCCGCGTCGTCGGCCAGCAGGAACCGCACGGAGGGCAGCTTCATGAAGTAGTCATAGACCGCTTCAAGCTGGTGCGGGAGAGGGTCCACACGCGAAATGGACAGGCCAAAGTAAGGGTCGAACTCGTGGGCGATGCCCAGGGTGTACGCCTCTAGGCCGAGCTTCAAGAGGCCGCCGTCGCCATCGTAGGGCCAAGAGGCTTCCGTGATGGTTAGGTCGCTTAACTCAACCGCAGTCAAGGTAACCTGCCGGAATCGCTCGGTCCGCTGTCCAACCAGTCCCGCCTCAACCGAGTCGGGTCCGTTTGGACGCACAGTCACAACGCGCATTGGCTCGTTGAACAACGGCCCGGTCAGCACCTGCCCCTCACGGATTGCGGCTTCGAGCGTCAACGATTAGCTCCTCCCTACCCGGATTGCTGAAGCCGCACCTGTTCCATCGGCGACCAGCGCGCTGGCAGGTTCGGCGATCCAGTTCGGCATGATGGCACGCAATGCCACCAACTCCTCAAGGTCCTCAGCGGAGAGCTTGCGACGGATCTCCTCAAGACCTTCCTCCACTTCGTCGGGCCCCAACCACGACAGAGCGCGGACGGCCTCTCCGGCGGGCCTGTGGGGTGCGGCCAATTGCCAGCGCGGGGCGTGACGTAGTTCCACCGTCAAATTGCCAAGTCTCAGCTTGCGACTTGGCCCGGAGGTCAGATAGACGTATCGCACCGGCACCTGTGTGGTGAGGCCGAGCGCGTTCGCCGCACTGCCGCCGCATGGCACTATCGTTTCACCCCACAGCGCGGAGAGTGAGGCAAGCAGTTTGTTCATGGCGAGAGGGGCGGGGCCGAAACGTGTCTCCAAGGGCAGTACGTAGATGCCATGACAGATGCGCATCAGGCTCCCCTTCTTGGCAAGCCGGGACAAGGCCTGGTCGATTGCCGCTCTGGTGCCAAGGTGCAGCAACATCTTTGGGTGAAGCAGCGAGCCCTCGGGCAACGTGGCGGCGTAAGTCATGATCTGTTCTGATGAACTCGGCATCTGTGCGACTCTCCTTGATTGTCAGAATTATACTAACTACACTAACGTCCATCAACGCCTTCGCGGTGTTGTCCCTCGCCGTGGCATAGTGCAGGTTCAGTATTGTGGGCCAACCAATGAGAGTTTGGTGCTATGTGACAGCTAGGCGACCTCAGTTCCATCCAAGTCCACTGCCCACGAGTACCTGAGCCTTTCGTGTCGATTGAGAAATGGGGATGGTGTAGACAATCGTCGCCCCGCCGGGCCTCACCAGCACCTCCTTGACGAACGACCTCACGAAGGCCTTGGTCTCGGTGAGTTCGCTGGTCCTGAGAAACGCGCTCATGTCTGCGGCGAAAGCTGCGATGGTGTCGGCGCTGTCCAGCAGCTCCCGCCGTTCCGCGAGCACGGCCCGCGCCTCCTCGGCGGCGGCTTCCAGTTGCTCCCGCCGGTGGCGGTGTTCCAGGATGCGCTCCGAGGCGTCGGCCATGTCCAGGTCGGTGGACTCCACGAAGTGCCAGATGCGGTCCAGCTTGCGCTTGACCTCTTCCAGCTCGGCCTCGACGGTTTCCAGGTTCTGCCGCTGCTCCCGGGCCACCCCGTCCATCTCCTCGTCCAGCAGCTTCACCAGGTCGCGGACGTTGGACTCGGTGAGGATGTTGTCCCTGATGTTGGAGACGATGATGTCCTCGAAGGACTTGGCGTTCAGCCTGGGGGTGTCGCAGGACCCGCTGCCCTGCTTGAGGATGGACTGGCAGACGTAGTAGGTGTACCTGCCGCTCTTGGCCTCGGCGGCGGTGAGGGCCTTGTTGCAGGTCTCGCACTTGGCCAACCCGCTGAGCAGGTAGGGGCTGGCGGCGCGGCGGGGATGGGTGACCTCCGGGGCGCGGGATTCCAGCAGCTTCCTGACCCGCTGGAACTCCTGCCGGGAGACGATGGCGGGGAAGGCGTCCTCCACCCGCACCGGCTCCTGTCCGTCCCTACTCTTCTGGCCCCAGACCAGGGCGCCGGTGTAGGCTTCGTTGCAGAGGAGCTTGTGGACGGTGGTCTTGCGCCACTGCTTGCCGTTGGGGGAAGGGATGCCCTCGGCGTTCAGGGTCTTGAGGATGTCCAGGGAGGTCCTGCCCTGGAGGGTGAGGTCGAAGATGCGGCGGACCAGGGCGTCGTGGGGCGGGTTGAGTTCCAGCCGGGGGCGTTTCTTGGCCCCGTCCTGGACGTAGACCCGCCGGTAGCCGTAGGGGGCGCTGGCGTTCATCCAGAAGCCCCGGGACGCGGCCTCCCGCATCCCCCGCTTTACTTCTTCGGCTAGATTTTCGCTATAGAACTCGTCCACGGACTCGATGATGGCCTCCATGAGCTTGCCGGTGGGGGTGTCGTCGGCGTGCTCGGTGATGGAGACCACCCGGATGCCCTTGCGGCGGAGCATGGACTTGAAGGCCACGGCGTGCTCCCGCTTGCGGGTGAACCTGCTGAATTTCCATACGAGAATCTCGCGGAAAGGGGACTCGGGTTTGGAAGCCTCGTCCAGCATCTTCCTGAACTGGGGCCTATCGGCGATGCGGCCGCTCTCGGCCTCGTCGATGTACTCACGGACCACCAGGTAGCCGTTCTTGTCGGCGTAGTCCCGCAATGCCCGAAGCTGGGCGGCCACGGAGAGGTCCACGTCCTGGCGGTCGCTGGAAACCCGGGCGTACAGCGCTACGGGGGCCAGGTCGGTATTCTTACTCATCGCTGTGTCCTCCTTAATATGCATTCTCTGGGTCAGCCTGTCGGGAGCGCAGCCGTTCCCGGCGCTGCTCGCGGCGCAGTTCCCTATCTTCCATGTACAGACGAAGGGCCTCGCGCACCAGCTCGCTCATGTCGCGGCCCTCTTCACGCCTCACGGCATCTACCTCCTGGAACATCTCCGGGGGCAGGGAGAAGGTGATGGTCCTGGATTTCCTTCGTGGGGGCATGGTCTCCTTTTTGCCTGCCGTGTTATTAGTTTGTCTTACTATTATTATCCGCGGTCCGGCCCGGTTCGTCAAGGAGCGGCCAGAGCCGCCCTGGCGTTGTTGCGGGCATCGGACCGCCCCTCGTGCCGGCCAAGCTGCGGTTCCAGCGCATCGCGGTAGTCGGCGGGCACGGCCACCACCGCCACCTTGGCGAGGCGCCTCTTCCAGATTATGGGCGTGGCAATGACGGCCAGGCCGTCTTCTTCGGCGTACTCCGTCTCACCGCTCCGGGCGGCCAACTCCGCCAGGGAGCCGGGCGGGATGGCCCGGTCCCTGTGGGGCATCCCACCCCGCCAACCCCCCATGAGTCGGGAGCGTTGCGCCCGGAAGCCCCTCGTCCGTCTCACCACCTTGGCCCGCAGCCGAGCCAGGTCGTCCCCGGCGGGCCACAGCGCCGGGTCGCCTTTTTCGGAATGCCCGTACAGGACCACCATCAGGGGCGGGCGGCGCACCACCTCGGCCAGCCGCAGGGCCGCCGATATGTAGGAACTGCCGAACCGTTCATGCAGGGCCACCACGTCCAGCCCGCTGGCCTGGGCGCAGGGAGCGAAGATGCCCGGCTGCATCAATACCGCCACCGCGAAGCGCTCCGCCTGCAAGCACACCAGGGGGTCCGGCGGGCCGCCGGAGTCCTTCACGCCCATGTTCTCCAGGATGATCTCGTAGATCTCGTGGGCCAGGGTCTGGGCCTTGGATCCCTCCCACAGGTCGTCCCGGTAGTAGATGTGGTACTCGCCCCCGGGCTGGCCGATGTGGGCGCCCTTCAGCCCGTCCATCCTCTTCCCCTCCAGCACCTCTCCCAACCCGGTCCGCCGCGCCAGGTCGGTTAGTTCATCCAGGGTGGGAATGGCCGATACTCCGAACCAACTCACGAACCGGGCGGCTACGGTCTCCGGGTCCAGGCGGATGCCCTTCTCAAGGTCGTCCAGCAGGTCGCGGCAGAAGCCGCCCAGGATTTCACTCATTCCAGCAGCCTCTTGCCGGTGAATTTCTCGTACATCTCCACGATGAACCGCTTGGCGTTGACGGTCATGGGGCCGTCGGGCCGGGTGCCGACGCGGAAGGCCGGATCGTCGAGGACGAAGCGGTAGGCGCGCTCCACGTCCATGGCCTGGTCGCTGAAGGGGTCGGGCTGGGCGCCGTGGCCGGCCCTTCTGATCAGGTCCTCGGGGTCCACCCGGTAGAGACCGGCCAGCTTGCGCAGCAGGTTGGCGCCGGGAACCCGCTCCCCCCGCTCGATCTGGGACAGGTAGGAGCTGGAGACGCCGGTGCGCCGGGTGACCTCTCTCAGGCTGACCCGGCCCCGCAGCCGCTTGAGCAGGGAGCCGAAGTCCTCGGCAGCCGCCGTCTCCGTCTCCTCGACCCCTTCCGGCTGGCCGGTCTGCTGCTGGTCAACGTCGCCCATGATGGTCTCCTCCCGCCCGTTGGCGGCGGCGTCCGTGGCATTCTTGTCACATTCCTGCCGGATTATTGTTACATTAAAGCGAGCACTTGGTCAATAAAAGGCAACACTTGCCAGTTATCTATTGCCTGTGACGAGATTGTGTTGCTACACTCTATCAAACAGAACGGATGTTTGCCTACGTCCTGCCGAGTATACAACACCGCCGGTTTCCCGGCCAACCCCCAGGGGCGGGTCCGGGTTCCGCCAAGGGAGGCCATTGAGCAAGAAACGCAGGTTCACCAGGGAGCAGGAGGACGGGCGCATCCAGGGCCTGCGCCTCCTGGCCCGCATCATCGCACGTCACTACCTGGAACACCCCGATCTTTACCCCGCTCCAGGCGGAGATCCGGAAGGGGGGGCCGATGGCGTCGGCAGGGACGATGCCACCCTGACCGCCCGGTCTCGGACCGGCGGGAATCCGGCCCGCAAGGAGGCAAACCAGTGAAACAAAAGCGGATTATCTACCGGGTCAGATTGAAGGCCGAGGCAGTGTGGGAACTGCTGAACCGGCTCAACCTGACCCAGAACGAACTGGCCCGGCGCATCGGGCGCTCCTCGGGATTCATGTCCCAGTTGGTCAACGGGGAACGCTTTCCCTCGGGGGAGACCCGCCAGCGGCTGATGGATGTGCTGGGCGTGACCGACTTCGACGTACTCTTCGTCCAGGAGCGGGTCGATGCCTAGCCCCCGCCCCGATTCGGGGACGCCAATCGCCATTCCCCCTGGGGTGGCCCTGGTGCCCGAGGACTTCCGGGAGAAGCTGGAGGTCATCAAGCGCCTGACCGGGCTCTCCTGGGAGGGATTGGCCACGGCCATGGGGGTGGACAGCCGGCAGCTTTGGCGCTGGCGCAAGCGGGGCGGCGAGCCGGGCGCCGGTGCCATGCTGGCCCTGGTGCGTATCGCCCTGCGGGTGCCCGGCGGCCTGGCCCTGCTCCTGGACGAGGACGTGATCGTAATCTTTCGACTGACGGAGGTAGAAGTATGACTTTGGACAGAAGACTACCAGTTAACCACGCCGACCCCCTGTTCCCGACGGGGCGCTTCGATGAACGATTGAAGGGGTTGCAGGAGAAGTCCGGCCTGACCTGGCGTGGGCTGGCGGCCCGCATCGGCATCAACGACCGCACGGCGCTGTCCGGCGCCGAGAACCCCGGCCAGGAGACCGGTAAAGACACCGAGGAGGAACTGCTCATGACATTCGACAACGACAATTACGAACCCAGCCTGAGCAAGGGCTATCCGCCGCCGCCCCTGCCCGAGGACTGGTGGGTTCGGCTGGGGCGGTTGGAGGATCGCACTGGCGTGTCTCTGGAGGACTTCACCCGCCGGTGGGGCCTGCCCCTGGAGCGGGCCAACCGACTGCGCTTCCACGACGTGCCCACCGCCGGTGAGATGCGGGCCATCTTAGAGTGGGCCTGCTCGGTGCGGGGCGGCGTCGAGGTGCTTGTGCGGGACTCGGACGAACCCTGGCCCTACCGGAGGTAGAGGGCATGGGACGCCGCCAGCAGTACGTCTACCACACCCTGCCGGAGGTTTTCCCCGAGGACTTTCCCGACCGGCTGGACCGATTCCGGCAGACCGCCCGTTTCACCTGGCGGGGCTTGGCCCGGGAGCTGAAGGTGAACGACCGCACGGTGCGGCGTTGGAAGGCCGGTTCCAGGGTCGGCTCCGGCCACCTGGTGTCGCTGTTCGCCCTAGCCGCCCGGCTGGGGCTGCTCCACCACCTCTTGCCCGAAGTGGGAGAGCCGGTGGTCGCCACTGACTTCAATGTCAAAAGCATAGACCGCGCCGGGTCCACCGCAATCCAAGACTGACCCAGTGAAAGAAGCCATCTCAACAATGGGGGCCGGACGGAAGGAACCGTCTAGCCCCTTCGTTATTTGCGGGTTTAACCTGAGCCAATGACCTTGCCCTGCTTTGAGCCGTTCCCCTCCCTGTATAGGATTGGTCTGGCAGGCGGTGACGGTGCGGGATCCGTATTTTTGTTAGCTGTAAGCCCGTAACTAACACAGAAGGGCGCCAGTTGGGACCGGCCGGTCCCAAATCAGGCGCATGAAAATGACCGAGCGCCAAGTATTCTATGGGAGCGCATTCCCGCAGGAAATCGAGTCCTCACGCTGTCTGAAGGACGTTTGTGATTAGGCGGAGTGCATCGTCCCGCCAGGGTATCCAACTGCATGCGTATTGAAAGCTATGAGGGCGACCTGGACGGTCTCTTCAAGGCAAACGGCTTCGTATCGCTGCTGCGAAGCCTCACATATTCTACGGAAGATGCAAACTGGAATCTGCCGGTGCGGCAAAACGTTCCCATTGACGGAAACCTTCGGAACGGGACCGTCACGCTGAAACAGGCCGCCGGTTTGTATCAGAAATTCCGACGGGGCACCGGTTACCTCCCGAAAGGGCCGTCCACCTCCTCCAAACCTGAGCAGACCGGAAAGCCGCGAGAGGCAGCGGTCGGAGGAAGAATGGAGAGCCGAGAAGTGCTGGAACGCCGAGGTGTATCTGGGTCCTCTGGCCTCTGACGAGTCCGAACAGTAACAGACACTCACCAAGTGGCCTCCGACCAACTCACTAGGCAGCCTCATTTTCCGCCTATCTTGGCCCCGTAGCATCCGGTTTTCGGCAAGCGCTCGGGCTGTTCGGGAGACCGGGATATTCTGCGCTCCACTCCTTTCCAATTGAAATGGCTGACAACAGCCCGCGCCGTGGATATAATCTCCTGTTATTCCGCACCTTGGAGCGCACCATGAAAGTCGAACCAGGGACTCTGACGGTCAAACAAATCGTTGACGACTTTGAAAAGAAAGAAATCACAGTCAACCCGGAATACCAACGCGGGGAGGTTTGGCACCCTGACCAGCAAAAGAAGCTAATCGACTCCTTGTTTCGAGGATACCAGTTGCCCATATTCTACCTGCACGAGATTGAGCGAACCAACTCACGGGGGCAGACCTGGAGCGCCCTGGAGATTATTGACGGTCAGCAACGTTGCAATGCCCTAAACAGGTTCATAAACGGCGATTTGCAGTTGTTCAACGTGGACGACGGGCAATCCAAGTTCCCGCCTTTCTTGAGAGATACGGGTGTCTATCCTTGTCCATGGGGAGGGCAACGCTTCAGCACCCTCTCCCCGGAGTTGCAGGAAGAGTTGCTCAACAAGCCACTCCCCATTGCCTTCATCACAGAGGCAAGCCAGTACGAAGTTAGGGACCTGTTCATCCGCCTCCAATCCGGATCTTCGCTGAACAACCAAGAAAAGCGCGACGCATACCCCGGAGAGTTCTCCGATTTCATTGTGAAAATCGGAGGCAAATCAGCGAGAGGAATAGAAGGGTTCGACTTCTTCAAGAAGCTGGTTCGCCATCCAAAGACAGACAGGGGCGAGATCCGCCAGTTGGCGGCGCAAATCACCATCCTGTTCCTAGGACAGCGCAAGAGCGGTAGTATCGTTGAAGCCAGGCGCCAAGATATTGACGACTACTACGATATGCAACACGATTTCGACGCTTCGTCCCCTGAATGCCAAGACTTGCTGAGAGTCCTACAAAAGCTGGAAGGCTTGTTGGCTGGGTGGTCTGGCCCCAGATTCTACGGTCATAACGCCATTGCCCTCGTCCTCTTCGTGGACTCGATATGGCGAGACCATACCATCGGATGGGAAGGCTCTTTCGTGGATGCTCTGAAACAGTTCTTCAAGCACTACGAGGAAGGAAGACAAGCCAACAAGGATAATGTCTCCCACCCGGCTTGGCTACAATACGGACAGTACGCTAGGACCAGTGCCGACAGCGCGAATAGCATACGCCGCCGTCAAGAATACTTTGCCAATTGCATGATCCGCTTCCTAGGAGACAGCTTGGTTCCCTTAGACCCCGCCCGTATTTTCACCGACTCCCAAAAACGGTTCATCTACTGGCGCGATTCCGGTGACTGTCGCGTCTGCAGAATGCCTGTGCCGTGGGATTTGGCGGTTTTTCACCACGTCAAACCTCACGGGCGGGGCGGTAGGACCGTCGTGAACAACGGCGCGTTGGTGCACAGCCAATGTCATCCACTTTCAGAAGCTGACGTCGCCAAGTTCGCCGAGACGTTCCATCCGTATGCCGGTAGTCCGGTTACACCCTAGACAGTTGAGCCGTTGCGTACGCGTACAGGCGGACAGAGCGAACCTCCATGCGTACACTGGGGGTGGTGCATGGCATAAGCCAATTGCCCGAGGCGGCAGGGGCCGGTGGTCGCCGTCGACTTCAATGCCGAAAGCAGGGGGTCGCGCCGTTGACCTGGCAGTCCAGAGCTGACCCGGGCGCGACAGGCTGCCGGACGATACAGGGGCCGGACGGTTCATTCCGTCCGGCCCTTTTTTCGTTTCCCGTCCCCGGCGAGGCCGCTACCCCGGCTCCGTTGGGATCGGGAGGGCGATTCCTCCCGGCTCCGCCCTTTGCGCTTCATATTCTGACTGAGACCGGGCGGCGGCGGCAGGTCGCCAGCGGACCCGGCCTCGTGGTTTCCATTAGGGATGGCCGCGACTAACTGGATGGTTGGCTTGCTTCTTCTTCTCCGGTACCCTTGCTCCAAGAAACTGGCCTCACGGTTTGGTGGAACATCCCCGTTCTGCTGCGATAAATGTCGCTGTAGCCAACCCTCTGGAGTATCACCAGTTCCAGGTATTCCAGAGTCAGGTTGGCATAATTCTGAGCGTCGTAGAAGTTTCCTCCCCCGGCATGAGCGTCAAGGTGGGACCCTCGCTTGTCCCGCCAGCTCTTGATGGCGGTTATCCCGTATTCCTCGTCGTCATCGCCGCCTGATTTGGACTGCTCGTATTCCGGCTGCACCGTCCAACTGGTTGCTCCTTCGGGCGGGCCCTTCAACCCTGTGACCCTCTGGGGAGATCCCCACGCGGAGTTCTGGTTGGAGCCGAAGGCACGTGACCTGAAACAGGGTTCTATGCTCCTGTCCTGTAGGAACGCGGCGATTTCAGCAGGGGGAATACCCCGCCTGTCAGGAAGCTTCAGGTCCTGCTTGACCTGCGCTTCCAGCGCGGCGAAAGCGGCGTTCAGCGAGTCGTGGGGCAATTCCAGGGCCGCCGCTCTCAGATAACCGTCCAGAATTGCAATTGAAGCTCCGAACCCATGACGATTGCGTAGAGCAGGGTCCAAGAATGATGGAGGCACACCGTTGTCTGACCTCTTCTGGTCGTAAGCATGTTGGAAGTGAACCAGGAACCGATGGGCGAAGTCGGGGAAGTCCATGGGCCATTCTTGGGGAAACCACGAGAACTTGCATGGAGATTGCTTGGTGAAGGCCCTGGGCAATTCAGCGTAACACCATCCTCCCGTGTCACTGTAGCCAATGATGATGTCAACGGTGCGGAATGTCCCGGAACAGAACCCGAGAAGATACTCCCACAAGTCTACTATCCGGTGGCCTTCATTCAGGTCGAGTTCCTGCTTGTCCATCCTTCCGAAGGAAAAGCGGTACTGATTTCTAAGGCGGGCATCACCCGCGTGCTCATATGAGCTGGGTCGGTTGATACTGCTCTCCATCTCGTAACTGAACCAGTACTCCACCGGTCCCGAGGGATAAGACTCGCCATCCAATGTGCAGGTGAAGTAGGCCCCCGGGTACACGCCGGGCGCTTCGTTTTGCAGGCAGAGCCTCGATTCCTTGAGCGGGGATAGTTCAGGTAAGTCGTTGACCGAGAATCGCCAGTGGAACCCTGCCGAGTGTTCGTCAGACGTCCACCATCGGGCATCGGTAACCTCAACGAGATAGTGGGAGGGAGGCGTAGCCTCTCGGTACTTGGGCGGATGGGGCTCAGGTCGTCCGGCATCGTTCAAGAAAAAGTCCGGTGCTGAGAGCACTTTGACGTTGAACTTGAAGAAGAAGCCGTCGGGAAGGGTGACGCGGAGTTCCAGTCCCACGTCTTTATGAAACCATCTCGCGCTCCCCCATTGGGGGGAATGCAATGCTTCGGGGATCTCTCCCGCGTATATTAACCTCGCCCGGAGTCGGCCATCATCCGTTGGATGCAGAGTGACCCACTCTGCCTCAAAGAATTCGTCGCCGTGAGCGAGACCGCCTTTTACGGCAACGTGGCCGCGACGGTGGTCCATTCTGAAAGGCAAGATTTCGCCAAACAGTTTCCGGGCTAGATGCATTCTGCTTACTCTCCCCTCGTGGGACGGTAGTCCCTGTATGTGGTCCTCTGCGGGTAGGCCATCGTGACGCTTCCTGCGACCTTTCTACCGTAAAGGTTCCGAGAGACTTGCGCCTATTTCATTCTATGGTGGCGGTCCTTTTGCCGCTACCCCCAGGTCTGACTCTGCTGCCCTTCGCCTCCATGTTTCTTCGGCTCTTCAACCTATACCCCATACCGGCCTCCGGGGTCCCGGTGTGACGCCTTACGGTTCAAGAGAGTTCAAGGGCATATCTTGGGTAAGACCCTGCATGTCGTCTCGGCTATTCCTTTCTCTCTGTAAATGAATACCGTCAGGGTGGAAAGGCATAGCCAGACTGGAAATCGCCGCCGGGCGCCAGCCAGGCCCGTCCCAGCGGCCCCTCCCGTTCCACCAGTTCCCGGTGGGAGGCCAGCAGGGGCAGGGGCACGCGAACGCGCAACATCTCCCTGCGGGCCACCTCCAGGAAGTGGGCCGGAGCGACGGGATCGTCGAAGACCACCAGCACCAAGGGCCAGTGGCCGTGGTCGTCGGCGGGCCGGTGGGAGGAGTAGTAGCGCAGGTAGGGGGCCAGACGCTGGGCCATGGTCGTAGGACGCACCGCCCGGCGCTCGTACTCCAGGAAGAAGGGACGCAGCAGATCATCCCGGCGCAGGGTCCCGAAGGCGTCGGGGTGCAGGGCGCGGGGGCGCCCGTAGTGGCGGAAGTAGCGGGAGGCCCGGTGGGCCGGGTCCAGTTGCTCCACGTTCCAGCCGAGGCTACGGGCCTGACGGTTCAGGGGGGCGACGAAGCGGTGGACGGCGGCGGTGTGCTCCAGGTCCCGGAGCAACTGGCGGCTGCGCCGGCCGGACACGCTTGCTCCGTCGTTGTCTGCGCTGACGCTCCACCGCTGCCGGGCCTCGCCGGTGGACACCCGGTCCCGGCGGGCCAGCAGTTTCAGCCCCCTATCGGTGAGGGCCAGGCGGCGGATGTCAAGTTGAAAGCCGGCTGCCAGCCCCAGGCGTTCCAGGGCGGCGGTGAGCTGGGAGGCCCGCTGCTTGCTGGCGTCCAGGAGTCCGGCCAGGTCGTTTCGGGTGAGCCAGGGCCAGTCGGCCAGCAGGTCCAGGACGCGCTTCTCGGCGGGGCACAGCAGGACGGGCAGCAGGTGGTCGGGTGCGCCATTTTCCTCTCCGCTCAGGTCGATGTTTCCCAGGTCGATATCCTTCGGAATCGAGACCCGCACCAGGGGCGGCTCCGCCGCCGTCGTACCGCCGGGGTTGGCGCGGGCCACAGCCTCGCCCAGGGAAAGGGCGGCGCCCGCCGAGGAGCGCCAGATTGGATCGTGGGTGCCGGCCGCCGCGACGTGCTGCTCCAACGCGAAGAAGGCCGGGACCGGGGCCGCCGCGGGGCGGGCCTCGCGCAGCAGGGCGATGGCCTGGCGCAGGCGCACCTCGTCGGGGACCAACACCAACATGGCGCCGGGCCGGGGACCCAGGGCTAGCCGCCAGAGGCGCTTGGCGAAAGCGGAGCGCTCGGCGGTGAGACCCTGCCTAACTATCGCCAGCACCTTCCCGTCGGGCAGCACCACGTCGGCGTCCTGGGGCAGGGCACGGCGCCAGCGGAAGTCCAGGGGATGGCCCGGCCCGGCCAGAGCGGAGGCCAGGCGGTAGATGACGGCAGCCGCGTCCAGCCGTTCGAGCAGCGTCCGCCTCCAGCGTAGGGAGAGGGGATATTCGCGCAGCAGCCAGCCCACGGGCCGGACCTCGGTCACGGCCAGCGCGTTCACGCCTTTTTCAGTGAGGTAGTACCTGCGGGTGGGCGCCAGCAGCGGCGTGCCGTGGGGCACCGAGTCGATTAGCCCGGCGTCCTCCAGCCGGTCCGCCGACTCATAGACCCCGCCCCGGGACCGGCCGGCAAGGGCAGCCATTTCCAGCCGGTCCAGGAAGGGCATTTGGGCCAGCAGACTCAGCAGGTCTGTTGCGGTGTTGCTGAGCCGCGTCATTCCTCGGCCTCCCCCTCGCCGTCCGGTTCACCGTTGCCCGATTCCCAACCGTTCACCTGCTCCTCGTCGTCGCCCGGCTCGTCGCTGTCCGGCTCCCCTTCCGCCTGGGGTTCCGTTCCGGGCGCGGGCTGCTGCCCCTGCCGCCGGCTGCGCTGGTTGCGCCGGTTGTTGGGCTTGGGCTGGGCCGGTGGGGTGGCCTGGTTCTGCTTCCGCTGGCCCGGCCCCTGCCGGAGCTCCGCCAGCTCCTGCCGGTACTTCTCCACCAGCTTCCGCATCTCGTCGTCCTCGGGGCCGATCTCCGTCTCGGGGGTGATGTAGCCCAGGGCCAGCTCCCGGATGCGCTCCGCCACCGCCGGTTCTCCCGGTTCCGGCGGCAGCACCCGCATGGAGAAGGCGTCCATCCGCTGGATCCCCACGGTGGCCCGCACGTAGCACTGGTGCACGTCCAGGGAGGTCACGTCGTCCTCGCTGACCCGCTCCTTGCCCAGCTCCCACACCAGCTGCCGGGCGTCGGTCCCCGCCATCTGGAAGGCGGCCAGGCAGCCCACGTTGGCCAGCACGGTGTCCCGCATGGTCCTGGACAGGTCCTCCAGCTTGCCCAGGCTCTGGGTGGCCAGGATGAAGTTGGCCCCGAATTTGCCCAGCTCCGACAACATGGACTCGTAGTCCACGCCGGGCATGGTCTGCATCTCGTCCACCACCACCAGGGCGCCCCGGCGCTGCTCCGGCGGCAGGCTGCCCTGCTCCCGGATCACCCCGTCCACCAGGTTCAGGATGGATGAGCCCACCAGCGCCGCCACGTCCCTCCCCACGGCTCCCTGGGCGGTGGACACCAGCAGGATGCCACCGTCGCGGATGGTCTCCCGCAGGTCGATGGTGGAGCGGGGCTGGCCCAGGATGGCCCTTGCCGTCTTGGAGGAGGCGTAGTAGGCCAGCCGGGTCTGCACCGGGGCCAGGGCCATGCCCTGGTAGTCCTTCCGCCAGGTCCCGAACTCCCGGGCCCACCAGCGCAGCAGGTGATGGTCGTCCACCTGGGCCAGCGCCTCGTCCCGGAAGTAGTCGTCGGAGAGAATGCGCAGCCCGTCCAGGATGGTGTACTGCTCCTCCGGCTGGCGCTTGTCGTTGGCCTCGTGCAGGCTCTTCACCGCGTGCTCCAGGATGGACTGCATCCGGGGACCCCACTGCTCCCACAGGCCGTGGGCCACGCGTACCACCGAGTCGGCGGTGCGGTCCCTATCGGCGAATATGCGGGTGTCCAGCAGGTTGATGCCGGGAAAGCCCCGCTGGTCGGCCAGGTCGATGAGCCTCACGCTGTCCACCAGGCTCTCGGGCACCTGGGCCAGGAGGCTGCCCACCAGGTCGGCGTGGGGGTCCACCACGATGATGGCGTCGTGGTCGTTGCCCGCCGCCTTCTCCCTCAGCTTGTG
Organism: Dehalococcoidia bacterium; assembly: GCA_965207275.1. Lineage (GTDB taxonomy): Bacteria > Chloroflexota > Dehalococcoidia > Lucifugimonadales > UBA3495 > Bin22. The sequence goes on from CBDBMH010000001.1 coordinate 506,195, forward strand.
GGCGACGACGTGTCGCATCAGGGTGGACTTGCCCATCTGGGTGCGGGCCACGTAGAGGTGATGGCGGCGCAGCAGGTCCTGGGGGAAATGGATTTTCTTGGCCGGGCCGGTGGTGGTCTCGCCCACTAGGGCGCCGCCGCTGGTGCCCCGGGCCGAGGGCAGCAGGGCCTTTGACCCGGCGCGGGCAACCAGCGGCGTCTCGTCCCTGGCCCCCGGCGGGTGCCACAGCCCGGCCGCCTCCCTGACGCCCAGAACGCTGCGCCCGCCGAACAGCCCAGGCCCGGTTGGATGCAAGTGGGCGCTGGGGGCCGTTGGTTTCACCTTGCTCACCCTGAACCTGGCCCCGGCGGGGTTGTCGTAGTGCCGGTAGGCGGCGGCCACCGGACCCAGCAGTTCCCCGGCCCGGTCGGGGCTGGCGCCCTCGGGCAGGATGGCCGTGAGCTGGATCTCGCCGTCGAAGGCGATGCGGGAGGTCTTCTCCTTGATCTGCAGCGGGTCGTAGACCCGGCTGCGGGCCTGCCGCCAGCGCCACCAGCCCCAGCCGGCGGCCACCAGCCCCAGGGCCGTGCCGAAGCCCAGGAGCGACGCCTTGAGCAGCTCGCCGTCCTGGTACCACAGGTAGCCCCGCAGCCCCACAAGGACCGCCACACCGAGGACGGCCAGGGTGACGCCGTCCTTGGTGCTGATCTGGGCCTGGGTAGCCTGGGTGTTGTGGACGGACTGGCTGGCCTGGGGTAGCTGCTGGCGCTGGAGCCTTCGCTGGTGCACCTGGGACCACTCCGGTCCCATGGACCGCAGCACAAGTCGGGCCACCACCCGCTCCCCGTCGTTCAGGCTGGACAGCGCCCCGATGATGGCTATCAGGGGGTCGGAGCCCGGGTCCAGCAGGTCGTCGTCCCGGAAAGTGCGCAGCGGCGCGTACTCAGGACCTCCGGCCCGCAGCGTCATGCCCCAGGCCGACTCGCCCTCCGCCAGGCGCAGAGGGTCGTCCTCCGGGTCAACGGTCTGGATACGGGCCTGGGGATAACGGGCCGCGATCTGGCCACGCACCACCTGGTCGTCCAGGCAGCGGGCCAGCAGGGTGACGCCCGAGGCGTCCCCAGCCAGTTCCAGGGAGAAGGGTTCGGGGACGGCGATGGAGGCCAGCAGGTTCTCCACCCCCAGCAATGTGCGCTCGCCGCTGCGGGGCGGCGTGATGGCCAGCAGGACCGGCTCCTTCTTCCGCCGGTTGCCCAGCAGGATGTTCCTGATGCTGATATTCATGGATTCCGCCTCCTTGTCGTGGGAATGGTCTCGTGGCGGGGGCATTCGCCCCCAATCGAGTGTGAGAAGGTCATGGTGAAAATCGAATTCCTCATAGGGCAGGACGCCGGCGTCCGCCCATATAGGGAATTGGAGAGACGGGGCCGGATGTGATGTGATACCCGTGTACAGGGATTGGGTTCACTTGTAGAAATACAAGTCCGGCCCGTCCTGAACCTGGAACAGGCCGGAATCGGGGGTAGCGGGGCAGGATTGGCAAGCACTTGGGGGTAAGGGCCGGTTCCGGCCTCACTTGTATTAGTGCAAGTCGGCGGTGGCCCGAATCCGGCGCCGTCGCAGCAAGCAATTGGGCTGCGGGTCGTTGCCGGGGGAGTGGAATCCCCTATCGGAACCCCCTACAGGACCGGTCGCCCGGCCAGAGAGCATGGAGGTGGAGCATGACGCAGAACGGGGGCAGGGGCGCCGGAGGCCAGGACGCCGAGGCGCGGCGGGAGCGGCTGCACCGGCTGCACCGGTTCCTGTGCGAGCTGGTGAAACGGGAGGGCCGGATGGAGGCGGCGGTGCTGCTGGGGGTGAACTACCGCACGCTGGTCAAGGCCGAGGAGTCGGGCGAGATGACGGGGCGCATGAGCGACGCGTTGGAGCGGCTACTGCTCACCTGGGACGGCGGGGGCGAGGATGGCGATGGGGACGGGACTGACGAACCGGAGCCCGGCGGAGACCTGGAGCGGCGGGTGGAGGCGTTGGAGGCGGGACTGGAGGAGTTGGCCGTAGAGCTGCGCAGCGGGCTCGATGCCATACGGTTGGCCGTCGCTGGGGACGCGGTGCCGGGGAACCCGTCGCCGACACGGCAGAAACAGGTATCAGCCCCGGTTGAGAAAGGCGGCAAGGACGCCCCGGCGCAATCGCCGCCCGTGCCTCCTCCGGTGGCCGGGTTGGGCGCGAGCAGACCCGCTAGGCTGAGGCGGGTGGACCCGGAGCTGGTGACCCGGGAACCCGCCGGGGACGACCCGGAGGTGTACGGCGACGCCTGGCCCCTGGTGAAAGAGTGGCGGGAACTCAAGGACCGGCTCCCGGTCCAGGGCCGTAGCCTGTCCTGGCTCACCGACTACGAGCGGCTGCTGACGCTGGAGCTGGCCATGCTGGAGGAGCACGAACTGACCCTGCCGCCGCAGAAGCAGCCGGTGCGGGACAGCCTGAGCCGGCGGGACCACACCCGCTGGCGCTGGAAGGCGCTCGACCGGACCCAGGTGGCCATCAGGAAGCGCAAGCTGCTGCGTTGGCTGCGCCGGTTGCTCACCCTGGGGGCGTGGTGGGATTAGGCGGCGCGGTTGCCGTCAAAGCCGGGTCAGGCGTCGGGGCGTGGCGGCCTGGGCATTTCGGCGAACTGGCAGCGAGCGCCGGGTAAGCATTCACCGGCGGAGAGGGTCAGGTGCTTGCAAAATCCGTTCCCTGCGGCGGAAGCGCGGGCGATAATCAATGCAGTTTACGGTTTTTGCCAGTCTTTCCCGCCTGAAAGCTGGAGGGTCCGTCCCGACCCGGACCGTTCGCCAGGGATCGAGCTTCGCTCTCCCCGCGACGGCCTCAACGAGGACAAGCGCCCGCCCGCTGCGTGATGCGGCACCCCGGGGTCGAGTCCTGCTCCTCCGGTAGCCACTTCGATGCGGGACACCACTCCACGCTGGCGCCGGCCGTCAGTGTCGCCAACATCGTCCAGGAGGTGAAAACCGGAACCAACACGGCAGACTCGAACCTGAGCCTTCGGTCTGACTCACTGAGCGCATACGACACAGCGCTCACCCCTCAACCTGCGGCTGGAACGGGCTTCGCCTCCGGCCGCTTCCTCACGTCTGCGGCGTGGCTGCTGCACCAGCGGTAATCAGGCCGCAGGCCCCACACGCTCCGGTTCCCGAAAGAAGACGGCACACCGGACGCTCTCCCTGGTATCGCAGCTCTCACCGGCGCATTGGCTGACCGCGTAACCGCTGGCCCTGCTGCGCTCGCGTCGCGCTCTCTTTCCCGCCGGTTTGCCGGCCTCTCTCTCCCTGACCGCGCTGCGTCTTGCGCCAACCCCCAACCTGAGTTTCCCGTTGTGGTGCCTGACCATGGGCGTGGTGTGTCCTCGCCGGACGGCGGCCTGACCAGGGCGTGGTGTGTGCTGTCCCGGATGGCCTGCGCCGCTGTTGTTAGCGCAGTCAAGGGCCATTGCCACAGCGTCGCCGTTGCCCAGCGCATCGGCAGGGAGCGGATACGGGCGGGCCACGGCGTAATTCCCCGTGTCAATGCTGGACGGGAAATTACGGTGCCAGCGTCATTGCCAGCGGCGGAAAGGGGGTCGGCAACCGGCAGCGCGTCTGCGTCAACAACGACAACCACAGCCACATTATTAAGGAGGTGACCAACGACAACGACGAACAACCTGGATTCCCGGTAATCACGGGCCGGCTGTAGCAACCGGCGAACCGGCGGTAACCACTCACAGCCCGCCGCCTTCCGGGCGGCGCGGCGGCAACCGGGGCGGCTTCGTGGGCCACCACTGACAATCGAATAGGCATCTACGAGCGGGGTCGTCTCTCCCAACGGGGAGGCAATCCCGCTCTTCGTGTTTCGCCACCGGCGAACACCCCAGCGGCGGAATGGACCGCACCCAAAGACCTGCATCTTGAACCGGAGAGCGGGTTCGGTCCATTCGGACCGCCTCGCTTTCCGCCTTTCGGAGGAAGCGACATGAAGGCAACTACCAGTATCGACAAGACCGGCATCACCCACGACCTCGCCGCCACCGGCGACACGGACGGCTATGGCAACCCTGTACAGGACAAAGACACGCGGATCGGAAAAAACACGGGCAAGCCCGAGAGCGAACTGCGGGCGGCGGCCCGGCGCAAGGGCCTCAACCTCAAGGAACTGGCCGCCCTCATGGGCGTTACGCCGTCCCACCTGGGACAGGTGGCCAACGGCAACAAGCCCCTCACCCCCGGAATGCGGGACAAGATTGCCGCCGCGCTGGGCGAGGTCCCCGGGCAGGGCGTGGTCTACCAGCAGGGCGGCGCGGTGCCGGGCGGACAGAGTACCTACATCCGGGAGCGCGCCAGGGAGCAGGGTATGAGCCTGCGGCAGGTGTCGGACCGGGCTGGTATCAGCTACCACTACCTGTCCCAGGCGTCCCGGGGGCACCGCCACCTGAGTCCGAAGGTTCAGAAGCAGGTGGAAGAGGTGTTGCAGGCCCCGGTGAAGGTCGAAGCCGCCCGGCCTGCCGACATCGACCCACGGGCCCTTTGGGACCGCATGGACGCGCACCAAATCAGCCAGAACGAGACGGCCCGGCGGGCGGGCATCAGCACCGGTCATCTCTCCCAGATCATGAACGGCCAGCGCACCCCCTCCGGGGACGTGCTGCGGCTGCTGCATGGGGTGCTGTTCGCCCCCTCACCGTCGGAACTGGTGGCGCCGGTGGAACTCAGGGTCATGGGCTGGAAGAAGGACGAACGGCGGGGGGTAGTGATAAAGGGCGCCGGCGGGCCTCGGGCCGGCAGCAACAAACCTGGCGGCGGGACCATCCGAACCGGCGGACGGATGCCCTGGGGGGCCGAGGTGGAATTCGCCTACACCACCGGCTACGACAACCACGGCCGGGTATCGGTGAACCACATCGTGGACGAGCGGGGCTGCGCCGCAATGCTGAAGCGGGAGAAGCCGGAGGGCGTCTAGCGCCACGGCGGCCGTGCCGACAGCTTTTCATCTACCGGTACCGGCGCATGGGTGCGTCGTCGCTTCGGGGCAGAGGAACCGCCGCCAGCTCCATTCCCCGGAGCCTCGTAAGTCGCAGTTCTCTGGCGGAGTTTCCGGCCTGGGATACCTGGGATGCCCTTCAGCGGCTGGGCGGCAAGACCGGCCCCCGGTCTATTCCAATGGGCGGGAGGTATCGGCCCTGACACGCAGGGAAGGGTGCCAGTAACGGTATCCTTCCCCGTTCCGCCCATGTGTGGCGCCTTTCTTGCGTTTCCGCCCCGGCGTCAGGGTAGTTGCATCTGCCGGCGAGCGGATGTATGTGGGCCTCTTTTATTGTCAAGAGTCGCTGGACGGTGTGGGGTGTCTGTAGGATCAGAACGCTCTGCAACCGTCTGTGCGGCCCTACTCTGCCCGGATTCATCGCAAATGGCCAAGCACCATCTGTGGAAGAAGCCTCGTGGGGAGAGCGGGAAGATTACGACGCCAACACGCAGGACCGCAGAGGAAACCGCTTGCTCCTACCGGATACGGGCAGGATGCGAACGTCCTAGCATTGTCAACGGGGGCCTGCCGCCGCTCGCCGGACCTCTTGGTCAATCGCCGGCCCCTAGACCGAACGCTTATGCTCAGGCGTACCTGAGATAGCCACCAGTACCGGCTAGGGCAAAATGGGAAGAGATCCTTTCGTGAGTGTGCGATTCCGATTGGCACGGTACGCAGAAAGGTGATAATCCCACGACCCATGAGTGTGACCGTGTTGCCAACACTGTTATAGTCGTCATCAGATTCAGACTGTTCCTTGGTAGGCTTTGCGCAAAATCTAGAAAAGTACAAAGCCGCTAACATACGATGAGATGCTGTTGCCCGCTTCGCGTCCTGTTGGTTCCAGCGTGATGGCGCTGGGTGGCTCGACCGGTGTCATGACAGGCATTTCTGAGTCCGTCGCAGTGCCCTGCCCCCAATGAGCCAGACACACTCTAGCAATGGAGAATCCTAGTTATGACTACCGATAACCAAGTTTGGCTGAATTTACCGGAGCCTCCTGTCGGACACCCCGATGCGGCGCTCTTAGCGGAAGCCGAAAGAGCTCTCCAGAGCCTCGGAGAGCTTACCGAAAGCCCTGACATCAGGAATGCGTTTGTACAGCGCTTGGGCGTGTCTCGGGAGGAGTTAATCAGTGCAGCCAACTTGGTCTTGGATACTAACCACACCATTGCGTTCGTCGGGAACATCGGCGTAGGTAAAACCACAGCCCTATGTCGCGTAGCCGGCCTTGAAATGCAACCAAGCATGCTGGAAGAAACGGTCCCTGTGCTTGAAGTGGGTGGCGGCGGAACCACTATCTGCGAGGTTCACCTTGTGAACGGGCCGGACTACGGCCTTATAGTAGAACCGAGGAGCGAAGCCGAACTCGAAAGAGAAGTGCGCGAATTCGCGCGGTATTTGACGCCTTCAGCCGAGACACAGCGAGGCGGAGAAACGCCGCTCTCAAGAGAAGTAGTACGGGCTATCCGAAACATGAGCGGTCTCTTACCGGAGACACACAGAAACGCCGATGGTACGATCAATAACGTTGTCGACCACGCTCGCAATTTGGCTGAAGAATTGGCTGATGCAGATGCGCTCGCCGCCGAAATCTGGACCAGAATGGGTATCCACAATCGGACGCGCCGGGAAATTTGGCGTAGCGAAACTCCTGATGCAGAACCATTGCAGTGGATACAGGAGCATTTCAAGATGCTGAATTACGGGCAGCATCCTGAAGTTTCCCTGCCGAGGCGCGTTGAGGTTATTTTGCCCCAAAGAATTCTGGGTGAGGAATTGCTGTCAATTCGCGTTGTGGACACGAAAGGAATCGACGGAACGGCCGAACGCGCAGATTTGGAGCTTCATCTCAACGAACCTAACACAGTTGCGGTGCTTGGCTCGTCTTTTAATGATGCACCAGCACCTACTTTACAACAACTTTTGGAAAGAGCCGTAAGAGCACGATTCCCAGATTTGGAGACCAAGGCTGCGATATTGGTGTTACCACACTCGGGTCAAGCTTTGGATGTAAAAGACGAACTGGGGGATAGGGTGAGATCCACAGCCGAAGGCTACCATCGAAAACGTCAAGAGGTTGAACTTCAGTTGCAAGACCGAGATCTCCCCAATGTGCGCGTTGAATTCTTCAATGTCAATGAAGATGATGCGCAACAGTTTAGCGGCTTTTTGATGGACCTCGTGAGCGGCCTTCGCCCAAATCCACCACCTAATGGGAGAAAAATGGTTTTGGGGCTCCTTGATTGGGCCGGTTGGGGCATCGGCTGACGGCTGACAGGTTGGCAGTGGGTTGGCGTGGCAGGAGTAGGCGCTGGAAGGGGATATTGGGGCGTTGGCCGGCGACGCCAGGGCGAGGTCTATGCCAACCGGTCCTGGAGAAGGGCGCAGTGTCCCTACGGCGGGAGTCCCCGTCGCTTGAATGCCCGTCGGTAGTGGCGCAGACCGTCCCAGGTCAGGGTGGGCCGTGGGCCAGCGCCGCTATTCTCCGGTGCGCTCCCGCCAGCAGCGGGAAGGATGGATGGCCCCGGGCCAGCCGGATCAGCAGCTTCCTGGCGTGGCAGACCACCCGTCCGGCCAGATTGATCAGAGCAAAGCGCACCGCCTTGAGCCGCTTGTTCACCCACTGACCGCCCAGGGCCAACTGCTTGACCGCCGAGTTCAGGTTGAACGCCAGCGCCGCTATCGCCCACCAGGCCGCGTTGGCCCCGAACTGTCCCGACGGCAGCCTCCCGCCAGCCAAGTCCTCCTTCAGCACACCATGCACCTCCTCGCCCTTCCCGCATCTCTCCCGGTACCACCGCACCACCTCATCTCCCGGTAGCTCCCGGTTAGTCACTATCCCCCGGATCTTGTACCAGCCCCGGTCCGGCATCTCCATCGCCGGAACCGACAACTCCAGGTCATCCTCCATGCCCGGCAGCGGCGGCCGCCTCAGCGGCTCCCGGACCGCTATGAAACGGTAGTCGGGATCATTCTTGGAATAAGCCAATCTATCGGGCACGAAGTCCACCTCGGCCCACTCCTGTTCCGTCTCCACCGCCAACTCCCCCACCATCCGGGGCAACCGGCGCCACTGGCTCTCCTCCACTTCGGCTGCCGCACGCTTGAACCCCTCCGTGACGTCCGCCCCCACCGCGAATTCGATCACTCCGAACCGCTCATCCCTCCCCTCGGCGCAGTACCGCAACAACTCAACTTGGTACCCCGCCGTGTCCGACCGCAGCATCACCTTCACCACGCCCTCCGGCAGATGGGCCAGCGACTCCCGCAACACCCGCAGTTGCTCGAACCCCGCTGGCACGTTGCCGTCCCGGAACTCCGAATGGACCACCAGGTCCGCCTCGGCCCAGTAGGTGACCATCGGCTGGTAGGCCTTGTAGCCCTGGTAGCAGTACAGCGCCTCCTGCTTGTAGGTCTCGATCAGCGTCGCGTCCATGTCCAGCGTCGCCTGCTCCTGCTCCAGGTGGTCCCGGACGAAGCTCATCATCTCGGCGTTGACCTTCCCCAGCCCGCGCAGCGCGCCGCTGGGCGCGGGTATGTACGCCGTATGGGGCTGCCTGGCCTCCTCCTGAACCGGGTCGTGGAACCGGCCCAGGTACCGGAACACCGCCGACGGAGACGGGACGCTGCGGCGCCGCCCGCCCCGCCACCGGCTGCCCTCCTCCCGGCGCTCACAAGCCCGCTGCCGGTGCGTCTCCACCCGGCCCAACATCCGGCCCAGACCCTCGTCCCCTTCCAGCACCCGGAGGTCGTCCACTCCTTCTCCACCGGCCAGATTCAGCAGCACCAGCGCGGTGACCATCTGCCGGTCCGTCCATCCCTGTCCGCCCTCCTTGACCTTCACGTAGCGCCGGATCGACTCGCCCAGCCCCATCGCATCGGCCATTTCCAGATAGACCGCCAACCCCGACAGCCCCGTCATGCCCCCCGCGCGATGCTCCGTCCCATACTGGAATGGCAGGACTCCCTGTTGCATAATGACTGCACCTCGTTGGTGATGGTTGTGTTTGTCCCGTAACCATCATAGCCAGCTTTGCCGCTGGCTCCAACGAGGTCTTTTCCTCCCATTAGGTGGTGGATTTGGGGTCCCCCCAAATCCACCACCTAATGGGAGAAAAATGGTTTTGGGGCTCCTTGATTGGGCCGGTTGGGGCATCGGCTGACGGCTGACAGGTTGGCAGTGGGTTGGCGTGGCAGGAGTAGGCGCTGGAAGGGGATATTGGGGCGTTGGCCGGCGACGCCAGGGCGAGGTCTATGCCAACCGGTCCTGGAGAAGGGCGCAGTGTCCCTACGGCGGGAGTCCCCGTCGCTTGAATGCCCGTCGGTAGTGGCGCAGACCGTCCCAGGTCAGGGTGGGCCGTGGGCCAGCGCCGCTATTCTCCGGTGCGCTCCCGCCAGCAGCGGGAAGGATGGATGGCCCCGGGCCAGCCGGATCAGCAGCTTCCTGGCGTGGCAGACCACCCGTCCGGCCAGATTGATCAGAGCAAAGCGCACCGCCTTGAGCCGCTTGTTCACCCACTGACCGCCCAGGGCCAACTGCTTGACCGCCGAGTTCAGGTTGAACGCCAGCGCCGCTATCGCCCACCAGGCCGCGTTGGCCCCGAACTGTCCCGACGGCAGCCTCCCGCCAGCCAAGTCCTCCTTCAGCACACCATGCACCTCCTCGCCCTTCCCGCATCTCTCCCGGTACCACCGCACCACCTCATCTCCCGGTAGCTCCCGGTTAGTCACTATCCCCCGGATCTTGTACCAGCCCCGGTCCGGCATCTCCATCGCCGGAACCGACAACTCCAGGTCATCCTCCATGCCCGGCAGCGGCGGCCGCCTCAGCGGCTCCCGGACCGCTATGAAACGGTAGTCGGGATCATTCTTGGAATAAGCCAATCTATCGGGCACGAAGTCCACCTCGGCCCACTCCTGTTCCGTCTCCACCGCCAACTCCCCCACCATCCGGGGCAACCGGCGCCACTGGCTCTCCTCCACTTCGGCTGCCGCACGCTTGAACCCCTCCGTGACGTCCGCCCCCACCGCGAATTCGATCACTCCGAACCGCTCATCCCTCCCCTCGGCGCAGTACCGCAACAACTCAACTTGGTACCCCGCCGTGTCCGACCGCAGCATCACCTTCACCACGCCCTCCGGCAGATGGGCCAGCGACTCCCGCAACACCCGCAGTTGCTCGAACCCCGCTGGCACGTTGCCGTCCCGGAACTCCGAATGGACCACCAGGTCCGCCTCGGCCCAGTAGGTGACCATCGGCTGGTAGGCCTTGTAGCCCTGGTAGCAGTACAGCGCCTCCTGCTTGTAGGTCTCGATCAGCGTCGCGTCCATGTCCAGCGTCGCCTGCTCCTGCTCCAGGTGGTCCCGGACGAAGCTCATCATCTCGGCGTTGACCTTCCCCAGCCCGCGCAGCGCGCCGCTGGGCGCGGGTATGTACGCCGTATGGGGCTGCCTGGCCTCCTCCTGAACCGGGTCGTGGAACCGGCCCAGGTACCGGAACACCGCCGACGGAGACGGGACGCTGCGGCGCCGCCCGCCCCGCCACCGGCTGCCCTCCTCCCGGCGCTCACAAGCCCGCTGCCGGTGCGTCTCCACCCGGCCCAACATCCGGCCCAGACCCTCGTCCCCTTCCAGCACCCGGAGGTCGTCCACTCCTTCTCCACCGGCCAGATTCAGCAGCACCAGCGCGGTGACCATCTGCCGGTCCGTCCATCCCTGTCCGCCCTCCTTGACCTTCACGTAGCGCCGGATCGACTCGCCCAGCCCCATCGCATCGGCCATTTCCAGATAGACCGCCAACCCCGACAGCCCCGTCATGCCCCCCGCGCGATGCTCCGTCCCATACTGGAATGGCAGGACTCCCTGTTGCATAATGACTGCACCTCGTTGGTGATGGTTGTGTTTGTCCCGTAACCATCATAGCCAGCTTTGCCGCTGGCTCCAACGAGGTCTTTTCCTCCCATTAGGTGGTGGATTTGGGGTTCGGGCAACGCATTGCGCCCGCCTATCAGAAGTGATAAGCGATGCTAATGCCCTGGTGCAAAATTACGAGAATGTGCAAGTGTGGGAAGTTCAAAAACAGGCGGCTAGGCGCTTGGCCGTATGGTTGGAAAACAACCAACAAATTGGGGAATTTTCAGAGCGCCTGCAGGATAGTCTGTTCGTCGCCATCGATAGAGCCTATGCGAGCACATTGCGCGCAAGCGTTCGGAGACTGGGGGAATGGCCCAACCTAGAGTACGCACACCACCTCGGCTTTGGCACCCGAGCAATGGTGGCCAGCGCTGTGTCTCCAAGACTAGAAGGATTCAAGGCAATCACTGCTAACCTGTTGCAAGACCCTGAATTGGAGGATGCTTTCGACTTGGTTCAACAAGCCCGCCGCACCCTCGAGGACGGAACTGAAGCCCTACTGGGGAGAAGCTATCGAACGGGAGTGGCAGTACATTCGGCACATATGCAACCCGATGACCCGTTCTGGGACCGTTGTGATCGTGAATGGGGCCGAGGCTCAGGATATAAAGGTCGGGTAGTGGGCCACCACCAAAATTGGTTTAATGCCTACCCTGAAGTCGTAGAACGGTCACAAGAACGCGCCGGCGTTGAATGGCAACAAATTCTGGAGCGCGTAGCAGCTATACTCCCCAGTGATGATACCGAAAGTTAGTTGGCGATTTGGAGATGGTCGGTGATCAGGTCCAGGGCGCCCTTTTCCGAGGGGCTGAGGCCGGAGGCCGGACCTGCCTTGACCGTCCGCCGAGGGTCGGGCAGGGAGGCCCGCTTGCGCTCCGGCGCCTCCGGGTAAAACCACTTGCCGCCGTCGGCCTGGGACACCACCTGCTCCAGGGTGCGGTACGTCCTGCCACCACCCAGTTGGACGAATACCAGACACGGCGGTCCCATCCTTCCAGGGTCTCCCGGCACTCTACGCCCACGTAGCAGTCCCGAAGGTCGGCGTTGAGGCAGAACTCGTCGGTCAGCCGTTGCTTCCAGGGGCTGGGGAGCAGCACCAGCACGACGGAGGGACAGCGGTTGTGGTGGTACACGATGATGGCCTGCAGGCCGTCGTAGAGAGAGCAGCGCCGCAGCGCCAAGCCCTGGCGCACTACGCCGAAGCTGTGGCCATTGTGGAGGGTGATAACCGCGTCGAAGCGGCCCCGGCAGTGGAACTTCACCAGGGTTTCCAGGCCGTCCACGCCTGGGGACAGCGTTGCTGCCAGGCGGTACACCGAGGCCACGGCGTCCATGCGGCGGATGAGCAATGCCAGCCACTGCCGGGACACGGGATAGGCCCGCACGAAGTCCGACGGTGCTTAGTGCGCAGTAGTCAAGGACATCAGCGGCTGCGCTGATGCCCTTCTTCGTGAGGTAGTAGCGATGGCTGGAGGGCAGGTGGCCGTGCCGTGGCTGGCCCGCCGGGCCAAGCCGTCTTGCACCAGGCCGGACAGGGCGCGGTGGACCGTCGCTAGCGGCTCGCCCTAGCTCAGGGCCAGTTCCCCCGCGTCTATGAAGGGCAGCCGGGCTAGGGCGTCCAAGGTGCGCTCTAAGTGAAAAGACCATGCCTCCAGCGTAACAGCGGGAAGCCGTCGCCGTCAGTGGGCAACTGTCAACAGCGGCGTATTGCAAGGGTGGGGCTTCGTTCGCATGGGCTGAATTCTCCGGTATCCACCGGAGCAGGCACCGGCCGAGGATACACAAGACACCCATCAATGTATTGGGAGGCTTCGCGTTTCTGGAGAGTGCGCAGGATTGATGATATTTACCGACTTTCATATACTTTTGTTGTAAATCGTTGGATTTCCTTATGAGGAGTTAGTGGACATGGCGTCTGAAGAAGGTTGGGTCGGTATTGCAGACGTGGCAGACCACTTGAGCGTAGCCAAAGACTCCATCTACCGTTGGGTTGACTCCAAGGACTTCCCCGCGCACAGGGTAGGGCGGCTTCTGCGCTTCCGGCTCTCAGAAGTAGACGAATGGGTAAAATCAGGGGGTGGGAGTGCTCCCAAGAACCACGCAACTGACAGAACAACACCGGTTGTTGGGCGAGAGTAGCGAGTAGAGCAGCTATGCCACGTATATTTGATAACCTTTCATCTGGGTCTAGTAGCCCAAAACTATTGAATTGATGGGTAAAGGGACTTGAGCTTGATGCGGGCGTCCTGGGTGGTGAAGCGCCAGTTTACCCGGACGCCCTGCTGGTTGCGCCGCTGCTGCCACGCCGCCGTTTCCCGTTGCAGGGTCTCCTGATCGGGAATCCTCCGGTCCAGGCATTGGCCAGCCAGCACCCCCAACTCTATCTCCGCCATATTCAGCCAACTGCCATGTTTGGGGGTGTGGTGAATCTCCAGACGCTGGGAGATGCGCAACGCCTCCTCCGGCTCAAAAGCCTGGTACAGGGACCACTTTTGGTGGGTGTTCAGGTTGTCCATCACCAGCACTATCCGTTCCTTGTGGGGAAAGTCCTCGTCCACCAGTTTCCGCACCACCTCCGCCCAGTCCACTTTGGTCCGTCTTTCGGTGACCTCAACCCGTCGCCACCCTTCCAAGGGGGCGTAAATCATAAACAGGTTGCTCACCCCATTACGCCGGTACTCATGGTCGCAGGCCAGGGGATGACCGGGTATCGCGGGCCGGGGTTGGCGGGTCTCCCCCACCAGTTGCTTGCTGGTCTCGTCCAGGCACACCAACACCTCCCCTTCCCCGTAGTCCCGGTGATACACCTCCAGCACGTCCTCCATAGCGCACACGAACTCGGCGCTGCCCTGGGGCGGCAGGCACCAACATTCCTTCAGCCAGGGCTTGAGTCGGTTTTTTTCAAGGTCCGCCGCACCGTCTCCGAACTGATACTTTCCACTATCTCCCGTTCCACCAACCCATCGGCCAGCAGTTGCATGGTCCATTTGACCTGCCCTTCCGGCGGCTTCGAGCAGGCCAGAGCTATCAAGTGGGCTTCCCCAGTCCCGTCCAGTTTCTTCGGGCGTCGCTTCAACTGCTGGCGGCGACTCAGGGCCGCTTCCACCCCCTCTTCCACACACCGGCGTCGTACCCGTTCCACTGTAGCGGTCCCTATTTTAAGAACCCGGGCAATTTCCTGGTCCAGCAGCGGACCTTCGGCCTGGTTCTCATCGCTTAACAGCAGAACCCGGGCGTGGGTCTGCCGGTAAGCAGCGACGCGACCCTTGGCAACCAGACCCTTCAGTTCTTCTTGTTCCTCCCAGCTTAGTTCTACCCGGTACTTCTTCACCATCACCGCCTCCCTCACGTCCCCTTCCCCTATTCTATCAGCCATCAATTCAACGGTGCTTGCCTACTAGCTTACTGCCCGCGTTGCAGGAGACCATGGGGCTTTCCTCCCGCGCGGACTATTGCGTCGGCTATTTCAATATGCGCGGATGGGGAGGTCTGGCCCCGTGCGTGGATAATTGGGGGCCGGACGAAGGGCCGTGTCGCGTGCTCGTTGGTATGCAGCGTCCTCCCCAAGAGGAACTCAGGGAGGCCGTCAGCCTGGCGGACCACTCTCCAGGCATGGACAACCGCACTGCCCATCGCCTGCGCCTCCAGTTGGCAGAGCAGTTGCGCCAACAACTGACCATCGGGGCGCCGAACAATGCGGATGAGCAAACCCTGCGTCGGTTGGCAGCACAACTGCGGACGGGGAGAGTCGTCGTAAAGCTGTTCCTCCGTCATTCCCTTCACGCCAAGCTCTATCTCCTCTACCGGGACGATCCGATCAATCCCATCGTGGGCTATTTGGGCAGCAGTAACCTGACCTTCTCCGGTCTGGCGGGACAGGGCGAGTTGAACGTGGACGTGCTGGACCACGACGCCACCCTCAAGCTCAAGCAATGGTTCGAGGACCGGTGGAAGGACCGATACTGCGTTGACATCACCGAGGAGTTGACTCAGATCATCGAGGAGAGCTGGGCGAGAGAGGCCCTGGTCCCGCCCTATCACGTGTACCTGAAGATGGCCTACCACCTCTCCCATGAAGCCCGCGCCGGCCTGGCCGAGTACAAAATTCCGAGGGTCTTCGGCAACCGCTTGTTCGACTTCCAGGCGGCGGCGGTCAAGATTGCGGCCCACCATCTGAATAAACGAAACGGGGTCCTTATCGGCGATGTGGTGGGTCTGGGCAAGACCCTGATGGCGACCGCTGTGGCCAGAATCTTCGAGGATGACTTCGGACTTGAGACGCTGATCATCTGTCCAAAGAACCTGGTTTCCATGTGGGAGGACTATGCCCACGAGTATGGGTTGCGGGGCAGGGTGCTTTCCATCAGCCAGGTAATCGGGCAGTTGCCAACCCTCCGGCGTTATCGCCTGGTCGTCATAGACGAGAGCCACAACCTGCGTAATCGAGACGGCAAGCGCTATCGTGCCATCCAGGAGTACGTACGGGAAAACGAGAGCAAGTGCATCCTTCTGTCGGCCACGCCTTACAACAAGACCTACCTCGACCTGTCCAGCCAACTGCGCGTCTTCGTGGAGGATGACCAGGACCTGGGCATACGCCCGGAAAGGCTGCTGCGCGAGCTGGGCGAGGTGGAGTTCAGCAGGCGGCACCAGGCCTCGCCGCGCACGATGGCAGCCTTCGACCTGAGCGAGTACCCCGACGACTGGCGCGATCTGATGCGCCTATACCTGGTGCGCCGGACCCGCAGCTTCATCCAGGACAACTACGCGGAAACGGATCAGGATACCGGGCGTAGATTTCTCACCTACGAAGACGGTGACAGGTCTTACTTCCCCACCCGCGTCCCAAAGACGGTCAAGTTCACTATTGATGAGGCCAATCCCAACGACCAGTATGCCCGTCTCTACTCCCCCGCAGTTGTGGAGACTATCAACAAGCTGGAGTTGCCCAGGTATGGTCTCGGCAACTACATTCTCGATTCACCGCAGGTGCCCCCTTCTCAGGGTGAAGACAGGCAGATCCAGAACCTGTCCCGCGCGGGCAAGCGGTTGATGGGTTTCTGCCGGACCAACCTGTTCAAACGTCTGGAGAGCAGCGGCGAGGCTTTCCTGCTTTCGGTCGAACGTCATCTGCTCCGAAACTATGTGTTCCTTCACGCCATCCGCAACGGCCGTCCCCTCCCTATAGGTACGCAGGACGCCGAGATGCTCGATTCCCGGTTTACGGATGACGACGAGCAGCAGGCCGCGATGGATTTCCTTGATGCCGAGGAAGAGGACGAACTGGACGAAGATGTAGAGGAAGCTGAAGTCGCTGGGGGCAGCATTTGGACAATTGATCATTGCGAAAGCCGCGCCGCGGCGATATACGGAGACTACCAGCGTCTATACCATAAGCGATTCCGGTGGCTGCGTTCCGACCTTTTCAGAAAGTCCCTGGAATCCGACCTCCAGGCGGACGCCAATGCCCTGCTGGGCCTGCTTCAAACTCATGGCGCCTGGCGGCCGCAACACGACGCCAAGCTGGACGCGCTCCACTCATTGCTCACAGAGACCCATTCCGACGGCAAGGTACTGGTCTTCTCCCAGTTCGCGGATACCGTGCGGTATCTTGAAGAGCAACTCAAGAACAGGGACCTGAAGGGCATGGCCGGCGTTACCGGCAACTCTGAGGAACCGACGGCCTTTGCCCGGCGATTCAGCCCGGTCAGCAACCAGGTGCGGGACGCCGTTTCACCGGAGCGCGAGTTGCGTGTCCTGGTGGCAACCGATGTGCTGAGCGAAGGACAGAACCTTCAGGACTGCGCCATCGTGGTGAACTACGACCTTCCCTGGGCCATCATACGGCTCATCCAGCGGGCCGGCCGCGTCGACCGGATCGGCCAGACAGCGGAGGAGATACTCTGCCATTCCTTCCTGCCCGCTGAGGGGGTCGAACGGATCATCGACCTGCGCGGCAGGGTCCGGCGCCGCCTGGAAGAGAACGCCGAGGTGGTTGGCGCAGACGAAACTTTCTTCGAGGATGAGGCGGACGAACAGACCATTCTCAACCTCTACCACGAGCGGGCAGGGATACTGGATGGCGACCCGGATGGAGAGGTGGACCTGGCGTCCCACGCCTACCAAATCTGGAAGAACGCCATCAGCGCCGACCCCAGGCTGGAACGAGCCGTAACCAACCTACCGGATGTGGTCTTCTCATCTCGTCATCATGCCCCCATTGCCCAAAGGCCCGAAGGCGTTTTGGTCTTCGTCCGTACTCCGGATGGCAATGATGCCCTGGCTTACGTGGACCGGGATGGGAAGAGCATCACGGAGTCTCAGTTGGAAATCCTGGCGTCGGCAGAGTGCAGGCCGGATACCCCGGCTCAACCCCATCACGAAGTCCATCACAATTTGGTGGAGCAGGGTGTTAAGCATATCGCCAGGGAAGAACAGCGAGTTGGAGGCCAACTCGGACGCCCTTCCGGGGCACGCTTCCGCACTTATACCCGCTTGAAGGCATATGTCGATTCCATCGCAGGACAAATCTTCGACGTTCCCACGCTGCACCAGGTCCTTGATGACATTTACCGTTATCCCCTGCGGCAGACGGCCGTGGACACTCTGAACCGGCAATTGCGCAGCGGCGTGGACGACACTGTGCTGGCAGAGCTGGTAATCGCTCTGCGGGACGAGGACCGGTTGTGCCTGACCGAAGATCACGAAAGTGAGTCCCAGGAACCGCGAATCATCTGTTCTCTCGGATTGTTTCAGGATAAATTGCCCACTAGTCGCTGAAAAAAGGACAAGAAGGTGGTTGAAGTAATTTGCCCGCACTGTGGATCCAACGATCAAGAACACCTTAGATCAAATTGGTGCCTGACCTATGAGAACTGGCTGATCTTGGGAAGGTTCGAATTCCTGGTCCCTTTGCTAGAACATCCTGAATTGTTTCTTGAGAGCCCTCCACCTTCAGATCCTAGTCTCGTAGCCAGGGAACGTGGGAAGAGATCCTGTGTGATCCTCCTGGCTGCTTGGATTACTGAACTCGCCTTGAAGACGTTACTGGTAAGCGAAGGACATAGCATAGAACCAGATGACACGTGGGGACACGATCTCCGCCACCTGTACAACGATTTAGCCAGCCATACTAAGCAGGAACTAAAACACATCCACGAGAGCCTCGGCGATCCTTATAGTAGCTGGAGAGTCGGGGAGAGTATCAAAGACATATTGGGTTCGGAAAAGAATACTTTCGTCGTGTGGCGGTACCTTTCGGGCCAGAGGGAGATAAAGAGTGACCCGAAGAAACTGGCTACAGTCGCCCGCGCAGCATACCTCCTCCATTTGAAGCGCACAGATCTTCCGACTTGGCCGAATGTATGAGAGCGCTTGATTTCAACGCCCTGGGGGCGTGTGGACAAGCAGTCTAACCAAAAAGGTAACTAATGCAAGTACAGGTTAACGAACTCCGCCCATACTTACAGTCCTTTGACTTCCCGAACCTGCTGGTGGAAGGCTTGGGATGGGACTACTATCTCGCCGAGCGGGTCAGCGTCCACGTCGATGGGCACGACTACACCCTGGAGCCTGCCGCCCAGAAAGCCGGGTTCGTCGTTTACGTCTGCGGTCCTAGCGCCGATGGCTCCGTCCCTCCCTATCCAGTACGGCGCAAGATAGAGAATCAGGTCGCCAAGCTGGCCTATGAGCACCTTATCATCTTTGTCGACGTGGACCAGACCCTCCAGGTCTGGCAGTGGGTCAAGCGGGAAGCTGGGAAGCCCGCCGCCTGCCGAGAGCAGGCATACCATGCCGGACAATCGGGGGAAGCGCTGCTCCAGCGCCTTCAGCCGTTGTTTGTATCTCTGGATGAAGAGCCTTCGCTCAACATCGCCTTGGTTGCTTCTCGCGTCCGTGCGGCTCTGGATGTCGAAAAAGTAACCAAGCGCTTCTACGACCGGTTCAGGACGGAGTTGACCGCCTTCGGAAACTTCATCGAGGGCATCATCGCCCGGGGCGACCGGGACTGGTACGCTTCCCTGATGCTCAACCGGATGATGTTCGTTTACTTTGTCCAGAAGCAGGGGTTCCTAGACGGGGACCTGGATTACCTCCGTAACAGGCTAAGGATGGTGCAGCAGCAGAACGGAGGCGGGCGCTTCCAGCGGTTCTATCGCCTCTTCCTCCTGCGGCTGTTCCACGAGGGCCTCGGCCAGCCGGAAGCCCAGCGCGCGCCCGACTTGGTCGCCCTTCTGGGCAGGGTGCCCTTCCTCAACGGCGGCCTCTTTGACCAGCATGAGCTAGAGAGGGACAACCCGGACATCGCCATCCCTGACGAAGCCTTTGAGCGAGTCTTCGACTTCTTCGACGGCTACCGCTGGCACCTGGACGAGCGGCCCTACCGGGAGGACAACGAGATTAACCCCGATGTCCTGGGGTACATCTTCGAGAAGTACGTCAACCAGAAGCAGATGGGCGCCTACTACACTAGGGAGGACATCACCGGCTATATCTCCCGTAACACCGTCATTCCCTTCCTGTTCGAAGCAGCGAAGAAGGAATGCCCCGTAGCCTTTGGGCCGGATGGTGGCGTCTGGCGTCTTTTGCGGGACGATCCTGACCGCTATATTTACCCCGCCGTTGGCCACGGAGTCAACTGGAACGCCCAGAATCCTGAAGACCCCCAGCCCTTGGATGCGCCACATAAGTTGCCCGACGAGATTGCCGCTGGCGTAGATGATGTATCCAGACGCGGAGGCTGGAACCGGCCCGTGCCCGACGACTACGCCCTGCCCACCGAGACCTGGCGGGAGGTCGTGGCCCGCCGCACGCGCTACCACGAAGTCCGGAGCAGGCTGGCGAGCGGCGAAGTTACCGAAATCAACGACCTCATCACTCTGAACTTGGACATCGAGCGGTTTGCCAGGGACGTCATCGCCCAAAGCGAGGGGCCGGAGTTGCTACGGGCCTTCTGGCACACGGGGCGTGATGTGTCGGTCCTGGACCCAACCTGCGGTTCCGGCGCCTTCCTCTTCGCCGCCCTCAACATCCTGGAACCCCTCTACACCTCCTGCCTAGAGGGTATGCGAGGCTTCCTGGACGACCTGGAGCGCTCCGAGCGGCCACACAGCCCCAACGCCCTGAGCGACTTCCGCGACGTACTGTCCCAAGTGGAAAGGCACCCTAACGAGCGTTACTTCATCCTCAAGTCCATCGTCCTCAACAATCTCTACGGCGTGGACATCATGGAAGAGGCGGTGGAAATCTGCAAGCTGCGCCTCTTCCTCAAGCTGGTGGCCCAACTGGAGAGCTACAACCAGATTGAGCCGTTGCCCGACATCGACTTCAACATCCGCGCAGGCAACACCCTGGTCGGCTTCACATCCCTGGACGCCGTGCGCCAGGCCATGACCATTACCCCGGACGGACAGCACCGACAGGTGTTTCCCGAGGAACAGGAGGCCCTGGCTCGTATCCATGAGGAGGCTGAAACTGCCAACGCCGCCTTTAATCAGTTCCGATGGCAGCAGACCATCTACGGTGGAGAGGTGACGACGGCGGACAAGGCCGCCCTCCGCACCCGATTGGACGGGCTACGCGGTGAACTGGACCGCTATCTGGCGACAGAGTACGGTGTCGAACCCAAGAAGGCCGCTACCTACGACGCGTGGCGCGCTAGTCATCAGCCTTTCCACTGGTTCGTCGAATTCTACGGCATCATGAACAAGGGAGGGTTCGACGTAGTGATTGGGAATCCGCCGTATGTGGCCACCAAGAGCATCGAGTACGCACTTGGCCGCAACGTGGAACACCGTTACTCTGATATTTATGCACACGTCCTCGAGAAATCGATGCAGGTGACCTCGAAAATAGGGCGATGCGGGATGATTCTCCCGCTTTCGATTACCTTTAGCCGCGACTTTGTAGAACTGCGTAAGAACGTTCGAACATGGGGGACGTCTTGGCTGTCATCATTTGATAACATTCCCGCTGCCCTCTTTGCGGGGGTCAGTCAACGATGCACGATTTTGGTGTCAGCTCCTTCAGGCCACAATTCTTTCACTACTCGCCTCAATAGGTGGCGCGCTCAATACCGGCCCAGCCTCATGGCGAACATTTCTTATACGGCAGTTCCGTCGGATTACGAAGTGGGATCTTTCGGCTTTCCAAGGCTCTCCGGGGAGCAGGGAGAGCGCCTATTGCAACTGCATTCTCGGGTTGCTAGTAAGGCTTCAACTAGCTTGGTAGCCTCTAGAGATTCGCAGGGAGTCCTTGGCTTTTCTCCAACGGCAAGAAACTTCATATCGACCTACTTAGAACCTCCTCCAACATTGGATTTGGACGGGAGAACAATCCAAGATGCTGGAGCAGGATCATCTTTAGCACTTGCATCGGTCGAACTTGCTCGTGCGGCGCTGGCAGCGACATCGGGGACAGCTTGCTTTTGGTACTGGCTCACTAGAGGAGATGGTTTTCACGTGACAAATTCGCTTCTATCCGAATTCCTTGCACCCCTACAGGAGTTGCCAGACGAGTGCCTGCACAAACTGGAACTGATTGGCGAGCTACTCCACGAATCGAGGAATGCTGCTCTAGTCTTCAAGAAGAACGCAGGGAAGTATGTCGGGAACTTCAACTACACAGGCCTTGACAGGTTGACAGTGCGAGCAGACTTGGTTTTCTTGGCGGGCTTAGGAGCCAACCGGAGCGATGCGGACAATTTGCTGGCATTCTCATCATTGGTCCGGGCGATCAATGAATCGGCGGGGGAAAAGAACATTCCTCAACAGATCAAGGCGAGGTTCCCTACTACCAACCGGACGAGAACCGCTGGCGAGGAGAGGCTAAAGGAGGTAGACCGATGGCTGTCTCGTGTTTTCAACCTCCCGGTAGAGCGATTACATGAGCAATACGACCTATCCGAAGGGGTAACCTAAAATGCCATTTCTTAGGTCAGGGGAACTACTCCAAGCAGTCATCGACGCCTGTAGGCATCGCACCGAGGCAGTTCCCTTCGTTCAAGGCCACAACCCGTTCTCAATATCAGTCGATGGACGTGAAGTGATACTGTTTGTTGCAAATGTCAGTCACGCACGTAGGAGCGATCCAGACGAGTTCAGAATCCAATGTCCGGGTGATCTTCCTGATCAGCTTTCGGCACAAAGAGCAGCCGGCAATTTGATCTGTATTCTGGGCTATAACGCTGATACGGACACCCTTAGTGCCTGGGATCCAGAGCGGTTCGTGCAAAGGAGCCGCGTCACCCAGAGATTCTCGCTATACACTCGCTTGTCAAATCATCAGAAGGCCAGGACTGACGGTTTTTCCGTATATCGGGATGCGTCCAATCAAAATGTGCTGTCGTTTCGGTCCGAATTCATGGCATTATATGTCGGAAATTCAGAGGTTATGCACCAAGCGACAGACAGAGCATTACAGAACCTCGTGAGCGCACACCGGGATACACGCTCGGGAGTTGCTTCCAGAAAGATAGTTACGGTCGCAAAAAGAAGGATAGTAGTAACCCACAATCAATATGCGAGAAGCCCTCAGTTTCGAGAGGCCGTCCGGCAGGCCTACCGAAATCGTTGTGCCGTTTGCGGTGTCCAGCTTGAACTGATCGAGGCTGCACATCTGGTTCCCCACAATCATCCCGAAGGCTTGGACACTGTCTCCAACGGTATTGCGCTGTGCGCCCTTCACCATAGGTCGCTCGATACGGGACTAATCTATCTTGATTCCGATTACCATATCCTCATCAATCTTGTACGTCAAAAGTACCTGGTTAGGATGCAGAGGATTGATGGATTCCAGCGGTTCAGGCGCCAATTGAACGACACAATAGCCCTGCCTCACGATCCCTCTGATTATCCCCTCAGAAAGAACATTGAGCTAGGCAATCAGCTCCGTGGCATAGGAGCGGAATAGCGACAAACTATGCCTCAATTACCGCATGGGCCGGGAGGGGTGATGGAAGGCGGCAGACTGGTCATAGACCACATCGAAAACGTATCGGTCTCGACCGAAACTCACCATAACAACTTGAGCGTCCTATCTTCTCTCGATGTCGGGATGTTTCATTTGGCTGAGTTCACTCGCAAACGGGAGATTGAGGCTTTGGCAAGATTTGGGAAGGACAAGGTTACGTTCTTCACAGATTTTGGAAGCAGCGTAGAGCTGCTGCTTGGATGCATCTTTGACTGGTTTTCCATAAGTCTGGTCAGTTACATGCGAACGATTCAGCTAATGCATGTGATGGAAGCCAATGGCTGGGGGCTGGATGATCTGAAACTAAAGCCTGCTCAACGGGAACTTCGTAATGCTTGCGATGTGTATATCAAAAGGATTGCCCCGGATGTGCTTGAATGGCGTAACAAGATAGCTGCCCACAGAGCTGCAACAGATCCCAGGTCAGATAGCCTGGCCCTCCTAACATATTCGACGTTTCCTACAGTCGGATACGAGAGTCCCTACTACGTGGTTGGTCATCTCAGACTTAACTTAGGCGATGGCAGCTCTGCAGCTTTACCGCAATGGTCTCTAACGCAAAAGCATGAAGAACTGGCTTCAAGGTACTGGCCCAACAGAAAACTTACGGAGCTCGATTGGTGAGGCCCTTCATTTCCAATCCACGAAGAGGGTGCTAATCATGGAGAGAGCCTTGCGAGTCGGAATGACGGTGTTGCTGGGCGGCAAGGTGGAGTCGACCTGACCGAAAGAGGACCGGTTGAAGTAATGGAACTGCACTTCATCTTCAACTACCGCATTAAGTGCCGCATCGCGCGGGAGGGTTGATGAGAAGAGGACCCGGAAGGCGATATATTCCGAGAGAGAACAAGGCCAGCGCGAACAAACGTAAAGAGGCGATGTTCGCACGCTTTAAGGAATATCGGCCGAAGTGTCTCTTCGTCGTGGATGTCGAAGGCCGGTTCTGCGGAAAACCTACAGTTGCTTCCCATACCATTTCCAGAGCGAATGTCTTGGAACCGATGATGGGTCCTGACAAAAAGGTGCTGGTTACATCATGGGGGGCGGGGCCATATTCGCATCTTTTCATGTCCAGTTCGGAAGAGAGTCCGATTGACTTCTCTCCGAGTGCTTTCAAACCTCGCTCACAAGGAATCAATAGCGCGAGCACTGAGCATTTTGCTTGTGCCATTCACGAACCGAATACGTTTGACCTTGTTGATATAGCTGAACCTGACTTCACAAACCCGGAAGTCCTGTTCCTAGTCGAGTATCGAACTTATTTGTTTGCCCACTCGCTTCTGCTTTGGGGCAGGTGGATGTATGACCAATGGGACCGCGACATCATGCGCAATGGCACCAAAACTCAGAAAGCCGGATGGGTCACGAAGAAAGGCCAGATGCAGAGACTGTTGCCGCAAATTGAGAAGATGGTATATCGGCTGGGTACACTCTGGTTTGAAAGGAAAAATTCTGCAATCGTCGCACCGCAGGTGGTAACTGGCAGGCTCCTCTACTTTAGGTCAAGCCTGAAATTCGCCGCTTGTATGTTTTACGGCAGGAGTTCAGCTATTACGGTGTTTCCCACCGGAGGTGACTGGTACGGACTGGGCATGACACGTCTAGCAGGGGATGAAGGCAGCGATGACGAAGTTGCGGCCAAACTAATTGAAACCGTCCACGCATCCATAAACCAAGACAGCTATTCCATAAATGTACTGGCAGCTTTGCACGATGTAACCGCGGGAGTTGTAGCTATGTCACCCGATTCGTATGATCTGCTGTCTGAGCAGGAAAAACTCCGCATCGGAGAAATCATCGCATCCATCGCCAACGCCGATATGCTGAGGGATATCGTCAATTCGGTGGCATGAGCCAAACTGAACTACTGATATTTCTTTATTGAAGGCTAAGGCCTTCACCGTGTCCAGGTTTCCCGATAATCGTACCAGATGACTAATTCCAGACAAAATAGGAGTGTCGTATTTGCCCCGAGATAGGTTTAACCAGTACTGTGAGGAATTGCTCGCAAGGTACACCCGCAGAAACCAGCAGGCAGTGACTCGACATCTCGAAAGCCTGTGCAACATAATCCGAAGTGAAGGGCACGTGGTACAGACAATGTACGGCGGTTCCGTTCAACGGGGCACGTACGTCACCGGTCTCAGCGACGTCGATGTCCTTCTGATAGCCAACCAGTCTTCACTGGTGAATCAATCCCCGGCAAGGGTGATACAGCAGGTACGAAGAACCATTAAAGAACGACTGCCCAATAATCCCGTAAGGGCGGGCAACCTGGCAGTGACTGTCGGTTATGCCAGTGGTATCGAAATCCAAGTGCTGCCTGCCATTCGGACCAACAGCGGCGGGATACGGATTGCTGAGCCAGGAAGTACGGGTTGGAGCAGCGTGGTGCACCCTGAGAACTTTGCCCGCAGGCTCGCCGAGGTCAACAGCGCCCATAACGGCAGGTTAGTACAAGTAATCAAGCTCACGAAAGCTATGGCCAACTGCCACATCAGCCGTCCGAGCAGGAAGTTTAGCGGGTACCATCTGGAGTCTCTGGCAATAGGCGCATTCAGAAATTATCGGGGTCCTCAAGACCCGAAGGCCATGCTCAATCACTTGCTCAGCCATTCGATGACAGCGGTGAAGAGTCCAATCGCCGATACCACGGGGCAATCCGGATACGTGGACGAATATCTTGGCCCAGCGAACTCCAGACTTCGCAACCGTGCCTCAACCTATTTTTCACAGATGCGTGCCAACGTGAATTCCTGCACGACTAGGGCAAAGTTCAACGCCCTGTTCTACGAAGGGAACTGAGGCCAGCAATCACCAATGAACGGCAAATTCATAATGCTATCCGGCAGCGCAAGCCTCTCGAGTCCCGCTGACAAGTTGGACATCGCTTTCCAGTTCGTCAAAAGCTTCACCGGGGAGGTACTGAGACGAGGCGGCGGCCTTGTGGTGCTTGCTGGGGATGAGGAGTCTACCAAGGACGAACATGGCGCGCCTCATGTTTTCGACTGGCTGGTCCTGCGCGAGGTCGAGAACTATGCTGAAAGCACAACCGAAGTCCCCCGGCCATACGCTAGGGTCGTGATGTCCGACCAAGCGCCGGAGTCAAAGATCGACGACGCCAACCTACGACTGCTGAGGAATCTGGAACAACGAAACGTCGTAGAGCTTTGTTCCATACGGCGAGAGGTGTTTACTGGCGGCGAGTACCGAAAGGTAATGGTCGAAAGGGCCGATGCGATGATCGCTATCGGTGGGGGCAAAGGCACCTACTCCGCCGGGCTAGAGATGATCGCCAAGGGCAAGCCTGTGTTGCCCTTCGACCTGCAACTTGGCTCCACAGTTGAAGATGGCGACGGTGCTGTGGCCTTGCACAGAGAAATGCTGTCGAACCCCGACCGTTTCCTCGCGAACACGCATCGGAGTGTGAAGAACAGATTTGGGTTGATCTCTCTGGAACGGGAAATCAATGAGCCGGAGGCTGTGGCGCGAGTGTCAGCCGAATTGCTCGCCAGGGACCTTGACGTCATTTCGCTATCGGATCAGTCAACGAGCATCAGGAGACGGCTGACCACTGCCTGGCAGGCTGTGAAGACTCTCCCTATCATTGCATCCGCAATCAAGATTGTCGAATGGGCAAGGGGTTTGCTACCCTTCGCTTAAAGACCGCACCAACGGTGGATAGCCCGCGCATGGAACAGCTCTCGAAATTCAAAATAAGAGGCAACCTTCATCTTCTGGAAGAGCCGCTGACTGCCTTCTTCTGCTCGGCCCGGTGCGCTGGAGACCTCATCCTCAAGACCTACGACCTCGCCCGTTCGATGCGCGATGCGGGCGTTGCCGTCATCGGCGGGTTCCAGATACCAATGGAGAGAGAATGCCTGCGCCTGTTGCTCCGTGGCACGCAGCCCGTGGTCATCTGCCCGGCCTGAGGGATCGACAACATGCAAGATCCCCGTGATTGGCGTGGTCCACTGAAAGAAGGCAGGCTATTGGTCCTGTCGCCATTTTCTGCGACAGTCCGCCGCGAAACAGCGGAAAGCGCAGCCCGACGCAACGAGTTGGTGGCGTCTTTGGCTATCCAAGTATTCATCGCCCACGCGGAGCCTGGGAGCAAGACGTAATCATTCGCGCGGGAGTTGGCTGCAACCGGCAAGTCACTGCTGACGCTGGACAGCACCGCGAACACAAATTTAGTAGGTGTGGGAGCACTGGGTTTCCGACCGGCTCGTTGCCCCTAAACCTGATGGAGCGTACCTCCCATGGGGCATGAGCGTGTACGGACACTACCAAGAACGAGGCGGTATGGAGCATCATTCGAAGAGCGGCTTACCAAAACTACGGGTTACCTGTCCCCATTTCGCCGTCAACGTACGCAAAGCAGGCTAATCCACCGGCGGCAGTCCTGACCTGACGGCAGCTGGCAAGACATGTGCTGTGTTCCACTTCGGTCGGCCAGGAGGCTGACCAAGACCAGAATCGCCATGTCTGCTTGGTGCTAGAATCGTATGGCACGGGGAGTAGCCGAATAAGCCATCGCCGCAATCGGGAGAGGCCTCAGATATGCTGCTGTGCCTTGCCAACCCAAATGTTAGTAGTACCTAGGTAGTTTTTAAGAATTGAGGCTTGGGTCTGGACCAATGACTTCTCGCGGTGGAGAAAATCCGAGCCCTATTACGGTGACGCTGCTTAATCAATACGCTTAACGAGAAGACGGTCGACGCGTTTGGATGGAACACTCGGTGTGGTTGAATGCTCGGCTACGAGCGAATTACCGAGGGCTAACCGAGGAGAAAACTACGATGAACGCTGACGGATTGGGTAGGTTGGCGTTTTTGCTCTCTCAAGCTGAGGGGGCATATGCCGTGTTGCTTGGTTCGGGCATCTCAAGCGCGGCCGGTATTCCAACCGGTTGGGGCATCGCGATGGACCTGATCAAGAAGATGGCGATATCTACTGGAGAGGAACCTCCCGAAGAACCGGATAATTGGTATCAACAAAAATTTGGAAAGCCCGTGAATTACTCGGAAATCGTGGGATGGTTTGGAGGTACTCAGGCAGAGCGTACGCGTTTGTTGTCAAACTATATTGAACCTAATGATGAAGACATCCGAGAGGGCAGGAAAAAGCCTACGCGAGCTCATCGGGCCATCGCCAGGTTGGCGAAGTATAAATGCATCCGGGTAATCGTGGCGACGAATATCGACCATCTGATGGAGTTAGCGTTAGCTGACGAAAACGTGCATCCAATAGTTGTTAGTTCTGTGGACGACATTGAAGGGATGGTCCCTCTGTCGCAGGCACAACACGAATGCATCGTTCTGAAAGTCCATGGAGACTACAAGGATATCCGCTCATTGCATACTGAAGCGGAGTTGAGGGCATATCCGCAACGCATGGACGATCTCCTGGATCAGGTTTTTCGCGAATTCGGCATCGTGGTATGCGGTTGGTCAGCACAATGGGATTTCGCTTTGTGCGACGCTGTCAAACGGTGCGATACAGAGTTATACAGTTGGTTTTGGGCTGCGCGAGGCGATCCGGTCCCAGCAGCTCAGGAACTGATTGAGCACCGCCAAGCAGAGGTCATATCGATCGAGGATGCCGACAGCTTTTTTGATGGTCTTCGGCGAAGGGTCGAAAGGCTGAAGGGTATTGAATCTCAAAATTTGGAGTTGGTAGAACAGGGAGTGGCCCTGTTGCAAAGCCACTTGCAACAGCATCTGGGTTCTGGAGCTTCTGAAATCGGTGGTGATCTCGCTGGGGTCGTGTCGCAGATCGTCGGGTTGAGCAATCTGACGGCACCTGGGGAACAAGTCAATGAAAATGAGACTGAACTATCGAAAGCGATGAATTTCGCCAGGCAGTTGGCTAGGCACGGCTTGGTAGTGCAGGCGCGAAACGAAGTGAAACGAATAAGGACCAATTGGGATGAGATACCGACGGATGTGGAGGTTGGCCTAGCTACCGTCTTGGCCGTGTGCGCGATGGCGGATGAAGAATTGGACGAGGCGGCTCGTTGGTCCAATGAAGCCTACCGCTTGAAGCCGGATAATCCTGCCGTAGTAGGCAATGCAGCGTTGGCCGCCCAGCGAGCAGGGGACTCTGATCGAGCGTTGGAGTTGGCGAAGAAAGCTCGTGAGCTAAACGCTGTGGAGGCGGCGGCGGCTTGCGTGATCATGGTGGACCTGTGGGGCTCGGGAGACAGCGTAGCCTTTGACGAGTTCGTGGCTGCCGAGGACTGGGTAAAAGACGATCCGCAGTGTGCCCTGGTGCTGGCGACGATCCGGATCCAACAAGGAGAGTTTGTAGAAGCGATAGCGCTTTGCCGCGGTCGGGTTAGTGTTGACGAGCAGGATGCGCAAGCACATCTGGCGTTGGCGCAGGCTCTGATGCAATCTGCCCAGGCGGATCGGTTGGAGATGAGCTATTCGGCGGAGGATGCGGAGAAACTGAAGGAAGTGATTGCTGAGGTGGCCAAAGCGATCGACCTTCTGTCGGGTACAGGGTTGAGCGCTCAACGTCATGCAGCCTTACTCTTGCGCGGGTGCGCTCGAGCGATTCTAGGGATGGACTCTGATGCGATGTCTGATTTCGACGAGGCGTTGCGGGAGAAGCCGGGTTCGTCAGAGGCATCTTTCTACAAAGGAATGCTGCACCTTAGCGAAGGTCGGCCCCGTGAGGCGTCGGACTGGTTCCATCGAGTTGAAGATACTTCCCAGCTTCCAGAGACCGTCGTGGCGGTGGGTTTGGCGTTGCTCTCTTCGGGGGATATTTCGGGTGCCATTGGAGTGTTACGCGGCTCTTTTGATTTGAGATCTGGGAAATGGGAAGATATTCATCGGGCGGAGTTGTTACTTAGGGCGGAAAGGCAGGGAGGGGGGACCAACACGGTGGTGCCTGCATTGGAGGTTGCCTTGGTGAAGACGCCCGACGATGCGGGTTTGCTCGCTCTCAACGCGGCGCTGCTCCACGCGGATGGCGACTCCGACGCCGCGGAGGAAGCGCTTTTAAGTGCTCTGGAGAACGTAGATGAAGAGGGGCGGCCAGAGATATTGATGCGCTTGGGATACCTCTATGAGGAATGTGCTAGGTTCTCCGAAGCTGCGGACCGGTTCCGGGAGGTCGTCGGGGACAGTGCCCTCCACCCGCTAGCGGTGTCGCTGTTGGTGTGTCTCAACAACTCAAAGCAGTTGCAAGAAGCACTGTCTTTGTCCAGGGAGATCCAACGGTTGGTGCCGAGTGCTCCTCGAATAGTCTCAGACATTGAGTTGAATATCTTGCAATTGGTCGGGGATGTTCCTGCGGTTGTGTCGCGTCTGGAAAGCCTTTGCGCGAAGCCGGAGTCCACGGCGGTTGACCAAGTGGAGTTGGCGTCGGCGCAGATACGAGCCGCGGATTTTGAAGCCGCTCGCGAGACTGTAAGGAGAATAGACCCCCGCACGATGGTGATAGATCCGCTATCGTTGCTGCAGTCTGCCAAGATCAAGCGTGTGTTGGGAGAAAGTGATTTTCTTGATGACGCTTATCTTGCCCGACGGTCTGGGATGGACCAAGCGGAAGTTCATATGGGGTACTTTTCGCTGTTCTTGGGGAGAGAAGAAGAACTGATTGAACCGACAGTGGTAGGCGCGGGGTGTGCGGTGCGCTTGAAAGGCGATGACGGCGAGCAGTGGTGGACGATCGTGGATGATGGTGCGGCGCCATCGGGTGACCACGAATTGGAACTAACCAGCGATCTGGCGATTGCGTTAGTCGGCAAGCGGGCGGGGGAGACGGTGGTGCTGCGTCGGGCAATTGAAGAGTTAGAGTATGAAGTAGAGGAGATACAGAGCAAGTTTGTGCGGGCTTTCCAGGAAACCGCGGCAGAGTTCTCGACCCGGTTTCCGAACAATACTGAGATGTCTCGAGTGGTGGTCGACCCTGACGATCCGAGCAAGTTTCTTGAAATAATTGATCAGCGGGATAAGTATGTCAGAGAAGTGGAGCAGCTCTACCGTGAGGGAGTCATCCCCCTGGTGACGTTTGCTTCACATGTCGGGAAGTTTCCATTTGAACTTTGGTTCGCGTGCGTCCAGCATGGGTTTACCCGGGTCCAATTTAGAACCGGGATTGAAGCAGATATGACACGTGCCTCGGAGCTTTTGGAAGGTGCGGAATCAATCGTATTGGATATGGTGGCGTTGTTCACGGTTCATGAATTGAGGTTGATCGATCTGCTCCGAGAGCGGTTTGAGCGAGTAGCATTGCCTCAGCTTGTTTTTGACAACTTGCAAAACCTGGCATTTCAAGCGAGGACATTACGACAATCGTCCGGCTTTTTCGGCAAGGCGGGTGACGGTAGTTACACCATGTCCGATGTACCGGGAAGTTGGTGGATCTCGTGGCAGGAAAGGGTGGAAGCGGTGTTGGCTTTTGCGCGCACCCTCGAGCTCATACCATCGTATGGTCTCCTTGATGGGGAGAACCTAGAATCTGTGCCTACGCTGACTCCGGCTGGGGCAGGATCAATATGGATTCGCGGGGAGGATGGCGACCAGGCACCCCTGTTGGTTTCGGATGACTTGGCACTCTCCAGAATCGCTGCGGCGTTCGGCGTAAATGCCGTGAATACGCAAGATTTGCTGTTGGATGCTTACCGCTCAGGAGCGCTGGGGGAAGCGGAGTACACGACTTTTGTCGAACTCTTGGCGGCTATGAATTATTGGTATGTGCGAGTTCGGTCTGGAGACATCATTAGGTGCTTCGAGCAAAATGGTTACGCCACGACTGCGGGAACGCGAAGTATGTTTCGCACGTTGGAAGGTCCGGAATGCAATGAAGATGCGGCCGTGAATGTGATGGTCGATGTGGTCGTGGGGCTGTTGTCTCGTACCATGCCTGGTCAGTTCGATCTAATTTTGGCGCTGGTTCTGACGACGTTGCAGAAAGAGCGTGAAACTGGCCCGGTGTTGTTGAAGTTCGAGCAAGCGGTGCAGGCGGATCCTCGGTTGTCTACCAGGGCCCGTCAGGGGATTCTGGAGTCGATAGCTGCTTATAGATGGGGCGGTATTACGAGGTCGGGGTCTGGGTTAATCGTGGTGCGTTATTGATGCGTTCAAAGACAAGGACCGCAAACAGGATTGGACACCGAACTGGGCTGCTTTACGCATTCAGTAGGGTGGCATCCAATCACTTCGCAATTTCCTCCCATCAATTTGTAGTACCGAAAACCAAGAACAGGCGTATGATTCTAGGGTTCTGCAGTCGGTGGTAAGCTGACCTATGGTGTGTTATTCAAATTGTGCGTCTCAACCTCAGATAGGCATATTCTGGGTTGCATTGGTGTCTACTCGCGGATCGGCTTTCAACGATTGGCTTCGCCTCTATATGGCCACCTCCCACCGGAAAGTTCGCAGTATGGCCCCTTTAGGCCCACCAAGCTGGACAAAATCAAGAACTTTCACGATCACCTTCTCGGTGGCGTTGTAATCGGGCACACGCTGGACGGGTCTGTGCAAGCCATCCCGGTGAAATCCATCCCGGTGATACGAAGGCGCTGACACAGTACTGTTATGGAGTTCATTTGTGTCGCCCGCAGGCTTATGCCGGAGCCCGACGCCTCATGGCGCCGCTGGGGAGCGATGCTGACGGCGCGGTTGCCCGTCCGCATTCAGGGTGTAGCTACTGGACTCCCCCGGCTGGCGTCAGAGTTGCGCTGGCGCTGTCGCCGTGGTCCGGCCAGCCGTTGTTGCAGCCCACGCCATTGAGGGTGTCGCAGTGTCGTGTCCCAACCGTTCTGCGGTGTGCCCTTGTACACGTACAGAGTGCCCACCGGCAGGTTAACGGACGCCGTGGCATCCCCCAGCGCCGTGTAGCGAAAGTACCGCGCCCGGCTGTTCACGTTGGCGCGGCTCAGCGACAGGCCTGCCACGGACGGCGCCTGGACCGGGTGGTATTAGACGGGAATGATCCCCACACCGTCCTGGCTCATGAGGTTTACCAGTAGGACGCTTGCGGGGGCTTACAGGCCGTGGTGAGCGATGCGGAGGGGCGGCTCTACGTGATGACCGGCAGCTGTGCTCGCCGGGGGTAATGCCCGCCCCAGGGCGACGTAATACTGCGCATCGGCCCCGTCCGCCCTCACAGTCGCCGCGCCAGACCGGCCTGGCAGCCCGATGGAGAATTGACGGCGAGCCGGTGCCGATGTAGAGTAAATCGAAACCATTGCAGTTGCAACCAACAGGTTGAGGTTCTTTTCGGAACGGTTTCCCAGGGGCGCAATACGCCGTCAAGAGCCGATAGCCGAGGAGCGTCAATCTGGCCAAAACTTGAACCGGCGGCGCAAGGACCTAAACCCGGACTGACGCTAAGATAAAGAGCGGAGACGACGGATTCCGGGCGGCTATCGCACGGCGTCGCCGCGAGCTAACCCTGTAGAGTCGGGGCGCTGCCAGGCGCGCCGGCGTCCTGACGTGAGAGGCATAATCCAGGCCATGCTGAGGTAATCGACGTGAGCAACCGACTGAGCCGATACATACCCCTTTCAGCCCCCCCCCCCCCCCCCCCCGCCTTTTGGGGTCTCGAATGAAGCGCCCCGCCCGGCTGGGGCTTGCCACCCTGCTGCTGGCGGGAGGAACTGAGCCCGCCGCCGCCCAGACGCCGCAGGCGCTGGTCAGCAACATTGGGCAGGCTGACGGCTCCCAAGGAAGCCTCTCCTTCGACCACGCCCAAGGATTCACGACCGGCCCCAGCAGTACCGGATACAGGCTGACCAGCGTGGACTGGGAGTTCAATCAGCTCGACGATCCTGCCGCGTTGTCGAAGATGACGATGGTCATCCGGAGCCGGCTGCATGATCCCAATGGAAATTATATTGTCGCCACTCTGACGAACCCGTCCTCATTCACGCCGTTCACCACCGACACGGTGCTCACCTTCACGGCGCCCGGCGTGGGCATCGATCTTGAGCCGAGCACCACATACTATGTGATACTCGACGTCACCGCGGCCCTTACTGGCACCAACCGCATCCGTAACACGAACTCGGACGCCGAGGACACCGGGGGCACGACCGGCTTCAGCATCGCCGACCATAGCAACCATAAGACGTACGCCTCCACCGTGGAATTGGTGAATTGGCAGTACTTCGCTGCTTCCAAGAAGATCCGCATCAACGGTCACGTCAAGGGGACTCCGCCGGCGACGGCCAACGCCGACGGCAGCTACAGCGTTTCCGCCGACTGGCCCCTCGCGCCGCGGGGAGCGAGGCACGGCGAGCGGTTCCGGCTGCTGTTCGTCACCAGCGCCACCGGGGACGCCACGCCCGCCGGCATCGCGGCCTACGACGGCCGGGTGCGGAACGCGCTGCGCGCGGGCAGCCTGACCGCCATCAAGCCCTACGCCTCCGCCTTCAAGGTGGTGGGCTCGACGCAGACGGTCGCCGCCCGGCACCACCTGGTGCTGCACGACGGAACCAACTTCTACGGCGGCACCTCCATCCACTGGATGAACGCGGGCGGCAACGGCAAGCTGGTCGCCGACGACTACGAGGACTTCTGCGACCGGGAGGGAACCAACACCAACCCCGAGACCTGGTGGAAGAACGACCTGGCGGCCGACTTCCGCAACGAGAACGGTGAGGCCGGCCTCATAGGCCCAATTTGGACGGGCACCACCAACGACTGCCGGATACACACCGCGGACAGCGCGTGGCTGGGCGGCAGCGTCGTCGCGGCAGGCGGCGCTGCCGCAGCCTCCCGCAGCGAGGGGCCGCTGGACCGAGGCACCACCGGGGACCCAAGCGTCCTGAGTCTCCATCTCTACGGCATGTCGCCGGTGTTCGTGGTGGACGAGCGGGGCTCGGCGAACGACTGCGGGACGCGCACCACCCAGGAAACGGCCTGGACCACGCAGGATGAATGCTACATCTACGCCGGGCAGCTACCCAACGGTTCCTTCCAGAGATTGACCCGGGTCCACTATGAGCTGAGACGCGCGGAGCTGGCGCCGTACGTGGCGCCGGAGGCGGTGTTCCTCGACCAGAGCAGGGTCAACGGCAACATGGACATCACCGACCCGGCGCTGACCCAGTACCGGGCGTTCTTCAACAGAGAGGATTTCACCGAGCGGCAGCCGACGGCGAACGAGCCGTCGGAGTGGCGGACGCTGCTCAGCAACCTCCACCAGGCTCCCAGCGGCACGGGCGGGCTGGGCCAGGACCATGCGCAGGCGTTCACCACGCCCGCCAACGCGCATGGGGGGCACCGGGTGTACAGCGTGTCGATCGCGTTCGCGCTGATCCAGGGTTCAGGGGTGCCCTCCGGGATCACCGGGGCGATCTACACCGATTCGTCCGGGCGGCCGGGCACCGTGGTGGGCACGCTTTCGAACCCCACTCGCGTGAGGAGGCTGATCGATATCAATCCCAATGTGTACGCCACCGACGTCCGGTTCACGGCGCCTGCCGGGGGCATCGCGCTCGAAGGGGGCGCCACGTACTGGTTCGTGCTGGACGTCACCAGCGCGATCGACGGCTCCCAGAATCAGGTGAGCCACACGGCGAGCGACGACAAGGACCCCGGCAACCTGAAGTTCGGGTTCCCTGCGAGCAGCGGCCTCCAGCGCACCTGGAGCGACACCGGCAACACGTGGACTTCAAGCAATCGGCAGAAGAAGATCCGCATCGATGGCGCGTACATGCGGCAAGCGCCCAGCCGGACGACTGCGGGCATCGGTCGTGTACAGGACATCACCCCAGTGCTGCGCCAGACCCCGGAATCAGCGGAGAAGCTGATCTATCGCGTGACCGACCTCTCGACGGCTGCGCCCAAGCACTACGTGAGGGTGACCTTCGAGGACGGCGCGTTGTGCCGGCCCGCGAATTGGGGGCTGGAGCCCAACTACTTCGGCTGGTTCTGGGGCCGCTATCCCGGCCCGGACCAGACTCCGCGCGTCACGGCGGCATGCCTGCAGGCCGTGCTTCAGATCACCGTGCGCGACCATATCGACAACGTCGCCAAGTCTGTAAGTCTCTGGCTCAAGGACAACCAGAACGGCCCGTACTCCGTCTTCGGCCAGGACGACCGGCCCTTCTCGGGGGCCGCGACTCCCGTGCATCCCGACTGGTCGCTGGCCCCGCCGGGCCTGAGCGACGGCGACCGGTTCCGCCTGCTGGTGCGCACCTCGACCAGGCGCGACGCGACGTCGTCGGACATCGCCGACTACGATGCCCACGTGCGGGCGGCGGTGGCGGCGGGACACGCCGACATCCGGCAGTACGCCGATGCGTTCCAGGCGGTCGGTTCGACCGCCGGCATCGACGCGCGCGACCACCTGGGCTTCTTCGACAACGGCGCCTGGGTATCGGGCGTCCCCATCCACTGGCTGGACGCCTCGGGGCAGGGCAAGAAGGTGGCGGACGACTACACCGACTTCTGCAACCAGGAGCAGAAGGGCAGGAACAGTCCGCAGCTCTGGTGGCAGAACGACAACCTGGCCGACATGCGCAACGAGCACGGTGTGGCGGCCAACGGGGACAAGCCGTGGACCGGTTCGGAGAACACCTGCGAGGGCTTCAATCGGCCTGGTCGCCCTCAACAGTTGGGTTCCCCGGGCAACGTGGAGTACGGCGCGCACCGTGACGGACGTCCCTGGGGTCCGCTGAGCGACGGCAACGCGGCGCGCACGCAGTTGCGGCCGCTGTACGCGCTGTCGCCGGTGTTCGTGATCGACTCGAACGCGCCGCAGCCGCAGCAGGCGGAACAGCAGCAGACGCCGGCGCCGGAGGTGAACATCACGGCGGCGAGCGGCGGGACCGAGGGCGGGAACGTCACGTTCCAGATCACGTCCAACCCGCATCCGGCGGCAGCCCTGGACGTGAGCGTGACGGTTGCCGCGACAGGGGACTACGGGGTGACGCCGGGGACGCGGACGGTGACCATCCCCACCACGGGCAGCGCCACGCTGACGCTGGCCACCACGGACGACTCCGCCGACGAGCCGGACGGGTCGGTGACCCTGACGCTGAACGCGGGAACGGACTACACCGTGGGCAGCCTCTCCTCGGAGACGGTGGCGATACTGGACGACGACGAGCCTCCGGCCCAGGAGCAGCAGGAGACCGTCGACCTCTCGGTGAAGTACGCGGACCTGATCGAGGACGTGCGGGGCTACATCGCGGAGCCGAACCGCTCGGATGCGCACCGGGAGCGCTGGAACCGGGTGCTGGTGGCGTTGGGGGTGGAGGTGTCCGGGTTCACCGGGGATGATGCGATGACGGCCTCGGAAGCCGCCACCTACCGGGCCAAGTGGCCGTCGGACGCCGGCGGGGTGGACCGCTGGGGTCCGGTGGTGGAGGCGCTGACGTGGGTGGAAGCGCAGCAGCAACCGCCAACGCCGGAGATCAGCATCACCGGAGGAAGCGGGGTGACCGAGGGCGGCTCTGCCGTCTTCACCATCAGCGCCAGCCCAGTGCCAGCGGCGGCGTTGGACGTGAGCGTGACCGTGTCGCAGAGCGGGGACTACGGGGTCTCCACGGAGACGCGGACGGTGACCATCCCCACCACGGGCAGCGCGACTTTGAGCGTGACCACCACGGACGACTCCGCCGACGAGGCCGACGGGTTGGTGACCGTGACGCTGAACGATGACACGGACTACACGGTGTCCGGTAGCCAGGGGACGGCCACGGTGGTCGTTTCCGACGACGACGCCCCGCCGGAGCCGGAGGTGAGCATCGCCGGCGGCAGCGGGGTGACCGAGGGGGGGTCTGCCGTCTTCACCATCACCGCCAGCCCCAAGCCTTCGGCTGCCCTGGACGTGAGCGTGACCGTGTCGCAGAGCGGGGACTACGGCGTCTCCACGGGGACACGGACGGTGACCATCCCCACGACGGGGAGCGCCACGCTGAGCGTGGCCACCACGGGAGACGCCAGCGACGAACCTGACGGCTCGGTGACCGTGACGGTGAATGCCGACACGGACTACACGGTGTCCGGTAGCCAGGGTACGGCCACGGTGGCGGTTTCCGACGACGATGCCGCGCCGACGCCGGAAATCAGCATCACCGGCGGCAGCTGGATCACCGAGGGCGGCTCAGCCGTCTTCACCATCACGGCCAGTCCCAAGCCTTCGGCTGCTTTGGCCGTGAGCGTGACCGTGTCGCAAAGTGGGGACTACGGGGTGACCACGGGGACGCGGACGGTGAGCATCCCCGCCACGGGGAGCGCCACGCTGAGCGTGGCCACCACGGGAGACGCCAACGACGAGCCTGACGGGTCGGTGACCGTGACGCTGAACGCCGACACGGCCTACACGGTGTCCTCGGCCCAGGGTGCGGCCACGGTGGCGGTGTCCGACGACGATGATGCGCCGACGCCGGAGATCAGCGTCACCGGCGGCAACGGGGTGACCGAGGGCGGTTCTGCCGTCTTCACCCTGACCGCCAGCCCCAGGCCGACGGCGGCCTTGGACGTGAGCGTGACCGTGTCGCAGAGCGGGGACTACGGGGTAACCACGGGCAAGCGGACGGTGACGATACCCACGACGGGGAGCGCCACGCTGAGCGTGGCGACCACGGGGGACAGCGCCGACGAGGCCGACGGGTCGGTGACCGTGGCGCTGAACACGGGCAGCGGCTACGCGGTGTCCGGTAGCCAGGGCGCGGCCACGGTGGCGATAACCGACGACGACGCCCCGCCGGAGCCGGAGGTGAGCATCACCGCCGGTAGCGGGATCACCGAGGGCGGTTCTGCCAGCTTCACCATCACGGCCAGTCCCAAGCCTTCGGCTGCTTTGGACGTGAGCGTGACCGTGTCGCAGAGCGGGGACTACGGTGTCTCCACGGGGACGCGGACGGTTACGATACCCACCACGGGTAGCGCCACGCTGAGCGAGGCCACCACGGACGACTCCAGCGACGAGGCCGACGGGTCGGTGACCGTGACGCTGAACGCGGATACGGGCTACACGGTGTCCGGGTCCCAGGGGTCGGCCACGGTGGCGGTTTCCGACGACGACGATCCGCCGGAGCCGGAGGTGAGCATCACCGCCGGTAGCAGGATCACCGAGGGCGGTTCTGCCACCTTCACCCTTACGGCCAGCCCCAAGCCAACGGCGGCGCTGGACGTGAGCGTGACCGTGTCGCAGAGCGGGGACTACGGGGTGACCACGGTCAAGCGGACGGTGACCATCCCCACCACGGGGAGCGCGACGCTGACCATCGCCACAACTGATGACACCAGCGACGAGGCCGACGGGTCGGTGACCGTGACGGTGAACGCGGACACGGGCTACACGGTGTCCGGGGCCCAGGGGACGGCCACGGTGGCGGTTTCCGACGACGACGATGCCGAACCGGAGACGTCGGCGACCATCTCCATCGGGGACGCCTCGGCGGAGGAGGGTAAAGACTTATTCTTCACGGTAACCCTGTCCGAGGCGGTGGACCACAAGGTCCGGGTGCACTACAAGGCCGTCGAGAGCTTTGTGGCTGATAACTATGCCCTGGCGGGCCGGGACTTCTGGCAAGTGAGCGGCTGGCTGGAGTTCGCCGCTGGGGAGACCAGCGCGAGGGCGCAGGTCCCGCTGGAGGAGGACACCCGGGTGGAGGGGGACGAGGTGTTCCTGGTGGTGTTGTCGGAGCCGGAGGGGGCTGAGATCGCCGACGGCGAGGGGGTGATGACCATCGTGGACAACGACTGACGGGACCCGCCGGGAGGACGCGGGAACGGGAGAGGGCCGCCGGCAGCAGTCTGGCGGCCTTTTCCTTTGCCAAGCCCGCTGAGGCGCCTGGGCGGGAGTGAGGCTGGCCGCGCGGTCCTGCCACGTCTTGGCGTCCGGCGGCGGCGGCAGAGACCTGGGAAACCCGCCCCAGCCGGAGCCGTCCGGTGTATAATGCCCCCAGCAGGCCAGCCCATCGCCAACGGCAATCCCAACGCCAGACACGCCGAGGTTCGGCATGACCACCGCCAACACCAGCAGCAGCAGCAAGACCCCCAGGGCCCCGGGCCGCTTCCGGCTGCCCGACATACCCGACCGCGAGCCTGATGAAGTGACGCAGTACGACCAACTTTTCAAGGAGGGCCGCTCTCGCGACCTGGCCTTCCACCTGGGAAATTCCGAGACCACGCTGGTGGAGGCGGACCGCTGGATCGCCCCGGACACCGATTTCGACAAGCGCCGGGCGCGGTACCCCGACCTGCTGGTGGCCTTCGGCGTGGACCCGGAGGCCTACCGGGCCAGCAACGGGTACATAGTAGAGGAGCAGGGGAAGGCGCCGGACTTCGTGCTGGAGGTGGCGTCGGAGAGCACGGGGGAGAATGACGTAGGAGACAAACGGGACTACTACGAGTCCCTGGGCATCCTGGAATACTGGCGGTTTGACGAGACGGGTGAGCACCACGGGACGAAGCTGGCCGGGGACCGGCTGGTGGACGGGCGTTACGAGCCGGTGGAGATCGAGGAACTGGCCGGCGGGGCGTTGCAGGCGTACAGCCGGGCGTTGAACCTGTATCTGCGCTGGGAGGAGGGGCGGCTGGTTTTCCGCGACCCCGCCACGGGAGACCCCATCGCCACCCTGGAGAGCGAGCGCACCAGGGCCGACGCTGAGCGGGAAGGGCGTATCCAGGCCGAGGCCCGTGCCGACGCCTCTGACAGCCGTGCCAACTCTGCCGAGGCCCGCGCCGACACCGCTGAGGCCCGTGCCGACGCCTCTGACAGCCGCGCCGACACCGCCGAGGCCCGCAACCGGGAGTTGGAAGAGGAACTGCGCCGGTTGCGAGGGAACGACTGACGAGCGCTGAAATAGACCTGGCGGGCGGAAGGGGACTGCCAGCGTGAACCGGCGGGGTTGAACAATCAGGATTGCCCGCCCAGTCAAGGTGAGCGGCGTCCGCCCCGGGCTGGCCGCTTTTGTCGGCGCTTGCCTGCTGGCGGCATGGCCTCCCGACCGCGTCCATCCTGGACATCCCGGCTCTGCTGCCCCTTTGCCGACAACGGGGAGTGGGCGCTGGCCGCAGGGAAACCGTCACCGGCCCGCGTTGACCATATCTTCAACCGGGACGGCGACGCCATCGCTTCCGAAGCGGTGGCCCAGGATCGGCAACCCTTCCCTGCGACGCCGTTCCCGGCGGACACCGGGGCGTCGGCGGAGACCAACGCCAGCGCGATGCCCGGGATGACCGCCACGCCGCTGCCCCTCCTGGCGTCCGATAGGGGGTTCCGTCCGGTAGGGGAATGCCGGGCCGGTCCCGGCATCGCGGTAGCGGGGAGCCTGGGAGCAGGCCGTCCTGGGGCGGCGGGTGCATCGGCCGGCGACTGGTCAATCATGCTGACACGGCATCATCTGCCCGCCACGCTGTCCGGGGGCGCAAACAGCGGCTCCGGCGATGATTTCGGGAGTCTCGGGTAGGCGCCGATGCGTCATTTTCGCCCATTTCAGGCAGGAAACGGGCTGCGATGTCCCTTGACGAATCAGGAATTGCATTTTTGCAAGTGTGAAAAACCACGCTAAAACAACGAGGGTGATTTTGGACGGAGCGCCATGGCCTGACGCATCGCCGGCGACAAGTTGCAATACGTGTCAAGCCACATGTCAGACGGGGTCCACCGGGTGGACAAGGCTGAGGCGGAGCGGGAACCGGAGGCGCCGCCGTCCACGCCGGACCGGATGATCCGCAGGGGCGAGGTGGCGGTGGCGGAAGAGGACCGGCGGGTCTGCGGGAAAATGCGCGGGCCGCGCGGTCCCGGGGACCGGGGCCTGCTGCGCCGGTTCAGGGAGGAGCTACCGGAGCTCACCGTAGGCGGGCTGGCGGAGAGCTTCTCCCGTCTCCAACCGGCAGGGATAATCGACGCTGCCGGCATCCCCCATTGTCCATTGCCGTTAATCACCCGGCGTCCTGCCGGCGCCATTTCCGCAGCGGCTGGACAGAGCGGGACGACGAGGACATCTTCCATCGGTGCTGTTCGTGTTCGAGACCCCGGAGTGCGAGGCCGCCTTCCTGGACATCGCCGACGGCATGGAGGGCCTGGACGTGATCACCGCCAACGCGGAGGCCCTGAGGGAACACGGCGTCCTGGGCGAGGCGTGGACCTTTCCGCCGCCCCACTCGCTGGACCGGGCGCCGCTGGCCGGATTGTACCCTGTGCCCAAAGTACAATCTTCCTGCGCCGGGTATTTCCCGTAGGGGGGCCTCCACAACGCCGGATGGACTACTTTGCGGCAACTTGCGGCCATCAGCTCCCGTTACGTCCCCGCCACTGCAATCCGTTGCAGAGGCGACACTTCAGGCCGTCGGTGCTCACCAACCATATGCCACCCGCCGGGTACGCCGTTCAGGTACGAATGCCAGCGACAAACTCCCAGCCACGGATTCTGTCCTGTAGGAGCAAGATGCCGGGAACCGTGTCCAAAAGCATAGTCGGAGCCGTTCCCGGGGTTTCCAATGATGTCCAAGAGGGAAGTGGTTATCCTTCCCTTGTCTGCGTGCAACAGGTGGCAAGGTTGCGAAATGTTGCAGGTCCCGGACCCCGCGCCTCCAATGCCTGGCGCAGCCGCCGGAGGGCCGAAGTCCGGTTGCCCGCCGTTAGAGTGTAAGACAATGTGGTATAATGGTCGGCACAAGGAGCAATCATGGCCCCCATAATATCCAGGAACACCGAGACCGTCACTTTTTCGTTGCCCCCGGAGCAGGCCCAGCGCCTGCGAGAGGCGGCGAAGGAAGAGGAGCGCACCGTGAGCGAGCTTCTGCGGGAGGCCATCCGCCTGTACATGGAGGAAAGGGAGTGGCGCGTGAAGGAACGGATGCGGCGGCGTTCCCGCCAGGCCAACACGGACGAAGCGGAGACGGAATAGAGATGAACGGGAAGAAGGAGCCACCCATGGAAAAGAAGCGCGAGTTTGTACCCCTGACCCCGGCGGCCCTGTACGCCCGGGTCTCCAGCGACCGCCAGGACGTGGACCTCTCCGTGGCCGCCCAATTGCGGGCGCTGAGGGACTACGCCAAGGCCAACGGCTACTCCATCGCCCGCGAGTACGTGGACGAGGCCGAGAGCGGTCGCATCGCCGACCGGCCCCAGTTCCGGGAGATGATGGACGAGGCCGAGAGCGGTCGCATCGCCGACCGGCCCCAGTTCCGGGAGATGATCGACGAGGGCAGCAAGCCCAAGGCCCCCTTCCAGGTGATTCTTGTCTGGAAGTTCAGCAGATTCACCCGCAAAAGGGAACACGCCGTGGCCTTCAAGGCCCAGTTGCGGCGCAAGGGCATCCGCGTGGTGTCCATCACCGAGCAGGCCGAGGACAACGCCACCGGTCGGCTGCTGGAGGGCATCATCGAGTCGGTGGACGAATATTACAGCGAGAATCTTGGGCAGGAGGTTGTGCGGGGAATGCGGGAGGCGGCGTCCCGCGGTTTCTTCCTGGGCTCCAAGGCTCCCTTCGGCTACACCCGCGTCAAGGTCAGCGACGGAATGAAGGAGCGTCCCACCCTGGAGGTGGACCCAGTGGCCGCTCCCATCGTCAAGGAGATATTCGAGAGTTCCCGCCGGGGCAACGGCTTGGCGGAAATCTGCAAGGACCTGAACGGGCGGGGCATCACCAACAAGGGCAAACGCTGGCAGAAGAACGTCATCCACTACCTGCTGACCAACGAAGCCTACACGGGGACGGCGGTGTGGGGCGTCAAGCGCAAGGACGAGAAGGCGGGAGAGCCGGTAAGGGTGGAGAACGCCTGGCCCGCCCTGGTTTCAAGGGAGCTGTTCGACGCGGTGCAGCAGGGACTCCACCAGCGGGCGCCCACGGTGCAGCGGCCCGCGCGGGTGGGCAGCCAGTACCTTTTGAGCGGGCTGCTGCGTTGCGGGGTGTGCGGCAGGTCCTACTCGGCCCAGGGAGCCAAGAGCGGCCAGTTCGCTTACTACGTCTGCTCCAGCCTGTTCCGCGAGGGAGCCGGAGCCTGCACCGCCCGCTACCTGAACGCCGCCAAGGTCGAGGACCTGGTGATCGAGAAAGTGAGGGAGCGGATTCTGACCGAGGAGACCATCACCGAACTGGTGACCCTGGTAGCC
The DNA here is from genome assembly GCA_965207275.1 of Dehalococcoidia bacterium. Classification (GTDB taxonomy): domain Bacteria; phylum Chloroflexota; class Dehalococcoidia; order Lucifugimonadales; family UBA3495; genus Bin22. Next base: position 550,160 of record CBDBMH010000001.1, read on the forward strand.
GAGGAGATCGACGCTTTGGCCGGCGAGGTCAACGGCAGACTGACCGCCATCAACAGCGAGCTTAGCGACGTGGAGACTAGGCTGGAGAACCTCTACCAGGCGTTGGAGACCCAGCAGTTGCCCATCGAGGTCCTCTCGCCCCGCATCCTGTCCCTGAAGGGCCGCCAGGACCAGCTAACGGCGGCGCGGGAGGAGGCTGAGTTCCAGTTGGAGCAGCGGCGGGCGGAGTTGCCCACGTCAAAGGAGATCAGGGGGTACGTCGCGGACTTCCGCGCTCTCTTCCAGGACGGCACTTTCCCGGAGCGGAAGGCCCTGATTCGCAACTTCGTGCAGGGCATCGAGATCGTGGAGGACGAGGCGGTCCTGACGTATACCATCCCCATGCCGCAGGACGGGGTGACGTCGGAATCGGCCTCGGTTCTTGATTTTGTCCAGTCCGGCCCACCATACTTGACGGTAGACAGTACCGGCCCGTGAAGGGCCACCTCCTCGGTGACCCTTCCAGGTATCCGGCTATCCTCGGGCATGGGGATTGAGTAGCGCACCACGGCGTTTCCCGGCCGGACCACGATCTCCTTGACGAAGGACTCGATGAAGGCCCGCCGCTCGGTAAGCTCGCTCTCGTTCAGGAACTCACTCATGTCCTCGGCGTAGGCGGTGATGGTTTTCACGTCGTCCAGGACCACCCGCCGCTGGGACAGCATGGCCCTCGCCTCATCTGCCGTGGCCTCCAACCGCTCCTGCCGCTCCCTATGGTCCCTGATGCGGGGCTTGAAATCGTCGATGTCCATGTCGGTGGTCTCCACCAGGTTGTAGAGCCGCTCCAGCCGCCGCCTGACGTCGGCCAGCTCCGCCTCCACCGTCTCCAGCTTGACCCGCTGCTCCTTCGCCACCCCGTCCATCTCCTCGTCCACCAGCTTGACCAGCTCCCGGATGTTGCCCTCGGTGAGGATGTTGGTGCGAATCTTCTCCACTACCATCTCCTCGAAGCGGCGGGCGTTCAGCCTGGGGGCGTCGCAGGCCCCGCTGCCCCGCTTCATCAACGACTGGCAGACGTAGTAGGCGAACTGGCCGCTCTTGGAGTCCTGGCCCGAGAGGGCGCGGTTGCATTTGTGGCACTTGACCAGCCCGCTGAGCAGGTAGGAGCTCCCCACCCGGCGGGGATGGGCCTTTTTGGGGGCGCGGGAGCGCATTTGCCGGTTGACCTTGCGGAACCGGGTCTTGGAAACGATGGCGGGGAAAGCCTTCTCCACCCGCACCGGCTCCGCCTTGTCCTTGGCGTTGGCGCCCCAGACCAAAGTGCCGGTGTAGCTCTCGTTGCGCAGGATGATGTGGATTCCGTTCTTGGACCAAAGCTTGCCGGTGGGATTGGCGATGCCCTCGTCGTTCAGGGTGCGGCAGATGTCCAGGATGCCCTTGCCCGCCTCGGCCAGATCGAAGATGCGCTCGACGACGGGGGAGGTCTCCGGGTCCGGCTCCAGGGTGGGGCGCTTTTTGGCCCCGTCCTGGACCATCAGCTTGCGGTACCCGTAGGGCACGCGGCTGGTGACCCAGAATCCCCGCGACGCAGCTTCCCTCATTCCCCGCAAAACTTCTTGAGCAAGATTTTCGCTATAAAACTCGTCCACGGACTCGATGATGGCCTCCATCAGCTTGCCGGTGGGGGTGTCGTCGGCGTGCTCGGTGATGGAGACGACGCGGATGCCCTTGCGCCGGAGCATGGACTTGAAGGCGACGGCGTGCTCCCGCTTGCGGGTGAAGCGGCTGAACTTCCAGACCAAAATCTCCTTGAAAGGAGATTCGGGCGCACTGGCGGCATTGATCATCTTGCGGAACTCGGGGCGGTCGGTGCTGCGTCCGCTCTCGGCCTCGTCCACGTACTCGCGGGCGACGATGTAGCCGTTCCTGTCGGCGTAGTCCCGCAGCGCCCGAAGCTGGGCGGCCACGGAGAGGTCCACGTCCTGGCGGTCGCTGGAGACCCGGGCGTAGAGGGCCGCCGGGGTGAGGGTTGTCATCTGGTTCATATCGGTTCCTCCTTATTCCTGTGTCTTGCCCTATGTCAACGCCGCCGCCGGTTGCTGACAACCGGCGGCGGCTTTTTCTATTGCCTTTCGGATTCGGCGATGGGCGTTACCTGGAGCCGGAAGCCCAGGGCGCGGGTCACCTTTAGTACGGTGTTGAACTCGGGGCTGGCCCCGGCCCGCATGGACTTGTAGAGGCTCTTCTCACCCAGCCCGGTCTCCCGGGCCACCCGCTTCATCCGGTGGGAGCGGGCCATCCGGCCCAACGTGCCCATGATGCCCTCCAGGTCGCCCGCCGCCAGGGCGGCGTTCAGGTCGGCCGTAAGGTCTTCGCCGGTGGCCGGGTGGTTGGCCCGGGATTCGGTGCTGCCCATAGTCGCCGCCTCTCCGTGATAAAGTTTGCCCGTGTCGCACTATGGTATCTCACCGGATACCCTATACGCAAGGGGCAACTGTCACTCCTTGTCGGCCAGTTCCGCCTGCTTTCGCAGGTGGGCGCGGACGATGACCTTGGCCAGGATGCGCAGACCCTTCCGCACCTGCTCCTGCTGGCGGGCGGTGTACTGCGGGGATTTCTCTCGTCCACGGCGCGGCTTGCGGGTCTCCCCGTCAGTCCGCGCGGTCTTGTTCCTTTTCGTCTCGTTTCGCATATCCTCTCTTTACAGGTCTGTGGTTGGGCCGCCGGCGCGGCCGATGGGGACGGGCGCCGGCAGCCTATGGGTCAGGTTTTAGCTGTCGCTATCGCCTTCGTCCTCCTCGTCCTCTTCGTCCACCGCCGGAGGGTTCTCCCGGGGCGGCAGGTACTCGCCCATGAGGATGTCCATGCCGCCGGGGATCCGGCGGGCGAAGCGGAATAGGGAGAGCATGGCGCCGCCGCAGGGCTCCACGCCCTGGCTCCAGCGGCGCACCTGCTTGCGGTCCACGCCGATGGCCTGGGCCACGCCGCTCCAGCTGAGGCCGCTGACCTCCTTGAGGCGGACCAGGCGCTGGGGGAAGTCCGGGGGCAGCACCCCGCTCTCCTGGGGCAGGGGGCGGCCGCCGAGGTTGATCCTGTCCGAGTACCCGTCGAAACGGGGCTCGTTCTTACGGGTCGTCATCAATGTCCTCCATTCTGAAAAGCTGGTTAAAGTCGCTCACGCCGAGGACCTTGAGCATCCGGTTGCGGATGCGTCTCGATGGCGCCCGACCCCCGTTGACCAGCATGGAGACGTAGGCTGGAGTGACCCCGATCCGCCTGGCGAGCCAGGCCTGGGAGCGGTTGAGCAGTTCCAGCCGCTCCCACAGGGCCGCCGCGTCGAGCCGGACGACGGTCCGTCCCCCACGCCCCCGAGGTCCCCGTACGTGATTGGTATGTTGCTTGCACATTGCTTGACTCCTCCTATCGGAAATGAGGCGATTTCGGATGATTTGGCGTTTTCCCTATTGCATTTCAACGCGCCAGGGGCAGTTGACCGGGTTCCCAGTCTCCGGGTGTCCGCCAGGCCCTTCCCAGCGGCCCGGCGGATTCAAGGCCGGCCCGGTGGGACACCCGCAGGGGAACGTTGACCCCGGCCTGGCCCATCTCGGCCTCCGCCTGCCGCAGGAAGCTGTCGGCGGCCATTTGGTCCTCGAAGACCACCAGAACGTCGGGCGGGAAGCCGTGGTCGTCGGTGGGCCGGCGGGTGGAGTAGTAGCGCAGGTAGGGGGCCAGGCGGACGGTCATGGTGCCGGGCCTCACGGCGCGGCGCTCCCACTCCAGGAAGAAGGCCCAGGTCACGGGGCCGCGCCGCAGCAGGCCGAAGGCGTCGGGGTGGACCGAGCGCGGACCGCCCTGGAAACGGAAGTGGCGGGAGGCCCGGTGGGGTGGGTCCAGCTGCGCCACCTCCCACCCCAGGGCGCGGGACTGGACCGCCAGCGCCGCCAGGAAAGCATGGACGGCGGAGGTGTGGTCCAGGTTGCGGAGCAGTTGCCGGGACCTGCCGCCGGAGACGTTGCGCCAGTAGAGGGGCTCGTCCTCATCCAGGGGAGAGACGCTCCACCGCTGTCTCGCCGCGCCAACGGAGGCGCGGTCGCGGCGGGCCAGCAGGGCCAGCCCCCGGTCGGTGACGGCCAGCCGCCCGCCCGCGCCCCTTGGCCTGGTCGTAAGACCGTGGCTTTCCAGGGATACCGTCAGCTGGGAAGCGCGGGGTTCCGACACGCCCAGCATCGCCGCCAGTTCCCGTCGGGACAGCCAGGGCCAGTCAGCCATCAGGTCCAGGGCCAGTTTCTGGCCGGGCCTCAGCATTGCGGCCAGCGAGCATCTGGGCTGATCCTCGTCGCCGGGCAGTTCAGCCTTTGACAACGGCTCCTCTCCGGGAAGTTCTCCACCCGGCCGCAGCCGCTCCAGGGCGTAGCGCAGGTCCAGGCTGGCGTTCGCCGATGGGGGTCGCCAGATGCGGTGGTCGGGGCCGGCCAGCGCGGCGTCGTTTTCCAGGGCCAGCAGGGCGTTGACCGGGCTGCGGGCCAGGAGCCTGCGGGCGTGGCGAAGGCGCACCTCGTCGGGCGCCAGCGCCAGCACCAGGCCGGGCAGCGGCCCCTCGGCCAGCCGCCATATCCGCTTGGCGAAGCCGGTGCGGTCGGCGGTGGCTCCCTGCCGGAGAATGCCCAGGGAGCGCCCGCCGGGCAGCGAGATGGCGGCGTCCAGCGGCGCGGCCCGGTACCGTCGGAACCGGATGGGATGCGCGGCATTGGCGACGGTCGCGGCCAATCGATAGATCACGGCGACGGCATCCAGCCGGTCCAGCAGGATGCGCAGCCAGCGACCGGAGACGGGGAGGTCGCGCAACAGGCCGTCCACAGTATCGCCCCTGACCTCGGCCAGGCGCCGGAGTCCGGCGGCGGTGAGGTGGTAGCGGCGGGTCGTGGCGATGACGCCGGCGCCGTGGGGGATGGAAGCCAGGTATCCCCCGAGCTCCAGCTTCCCGGCGCCCCGGTAGGCCGCGCCCCGGGACCAGCCGGTGACGGCGGCCAGTTCCAGTCGGTCCACAAAGGGCATCTCGGCCAGCACCCCCAGCAGTTCCCCCTCCCAGGGCGCGGGCCTCATTCGCCACCCTCCTTATTGGCATTGGCGCCGTCGTTCCTCCTGCTGGTCTGCCGTCTCCGCTCCGCTTGATGGGGCGAGGGACTTCCGCCGTTCTGCTTTTCTGCCAGCAACCGGCGGTAGTCGCCGGCCTCCCGTTCCCCGGATTCGCCGCCTCCGGCGCCCTGGCCGCCGTTCTGCATCTCGGCCAGCAACCGGCGGTACTCACTGACCTTCTGCTCGCCGTCGGCTTCCCCCTCCATCAGACCGGACAGGTCATTGGACGGCAGAGTGTAGGCGGCGGTGGCGGAGCGGATGCGTTCTGCCACGGCGGGGTCACCGTCCTCGGGCTTGCGCACCATCATGGAGAAGGCGGGCATCCGCTCCTTTCCCACAGTGGCCCGGACGTAGCAGTGGTGCACGTCCAGCGACGTGATGTCGTCCTCGGACACCCGCTCCTTGCCCAGCTCCCACACCAGTTGACGGGCGTCGCTGCCGGCCACCTGGAACACCGCCAGGCAGCCCACGTTGGCCAGGATGGTGTCCCGCATGGTGGGGGAGAGGTCGTCCAGCTTGGCCAGGCTCTGGGTCGCCAGGATGAAGGACGCGCCGAACTTGCCCAGCTCGCTGAGCATGGACTCGTAATCGACGCCGGGCATGGACTGCATCTCGTCCACCACCACCAATGCGCCCCGCCTTTGTGAGAATGCCAGCCCGCCCTGCTCCCTTATCACCGAGTCCACCAGGTTGAGCAGCGACGCCCCCACCAGGGCGGCCACGTCCCTCCCCACCGTTCCCTGGGAGGTGGACACCAGCAGGATGCCGCCGTCGAGGATGGTCTCCCGCAGGTCGATGGTGGAGCGGGGCTGGCCCAGGATGGCCCGCGCCCGCTTGGACGATGCGTAGTAGGAGAGTCGGGTCTGCACCGGGGCCAGGGCCTCGGCCCGGTACTGGCGGTGCCAGCTGCCGAAGTCCCTCGCCCACCATTCCAGGATGTAGGGGTCGGAGACCTTGGCCAGCACCGAGTTGCGGTAGGGGTCATTGGACAGGAGGCGCAGCCCGTCCAGGATGGTGTGCTGCCGGTCGTCCGCCGTAGTCGGATGCTCGTTGGCCTCGTGCAGGGTCTTGACCGTCTGCTCCAGGATGGACTGCATCCTCGGCCCCCACTGCTCCCACAGGCCCCGCGCCACCCGCACGACGGAATCAGCAGTGCGGTCCCTATCGGAAAAGACGCGGGTGTCCAGCAGGTTGATGCCGGGGGCGCGGGTCTCGTCGGCCAGGTCTATCAGCCGTACCTTGTCCACCAGGGACTCGGGAACCTGTTCCAGGATTCCGGCCACCAGGTCGGCGTGGGGGTCAACCACCACGATGGCCTCGTCGTCGCGGCCCTCGGCCTTCTCGCGCAGCTTGTGGCTGACGATGTGGTGCATCAGGGTGGACTTGCCCATGCGGGTGCGTGCCACGTAGAGGTGGTGGCGGCGCAGCAGGTCCTCGGGGAAGCGGATGGGCTGCTGGGTTCCTGCCGTGGTGTCGCCCACCAGGGCGCCGCCGCTGACGCTGCGGGCCGAGGGGGACAGCGCCCGGGAGCCGGAGCGTTCCACCAGGGGCGTCTCGTCCCGCTCGCCGGGCGGGTGCCACAGCGACGCCGCTTCTCTCACTCCCAGGACGCTGCGCTTGCCGAACAACCCGGCCCCGGACGGGTGAAGGTTCATGACCGGCACGATGGGCTTCACGCCGCCGACCTTGAACCTGGCCCCGGCGGGGTGGTCGTAGTGGCGGTAGGCGGCGGCCACCGATTCCAGCACCTCGTTGGCCCGCTGCTCCCCCACGCCGTCGGGCAGGACGGCGATGATCTCCAGCTCGCCCTCGAAGGCGATGCGGCCCACCTTCTCCTTGATCAGCAGGGGGTCGTGGACCCGGTTTCTCGCCTGCTTCCAGCGCCACCAGGCCCAGCCGGCCACGGTGATGCCCAGCAGGGAGCCGGCGGCCAGCAGCGCAGTCTTGAGGATCTCCCCCTGCTGCACCCACAGGTAGCCTCTGAGTGCAATGAGAGCGACCACGCCCAGGACGGCCATGGTCACCCCGTCCAGTTGCAGGGGCCTGGTCTGGTAGGTGTAGGAGGGGTCGGGGCGCTGGTAGCCGGGGTCCTTGAAGGCCCGCTGCTGGTGGGCCTGGGACCAGTCGGGACCCAGGGAGCGCAGCAGCAGCCGGGCCAGAACGCGCTCCCCCTCCCGCAGGTTGGAAAGGGCGCCGATGACCGACAGCAGCGGGTCGGAACCGGCGTCCAGCAGGTCGTCGTCCCGGAAGGTGCGCAGGGGCACGTACTCCGGCCCGCCGGCGCGGAGGGTCAGGCCCCAGGCGTGTTCGCCCCGGTGGACGAAGATGGGGTCCTCCTCCACCGGCACCTGCCGGATGCGGGCCTGGGGGTAGTGGGCGGAGAGTTGGCTGCGCACCACTTGGCCGTCCTGGCAGCGGGCCAGCAGGGTGACGCCGTTGGAGTCGCCCGCCAGTTCCAGGGAGAAGGGTTCGGGGACGGCGATGGACTGGAGCAGGTTCTCGACACCCAGCAGGGTACGCTCGCCGGTCCTGGGCGGCGTCACCGCCAGCAGGAAGGGAGGGCGCTTGTTGCGCCCATCGCCGAACAGCATCTTTTTGACGTTCAATTTCATGTTGGTTGCCTCTTTCTATGGGAATTGATGGAGTTCAGTGCCTGGGCCCGGGCCGCCACTCGATGACCTCGGTCTCCTCGGGTGTGGCCTCGATGCGGACGGGAAAGCGGTTGCCCCGGGCCAAGAGCAGCCCGTCCCCACGGGGACAGGACAGGAGCCAGCGTTGCAGCTCCTCGGGCAGGTCGAAGGCTTCGCCCACGGTGGAGACGGCGGCGGCGTCCTGCTGCAAGAGCAGCTTGAAGGCGGCGTTCTGGAGCAGCGCCCTGCCGCTGTGGCCGGTGATAGCCCGCGAGGAGTCCTCGGAGAGGAGGTCCTGCACGTCCTGGGTGATGAACTGCAATCCCAACCGGTGCTTGCGGGCGCGTTTCGCCATCGAGACCATGAAGGCGGCCCCCTCCGGGTGCTGCATGATGCTCCACACCTCGTCCACCACCAGCAGCCGGGGCCGGGGGTCCTGGGCGGCAGCGGCCCACACCGTCTCGGTGCAGACCATCGCGGCGGCGGGACGCAACTCCGGTTCCAGCAGGTGCAGGTCGAAGACGGTGACCAACGCCTCGCGGGCCAGCAGGTCGTCGCCTTCGTCGGAGAGCAGGTCCCGCAGGCTGCCGGTGGCGAAGGGCCGCAGCAGATGGGCGATCTCCGGGGTCTCCTCTCGCAGGAAGGCGTAGAAGTCGCGGAAGCCGGTGCGCTCCCGCCTTTCGGAGTAGTAACCGGCCAGGGCGTGGTCCAGGGAGGAACGCCGCTCGGCGGACAGCCTTTCCCCCACCATCACTTCAATCAACCGCCGCAGGCTGCCGATGCGCTGGAGGAGTTCCTCCGAATCTCCCCGGTCGATGACGAAGGGGTTCATGCCCTGGCCGGGGACGCCGGGGGAGAGGACACGCCCACCGGCGGCCCTTGCCATGTCGGTGTACTCGCCCTCGGGGTCGATGATGTAGGCCCGCACGCCCCGGCACAGCCCCCGCAGCACCCCCAGCTTGGTGGCAAAGGACTTGCCCGAACCGGAACGGGCCAGCACCGCCGTGTTTGCGTTGAGATGGGTGCCGTCGAAGGGGTCGTACACGATGGGGGCGCAGGCACGTAGGTCGATGCCGTAGAGGGTGCCGCTCCTGGTGTCCAGGTCCGGCGGCGAGAAGGGGAACAACCGCGCCAGTGACGACGTGTCCAGCGTCCGCCACACCGCCACGGCGTTCAGGCCCAGGGGCAGGGTGGACAGCAGGCCCTCTCGCTGCCGGAAGGCCAGGTTGTCCAGCTTGCCCAGGGTGGCGGCGAAGTGGGCCCGGGCCTTCTGGGTCAGGTCCTTCAACGTGTCCTGGTCGTCGGCGTGCAATGTCACCGACAATGAGGCGTGGAACAGCCTTTCCCGGCCCCGCTGCACCTCGTCCCTGAGCCGCGACACGTCCTCCAGGGCGATCTCCGCCTCCGGCGACATGGAGCGGCCCCGCTTGAATGAGAGGGACTGGGCCGACTCGAAGCGGACCTTCTGCCATTCCAGGGTGCGGGCCGCCTGCTCCGTGGGTATGGCGCCCAAATGGATCGACAGGTCCATGGGCGCTCCGGCGGCCATTAGCCCTTGCAGGAAGCCGGGGGCTAATGACCTGGGCCACTTGCCCAGGTGCAGGGAGCGCACCAGCTTCCCGCCGATGCGGATGTCGCGGCGGTTGACCTCGACCTCCGTCTCGGCGTCCTCGTCCATTTCGTCGGGCGAGCCTCCCAGAGCGCAGGCCAGCAGCAGCAATTTCAGGGTTTCGCCGTTCAGGGGATACACCCCGAGACCGGCCCGGACCAGCAGCCCCCTCAGCTCGTCGGCGCGGGCATGCTCGCACACGGCGTAGAACCGCCGGTCCAGGATTCCCTCCCGGGTCTCCAGCGTGGTCAGCAGCCGTCCCAGGCTGTCGGCGGCGTCTTTCGTCTGCTGGGGGAGGTCATGGGGCTGGGCCTCGGTCAATTTGTCCCTCAAGCCCTGCAAGACCGGCGGGTGCTGCCTTACCAGCAGTTGCACCGGGAAGTCCACCGCGTTCAGGGAACCAGCGAAGGCGCCCAGCTTGGGCTCGTCCAGCTCCAGACCCATCACCTCCAGCACCGCCAGCTTCACCCCGTCCAGCCTGACCGGTCCGTCGTCCTCCAGGTGGGACAGCATGAAGAACAGGGGCAGGGGCGGCGGCAGCTTGGGTTCGACAGTAGCTTCCGCCGCCGTTTCGTCGGTCTCATCAGGTTGGGACCGGCCCGGCGGCCAGCGCCGGGCCAGGTCCTTCAGGTCCTTCGGGTTGGGTAGTGTCAGTTTCATAGTCGTCAACTCCTTTCTGGCCTATGGGATGGGAAAGACCTCGATGATGCGGCTGTTGATGGCGACGGCGATGCCCTTGGCCAGCAGCACCACCACCAGGCCGACCACGGCCATAATTACGGCGTTCCTGGCCCGGCCCCTGTTCTCGCCCTCGGCGCCCTCGGCCATCAGGACGAACCCGGCCCAGACCAGGGCGAAGAAGCACAGGCCCACCCCGGCGTAGGCCATTCCCGTCAGCACGTTGTCGAAGGCGGCCTGCATCGCGGCCTTCTTTTCCCCGGTTGTCCCGGCGGCGACGGAGACCAGCGCCGCCGCCGGGGACAGGAGGATGGCGGGAATGCGCCCTACCACGGAAAACCCCACCAGGAGGAATCGCCCACGGTGGTCTGCTCCGCTTTGGGCGGCTCCGGGGTGGGAGCGGGCACCACCAGCCCCGCGTAGGGGGCGTCGGCTCCCAGGCCCAGGGACCGGACCTGGCCCGTAATCGGGGTGGGGGCCAGGGCAATGGTCTCGGTGCGGGAGGGGGTTACGGCGCTGCGCTCCGTCTCCACTGCCCGCACGTGCTCCGGGTGATGGACCCGTATGCGCACCGTCTTGATGGTGGTGCTTTCGCCGCACCGGCACGTCACCCGCCGGGTGTAGACGTCGGTGCGCGCCGGGTGGTGGGTGGTCTGCAACATGGGCGGCAGCGGCACGTTCAGCGCCGCCGTAAGCTCCGCCGTGATCTCCAGTTCGTGGACCGCCTTCTCGTCGGGCACGGTCAGGGTGAAATTGGTCTCGCCGCCCTGGACGAAGCTGGCGCTGGTCGTGTTGGAACCGGCGGATACGCTGACCGTTCCGGTAACGCCGGTGACGGTGGCGTCCAGCAGGGCCGGGACCGACTGGCTGAAGTGGCCGCCGTAGACCGGCAGATCCACCTCCTGGCGGGTCTCGGCGATGCACTCCGAGGCTATGACGCCGGTGATTGCCCCGGGCGTCCACTCCAGGGAGGTCATTGCCAGGTCGCACAGCTCCCCGTCGGCCTCGGGCAGGGGGTAGGGGATCTGGTTGCTCTTCAGGGACACCGCCCCGCTGCGGCCCAGGGCGTCCACCCAGGAGAAGGTGAGGGACGGCGAGGGTCCGTCCAGGGAGAGGTTGTAGCTCTTGGACTGCCCGGCGCTCATGGGAGTGTTGAACCCCATGCGCAGGGTCCGGCCGCTCCTGCCGCCGTAGGCTCTCCCCCGCAGGTGCAACTCGTGGGCCGCGCGGAGGGTGACGTTGGCGTGGTTGGCGGTTACGCTGATGCCCTCGATGAAGACTCGCCGCCCCGGCGCCGGGTCCGGCGGGACGAAGTAGATTTCGCCCAGCCGCCAGGCGTCTCCGTAGGGCTGGTCCTCGGGTTCGTCCTCGGTTTGGTCATCCGGGTCGTCGGCCAGGGCGCCGCCGGGCAGCAGCACCAGGGCCAGCACCGCCAGCGCGCCCACCCCGGCCACGGCCAGGAACCGGCTCCACGGTTTCCTGTGCTTGACCATTTCGCGTTCGGTCCGAGGCCGGTTGGCGTCGGCGTCCCTGGAACGGCGGCCCTTGCCGAACCAGCTGTGGGGGCGGAAGGGGCGCCGCCCCTTCTGCCGCGCCGCCTTCACCGCATTGCCCACCTTGCCCACCGCCTTCTTCGCCAGCAGCCGCAGCGGGTCGGGCTTGGCCTCCGGCACGGGCGGCGGCTCGCTGATTGCCAGCTCCGCCGGACAGCCGGCGTAGAGCCGGGCCCCCAGCTTGAACTTCAGCAGGTCGGCGGCCACCAGGGGCAGCCCCCGGCCGCCCACCTTGCCCACGGTCATGGCGATGCCCGTGATTCCCAGCAAGATGGCGATGCCCAGCTTCAGCCCCGAGGGGCCGAAGGGGAAGTAGCGGTATACGCCGTAGGCCACGGCGCAGGTCGCCACCACCGCCACGATCTGGGGGAAGGTGAACCACAGCAGCGCCTTGTCCTCGGCCTGCACGTGGGTTGGTACTTCGTGCTCTCTCATTCCTTCCCTCCTATCCGCCGCCGGGTGGTTCGGGGGTGCCGGAGGGGGTGGTGCCGCTGTTGCTGGGGTCGGGCACGTCCAGGTCCACCGGCGAGCCGACGACGGCGTTGATCACCAGCTCGACGACGCCATAAGCGACGAGGGCCAGCACGATGCCGGCCAGGGCGGTCATCATGGCGGACTTGCCGCGCTCCATCTGGTTGGGCGCGCCGGAGGCGGTGAGGTACATGTAGGCGCCGTATATGAAATAGCCAACGCCGACTACTCCCACCAACCCCAGCAGGATGCCCACCAGGTTGGAAATTGTTTGTGTCAGGTCTCCCATAGATTTCTCTCCTTGCGTGTTCAGGCTTGGTCCGTTCAGCTGCTGATTGGGCGGTCAGCTCCGTTGTCCTACTGGCACATGGCTCCACCTCCCGGGATGGATGGCGGCGCGAGACAGGTCCGCGCCCGTAGTTGTCGTTGCTGCTATGGCCCCTGGCTGCGGGGCGTGGGGCTGTTCTGGGCTGCGGGCGTGGCGTTGGAAGCCGCCGAGTTCACCGCGCCGGCCGCGTTGCTGGCGGCGCCGGTAGCGGCAGCCGCAGCCGCCACACCCGCCGGTCCTCCGGCGGCGCCGCCCGCGATCAGCCCCAGTGCCCGTCCCGAGCGCACCATGGAACCGGGCAGGGACATGCCGAAGTAGAGGGTGTGCAGCCAGGCGTCGAAGGTGCCGTGGTTCCCCAGCATCGCGGGGATGCGGCCCGCCAGGTACATGAAGGCGATGGCCATCAGCAGCATCCACACCAGGTCCTGGGCCGCCTCGCCGCCGGTGATGTCGGCGAACTGGTCCAGGAAGGCGAAGGCCAGGGCCACGGCGATGAGCTGCACCGCCTGCTGGAACACCGTGGTCATGAACAGCCGCAGCCAGTGGCGTCCCCAGCCCGCCGTGTGGGGCAGAATCCACAGCCCCAGGCCGATGGGCGCCAGGCACAGCAGGATGTCGATCAGGGCCAGGCGCAGGACCATCTGCACCAGCAGGTAGAGGACGAAGAAGCCGAAGACGATGTAGAGCAACGCGATGAACACCGCCAGCCCGGTGTTGGCCGCCTGGACCGCCACCAGCAATGGGTCCAGGGGAGCGCGCAGGAGGTCGCCGGGCGTGACCTCCAGGGAGGCGGCGATGAACTGCGATACTGCATGGGCCACGTCGATGACCAGGGCGCACCACCACAGCGACGACGCGGCGGCGGTCAGGCCCAGCACCAATCTGGGCACCATCTCCCGCCAGCCCGACTGGTGTCTTCCGAGATGTTCTTGGACGATGAAGCTCAGGCCCATCCAGCCCAGGATCACCACCAAAGCCCCGGAGGTCACGGCCCATACCGCCGTCCACGCCTTCCGGATGAAGGGATGTTCGTAGGTCAGGTTGGGCGGGGTGCCGGTGAGGATGTCTCCCATCAGCCCCCGGGCCTCCCCGTCGCACTCGGCGATTCCCGCTCCGATGATTCCCTGCACCACCCCGCACAGGGTCCCGTGGGCGCCCTCGACCAGCCACCCGGCGGCGGCCCGGGCCCATCGGTCCGGTTTCAGCGCGCCCAGCACTTTGTCCCACAACCCCTTGGGCTGGTGGACAGGAATCAATGCGTGGAAGACGTGGCGCTCGCCGCCGCCCTGGCGGGGAACCCCCAGGACCAGCAGGAAAGCCTGCTCCGGGTCCAGGTCGGGCTGCTGGTCCAGGGCCGGGTACTCGAAGGTGTACTCCCAGCCCTCGGAAAGCTTCTTGCCGCTCCCCTGGACCCGGTAGGTGTTGGTGATCCACTCGCCGGTGTCCGGGTGGCGGACGGAGTAGTACAGCTCGCTGACCTGGCGGCTGAAGACGGGACGGGCCACGAAGTCCCCCTCCTTCTTCCGCTCCACCATCTGCCGGTCCTTGTTGACCAGGCTGATGTCGTCGGGGGACTGGGCCAGGGCCACGCCGCTAATGGGGACAGCAATGATTGCCGTAATCAACAGCGCCACCGCCAACAACACGGCCCGGCGTATCAACCGGAGTTTCCTTTTCTCCGCCAAGTCGTTCACCTCACTTCGGTCTGGGCGGCGGCGGTTTCGCCAGCGCCGCCGGAGAGTGTGAACGGGCCAGGCCTTCCGCATAACCTCCTGTGGGGGACAGCACGTATGAACGGACTTTCAGGGCCTTACGTGGTCGGCCCTCCCCGTGATGTCATTGGGGTGTACAGGGATTTGCGTTTTGTCGTCAGGCGGGAAGGCGGGTCGTGTTGAACGTGAATCGGGGCGAAACCGGCCCCCTACAGGAGGTCAACGGTTAATGCTTTTCGTAAGTCCCCGTTCCAACGCCGGCGGACACGGTCCGTAGCTGGAGCGTGCATTTCTGTCCAGCGGAAACCCGGGGAAGTCGTGCAAGGCCCCAAGGTGAAATGAGCAAATTTGTACGCGGAGGCGGGATCATGGCAGAGGAGCAGCCGGGCATAGACAAGAGCAGGAGCATCGAGGACCTGCACCATCTGAGGCTGATGGCGCTGTTGGACGAGCAGGTGCGGGACAAGGGGGTGAGGAAGGCGGCGGAGGACCTGGGGGTGGACCACCGGACATTGGCGTCGAGTCTGGAGTCCGGGCAGCTGACCCGGCGGATGCGGGTGGCCCTGGACCGGGCGTTGCTGGCCGGGGAGGGGTCTCCGGCCAGGGAACAGAAGGATCGCAACGATCAGCTGGCCGGGCGGCTGGACGGGGTGGAAGAAAAGGTGGAGGAGCAGGGGCGGGAAATGAGCAAGGGCCTGTCCGCCGTGCAGGGGGAGGTGAAGCAGCTCAGGACGGAGCAGGAGCAATCAACGCGGCGCATTGAGGGACGGCTGGACCGGGTGGAAGGCGGCGGCGACGGCGCGGCGGCGGGAACGACGGCACAGGACAGCTCCGGCAGGCGTTCACCGCCCAGGTTGCGCCGGGAATTTCCAGACCTGGTGACCGTCGACCCCGCCCCTGACGACGCATCGGTCTTCGGCGCCGCCTGGCCGCTGGTCCAGGAATGGCGGGAGCTGAGGAATACCCACCCCAGCCGGGGCAAGGGGCTGGAGTGGCTGCGGGCGGAAGAACGGATTCTCACGGTGGAGCTGGCCTTGCTGGAGGAACACGGCCTGACCCTGCCCCCGGAGACCTTCCCGTTGAAAGGCCTGGACCGCAGCGGGCAGGTCAACTGGCGGCGCCGGGCGCTGGACGAAACGGGCCGGGCCCGGAAGCGGCGGGAGTTGCTGCTGCGGCTGGGGCGGGCACTGACGCTGGGGCGGTGGCGGCAGTAGCTGCGGTGGGCCGGCCTGTTAACGTTGTTAATGTTGTTAACGATTTGCCGGTGGGACTCGCAGGGGCTATGCGGGAGGCTCGGGGAGGGGCGACAATTACACCGTTGTCTGGCTTTTCCAGTGTTTCCCGCCCTAGAAACCTGGGGGTCCATCCCTCAGCCCGGGCTTTGCCGAGAGGCTGGCCCACGAGGGAACGCTGCCGACGCGGGGTGTTCAAGTCCCTCGCAGGCAGCGCGGGCCGGTGGTTGGAGTGTTCAAGTCCTTCTTCCCCGGTCCGGTCCAGCGGGTTGGAGTGTTTAAGTCCTTCTCCCGTTGGGCAGTCCGGCGGCTGGAGTGTTTAAGTCCTTCTTCCGCCGGGCACCGTTCAGCGGTCCGGGGCTGATCCCTTCGGATTTCTGGACATCCGTCCTCTGGCCGGAGTTGATCGCTCCTGTCTCTGGGCGGCGGGTTCGGAGCGACTGATCCCGCTTCGTTCTCACCCTGGCTGTGGCGTCCGTGGGTTCGCTCGCGGCGCCCCAGCCGGAATCCCAACCCATCGAAGCGCACCGTGCGTTTCACCAGTGACCTAATTCCAACGGCGGTATCCCAACCCAACGGATCATCATCATCGACAAGGAGGTCGCGGACAGAAACAACAGGGCATCCCGGAATCCCCCTGACCATTCGGTCCCAACTGCGGAGCGGTTGCACGCTTCGCCCTCTCTTCACCATGCGGCTGGAACGCGGACAGCGCCCCGGCCGCTTCCTCACGCCTGCGGCATGGCTGCTGACTGACAGCGGCGGGCCGCAGGTGCCACACGCTCCGGCCGGCCAGCGGCGGCAGGCCGGACGCTTGACGTTTCCACTCCCCTTCCTTCTCGCAGCAGGTCCCCGGGCCTAACACCCTGGGCGAGCTGCGTCTTTCGCCAACTCCCCACACCGGCGTTTTCCATTGCGGTGTCAGTACCGGGTCGGAGTGCGTCCGGCGCCGGGCGGCATACCCGTTTACCTACGTCGTTCACAAATTCAAGGAGGTGCGTATGAGCATCACGGATCGGTTCTCCCAACTCAAGACCGTCGCGCTGGCGGTCGTTGATTTCGTCAAGCGCCACAAACGGGCGTCCATTGCGGCGGCGGTGGCCCTGGTCATCCTGGGACCGCTGCTGACCGGCTCCGGCGGCGGGGCTTTCTTTCTCAACCTCATTGGCCTGGGCATCGCCGCCCTGGTGGTGCGGCGGATCATGCGGGCCAACGACCGCCACCGGGCGGCCCAGGCGCGGCAGGCCAATTGCCGGTGCCATTTCCACCGGCAGCAGCACACTCAGCAACAGACGGCGAATCAGCAACAACAAGGAGGCACCCCATGACGACGATTACCCTGGAATCCCCATCTTCTACCGGCCGGTTGGAGGAACTGGTTGACCGGTTGCTGGCGGCCCTGTTCCTGCCGGAACCTGAGCGGGAGACCCCGGCATCCAACCCGGTCAGGATGGTCCACGAAGCCCGGCGGCTCAGGCAGTCGGGCGATCTGGACGGGGCGCTGGCGATGCTGGCAGACGTTGACACGGCCAACGCTTCGGAACTCCAACTCCGTTGGCTCTACGGCGAGTGGCTGGACATCGCCCGGCGCCGGTTCGCCGGAGACAACGCGGCGCTCTACAGCCCCGCCACCGGCAAAGCGGCGGTCCTGGTTCCCACGGGCGACGCCGCCGCCACCCTGCTAACGGCTGCCGTCCTGGGGATGCGCTGGCCTGTCGGCAAGACCGTTTCCCGCCGCAGCCTGCGGGGGCTGAAACCGCTGGCGAAGGGAGGCGCGTCATGGTCGTAGCCAACGCCACCGTTGACATCGCGGAACTCAAGGCCCGCAACCTCCTGGGCGACGTTGTGGAGGCCGCCGGGGTCGCCCTGCGGGGCAGGGGCCGGGTCAGGCAGGGCGTCTGCCCTTTTCATAAGGAAGGTGAGGGCAGCTTTACGGTGTACGGAGATAGTGAGAGGTTCTACTGCTTCGGCTGCGGCGCCGGTGGGGACGTGCTGGACTTCGTGCAGCGGACGGAGGGACTGACCCTGCCGGAGGCCATCCGGCGACTGGATGACGGCTCGGCGTCTGCGGCTACAGCGCCGTCCAACCGGGCTGCTCCAGGGCAACGTCCCACGGTTCCCCCGACTGTTCTGCCGCCCAGGGACCCGGCGCTGCTGACGGCGGCAGCGCGGTTCTACTCCGCGCAACTGCGGGGCAGCGCGACGGCCAGGGACTACCTGGCGTCGCGGGGCATCGGGTTGAACGCCGCCCAACGGCTGGGTCTGGGGTACGCAACGGGCCACGGCCTGCGGCCTTTCCTCGACTCCGCCGGGTTCGACAACGGGCGGCTCAGGGACAGCGGGCTGTTCCTGGAACGGGGCCGGGAGCGGTTCGCCGGAATGATCACCGTTCCCGACGTTGCCAAAGGCAGGGTCCGGTGGCTCACCGGACGGGCGGTGCGGGCTGATGCCAAGCCCCGCTTCCAGGCGCTGCCGGGTCCCAAGCCGGTGCTCGGCCTGGCCGCCCTCGGTCCGGCGCCGTCCTGGGCAATTGTCACCGAAGGCGTCTTCGACTACCTGACGCTGGCGGGCTGGGGATACCCCGCCTGCGCCGCCCTGGGCACCCAGGGCATGGACAAGGTGGCGGCGGCGCTGCGAGGCTGCCCCAGAGTGTTCCTGGCCTTCGACAACGACGATACGGGCCGGGAAGCCGCCGATGGTCTGAAGGAACTTCTGGGGCGCCGCGCCGCCGTGGTCCACCTGCCACAGGGCGTCTCCGACGTGGGCGAACTGGCGGCGCTGCCCCACGGCCAACTCCTCTTCCAACGCCTGCTGGCGCTGGCCGCCCGCAACGCCCGCTAGTCCTTCCCCCCGACCCTTCCCCTACCGGCCCGCCCTCCCCGGCGGGCCTTTCCTTTTACACCCCTCAACCCATTTCTCCTGGGCCACCTCTGCCCATTTTCCCACGGGGCATTGCCCCGCCCACGGCTCTGCCTCCGGGCAGGCCGCGTTTCCGGCACACCCACAACAGAACCAATAAGGAGCAACGTCATGTCCAACGAGAACGGCAACGGCAACCACCACAGGAACGGGACCAGCCCTAACGGTAACAGCCCCAACGGGCAGGTTCACGAGACCCGCAACGGCAACTCCAACGGCCACCAGAACGGTAACGGCCACATCCCCAGCAACGGCGCCGCCAAGAACGGCAACGGGCACCACGGCGCCGACGCCATCCCCGCCCACGACCTCCTGTGGGACAGCCTCCCCGCCACGGTCACCGACAAGCTGGGCCAGCCCCTGGACGCCAGCCTGGTCTCCCAGCGCCGGGGCCGGGGCAACCGCAGCTTCTCCTATGTCGAGGGGCGCACCGTCATCGACCAGGCCAACCGCATCTTCGGGTTTGGCGGCTGGGGCCACGAGGTCGTCGGCGACGTGCTGCTGCGGGACCTGGACCAGTTGAACACCCAGACCGGCGAGGTCCGGCGCATCCGGGCCTACTCCGCCACGGTGAAGGTCACCGTCCCCGGCGCTCCGCCCCGCACCGACGTGGGCTTCCAGCCGGTGGCCGAGGAGACCGCCGAGGGCCACGAGACGGCGTTCAAGGGGGCGGTGACGGACGCGCTGAAGCGGGCGTTCCGCACCTTCGGCGCCCAATTCGGCAACGCCCTCTACGGCGACGTGGCTGGCCAGCCGGGCGGCGGCGCCGGGGACACCCTGGCCCCGGCCCTGCGCAAGACGCTGCTGGACCTGGGCGTCAGCCAGGGCTTCGACGAGGAGCGTGTCCGGCAGGCGGTGCGGGGCCAGACGGGCAAGGACCTGGACGAGCTGCCCGCCTCGGAGCTGACTCCGCTGGTGGAGCGGGCCGCCCGCAAGGTCCAGCAGCGGCAGGACGCCGAGGCCCAGGCTGCTGACAACGGCGAGCAGTAGGCCGCGCCACCGAACCACCAACCCAGGCAACGGGGCCGTCCTGCGGGGCGGCCCCGATTCTCATTTACCGGACCTCACACAACTGAGGAGGAAACGACATGACCGGAACCAGGATGCACACCCCCTGGGGCTATCCCCAGGACATAGAGGAGTTGGCCGAGGGCATCTGGCGGGTCTCCACCGCCGGCCACGGCGGGCTGAAGCTGAGCCGGGAGCGGTGGGAGGAACTCCCCGACGTGGTGCGGGACACGTTCCTGACGCCGACCTTCGCGGAAGAGGACTGCGAGGAACCCATCGCCCGGACGCTCTTGGGCATCGGCGACGGGCGGGAGCGTGAGTTCGCCCTCAAGGTGGCGAACTGCTTTGACCGCTACGCCCCGGCGCTGTCCTACCTTGAAAAAGCGGGAGGTGGGTGATGGCGGCCACGACGACCCGCCCCAGGCCCCGCAGCCTGCCCAGCGTGACGACCAAGCTGGCGACGGAGCTGGGCAACCTCTACGTCACCGTCTGCCTGGACGATGACGGCCAGCCCTTCGAGGTATTCGGCTCTCTCGGAAAAGCGGGCAGCCTCCAGCACGGGGTCACCGAGCTGGCCTGCCGCCTGGTGTCGCTGCACCTGCGCCGGGGGACACCCGTCGAGGAGATCGTGGACCAGTGCCAGGGCATCAGCGAGATGCAGCCCTGGCCCAACGTGATGGAGGACGGCAGCACGGTGTACGTCCGTGGATTGGGCGACGCCATCGCGTTGATTCTGCGGGGGCATCTGGAAGTCCAGGAGGACATGCAGGAACCCGACCTCAAGCTGGCCGCCGACTGACTAGCAACTCCTGACCGACAGGCGCACGGGGCCGTCTCTCTTCGGAGGGCGGCCCCGCTGTTCATCTACCGGATACCGACTACATCGAGAGGAGACAGGATATGACGACCACCTTTGACAGCAAGACCGACGCGTACTCCCGGCCCAACGCCCGCTTCGGCGACGACGGGACGCTGGCGATCCGGGCCTCGGCGGTGGGGAACTGCCGCCGCGCCCTGTGGTACGAGGCCACCGGCCGCAAGGTCACCAACCCCCGCAGCGACGACTCCCTGACCATGCTGGACGCGGGCAACGCCCTGGAGCCGGTGGTGCTGCGGGCCATGCAGCGCTCCGGCTGGGACATCACCCCCACCGACCGGGACAACCCCCGGATGGTCTCCCTGCGCCTGGGCCCGACGCTGTTGGTCAGCGGCCACGTGGACGCCGCCGGCGTCGCCCCCATCTTCGGCATCGAACCCAGCATCGTCGAGGTCAAGACCCGGGGGCCGGAAGCCTACAAGAAGTGGCGGGTGATGGGCGCCGAGCGCAGCCACCCGGAGTCGGTGTGGCAGGCCGCCTTCTACACCTTCGCCGCCTTCGAGGAAGCCCGGGACGTGGTGATCGCCACCCTAGACACCGGCAACCGGGTTTGGGACTACGAGGTGATACCGGCCCGGCGGGTGGAGCGGGCCTTCGACCAAGCCTGCTCCCGTCTGGGCGAGCTGGCGGCCCACCACCTGGTCAACGGGCCGGACCCCTATGCCCTGCCGGAGCGGGACTTCACCGCCGAGGACTGGCAGTGCCGGCGCTGCCCCTTCCTCAACGCCTGCCTGCCCGGAACGGCGGCGGTGGAACCGGGGGATGAACCCGCCGTTGACGCCGAGCTGGTCAGCGACGAAGAGGCTCAAGCCGCCTTGCTGGAGTACGAGCAGGCCCAGGAGATGCTGAAGGCCATCGAAGAGGACAAGGCTTGGGCGCTGGGGATGCTGCGGACCTGGCTCACCCAGCAGGGCAGGGACAAGGCCAGGCTGGAGGGGCGGGAGAAGACCCGCACCGTGGGGAAGGTGAAAAGCACCCGCTACAACGTGAACCACAAGCGGCTGAACTCGCTGCTGGACCCGGAGACCAGGGCCACCATCGTTACCGAGAACGTTTCCGAGTACGTCAGGGTCAGCTAGGGATACTACGACGCTCCGTAGAGTCGGGGCGCGCACGGGGCAGCTTTCTCATACCGGATGAAGCCCTGCTACGGCAACCAAGACTCATAAATTAACGGAGGAACGGTCATGGCGAAGACCATCAACAAGGTGGAACTCCTGGGGCGGGTCGGAAGCGATCCGGAGATGAAGTACACGGCGTCGGGCGTCGCTGTTACCCAGCTCCGCCTGGCCACCGACCGGGTTCGCAAGGGCGGCGAGGCCGAGACCGAATGGCACCAGGTTGTGGTGTGGGACAAGTTGGCGGAAGCGGTTGCCAACTACGTCGAAAAGGGGCAACGGCTGTACGTCTCGGGCCGCCTGGCGCAGAACTCCTGGACCGGAGACGACGGCCAGCGGCGCTACCGCACCGAGATTCACGCCCAGGACGTGGTGTTCCTGGACTCCGCCCGCAACGGCAACAACGGCGGCAATGGCAGCAACGGCCACCACGCCGACGCCGGCAACGGGGTCCACACCGGCGCCTACCACCAGCCCGGCGACGAGGACTCCCCCTTCTAGCCCGACTACCAACCGCCTACGCCCATTCCAAGGCGCAACACGGAGCCGCTGCCTGCTAGCAGGCAGCGGCCCCGCTTTCATTTCCAGACTCATCGCAAGGAGTGAACCATGCCCAGGAAGAAGCAAGCCAAGCAGGACGAACTGCCCCTGTCCATGCCCGAACCCGCCGTTCCCGCCACCCCGGAGGGCGAGGCGGTGCTGGAGGCCCTGCGGTCCAACCTGACCCTGCTGGGAGAGCTGGCCGCCCGCTACCAGGTGTCCTTCCAGCCGGGGCGCCCGGCCGATATGCCGCAGATAAATTGCCCCCAGGATGTCCACACCCTGCTGGGGCCTGAAATGTCTGCCCTGGCCCAGGAGCAGCTGCGGGTGCTGCTGCTGAACACCCGCAACCAGGTCACGGGCCAGCGGATTGTCTACCAGGGGAACGTGAATAGCTCGATAGTCAGGCCCGCCGAGGTGCTGCGACACGCCATCGTCGACTGCGCCACCAGCATCATTGTCGTCCACAACCATCCCAGTTCTGACCCGACGCCCAGCCCGGAGGACGTGAGCATCACCCGCGACCTGGCGGCCGGGGCCAAGCTGCTGGGCATCGACCTCCTGGACCACGTGGTCATCGGAGGCGACCGCTGGGTCAGCCTCAAAGAGCGGAAGCTGATGGACTAACCCATTCCCCCGAGACCGGCGCACCGCAGCCGGTTCCCACGCGGGAAGTCGATCCCCGCGCCTTCTCCCACACTTTCACCTACAGGAGGCAACCCATGATTTCCACGGAATCCGCCGGAAACGGCGAGGACTTGTTCACGGTCAACGCCGGAGGCTACTCGGCCACCGCCGACGCCTTCGCCCGCGACCCGGACACCGAGGGCCTCTGGTTCCTGTCCATGGTGGGACCGCAGACCGCCCTCAAGGCCATCTGGGCCTCCCTGCTCAAGCAGCCCCCGGACGCCGCCTACATCATCAGGGGCATCAAGGGCATGGCATTGAGCGGCGGATACCAGCGGTGCCAGGTGCCCCATCACACCGTCGGCACCTGGACCACCCGCATCGCCCGCCTGCCCGCCAGCCGGGGATGGCACGCATTGGTGTACACACGCCTGGCCGAATTCAGCTTCGAGCGTGACGACTTCCTTTTGCTGGCCCAGGAACAGGCCGAAGCGCCGGGGCTGCACCATCGCTTCCTCGACCGTCGCAGCCCCCTGCCCCTGCACCACTCCTGGCGGGACTGGCTCTGGCGGCGGGGGTTGGACACCGGCGAGATCGTCCCCCTGGAGTCCGCCGGACTGCTGGCCTACACCTGCAACCCCAGGGGCGAGGAGTTGAAGGCGGACCTGTCGGCGGCGGTGGCGGCAGGAACGCTGACTTTGAAAGAACACGATAACGACACCAAGGAGGACAACAACGATGGATAGGACGCTGAACCCTGTGAAGCGGGGCAACAAGCGCCGCCGCGCCCGCAACTGGAAGGCCTGGCAGCTCTTCTCGCCGGATGGAGACAGGTGCCGGTTCTGCCCCCACGGGGCCGCCGACCACCTAACCAGTTCAGGGCAACCGCATTTCTACCAGCCTGCCGTCGAGCAGGACTGGCGGAAGTCCAACGAGAAGCTGTACCGCCACGAATTGGAGGACGGCTCGGAGGTGCTGGTCAAGCGCGTGACCGTCGCCAACCGCGCCGAACTGCTGACGGCCTTCTGCATCCAGTGCGCCAGGGACAAGCAGACCGGTCAGGTCCTGTGTTTCCAGCGCACCCTGGCCAAGGGCGAGGTCGTGGGACTGAAGAACTTCGCCAACGGAAACCACAACAACGGGAGGTAGCAAAATGGCCGACACACAGACCCTGTACTTCCCCTGCCCCTCCTGCGGGGCAAGGTTCTGCCAGGTGGAGGAGCCGGACGGGGACATCCACGCCGGGGAGACCTACACCTGCAACGAGTGCGGCGCCGCCGTGGTCCTGGTTGCCCTGAGCATGGAGATGCTGGCCGACCCCGCCTCCATCCGCTGGGGCTGCCACTTCTGCCAGCCCGGCCCCTGCCGGTTGGCTCCATCCGGCGGCGGCGACTCATCCGAAAGCGATGCCAATTAACTCACCGAATCCAGATAGATGAAGGAGGACTGACATGAGACTAGCTGCTCAGGCAAAGGGGGGCTTCTACCCGACGCCGCCCCAGGTCGTTGACCTGACTACCAAGCTGCTCTATGGGGCCAGGGGCCGCGCCAGGAACGCTGACACCCTGCGCATCCTGGACCCCTGCTGCGGCGCCGGGGACGCCCTGGCCCAGTTCGCGGGCCTGCTGCGCGACCGCAGCACTGTGCCCGTGGAGACCTTTGGAGTGGAACTGCACCGGGACCGGGCGGAACAGGCCGCCCGGATCCTGGACCGCGCCCTGGCCTGCGACCTCTTCGCCACCACCATCGCCAACAACGCCTTCGGCGTGCTGTTTCTGAACCCGCCCTATGACCACGACTCGGAAGACAAGCGGATGGAACACGCCTTCCTGATGTATTGCACCCGCTACCTGGCCGAGGGCGGGCTGCTGCTGTTCATCGTCCCCAGGCAGCGACTCGCCGTCTCCGCCCGCTACCTGTCCTCCCACTACCGGGACCTGCGGTGTTGGGCCTTCCCCAACCCGGAAAGGGAGGTCTTTGACCAGGTGGTGCTCATCGGGCGGCGCAAGGCCGAGCCCAGCCCCGACCCCTACGCCGAGGAGCAGGTCAGGGGTTGGTCCTTCGGCGAGCCGGAGGAGTTCTCCCCCCGCCCCTACCCGGTCTACGACCCGATGGTGACGCCCGCCGGGGACATCCTATTCGCCACCCGCACCGTGGACCCGCTGGCCGCCGTCGCCGAGGCCCGGAAGACCGGCCTGTGGGCCAGCCAGGAGGTGAAGGACTCCCTGTGGCCCGCCGAGGACCGGCGCACCCGGCCCCTGATGCCGCTGCGCCGTGGTCACCTGGCCATGCTGGTGGCGGCGGGATTCCTGGACAACCTGGTGCTGGAGGCCGACGGGCAGCGCATCCTGGTCAAGGGCCGCACCACTAAGGAGATGATCCTGGCCGAGGAGACCGAGAACACCGAGGTCTACCGGGAGCGACTAAAAACCACCGTGGTGGCCCTGGACCTGGACGGCGGGGAGATCACCGACATCGCCGCATAGCCCAGCGCCAATTACCAACCGGACGGCTGCAGCGCCAGCCGCCGCACGAAGGCCCCGCTGGTCTTGGACACCGGCGGGGCCTTCGCCTTGTTCAACGGCAACCCTCACTCAAGGAGACTACCCATGAACCTTTCCGGTTTCATCGACACCTTCAAGGAGTCCATCGCCCGCCGGGTGGTGGAGTCCTACCCGCCCCTGTACCGGCCCTCGGAGACCCCGGTCCAACTGCCCCGGCTGCTTCGCAAGCCGATGGGCGGCCAGGAGGACGCCATCAAGGGGACGGCCCTCTCATTGCAAGCCCACCGGGGCACCACCGTCGTTGGAGAGATGGGCACGGGAAAAACTTTCATCGGCGCCGCCGCCGCCCACGCCGCCGGCTTCCGGCGGGTGTTGATCTTGTGCCCACCCCACTTGACCCGAAAGTGGAAGCGGGAGGTGGAGGATACGGTGCCAGGCGCCCGGGCCGCCATCGTCGCCTCCATCACCGACCTGGAACGGCTGCGGCTGTCCGTGGGTCCCGCACCTCTCTTCGCCATCATGTCCCGAGAAAGGGCCAAGCTCTCCTACCGATGGCAGCCCGCCGTCATCCAGCGCTGGGCTGCTGCCGGGGGGCGACTGGTACGGGACGAGCAGACCGGCGAGCCCTTCCGGGTGCCCTGCTGCCCCACCTGTCACGCCCAGGTGGTGGACAAGGACGGGGTTCCCCTGACGATAGAGGAACTCTCCCGCAAGCGCCGCGACTGCGACCTCTGCCGGTCCGGCCTGTGGCAGGCCGACGGCACCGGCCCCCGAAGGTATCCCCTTGCGGACTACGTGAAGCACCGGATGAAGGGCTTCTTCGACCTGATGGTGGCGGACGAGGTGCATGAGTTTAAGGCAAGAGGCTCGGCCCAGGGCATCGCCGCCGGGGTGCTGGCCGACTCCTGCGGCAAGTCCCTCACTCTTACCGGAACGCTGACGGGTGGGTATTCGAGCACTCTCTTCCACCTGCTCTACCGCTTCTCGCCCGACATCCGGGCCGAGTTCGGACGCTCCGAGGAGGGGCGCTGGATACAGCGCTACGGCTTCCTGGAGCAGACGGTGCGCCAGTCCGACGACGGAGACTCCTTCGAGGACGGGCGCAACAGCCGCCGCAAAGGATACCGCAAGACGGTCAGGGAGCGGCCCGGCCTGGCGCCCTCGGCTCTCTTCCACCTCATCGGCAACTCGGTTTTCCTGCGCCTCTCCGACGTGGCCTCGGGGCTGCCTCCCTACGAGGAACAGGTGCTGCTGTCGGGCATGGACCGGGAGACGGACCACACCGGATTCTCGCAGCGCAAGGCCTACGACGCGGTGTTCGACACCCTGCGGCAGGCGCTGGCGGCGGCGCTCCAGAAGGGTTCCAAGCGGCTGCTGGCGACCTATTTGCAGACCCTGCTGGCCTACCCCGACGGCTGCACCCGGGGCGAGACGGTCTTCGACCCGCAGACCGGCAACATGCTCATCCAGATGCCGCCGTTGTCGGAAGACAAGCTCTACCCGAAGGAGCAGGCGCTGGTGGACCTGGTGGCGGCGGAAAGGCTGGCCGGACGCAAGGTGCTGGTCTACGCCACCCACACCGGAACGCGGGACATCACCGAACGGATGGAAGAGTTCCTGACCACTCACGGGTTTCGCGTGGCGGTGCTCAAGGCGGACTCGGTGGCCCCGGACCGCCGCGAGGCCTGGGTGGAGGAACGGGTCAAGCAGGGCATCGACGTGCTGATCTGCCATCCCCGCCTGGTGCAGACCGGCCTCGACCTCATCGACTTCCCAACATTGGCTTGGTTCGAGACGGATTACAGCGTCTACACCATGCGGCAGGCGTCGCGCCGCTCCTGGCGCATCGGGCAGAAACGCCCGGTGAAGGTCGTCTTCATGGCCTACCGGAACACCCTCCAGGCCGACGCGCTCAAGCTGGTGGCCAAGAAGCTGCAAAGCTCCCTGGCGGTGGAGGGGGAGCTGCCCGAGGACGGCCTGGCCGCCTTCGGGGACGACGGCGACGACCTGATGCTGGCGTTGGCCCGCCAGATCGCCAGCAGCGATGAGACCGACGCCGATGGGGAGTCCGTGGAGGACGTGTTCGCAAAGGCCAAGGACGCCGAGGCCAGCGCCGAGGAGTTCCTGGTAGACGACGGATGGAAGGCGGTTCAGGTCGAACCGGAGGCCGTCGTGGTCAACGGGAACGGGGCCAATGGTAACGGCCACTACGAAGCCATTGAGCACACCGTCGAACTGGCGCTGGGTGACGGCCACACCAACGGGAACGGCCACGATGAAGGACCCACCGAGGGGCAGCAGTCCCTGTTCTCCTGGGCCGAGTTCCTGGCCGACGAACCGGCCCAGCCCAGGGGACGGAACGGCAAGCCGAAGCCCGCCACCCTCTCCATGTTCGAGTGGGCCCTCACCGTCGAACAGGAAGGGGAAAAAGAGCCGGTGAGCGCGGGACGCTAGACCGCAAAGGCACACGGAGGGGCCGTCGCTAATCGAACGGCGGCCTCCCCGCACATGGCAAACCGGACGAAACGGCAACCAACGATTTCAGAGGAGATAAAACGATGGCACGTGTGTTTGTTTACGACGAACGGGAGTTCCCCGACCCCGACCCGGAGATGACAGTCGAGCAGGTGAAATCCACATTGGCCGACTTCTACGGGGAAATCGCCAACGCCTCGGTGAAGGAGACCCAGCGGGGCCAGGACACCATCTACGAGTTCCAGCGGCGGGTGGGCACCAAGGGCGCCTTCACCTTCGCCCGCAGCTAGGGAGGCAATCAAATGGACAACCACACCCTGTCCGGTCTGCTGGCGGCAACCCCGCCGGCGGACCTGAAGATCATCGAGCTCACGGCGGAGCTCACCCGGCCCGACGGCTCCCTTGACTTGGACGCGGCGGCGGCCCGGCAGGCGGAGGCGGAACTGGCCTGCGCCCAGGCCGAGGAGTACGCCGCCGCCACCAAGCGGCTGCTGGGAGCGATGCGGTGGAAGCTGCGGCCCCGCCGCTCCTGAGCGGGCTGGCTCAATCGCTCCTGCGGCGTCCGCCGTCGCTGCGGGAGCTGGTCACCCTTATCGGCTACGCCGAGGACTACGCCTGGTTCGCCGGCCTGGTAAGCCGCCTCTTTCCCCAGGAGGCCGAGGCGATTCTGGCCGCTCCCGACGTGAACCGGAGGGTGGAGGGTTTTGCAGAACTTTTCCAGGAGCGGCACTTCCCCCTCTACGGCCCCTTCCTGGACTTCTGGCTGGACGAGGGCGACGAGCCTCCCTGGAGCTGGCTCAGGCGGGGAATCCCCTTCGACCTGGTGGGCTTCGGCTACGACGACCTGCACGAGATGTGGGACGGCTACCGGGAGGGGTTGTCGGCCCTGGCGCTGCTGGCCCAGCCGCCCGACTCCTTCTTCATGGGTCCCGAAGGGATGAGGACGGCCTGGCTGGAATCCGCCGCCGAGCGCATCCCCCAGGACACGCTGGAGCGGATTCCCGCGGGCGGCATACCCCTGGAGGCCCTGACCGAGGCGGTGCAGGAAACGGAGTTCCAGGGAGCGGCCCAGGCCGCCGCCTGGGTCTGGAGCGAGACCGGCAACTTCTTTCTCGACCACAACTACAGCGATGGCGATTACGACGGGTTCTCAGACCCCTGGGAGGAGGAAATCATCCGGGAAGGGACAGAGGAATGGCAAAAGGCCAGCGCCCTGATCGACTCGGTGACCCAACTCGCCGGATGGCTGGAGGGAGACCTGCCGGGCCGCTTCGCCGGGATGCTGGACTTCATCCTGCCCCAGCTTCCCGAACCAACGACACAACAGGAGGAAAACGATGACGACTGTTGACACCGACACCGCCCGCTGGTCCCTGCCGGGTCGGGCGGACATGCCCACCGACCAGCTCCAGGTGCAGTTGGAGGTCTACAACGAGACCGTCCTGCTGCGGGGCTTCGAGGGCGACACCAACTGGGTCAGGACTGTCTCGGCGGACGAGATCGCCAATGTGTTCACCCGGCACCTGGGATTCTCCTCGGGGCTGCTGCCCGAAAACACCCTCTGGTGGGGCCAGGGCGAGACCGGCCAGATGGTGGCCCTCTGGAGGCCGCCCCAGGTCTGGCCGGTGGCCCTGCAACGGGAAGCCTTCAAGCCGCCAGCACGGCTCAGGGTTCCAATGCCGGGGCTGGTGTTCGTCTGCTCACCGGCACGGGCGCCCTGGGTCTATGCCGCCCTGGAAAGGCCCAGCAACCCGGAGCAGCAGCTCTACCGCGCCCCCCAAATCCACCACCTAATGGGAGGAAAAGACCTCGTTGGAGCCAGCGGCAAAGCTGGCTATGATGGTTACGGGACAAACACAACCATCACCAACGAGGTGCAGTCATTATGCAACAGGGAGTCCTGCCATTCCAGTATGGGACGGAGCATCGCGCGGGGGGCATGACGGGGCTGTCGGGGTTGGCGGTCTATCTGGAAATGGCCGATGCGATGGGGCTGGGCGAGTCGATCCGGCGCTACGTGAAGGTCAAGGAGGGCGGACAGGGATGGACGGACCGGCAGATGGTCACCGCGCTGGTGCTGCTGAATCTGGCCGGTGGAGAAGGAGTGGACGACCTCCGGGTGCTGGAAGGGGACGAGGGTCTGGGCCGGATGTTGGGCCGGGTGGAGACGCACCGGCAGCGGGCTTGTGAGCGCCGGGAGGAGGGCAGCCGGTGGCGGGGCGGGCGGCGCCGCAGCGTCCCGTCTCCGTCGGCGGTGTTCCGGTACCTGGGCCGGTTCCACGACCCGGTTCAGGAGGAGGCCAGGCAGCCCCATACGGCGTACATACCCGCGCCCAGCGGCGCGCTGCGCGGGCTGGGGAAGGTCAACGCCGAGATGATGAGCTTCGTCCGGGACCACCTGGAGCAGGAGCAGGCGACGCTGGACATGGACGCGACGCTGATCGAGACCTACAAGCAGGAGGCGCTGTACTGCTACCAGGGCTACAAGGCCTACCAGCCGATGGTCACCTACTGGGCCGAGGCGGACCTGGTGGTCCATTCGGAGTTCCGGGACGGCAACGTGCCAGCGGGGTTCGAGCAACTGCGGGTGTTGCGGGAGTCGCTGGCCCATCTGCCGGAGGGCGTGGTGAAGGTGATGCTGCGGTCGGACACGGCGGGGTACCAAGTTGAGTTGTTGCGGTACTGCGCCGAGGGGAGGGATGAGCGGTTCGGAGTGATCGAATTCGCGGTGGGGGCGGACGTCACGGAGGGGTTCAAGCGTGCGGCAGCCGAAGTGGAGGAGAGCCAGTGGCGCCGGTTGCCCCGGATGGTGGGGGAGTTGGCGGTGGAGACGGAACAGGAGTGGGCCGAGGTGGACTTCGTGCCCGATAGATTGGCTTATTCCAAGAATGATCCCGACTACCGTTTCATAGCGGTCCGGGAGCCGCTGAGGCGGCCGCCGCTGCCGGGCATGGAGGATGACCTGGAGTTGTCGGTTCCGGCGATGGAGATGCCGGACCGGGGCTGGTACAAGATCCGGGGGATAGTGACTAACCGGGAGCTACCGGGAGATGAGGTGGTGCGGTGGTACCGGGAGAGATGCGGGAAGGGCGAGGAGGTGCATGGTGTGCTGAAGGAGGACTTGGCTGGCGGGAGGCTGCCGTCGGGACAGTTCGGGGCCAACGCGGCCTGGTGGGCGATAGCGGCGCTGGCGTTCAACCTGAACTCGGCGGTCAAGCAGTTGGCCCTGGGCGGTCAGTGGGTGAACAAGCGGCTCAAGGCGGTGCGCTTTGCTCTGATCAATCTGGCCGGACGGGTGGTCTGCCACGCCAGGAAGCTGCTGATCCGGCTGGCCCGGGGCCATCCATCCTTCCCGCTGCTGGCGGGAGCGCACCGGAGAATAGCGGCGCTGGCCCACGGCCCACCCTGACCTGGGACGGTCTGCGCCACTACCGACGGGCATTCAAGCGACGGGGACTCCCGCCGTAGGGACACTGCGCCCTTCTCCAGGACCGGTTGGCATAGACCTCGCCCTGGCGTCGCCGGCCAACGCCCCAATATCCCCTTCCAGCGCCTACTCCTGCCACGCCAACCCACTGCCAACCTGTCAGCCGTCAGCCGATGCCCCAACCGGCCCAATCAAGGAGCCCCAAAACCATTTTTCTCCCATTAGGTGGTGGATTTGGGGCCCCGGCCTTCAACGTCTTCCGGGACGGGCGGACCTGCCCCGGAAGCCACCGCTTCCCCGAGGAGGTGGGACTGATACCTGAGTCCTTCTTCCAGTCCTTCTTCTCCCTTACCGGAGACACGAACGACCGGTCGAAGACGCACCCTGAGAATCTGCAAGCCTTATGGGAGGAACTCGATGGACAGACTGACTACCCGGTTGAGGACCTGGTTCCCCAGTGCACCGTGGGGCAGGTCATCGCCGCCTGCGAAGGAAGGCGGGGCTACCGCTAGCGCGGCGCCCAACGCTGGCAATGCCGCGAGGCCGGTGGGCTACCTGGTGAACCATCCTGCCGGTCTCGGCGGTTTCCACGGCGTGGGGTACGACTACGTTCTCGGGTCGGGCGGCCTCTACGTCCAGTCCGAGAGCGCCCACCTTACGGTGCGGGTCCTGGTCGCTCCTTGCGAAGTGCGGGGACTGGCTCCCGTAACCGAGAAGTTGACTCTCACCCACGGCCCCATTCCGGCCCATGTCTTCGAGCTGGGGCTGGCCTGGATGCTGGCCGCGCCGGGCACCGAGCGGTTCTTCGCGGTGCGCTGGGACGGCGACCTCTACCGGCTGGTCGTGCCCCCGCAGGAGGGTACGGCTTCGTCCCTCTCCTACCAGCCTCCCGCCGGGGTGGTCGCCGAGTTTCACTCCCACGGGCGCCACCGCGCCTTCTTCTCCGCCACCGACGACCGGGATGAGCAGGGCTTCCGAATCTACGGCGTCGTGGGCCGCCTGGACAAGCCTGAACCGGAGCTAACCCTGCGAGTGGGCGTCTACGGCCACTTCGCGCCGCTGCGCTGGCGGCAGGTCTTTGGAGGACTGCCCCCCGGCCTGAGGCCGGCGGGCGAGGAGCCGGAGGCGACACCAAGCTACCCACTCATATAAGGAGGTAACACCACCATGCCCTACTACCTGACCAACGAGTTCCTGCTGGACAACCCCTGGATCACCGTGGTGGGCTGCGGCGGCACCGGCGGCTTCGTCGCCGAAGGCCTCTGCCGCCTCTTCCAGGGCCGCGACGCCACCATCGTCCTGGTGGACCACGACCGGGTGGAACCCCACAACCTGCTGCTCCAGAATTTCTACGCCGAGGACGTGGGCCGCTTCAAGAGCCAGGCCCTGGCCGACCGGCTGTCCCAAGCCTACCACCGGCCCGTGGGCTACTCGGTCTATCCCTTCCGGGGGGAAGATCCCCTGGCTGACGGCCAACGCTACCCCGGGCTCTCCTTCCACGACGGCCTGATCATCGGCTGCGCCGACAACGCCGCCGCCCGGCGCGCCATGGCCGAGTGCCTGCCCGGAGACCCCTGCCGCTGGCTCATCGACGCGGGCAACGACACCAACTGGGGTCAGGTATTGATTGGCAACGTGGCCCAGCGGATGCGCCTGGAGGAACCGCCCTTCACCGGCGACACCTGCCTGCTGGCCCCGGCGCCGACGCTGCAACGCCCCGACCTTCTGACGGCGGTCTCCACCAGGCCACCGGACGTGGACTGCGCGGCGGCCCTGGACCTCACCGACCAGGACCCGACCATCAACCAGATGATGGCCTCGCTGGTGTTGCAGGTGGTGCGCCGCATGGTGGCCGGGACCTGTCCCTTCCTGGCCCTCTACCTGGACATGGACCAGGGGACGGTGACCCCCAGCTACGTCACGCCGGAGACGGTGACACGGCTGATAGGCCGGACTGACGCCGGGTGAACGGCGCAAACCAACATTCGCACAGCACCGACAAGGAGAATGAAACCATGCCTGACGAAAAGGAAACCGCCACGACCATGTGGCAGGACCACCGGAGTGGGAAGCGGGGGCACGAGTTGATGACCAGGAAGCTGGCCGACACCATCCCCGCCCTCTACGCCAACGAGCGCGTGGCCGACTACGATACCGTCCTGGCCCGCGCCAAGCTCTTCAGTCCGTATAGCCAGTGGACCTGGTTCATAACGGAAATGGACCCCGCTACCGGAACCTGCTTCGGCCTGGTGGAAGGGTTGGAGCAGGAAATCGGCTACTTCGACCTCACCGAGCTGGCCGAGACCACCGTCTTCGGCGGCGTCCCCGCCGTGGAGCGCGACCTGTACTGGGAACCCAGGACCCTGGGCGAGATCAAGAACGGCTCTCAGGGGGACTTGGCGCACAAAGCGGGAATCAGAGGGGGAGATACCATGAATGACGATACGGGAACGGAAATCCACCCCGTCGACGTGGTGGACGTGGTGAACGTAGAGGAGTTCCTCTTCGGCGGCGTGACTGAGGAAACGGTGGACGAAGCGCCCGCCGAAGTTGCCGGAGAGCTTCTCGCTGGAGAAGCCACGGACGAGGCGGGCGACCTGGAAATCGCCGAGGAACAGGACGCCGAGGCGGAGACCGCTGCTGACGAACCCGATGATGCGGATGATGACGGGAAGCAGCCCGCTCCTGCTGAGACCGAAACCACCGATGAATTGAAGGTGGTGCTGTCCATCAGGGGAGGCCGGGCCATCATCGGGGTACAGCAGCCCTTGGCGGACCCCCACATCGAGTCCTTCGACAGCCTGGACCTCCTGGGTCTGGCGTTGCAGGTCCCGGGGGTGGTCGAGAGGGCCAGGGACCGGTGGGAGGAAGCGCCCAAGTACCCGGCCTACGAAAAGCCCGCTCCCCCGGCCCGGCGGCAGCGCCAGCGGCGGCAGGCGCCGGTGGAGGCTGAGGCAGAGCAGGGAGAGACGGAGCAGGAGCAGCCGGAAACGCTGCGGCTGTTCTAGGGTCGTCCGGGCCGTCCCATCAAGAGGAGGCCCATCGCTGTCGTGGCGGTGGGCCTCCCATTGATCCATATATGTGCGCCTTTTTTGTTGCTTTGCGATAACTCCAGGAACCAACCGGGGTCGGGCCGTGAGAGCGGGTGCGGGCCGCTACCGGCTCGGAGGATTGTTGCCCCGGCCGCCTCCCGAAGGGTTGCCCGTCGTGCTGGGCCCGTTCGGGGGCCGGCCTCCTCCTCCCTTTCCGCTGCCGCCCTTGCCGCCGCCACCTTTGCCACCGCCGCCCCGGCCGCCTCGCATCATCGGTACCTTGTTCATATTCAACTCCTTTGCGGCAGAATTTCGCCCACACATCCCGTCTTCGGATTGCTGGGGGCGGCATTCTATCGGAGACGGCGGGGAATGGCAAGTCTGGTGTCTATGGCTGGAGGCCGCTCCTTTTGCCTGCATCAAGATGAGCCGGGCATCCCCGGCCGGTATAATGATGCCGGCGGGGTCATGGCCGTGGCTCCGCCGTTTCGCCCAAGGGCTCGGGGAGAGGATATGCCAGCAGAGGATATTCAGCCAGTGCCGGAGGGCGCCGGTCTCTACGTGGACCTGGAGAACCTGCACGCCGACGCCCAGGTTCTGGTCAAGAGGCTGATCGAAAACTGGCCGGACAAGGCGCCGGCCCTGTCCCGCTTGGCGCTCTACGTGCGGGCGGACCAGGTGGAGCTGTGGCGGCTGTGGGTGGCCAGCAGATTCCCGGACCTGGACCTGGCGGTCAGCGGCACCCAGCATTTCAGCATGTCGGCCACCAAGAACTCGGCGGACATTGCCATCGCAACCCACGCCATGGCCGACCTGGCGCTGGGAAGGGTTTCCCACGTGGTCGTCTTCAGCGACGACAGCGACTTCATCTCCCTCTACGCCGCGATTCGGGACGAGCCGGAGATTCCATTGCGGGATGGGAAGGTACCCTTTCTATGGGTGATTACCGACCGGGATGGCTCGGTGTCCGGCACGGTCAGGCAGTTCTTCCCGCCGGAGCAGCTTCACCTGGTCAGCGCCGGCGGAACGGAACAGGCCGGGCCGTCCAGGAAGGCCGCCTCTGCCACTGCCGGGGAGTCGCCGGCGGCGAAATCGCAGACCGCCGGAACGCCGGAGGAGATGGCCCGGTTCGTGGTGGAGCGCATCGAGGTGGGGCAGTTCAAGAGCACCGAATGCCAGAAGATTATCAAGGAACGCTGGCCCAAGCATTCCCTGGCATCAGCGGGCGGCGGGGCCTTTGGCATCGAGTTCAAGAACAACCTCTGGCCGGTTCTGAAAGGGCTGGGAGTCAAAATCCGCAATCCCGGGAAGAAACCGATCAAGTACGAGATGACGGAGGAGGCGAAGCTGGCGGTAGGGGAGTCGGGATAGCCTACCGGAAAGACCCTGCCCCTGCTGAACTCGCCGGACCCCTGGCCGCCCGCCTGTATGCGGCCTTTTTGCCTTTCGGGACCCTTGGGTGTTCCTATGGGATACCGCCTCAGCGGGTAAACAGGTGGCCGAGGCCCAGGCCGTCGGCCAGGTCCAGGAGCGCCAGCATGTGCTCGGCGCTGGGGCGCACTCCCAGGTTCCGCCAGCGCCACAGGGTGTGGGGATAGGTGCCGAGGCGGCGGGCAAGGTCGGCCCAGGACAGGCCGGACTCCTGCCGGAACCTCTCCAGCCGCCGGGGGAAGTCCTCTGGAAAGGCGTAGGAAATTCTCCTGTATTCAATGCGCTGTCGCGGCATCGAGCCGGTCCTTGGGGACGTGGATCGTCACTCGCCACGCCATGTATGCGGCCTCTTCGCGTTCCGTGGTAAACCTGGGGGACGGCCCGTCCGGCGGCCCCGCAGCGGGTCACTGCGGAGCCGCTCGCAGCCGCGTCAGGATCTCGGGCCGCCGTCTCGCTACTGTTGCCAGTCCACCTTGTGGTTGGAGTCGTGGGCCAGGCCGGTGTGGGACAGGTCGGCATCGGTGTCGGTGGAGGCCGACTCGATGTCGCCGCCGTTCAGCTCCAGGGTGTTGGCGAGCACCGCGATGCCCTGGGGAGAGAAGTTCGGCTCAACCACCGTGAAGGTGAAGATGAGGGCCGTGCTGCCGCCGCCGCTGGCGTAGCCCGCCCACTTCTCCCCGTAGCTTGGGTCCATCTTTATCTTGAGGCGCGGCGTTCCTCCCGACCTGTCCACGTCCACCGCCTCGTCGAAGGTGACCCGGATGCGGATCACGTCGTCCCTGGCGTAGGTGTCGTCGTCGCCGGGGTCGGAGACTATCGCTACGGCGGTCACCGCAGGCGGCGTTGCGGCCGCCACGGCGGCGGTGGCAGTGCTGGTCAGCGTTTCCGCGTGGCCGGCGTCATCGGTGAAGGACACCCGCACCTTGACGGTCTTGCCCTGATCTCCGCTGGCCAGGGTGTAGGCGCTGCCCGTGGCCCCGGATATGTCGGCGTCGGCGGCAACCCACTGGTAGCTGAAAGTCGCCCCGGTCAGTCCGTCGCTATCGGAGATGCCCGTGGTGTCCGCCGTCAGCGTCTCGCCCACCCGGGCCGTGCCGGTGATGGCCGGCGCGCCCGTGGCCGGACTGTTCTGCGACTGCTGCTGCTGTTGCCAGTCCACCTTGTGGCCGGAGTCATGGGCCAGGCCGGAGTGGGACAGGTTGGCGTCGGCGTCCGTGTTTGCCGACTCAATGCCGCCGCCGTTCAACTCCAGGGTGTCGGCCAGCACTGCGATGCCCTGGGATGAATAGTTGGGCTCAACCACCGTGAAGGTGAAGATGAGGGCCGTGCTGCCGCCGCCGCTGGCGTAGCTGGCCCACTTGTCTCCGTAGTTGGGGTCCATCTTGATCTTCAGCCTCGGCGTGCCTCCCGACGTGTCCACGTCCACCGCCTCGTCAAAGGTGACCCGGACCTGGATCACGTCGTCCTTGGCGTAGGTGTCGTCATCGCCGGGGTCGGAGACTATCGCCACGGCGGTCACCGCAGGCGGCGTTGCGGCCGCCACGGCGGCTGTGGCCGCGCTGGTCAGCGTCTCCGAGTGGCCGGCGTCATCGGTGAAGGACACCCTCACCCTGACAGCCTTGCCCTGGTCGGCGCTGGCCAGAGTGTAGGTGCTGCCCGTAGCCCCGGATATGTCGGCGCCGGCGGCAACCCACTGGTAGCTGAAGGTCGCCCCGGTGATTCCGTCGCTGTCGGAGATGCCCGAGGTGTCCGCCGTCAGCGTCTCGCCCACCCGGGCCGTGCCGGTGATGGCCGGCGCGCCCGTGGCCGGACTGTTCTGCGACTGCTCCTGCTGCTCCCAGTCCACCTTGTGGCCGGAGTCGTGGGCCAGGCCGGTGTGGGACAGGTTGGCGTCCGCGTCCGTGTTCACCGACTCGATGTCGCCGCCGTTCAGCTCCAGGGTGTTGGCCAGCACGGCGATGCCCTGGGATGAATAGTTGGGCTCAACCACCGTGAAGGTGAAGATGAGGGCGGTTGCGCCGCTGCCGCTGGCGTAGCTTGCCCACTTCTCCCCGTAGTTGGGGTCCATCTTGAGCTTCAGCCTCGGCGTGCCTCCCGACGTGTCCACGTCCACCGCCTCGTCGAAGGTGACCCGGATGCGGATCACGTCGTCCTTGGCGTAGGTGTCGTCAGCGCCTGGGTCGGAGACTGTGGCCACGGCGGTCACCGCTGGCGCCGGCGTATTGTTCACCGCCGGCTGGTCGGCGAAGGCCACCGCTACCGGGCTGTCGCCCGGGACGTAGCTCACCGTGACGGTCTGGCCCGCATGCACCGGCGCCGCCAGGGTAAGAGTGATGGTGTCGCCGGTGGTCACCGGCCTGGCGTCGGCCAAGCTCACCGCCGCGCCGTCGGCCTTCAGCACGAACTGGTCCGCTGCGGGCCAATCGTAGCTCCAGCCCAGGTCGCCGTCGAACTCCAGCGTCACCGTCGCGCCGTCCACCGTCGCGGTTGACAGCGACGGGCAGCCGAAGTCCTCGCGGGTGGTGCGGAAGGTCGCCGTCACCGAGCCGGTGGCGCCGTCAGGATCGGTCGCCGTCATGGTGACCACCGACTCGTAGGTCTGCGGCAGCGGCGGGTCCAGGGAGGCCAGCGCGCACTCGGTGTTGGCCTTGAAGAAGATGCGCTGGGTGGCGTCGCTGTACAGCAGATCGCCCGGCACGTGCACGTCGTCGCGGACGGTGCTCAGCGAGAAGGTCAGCGCGTCGCCGTCGGGGTCCCGGAAGTCGGCCTTGGACGCCACGAGGCTGACCAGCGTGGCGGACGGCGCGTTCATACTGCCCGGCGCGTCGCCCACGAACATGGGCGCCCGGTTGGCGCCGCCCGGCGGCGACTGCGGCGGCGGCAATTGCCAGTCCACCTTGTGGTCCGGATCGTGGTCGAGGCCGTCGTGGGACAGGTCGGCGTCCGTCTGCGACGACGCCGAGACAATCGCGCCGCCGTTCAGTTCCAGGGTGTCCGCCAGCACGGCGATGCCCCGGGTGGACAGGTTGGGCTCCACCACCGGGTGGAAGAACACCAGCTCGTTCGTGGCGCTGCCGCTCTCATAGACCGCCCACTGTTCGCCCCAGTCCGCCGGGTCCATGTCGATCTTCAGGCGGGGCCGCCCGCCCGTGGTGGCCACATCCATCGCCTTGCTGAAGGTCAGGCGCACGCGGACTGTCTCGCCCATGGCGTAGGTGTCATCATCCCCAGGGTCCGAGGTAATTGACACGGCGTTCACCGTTGGCGGGTGGCCCACCGTGTTCACCACCGGCATGTCGATGACGTCGGCTATCTGGTTGCCGTCGATGTTCCACAGCCCCGGGTGGCCCCGCGGCCGCCGGTAGCTGAACGAGATCGTCTCGCCGGCAACAAAGTCGCGGCTCAGCGACAGCACCAGGCGACTCGCGTCGTCCGGATCAAACGCCGCCGCCGTCACCGTCACCGGTCCGCTCGACGCCTTGACCGTGAACCACTCCGGCTGCGGCTGGTAGTCGGTGTCGAAGGGGCGCGTGCCGTGCAGGATCAGGCTGCCGATGGTCGGTCTCTCGAATCCCGGCACGCACGTCTCCGTCCCCCCGTAGGTCACCGCCTGCCCGGAGATGTCGTTGGCCTCGGTGTCCCACAGGTTGCGCAGCCCGCCGCTGGCAGGCTTGGCGTAGCTCACCGTGAAGCTGTCGGTGCAGGGATACAGCTTTTCGGGCAGGCCCAGTTCCACCTTCTTGCCGCGCACCACGACGCTTTCGGCGGAGAACCACACATGGGAGAACGTGAAGGCCGAGGCCGCCGGCACGCTGGCCGGGTCCAGCTCCTTGTCGAAGGTCAACGTCAACACACTGCTCTGGTCCGCCGAGCCATCGCCGACGCCGGCCGTGTACACCTTCGCCGACGCCACCGCCGGCGCGCCCGTGTCGGTGGGTCCCAGGTTGGTCATTGCCTCGTTCGAGAGGTTCCCCGCGTTGGCGCCGGCCAGGTCCCGGACCGGGTTCGTGCCCGGCGCCGTGTAGGACACCGTCACCGCGCTGCTCGCCGCCACCGACGAGGCCAGGGTCAGCGTCACGGCGGTCTCGCTCACCGCGACGCTACTGACCGTCACCCCGCTGCCCGCCGCCGTGACCGTGAAGGCGCTCGTAGCGGGCACCGAGCCGGTGTCCAGCGCCTCGTTGTAGTACAACGTGACCTTCGTCCCGGCGACCACTGCCGAGTCCAGCGCCGGCGCGCTCGCGGCGGCCACGTTGGCCCAGATGCCGTTAATGTACTCCACCGGCGAACCGGAGGACGCTCCCCGCAGCGGGTTCGCGTCGTCGCCCGGCGGGTCGTAGTACACCCGGGGCGTATGGCCCACAGGTACCGCTGAGGCCAGCGGGACCGTGACATGGTTCCCGTTCACCGTCGCCGTGCCCATGCCCTGAACCTGGGTTGACGTGCCGGTGCCGGCGCCGGTGCCGTTGACGCGGATCAGAGCAGTATTGACGGCGAGCCATGCCCAGCTCCCATGGCCACGTTCGTAGCTACCGTTTTCTATCGACCAGCCGGGCTCTCCGCCCGTATCTTCCCCGTGATCCGCCGTCATGCTGAGCGTTCCCGTGTTCGTCGAGTCCACAACCACGTAGTACGTCGTGTTGGCTGCAAGCACCTTGATCGCCGGCGCGGTGAAGGTGAGGTTGCCGGCGGCCAGCGTCGACGGATTGGTCAGCGTGGCAACCTCTGTCCCCGTATGAGTGTCCTGAAGGACCCTCACCCTCAAATCCGAACCTGGCGCAATGCTGAACTTCACGTCGACGCTGGTCAGGGTCACCGTGCTTGACCCCGTTGTGAACCCTTGGGCAGCGGTGGTATTCCGAAGAAGATGGCCTCGCGATGGGTCGACTGACTTCCCGATGTTCGAGACCAGCACGCCCGCGGTGGGGATGGGGGCCGAACTCTGCACCCGGAACCGGCTTCCCGCCGGGGCCCAGCTCTCGTCCAGGGCCCGGTCGAAAGTCAGCGTCAGCTTCGCGCCCTCCACCCGCGCCGCGACGGGCACCGGGGGCGGGTCCGCCGCCGGCCGCGCCGCCGTAACGGTGAAGCTCCCCAACTTGTCCCCGCCGGCATACCGGAGGCGTTGCCCGTCGCCCGACCCTTCCGGGATGTAACTCACCGTCGCTTCCTTGCCGATGGGGACCCCCGAGCCCAGGGTCAGCGTCACCGTCGCGCCGCTGACCGCAACCTCGTTGGGGGATATGACGCCGACGGGAATCCCCTGATGGTAGGCGCCGTGCACCGCGAAGGACTGGCGCAACCCGTACTGCGGCGCCGCGCTGAGCGCCGCCAGGCTCTCGCTGAAGGCCAGCGTCACGATCTTCCCATCGGTGGCGGCCACGGCCGCCGCCGTCACCGTTGGCGTTCTGGTGACCGAGCCGTTGACGCGGATCTGCAAAGCATTCTCGCTGGGTTGTCTCCAGATGCCTACCTGATGTGTGTGGGTTTTGTTTGCTATCGACCAGCCGGTCTGTCCGCCGGTATCTTCCCCGTCCGACAGCGTCAAGGACAGCGTCCCTCCCCCCGTCGTCGTGCTCAGGACCACGTAGTACTTCGTGCTGGCGGACAGCGTGGTGTTCGCCGGCGCAGTGAAGGTGAGGTCGGCGGCGGCCAGCGTAGTCGGATTGGTCAGCGTGGCAACTACTGTCCCCGTAGGCGAACCCTGCCGGACCCTCACCCTCAAGTTGGAATCCGGCCCATGCTGGAACTTCACGTCGACGCTAGTCAGGGTCGCTGGGTCCGTCCCCGTCGTGAACTCTTGGGCGTGGGCAGACGTAAGCACCCCGCCTTGGTAAGGGGTGGCTGACTGACCAATGTTGGAGACGAGCACCGGCTCAGCCACCATAATATCGAAGGTGTCACTGACCGAGTTCGTGGAGTCGCTGGCGGTCACCTTGACCGACAACGTGGCGGCGTCGGTGGGCTGCGGCGTGCCCGAGAAGGTGCGGGTCGACGGCGTGAAGGTCAGCCAGGACGGCAGCGCGCTGTCGTCCGCCTGAGTCGCCGTGTAGGTCAACGTGTCGCCGTCGGCGTCAGTGAACGTGTTGGACGGGAAGGCATAACTGAATGGCACTCCGACCTTCGCACTTTGATCCGGGATTTCGTTCGCCACCGTTGGCGTTCTGGTGACCGAGCCGTTGACGCGGATCTGCAAAGCATTCTCGCTGGGTTGTCTCCAGATGCCTACCTGATGTGTGTGGGTTTTGTTTGCTATCGACCAGCCGGTCTGTCCGCCGGTATCTTCCCCGTCCGACAGCGTCAAGGACAGCGTCCCTCCCCCCGTCGTCGTGCTCAGGACCACGTAGTACTTCGTGCTGGCGGACAGCGTGGTGTTCGCCGGCGCAGTGAAGGTGAGGTCGGCGGCGGCCAGCGTAGTCGGATTGGTCAGCGTGGCAACTACTGTCCCCGTAGGCGAACCCTGCCGGACCCTCACCCTCAAGTTGGAATCCGGCCCATGCTGGAACTTCACGTCGACGCTAGTCAGGGTCGCTGGGTCCGTCCCCGTCGTGAACTCTTGGGCGTGGGCAGACGTAAGCACCCCGCCTTGGTAAGGGGTGGCTGACTGCCCAATGTTGGAGACGAGCACGTCCGAAACGGACACCGTGATATCGAAGGTGTCGCTGACCGAGTTCTTGGAGTCGTCGGCGGTCACCTTGACCGACAACGTGCCGGTGTCGGTGGGCTGCGGCGTGCCCGAGAAGGTGCGGGTCGACGGCGTGAAGGTCAGCCAGGACGGCAGCGCGCTGTCGTCCGCCTGGGTCGCCGTGTAGGTCAGTGTGTCGCCGCTGTCGGCGTCGTTGAAGGTGTTGGCCGGGAACTGGTAGCTGAAGGCCGATCCCGCCGTCGCGCTCTGGTCCGGGATCGCGTTCGCCACCGTAGGGAAGTTGTTGGTGCATTGGGTGCTGCTGAATGTCGTCTCGTAGGTCAGCTTCGCCTCCACCGTCGCGCCGTGCGGGTCGGTGGCCGTAAAGGTGACGACCGTGTGGTGCCTCGGGCTCGTTGGGAGCGGGGTGAGCTGGGCCAATCGGCACTGGGTCTTCGCCTTGAAGAACTGCCTGCCCAGGGTCTTGCTCCATTCTCTGTCGCCCGGGACATGGATGTCGTCGCGGCTCCAGGTTCGCGAGATCGTCAGGGTGTCGCCGTCGGGGTCGCTGACGCTGATCGGCAATGACACCAGCGTGCCGGACGGCGCGTTGATGGTGGCCCCCGCCCCGCTGAACACGGGGAGGTTGTTGGCGCCGTTCACCTTGTGGTTGGCCTGGGAAGTCCTCGGCAGGCCCGCGAAGGTGAGTCCGGCGTTGTTGTTGGTGAGGTCCTTCAGCGTGGCGCCGCTCGCCAGGAAAACCACCGCGTTGTTGACGTGCCTCAGGGCCACGCCGCTGGGGTCCACGTCCGCCTCCACCACCGTGTAGGTGAAGGTCAGCGACGGCCCCGCGCCGCTCGTCCCCAGGCCGACCAGGGAGAAATCCCGGTCCGCCGAGCCGACCTGCGCGCGGGTCGTGATCGCCGCGTTGGCCGCACTCTTATCCCAATACACGTCCTGGTTCCAGGTGACCGTCATCTGAATCAGGTCGCCGCGCATGTAGGTGTCCGGCGTCCCGTCGCCGTCCGCGTCGTGATTCGGCGTCGAGCTGATGGTGATGGCGGTGATGCTGGGCGCGGAGCTCTGCGCCTCCGCCGGACCGGGGCCGGTCGTCAGGACCAGGGCGAAGGCGGCAGCGAACAGGGCCAGCAGGCCAAGGAGT
Organism: Dehalococcoidia bacterium; assembly: GCA_965207275.1. Lineage (GTDB taxonomy): Bacteria > Chloroflexota > Dehalococcoidia > Lucifugimonadales > UBA3495 > Bin22. Next base: position 593,230 of record CBDBMH010000001.1, read on the forward strand.
AGCCACCGGCGGAAGAAGGGTGAAAAAGCTGGGAACCTCACGGCGTCACCTCCAAAGGGAGGTGGGCGCTAGGCTCGGCGAGGTCGGGTTTAGGGCAGGAAGAGTCGGGGGGGGGGGTAAACTTGGCTAGAGCAACGTCCCCGGCCGGAGACGCCGCCAACGCGGCGGGCAGCCCGGCCGGGTTTGCCGGGGTCGGGGCCGCTTCAAGAGCATGACTATGGCGATTGTTGAACACCTGCTCCGCTCCGCTTACAGTTATTTCGGGTGGGACCGCCGGGGCCGGTTCCTTATCGGAAATGGCCCATTCCTATCCCGGCATTGACATTACGCGCAAACCTGATTTCAGCCGTTGCCTGCCCCTGTCAGGAAGGGTGGAACTGATGCGCGACAACCAATGCGCAGGACGGGGGACATTGCACCGAAGTCCTCCGCCCGGGCTGCGGTCCACTCTTGCTGTCGCGTTGCAACAGTGCAGCAGGCTGCGAGGCCCACATTGAAAATTGTGGAAGTCTCGGGCGGTCTTGCAAAGCTCATAAAGAACCAATTAATCCGGGAATTTGTGCTAGCTTTGCGATGGAGCGATTTGCCCAATGCGGTTGGTACTTTCTGCTCTTTTGGCCCGCAGGAATCTGTTGTACTTTGAAGATGGATCAACTCGCGGGGTGGAACTGGCATATGTGCTGGATCAGGTCTGCAACATCAAGGCCGACCGGAATGCCGGGCTTGGCCACGGAGGATTGGACCCGGTGAGGGCTGGCGCCGCATCCGTGCAGCGGTGGGTGACGGGCGGCGTCCCCACCGACCCGGACGTGGTGCGCTTCGCCACCATGATCTCCATCTGGGGCCGCTGGTCCATGTGGTGCGTGGTGGTCTTCCAGCTGTCCTACAGGCCGGAGACCTGGTACCCCGACGACGCCGAGTACCTGGTCTTTCCGGTGGTCCTGGGGTTGTGCAACGGCTTCGTCCACCTCCGGGTCCGGGCGAGGAGGTACGTGACCTGGCGCTGGATGCTCTTCCTCGGAGCCGTGGACGTTACCCTGGTCACCTACAGCGTCATCCTCGGCGGCGGGGTTCCCAGCTACAGTTTCGTGGCCTACTATCCCGCCCTGGCCATCTTCGCCGTGGTCCTGTCGTACATCTGGCTCAGTCTCACCTGGACCACGGCCACCGTCGCCGTCTACGTTACCGTGTGCCTGCTGGCGGGGGACGGCGTCGACCTGGATGCCGGGGAGGATAAGGCGCTGGTGGCGAGGTCGGCGGTGATGTACATCCTGGTGCTGGGAATCAACGTCATCACCCGTTTCGAGCGGTCGCGGTGGCGGTCTTCGGTGGCGAGGGAGCGGCGGATGCGCGAGGAGCGGATGGAACTGTCCCAGAGAATCCACGACACGACGGCCCAGACCGCCTACATGATCGACCTGGGGATCCACCGGGCCAGGGAACTGGCCGGCGACTCCAACCCGAAGCTCATCGAGGCCCTGGACGGGACCTCCATGCTGTCGCGGTCGGCCATGTGGGAGATGCGGGGGCCCATCGACGCCGGCCACATAGTCGAGGGCCGGGAGTTGGGACGGGTCCTGTGGTCGCACTGCGCGACCTTCGAGAGGATCACGTCGGTGGCTACGGAGATGTCGCAGTCGGGGACCGAGCCTCCCCTTGCCACCGCCACCCGGGCCGGACTCTTCTCCATTGCGCACAACGCCCTGACCAATGCCTTCCTCCACGCCCGTCCGTCCCGGGTGGCGGTGGCACTGAGCTTCGGGGCCGACCGGATCGGGCTGTCCGTCTCGGACGACGGGGCGGGCCTGCCCGGAGACTATGCCCAGCGGGGCCGGGGCATAGAGGGCATGAGAGCGGAGGCCGGGCGCCTGGGTGGAGAGCTCACCATCGAGAGTTCCGAAGAAGGCGGAACGACCGTCGCTTGCTCGGCGCCCTACCAAAGGGATGACGTGGATGACGCAGATGACTGAGGAGGCTGAGATGCCGTCGGAAGGTTCGATACGGGTGATGGTGGTGGACGACCATCCCATCGTGCTGAAGGGCCTGCGGGAGGTCCTGGAGGCGTCGGGCCGCATCGAGGTGGTGGGGCTGGCCGAGGATGGGGAGGAGGCGGTGAGGATGGCCCGGGAACTGAAACCCGACGTCATCATCATGGACGTGATCATGCACCGCATGGACGGCATCGACGCCTGCCGGGAGATCATGGAGCTCCTCCCCAGCACACGGGTGATGATGCTCACGGCGTCGACCGAGGAGGATGCGGTCATCGAGGCCATCGCGGCGGGGGCCACCGGCTACCTTCAGAAGTACTCTCGGCCCGAGGAGCTGCTGCAGGCGGTCATGGACGTGGCCGAGGACCGGCTGCGAATTCCCGACCGGGCGACCAGGCAGGTCTTCGCGATGCTCCGCAACCAGCAACAGCTCGTGTCCGCCCCGGCCCTGGACCGGCTGACCGCGCTGGAGCGGGAGACCCTCAGGCTGTTCGCCAGCGGAAAGTCCTACGCGCAGATTGCCGAGCTGCGGGGCAACAGGAACGTGACGGTGCGAAACACCCTGTACCGCATACAGGATAAGCTGAGGATCAAGACCAAGCAGGAACTGGTGATCTGGGCCGTGCGTAACGGGCTCATGGACGACATCGTGGTGGGCGAGGAACCGTAGCCTTAGCCGGGGGCGTCGTGGGATTGGAACCGGATGGAGGATACGTTGGGAATCTCACTGCGAAGGCCGCCAGGGGAGAAGGGAGCATTGGAGGACTTGTTGAAATCAAGGGGAGGGTCGAGATATATGAGGTTAATACCGTCGCAGTACATACCGCTCATAGCGCTTGCGGCAGCAGTTTGCCTGATGGCCGCAACATCTTGCGGCGGAAATGACGAGGAGAAGCAGAGGGCTGCGGAGAGGACGCCGGCGCCCCCTGCCAATGAGACCGTCCCTGGAGAGATGGAGACTGCGGCGCGCACGTTTCTGGGCGGTGAGCTGGGTGTTGACGAGGGGGGACTCAGCCTCGTCAGCTCCGAAGGGATGCAGTGGTCCGACGCCAGCCTGGGATGCCCCCAGGAGGGCATGAGGTACGCCCAGGTGATTACTCCGGGCTACAAGCTGGTCTTCGATTTGGCGGGTGCGTCCCACGCGGTGCATACCAACTCGGACGGGTCGCACATGGTGGTCTGCGGGGACGGGCGGTAGGGCTGGTAGGCGATTCGGCGGGTTGGCTGAATTGACTCCGCCAATGAGCAGTGTCTTGACCAAGATGCACTGAGTAAGCTCACATCTCAGCGATTGCTGAAAGAGAGGTGAAAGAAATGAGTACGCTGCCAACCGTGGGCCCAATTGGGCCGGCAGATACCCAAAGACTATTCGAAGAATTGGCCGAATTGACGTGGGGATGGCTGGCTGACGCTAGGCGCTTGGGTTTAGGGTTTTCCGAAGATACCATTTCCGACTTAGCCATGCTGGAAATTGGGCGTTCTGGCTCAAACAGCGTCGGAGTTAAGCGGGTTTCGAAGCGCCGAGAGCGGGTTGTGGGATTCGACTGGCTATGGGTGATTCTCAGGTCCGGCCGGCTACCCACGTTCTATGTTGTTCAAGCGAAGAAACTGCAACTGTACGAAAGGCCTCCATACTCATACGGAAGACTGAGGTATCCCACCGGAGCAAATTACCAAATCGACGCCCTTGAGGACTTCGCAAATTGGTTAGGTGCGGTTCCGATGTACTGCTTCTATAACAATGTTGATGACCTGACTGCCCAATTACATTGGAATTGTCAAATACAGCGGCCCCCGAATCCTCTCCAAATGGGATGCACTCTCGCCCCTCTGGATGTGGTGCGACCAATCCATGATGGCAGAGGCCCCAAGAACTTCCACGCGATTCATTGGAGGAACCCGGAAGCTCTACCTTGGAGGTGCCTGTTTCATCCCTCTTGCGCCAGTTTCAGTTTGGGCCCAGCATCAGACAGCCACCCTATCGCAAATAGGAGTGAAGGGATGAACAGGATGCTCGAATTCCTTCCAGTATTGACCTCGGGAGACGAGGATTGGATCGACGTGGAGGAACTCGTCCGCCAACTTGACCTCGACGAATTGGTCGACAGGTATGAAAGCCGGAGTTTCACACCAATACCTGACAGGATTTTCTTTGCCAATCTGGAGGACTAGCTAGCTTATGCTTATCGACGGCTTTGCCAGTCCTCATCGTTTCGCGGGGTCAAGGTCCGTTGCGTCAACCAGACGGAATACGAAGGGGTCGAGACTAGGGGCACCATCCGGCAACGTGTCGAACCGTCATTTGGGGCGTGATTGGTGTTGTATAATACATCACCACTATCGCGTCCGCGTGGACGGAGACAACATGACGATGCCAGAGGAGTTCACGGTACCCCAAGCGGCGACCTACCTCAAGGTAAGTGAGGAAACCGTCCGAAGGAACATTCGGGCGAAGCGCCTTTCGGCGCTGCGACGGGGCACCCAATGGTTCATTCCTTCCGAGGTGTTGGTGCTGTTTGCCAACTCATACGATCCGAAGACAGGGAAGATAAAGCGGATGCTCTAGCGCCCCTTGGCACTTGAACCCTTGGCCGCGAGGAAGTAATGCAGATCAATACGTCCGGGAAACTACTTGACTCAGACTAGTGGGTGCATAAGAATGCGCCCGCGTAACGGAGCGGCACCGACCTGCTCTCCCAGGGAGAATATCTCGTGAACGAACGACCCTCATGGTACTTCCCACCTAGAGGTTGGGGACTGGATGTAATCCAAGACTCGTCCAGCACACACTTTAGGGACGACCCCATTCCAAAACTCGTCAGGGAGGTTTTGCAAAACTCCCTGGACGCTAATGACAGGGATTTAGTCGGCCCGGTAGAGGTGGAGATCGCCGAGAGCTACGTTGATGGCCGGACCATCGGTGCCAAAGAGCTGCAGAAGCACCTGGATTCGTGCTTGGAGAGGGCGAAAGAGGAAGACAGAAAAAACGTCCAAGCGTTTTACGGCAGGGCTCTGCAGGCGCTCGAGGCCGAAGAAATCCGGTGCCTTCAGGTCGTAGACGCCGGTACACTGGGACTCGTCGGCCGCAGCTGGGACGCTCTCGTGTTCCAAGAAGGATCAGTTCAGAAATCGGGGGCCGCTCCCGGTGGGTCTAACGGTGTGGGGAAAAACGCGGTGCTCAACGTAAGCGATCTTCGCACCGTGTTTTACAGCACCAGATATATTCAACGGCGTGAAGGCAGGGTGGAAAAGCTCCAGGGCAAGGCCACCTTGATGGACCATCGCAACCCCCAGGACAAGAGCGAGAGCCTACAGCACGTTGGCTTCTATTCGATGCCTCAAGGGGAGCCGGTTTTGACTACGCAGATTCCCGGCTTTTTCCGGCTCGACGACGTGGGGACCGGTGTATTCATCATGGGATTCAACCCCAGGTCGAATGATTGGACCAGGGAAGTAACCGCTGCGGTCATCGAGAATTTCTTTCACGCCATACATCACAAGAAGCTCGTCGTCAGAGTAAAGAACCGCATTGATGACCCCATTCTGATTAACCACGAAACCCTTGACTGGCTCTTCGAGCGTGAAAGCAGCAATAAACCGGCATTTCATTACTACAAAGCTATCAGAGACGTGGAACCGGGGGAGACAGACCCTATCGGAAAAATTGGGCCGCTCAACGCATACGTTTTCATCGGTTCCGGTCCTCGCAGGACCGCATATATAAACCGCAATGGGATGCTAATCACCGACAGCCGTGAGCAGAAAATCAATCCAATTGCTCCGCGTGGCAAGAGCCTGTGGCCGGATTACTGTGTCGTGGTGACGCCAGAATCCGACAGGGGAGACGAATGGATAAGGCAAACGGAGAACACAAGCCATGACTCCATGTCGCCCCGACAATGTTTCGAGGGTAGGGAGCTGACCGAGGCGGAGCGCTGGTTCAGGCAGGCCAGAAACACAATAAGCAAGATCATTGACGATGCCGCCCAGGTGCAGAAGTACGGCGATACCACCAATCTGAGTGAGTTGGCGTCCATGTTCCCGGACGAGTTTGACCCCGAAAGCCCAGGGAACAAACTGCTGAAGACGAAGACCACCAACACTAGACTCGTAATACCCCCGTCCGTTACACCGGACCCGGAGTCTGGTCCAGATCCCGAACCGGGGCCGGGTCCGGGGCCTGACCCTGATCCTCGTCCCAATCCTGGCCCGGGACCTAGGCCAGACCCGGGACCAAATCCGAGGCCAGGGCCGGTGCCAGGCCCGGGGCCGGGCCAAAGAAGAAGCCGGCGGCCACGTATTGAACGTCCGCGCTTGATTCCCACGGACCGGACTTCGGCTACAGTGGCGTTCACCCCAATGAGTGAAACGCCGCAGGAAATAGCCATCCGATTGAGACCGGCCGGAGGCGAGTGGGGCCAAGAAAATCCAATCGAGGTCGTGAGTGCTAAGGTCGTAAGCCCGGCGGGCCAAGAAGCCAAAATTCAAGACGGGTCGGTTCAATTGACTCCGCAATCCAACGAGCGAGTGGTGATCGAGATAGAGACCAGCGATGCGCTTGACGACTTTGCATTCAGGATAGGGTAACGGCAATGACCACCTGGAACGACAGATTGCTCCCTCACCCTTTGTTGGCGCCTTGGACGGACGACTACCCGGAGGCGGCCTTTACGGCGCAAGTTCCGCACGCCGTGATTAACAATGGCAAGCAAATCAACTTGACCATCAAGTATCACCTGACCAGCCAGTCGCTTCGGGACTTGATCTCAGAAGGCAAAGCCCACTACGTAAGCCTGGTGGCGTGCGCAAAGACCTTTAGCCGCAATTCCTATCCCTGCGAACACGAGGACGACCTCTGTATCCTGGACGCCCAGGACTTCTCTGAGGAACTCAAGCTCACTCCCTATGTGGTAGCCAAGCAGCCCATAGACGGATTCACGTCCTCCGAACTCGTGGACGAAATCACCCGTTTCAAGCCAGATGGGTTCCACATTCCAACAGGGTCGATACTGGCCGTCGGAAATTCTACTGAGGTGGAGTTGGAAGAAGGGGGTAGTCCCTTTGCGGTTATCGACCTGGTTGCTGACGCCAAAGTCGAAAGCGGCACATTCAAGGTCGATCTTGATGATAACCGAATAAAAGTCTACATGGCTCCGGGGGACAAAGACCAGATCGAGGCGCTGCGTCAACACGGAGAACAAAGCTGGGAAATGGCAGTGTTGTTCCCTTCCATCTATCTCCATGCGATTTCCGAGGCGTTGCGGAACCTGGCCTACTATCCCGAAAACCGCTGGGCGCGAACCATGCAGAGGGCGCTTGAACGCCACAGCATAGTAGTTGACGAAGACGAACTGAAAGATAATGCACTTACCCACGCGCAGACCCTCATGGAGCGGCCTGTGGGGACGTTGATGAAAGCCCTCAGCCGCGAGGAGGAGGGTTAATGGAGATGGCTGCGCAGGAATTCCAGATTTTAAGGCTGACGCAAGAGGCATACGACCAACTCTGGTTGTTCGCTAGGGAGAATCCAAAAGCCTATCTCGACCCTGACACAGACTTCAATCGGGTCCTGCTTGACCGCGGCGTTACCGACTATGCGGAGGATACAGGGATTGTTGCTGACAGCCCCATAAGTCTCACGCCAGTGGAGAGGGTCCCAGCGAATCGGGCAGACCGGCAGGCCTTGGACTTCCACCGTTCGATGCCAGATTTGACTCCCAGCGCCGCTACCGACAGCCTGATGTGGACCTGGATGACCCATTTCAGGTTGCACTCGTACAGTATCAAGCGCTGGCGCTTGCAGGGGGACCTGACCAATCACATCAGGAACCACTGGTTCGTGGGAAACGAGTCGGACGCCCTACGTCAAAACAACACCGCGTCGCGTACCTGGTGGATTGCCAACACGGCGATCAAGGCAGCAAAGGCTTCGGGAGGCGCCTTCACCGAAGAGGAGGCGATAAATCATTTCGCCAATAACCCCCGCCACTACCACAACATGATGGACTCGAACTTCAGCAGACATCCGGTCGTATGCGCCGAAATGTTGCTGGCGCTCATGACTGAGGCTAGAGGAATCTCTGGGGTGGGTTCCGACCAAATCTGGAAACGGATGAATTTAGCCGCCGGAACCCTGCTACTGGACGCGATGCCCAGGGAGCAGCTAAGGGAGCGCATCAACCACCACATCGACGAAATAATGTCGGTCTCTGACTTCGTGACAGACCGTACCAAGCTGCGGAATCGTGTTCCTTGTCGTGTACTCAGCCTGGGGGCAGGGGTTCAATCATCCTGTCTGGCCCTGCTTGCTGAACGAGGGGAATATGGCCTTCCCAAGCCCGACTTTGCCATCTTCGCCGATACAGGCTGGGAACCTCAGGCCGTTTACGACCACCTAGATTGGCTCAAATCGCAGCTCTCATTTGAAGTCATTCGTGTCAACAATGGGAACATTCGGGAAAACATACTACAAGGCCGGATGCCCGACGGGTCGAGGTTTCTAGGAATTCCCGCGTTCCTGCGCAATACTGACGGAAGCACCGGTATCCTGCACCGACAATGCACGACCCACTATAAGACAAAGCCAATCCACGATTACCTCAGAGACAGGCTAGGACTAAAGCCCGGCAGGAGGGCCCCTTCCGACGTCCAAGTGGAAATGTGGCTTGGAATAAGCACCGACGAAGCGATACGACAGAAGCCCGACCAGGAGGAATGGGTCACAAAGCGGTACCCGCTCATCGACTTGGGGTTTAGCCGAGGTCAGTTGTTGAATTGGTTCAGAGAAAATTACCCTGGCCACCATTTACCTAGCAGTTCCTGTGTCGGATGTCCGTACCACAGTGACTCGGTCTGGAAGCAGTTGAAGGAAAGCGACCCCAAATCCTTCCAGGATGCTGTCTTCATCGACCAGGCGCTACGCAATGTCCCTATTGTAAAAGACACGGTCATAGGAGAGGCATATCTCCATCGATCAAGGACCCCGCTGTTGGAAGTGGATCTTGAGGAGATACCCAGTTATGAAGACTTAATGCTGGATGAATGCGAAGGGCTTTGCGGGATTTAGAAACTGCACATGTTCCAAATTTGTAGCTGGCAGCACAGGCGATGAGCACCGACCGAGAATTCTTCGACGACATCATTTCCATTCTGCAAAAGCATAGGTTGAGGTTCGTTCATTCTCCCCAGATGTGGCAGCAGTGCAATCTGCCGGTCACCCTGGAATGGAATTCAGTGGAATTTTCGGAGAATAACGGTGACAGCGTTCCTTCGGATAAGTTTGGAGTCTACGCCTTTATGTTGGAGCCAAATTTCGCCGGTCCGCCTAAATCCGCATATCTGCTTTATATAGGAAAAACAGGCCGGCATTTTCAGGTGAGATACAAGGAGTACCTCTACGAAGAAGATCAAGGATTTGCCCGTCCCCCGATTTCCAGAATGCTGGAAAGGTGGAGCGGACACATTTCATTTCACTATGCTCCGATTGAGGATCCGGGTTTGCTTCGTCGAACGGAAGAGGCTCTCTTAAATGCCTGTATCCCTCCATACAATCGACAGTTCACGGGAAGAGTCGGAAGGGCAATTATGGCCTTTCGGCAGGATAGCGGAGGTTAATCCGACATGACAACTTCATCGTCAACAAAACTCTTGCCCGCAATCCAAGGAAAGATAGGAGACTGGTACTACTATATGACCACGTTGCCTCTTTCTGAAGTTGCAGAAAGAGTCCAGCCAGCCCGTGAGTTAGTAACTCCGAAGGACATGAACGAGTGGATTCAACGAGAGGTAATTCCAACCCACATCCGACAGATAGCGGATTACCTCATGCACCGAGAACAGCATTTCTTCCCTGCCATCGTGGTTGGGGTTTACCTTGGAGAGCCAACTTGGCATGAAATTAACATAGAGGAAAATGCCCTCTTCGAGACTCCAGCCCTCGACCCCAGGTCGAGGTCCACCCTTGGCTTACTGGAACTGGATGGTACGGAGCGGTTGTACGCAATAGATGGTCAGCACCGCGTAGCGGGAATAAAGAAGGCGCTTGCCCGTTTAACCAAAGCGAATGATACTGAAGGCTATAACCGTCTGGCCAGTGAAGATCTGGCGGTAGTTTTTGTTTCCGCAGATATCGATAGGGAAGGCCAACGTGAACGAGTGCGCAGGCTATTTACTACTCTTAACAAGCAAGCGAAAAGGGTAACCGAGCCTGAAATCGTCGCCCTCGATGAGGACGACCCCGCTGCGATAGTTACTCGTTGGATCGCGATTCGCTATTCTGGATTGAAGGCGTTCAACCAAAACGGGAGTGAATCTGACCACAATCTCATTCAGTTGGGAAGGCAACACGAGATACGGCCGAACAATCGACGGAGCGTCACGACCATTGTAACTCTGTACCGCATGATAAAGAATGCGTTCCAGTTGGAACTCAAGGAAATCGCAGCAGAAAATAATCACGGTCGGCCTGCCGAAGAAACGCTAGAGAACCTCTACTCCAAGGCCGAGGCGCTATGGGATATGCTAAGGCTCTACGATCCGGCACTAGGCTATGTGTTGGCGTCCGACCCAAGTGATGAGCGCGCCGCAGCGTACCGCACCCTAGAAGGGGGACACATGCTGTTCCGTCCTGTAGGTTTGCAAGCGTTTTCTGGGGCTTTGGGGGTACTACGCGTGAGGGGGGTAGATACGGACTTAGCGGTAAGAAGCCTGTGCCGCCTACCGACGGAGATCTCAATACCGCCTTGGGAGCACGTAGTTTGGAATCCCAGCACCCGCGGCATGATTACAGCGAACAGGACTCTGGCCGAAGCGCTATACCTTCACATGGTGGGGGAACGACCTCGGACGCTGAGGTATCCGATAGGAACTAAATACCGGGAGGCACTCGGCATACGAAACGGAGACCCATTGCAACAGGTAACGGTATTTGGGCTGGAGTAGCCCTTCCTAGAACGGTTAACGTGCTAGTCCGTGTCTAGGTACACGTTGCGGAGGGTCTGTTAAACGGTCGTGGCCGTAAACGTGAGGTATCAAGGATTAGTCAGCATTTCTACTGGCTGCGCAGAGCCATAGTCCATGCTTTGACGCACCTCCTTCACAGGATGATCGCTCATATTCAGGGATTGTCCTGATGACCCGAGGTATATCCCAGTTCCGAGGAGGCCCCGATAATGGCGGGAACAGAAACCTTGAAAGATTTGTCGCGTGTTCAATCCTCCGTTGATCGACTGGTCAATGCGTCAGAGGACCAACTGCCATCGGCCTTTGAGGAATTATCCCGGTCGATTCTTGAACACTATGGCGTAACTTACGACTCGACGGCCACCAGTAAATTGTTCTCTCGTGATTTGCCTTTACCGGTTCAGAGCTTTGCGGCTACTTGGCTGGTTCGCTGCCTGACCAGGTCTTCCTCGGCACTCAGATTTGGACATACTGAGCGACTAGCAGCCGACCTGTTCGACCAAATCTTCCAACACAATGTTTACCAGCGCGCCAACATTGACCATCGACAGCAGACTTTTGAGAAGTTACGAGCTTTAGAAGGGCATTTGCATTCGATATTGATTGATGCCGAAGGGCTGGTGTCAGTCTCTCCAAATCTAGGTCAGCTTAACTCCTTCCTTCAAAGACTATTGGCCTTCTTAAATCATCGTGGGAATCAACCTTTTCTAACCCACCTTTTGCCCGCTCCGTTGCTTCATCAGTCCCGAATCGCCAATTTGTTTCAAGTTGTAGCCGACTACGCTGACAATCTAGACGGTGATCCCATTCATAAGCGCGATGCTGCAGTGGAAGCTTGTGAGGAATTCGAAAGGGAGGCGCAGGAATTCGGCACTATAGATGCCGAGCGCATTCTAGGTGCCCTAGCCCGGCAGCTCAAGTCGGCTGTAGAGAGCCATTTCGAATCTTCGGAATCGGGCAAGAGCCCGACCCTTGCGTTCGGCCCCATTAGCAAGAAATATCCTTTGGAAAGGGTTAGTGAGACTGTTTCCTTCAGAATCAAAGTGGACAATCACGGCACCGGTCCGGCAAGGGACTTGAGGCTTGATGGAGTCGCAGTCGACGAGTGTCTTCTTATTCAGGCTTCCTCCATTGGTCTTGGAACCCTACAGCCCGGGGATTCCTTGGTCTTCGACATCGTGGCAAGTGTGGTTGCACCTTCCTCAGGGGCAACAATGGTGGCAGAATTTTCCTGGAGTTCGCCCGGGGGGAGGGTAGGGGAAACCCACACTTTCGAAGTTCCTGCGCAACGAGGGGATGTTAATTGGGTTTCAGTAGAGCTCACTGAGCCTTATTCGCTGGAGCCAGTAGCCACAGAGGACGATCTTATTGGCCGGAAGGCAGAGCTGACCCGCTTGCTTCGACTGGCCAACAGCCGGACAGTCGGGTCTGGGTTCATCTTTGGTCAAAAGAGAGTAGGCAAGACATCACTGGCTAACGCTGTTGAAGAGAGCCTTGAATCGAGTTCTGACATCAAATGGGTCGTGATAAACAAGGGTAGCGGGGATTACGTAGGAGACGATGCTCATAGCAGTCTGCGAACGATGGGAGAAGTCCTGGCAGAAGCTATCATAGACCGAGTACCACATCTGAATGACACACCTATCCCGGACTTTACCAGTGGGCTCTCTCCTCTGTCTCGTTTGGTAGATCAAGCTCTCGTCCAAGGAGACCTGCGAATTCTATTCATTTTGGATGAATTCGATGAGTTGCCACCCGAGCTGTTCAGACGGACTGATCTGGCGACGGCTCTGTTTCAGCCACTGCGCCAGATAAGCAACAAACGAGGTTGTGGGTTCCTCTTGGTAGGGGGAGAAAGTATGCAGCAAATTGTCAATTCTCAAGGGGATCGCCTCAACAAATTCACTCCCATTGAACTAGACTACTTCACCAGATCAAACAACTGGAATGATTTCGTCGAGCTCATTAGGAGGCCAGTACAGGATTGGTTGACCATAAGCGATGGCGCTCTTGAGGAACTTTTCACTTCCAGTGCAGGGAATCCGTATTTCGCCAAGCTGTTGGCACGCCAACTGTTTGCAGATATGGTCGACAATCGCTATAGCGATGCGAGTGAAGTGGATATGGGTACTGCGATAGACCATACACTGTCCACAATTGGAGCCAACTCTTTCGCTCACTTCTGGACTGACGGTTTAGCCCAATCCCCTAACAACGCGGAAGAGATACGCATAACCAGGCGATCAGTCTTGATTGCAGCTGGCCGGGCCTTTCGGAAAAACCCTTTTGTCAACTATGAAGGCATTTGGGAGGAATTCAAGCACGCAGCCGGGTTGCCGGTAGAGGAACAGCGTTTTCGGATTACATTGCAAGACTTCCTTCGTCGGAAGATATTTGTGGAGGATGAAGCTGGCGGCGTTAGTCCCAAGATTCCGCTATTTCGGTCTTGGCTGATGGACAAAGGGGTTAGAGACCTATTGGAGGATTCTCAAGAGCTAGATTACTTGAGGTCCAGGCTGCAAGAAGAAGAGGAAGTGCGGGTAACGGACGGTGAAATCTTGTGTCTCTCCGAGCGTCTGGAGAATTTCCGCTATCGCGGCCGCGCTATTGAGACGACGGCGATTAGGAGATGGCTCGGGCAATTCGACGGCCCCAGGGAACAGCGGTTGATGTTCCGGTTGGCATCGGCCGTGAGGTGTTACGACGAAGATGCCGTTCGGACCAAAATGCGCGAGGCCTTCGGTATCGTAATGCGGAATATGCGTACCGTAATCGAGCCAAGGGCAAGGGTACGCAATGACATCCTAGTTAGCCCTCTGGATGATTCACCGGCTAAGTCGGGATCGACCTATTGCCGACTGTTCGTCAGTGAGAACAGATTATCGACTAATTCAGTTCATACTCTGGAATCGCTGGAGCGAAGGTTTCCAACTAATAATGAGGTTCAACGCCTTGTGCTCATTGATGATTTCTCTGGTACAGGGGCGACTTTGGCTGGCGGACTGAAACGGCATTCAGACCTTCTTCGCCGCCTGAACTCGGAGGGCGTCCGTATAATTGTCATAGCCTTGGTAGGATTTTCGGAAGCCCGCGAACACATCGAGCACTTTGTCGAGCAGGCAGGAATCGAGGCTGATGTCTATTTCTGCGACGAGTTGGGCCCAGAACATAGAGCTTTCTCAGAGTCCTCCTCTATCTTTCCAGAGGTCGCTGAACGGGACCTTGCCAGACAAATTGCAGAGTCCAGGGGTGTGGCACTAGAGCGGAGGTTCCCCCTCGGGTACCAAGACACACAAGGGTTGATCGTCTTTCACCAAAGTTGTCCAAATAACACGTTGCCAATCTTTTGGTCTCGGAATGGGGATTGGAATCCATTGTTTCCGCGCATCTAATAGAGGTTTGTGGAAATCCATCGGTAGCGCGAAGCGCCGTTGCATACACGCATTCAAAAGTCCTACTGCTGCTCAATCCGTCAATCGGGAGTTTCTAGTACAACCGTCTTCCAGTTTGGTATTATAGGGTCACTAGCATCTCGAAGATGGTACTGTCTACCGTCAAGTCCGGCCCACCAAGCTGGATAAAATCAAGAACTTTCCACATCAGGTTCGCCCTGGACTTGTAGGCGCCCTTGGCCGCGCCCACTGTGAGGCCGCGTTTGGCCCTGCTGGTGGCAAAGGCGGCGAGGCGGTTGCAAACGGCCAATCACTGCACGGCAACCAAGCGAGACCGCCCCGGTAATCCGCCGGGGCGGTCTCCTGCCGGTCATGCCGGCAAAGAAGGACATTGCCGTTCCCCTGGCCGCGCCGCGCCGGGGGTCGCCGGGCCGCCACGTCCCCAGGTTGCCTTCCCTGCCGCGTGGCAGGGCAATGACCGCCGGCGAATTCGCCGCGTCCCGCAAGCCGGCTCACCGGCAGGTTCGGGGCGCTTCCCCGCTCATCCGGAGCGGCGCATCCTGGCCCACAGCCGGAGCGTTCCGCCAGCGCATACCGCCGCCAGGGTCGCCGCGATCAGTACCGTCTTGACCAGGGTGAGCGCCGCCGCCAGCCAGGCCAGCGGAGACGGCGCCCCGTCGTGGCTCAGGGCCAGCGCCGCCACCGTGACGTTCTCCAGCATATCCGCCGCGGCCAGGGCCAGCGGCAGCAGGTGCAGCGGCGCTCCGCCGCGAAAGAGCCGGAACAGGATGATAGCGAAAAGCAGGCCGTAGCAGGCCGGAAACGCCATGTCGACGGTCAACGCGGTGATGGCGTAGACGGCCCGAGCGCCGGCGTCGAGGCCGTCCAGGGCGTCGAACAGGGCCGCCGCCTCCCCGGGCGTGTACCAGCCCCGGCCGTCGAGCAGGTCCAGCCCGCCCAGTCGTACCTGGCGCCAGGCCAGGCCCGCCACGCAGCCGGCGACGCCCGCCAATGTCGCCGCCGCTACGGGCCAGTTGGCGCACCGCTCCACCGTCCCGCCCACCGACAATGCCATCATCTCCTCCTGACCGGCCGGGCGCGCCGCCGTTTCCAGGGAGCTTCGCATTCCACCGCCGTCCTCCGGCGCCCTACCCGGAGCCACCTGGCCGAGACCAACCCGGCGGCGGACCTTGCGCACTAGTCTATCACGTCCGCGCGCCCACCGGCCGCAAGTCCTCGCCGGGCCGGAGGCGCGGGCAAGGGGAGGGGCCGGCAGCATCGCCGCCGGCCCCCTTGCCTCGTGCTGGCTGTCCGGCCAGGCCCCGGGCTAGTCGTCGTCCACGATGGTCATGGTTCCCACCGCGTCGGGCGGGTGGTAGTTCCCGGGCAGGAACGCCTCCACCGCGAAGTACTCGTCCGGCTCGTCGTCCTCGTCCTGCTCCAGCCACACCTCCGCCGTCAGCACCGTCACTCCCGGCTTGAACACCAGTTCTCCCTCCGCCGGCTGGTAGTCGGACCGGTGCGCCCGGTCGTCCAGCAGGTGGTAGGCCGGCGCGGTGTACCACCGCACCCGGATCTCCTCGGTGGGCGCCGCCGACAGCGCCACCCGGAACTCCAGCACGTCGCCCTCCACCGCCGAGGCGTCCGCCACGGTCACGCTGATCTCCACCTCCGGGGCCGCGTCGTCGTTGTCGGCCACGGCCACCGTGGCCGCGCCCTGGGTCGAGGACACCGTGTAGTCGCTGCCCGCGTTCACCGTCGCCGTCACCGACCCGTCGGTCTCGTCCGCGCTATCGTCCGTGGTGCCAACGGTCAGGGTGACGCTGCCCGTGGTGGGGACGGTCACCGTGCGCTGTCCCGTGGCCGCGCCGTAGTCGCCGGTCTGGGTGACCGTGACCTTCACGTCCAAGTTGGACGCCGGCGCCGGGCTGGCGCTGACGGTGAAGCTCGCGCTCCCGCCCTCGGTGATCCCGCCGCCCCCGCTGACGCTCACCACCGGGGTGGGGGCGTCGTCGTCGTCGGACACGGCCACCGTGGCCGCGCCCTGGGACGAGGACACCGTGTAGCCGCTGCCGGCGTTCACCGTGGCCGTGACCGAGCCGTCGGCCTCGTCGGCGTCGTCGTCGGTGGTGCCCACGGTGAGGGTGACGCTGCCCGAAGTGGGGACGGTCACCGTGCGCTTGCCGGTGGTGGCGCCGTAGTCGCCGCTCTGGGACACCGTGACGCTGACGTCCAGGTTGGACGCCGGGGCCGGGCTGGCGGTCACCGTGAAGACGGCGTCGCCGCCCTCGGTGATCCCGCTGCCGCCGCTGCCGCTCACCACCGGCGTGGGGGCGTCGTCGTTGTCGGCCACGCCGACCGTGGCCGCGCCCTGGGACGAGGACACCGTGTAGCCGCCGCCGGCGTTCACCGTGGCCGTCACCGACCCGTCGGCCTCGTCGGCGCTGTCGTCGGTGGTGCCGACGGTGATGGTGACGCTGCCCGAAGTGGGGATCGTCACCGTGCGCTTCCCCGTGGCCGCCCCGTAGTCGCCGCTCTGGGACACCGTCGCGCTCACGTCCAGGTTGGACGCCGGGGCCGGGCTGGCCGTCACCGTGAAGACGGCGTCCCCGCCCTCGGTCACCCCGCTGCCCGCGCTGACGCTCACCACCGGCGTGGGGGCGGCGTCGTCGTCGGACACGGCCACCGTGGCCGCGCCCTGGGTCGAGGACACGGTGTAGCCGCTGCCCGCGTTCACCGTGGCCGTCACCGACCCGTCGGTCTCGTCGGCGCTGTCGTCCGTGGTGCCGACGGTGAGGGTGACGCTGCCCGTGGTGGGGATGGTCACCGTCCG
Source organism: Dehalococcoidia bacterium (assembly GCA_965207275.1). Taxonomy (GTDB): domain Bacteria; phylum Chloroflexota; class Dehalococcoidia; order Lucifugimonadales; family UBA3495; genus Bin22. The sequence continues at coordinate 610,407 of CBDBMH010000001.1, forward strand.
CTGGCCCGTGGCCGCGCCGTAGTCGCCGCTCTGGGAGACCGTGACGCTGACGTCCAGGTTGGCCGAAGGCGCCGGGCTGGCGGTCACCGTGAAGACGGCGTCGCCGCCCTCGGTCACCCCGCTGCCGCCGCTGACGCTCACCTCAGGCGTGGGCGGCGGCGGAGGCGTCTGTGCCGCCTCCGCTTCCAGGGCGGTCAGCTCGACGACCACCAGGTCCCACACCGGGCTGCTGTGATTGTCGGCCATGTCCTGCGCCTCGGCCGCCGTCATCGGGCCGCCGGTGACGCCGGTGCCGTCGTGCTTGCCGAAGGCCAGCAGCACCCGGTTCCAGCGGTTAACGTGGGCCGTCCCGTGCTGCGTCTGCGACGCCAGCTCCCTGACCTTCGCGATCACGTCCGGGTCCACCGTGTAGCCCGTCTGCTCCTCGACGACCGGGTCGTCGTTGTCTGCGACGCCGACCGTCTCCGACGACGGCGCCCCCACCGTGTAGCCGCTGCCCGCGTTGACGGTCAGCGTGACCGAGCCGTCGGCCTCGTCCACCTCGTCGTCCGTGGTGGCGATGGTCACCGTGGCGCTGCCCGACGTTGGGATGGTGACGCTGGCGGGCAGCGTCCCGTACCCGAAGTCCCCGGTCGTGGCGACCGTGACGCTCACCGCCAGGTCCGCCGCCGGGGCCGGGCTGGCCGTCACCGTGAAGACGGCGTCCCCGCCCTCGGTCACCCCGCTGCCCGCGGTGACGCTCACCTCCGGCGTGGGGGCGGCGTCGTCGTCCAGCAGCGGCAACGTGACGCGGGAAGGGTCGCCCAGCGTGTAGCCCTCGCCGACCACAATTTGCGCCACCAGCGTGCCGTCGGACAGCGCGTCGTCGTCGGAGTAGGCGATGATGGTCTGCGATGCGGACGACTCGAAGGCCTTGATGACCAGCGTGAGGAACTGTTCACGCGCGACGCGGTCCGCACCCTCGCCCATCTCCTCGATAACGCTCACGATGACCGGCGTGTCGACCGGCGGGACCGGGCTGGCGCTGACCGTGAAGGTCACGTCGCCGCCCTCGGCCGCCGACAGCGCGTTGCTGGAGAGCGTCATCGTGGAGCCGTCGTTGAGCGTCCCCAGCGCCGAGAACGCGCGGCGGATCTCCGGCGGCGCAGTGGACGGCGGCGTGAACTGGTTGCAGTCCACCTTGACGCTGAACTTGTTCGACGGCCAGCCGGACGGCGACTGCAACTGCACGCAGAACGTCACGGCCTCCCCCGGCACCTCGTCGTTGCGCAGGGTCACCGGCGTGATCGTGATCCGGTAGACCGGGTCGCCGGGGTTCGAGCGGTCGCGGTACGTGGTCTTCAGGCCGGTGTTGACGATGCCCGCCCTGTACGGCTCCTGGTTGACCACGCCGTCGTGCCCGATGACCCGGTCAACACGCCGCGAGTAGATGTACGTGGGCGGCGTATCCGTCAGGCTGTTGTCGGCCTCGACCTTGACGCGCCACTCCGAGAAGTGCTCCTCGGCGTCGTAGAGGTCGTTGCGCGGTTTACCGGGGCTGACCAGCGGCGGGCCGGTCGGCAGGTCCCACCACCAGTGGATGTTGAAGTAGTACTCGCACTCGCCGCCCGTCGTGTAGCTGTCGCACCTGTAGCCGACGGCGTCGCCCGCGTTCGCCAGCAGCGTGCCCGTGTAGGCCGTGTCGACCGTCAGGTCGGCGGGCTGCGGCGACTTGGTGTCCACCACCTTGACCCGCACGTCGTGCCAGGTGGAGAGGTTCCAGTCGATCCCGCGGCCGAGCCGGTCGCGGCCGGCGAACTTGTCGCCGGGCAACTCCAGCTCGTGCTGGATGATGTACGCGTTGTGATCCTCATGGTCGGCGCAGTGGACGTTGACGCTGATCGTATGCCACTGATCCCAGTTGCTGGAGTCGAAGTCCAGCGAGATGTAGGTGTTGACGGGCGGCCCGCCGGAGACCGCGTAGGTCGTGTCCTCGCCGGGCGGCCGCACGGTGATGCCGTTGCGGTAGAAGTTGGAGGCCCATATCTCCCGTTTCCAGATCTCGTTCCAGTGGTCGCTGTCGACCGGCCCCGTGGCGAGGCTGCCCTGCCGGTAGACGACGTACTTGGGGTTGTAGACATAGAGCTCGGCCAGGCCGACGGGGTCGGCGTAGAGACGCACCCGGTAGGTGACCAGGTCCGTGGGGTGGGTGACGCCGCCCAGCTCGGAGACGTCGTTGGGCGCGGTATTACAGGCGGAGGGCTCGTCCACCACGATCATCCGCTGCCGTCCCTGCCAGCGGAGTAGTCCCCGCTGCAGCGGTTCCTCCACATCGGCCTGCACGATCTCCAGGCGCGGCCGCTTGTCGATGCGGAAGACCGGCGAGATGCCCAGGATTGAGTGGCTCTCAACCCTCGTGGTGGAAGCGCCCACCCAGGGGTTCCGGGCTTCTCCTTCTTCGAAGGACTGGCCGCGGACGACGTGTCCGCTGCTGCCCATGCTGCTCAACGCATGTTTCGTCCCGTCCGGTTGGGTGCCGCTCCAGTGCCAGTCGACGCGGGTGTCGCCGTCGACGACCGAGACGCTGGCCGCCGTCCTGCGGTCATGTTCGGACCAGTTCTCCCACGAGCTGCTGAAGAACCCCGCCGTGTCCCTGGCCACGCGCGGGCCGTTGAGCCAGTAGATCGCCGTGTCGCGGCCCGGGTCGATGTGGTCTCGGGCGTTGACCGTGGGCGTCGATCCCACCACCTTGAACGCGTCGGAATAGGGAATAATCGCCGGGTGCGAGCCGCCGGTGTGGCTGCCCGCGATGGAGTCCTGGACGTGGGCGTCGTAGTCGGCAATGTTGGCGGTGGTGGCGTCGCGCCAGGTGTTGGTCAGGAACAGCAACCGGAACTCGCCGCCGATACTGCGCAGCTCCTCGGGCACCAGCGGCCAGTCGGCGGGCACGGTGTAGGTGCCGTCGCCGTTCGCCTCGGGCGCCGGAGGCGGGATCTCGTCATCGATGATCGTCACCCGCAGCCAGTCGCGTCCGCCCACCTCGTAGCCGTCGAGGCCGCCGGTGAGCTTCAGGTAGAAGTGCTCGTAGTCCTCATGGTTGGCGTCGTCCTTGATTTCGACGCCGCCGGTGGTGTCCCGGTTGACCTCGACGGTCACGTTTTCCGTGCCGGCCGATATGGGCACGTCGATGTAGTCGGTGGTCACGGTGGACCCGTAGTCGTAGTCGCTGCTCTCGGTCGCGCTCCATCGGCCCTGATGCGGCTCCTGGGTCCGGAGCCGCACCGTGATGTCCTGGTAGGGTGCTGGACGCGCGTACAGCACCGCCTCATAGGAATCGGTCGAGCCTTCCACCACCGCGAGGGTGGTCCCGCCGAAGGAGACCTGCGGCGTGTCATCGTCCTTCACGAGCACGGTGACCGGGTTGAACGCTTCCTCGATGATGTAGCTGGAGCCCGGGAGGATCTCGAACGTGATCTTGCCGTCGGCTTCGTTGGTGTCGTCGTCACTGATGGGGATGTGGATGTCCACAACATTGACGGTCGGGTTGACCGTTGTGGTCGTGGTTCGGATCTCTGAGGCGACGACGAAGTCGCCTTCCTGGGTGACTCGGTACCTGATGGTGAGCGGGTTGGGGAACGAGCCGCCGCGTATGTTGGGGATCGCCCGCACACGGAACTCCGCGTGCGCATCTTCACCTTCGGTATAGGTGGCGGGTCCGTCAGCGCTGGAGCCGATGGCGTACAGGGAGACGAGCGCCGTATTATTGGGGTCATAGTCGCCTCCCCTGCTGTCGTTGTCCACCACGGTGATCACGGCAGACTGGTCATCCAAATCCACCCGATAATGAGGCATCAACTCGATCGTCAGCGTGACCCAGCGTTCGGCTGTGTGGACATCGTCGTCCAAGATCGGGACATCCACAAAAAACCCTGAATTGCCTGCCGTGACCGTGTACTCCTTGTCAAGACCAGCACTCGTCGTTTCATCAGCGCGCGCCTCATCAATGGCGTTGTCCGACTGAGACAAGTGATAAACCAAGGTGAGGTCGCTGGTGAGGCTGCCGCCGCCGACGTCCCTCACGAGGACAATGAAACTCGCCACAGCGCCTGGGCCCTCATCGACCGTGGTGCGCACATAGTGAAGCACCGACACAACCGGCTGATTGCTCTGCGCGTCAGCCGGTTCCGCCGGCAGCGCTAACAGGGCCGTCGCCAGCAGCGCCAGGACGAGGGGCATCGCTCCAGCGCGCCTCATGACGGCGCCTCTCCACGAGATCGGGGGGCGGTGAATCTCCGCAGCGCGTTGGCCATGTCGTCGAACCTCCTCTTCGCCCGACTTATGCCACGACGCCGTGCGGGCGCTGGATCACTGTATTTCAAAGCCCAAGTACGTAGCTGCCGCAAACAGCCAACCTAGATTGGCCGCCAATCTGGGCGGAGGTGTCAAGGCAATCAACCGTTCCTGTTGTTGTTCAATCGATTCCGTCCGTGGTGCAGAACAAGGGGGCCGGCAGCGTCGCCGCCGGCCCCCCTTGCCCTGTTCTGCGCTGGCAGTCCGGCCCGGCCGGGCTAGTCGTCGTCCACGATGGTCATGGTTCCCACCGCGTCGGGCGAGACGAGGCTCCCGGGCAGGAACGCCTCCACCGCGAAGTACTCGTCCGGCTCCTCATCCTCGTCCTGCTCCAGCCACACCTCCCCCGTCAACTCCGTCACTCCCGGCGCAAACACCAGCTCTCCCTCCGTCGTCTGGTAGTCGGACCGGTGCGCCCGGTCGTCCAGCAGGTGGTAGGCCGGCGCGGTGTACCACCGCACCCGGATCTCCTCGGTGGACGCCGCCGACAGCACCACCCGGAACTCCAGCACGTCGCCCTCCACCGCCGAGGCGTCCGCCACGGTGACGCTGATCTCCACCTCCAGCGCGGCGTCGTCGTCGTCGGCGACGCCGACCGTGGCCGCGCCCTGGGACGAGGACACGGTGTAGCCGCTGCCGGCGTTCACCGTGGCCGTGACCGAGCCGTCGGTCTCGTCGGCGCTGTCGTCGGTGGTGCCGACGGTGAGGGTGGCGCTGCCCGTGGTGGGGACGGTCACCGTGCGCTGGCCCGTGGTGGCGCCGTAGTCGCCGCTCTGGGAGACCGTCACGCTCACCGACAGGTTGGCCGCCGGGGCCGGGCTGGCCGTCACCGTGAAGACGGCGTCGCCGCCCTCGGTCACCCCGCTGCCCGCAGTGACGCTCACCACCGGCGCGGCGTCGTCGTCTGCGACGCCGACCGTGGCCGCGCCCTGGGACGAGGACACCGTGTAGCCGCCGCCCGCGTTCACCGTGGCCGTCACCGACCCGTCGGTCTCGTCGGCGTCGTCGTCGGTGGTGCCCACGGTGAGGGTGGCGCTGCCCGTGGTGGGGACGGTCACCGTCCGCTTCCCCGTGGTCGCGCCGTAGTCGCCGCTCTGGGACACCGTTACGCTCACCGCCAGGTTGGACGCCGGGGCCGGGCTGGCCGTCACCGTGAAGACGGCGTCGCCGCCCTCGGTCACCCCGCTGCCCGCGGTGACGCTCACCACCGGCGTGGGGGCGGCGTCGTTGTCGGCCACGCCGACCGTGACCGCGCCCTGGGACGAGGACACCGTGTAGCCGCTGCCCGCGTCCACCGTGGCCGTCACCGACCCGTCGGCTTCGTCAGTAGTATCGTCGGTGGTGCCAACGGTGAGGGTGACGCTGCCCGTGGTGGGAACGGTCACCGTCCGCTTCCCCGTGGCGGCGCCGTAGTCGCCGCTGGCGGACACGGTCACGCTCACGTCCAGGTTGGCCGCCGGGGCCGGGCTGGCGGTCACCGTGAAGACGGCGTCGCCGCCCTCGGTCACCCCGCTGCCGCCGCTGACGCTCACCACCGGCGTGGGGGCGGCGTCGTTGTCGGACACGCTGACCGTGGCCGCGCCCTGGGTCGAGGACACGGTGTAGCCGCTGCCCGCGTTCACCGTGGCCGTCACCGACCCGTCGGTCTCGTCAGTAGTATCGTCGGTGGTGCCCACGGTGAGGGTGGCGCTGCCCGTGGTGGGGACGGTCACCGTCCGCTTCCCCGTGGTGGCGCCGTAGTCGCCGCTCTGGGACACCGTGACGCTCACGTCCAGGTTGGCCGCCGGGGCCGGGCTGGCGGTCACCGTGAAGACGGCGTCGCCGCCCTCGGTCACCCCGCTGCCCGCGCTGACGCTCACCACCGGCGTGGGGGCGGCGTCGTTGTCGGACACGGCCACCGTGGCCGCGCCCTGGGACGAGGACACGGTGTAGCCGCTGCCGGCGTTCACCGTGGCGGTCACCGACCCGTCTGTCTCGTCCGTACTGTCGTCCGTGGTGCCCACGGTGAGGGTGACGCTGCCCGTGGTGGGTATCGTCACCGTCCGCTGGCCCGTGGTGGCGCCGTAGTCGCCGCTCTGCGACACCGTGACGCTCACGTCCAGATTGGACGACGGGGCCGGGCTGGCCGTCACCGTGAAGGTGGCGGAGCCGCCCTCGGTCACCCCGCTGCCAGCGGTGACGCTCACCTCAGGCGTGGGCGGCGGAGGAGGCGTCTGCGCTGACGCCGCTTCCAGGGCCGTCAGCTCGGTCACCACCTCGTCCCAGACGGGACTGCTGTGTTTGTCCGCCATCTCCTGGGCCTCGGACGCCGTCATCGGGCCGCCCGTGACGCCGGTGCCGTCGTGCTCGCCGAAGGCCAGCAGCACCCGGTTCCAGCGGTTCACGTGGGCCGTGCCGTGCTGCGTCTGCGACGCCAGCTCCCTGACCTTCGCGATCACGTCCGGGTCCACCGTGTAGCCCGTCTGCTCGTCAACGACCGGGTCGTCGTTGTCTGCGACGCCGACCGTGGCCGCGCCCTGGGACGAGGACACGGTGTAGCCGCTGCCGGCGTTCACCGTGGCCGTCACCGACCCGTCGGTCTCGTCCACGTCGTCGTCCGTGGTGGTTATGGTCACCGTGGCGCTGCCCGAAGTCGGGATGGTCACCGTGCGCTGGCCCGTGGCCGCGCCGTAGTCGCCGCTCTGGGAGACCGTGACGCTCACGTCGAGGTTGGCGGCGGGGGCGGGGTTTGCGCTGACGGTGAAGCTTGCGCTGCCGCCCTCGGTGATGCCGCCGCCCGCGCTGACGCTCACCACCGGCGTGGAGGCGTCGTCGTTGTCTGCGACGCCGACCGTGGCCGCGCCCTGGGACGAGGACACCGTGTAGCCGCTGCCCGCGTTCACCGTGGCCGTCACCGACCCGTCTGTCTCGTCCGTACTGTCGTCCGTGGTGCCCACGGTGAGGGTGACGCTGCCCGTGGTGGGTATCGTCACCGTCCGCTGGCCCGTGGTGGCGCCGTAGTCGCCGCTCTGGGACACCGTGACGCTCACGTCCAGATTGGACGACGGGGCCGGGCTGGCCGTCACCGTGAAGGTGGCGGAGCCGCCCTCGGTCACCCCGCTGCCCGCGGAAATGCTCACCTCAGGCGTGGGCGGCGGCGGCGGCGTCTGCGCCGCGGCCGCCTCCAGGGCGGTCAGCTCGACGACCACCAGGTCCCACACCGGGCTGCTGTGATTGTCCGCCATGTCCTGGGCCTCGGACGCCGTCATCGGGCCGCCCGTGACGCCGGCGCCGTCGTGCTCGCCGAAGGCCAGCAGCACCCGGTTCCAGCGGTTCACGTGGGCCGTCCCGTGCTGGGTCTGCGATGCCAGCTCCCTGACCCTGGCGACCACGTCCGGGTCCACCGTGTAGCCCGTCTGCTCCTCGACGACCGGGTCGTCGTCGTCGGCGACGCCGGCCGTCTCCGACGACGGCGCGCCCACCGTGTAGCCGCTGCCCGCGTTCAGCGTCAGCGTGACCGATCCGTCGGCCTCGTCCACGTCGTCGTCCGTGGTGGTTATGGTCACCGTGGCGCTGCCCGACGTCGGTATGGTGACGCTGGCGGGCAGCGTCCCGTACCCGAAGTCCCCGGTCGTGGCGACCGTGACGCTCACCGCCAGGTCCGCCGCCGGGGCCGGGCTGGCCGTCACCGTGAAGACGGCGGCACCGCCCTCGGTCACCCCGCTTCCAGCGGTGACGCTCACCACCGGCGTGGAGGCGTCGTCGTTGTCGGACACGGCCACCGTGGCCGCGCCCTGGGACGAGGACACCGTGTAGCCGCTGCCCGCGTTCACCGTGGCCGTGACCGACCCGTCGGTTTCGTCGGTAGTATCGTCGGTGGTAGCGACAGTCAGGGTGACGCTGCCCGAGGTGGGTATCGTCACCGTGCGCTGGCCCGTGGCGGCGCCGTAGTCGCCGCTCTGGGACACCGTGACGCTCACGTCCAGGTTCGCGGTCGGGGCCGGGCTGGCCGTCACCGTGAAGATGGCGTCGCCGCCCTCGGTCACCCCGCTGCCAGCGGTGATACTCACCTCGGGCGTGGGCGGCGGCGGCGTCTGCGCCGCGGCCGCTTCCAGGGCGGTCAGCTCGACGACCACCAGGTCCCACACCGGGCTGCTGTGATTGTCGGCCATGTCCTGGGCCTCGGCCGCCGTCATCGGGCCGCCGGTGACGCCGGTCCCGTCGTGCTCGCCGAAGGCCAGCAGCACCCGGTTCCAGCGGTTCACGTGGGCCGCGCCGTGCTGGGTCTGCGACGCCAGCTCCCTGACCCTGGCGATCGTTCCCTGGTTGACCGTGTAGCCGCCGTCGTCGTCGGACACGACCACGACGGCCGTCCCCTGGGACGAGGACACCCGGTAGTCGAGGTTGGCGCTGGCGTCGACGGTGACCGTGACCGATCCGTCGGGCTCGTCCACCTCGTCGTTGGTGGTGGCCACCGTCAGCGCGGCGTAGCCCGCCGACGGGATGGTCACCGTCCGCTGTTCCAGGGATATCCCGGAGTCGTCGCTCTGCGACACCGTGACGCTCACGTCCAGGTCCGCCGCCGGGGCCGGGTTGGCGCTGACCGTGAAGGTCGCGTCCCCGCCTTCGGTCACGTTGCCGTCGGCGGTCACGCTGATCACCGGCACGGACGTGTTGGGCGCGGGCGTCTCGAAGTCCACCGTGAAGGTCTTCGGCGTCGCGCCGGCGGCCAGGGTCCGCACGGTGATCTGGTCCAGCTGGTTCGTCCCGTGAAGGACGGAGACCACGTAATGCGACTGCGGCTTGAGGCCGGTGAGCTGGTGCTCGGTGGCGGTGGTCGTGACTTCCGTCAGGACCGGGACGCCCGTGAAGCTCTCGTGCCAGACGACCAGGTAGGACGCGCCGTCCCCCTGCGGCTTCCAGGCGACGGTCGCCGTGGTGTCGGAGACGCGCTTGAGCTGCACCGGCGGCGGCGGCGGCAGGTCGTTGTTGGCGATATAGACCGAGGCGTAGCTCCTGAACCTGTTCAGCCGGTAGCCCTCGCCGAACCGCACCGTCGCGCCGAGCATCCCGTTGGAGCCCCAACCGGTGTCGTCGACGGTGGGGATGGTGAACGAGACGCTGCCGCCGGTGGGCACGTTCACCGTGCGCTCGCCCAGGTGCTGGGCGGCGACCACGGAGCCGGGGCCGGCCACGCCCACCCTGACGTCCAGCGGCGCGTCGGGCGCGGGGTTCACGGTGACCGTGTAGACCGCGTCCTCGCCCTCGGTGATGGTCCCGCCGGCGGCGCTGATCGACACCTCGGGCACCCGCTCCACGATCACCGACGCGGGCTCCGCCTCCACCGGCGAGCCCGCCGCAAGGGTGGTGAAGCGGATCACCGGGCTGGCGGTGCTCAGCTGCGTCGCGCCGTGGTCCTGGTAGTAGACCACCGCCCGGTACTCGGTGTCCGGCTCCAGGTGGCGGATGTTCCAGGCCGGGTCGTTGGGCTCGGCCCCGAACCAGGCCTCGTCGGCCGGGACGCCGGGGAAGGGCGACGTGGTGGACCAGTAGCGCACCTCGTAGCCCTCGGCGCCGACCACCCGCGGCCAGCTCAGGTCGATGCCCGTGTCCGACAGGTTGGCGTAGGTCAAATCGCCCACGCGCTCCACCACCGGGTCCGGCAGGTCGCCCAGCAGCCGCTGGCAGCCCACGCAGGAGCCCAGCGTGCGGTGGAAGCTGAAGCTGTCGGTGCGCACCGTCTTCGGCGGCGTCTCCGTCGAGATCTGGTTGTCGCTGCGCTCGTACAGCTTGTAGCCCTCGACCTGGAAGGTCACGTTGCCGACCACGTTGGCGCCGACGTGGATGTCGACCTGGACCGGCGTGCGGCCGACCGTGACCGAGCCGGCGCTGACGGCAGAGTCAGTTCTGAAGGTGTGCAGGTGCGAGGCGGCGGGGCTGGTGAACCAGACCCGGTGGGACCGGAAGTACTCCGACGTGCCGCTGCGCAACAGCGGCTTGGCGAAGTCGGCGCTGATGGAGAAGCGCTTGTCCTGGTCCGCCGGCGGGTCGTTCTTCGTCCGCACCCAGAAGTAGTGCGCCTTGCGCCCGGTGTTCAGCGAGGCCGGGAAGGCCAGATTGAGCCCGCCGTCCTCGATGGAGGTCCAGGTGGTCCCGTCGTCGATGGAGAACTCCAGGGTCTGCTCCCACTGGTCGTCGTCCCTGATGATGAGCGGCACCCGCACCTCGGGGTAGTCGAAGCCTTCCACCTGGTACAGCACGCCATTTTCATAGAAGTTGTGGCCGACGGCGTGGGGCCGGTGGATCAGGAACGTCCCGTGGTCGAAGGCGTCGCTGTCCTGGCCGGCGGCGAGGCTCACCGGACGCCACTTGTTGGCGTCGCCCTCGTAGACGGACTGCGACGAGAAGGGGCAGCCGTCGTGGCGGTCCAGCAGCGGGCCGGCGGTGCTCCCGTAGCCGAAATGTATCCCATCCCGGCCAAGCCCTTCGACGATGGGGTCGCCCAGGTTGTAGGGGCTTCTACTCCCGGTGTGGCACATCAGCCGGTCCCGGTCCGGTTGGCCCGGCCCGATGTAGCCGCCGTGGTGGCTGAGCGGCTCACCCACCTGGCTGGCGACGTAGAAGTGCCGGCGCTCGTGGGGGTCCACCGCCTGCCACTGGTAGGTCACCGCCGGGCCGCCCTCGGTCAGCGTGATCGTGGGCGGCGGGTCGTGCCTGGTGTGGTTGGCGACCACCCAGCCCGTCGAGCACGTGTTGCCCGACACCGTGCCCTCACAGGTCCGGAACTGCACGAAGGCGTCGGCGGCCCCCAGGTTCAGGCCGATCTTGAGCGCCTCGGAGTGGGTGCTCCAGGAGACGGCGGGGTTGGGGTAGAGCGACCAGGAACTGTGGCCGTCGCCGATGCTCCAGCCCTCGGGCAGCCGCAGGCCCCGCCGGCGCTCGGAGTTCGACGCGGTGGCGCGAAGGGTGTACCTGCTGTTGGGCTGCACGGACGCGTCGTATACGTACACCCAGTAGGTGGTGTTCGGCTCCAGCCGCAGCCCCGAACCGTCGTCGCCCTGGTAGGTGAAGGTGAAGGTCTGGTCGGCGCTGCCCACCGGCATGGAGGGGCGCGCCAGGTCGGCGAGGACGTCGGCGGCGGTGCTGCCCGGCGAGCCGCCGGAGCCGGCCCAGATCTGTACCCTCAGATCACGGGCGGCGTCGGAGTCGCCGATCTCGGCAAACTCGACGTCGACGCTGTTCAGGCGGTAGTGGCCGCCGTTCTTGCCCGTCGTGAACGACTGCGCGCGGTCACGTACGGTGCTGGCAGTCGTCACATCCAACGCCGCGCCGTCCGCCTGGCCCAGGTTGCTCATCACCGCCGGCTCACCGGGCGGCGCGTTCACCGGCGTGGGCTCCACCCGGAACAGGGGCGAGATGCCGTAGAAGGCGTGGTCCTGGGTGCTGGCGACGGTGTTGTAGCTGATGGGGCCGGTGTCCGCGTCGGTGGTCGAGAACCGTCCCCGCCGGGCGTTGCTGGCGCCCAGAGGGTTCGCCTCCTTCGCACCGTCGGTGCGGGTGCCCGTCCACGGCCAGTCGTTCGAGGTGCTCCTCTCGCCGCTCTCGAAGCGCCGGTCCGCCATCGCCCAGTTCTCCCAGGTGTCGGACCAGAAGCCGGCGTTGTTCGCCGCGACCCGCTCGCCGTTCAGCCACCAGACCTCCGCGTCCGTGTGCCCGGCGTCGTTGGGGTTGGTCCGGGTGTGGTCCCGGGCGTCCACCGCGGCGGTGGAGCCCACCACCCGGAAGTGATCGGCGTAGCGCCGGACGGCGGCGTGACCGTCGCGGGCCGCCTCCCGCACGTGGGCGTCGTAGACGCCGATGTCGGCGGCGGTGGCGTCGCGGTGGTCTTCGGTCATGAACAGCAGCCGGAACGTCTCGCCCGCGCCCAGATCGAGCGGCTTCAGCGGCCAGTCCAGGGGCACGGTGTAGGAGCCGTCCGAGTGGGGCAGCAGCCGGCCGTTGACTCCCATGGACAGAGTGGAGCCGCCGACCAGGGTGATCCAGTTGCCGCCCCCCTGCGCGCGGATGCGAGCGTCGTTGTTGATGCTCCAGCCGGGCGCCGCGCCCTCGTCCTCGGAGTTGCTCTGCGTGAACTTCACCTGGCTGTTGCCTTCCGTGAGCCCGGCTGCGTCCAGCACGACCCAGTAGCGGGTGTCCGCCTCGAGCGCGACGCCCGGGTGCGTGAAGCGGTACGTGCCGGCCTGCCGGTTCACCCAGTCGGGATTGGCCAGGGTCCCCACGACCGTGCCGGGAGCCCCGTTGGCGCCTTTGTGGACGGTGACCGTCAGCTTGGAGCCGAAGTCCTCGGTGGACCGCCTGAAGGCCACGTCCACGCTGGTCAGGGTGTACCCCGAGGGGTTGCCGCCGGTGTCGAAACCCTGCGCCAGGTCCACGTGCAGGCCCTGCACCAGGCCGCTCGACTGGCCGGTGTTCTTCACCAGCGGCGGGTCGTCGTCCCGCACCCGGACCGTCGCCGTCCCCAGCGACGTGGCCAGGTCGTAGTCCGACCCGTCCACCAGCGTCACCGTCACCGAGCCGTGGGCTTCGTCCACGTCGTCGTTGGCGGTGGCGATCTCCAGCGTCGCGGTGCCCGAGGCCGGAATGGTGACGCTGGTGGGCAGCGCGCCGTACCCGAAGTCCCCGGTCGTGGCCACCGTCACGCTCACCGGCAGGTCCGCCGGGGGCGCCGGGGACGCCCTCAGCGTGAAGCTGGCGCTGACGCCCTCGGTGACGGCGCCGCCGCCAAGGATGCTCACCCGCGACGGCCGCGGCTTGCTGACGCCGTCCAGGCTGATCTTCAGTGACGATACGTTGGGGGTCCACGCGCCCGTCGAGGAAGCCGTTCTCGTCCCGGCGCCGTCGGCGATGCTCCAGCCGGCCAGGCCCCCGCCGTCCTCGGCGTCCGAACCCGTCAGGCGTACCCTCGAAGAACCCTGGCCAGCGTCCATGTCGATCACGAGGAAGTAGGTGGCGCTCCCCTCAAGGTCGATGCCCGCGCTGCTGGTGAAGGTCAGCGTCTGGTCCGAGGTGGAGGCGGGGAAGCTGGCGGGGTTGGTCAGGGTCCCCAGCGAGCTGCCCGGAGACCCGCCGGAGGCGGCGTGGATGCTGGCGGTCAGCGCCGAGGAACTGAAGGCGCTGTCGATGGTGGAGAACTCCACGTCGACGCTGTGCAGGGTGTAGCCGAAGCTGCTGCTGCCGGTGGTGAACGCCTGGTGGAAGTCATTGCCCAAAAATGAGGTGCCTCCGTCCGCCTGGCCGGTGTTGGCGACGAAGGTCTCCGTCTCGACCGTCTCGACGGCCGTGCCGTGGATGGTCATCTTGCGGGACTGGCTGAACGAGGTCCAGGCGCCCGAGGTGTTCCAGGTCCGGTAGTGGCCATCGTCGGCGATGGTGAAGCCGTCCGCGCCGCCGGCGTCCTCGGCGTCCGACGCGGTGTTCTGGATGGTGTTGGCGCCGGGGAGCAGGACCAGGGTGACGTCCAGCACCGCCCAGTACGTGGTGTTCGCCGCGAGCGCCACGCCCGAGTGCGTGAAGCTGTTCGTGCCGGCGGCGATCGTGCCGGGCTTGGTCAGGGTGGCGACCACCGCGCCCGGCGCTCCGCTGCTGTCGCTTCTGATCTCGGCAGCCAGCTTCCCCGCCAGCGCGCCGTCGTTGATTTGCGGAAACGAGAAGTCGACGCCCGTCAGGGTGTACCCGCCGGCGTTGGCGCCCGTCGTGAACGCCTGCGCGTGGTCGTGCTGGACGAAATTGCCGGTGCCGCCGTTCGCCTGCCCGAAGTTGCTCACCAGGAAAGGCTTGCTGACGCCGCCCAGGCTGAGTTTCATTGACGAGGCGAAGGTGCTCCACGCGCCCGTTGTGTTCCACGCTCGTCTCGAGAAACCGTCGCCGATGCTCCAGCCGGCCTGGCCTCCGCCGTCCTCGCTGTCCGAACCCGTTAGGCGCATCAACGAAGCAGACTCGGCACTGCTTAGATCGATCACCAGGAAGTACGTGGTGTTCGCCGCAAGGTCGATGCCCGCGCTGCTGGTGAAGGTCAGCGTCTGGTCCGAACTGGAGACGGGAAAGCTGGCGGGGTTGGTCAGGGTCCCGAGGGAATTGCCCGGAGACCCGCCGGAGTCGGCGTGGATGCTGGCGGTGAGGGACGAAGAGCTGAAGCCGCTTTGGATAGTGGCGAATTCCACGCCGACGCTGCGCAGGCTGTAGCCCGCGCTGTTGCTGCCGGTGGTGAACGCCTGGGCGAAATCATATTCCAAATGTGTCCCAGCTAGGCTTGACTGACCGGTGTTGGCGACGAAGGTCTGCGCCGCCTGCTGCGCGCCGGCCGGCTGCGCCGGCGTCAGCGCGAACAGCGCCGCCGCCATCATTACGGCCAGGAGCAGCAGGGGCAGCGCCCACAGGGCGCGCCGCCGGGTCAGCACGACGCCCCCGGAAGTCGGGGGGGGGGGCTGAAAGGGGTAGGTATGAAGCGTTGCCTGCTTTCCCCAGGGTCTTCAGGGTCTTCGCCATGAGCTCGGCCACCATCGCTAATCACCTTCTCGCCGCCAGGGGCCGCGTCCCGTAAACGTTGCCCAAGGTTGCCCAAAACTGGGACCTCGCCCGGCGTCGTCCATTGTTTTCTTGAAATTGTCTTCTTGAAGCAGCAATGCTCTTCAAGCAGCAATAACGATTATCCGCGAATTCGCCGCCCGCCGCAAGACGGCCGCCCGGCCCAAATCCACCACCTAATGGGAGGAAAAGACCTCGTTGGAGCCAGCGGCAAAGCTGGCTATGATGGTTACGGGACAAACACAACCATCACCAACGAGGTGCAGTCATTATGCAACAGGGAGTCCTGCCATTCCAGTATGGGACGGAGCATCGCGCGGGGGGCATGACGGGGCTGTCGGGGTTGGCGGTCTATCTGGAAATGGCCGATGCGATGGGGCTGGGCGAGTCGATCCGGCGCTACGTGAAGGTCAAGGAGGGCGGACAGGGATGGACGGACCGGCAGATGGTCACCGCGCTGGTGCTGCTGAATCTGGCCGGTGGAGAAGGAGTGGACGACCTCCGGGTGCTGGAAGGGGACGAGGGTCTGGGCCGGATGTTGGGCCGGGTGGAGACGCACCGGCAGCGGGCTTGTGAGCGCCGGGAGGAGGGCAGCCGGTGGCGGGGCGGGCGGCGCCGCAGCGTCCCGTCTCCGTCGGCGGTGTTCCGGTACCTGGGCCGGTTCCACGACCCGGTTCAGGAGGAGGCCAGGCAGCCCCATACGGCGTACATACCCGCGCCCAGCGGCGCGCTGCGCGGGCTGGGGAAGGTCAACGCCGAGATGATGAGCTTCGTCCGGGACCACCTGGAGCAGGAGCAGGCGACGCTGGACATGGACGCGACGCTGATCGAGACCTACAAGCAGGAGGCGCTGTACTGCTACCAGGGCTACAAGGCCTACCAGCCGATGGTCACCTACTGGGCCGAGGCGGACCTGGTGGTCCATTCGGAGTTCCGGGACGGCAACGTGCCAGCGGGGTTCGAGCAACTGCGGGTGTTGCGGGAGTCGCTGGCCCATCTGCCGGAGGGCGTGGTGAAGGTGATGCTGCGGTCGGACACGGCGGGGTACCAAGTTGAGTTGTTGCGGTACTGCGCCGAGGGGAGGGATGAGCGGTTCGGAGTGATCGAATTCGCGGTGGGGGCGGACGTCACGGAGGGGTTCAAGCGTGCGGCAGCCGAAGTGGAGGAGAGCCAGTGGCGCCGGTTGCCCCGGATGGTGGGGGAGTTGGCGGTGGAGACGGAACAGGAGTGGGCCGAGGTGGACTTCGTGCCCGATAGATTGGCTTATTCCAAGAATGATCCCGACTACCGTTTCATAGCGGTCCGGGAGCCGCTGAGGCGGCCGCCGCTGCCGGGCATGGAGGATGACCTGGAGTTGTCGGTTCCGGCGATGGAGATGCCGGACCGGGGCTGGTACAAGATCCGGGGGATAGTGACTAACCGGGAGCTACCGGGAGATGAGGTGGTGCGGTGGTACCGGGAGAGATGCGGGAAGGGCGAGGAGGTGCATGGTGTGCTGAAGGAGGACTTGGCTGGCGGGAGGCTGCCGTCGGGACAGTTCGGGGCCAACGCGGCCTGGTGGGCGATAGCGGCGCTGGCGTTCAACCTGAACTCGGCGGTCAAGCAGTTGGCCCTGGGCGGTCAGTGGGTGAACAAGCGGCTCAAGGCGGTGCGCTTTGCTCTGATCAATCTGGCCGGACGGGTGGTCTGCCACGCCAGGAAGCTGCTGATCCGGCTGGCCCGGGGCCATCCATCCTTCCCGCTGCTGGCGGGAGCGCACCGGAGAATAGCGGCGCTGGCCCACGGCCCACCCTGACCTGGGACGGTCTGCGCCACTACCGACGGGCATTCAAGCGACGGGGACTCCCGCCGTAGGGACACTGCGCCCTTCTCCAGGACCGGTTGGCATAGACCTCGCCCTGGCGTCGCCAGCCAACGCCCCAATATCCCCTTCCAGCGCCTACTCCTGCCACGCCAACCCACTGCCAACCTGTCAGCCGTCAGCCGATGCCCCAACCGGCCCAATCAAGGAGCCCCAAAACCATTTTTCTCCCATTAGGTGGTGGATTTGGGCCGGCAGGTTCGGGCATTTTCGCCAGCCTGCCGGCGCCTGGCCGGCGCTGGTATAATCCCCCCAACCAGCCAGCCCATCGCCCACCGGGACCCCAACGCCAGGCCCGCCCAACGCCAGATCAGCCGAGGTTCGCCGTGACCACCGCCGACACCAGCGCCAGCAGCAAGACCCCCAGGGCCCCGAAAGTCCGGCAACGCTTCCGCCTGCCCGACATACCCGAGCGCGAGCCTGATGAAGTGACCCAGTTCGACCACATTGCGAAGACCGGCAACGCCCACTACCTGGCCCAGCACCTGGGCCACCCGGAGACCACCCTGGTGGAGGCTGACCGCTGGATCGCCCCGGACGCCGCTTTCGACAAGCGCCGCGCGCGGTACCCCGACCTGCTGGTGGCCTTCGGCGCGGACCCGGCGGCCTACCGGGCCAGCAACGGCTACGTAGTAGAGGAGCAGGGGAAGGCGCCGGACTTCGTGTTGGAGGTGGCGTCGGAGAGCACGGGGGAGCATGACGTGGGAGACAAGCGGGACTACTACGAGTCCCTGGGCATAGGGGAGTACTGGCGCTTCGACGAGACCGGGGAGCACCACGGGACGAAGCTGGCCGGGGACCGGCTGGTGGAGGGCCGGTACGAGCCGATAGGTATAGAGGAACTGCCCGGCGGGGCGTTGCAGGGGTACAGCCGGGCGCTGGGGCTGAACCTGCGGTGGGAGGAAGGGCGGCTGGTGTTCCGCGACCCCGCCACGGGGGAGCCCATCGCCACTCTGGAGAGCGAGCGCCGGGGCCGCGTGCAGGCCGAGGCTCGCGCCGAAACCGAACGAGAATTGCGTGTCCAGGCCGAGGCCCGTGCTGATGCTTCTGATAGCCGTGCCAACTCTGCCGAGGCGCGCGCCGACACCGCCGAGGCCCGCAACCGGGAGTTGGAAGAGGAACTGCGCCGGTTGCGAGAAGGTTGAGGAGGGTTCACCATGACCATTGCCAATGGAGCGGATTTGCGGGAGACCTATCGTCCTCCGGCGCCCCGGGCGGCGCAGAAGGTGCTGGACCGGCTGGACGAGCACTGCCGGAACTTCATTGCCCTGTCGCCCTTCTGCGTGCTGAGCACCAGCAACGCCGCCGGCCAGCCCGACGCCTCGCCCCGGGGCGACCCGCCGGGATTCGTGCGGGTGCTGGACGAGAGGACCCTGCTGCTGCCCGACCGTCCCGGCAACAACCAGGTGGATTCCCTGCAAAACGTCGTGGCGAACCCCGGGGTGGGATTGCTGTTCTTCGTGCCGGGGATGAACGAGACGCTGCGGGTGAAGGGGAAGGCGGAGATCGTGACCGGCCAGGGGCTGCTGGAACCCATGGCCGTGGGCGGGCGGGCTCCGCTGTCGGGGTTGAAGGTGACGGTGGAAGAGGCCTTCCTGCACTGCGGGAGGGCGCTGCTGCGGGGCCGTCTCTGGGACCCGTCGGCGCGGATAGAGCGGTCGTGCTATCCCAGCTACGGGCAGGTGCTGGCGGACCAGATTGCCGGAGCCGACGCTGGGCGGATTGACGCCGAGGAGGAAGAGGCCAACCGGGAGCGGCTCTATTGATCGGCTCTACTGAGGGGAGGTTTACCTGTTCGGCCGATGTGGTGTGGCTGGATGTCAATGTTCAGGGGCCTTGGCATTCTGTGCCCCCGCTTCGACAAGGATAAGGAAGCGGGCTAACCGGTGTCCCGCTCGCCCTGCTTCAGCATGGCGGAGCAGCCCCGCTCGTCCACCAGGTGGTTCACGGAGACCCGCCCGTGGCGGTCGTATCCGCTGGTGTAGGCGAATTCGACCTCGGCGCCCCAGGGGACCCTACCGCCGACGCGGATGGTGCCGTCGCCAGGCTTATTTCCAGCCCGTGGCCCGCCGGCGCCCTTGATCACCACGCCGTTGCGCCCGCCCTTCTTCCAAGCCATGACTTTCAGCTCCACCGGCGCCACCAGTTCCGCCGGAGAAGGCGCGAACAGCACTTCGTGCAGCCGCCTCAGCACGTCCCCGGAGGGTTTGCGATGGCCGTTCATCACCTGGGAGAGCATCCCGGTGCTGATGCCGGCCCGCCGCGCCGTTTCGTTCTGGGACCAGCCGTGAGCGTCCATGCGCTCCCACAGGGCCGGCGGGTTGATGTCGGCAGGCTGGGCGGTCTCCACCTTCACCGGAGCCTCCAGGACGGACTCCATCCGGGCTTGGGCGGACGGGCTGAGGTTGCGCTGGCCCCGGCTGACCTGGACGACGTAGCCATAGGTCAGTCCGGCCCGGTCCGCCACCTGCCGCAGGGTCATCCCACGTTCCCGGGCTTTTTCCCGGAGGTAGGTGCTCTCTCCGCCCTTGACCACGCCGCCCTGGCGGTGGACGACGCCCTGGGGAGGGACTTCACCCAGGACTGCCTCAATCTTGCCGCGCATGTAGGGTGTCAGGGTCTTCCTGCCCCGGGCGACCTGGGACAGGTGGGAGGGACCGACGCCCATCAGGGCGGCCAGTTCCTTGATGTTGAGGCCGCGCTCCCTGGCGGCCACGGACAGGTGAGACTCGGCCCGGCCGGTGGCGGGGCTGGGTTCGACGGCTGGGACGGCGGCTTCGCCGGTGAGGTTGACGCGGATGGCGTTGTCGTTGTTCTTGCCGCTGACATTGACGCTGGGTTCGATGTTGTAGTTGACGGTGTTCGTGGTGTTGGCCTTCATGTCGTTTCCTCCGAAAGGCGGAAAGCGAGGCCGGCCCGAATGGACCGACCCCGCTCTCCGGTTCAAGATGCAGGTCGTTGGGTGCGGTCCATTCGCCGCTGTGGTTGTGTTCGCCGGGAGGCGGAACACCAAGAGCGGGGCCGCCTCCCCGCAGTTGGGAGAGACGACCCCGCTCGTTGGTATCTATTCGGTTGTCAGTGGCGGCCCACGCAGCTGCCTTGGTAGCCGCCCCGCCGCGCTTGGCGCAGCGGGCCTTGGGTTGTCACCGCCGGTTCACTGGTCGCTCCAAGCGGCCCGTGGCGACCGGAAACTCAGGATGTTTGTTGTGTCTGGAGATCACCTCCTCGACGTGGTTGTAGTTGTCGCCGCTGTCACTGACCTTCTGTCCGCCGCTGACCCGGTTGCCGGAATAGGCCACGGCGTTAGCGATTGGCGCGTTGGCCTGTCTCCTGCTCCCGACTGCTGGATTCCTGCCGACCGCTACGCCATGTTGGAGATGGCCCCGTTGCCTATCCGAGCCATCCCGCGCAAGACGAAATGCGCCCAGGGTGGTGTTCGGCAGGTCCAGCCAGCCCGTGGGGAAGGCGCACTACGCCCAGGGTCAGGCGATGCCGCGGGAAATAGCGGTTGTGGCGCTGGCGCAGGGCACAGTTCGGCCAGGGCCGGAGTCGGTGGAAACCGGGTGGGTGGGGAGAATCCGGCGAACGCAGCTCGCCCGGCGGTCGCGTGGTCAGGGACCAGGCCAGGGGGAACCCGTGGCAGTAACGAGCGCCCGGCCGTCGCTGAGGGATGACCGGCCGGTGCAAGTGACGGCAGCGGCGGTGGCTGCCGTGGTTGGGCAGCCGCGCCGCAGCATGGCAGGGCGCACTGGAGGCGTTCAGTCGCTCCGGCGGCAGGGCGAGGGCAGGGCGAAGGGCGTCGGCCGCTCCGCAAATGTAGCCGGATGATGGTAATCTCCGGGATGCCGTGTTGTTTCGATTCATCACCTCCCTGACGATGTGGTTGTTGACGTTGACCAGGGCAACTTTGCCCCGGCCGGGTTTGGGAACGGAGCGGGATCAATCGCTCCGCGCCCTCCGTCCGTTGACGGGAGCGATCAACTCCGGCCAGCGGACGGGTGTCCAGCAACCGGGAGGGATCAGCTCCCAACCGCTGAACGGCGTCCGGCGGAAGAAGGACTTGAACACTCCAGCCGCCGGACTGCCCAACGGGAGCAGGGCTTGACACTCCAACCCGTTGGACAAGGCCGGGGAAGAAGGGATTGAGCACTCCAACCACCGGCCCGCGCTGCCTGCGGAGGACTTGAACACTCCGGGTCGGCAGCATTCCCTCGTGGGCCGGCCTTTCGGCAAAGACCCGGGCTGAGGGAGGGACCCCCAGGTTTCTACGGCGGGAAACTCTGGAAAAGCCTGACAACGCAGATATTGTCAGCCTTCTCTACGCCCCTGGGTAGGCCGTGCGCGCCCCACCGGGCAAGTGTTAACCGGATTGGAACCGGACCTTTCGGGGGCGGATACCTACCTGCGCCACAGCCGCCACGGCAGCGCCAGCGCCCGGAGCGGCCACCGCAGCCGTTCCCGCCGCTTCCGGGCCCGGCGGGTCTCCGCCAGGGTGGTGCTTCGCCAGTTGGTCTGGTTGTTGCGGTTCAGGCCCGTGAGGGGATAGTCCTGCGGGGGCAGGGTCAGGCCGTGTTCCTCCAGCAACGCCAGTTCCACGGTCATGAGCCGCTCCTCGTCGCGCAGCCAATCCAGGCCCTTGCCCCGGTCGGGGTGGCGCTGCCGCAGCGCCCGCCACTCCTGGATCAGGGGCCAGGCGTCGCCGAAGACCTGCTCGTCGTCAGCGGCGGGTTCCAGGGTGGCCAGTTCGGGGAACTCGCGGCGCGGCGCACGCGGCGGTGAGGGCGGCTGGCTCGAACTGACGGCGGGCGTTGCGCTCGGCGGACTATTCGCGCTTTCCACTTGCGCCAGCCTGGCCTCGATGCTCCGCAAGGCCTGGCCGTGGGCCGCAACCTCGCCCTGGACGGCGGCCAGGCCCACGGCGGTCTCCCCGGCCAGTTCCTCCACCCTATCCAGCCGCCCGGCCAGCAGGTCGTTGCGCTGCCGCTGCTCCTGGGCCGGCGACCCGGCCCCGTCAAGCAGCGCCCGGTCCAGGGCCACCCGCATCCGCCGGGTGAGTTGTCCGCTCTCCAGGCTGGCGGTCAGGGTGCGGTGGTCCACGTCCAGGTCCGCCGCCGCTTGGCGCGGCCCCTTGTCGCGCACCAGTTCGTCCAGCAGGGCCATCAGCCGCAGGTGGTGCAGGTCCTCGATGCTCTCGCTCCGGTGGATGCCCGGCGTCTCCGCTGTCATGTTCCCGCCTCCGCATACAAAAATGTTCGTCTCAGGTAGGGCGATTGCACGCGGTCCCCGGTTTTCCATCCGGCAAAAATGCCGGTTTCAGGTAGGGCCGTTGTACCCGGACGTTGGAACGGGGCCTTACGAAAACCGTTAACAGGAAAGGTCCGGTAGAGGGCCGATTTCCCCGGGTTCCAGGTTCAAAACGTCCCGACCTGCATTGCCGCCACCGGACGCGACTCCTGTACACCCCAATGACACCACGGGAGGGGCCGTTTTCGTAAGGCCCGGCGCGCCCCCGCAGGATGGTGGGGGCGCGCGCGAGGTTATGCGGAGGGAGATGTTCGTTCACACTCTACGGCAGTGGCGGAGCGTCTCCGGCACGCCTTCAACCAACGAGAGGCAGAAGAAGACCAGAAGACCGGTGACCATGCTGAATGCCGTTTTCACCGGAGTGGCCACCGAGCCGGCATCGCCGGCGGCGTCCGGCCCCAGGGTTTGCCCGGCGGGGTTCATGAGCCGGCGGGGAAGGCCAGGGGAAGCGCTGGGCAGAAGAACGCGGCCAGCGACCACACCACGACGCCCTCGGCGCCGGGGCCGCAGAACACGGAGGAACATGACGAAATCGAATCAGGGGAACCGGTACCGGCGAAGGTCGAGCCGGGGGAATCAACCCGCCGGGCAACGGCGTGGGCAAGTGGACGCCGAGCTGCCGGAGCAGCAGCATAGACCCGATTACTCGCCCCAGCAGCGGGAGCAGGTCCGGGAGGGTCTGCGCATTCTGGCCCGGCTGATTGCCCGCGCGCACCTGCGGCGGCAGAAAGGGTGCCCACGACCGGAATGACCGGCGGGTGTTAGAAGAGAGCCGCGGCGCCGGGACGCTTTCACCAACCCAGTCCGAAGCCAAGCCCTTCCAGCAACCACTCAACCGCTGTGGGCCGCTTCAGCGTCACCAGCAGGAAGCAAGACGCCCAGCGAGACGGCGTTGAGCGCCAGGTCAAAGGCGGCGCCCCCATGCCGTCTATAGCGCAGAACTCAGAATTGAACCACAACCTTCCGGTGAAGCCTCCCGGTGCGGCGATTGCCAACCGCCAGCGCGGTGTGACGTCCCGCATCGACGTGGACGCCGGAGGAGCGGGGCTCGACTCCGTGATCCGCGCCACGCAGCGGGTGGCGTTGGTCTCCGTTGAAACCGACGCGGGGAGAGCGAGGCTCGATCCCAGTCAATCGGTCCGGGTCGGGGACGGACCCGCCAGCTTTCGTTCGGGAAAGGCTGGAAAAACCGTGAACTGCATTGATTATCGCCCGCACTCCCGTCGCAGGGAACGGATTTTGCAAGCGCCTGGTCATCCGCGCCGCCAATCGCTTGCTCCGCGCTTGCTGGCTGCTTGCTAATGTCATCTCTAACGTAAAATGAACCACCATGCTACGCGGTCAGCCCCGGCATTGACAGACGGAAGAGCCAGGTCCGTTATTCCCACCATAGGCCAGGGTGAACCGCCGGATCCGTTCCGCCCTCTGGTTACCCAAGTGCTTTTTTCGGGTTGTTGCCGACGGTCTTGGTTGCCGTTCCCCCAGCCCTCATGGGCGGTTTCGTTCTCCTTGCTGCGGATCGATGTGATTAAATTCACTATGTTGATATATTATATTGTGTGTCATTATAATGCCTCCAACGTAGGCATTCGGAGGAGGTAACGCTATGGTATCGAAACGATTCTTGACGATAGCTGGCATTCTCGCCCTGACGGTGGCCATGGGAGGGTTCGCGT
The DNA here is from genome assembly GCA_965207275.1 of Dehalococcoidia bacterium. Classification (GTDB taxonomy): domain Bacteria; phylum Chloroflexota; class Dehalococcoidia; order Lucifugimonadales; family UBA3495; genus Bin22. Next base: position 634,140 of record CBDBMH010000001.1, read on the forward strand.
GGATGCAAGGGTCGCCGACCGACTTTGACCCGGCAACCTATAAGGACCCCAACGAATTGTTGAAGGAAGTATCGAACGAGGTTCCGGAATTCGGCGGCGTTTTCCTGTCCGACGGCCAGAGCGTGCTCAACATTTACCTCACCGGGGACGCGACTGAAGCGGCCAAACAGCAAAAAGCGCGGGAGGAGGTCGAAAAACGGTTTGACGTGAAGCCGGGCTTGAGGCTGAACGTCATCAAGGGCGATTACACCATCACCCAGCTTTCTGACTGGTACGCCCTGATGGAGTCAGAGGGCTTGTGGAACCAGGAAGGGGTGATGATGACCGACCTGGACGAAGGCGCAAACGAGCTCTACATCGGAGTGGTGAGCGAGGCAAATGTCGAACCCATTTACAAGTTCCTTGAGGGCATAGGCATACCTCGCGCAGCGGTTACGGTGGCGGTGGAGGAACAACCGACCTCAAGCAGCCACACATTGCAGGACCGGGCCCATAACGACAAAATGGCTGGTGGCTACCAAATCAACATTGGCGGCAGGAATTGCACGATGGGGTTCGTGGCCGTTAAGAGCGGTGTTGCCGGCATGGTCACGGCCGGGCACTGCACGGAAGCGCAACCTTACGATGGCGGCGTAACGTCCAGCAACCAGGTGCACCAACCCAGAGCGTCCAACCTGATCGGCTACGAGGACATTGATCCGGCGTTCTCCACTGCGCTGACCGGTTGCACTGATAGCGACGGTTGCCGCCATTCCGATTCGGCCTTCGTCGATTTCTCGTCCGGGGTGAAGTACAATCGGGGCTGGATCGCCAAGCCGAGCAGCGATTGGGGAATTAGCGTCGACCCCGACACGGCTCACTACAGCATAACCCGCGATTACGGATCTGCTATGGTGGGAGATGAAGTCCTTAAGGTTGGCAGGTCCACGGGGCGAACGAGGGGAGACGTTACCCGCGTCTGCTTCAAATCAGACGACGTAAGCAACACGCAGTGGATAGGCACGTACCTGTGTCAGACGCGGGTTGGCGTCTCTGCCAACACCGGTGATAGCGGGGCACCGGTGTTCGCGGTTCAGAGTGGCGACCGGGTGAGGCTCGTGGGGATATTGACCCACCGGACTACTTCATCCTACAACTACAGCCCGTTGGGCAGGGTTTTCCTGGACCTGGGGAGCACCTCAACGTGGGACGTATGCACATCCGGTTGCTGACGTACCGAGCGCAACTCTGTGATCTCCGGGCTTGGGGGTCGGCCAGCCACAGACTCCGACGGCCTAATGGCCAGTTTCCGACACCTCCCTGCGAGGAAGCAATGTAGCGAAATCTCCCCAAATGGTTTCAAGCGGGTTGGAGTGGTTTGAGCAACAGGTTGATCATAACGATATTCACCCATGCCTCGCTGCTTTCATTGCGCACTTTGACAACGACTCAGCCGCGCCAGTGGCCGTTCCACCACCAGTCTGCGAGAAACACCTCGAAATGGGAACTGTGGGGATTGCGCTTCACCACAGTCAGAACCTGTCTGCACACCGGCCAGATCCAAGCTAGCAGTTGACCCGAGTAGCCAGCATTGGCCCAGATCAACTGCAACCCGCGAAGTTGGCCGGCACCAAACTGGGCAGCATTCCAGTCTTGGACCTTGGGAGATAAACCGCCATCACCAACAGAAATCAAATGGTGCCCACGATTACGAGCCGCTTGCGTCCGGTTACATCCTCGCCGGCGTCGTGACGAATTCAGAACTCAAGGGCCGGCCGAAAGGGATTCAGCATCACAGTCGCGGATTGCGTTGAACTTTCCTTGATTCCGGTGGCGCGCCGGGGATAGAGAACCCCCCATGAGAGCTATGGGACGCCAATCCGCAGGGGCAGCGCCGCCAACCCGACCGGGCACGCACGACATCCGCCCATCCTCCCGCTTGCTGCGTCGCAGCAGGATGGGAACTCCCCCGTTGGTGACCGCGATTGCAGTGCGGGACGGAGCCTAAACCCAACTGCTCGCCGGGACCGTCCTGTAGGGGGCTGCTGCCGCAGCAATCCGGTAGGAAATTGCAGCGAATTGTATTTCTACAAGTCCTCTTTTCCTTGTACTACGCCGCAACAGGGGAAGCGTCGGGAAACGTCCTTTACCCTGAAGCCGGTCCCGACGCCGTTGCTCACGGCGTCTGACGCCGCCCTTTGCTGACAGTTGCCCCTTGCGCCGGCTTGGTCATCCTGGGGAAACTGGATACCGGCGACGGTCCGCAGGTCGAGGCGGGACGCGGTGAGCGCGGCGGGAAAGTCGCCGGGGAGGAAGACATTCCGCACAGCAGGGACCGGGACGTGAGGCTGCTGCGTCTGCTGGGGGCCATGCCCTTCCTGGACCGTATCGAGCTGTCCCAGGTAGCGGGGGATGCCAACCAGCGGGTGTACGAGGAGATCGCCGACCTGACGGAGTTGGGCGTGGTGGCCGGTGTCAGCCACGGCAGCCCGTTGTTGCCTCCCGCCCGGCGGTATTACCTGACCCGCAAGGGAGTGGAGTGGCTGGCCGACATCAACGGCGTCAGCGAAGAGGAAGCGCTGCGGCGCTACCCGGTGTCGCGGCGCTGGCAGCGGCTGTTTCTGGAGCGGTTGGACGCGGTGGGGGTGATCTACCGGGTGGCGGCCAGCGTGGCCATTGTCGCCGGCGGATTGGCGGGCATGGAGTGGTACCGGAGCCGGGCGCTGGACGCGGTGGTTCACCTGCCCGGAGACCGGACCCTGGGGATCGTGCGCCAGGGGGCCACGTCAGATCGGACCGGGTTCTCCAAGCGGGCCTGGCGGCTGGGCGAGGAGCGCGGTCCCCGGACCGTGCTGGTGCTGGCGCCGGACACGGTGCGGCTGCGGCACACCCGGCGGCTGATGTCCCAGTTTGGCGGGCTGGCCTTCGTGGCGCTGGAGGAGGACGCGGCCCGGGCCGACCCGGAGGACCGCATCTGGCGCACGCCGTCGGGCGGATCGTGGTTGGGACTGCCGGACGTGCTGAAGCGCGGCGTCTGGCAGGGCAGGACGCAACCTGAGCCGCCGCTGGTGGAGCTGCGCTACCCGGATACCGTCGAGATGCCGGAGACCGGGCTGTGGGGGCCGGATTACCTGCTGCCGGCCCTGCTGAAGCCCGGGGAGAAGCGGGTGCTGGACCTGCTGGCCGACTGGCCCTGGATCACGGCGGCGGAGTTGGAGGGCCTGCTGGGGGTGTCCAAGATGCGGGTGTCCCAGCTGCTGTCCCGGCTGGTGGAGGGCCGGCTGGTGGAGCGCAAGTTGGCGGGCCGGCGCCGCCACCTGGGGCTGTCCGATTGGGGATTGGCGACGCTGGCCCGGAGGGACCGCACCGCGGTGGGCCGGTTGCGCCGGCAGTGGAGCGTGGAGATGAGCGGCGGGGGCGACGATGCGGAGTGGTGGCGCAGGGTGTGGGGGCGGCGGAGCCGGCTGCTGGCTAGAAACCTGGAGCACACCGAGGCGGTGCACCGGTTCCTGGCGCGGATGTCCCGCCAGGGGAAGGGCGAGGGGTACCGGGTGGTCCAGTACGACCCGCCGCACCGGGCGTCCCGCCACTTCCGCCACCTGGGGACGCTGCGTTCCATCCACCCGGACGCCTTCGGGATGCTGCGCTGGGAAGAGGAAGGGAAAGAGGAGGACGTGCCCTTCTTCCTGGAGTGGGAGCGGCGGGCGGTGCGGCCCGGGACCATGGCGGCGCGCCTGGCGCCGTACCTGCGCTACTATGCGTCCCAGCGTCCGCTGGACGATCACGGGGCGTGGCCGCTGGCGCTGATCGTGTTCGACGACGCGCTGGCGGAGGCCAACTTCCTGGGGGTGGCGAGAAGGGAGCTGGAGCGCAGCCGGGTGGACGTGCCCCTGTGGGTGTCCCATAGGGAGTTGGTGGAGGACGTGGGACCCCTGGGCAAAGCCTGGCGCAACCCCGACGTGCTGGAACCCGACTATGCCTTCTGATGGCGGTCTCCGGAGGTTCGAAGTCGCCGGGCACGTTGACCCATTTCGGGAGCCACGGCCACGGCCTGGTTGCATTGCGGAGGAACGGAAATGCAAAAGATCATTCTCCGCTGCCGCCGGCGGGCCAAAGACCGGTTGAGGAGTGATAGTTAGTAAGACCATGTGGCATAATATCAGTGCAAGGTACGCTCATGGCCCAAAAATATGGGATTGTCGGCCGATTTTACCCAAGGGTTTGATGATGTGTGAAATTCAATCTAATCTTGGGTTCTCCGTTTCCCATTCCGCACACTTCGAGAACTGCCGGCGTGAAGGCGTTCACGCGGAATCCAGTTATGACCGGGTGCTTTGAGGCATCGTCGTCCCGGTGTCGAAATTGCCGTCAGAATTGTAATCGGCATGGTTTTGATTCATTGGGAAGCCTTTGGTTTCCTACTCATCTGATACGGCTGCAACGGGGCTCGGTTGCCGGCGTATTTTCGGGCTAATCACGGCTTTCTGCGACGAAATCCCGTGATTGACAGTCTCACGCTCAATTCATAGAATGCGCGGGCCAATAAAACGGCCCCGGTGGAGCTAACACCGAGGCCGCGGTCGATGGGGAAATGCGCTCCGCCATCGGGCTCAATGTTAGCCCTGTGTTTCCTGAGTGTCCAGCCCTGGCGACTGCCGGCAGGGCTTTTTTTGTTGGCTCGGTCACGACGGCGCGCGGCGGTAGTTTTGCTGTCGCCGCAGGGGTTCCGTCATCTGGGTGTCAATGACTCCTGCCGCTTGACCAGTCAAAACGGAGGTGTATCACGTCAATTTGACCTTGGGTGCAAGTGCGCCCTGACCGAAATCGGGCCGTAACCCGTGTCCCGGTTGGTGACCGGGTACGGCACTCCATCAGGAGACAACAACCATGAGATACATACTGCCTATGGTGGCGCTGTCGATTTTCGTCTTCTCCGTGGCGGCGTTCATCGGCACGACTCCGGCGATACAGGCCCACTACCAGCGGTACGACTCCGTCAACGGCGACTGCGAGATCCGCTACGAAGAAGCGACCCAGTACGACTCGGCGCGGAGAGAAGGAGAAAGGATGTGGGAGGCTCTCCAGGGGAGCAACGATTGCGTAGAAATCGCTCCTGACAACGCAAACACGTCCACGGACCTCAAGGTGAAAGACGTGGACAAGCCGGACGTGACCTGGGCTGGGTACTACACTTGGTGGCCGATCTTCACGGACCGCATCCGTTACAATGAGCATTACATGGACGACTTCAGCGATTGTAAGAAGGAGTTCGTGGCGGCACACGAGTGGGGTCATGCCCAGCGTCTGAAGCATTCGCTAGATGAAAACATCATGCACGAATACATCCTGAACCAGTGTGAACTGGGCGAGCACGATAAGGAAGACTACCGCGAATACTGGGGTAACCAATAATGAGCATCAACATCAGAAAAAAACATGTGGCCTGGACCAGCGTCATTGTCATTTCCCTGGCACTCCTGGGGATCGCCGTGGGGCAGTACGCCGGAGGTGGACCGGTCCCACTGATTGTGGGTCACCCCCTTCACGTGACGGACATCCACGATGATCAGAAGCTGGCAGGCATTTCGCACAACGTTTGGTTCGGGCAGGTCGATGCCAAGACCAGCCAGGTGGAGGACAAGGACGACGAGCCTTACACGCTTTACTCCGTGACCGTCCTGGAGTCCCTGAAGGGCACGCTCCCTGCCCAGGTGGCGGTCGTGCAGTACGGGGTGGACTTCTCGAACGGCACTAAGTACCGCGTCGAGGGAGACCCGGACCTATTGGAAGCTGGGAAGTCGTATCTCTTCGTAACCCGCACCAATGCAGCGGGCGATAAGCACACAGTGGTTCCCGGCGTGGGGAACCTGCCATTGGATGTGGCGAAAAGGGCGGACAGGTCCACGGTTTTGGAAAGCGATGACGCTAACCGACTCCGGATCCGCTTTCAAGACGCCATCGACAACCAGATCGAATACGATCCCAATGAAGGAGAGGGGCCAGCGGAAGGAGATGGTACCGGCGCCTCTCACAACTCGTCGAACTGACGAGGTACAGTGCTCTACGCTAGAAGGTCTGGGCCCTTGCTATATCCGGCAGGGGCCCAGGCTATTGCGGTGGGCCTGATTTCCATAGTCACCTCACGGAAAGAACTAGCACGCCGTTGGCAGCTGCAGAATGCTGGGACGATATTAATCGCAATGGCGGGCAACTTTCATCGGTCTTTCGACCATGTACCGAGTAGCGAAATTTCCGCCCGTAGTAACTGGCAGGACCGCTGCGGGCGTTCGCTGATTGTTGTATGACTCGCCGAATCCGAGTAGTCGCTGGTTTTTCTTTGCAGGACAGTGTCGACCGGCAGGCATCAGGGGTAATTTGCCCACAAACATAGGACGCTGGTTCCGCAAATGGGCCGCGCTGGTAACCACACGGGGAGATTTCAGGATTTTTAACGGAGTCTTAACATTTTGCACCGCCTTTTCCTCTGCCAATGTGCCCGGAAGGTTGCGATGATGGAGTCAGGGTCGCGTTATGTTGAAACGCGGCCTTTGTTGTTTTGGGGAGGCTGGAGTGCGCGATCAGCGGGTTGTGACAGGCCGTTCCCAATCCGTTGCGGGATGTTTACGAAGATTGTGCCGATAGAAACATTATCCGTCACTTTCGGCACGTGGAGATGACACTTTTGAGAGTAAAGTCCCCGGAGGTGGTTTGATCCAACCGAAAGACCGGGCCAGACGGGTGGAGGGTCCCAGGCGAAAACCATTGCTTTGCCCGCGTCAAGGTGCCGGCGCTGGCGAAATACATTGTCGGAGATACGCCATGGATATGAGTCCGGAACAGGCCGCAGAGTACAACCGCATGAGGGGTGAATACCTCGGCTTGATGGCATCGCTCGAGCTGAATTTGACCTGCCTCTTGACGGAGTGGTTGGACGTTGGGAACCATCGGGAAGAATTCCGTCGTTGGTTTATCGAAGCGCCGATTCCGCTTCGGGCTAAGGTGCGTCTCTACGAAGCGATAACCGAGAATAGCATGATGACCGAGCAGTTCGGTGATCTCCCCAGTCAGATCCGGGAATGTTACGATTTCCGCAACACGTTGGCCCATTCTTTCGTGCAGTTCAACGGTGTAACGACTTCCAGGGGCGTCGAGGTGCCAGCAGAGCGAGTTTCGCTTGAAGCTTTGGAGGGCAGCCTCAAGAGGCTGTGGGAGTTGGACAATCTGGTCTTGAACCTGTTGGTGTCGCAGTGGGAAGGGCCTCCGGAGCGGGTCTTCACCGACGACTACGCCGATTGGCCATATGGGTTGTTTCTCCCATGACTGTTAAGGCCCGTTAGTAGTGCATAGCCAATTCCCCGCCGGGAATCGGTTGACAAGGTTGCTCCGGTGGCCCAGTATCAGAGTAAGACCGGATAACAAGGGGTGATCATGCCGAGAACGACGAAGACCATCACCTTCTCGTTGCCGCCCGAGATGGCGGAGCGGCTCGACGAAGCGATGCAGCAGCGGGGGAGGTCCCGCAGCGAGTTTCTGCGGGAGGCGGTGCTCCGTTACATCGAGGAGTGCGAGTGGCGGGAACTGCTCCGGTACGGTGAGGAGCGGGCCCGGGAACGGGGCGTCGGCCCGGAGGACGTGGCCGGGCTGGTGGAAGAGTACCGGGCCGAGGAGGATCAGTCCCCAGCATGAGGGTAGTGCTGGACACCAACGTGATCATCTCGGCCCTGAACTTCCCCGGCAACGAGCGGATGTTGTTGGGGTTGGCCCTGCGGGGCAGGTTCGAGTTCATCCTGTCGCTGTTCATCCTTGAAGAGGTGGCCGGAGTGCTGACGCGCAAGTTCGGCTGGGATGAGGAGCGCACGAACCAGGCGATACTGACCCTGGAGAACGCCGCCGTCGTGATTGAGCCGCCGAGATTGGAGGAAGTGATTGAGGGCGGCCACGCGGACAAACGGGTGCTGGAGTGCGCGGTGGCCGCCAATGCCGACTACTTGGCGACCGGCGACCGTCGGCATCTGCTGCCCATCGGAGAACACCGGGGCATGACAATCGTCAACGCGCCGCGATTCCTGTCCCTGCTGGCGGAAGTCCGGTAGGCGATAAACGGGCTGCCTCGGTTGCTGACAGTCGGTCCTTGACAGAAGCCAATGGGGTGTTTCATGATACTGGGTAAGACTGGGTAATTAGACGCAACAGCAAAAAGGGGATGCACATATGACGAAAAGGCAGCAGTTTCAAGCCCTGACCCCAGCGGCGCTCTACGCCCGGGTCTCCAGCGACCGGCAGGACGTGGACCTCTCCGTGGCCGCCCAGCTTAGGGCGCTCAGGGACTACGCCAAGAACAACGGCTACTCCGTGGCCAGGGAGTACGTGGACGAGGCCGAGAGCGGCAGGATCGCCGATAGGCCCCAGTTCCGGGAGATGATCGACGAGGGAAGCAGGCCCAAGGCCCCTTTCCAGGTCATATTGGTCTGGAAGTTTTCGAGATTCACCCGCAAGCGGGAGCACGCCGTGGCCTTCAAGGCCCAGTTGCGGCGCAAGGGCATCCGGGTGGTGTCCATCACCGAGCAGGCCGAGGACAGCGCCACCGGCCGGCTGCTGGAGGGCATCATCGAGTCGGTGGACGAATATTACAGCGAAAATTTAGCTCAAGAGGTCGTTAGGGGAATGCGGGAGGCGGCGTCCCGGGGTTTCTTCCTGGGCTCCAAGGCTCCCTTCGGCTACAAGCGCATCAAAGTTAGCGACGGGGTTAAGGATCGCCCCACCCTGGAGGTGGACCCGGTGGCCGCTCCCATCGTGCGGGAGATATTCGAGAGTTCCCGCCGGGGCAACGGGCTGGCGGAAATCTGCAAGGAACTGAACGGGCGGGGCATCACCAACAAGGGCAAACGCTGGCAGAAGAACGTCATCCACTACCTGCTGACCAACGAAGCCTACACCGGCACCGCCGTCTGGGGAGTCAAGAGCAAGGACGAGAAGGCTGGGGAACCGGTAAGGGTGGAGAACGCCTGGCCCGCCCTGGTGTCAAGGGAGCTGTTCGACGCGGTGCAGCAGGGGCTTCACCAGCGGGCGCCCACGGTGCAGAGGCCCGCCAGGGTGGGCAGCCAGTATCTCCTGAGCGGTCTCCTGCGCTGTGGTGTCTGCGGCAAGTCCTACTCAGCCCAGGGCGCCAAGAGCGGCCAGTTCGCCTACTATGTCTGCTCCAGCCTGTTCCGGGAAGGGGCCGGAGCCTGCACCGCCCGCTACCTGAACGCGACCAAGGTGGAGGACCTGGTGATCGAGAAGGTCAGGGAGCGGATTCTCACCGAGGAGACCATCACCGAGCTGGTGACCCTGGTGGCCGAGGAGATTGATGCTTTGGCCGGGGAGGTCAACGGCAGGCTGATCGCCATCAACAGCGAGCTGGCCGACGTGGAGACCCGGCTGGAGAACCTCTACCAGGCTTTGGAGACCCAGCAGTTGCCCATCGAGGTGCTGTCCCCCCGCATCCTGTCCCTGAAGAGCTGCCAGGACCAGCTTGTTGCGGCGCGGGAGGAGGCCGAGTTCCAGTTGGAGCAGCGGCGGGCGGAGTTGCCCACCAGCAAGGAGATCAAGGGGTACGTCGCGGACTTCCGCGCACTCTTCCAGGAGGGGACGTTCCCGGAGCGGAAGGCCCTGATCCGCAACTTCGTGCAGGGCATCGAGATCGTGGAGGACGAGGCGGTTCTGACGTATACTATCCCCAAGCCGCAGGACGGGGTGACGTCGGAATCGGCCCCGGTTCTTGATTTCGTCCAGTCCAGCCCGCCAAATACCGGTTCCCAGGTACAAAATTGACGGCTGTTAGCTCCCGGGTGCCATTGATGTATGTCCGTCAAAAAATTTCTGACTTCTGCTCTGTCCCTGACTTCGGTCCTGATTCTGACCCCGGCCCTGGTTCCACTCCCAGCCTCCGCGACGCCGGCCGGCGCTTCATCAACAGCTACCAGGCTGCCGGGTACTCCAGGAGCTACGTGCAGAGCCTGGAGGAGACCGTGGGCTACCTGGCCCACTACTCCGAGGGGCAGGGCTGGCCCTCCTCGCCCACATCACCACCGAGCACGTGGAAGAGTACCTCGCCGACTGCCGGACCCGGGAGAAGGGGTACGGCGAGCGGAAGTGGTGGTCGCTGAAACGCCTGGGCTGCTCGGAGCAAAGTCTATCAAGTATCTTCCTGGCGTTGATGTCCGTTTCCAACCACCCCAGGATGTCCTGCCACACGCCATCGAAGGGATCTGGCCGAGTACGCCAATGTCGTGGCCCCCTGGTTCGGGGAGCGCGGGTAGGACGATTTTCACCCTGCTGCCACAGAGTGGGTAGTAAGGACAGGAACTGCTCTAGACTCTCCTGCCGGGCGGGTTCACCGTGATCGGGGGAAGAAACGGCCACCAACGCAGCCCGGGGTTCGCGGATTGCGTGCAGGAGGACCGCCGGGTCCACACTGGCCCGGTCCCGGGTCAGTTGTCCTTTGGTCTCATCGCTCACTGCCTGGTGCTGCAAGAGCCGATCAGAGGGAGTGGCTGGCGGGCTGTACCGTTTCACCCTGCCTGACCCCTCCCGGCTCTTCTCCAGCAGCTTGAAGGAGGGCTGGAAGTAATTTACGTAGAGCCGCAAGGTGCGGTACAACTGGACCAGCATTTGGCCAGCCAGGGGATGCGAGTAGCCGTGGTTACCCACGAAGCGCCGCATCACCGCGCCGTTCTTCTGCTAGATTCAGGCCTGGTAGTTACTGCGGTAAGCCCCGGAACGGGTGAATTCAATGCCGTGCTGAGATGTCCACTCCAACAATGGTTCCAGGATCCGGCCCTTATCCCTCCTGGCGGGGTGCTGGTAGCGGTCTCGTATGGTGCTCGAAAACTCCTTCTTAGCCATTCGGCTGATTCCTCTCCCCTTGGGCTTGTCTCACCTTTTTCAGTAGCAATTTAGGTGAGGCAACTAATTTCCCTAAGCAGCATTCATTGTTCCGACCTCGGCCTGAAGCCGGGCACGTTTTGCCGACGCCATGGACAAAGGAGCGAAAGCGGATTGACAAGTGCCGAAGACCGGCAATAAGCTCCACCTACGCTGTTCGGAACCTGCTGGTTGGCCGCTATGGAGAGCGCCGGTCTATAATCGGAGAAATCCCGGAACGTGCTATCCTCAGCGGAATCAGTTAAAACTGGGAAATCCTGTGTTAGAAGATGAAGCATTTACGGAGGGGCCATGAAATATGACGTTGTTATTGTAGGTGGGGGAGCGGCTGGATCGGTGTTGGCCAGCAGATTGGCCGAAAACGCGAATACCTCCGTTCTGTTGCTGGAGGCCGGGCCAGATTATCCCGATCCGGACTATCTTCCCGACGAGATAAAGTTCGGCTACACCAGTTTCGCAGAATCCCCGGACTCGGAGCATAACTGGGCCCTGCGGGGAACAATCACCGAGGAACAAGGGGAGATCCACGTGGCGCAGGGCAAGGTGATCGGAGGCGGGTCGTCCATCAACGGTCAGGCAATGCAAAGGGGGTTGCCCGAGGACTTCGACTCCTGGTCCGCCATGGGCAACAATGAATGGTCTTATGACAAGGTACTGCCTTACTTTAGAAAATCTGAGAATGATCTCGATATTCGGGATGATTTTCATGGAACCGACGGCCCGATGCCAGTAAGGCGTCGTCAATCCGGTCCCTGGGCGGACATCCAAAAGGCCTTCCACGCAGCCTGTTTGGCGGCGGGTTACGGGACAGTGGAGGATACCAATGGCCCGAACCCCTCGGGCATTGGCGTGTGGCCCTCGAACAACCTGGACGGCTGGAGGATGAGCGCCGCCATCACTCACCTGAATCCCATGCGCCACCATCTTAACCTGACGGTGAGGGGAGGGGTTTTCGTCAGGAAGGTATTGATCAAGGATCTAGAAGCCGTCGGTGTCGAAGTGGAAAGCGGAGGCGAGATTTTCAACGTCGAAGCGAAGCGGGTTGTGTTGAGCGCCGGGGCTATCAAGTCGCCCCACCTGCTGATGCTGTCGGGAATCGGCCCCAAAGACCAGCTTCAACAATTTGGCATACCTCTCGTTCATGAGCTCCCCGGAGTGGGACAGAACCTGTTTAACCACCTGAGCGCCCAGATTACCTATAAAGTCAAAGACGGAATGACCCTGACTTCGGATGCCGACGCGGCACGCTTTTGTTTGCACTACACCTCCCAAGGGTCCAGCGAAGTCAATGACATGTTGCTGAGGACCACCCCGATGGTTGACGACCGGCCGGAGCGCGTCCCCGGTTTACGGACCAAGTTCCTCAACGATGACGTTCCCCCGGACCGGGTGGCGCGAATCTCATGCACCCTCGGGCTGCCCGACGGCTCAGGATACGTCAGGCTTGCGTCGGCCGATCCCTCAGTGCAGCCAGAGTTCAACTACCGCTATCTTCAGCACCCAAACGACATTCGTCGGGTGAGGGAAGGCATCCGAATGGCGATCGGATTCCTCGAAACCGATGCGTATCGAGACGTGGCCGATTACCGGCTCCACCCGACTGATGACATCCTGGCCGACGACGACGCTTTGGACGTCTACATACGCCAAACCGTTGGGACAGCCAGGCATGTGTCCGGCACATGCAAGATGGGCCCGGATTCCGACCCGATGGCGGTGGTTGATCAATACTGTAGCGTTAAGGGTGTACAGGGGTTGTCGGTGGTCGATGCGTCGGTGATGCCGCGGGTTACCAGGTCGGGTGGCAGCCACGCCACGGTTATCATGATAGGGGAACGTGCCGTCGAATGGATTGCCTCGGCTTAACCCGGCCTTGCCGCAATCTGAAATCCAGGGTTTAAGAGGGTGTGTGACAAACGCGCATTGCCGCAGGTGTGGACCTATCTTGACGATAGACAGAACCCTCTTCGAGCTTTGGCCCGGAGGGCTGTGAGCCTCGGGGCCACCACCAGGTCAACGTCGGGGTCGTTGGACATCTCGGTGCAGTCGTGGAAGGCCGGATTAGCGCCGTAAAACGCCCTGGACTCCTCCACGGTTTCGGGGCGGGAGGCGCAGACCGCCGTCAGCTCGAAATCGGGCATCCCCAGCAGGGCGGGCAGGTGGGCCCGCTTGCTCCAGTCGCAGTTGGCGTTGGCCCCGATTATTCCCACGCGAATTGTGTCGGTCGTGGCGGCAACTCCTGCCGGTTTATGCTCGGGCCGCCGGTGCGATTCGGGTATGCCAGTCGGTCGCCTGCTCGTAGGCGTGGGCGGCGCGGAACAGAGTACCTTCGGCGAAGGGCCGCGCCCCGAGTTGCAGGCCGATGGGCAGTCCGTCGCTGGTGAAGCCACCGGGTATGGAAATGGCAGGCAGTGCGGTCAGCGAGTAGCAGCCGGTGTAGGCCCGGCGGAAGAAGAAGCGCGCCCGCACGTCCTCTGCGCTCTCGAACCGTGCCGTCAGAGCCGTGTGCAGCGGCGCGGGGTAGGGCGCCGTGGGAGACACCAGGACATCCACGTCGTTGAGCGCGGCCATGAACTGCCTTCTCAGCAGCACCCTGGCCTTGGTGGCGCGATTGTAGACCTTGAAAGGCACCAGCGACGCTGACAGCAGACGGGTCCGGCTGGCCTGGTCCAGTTCATCGGCGCGTGTGCGCAGAATCTCGTCCCTGGCCCCCGCCCCCTCGGTGTCGGCCACGCCGACGAAAATGGCTCCAGCCAGTTCCGCCAGAGGTATGGACACTTCCCGCACTTCTGCGCCCAGACCGCGCAGGGTGTCGAGCGACGACTCCACGGCCGCCCTGACCTCCGGGTGCATATCGGGGCTGTGGTGCAACTCACGGATCACTCCCACCCGCAGTCCCTGGATTCCCTTGCCGAGGGCGGCGGCGTAGTCCGGGACTGGGCGGGCGCTGGTATACGGGTCGCGCTCGTCGTAGCCGGCGATGACCCCCAGCACTATGGCGCAGTCCTCCACCGTCTTGGTCATGGGAGCGGCAGCGTCCATGAACCAGCACATGTGGGTCATCCCGTAGCGGCTGACTCGCGTGAAGGTGGGGCGCAGGCCCACCACGCCGCAGTAGGCCGCCGGCCCACGCCCGGAGCCGCCGGTATCCTCGCCGATGGAAGCGGCGCACAGGTGGGCCGACAGGGCCACGCCCGAGCCGCTGCTGGACTCTCCGGGCGTCCGCTCCAGGTCCCAGGGGTTGGCCGGGATGCCATACGGGGGTTCCTGGGTGCCCCCCATGGCCAACTCGCTGAGGTTCAGCTTGCCCAGTAGCGTCGCGCCCGCGTCCTTCAGCCGCCGGACTATGGTGGCGTCTTCGGTGGGGACGAAGTCGCGGTAAACGCGGGAGCCGTTACTGGTCAGGATGCCGTCGGTCCAGAACTGGTCCTTGACGGCCATCGGAACTCCGGCCAGCGGCCCGGCATATTCTCCTCTCCCCAGCTTGTCCTCCACCATTCGGGCGGCGTCCAGGGCTTCCTCGCGGGTCACTGTGATGTAGGCGGCGAGGCGGGAGTCCAGCCGGTCTATGCGTTCCAGGTATGCCCCGACCGCCTCGGTGGGTGATAGTTCACCGGCCCGCACTGCCTGGGCGGTGGTGGCGGCGGACATGAATGCAATCTCATTGCTTGCCATGAAGTCGGCCTCTCGGTGGTGTTTAGGGGTTCCGGCTTACCCTTCGTCGGGGAAGATGCTGACTGCCTGAATGTCAGAGAGGTCCAAGTCTCTTATCTTGTCCAACTCCAGCATGAGGCTGCCGAAGCGATTGGCGACCTCTGCCACCTCGTCCTCGGGGATGGAAATCCCCGAAAGGCGGGCCAACTCCCGCACCCGGTCCTCGTGGGAAAGATGTTGCTCAGCCATTGCGTCTCCTGATAGCTACGTGCCTGCCGATTGGGAATCTGGGTCGCGCCCCGCAATCGTAGAATGGGCAAAGCATACCGTCAACACCCATGGCAAGGCAGGACAATGGCGGCTTAACTTTTCATCAGGCACTTGCGCCGTCATCTGAATTTTGCGGAGGTGGAGCAAATAGGCCAGTCTGCGCAGCAGGCCCGGGGTGTGTCGTTCGTCATTGGGCCAACCGGAGCCGGGAAAGGCGAGGTTGCTCCGTGCGGGAGTATGACACCCCGGGCCATCCAAATGGCCTCCGAACGGATTCAGCAGCTTTGGGTCCGCATCAGCAAGTGGAGATCACCGCAGGGCCATATTTCTCTTAACCGAGGGGAGAGATGAGTCCTACCCAGAGGTACAGGAGTCCTTGCTTCAAACCCTGTTGAGAAACCGGAGCATCCTTCGGCATTGCAGCCGTATCGGGCAATGGCGTGGCGTCGTTCACGGGTTTTCTCCTGGACTTCAAGCTGACACTCACCGTAGTGGCAGGAGGGAAAATCCGTCAATACCTGCAATGTGGGGGCTGATCGCTATCCGCATATTCCTGGTCCCGTTCAGCTTCGAGGCTAAGTCGTCACTTTTTGGAATCTGATGAAATCTGATACTCCAGATACGCTGGAGCCCAGATTTCGGAGGCCGATCCTGTTGACGCTTCCGGGGCCTCTGCCGGCGTAGCCGGTCTTACACGGTTTCCGCATTCTACCAACAAGAAGCTCACACCCGGTCATAGTTCCAGGTTGCGCGCCGCGTTGACGTCGCGGTTATTCAATACTCCACTTCCGCTGCACGGCCATTCCTCCTGGGGTCACTGCGTGAAGTCCGGGCTCCGGAATAGCTGGAGCGGTAGATTTCAGCAAATCCCAAATAGCGGTCCCGCTAGAGAGGTATTCATCAAGGGAGGACTCTGTAGGCGATACATTCGACGATTTCGATGAGCAAGGGGGGTTCGGCCAGTCCGGTGGTGCCAATGACGGCTCGGCACGGCGGGTTGGGGATGAACTCACGATAGATCTGGTTGAAGAGAGGCCACTTCCGCATATCAGTGAGAAAGACGACGAGGGTGACGACGCGTTCATAGCTGGTCCGAGCAGCTTCGAGGGTGGTCTGGACGTGCTGAAGGGTGGCCCGATATTGGGATTCCTCGTCGTCGCCTACGATGACGCCGTCGAACCCGGAGGCAGTAGTGCCGCGACAGAGGACCTTGACGGCCTTTACCTTCAACATACGAAGGAAATCTTCCTCGAAATAGTCGCAGTAGAGCCCGATGCGGTGAGAAATAGCATCCGTGGATTGATGCCGTCCGTCAGCGATGATGAGGTCCAGGAGACTGTCACGTTAATCGAAGGAGAGGGCATGCGCATCGGCGATGGTCATGGCGTCGAGGTCGGCGAGAGTGTATTCCATGGTCAAGAACCATCCTTTCAGCGACGGAAGGCAAGGGTAGGGCTCACAGAGACTGTGCCCGACATCACTCGTATCGTAATCGGCGGCGCGCTTGGGGACAAGCCGGGGAAGAAGCCGATACCCACTCACTGTTATTGGTTAGTCCTCCTGCCCAGCCTGTATCCGGGCATAAGTTTGCTCTTCAGAGTATATGGAATCTTCTTCTCCAGCTATGCCGGCACCGGGATTCACGCATTGCTTCAGTTGGCGCGTCACCTGCCACCGCTGCCGGCCTACGATAAGGGGCAGCGGTTCGTGAATGACTTCATACACCGGTCAATAGGAATCCTTACCGTTGTCCACGTATCTGTTTCTGGTTGAGTTGAGGCCCTATGCAGTGCCGGAATGATTTCGAGATGCCCATTGATAGTACCAGGCCACCGCGCCTCGGACGGCCGCCTGGCGCTCGGTTTACCGGGCCGGCATCTTCGAAGATTGCCACTGGCCCGCGGTCATGAGAGCCTGCAACTCTGCGCCGGTATTGGCGAGGTCCTGGGCCATGCCCACGCGGCCGCTATACCCGTTGAAGCCTTCGCCAAGGACTGCGGGACGGCAGCGGCTTATACTCTCCGTCCGATCTGCCGGGGTGAGAGACCAAAGAACTTGCTGTTCCGGTCCAGCAGTTCCTACGTGGTCCTGATCGCCTTGAGGGCTTCGCCACCTGGGGGCCGATGGAATGGGTTACACCATCGGCCCCGGTGTCCGTCTTGGACCAGCGCGGGTTAATGAGGCCGGTTCCGTGGTCCCTCAGCTCCACGTCGCCCCAGGTCAGCGCCGCGGCCTCCGACCGCCGGAGCAGCCCGTCCCGCAGCACCGACAGCAGGGCGACGTCCACCCTGCCCCGCCCCAGGGAGCGACGTCCGCTGGCGGTGGCCTTCACCGCTGCCAGACCCTCGGCAGTCAAGGGCTTTGCCTGCCACTGGCCCCTGCCGTGGGCCCGCGAGATCCCCTGCATGAGTCTCCTGACCCCCTCGTTGTCGGTGGGGTCCTCGTGGCCGGCGCCCTGTGGACCCGCAAGGCGGCCACCGACAGCTGGTGCTCCTCCACTAGGTGGGAGAGGTAGGCGGCCAACAGGGCCGGCGACGCCGGCAGGCCCAGGACAACCCGGGTCGAAGTCCAGTCCTCTTAGGTGGTCCAGGAAGTCCCGGATCCGTTTGAAGTCCTCTCTGGTCAGGCACCGGGCCGCGGCCGCTGGGGAGACGCTGAGCATGTTCATGCCGGGGGCTCCTCTTCACCGAAGGGATCGTCGAAGTAGTCTTCGACGTCCCAAATGACAACCTGTTCCGGCGGGCCCAAGGGAGCATTTTGAAATAGAGGGTTCCTTTGGATGTCGACTGGGTTGTAGACCAGGGTGTGTAGCTGGCGAGGGGTCAGGTTGATGTCCTGACCGTCGGCCACT
Organism: Dehalococcoidia bacterium; assembly: GCA_965207275.1. Taxonomy (GTDB): domain Bacteria; phylum Chloroflexota; class Dehalococcoidia; order Lucifugimonadales; family UBA3495; genus Bin22. The sequence continues at coordinate 651,820 of CBDBMH010000001.1, forward strand.
TGGTGGAGGATGTTTTGGGTTCTGGCCAGTACGTTGTTCCAAGTGTCTGTGGGGATGGTGTAGCCTCCGCTCGCGAGAAAGCAACATGTCCTATAAGGGCAATTATATGACATTTTTTGCCCGGGACCGACAGGGCTCCGAGCCCCACTTTTCACCGGAAATACCACTGGCAGGACAGCCCCACCAGTTCGTCAGAATCCCGACACCAACTGCATGTCGCTCATCGATAGGATAGCCAGTTTGTGCGGCTGAGATCGACTGCACTCCGTTTCCTTCCAGGAGGTCGACTTCTACGACGAACTTAACCTACGCGCTCATCCTATCATCGAAATGCTTCTTGCAGCAGGCTGGATTCCGGTAGACTCGCCAGCCAGAGGACTTCGACAGGTCCGCCGCCATTGCCCTGGACCTCAGAGTGTTGGATGTGGTCTTCTACCTGAAGTTCCTGGCCCAGGCCCTGGGAGCCTCGGCCATACGGGCTGGTCACACCGTCCGTTTCCTCCACGCCGACGACTTCTTCAGGGCCATGACCCATGCCAGGGTCGACAACTCCCTGGACCGTACCTTCTGGTCCTTCCTCTCTCCCGACTTGCAGATCCTGGATGACTTGGGCCTGCACCGCCTGACGGCGGCCACCCGGACCTTCCCTTTGAGTTGGAAGCCATTGAGGAAGAGGGATCACACCCGATGTGGGAGCTATATCAGAGAAACGACGGCCGTTACGTGCTCCGGTATCACGCCCGGAACCCGATTTACCGAGAACTCCCTGAATCGTCAAGAAGCGGCAACAAGCTCAATGGACAGAGATCCTTCATCACCGAGGTATGCGCCGCCGGATTATTGGAATGGGGCATCACTCCATTGGTCACCCGAGATTCATCCAGGTTGGACCTGATGAAGGAAAGCGCGGCTGACGGGCTGGTAGGCAGTCTGCCCCACCAATACCTGGACAAGCTGGAAAGAATTGAACAGGGATATGAGACCATCCGAAAGGATGAGCCCGGTCATTACGACAAGCTGAAACGGGAAACCATAGCCGATATGATCCTCATATTCGAGGAGCATGCCTGATGCCGGTCAAGCTATGGAACCTGGACGAGCAGGGCAATCTGACCAGCACAATCAGGAGGATGGGCCAGCCGGGACTGGAGGCGGAAGGGTTCCGGCCCCAGGCCGAGGAGTTGGACGCCAAGACAGACGAAATCCTGGACACAGCCCAGGCGCTCCTCAGCAAGCAGGATCCGAACCCCCGTCACAACATGTTCGCCAAGCGGTGGGCCATCGGCCGGGCGATAGCGGAATCCAATATCCTTGACTCCGCCCACCTTGAGTCCGGGGAACGAGCCGACCTCTGCCGGGCCATGGCACGGAAGTGCAGATTGGGAGTACGGCACGACGGCACAAGGGACAGGGCATCCTCCTGGAAAGGCCTCATACCTGAGCGTGAGGCGGAACCCAAGAGAATTGAAGATGACATCTTCGGCTTGGGAATCTGGCTTCAGGAGCAGGAGCTTGAACAGGCCAGAAGGGCCTTCGGAGAAGGGCTTCACAACGCCAAGCAGATCTGGTCCCGCGAAGCGCTAAGGAGCAGAAAGTTCAGGGAAGCACTGGCCCTTTATTTCTCGGAACGGGACCAGGTCGAACTGGAAATCATCTACAGGATTCCCCAGTACGCCATCCTGGCGAAAACCCTGCAGCAAAGATGGCCGAGCCGGGGAAAGGGGTCGGCCAAGCGACCGGTACACTACGACCAATCAGAGTTGCTGAAAGAAATTCAGAAGATTCTTGACCCCAAAGTTGAAGCAATTCTTGACAATCGGACGTAAAAATCAAGATCGCATCTGACACACGTGAATTATCTTACAGCGGAGAGCTGTTGGGTAGTGTTGTCCGATTGGTCACCTCCTCGGCTCAAGTCTTTTTCCAGGTCCAGGTACCGGCTTTGCTGGAACGTCTTCCAGGACCGTTTGCCATGCGTGCCCGGCCTACCAAGTGTGCACCAAGGCTGTGAGGATGGACCGGACCGTCATCATGGGACCCTTGGCGTTCTCCTGCGACGGCACCGTGACTGGATGGCCACCAACCGGGTCAAAGAGGTACACCAGCGAAGACAGCAATTGGTGGAGCAGGTATCTGGAATCACCAGAGAGCAACTGAGGGTGCAGGGGTTCCTGTTGGCGGGCTTGATGAAGGTGGCAGCCGAGTGGGCTTACTGGCCACGGGCTTCAACCTGCGCTCTCTGGAAGGCATGGCGGCGCCGTGCATTCACCTCCCCTCCCGGCAAACCGCAGACTCAACCAACTTCCTGAACCGCATCCCTGTCGGCGAAACTCCACCAACCGGTCTAGCCCTCTCCAAAGGGTCAGACCCTTTGGAGAATCCTGGCAGACCTACCAGTTCCCCTAACCCTCGGCCTCCCTTCTGGGACAGGCTGATTTGCTCCCTTTCCAACTTGGCCCCTTGCCTGTTACCATACCTATACAGGAAACACCTGTGAGGAACTTCCGGTAACCCTCCGGCTTGCCGGCTCAAAGCGACACTTTGTGACTAAGTACCACGGAAATTTTTCACAGGCGCCGGAACGGTATGAATTTCCCACGCCCGCGGTCCTCAGCATTCGATCTTTGTGGCAAACGGGGGAGTGACAAAACCGGACAGAATTGCTCCCTGTACCACTCTCGAATGTCCTCAAGTGTCCGGTTTTGTCAGGCGTTTCGGCCTCTCTGACCCGTAAGAGCTGGAATTGACCCCCGTTTTCAGCGGTCATTCTCATCCTGCCCTGACGGCAGCATCACATTCAACAGGGGAGACTGTCATGTCCACGTTTGAAGCCTGCGGGGTACATCTCTACTACGAGGAGCACGGAAACGGGTTTCCCCTCATCTGGAGTCACGAGTTCGGCGGCAACTACGACAGTTGGGACCCGCAGGTCAGCTTCTTCTCTCGCCGCTACCGGGTCATCACCTACGCCGCCCGGGGCTACCCGCCCTCCGACGTCCCCGAAGACCCCGCCGCCTACTCCCAGGACCAGGCCATCGAGGACCTCCGCCTCCTCATGATCCACCTGAACATTCCCCAGGCCCACATTGGCGGATTGTCCATGGGCGGCAACGTGGCCCTGAACTTCGGCCTGCGCCACCCGAAAATGGCCCGCTCCCTCATCGTTGCCGCCTGCGGCTCCGGCAGCGACAACCCGGAACAGTTCCGCTCAGACGGCGCCCGCATGACCGAGGTCCTGATGACCCAGGGCATGGAGCCCATGGCTCGGGACTACGGGCACGGCCCCACCCGCACCCAGCTTCTCCGCAAGGACCCCAAGGGCTTTCAGGTGTTTTACGATGGCCTGGCCTCCCACTCCGCCCTCGGCTCCGCCCTCACTTACCGGGGCATACAGATGACCCGTCCTCCCGTCTACGACCTCGTCGAAGGGATGCGCCAACTCCAGGTCCCCACCCTCGTCATGATCGGCGACGAAGACGACCCCTGCGTCAACCCCGCCGTATTCATGAAGCGGAACATCCCCCGCTGCGGCCTGGTTGTCTTTCCCCGCAGTGGCCACGCCATCAACCTGGAGGAACCGGACCTCTTCAACCGCACCGCGCTGGACTTCTTGTCGGAAGTAGAAGAAGGCGGCTGGCAGCCCCGCTAGAGGTTAGTGGCAGGGGGCGTTTTGAGTAGTTTACTTATCGATCGTTTGCCATAAGTTCAGACGTCGGGTGTTGTCACGTGCCGCGTGATGCAGCGTTGTTTGTATGCGATGACCTGAAAAAGTCTCTGGAGAACCGATTAAATCATGCCTTGTTTGGAACGTTCCTTAAAGCCGACTTTCAGCAGGAGATTCTTCTAGACTAAGCCTAACCGAGGAGGCGATAGTCTATAAACCTGTCAACCATCCTTGGGGAGGGTCCCAGGGCCATCGGATTTGAGGGGCAGTGGTTCAGGAGGTGTTAGAGCAGTGGTGTGGGGAGGGGAGCAGTGGTTTGGAGCTGAGTTGTGGGGAGAGGGAGTGGTGATGGGGATTACGACTGAGGAACTGGGGCCCTTGGCGGCTCCCAGACCGGGGAATTCGGAGCGCCATTCGCTGCACGACATCATGGTAATCTCCCTGTGAACCATCCTCTGCGGCGGGGAAACGCGCGCCGACTTGGCCCTCTTCGGCCAGTCCAAGCGGGAGTTTCTGGAGTCCTTTCTGCCGCACAGGAACGGCATTCCCAGCCACGGACACCTTCTCCAGGGTGTTCCGCCTGTTGAATCCTGAGGCACTTCAGAGGTGTTTTATGGGGTTCATGGGCCAGTTCGCCCAAGGCTGCGAGGGAGGGTGTGCTGGCCATGGACGGCAAGACGATGCGGCGCTCCTATGACCGGTCATAGGCCAAATCGCCCCTGTGACCTGACCCCAATGGAAGTACCACCCTCTATGTCAGTGCCACCAGTTCCGGGACAAGATTTACGGGTTGGAAGGTCTCCGGCGCTGGCGGCTTGTAACCCAGGAAGCTGTGGGGCCTGATCCGATTGTAAGTCTGCCGGTAGTGCTCGGTCAGCACCTGCACCCCCAGCAAAGTGTAGAACACCTCCCGGTCCAACAGTTCATCCCTCGGCTTGCCGTTGAAGCTCTCCACGTACCCGTTCTCCCACGGAGAACTGGGCTCGATGTACAGGGTCCTGGCTCCCACTCCTCCCAGCCATTCCCTGATCGCCCAAGCAGTGAATTACGGGCTGTTGTCGGAACGAATATGCTCGGATATTCCCTGGTCAGTCATCAGCCCAGCGAGGGTCTCAATCACATCCGAGGACCGGATGCTGCGCCCGACCCGGATGGCCAGGCACTCCCGGGTGTATTCATCGATGACAGTCAACAACCGTACCGCCCGACCGTTCCTGGTCCTGATATGGACAAAGTCGTATGCCCATACGTGGTTTCTCCTCTCCGGCCTCAGCCGGACGCAGGACCCGTCGTTCAGCCACAGCCGTCCCCTTTTGGGCTGGCTGGCCGGCACCTTCAACCCCTCCCGCCGCCAGATCCGCTCCACCCGCTTGTGGTTCACTGGCCACCCAGCATCCCTGAGCTGAACGGTGATCCGCCGGTAACCGTAGCGGCCGAACCGGGTGGCCAGCCCTACTATGTCGTTGGTCAGTGCTTGCTCGTCGTCCTTGACCAGGGGCTCATGGCGCTGGGTCGAGCGGCGTTGCTCCGGCACCTTGCAGGACCGCCGCTCTGATATTCCCAGTACTGACCGGACGTGTTTGACACAGAGGCGGCGACGGTCGGGGCTCAAAAGTTTCCCTCCGCGGCCTCCTTAAGAATTTGGTTGTCCAGGGTGAGTTCGGCCACCGCCCTCTTCAGCCGACCATTCTCCGCCTTCAGCTGCTTCAGGCGCCGGGCCTGGTCCACCCGGAGACCCCCGTACTCGCTCCGCCACCGGTAGAAGGTCTGCTCCGAGACGCCGATGCGACGGGCGGTCTCGGCCACGGCGCTGCCTGCGGCAATCACCACCTCCGCCTCCCTCAGCTTGTTGATGATCTCCTCAGCTGTGTGTTTCTTCCTTGGCATGTCTCATTCCCCGTTTTGTCCAGAATCCTAACCTCGTTTCTGGATCGATTTCCGGGGGTCAGGTCAATTGAGGCCCGCCGGGAACTGGGAGAATACTTCCGGTTCTACAACAATCGCAGGCCGCATCAGGCCTTATCCTACCGGACGCCGGCGGAGGTCTTCTACGGACATCCTGTAGTCAAGGAGTGGAAAAAAGGAGGTCTACGGACCAACCGGTCTTGGTCTCATACGAGGGAGCGCAAGAGTCCCACTTAATTGTGCCCTAACCCTGTCCAAACGATGGGGTCCACCTCAGAAATAGCTCAAGGCTAACCCGTAATTTTTGGCATATTCTATCCCTTAATTGATACCCTTGGAAGCTCGATCCTCAGCCTGTCTTAGGGTCAACTAATTGATGCTTTCAGATTCCTTCTCCGCATGCATTCTCCGTCGAAATCACAACCTGAAGCGCTCACCAATCCTCCTCCTTAGTGGCTGGAAATTCTCTCCCACTGTATCTGTGCCGGTGGCTGGAAAACCCGGTTGTTTTATTCCTGGCAGGAAACTATACTTTATATATTCCAGCCATGGGTGGTGCAACAGGATGACGGTATACGGTTACGCTCGGGTCTCGGTGAGGGAGCCGGAGGACAAGAACCTGGACCTGCAGGTGGAGCGGCTGGTCCGGGCCGGCTGTGCCATGGGCAACATCCTGGCAGAGGAGGCCAGCGGCGCCAAGAACGATCGGGGCGGGCTGTTGGAACTGCTGGACCTTGTGGTTGAGGGGGACTCTTTGGTCGTCACCCTCATCGACCGGCTTTCCAGGGGGCTGACCTACGGTCTCCAGGTAATCGAGGACCTGCACCTCAGGGGAGTGGAATTCCGCTCCCTTGCCGAGGACTTCGATACCTCCACTGCAAACGGCAAGCTGCAGTTGACCATGGTTCTGGCTTTTTCGGAGTGGTGGCGGAACTCCATCAGGGAGCGGTCCATCGCCGGCCAGCACAAGGCGAGGGCAGAGGGCCGGTTCCCTGGCAGGCCCACGGTCCTGACGGAGCGACAGAAGGAATACGTCAGGGAAGAACTGGCCAAGGGAGTAAGCCAGCGGGAACTGGCCAGAACCCTGGAGGTCAGCCGTTGGAAGATTCAACAGCTGGCTCGGTAGGAACCGGAACCTCTGTACATTCAGGTCTACGAAGACAAAACAATGACAAAAGGCTCGATCATTTCACCGGCATGGTGGATCGTAATATTGATGGCTGGTGCGGTTGCGGCATCCGTAGCCTTTGTGTCCTGTAGCCCTCCAGAAACTGACCGCTCAACCTCGGCCATATTGGGGAAGGAGTACCCCTACCAGCTCTATACCCACTGCGGAGTCAGGGCGGCGGCGTTTGACGAGGGCCGGTGGTGGCGGGCAAACCCTCCTTTGGATGACGGCCGGGGCAATCCGCCGGCAGGCTGGGGGAACCCGTTCACAAGGGGCGTCATGGTCCTGCAAAGGGAAGACTTGGCAGTGTTCACCTCACAGTCGGGCCAGGTAGTTGAGTTTGTCCCATGGCCGCCCGGCTTGAGCAGGGAACCCTGCCAGTAACGAATTCCTTTGAACTACATGGAATGCTCTGCTGTGGTGAGTGTCCGGTACTTCACGCAGCATCTGATTACTGGGCTATTTGGGACTATTCAGCGGCTCATTATGGGCCAGGTAGTCTGGCCGGGAATCCTGTTAGTGTTGAACAGGAGAATTGCGGAAGCGCGCTCGACAAGGGAAAATGAAAGGGGCCACCCAATCCGAGGAGGGCAGAATTGATGACACCGCACAGCAAACAGGAAAAGCTCCTTGGTTGGGACGATTGCCCCCTGGTGGAGCGGGACCCGCACCGGATGCACGGCGTCTGGACCATCAAGGGCAGCCGCTTGCCGTTGCACGCCATATTCGACAACCTGGGCGCGGGGGGCAGCATCCAGGACCTGACCGAATGGTTTGAGGGACTCACTGAGGAACAGGTGAAAGCCCTTCTCACTCACGTGGCCAGGATGCTGGAGGATGACCGTCTGCAGGGATCCCAGGAAAATTGAGAATTCTTCTTGACCACGATGTGCCCCAGCCCCTTCGACATCGGCTACAGGATCATGAAGTTCACACGGCTGCCTACCGGGGCTGGGACGGGCTTCGTAACGGCGACCTGCTGGAGGCCGCCGCAGGTGCCGGGTACGACCTGCTCATAACGTGTGACCAGAGGATGCGCCACCAGCAAAACCTCAGCCAATATGACGTCACGGTGGTTACGGTCATGGGGGGCGCTGGCCCCACATCAGGCAAAACCTCGACCTCATCCTTGACTCTCTCCCAAGAGCGGTACGTGGCAAGGCAAATCCGGTCCACCTCAGACCGGAGGCCTGAAATAACCTCCATATGGATGCGAGGTTGAAACCTTGCTCCAGCCTCCGTCCAGCGTGAACCGGGCATCTGCTTGTCCAGAGACAGGTCGGCAACCAGCTGTTTCAGCTTGCGGTTTTCCTCCTCCAGGACCCGCAACCGACGCACCTCGGCAACACCCATGCCTTGGAACTTTTTCTTCCAGCGCCAACCTACTGCGGTAGAAGGTCTGCTCGCTGATTCCCATCTTGCGGCAGACCTCGGCCACCGGCACTCCATCCTCCGCCTGCCGCAGGCCAAAAGCCACCTGCTCCGGAGAATACCGGGAACTTTTCATGGGACGATCCTCCTCTCTCATTGGTTTAGATCATCCCACAAGACTATCACTCAGGCTGGTCCAGAATTAGGGGAGCAGGTTAAGAACTGGTGAGACTAACATAGAGGATGGTACAACTACAGTGGGCAGGTCACGAGGATATAGCGGCGGTGGCGGCAACAGCGGCGGGCTGATATTATTGCTGGACGTATGCCGGTTCTCGGGGTTTGAATACGGTACCGGCGCAGCAAGGGGGCCCATGACTACCAAATCCGCAGCGCCAGTGGGCGGGTCGCTGTACTTCGGATGGTACATCGTCGCAACCTGCTTCTTCGTGGCGTTCCTGTCCATTCCGGGACGGCAGGGGTTCGGCCTGTTCGTGACCGAGATGGAGCCGACGTTCGGCTGGAACCGCGCTGATATTTCGTGGGTGGGTTCCATCGGTTTTCTGCTCAACGGCGCGATGCAGCCCATTATGGGCGCGCTGTTCGACAAGTATGGACCGCGCAAGGTGTTCGGCTTCGGCCTGGTGATCATGGGCCTGGCTATAATGAGCCTGGCGTTCATCAAGGATCTTGAGGCCACTCTTCCCCTGGGATTTGTGAACATACCGCTGGACCTGCTCTGGTTCATCGTAGTGTTTTCCATCGTTGTGAACACCTGCCTGAGCGCGGCGTCGATCACCAACATGCTGGCGCTGGTGGTGCGGTGGTTCCGGCGCAAGCGCAGCAAGGCCACGGCTCTCGCGGCCTGCGGAACGTCCATCGGCGGCCTTTTGACCATCCCGTTCGCGGCGTACCTGATGGGCGTGATTGACTCGTCGGGCATCACGTGGGGCGACATCACGCTGGCGGGCTGGCGGACAGTGTGGTTCCTGCTGGGCATGGTTGTGGTATTCGCGGCCGCTCCTCTGGCGGTGTTCTTCCTCCGGCCGAGCCCGGCGGAGATGGGTCTGAACCCGGACGGTGATCCCGATCCCTCTGTCGACAGCGGAGGCGCGCCAATGCGGAGGGCCACGGGAGCCTACGAGGTGGACAGTTGGCGCCGGTGCTTCAAGACAGCGCCGATGTGGCAACTCTCCGGCGCCTACGTGGTGTGCGGCATCACCACCGGTCTGTTGAGCATCCACTTCATTCCATACGCAGAGGACGTACTGCCGGCGCAGGTGAACTTCCTGGGCGGCGTTTGGGACGAAAAAGTCTTTGCGGGGCTGGTGTTCGGCGTGATGACTGGCCTGAACGCATTCGGCGTCATCATCACCGGGTTCCTGGGAGACCGCATGCGGCGAAAGAACGTGCTGGCGGCGGTGTACGCGACGCGCGGGGTGGCGTTCATGTGCCTGGTGTTCCTGCCGCTGTTCGGCCACGGGATGCTAGGACTGATCATGTTCGCGCTGCTGTCGGGAATGTCCTGGGTCGCCAGCGTCCCGCTGACATCCACGCTGACCGCTGACGTGTACGGGTTTCGGGCATTGGGGACGATCAGCGGATGGGTTTTCTTCGCGCACCAGATCGGGTCGTTCTTCAGCATCCAGTTCGCCGGATACGCCTACGTCTGGTTCAACGAGAGCTACTTCTGGCCGTTCCTGATCGCGGGCTTGACGCTAATACCGGCGACCATCATGGCCTTCAGCATCAACGAGTACCACTATTCGGGACGGTACAACACCGCTCCGGCACCGCAACTGGCCACGGCCGGTGCGGGCACCGGAGGCGGAACGCGAGTGTACTAGGCCCAGGAAATTGGACAGGTAGAGGCAGTATTGAAACCATCTGTTCCAACAAATTCAAGAGTAAAGAAGTCTATTGGCTACAGGCTTTGTCATTCTGAACGGAGTGAAGAATCCCAACGGTTTCAGGAAGGACTCTTTCCATAGCACTATTTGGTTGCTTCCTTACCGTTGGGATTCTTCGTCGCTTCACTCCTCAGAATGACAATTCAAGATGACCTGGGTGTCTTCAGAAACAAACCGGCATAATTAGTTGGAGCAAATGGTTTGAATCCTGCACTTACTAGAGAGGCAAGTTTCATGGCCCGGCCGGGCCCTCTGGAATCGCTCGTTCCGCAATATGAGCGTTAATGGTAAGAGCCAAAGATGATGAGCGCGTTCTTGAGCGTGGTTCTGCTGTCCGTTGGCCTCCATCATGGAGAGGCCGACCCCACGCTGTTGGACTGGATCATGACCGCCCTGAGCCACATTCTGCTGGGCACACTGGGGTTCACCGAGCTCACGGTTGTCATCATCATCGGTATCATCATCCTCGCGATGCCGGCGCTGATCGTAGTCGCCTACTGGGCCAACACGTGGGGCAGCCGCTCGGCGCCGGCGACGGTCAAGGAACCGGAGCGCGTGGCAGAGGCAGAGGAATAGCCACGACTCCCCAGCCGCGCCACCACGCCGATCCGTCCGCTCGACGGCTGCACCAAAGCGTTGTTGAGGGGTTCCGGTGCCTTTCCAGAGCGCCACATATCCCGCTCATGCCAAGCCTGTCGAAGGACGAGCTGATGGACTTCAATCGCACAACTTAAGAAAGGCCCTGGCAACCGGCGGCTTCCCCATTCCGCACGGTCGAGGAATGGCTTATGATCTGAGGCCCATGCTCAAGACGAGCGCAATTGCAGCTCTAACCTCCGGTGCGGCGGACGTTGTCCGGGGTCCCCTTTTACAAGCCGCCGATGCCGCCTTTGTGGCTGCGGCCGGTGTCCATGTCATATTCAGAAAGTACAGCCCCAGGGTTTACATAGGGGTCTACTCCGGTAGGGTGCAGAATCGTACGTTAAGGCCGGTTCTGGCCCGGCGCTGCATATCGGCATCCAGCAGGCAGTCGCCGATAAAGAGGGTGCGTTCGACCCGTCCGATTTCGCGCAGAGCGACGGCCGGTTCGTGCTGGCGGGGATAGGCCGCGAACTTTCGCAGCAGCTGGCTGGGGGGTAAGGACGCCACTGGCCAGGGTGGCAGCCACCCCCAAGGATGTCCGGCCAGTTCCGCACGATCACGTCCTCCCGGACCCTGGTGCCGGCCAATCCGATAAACGGTTTTGGAACGCGCCTGGGTTCGAACACATGGAGCCGCTTCGGAGGCAGGTCTCGAATACGCGGGACGAACCGGTAGCCGAGGAGGGATGTGACGGCGAAGACATGGTCGGTGAAACCACCGCAGTCAGCGTATTGCTCGGGGATGCGCCTTCCAGTCTTGGTGATCAGCAACCCGTCCAGGATATAGGGGGCTTCGCTGACCGCGGCCGGAATGGTCTGCGTGGCGAAGGGACCGAACTGGTCCGAGCCGTGGGTATAGGCCTTAAGCCCTGGTTCGCTGCAGGAAGGTCGAACAGCGCCGCCCGCTGGCGCACGCTCCAGATGTTTCGTCCTGGCATGTTCCGCCTCTACGTTGTCCGGTGGTTTCGGCCGGCGCGGCGCTGTCCGTAAGGGGTACGTCCAGCGGACGGCACCCTGGGCCGCTCCAACCCCGGCCAAACCCGTTGCAATAATGTCTCATATCAATGGTACGCAAACTATTGCAAGAGCGGAACCCTATCCGTACACTTTCTTTCATGACGGCGACGCTCATCGGATACGCCCGCTGTTCCACCGACCGGCAGGACCTGGCCGCTCAGCGCCAGGCGCTCCTGGACCTGGGCGTCGCCGAGGACCGCATCTACACCGACCACGGCCTCACGGGCGACAGCCGTGCCCGGCCTGGACCAGGCCCTGGCCGCCGCCTGCACGCTCCTGCCGATCTGCCGGGCCGACAGCCCGAAGACCGATGCCTTCGTATCCACCAGCTCCTCAGCCGGCCGGATGGCCCTCAGGGCCGCGGCCGCCTCCCTGCCGATATAGAGGACCACTCCCTCTCCCTCCTGGTCGGTCTTCGACCGGCGCAACTGCAGCAGGCCGGCGCCGTTGTCCCGCAGCTCCACGTCGCTCCAGGTGAGGGCCTCAGCCTCCGAGCGCCGGAGCAGCCCGTCCCTGAGCACCGACAGCAGGGCCACGTCCACCCTTCCCCGCCATGAGGCCCTCTCTGCCGACTCCTGGGGCCTACCTTCGCGCCCCAGGGAACGTCGTCCATTGGCCGTGGCCTTCACCGCGGCCAGGGCCTCGGCGGTTAATGGTTGCGCCTGCTTCTGGGGCTTGCCGTGGGCCCGCGAGATCCCCCGCAGGAGTCTCCTGACCCCCTCGTTGTCGGTGGGGCCCTCGTGGCCGGTGGCCCGGTGGATGGCCGCCTAACAGCCTAATGAAATGCGCTAACGCTACGAATATGACCCTTCGCCAGGTATTAGCCCGATCAAGATTGGACGCCGATGATCTTGTCCCAGTCGGTTGACTGCTGGTAGGCGTAGGCGGCCCTCATGAGGAGCGGGTCGTCGAAGTAGCGGCCGACCAACTGCATGCTGACAGGGAGACCAGCTGAAGACTTGCCCACGGGAAGGGCGAGGGCTGGATGCCCGGTGTAGTTGAAGGGCAGGGTGTTGCGAGAGCCACTCGAGTTCATCGTCGCCAGGTTCTCCTCCACAGCCTCCAGGTAACTACCCGGAGTTTGGTTCCTGGGCGCCGTCATGATGCAGGTGGGCATCACCAGCACGTCGAGGTTGGCAAGTACGGCGTCATAGGCTTTGATGTAGGTGGGACGCACATTCTGGGCCTTGGCGTACACCCGGCCGTGGTAGTTGCGCCGGCTCAACTCGGCGGCGATGAGCGACAGCTTGCTGCGTGGCGCAAGCACGTCGGCCTGAGAGGCCCACAGCTTGTTAATGGCGGCGATGACGGAGGCGGGGTAGTAGGTCCGGGTGAAGGCGCCAAAGAACCCGGTTCTAAAAATGGCAAGGGCGCCTTCGCCCGTGAGCGCGGCCTGGGCCGCGCGGATGGTGTGGTGCTCCGGGACGGACACCTGGGATATGTCGGCACCTGCCTCTGCGAGGACGTCGACCGCCGCCATCACCAGGTCGCGCACATCGGCCTCGGCATCGTCGAAGCCCTCCTGGAGCACCCCGATGCGCAGCCCGGACACACCGTCGGCCAGCCGGCCGAGCAGGTCAATGCTGGAGGGGACGTCTCGTGTCTGGCGGGGATCGTAAGGGTCGTAACCTGCCGTGGCCTGGAGGGTAGCCGCAGCATCCTCCACGCTACGGGTTAACGGACCCGTGTAGTCGATGCTCTGGTCCGAGCCGAAGCCGATACCGAAATGCGACAGCAATCCGAAGGTGGGCTTGTGTCCGACGATGCCGGAGAAGGCCGCCGGGATACGGATGGAGCCGCCCTGGTCGCCGCCGAAGGAGATGTCCACCTCGCCGGCGGCCACGGCAGCGGCGGAGCCCGAGGATGAACCACCGGTCACGTGATCGTGGTCGTGGGGATTGAGGGGCCGGCCATAGTCGCCGATGGCGCCGCCGGTACCGAAGCCTCCACTCAGGCCGTTCATGACGTTCTTGCCGATGATGGTGCCCCCCTCCTGCAGCACCCGGGTGACGACAGTTGCGTCGAAGTCGGGGATGAAGCCTTCGAGGGCGAAGGAGCCGAAGCTCATGGGTATGCCTGCCACGGCGACGTGGTCCTTGTAACTGACGGTCTTGCCGGCGAGCAGACCTTCGGCCACCCCTTCGATTCGGCATTTCCACATCCAGGCGTTGAGCGGGTCTTCTTCCGCGCTCGGCCGGTACCCGGGATCGCGGGCGGCAGAGACCATCGGAGGTTTGGGCTCCTCCAACCGGGCCTGCACGAAGGTGTCCAACTGTTCCAGCTGTTCCACCAGGTACTTCTGGTACTTAACGGCCTCGTCGGGACTCAGGTGAATCCCCAACTCCTTGGCCACGGCCACCACTTTATCGACGTCAGGTACTGCGTACATGAGGCTCTTCTCCTCTGACTGTAGACTTCCTGGATCGGCGGGATTTGAATCGAGATTTTCCGTTTCCACCGGTCCCGGCCTTAACCCATGAAACGAGAGGAGAGTACGCCCGCCCCTGGAAGCCTGTCAACAATCATCCCCGACGACACCCCCTGGTAGTCTGACAGCATTGTATTGATGGGTTGGGATTTATCTGGTCATTTTGAGCTTGTCGAAGGACGTTCCCGCCTGCGGGGGAACCTCGCAGATTCTCGCAGTTTCCTCTTTTGGAGGTCCGATACACCCGGTTCCGCCCATCATTTCAAGGCAGCGGGCGCACTGGTGTACACTGCACACCCATGCCAACAACCTGACCCGCTGGAGCCATCGCATATGAGCGCAATACAGACCTGGACCGAAATGGTCCGCCTGGAGCATGAGCAATCAGACCGGATTCGGGGCCAGCGACCCGCGCATTCCTGGGCGACTGCCGCCCGGAATTTCAAGCAGGATCGGTTCCGCACTGACGATGCAGTCGTCGAGGCCCTGCGTTCCCGGCTGGCGCCGGGCGAGACCCTGCTGGACATTGGAGCCGGCGGCGGCCGGTTGGCGCTGCCCCTGGCCCTTACTTGCAGCGCCGTTGCCGCCGTGGAACCCTCGCCCAGCATGTGCAACGTTTTCCGCGAAACCGCCGACGAATTCGATATCCGGAACGTGTCGCTTATTGAGTCCGATTGGCTGAGCGCGGCCGTAGAACCTGCCGATGTGGTCCTGTGCTGTTACGTGCTCTACGTCATTTCAGACATCGGCGCCTTCGTCCGCAACCTGGACAGCCACGCCAAACGCCTGGTGCTGGTCTTATTGATGCGGACGCCGCCCCGGTGGCAGGTGCATCACATCTGGGAGGCGGTGCACGGCGAGCCACGGCTCCCCATGCCCACCGTGCCGCAGTTCCTGCCGGTTCTTGACGAGTTGGGCATCCAGCCGGAGATTACCGACCTCCCGGAACAAGCTCCCCACGAATTCCCCAGCCGGGAGGAGGCTATCGCTGGCATCGCGCCTCAGCTGTACGTGGATCCCGGCACCGAGGAGATGCAGCGGCTGGAGCAATTCCTGGACCGCTCCGTCCAACAGCAGGTCGGCGTCTGGCGACTGGAGGGGGCTCAGCCGATTCGCAGCTGCATCGTCTCCTGGACTCCAGTCGGCTTCCGATAGTCATATCCCGTTTCCCCCGGAGCTTCTGTTCAGAGTTAGGGGGAAGCGGGGAGTTGACGGCACGCCGTGAGGGTTCCCATCTGGGAGGGATCTACTAAGGGAGGACTTTGTAGGCGATACATTCGACGATTTCGATGAGCAAGGGGGGTTCGGCCAGTCCGGTGGTGCCAATGACGGCTCGGCACGGCGGGTTGGGGATGAACTCACGATAGATCTGGTTGAAGAGAGGCCACTTCCGCATATTAGTGAGAAAGACGACGAGGGTGACGACGCGTTCATAGCTGGTCCGAGCAGCTTCGAGGGTGGTCTGGACGTGCTGAAGGGTGGCTCGATATTGGGATTCCTCGTCGTCGCCAACGATGACGCCGTCGAACCCGGAGGCGGTAGTACCGCGACAAAGGACCTTGACAGCCCGGACCTTTAACAAGCGAACGAGATCTTCCTCGAAATAGTCGCAGTAGAGTCCGATGCGGTGGGAAATTGCATCCGTGGACTGATGCCGTCCGTCAGCGATGATGAGGTCCAGGAGACGGTCGCGTTCATCGAAGGAGAGGGCGTGCGCGTCGGCGATGGTCATGGCGTCGAGGTCGGCGAGAGTGTATTCCATGGTCAAGAACCATCCTTTCAGCGACGGAAGGCAGGGGTAGGGCTCACAGAGACTGTGCCCGACATCACTCGTATCGTAATCGGCGGCGCGCTTGGGGACAAGCCGGGTAAAGAACAACTCCCCAGTAACTGTTGTTAGGGGGGTGCCGTCAAAATGATAACATGGTGGTAGATTGGTGTTGTGAGAGTGAACGTGAGGGGCGGGGCAATCGCATTTTAACTACGGAGCACTTTTATCAAGTGTAAAAGTCAAGACCACATCTGACACACGGGAATCAACTTACAGCGGCATGCTGTGGGGTCGTGTTGTCCGATGGGTCACCTCCTCGACTCAAGTATTTTTCTACGGCCAGATGCCGGCTTTGCTGGAAGGTCTCCCAGGGAGTCTTACCGTAGCAGTTGCGCCCTGAATGGGGCCTCTTCCTGTTGTACTTCTCCAGCCAGGCGTCCAGCTCCACCAGCTTCACTCTTCCTACTGACTTCCGTCCTGTTTCTGATCTCAGTCTTCGCCAAGCTGGCCGCTTCTTTATCGAGAGCCTCATGGCATCTGCCCACCAGGAAAGTTATCTGAAGAGCCTAGAAGAGACCATTGGTTACGTGGCTGTGTACTCGGAAGAGAAGGGCTGGCCAGGCGTTGCCCTTATCGCCACGGAACCCGTGGAGGCCTGCTTCGGCCATTCCCCGAACCGTTAAAGGGGTTAGGGAGGCGGCAGGTCAAGGGGACGTTCCGGTCCGAGACCCGCTTGCGCCAGTAAACGGCTGGACTCCTTGGGATCGTAGCCGTAGGCCCCTTCCTATCTTTCCTTCCACTTCGTATTCTGGCCCTCGTTGCAGGGGTGGAATACGAAGCTGTAGATGGCCGGGTTGTGGCGGCTGGTTGCCATTCGGCCCACGGGCTTTGGGTCAATTCCCCAGCCAGCGTCAATTTGGACCTTGCCGGCGCTCCAAGCGTGGGCAAGTACATAAGGCGATATTGTCGAGCTTTGCGCCGGTCGCTATACTCGCTTTAAACTTGGGCCTTCAGCAGGAGGGAGCTTCATGTCAAGACTGACGCCTATAACCAGGCGAGAGCAGGTGAGCGGGGCCGCTTTGACAGCCTTCGACGCCATCATAGAGTCCAGGAACGCTATCAACGGACCTCATTCGATGATGATGTATGCGCCGGAAGTTGCCCGTTGTTCTACGGCCCTCAGCGACTCCCTGCGCTTCGGTGGCAATCTATCCGACCATGACACTGAATTGGCGATAATTACCGCCGCCCGTCACTGGGACTGCGACTATGTATGGGCCTCTCATTCCGCCGCGGCCCTGCGGGCGGGGGCCCGGCCCGAGGCGGTGGAGATAATCGCCAGGGGGAGCAGTCTGGAGGGTCTAACCAAAGAAGAGGCGACAATCGTGCGCTACGGACGGGAATTGATGGACGACCACCGGGTCTCCCAGGAGACTTTTGATGCGGCCCTGGCGCAATTTGGCGAGGCCAATACCATCGTCCTGGGAGCGCTGATGGGCTACTATTCGTTCATCAGTTGCACCCTGCTGGGCACCGACATGCGGCCGCCCGAAGGCTCTCCCGTTTTGCCGAAACGGGCATAGCGGGCGTGGATCGAATCGGCCTGTCAGGGTCGGAGGGACGGTCGGAAGCGGCGCTTACTGCCAGACGGGGGAGGGTGGGACGGATGCGTCGCCTGGCTTTAAGGCGCAGGCTCAAGACGTTCCGTGTCGCTGATGGACACCGCAACGTTGAAAGACCCCGGAGGCTAAGTCGCGGCCACCCAGTCGGCGACGCGCTCCCCGATCATGATGGCGGTGGCGTTGGTGTTGGCGCGGGTTACCTGGGGCATTATGGATGAGTCGGCGACCCACAGGCCTTGGATGCCCCGCACGCGGCACTGCTGGTCGGTAACCGCCAGGGCGTCGCCGTCGGGGCCGATGCGGCAGGTGCCCGAGACATGGCGGGAGCTGCCCAGGGTCTGGCGAATCCAGGCGTCCAGGTCGTCGTCGCTGGTGAGGGTGTCGTCGTCCGGCGCGATGCGTCCTTCGGAGATGCCCCGGTAGGCGTCGGACTCCAGGATGCCACACGCCAGCCGCACAGCCTCGCGCATCCGTCGCATATCGTTCTCGTTGTGCAGGTAGCGGTAGTTGATGGAAGGCTGCACCGTGGGGTCGCCCGACTGCAGGCGGACCCAGCCGGTGCCTTCGGGAAGCTCCAGGGCGCAGGCGATGCGGGCGGTGCCCGAGGGCACCATCTCGCCGGTCATCACATTCCAGACAGCCAGGGTGTGCAGCATTACGTCGTTGGGGTGGGACGGCGGCTCGGAGGTTACCCGCAGGCCAAAACGCAGGGCTTCGGCGTTGGCCGTCAGCCGGACGTTTTCGTTGACCCGGAAGGAGACTGACCCCATGGGATGGTTGAACAGGTTCTGTCCAACGCCGGGGGAGTCGACCAGCACCGGAATATTGTTCTGCTCCAACTGGTCCCGGGGACCCACGCCGGACAGCATCAGGATGTGGGGCGATTTGAGCGCTCCGGCGCACAGCACCACGCGGTCACCCTCCACGGTGAATATCTCGCCGCCGCTTTCCACCTCAACGCCGGCGACCCGGCCGTTGTCGATAACCACCCGGCGGACGAACACGTTGCCGCGTATAGTGAGATTGAGGCGGTGGCGGGCCGGCGTGAGATGGGTGACGTTGGTGCTCATGCGCCAGCCGTGGTGGTTGTTCATGGGGATGGCGCCGATGCCGGCGGAGTCGGGTCCGTTGAGGTCATGGTTGGACGGGTAGCCCCGCTCCATGCAGGCGTCGTAGAAGGCCTTCTGTACCGCCGGCCACTCCTCGTCCTGGCGACGGACGATGGGGACCGGCCCTTCGGAGCCGTGGAAGTCGTCCTGGATGTCCAGGTCGGTCTCGGCCTTGCGGTAGTAGGGCAGGACTTTAAGGTAGCCCCACTCCTGGTTGCCGAAATGGGACTCCCAACGCTCGAAGTCCTCGGGCAGGCCGCGCAGGTATACCTGGCCGTTGATGGAGCCGGAGCCGCCGATGACCTTGCCCTGGGCGATGTTTATCTCGCCCTGCTGGTCGTTGATGACGCCGCGCAGGTTCCAGGAAACCGCCGAGCCGATGGCCTCGCCTTCCGACGAGTGGCCGTTGCGGACCGGCTCCGGCAGTTGTTCCGGATCGGCGTAGTCCTGCCCCGCTTCCAGCAGCAGCACCGAGCGATGGGGGTCTTCCGACAGCCGGCTGGCCACCACGGAACCGGCGGAGCCGCCGCCAACTACAATAACGTCGTACTTCATAACCGTTCCCCTCTGAGGTCGCAATGTCGCGTCGATTCTACACCCTGCCGCGCGGCCAGACCAAACTCCCTCTCCCGCAGCGCCGCCGACGCAGCCATCCATCGTCTCCGCATCCGTATCGGGGGATGGGAAACGGGAATCCCCCACCGGGATTAGAGATGATTGCCGCCCCGCCAACTCTGCTTCGACCGCTGCCACCGGCGCTTGGCGTGTGGCGGGGCATACAGGCTCGGCGGCCGGTATTTTTAGCCGCTGCTTAACCCGCTTACGGTCAGGATGAAACTGCCCGTCTCGTTTGGACTGTAGGTCGTGGCCTCGATGCTGTAGGTCCCTGCCGCAAGCCCGGCGATGGTGATACAGGAGTCCCTGGTCCCCAGGCCAGCGGCGGAGGCGCAGGCAGCGGTGGTGTCCAGCAAGCTGCCATGGTCATCGTTTTGCGCCTCCACACTGCCGTTCCTGTCCCCGACACGAATATACAGGTAGGGGTCGACGCTGGATTTCAGGGTGATAGTAACGTCTCGTTCCTCCGAGGTCGTGAAGCTGTAGTAGCGGGCGTAGCCGTAGTTGCTGGTGTTGGGAGTGGTAACCAGCGACTGGCAGTCCGCCGCCCAGGTCCCTTGCTCCGAACCGTCGCCGGCCAGGGACACGGCAGCGCAGGCGTCGGTACCCGGATCAGGGCCCGGCCCTGTTGCCGTACCGCCCAGGCCGCTGACGGTCAGGGTAAAGCTGCCCGTCTCGCCCGTGTCGAAGGTGGTGGCCTCGATGGTGTAGGTTCCAGCGTCCAGGCTCGCCACTATCTCCGAGCGGGTGGTGTCGGGAGTATCGTCATCCTCGTCAATGAAGCCGCCGCTGCGGGCGTCCCCACGCCGCAGGTACAGGTAGGTGTCGGCTTCGGAGGACTCCAGTTCGATGGTTACCTGGCTTTGCTGCTCCAGGGTGAAGGAGTAGTACCGGGCATAGCTTCCGCTACGCGCCGCCGACTCGCAGCCGGCGGCCCAGGTCCCGCTGACCGGACCGTCGCCGGTGATGGCTACCCCGCAAACGTCCGTACCCGGATCAGGGCCCGGCCCCGGCCCGGTGGCCGTGCCGCCCAGGCCGCTGACCGTCAGGGTGAAGTTGCCCGTCTTGCCCGTGTCGAAGGTGGTGGCTTCGATGGTGTAACTGCCTGCCTCGAGGGAAGCCACTATCTCCGACCTGGAAGTGTCCGGCGTATCGTCATCCTCGTCGATGAAGCCGCCGCTGCGGGAATCCCCACGCCGCAGGTAGAGGTAGGTATCTGCTTCGGAGGATTCCAGTTCGATGGTTACCTGCGCCTGCTGCTCCAGGGTGAAGGAGTAGTAGCGGGCATAGCTTCCGCTGCGCTCCTGGGACTGGCAGCCGGAAGCCCAGGTCCCGCTCACCTCACCATCCCCCGTTATGCTCTCGCCACAAGAGTCCGTACCCGGGTCAGGGCCTGGCCCTGGCCCGGTGGCCGTGCCGGCCAGGCCACTGACGGTCAGGGTGAAATTCCCCGTGGCGCCGGCGTCGAAGGTGGTGGCCTCGATGGTGTAGGTTCCCGCGTCCAGGCTGGCCACAATCTCCGACCTGGTGGTGTCCGGCGTATCGTCATCCTCGTCAATGAAGCCGCCGCTGCGGGAATCCCCACGCCGCAGGTAGAGGTAGGTATCTGCTTCGGAGGACTCCAGTTCGATGGTGACCAGGGATTGCTCCTCCAGGGTGAAGGAGTAGTACCGGGCGTAGCTTCCGCTACGCGCCTGGGACTGGCAGCCGGCGGCCCAGCTTCCCGTGGTGGTTCCGTCGCCGGTGATGGACTCCCCGCAGGCATCCGTACCCGGTCCAGGCCCTGGCCCGGTGGCCGTACCGCCCAGGCCGGTGACGGTCAGGGTGAAGCCGCCCGTCGCCCCGGCGTCGAAGGTGGTGGCCTCGATGGTGTAGGTTCCCGGCTCCAGGGTCTCCACAATCTCCGATCTGGTGGTGTCAGGAGTGTCGTCATCCTCGTTGATGAAGCCGCCGCTCCGAGAATCTCCGGATCGCAGGTAGAGGTAGGTATCGGCGTCGGAGGATTCCAGTTCGATGGTGACCTGCGCCTGCTGCTCCAGGGTGAAGGAGTAGTAGCGGGCATAGCTTCCGCTACGCGCCTGGGACTGGCAGCCGGCCGCCCAGGTCCCGCTCACCGAACCGTCGCCGGTGATAGCTTCCCCGCAAGCGTCTCCAGTACCCGGATCCGGCCCCGTAGCCGTGCCTCCCAGCCCGCTGACAGTCAGGGTGAAATTCCCCGTCGCCCCGGCGTCGAAAGTGGTGGCTTCGATGGTGTAACTCCCCGCGTTCAGCGTTGCCACAATCTCCGACCTGGTAATGTCCGGTGTGTCGTCGTCCTCGTCAATGAAGCCGCCGCTGCGGGCATCCCCACGCCGCAGGTAGAGGTAAGTATCGGCGTCGTTAGACTCCAGTTCGATGGCGACCTGCGCCTGCTGCTCCAGGGTGAAGGAGTAGTACCGGGCATACCCCCGCTCCGCCACCGCCGATTCGCACCCCGCCGCCCACGTCCCGCTCACCGTGTCGTCGCCGGTGATTTCCGTGACGCACGGGTCCTCTCCCGGGGCGGCCGGGGGCGCCGGCAGTTGGGCGAAGCCGTGACCCCAGGTGTAGTCCGCCCCCGACGCTCCCCGCTCCGCCGCGTTGGTCTTCAAATAGTCGGCCACCTGCTGCGGCGTGAAGGACGGGTTGGCCTGCTTCACCAGCGCCGCCAGTCCCGCCACGTGGGGCGCGGCCTGGCTGGTTCCAGGGAACCAGCAAGACAGATTCAAGCTACTGATAAACTCTGGTGGGTAAGATTCCGTCGCCGCGCAAGCTGTGCCTACGATGTCAGGCTTGATTCTGCCGTCGGGCGTAGGGCCCCGGCTGCTGTAGTTCGCTATTGCGTGGGTGTTCCAGTAGTGGGTGGCGCCTACCGCCAGCATCCCTGAGTTGGCGCTTTCAGAGGCGTTATTGATGCTATGCCGTGCGGTGGAGTGTTCAAGGTTTGCCCCTCTAACCTGGAGTTGAATCCAGCTCGGCAAAACACCTGAGTGGTGGGTTATTTCGATAGCAAAGTAGCCCGAACTGAGAATTTCAACGCCAATATACTCAAATGGATATGAACCCTGGGACCCATCTTGAACGTCTTCGGCACAACGATCGTCAAGAATGTTGGTGACGGGAAAAATGCACACATCGATATCTCGGCTTGCTGTCCCCCATCTGTCGTCCCAACGAACAACTATGTGAAGCTCGTCTCCAGCCTCAAGGTAAACGTCGTTAAATGTATCGCTGCCGTCAAAATATACGAAGCCATTGGAGCTCGTTGAGGGCGAGCTTGTCCACCAGTTTTGGTCGGCATAGTTACCGGCAGAGTTTACCCACACAATTCCGTTATCTACCGAGTGGTCGATGGAATCAAAGATATTGTCTGTAACGTCTGAAGTCCCATCTCCGGGACCATCAAACCCTATTAAGCTCGCCGACCTGTTGATGACAGTGACTCCTTGGTCAGCCATCCACCGTACTGTAGCAGCCGTGTCGGAAAGTGAAATGGGATTGGCGATATATAGTGAGACACCGGGCGCAATGTCAACGATAGCTTCCGCAACGGCCGTTCCGTGAGGGCCATCGCTGTCGCAGGCGGCCAGGTTGGAGCTGTACTGACCAACGCTGGTATAGCACGCCGCTCCACCGTTGCCGGCAGCTCGCTCCCCATAAGACTGCGGATTCCCTCGAAGCCCAGGTCAATTATCCCCACCTTTACATCCTGTCCGGTAAAACCGGCAGTGTGCCAGGCCGTTGCCAGGTGCGCGGCAACCCCCTGGCTGGTGATGGGGCCGAATTCCGGCATGGGCGGAATGATTTCCCGCACCCTGATAACCCCCGGCTGCTCCGATAGACTGCCCAGCAGGGACACCGGCACGTAGGCCTCGATGTAGTCCTCGCCCACGTTGCGGGGGTCGCCGCCGTTGTCCCACAGGAATTGGACCACGTCGGAAACGTTGGCGGTCAGGTAGATGGTTACCGCCACCGACCCGCCCTGGCTGATGGCGGCCTGCCCGGCGCTTTCCTGCTGCGACGCCCGGCCCTGTTCATAAGAGTCGGCCAGGCCGCTGAGGTGGGAGCCGAGGTTGGGGTAGGTCAACTCACCCTTGGGCGGCGGAGCCGGCGGGTCATCATCGTCGCCGTGGGCCGGACCCACCGGCGCAACCATGACCAGGACCATTACCATCGTCAGGGCGAGAGCCAGGGAACAGAGTCGGAATGGGAGGGTGCCGCGCATACAAGTTCACCTTTGTCGTTTCGGGATAAGTCGTCATTCCGGCCCTGAGCCGGAATCCGGCGATTTTGGACCCTGGATACCGGCCTACGCCGGTATGACGTATTGGGGACGCTGCCCCGTCATTCCGGCCTTGAGCCGGAATCCAGAAGTTCCTGACCGTGGGTATCAACACCGTCGGAAACAATACCATAATAGGTGGTGTACTAGCTGTGACTTTGCGTCCGATTTCGGTCACACTTCGGTACCAGTTTTCCAGCGCCTGGGGTTGAAGGGGGGTGGGCCGCCCGATTCCCGTCCGTGCCATGGCGCCCGCCTGGCGGCGCGGGGAGCGTCAACCTGGCTAGGAAATAGCTTTGGGCAAGGAGGGCAAACATAAGGGGGCAGGCACGTCTTAACGGATTGTCACCCTGAGTTGGCCGCGGCGGACCGAAGGGTCCAGGGCCTGTTGATGCAAACTCGTTCCAGGCTCTCCTACACTGTCATTCTGAACGGAGTGAAGAATCTAAACTGCTGAAGGGCTGGAGTGTTTCATGGGGCCAGGATTTTAGACTCTTCGGTCCGCCGCCGCGGACCCTTGGTGGGAAGACTTGACCGCTGTTCCAAGTATCAGCCTCCATTTAAAACGAAAGCGCGATTGCCCTTTATGGGCGGCCATCGGGCAGAGCAATCTCGCCTTAACGGACCGTCACTCTGAGCTTTTCGGCCCCGCTCAGGCTGAACTCCGCCGAAGAGTCCAGAATCCAACCCACAAGCGTGCTTTCGGACCCGAAACCGGGGTGAAGGGTAGGATTTTAGGCCCTTCGGCAGGCTCAGGGAGACATGACCGCTGATCCAAGTATCAGCCTCCATTTAAGGCGCGATTGTCCTGTAGGGGCAAACCTTGGGATTGAACCTGCCCCCCATTCCCCTGTAAGCTAGGAATACTCTTGACAAGTCCCCTCTCCCCCGGGTGGGAGAGGGTCTGGGTGAGGGGGATGTGTTGTTAGCAGGCGGTCACCCCCTTCCCAACCTGCCCCCGTCAAGGGGGCAGGGACTTATTCAGAGGTTCCTTAATTGGAGAGCAAGGACTTGATCATTGACGACAGAGAAAAGGGCGTTTTTCGATACGACCGTGCCGCAATGACTTCGCCGGCCATCCTCGAATCGGAACGGGAACGAATATTCGACCAGTGCTGGCTGTATGTCGGGCATGAATCCGAGGTGGAGCAGCCCGGGGATTACCGCCGCCGCACCGTCGCCGGCCAGCCCCTGTTCATGGTCCGGGGCCGGGACGGGCAGGTGCGGGTATTCCTCAATTCCTGTCCCCACCGGGGCGCCCTGATCTGCCGCCGGGACGCCGGCAATACCCAGGTATTTCAGTGCTTCTACCACGCCTGGACCTTCTTCTACACCGGCGAGCTTATCGGCGTGCCCGGCGAAGACGCCTACGGGCCCAACTTTGACAAGAGCGAACTGGGCTTGAAGTCGCCGCCCCGGGTCGATTCCTACCGGGGTCTCTATTTCGTAAGCTTCAATCCCCTGGCCGAGGACCTGGTCACCTACCTGGCCGGGGCCAAAGATTATCTCGACCTGGCTCTGGACCAGTCGGAAGGCGGGATGAAGGTAGCCCGGGGCTCCAACCAGTACACCGTCAAGGCCAACTGGAAGCTCATGGTCGAGAACAGCATCGACGGCTACCACATTGTGCCGACCCACCGCACCTACCTGGAGTACATCACCGGTTTCGGCACCGACGACAGCGGCCAGACCATGCTGGGCAGCATCCCCGGCCGGGGGAGAACCCTGGGCAACGGTCACTGCGTGGTGGAAGCCGCTGCGGTCAATGGCCGCGCCGTCGCGCACTGGCATCCCTCCTATGGCGAGGCGGCCAGGGGGGAAATAGCCGAAGCCCGACGGCAATTGGTGGAGAAACATGGCGAGAGGCGCGCCTGGCAGATCGCGGACACCTATCGCAACCTGCTCATCTATCCCAACCTGATCATCAATGACGTAATGGTGACCACCATCAGGTATATGGAACCGGTGGCGCCGGGCCAGGTGGAAGTCACCGCCTGGCACCTCGTCCCCAGGGAGGAATCCGAGGCAATGCGTTCCATAAGATCGGATTCCTTTTTGACCTTCCTGGGGCCGGGAGGGTTCGCCACACCTGATGACGTGGAGGCGCTGGAATCCTGCCAGGCCGGCTTTGCCGCCACGGGAGTCCAATGGTCCGACGTATCCCGGGGGATGCTGAGACCCGCTCCCCAGGGCACCGATGAGCTCCAGATGCGGGGGTTCTGGCGCCAATGGCACGGCCATCTCACGGGCCTGGATAAAGTCGAGACTGGGGACCTAGCGCTTCAGAAAGAGGTTAGTTGACCCATGGGAACAATCCAACCCCGCTCTCTCCGGGAAGAGGTGGAGGACTTCCTCTACG
Source organism: Dehalococcoidia bacterium (assembly GCA_965207275.1). Taxonomy (GTDB): domain Bacteria; phylum Chloroflexota; class Dehalococcoidia; order Lucifugimonadales; family UBA3495; genus Bin22. Next base: position 677,700 of record CBDBMH010000001.1, read on the forward strand.
AAGAGGCGGCATTGCTGGACGAGTGGCTGCTGGACCAGTGGGCAGCCCTCTTTACTGAAGACGCCAGATACGTGGTTCCCACCACCGACCTGCCGGAAGGCGACCCCGCCAAGGACCTGGTCTTCATCGATGACGATATTGTCCGGCTTCGAGCCAGGGTGCAGCGCCTGAACAGCCGCCACGCTCACCGGGAGTACCCCTCTTCCCGCACGCGGCGTATTATCAGCAACGTCCGAGTCAAGGAGGCCGAAGACGGCGAACTGGCGGTTAAGGCCAATGCCCTGGTTTACCGGTTTCGCAGCGGCGAGAGCGCTCCTTACGTGGGCCGGTACGAGTACACGCTCAGGCGGGTTGACGGGGAACTCCGGATCAAGTACCGGCGGGCGGTGCTGGACCAGGAGACTCTGACCCACCACGGGGCGGTGAGCATCATTTTTTGAGAGTCCAGGTAAAGAATGCAGGAAGTATCAGTTGGACAAGACAGCATCAGGGCAAGGTAGCGTTCCAATTTAGGTGGTCTGAGTGTTTGGGAACTATGTTCCAATCCCAAACCCGTCACTCCGGCGAAAGCCGGAGTCCAGAAGAGCCATGGAGAAAACAACATTCGACAGAGCAAGCATTCCTGGATTCCGGCCTCCGCCGGAAAGACGATTTACCAAACCACCCGGACCGGAACCCTGCCCTGAAGACGGCCTATATTGACCTGCCAACCTTGCCTTGTTACCCTAACTAGGGCGCATATGCCCACAAAATGAACCAACTGGAGGAATTTTTAATGGCAACTACCGAGGAACGACTCAGGAAGCTGGTGGACGACAACCTGGAAATTGAAGGTCGGTCGGCCGGCGACCCCCTGCACACGGACTTCAGCCTGAGGGATTCAGGCATATCCTCCGTCGACTTCATGGCCTTTACCAAGGTAGTCGCCGACGAATTCGGAGTTTCCTTCACTCCGGAAGACTGCGCCAAGTACAGCACGGTTGGAGAGCTGATTGCGCGGCTGGAAAGCTAGCCGAGCCCGCATTCCAGGACTGGCAAAGCGCCTGAAGGGGCTGCCAAAGAGGTAAGGCATTGAGGGCCGCTGGACGCAAGAAATCGGGTGCCAGCGCGCCAGTTTGCCTTCCTCGGTGCAGCCCTTTCCTGGTTTCACGGGAAACCAGGGTACCCCACGCGGAACCGAGCGCATGGGCGTTATAGCGGTCTCCACCGGGTCCCCCACGGCATTTTCCTCGGCGGCCCGTCCCCTCTTTCGAACGTACGGTGTCCAAGGGATTGAGTAACCCTAGGCGGCGCCGCCGCCGGGCGCTGCCGATGTATTCATAGCCCTCGATATAGGGGACCCGCCCTCTCCTCAATTATCTCAACCACCTGCCGGCATAACCGGAACAACGGCCTTCCGGCCGCCCTCCTCACCTCGTAACCGCCTTTACCGGGCCCCATTCTCCCCATGGTCGATAACAAACCTCGGCTACACCGGCCACTATCCGACAACTCAAGAGCAATCTATTTGCTGATTCCTCCAACACGCCCGTTATAAGTTCGCGATGCGCCCCGATATCCTCGAATAACAACGAAAACGGCTTGCGGCCTTCGCCGCCCCACCTTAAGATGTACTGAATCACCTTCCGATACGAAAACCGAGGAGGCAGCCATGGCCGAACAATTGCAGCGCCCCACCGACAAGGCGGAGATTTACTGGTTCTCCGAGCAGCCCTATGGCCACGTTACCAGCCAGGACCTGGAGCAGTACGATTCCGGGCGTCTGGGCTTTCCCAACACCCACTTCGATCCGGAAAAGGCCCATGTCCTGTACAACCAGTACCACGAGCAGTACGCTCTGGCCGACGAGGTGGGTTTCGACGGCATAATGAGCAACGAACACCACGCTTCCTACTGGTGCATGAAACCCTCGGTAAACCTGGATGCCGCGGTGATCAGCAAGCTCACCAAGAACGTCAAAATTGCCATCCTGGGCAACGTCATCGCCGTCAATGATCCCATCCGCATGGCGGAAGAAATTGCCATGCTGGACTGCTATTCGGGCGGCCGGATAATCTCCGGCTTCGTTCGCGGCACTGCGGTGGAGACCCTGCAGGCGGGCATCGCCCCACCGGAAAACCGGTCTCGGTTTGAAGAAGCCCACGACCTTATCATCAAGTGCTGGACCACCCCGGGGCCCTTCCGCTACGAGGGTCAGCACTACAACTACCGGGTGGTGAATCCCTGGGTGCTGCCCGTGCAGAAGCCCCACCCGGACATCTGGTTCCCGGGGACCGGCAGTCCCGAAAGCGTGGTCTGGGCGGCGAAGCACCGGCATCCCTACATGAACCTGGGGGCACTGGTGGACACCACCGAATGGCTCCGCCAGGTCTATATTGACACCGCCAAAGACGAGGGGTATCAGGCCGGGCCGGAACATTTCGGGTACCTGCTGCGGTGCCTGGTGGCGGATACCGACGAAAAGGCCATTGAGATTGGCCGGGAATTCATGTGGACTATCGAGCACCGGCAGCGGGGCCCCATGGAACACAACGATCCGCCGGGCTATCAGTCCCGGGCGGCGGTAGAGGTCAAGGCCCAGCGTCCCACGGGCAACGTTGCCGGCGCCGGAGGCCTGGGGGTTGGCCTCAGCTACGAGCAGCTTCAGGGCGTGAACAACATCATCGTTGGAAGCCCGGAGACGGTGACTCGCAAGCTTACGGAAGTGATCGAGCGGCTGAGCCCGGGTTACGTCCACATCTACGGCAACGAAGGGCACATGGACCACAACGACGTGATGCGGTCCATCGAATTGCTGGGCAAGGAAGTAATCCCCGCCCTGCACGAGGTCAAGCTGCAACCTTACGAGTAGAAGCTCCGCGCATTTACAAGTCCCTTCCTTCTCGCTGAGGCAAGGTCAGGCTAAGGGTGGAGAAAGTGAGATTTCCACAGCCTTTCCTTCTTCAGCCAGAAGAAGGGGCTTTGATGCCGTTTCGGAAGCATCTCCTGCTGAAGCGCCAGCGGCTGAAGTGAGAGTTCCATGGAAGTTGGATACCAGGTAGGCCAGGTGGTGTTGCGGGACACCATCACCCTGCAACAGCAGTGGCAAGAGCACCTGGAACAATTCCGCGCCGCCCGGGACGCCGGGTTTGATATTTACTGCTGGGCGCATCACTACCTCATTGACCCTTTCCAGCACTTTCAGCCTTTCCCCGTACTTTCCAGGCTGGCCGCCGAACCCGGAAATATGAAGCTGGCAACCTCCGTGCTGTTGCTGCCCCTGCTCAACCCGGTGGACGTGGCGGAGCAGGTGGCTACCCTGGACCACATATCCGAGGGGCGCTTTATCCTGGGTCTCGGGCTGGGCTATCGTCCTGAGGAAAGCGAGGCCTTCAACACCCGCATGGCTCACCGCGCTGCCCGTAGTACCGAAGCGCTGGAACTGATGATCAGACTGTGGACGGAGGATGAGGTCACCCACCACGGACGCTTCTTCCACGTTACCGGCGCCCGCCCAACCGCCAGGCCCTACCAGCAGCCGCATCCTCCCGTCTGGCTGGCGTCCATGAGCGATCCGGCAGTCCGGCGTGTGGGTCGGGAAGGGCATACCCTGTTCATCGGACCGGCCCAGCCTTTCGAGACCATCCGGCGGCAGATAGACTTGTACTATCAGAACCTGGAAGACCATGGGCATCAACGGCCCGAGGATATGGTGATAGTGCGGGAGTTTTTCTGCGGGGAGAGCAGGGAGGAGGCGCTGGAAGCTGCCCGCCGGGGCTTCGAGACCAAGTACCGGGTATACGAGCAGCACGGGCTGCAGGGCGCCGATGAAGAACTGAACCGGAAGATATCGGGAGACCTGGAAGGACTGATGGATGACACTTTCATAGTGGGCAGCCCTGACGAATGCGTGGAACAGATAGCCCGCTACCGGGAACTCGGGTTTACCAATATTTCCCTGCGCCTGTTCTACCCGGAAATGGCCCGAAGAGAGGTACTGGACCATATTGAACTGGTGGGCAGAGAGGTGCTTCCCGCCGTCCATGAACTGTGATAGCGTCGGGACTGGTTTTGATTCAAGCCGGACGCGAGAAAGGAGACCCCATGAAGCTTGGCCTGTTTATGATGCCGTCCCATCCACCGGAGCGGAACATCTACGACTCCCACCAGTGGGACCTGAACTACCTGGAACTGGCTGACCGGTTGGGCTATGACGAAGCCTGGATCGGCGAACATTTCACCGCTCCCTGGGAACCCATACCCGCTCCCGACCTCATGATTGCCCAGGCTCTGCAGCGGACCAGCAACATCAAGCTGGGCTCCGGCGTCCATCTCCTCCCCTACCATCACCCGGCCGAGCTTGCCCACCGGGTCGCCTACCTGGACCATATCGCCCAGGGCCGGTTCATGTTCGGCATCGGTTCCAGCGGTCTTCCCAGCGACTGGGCCCTCTTCGACGTTGACGGCAACAATGGCCAGCACCGGGAAATGACCCGCGAATCGCTGGACATCATTCTGAAGATCTGGCAGGCCCGGGAACCCATGGAGTATAAGGGGCAGTTCTGGAACGTAAACGTCCCCGACACCATGTACAACGTCCTGCACCCCTTCCTATACCCCTACCAGCAACCCCATCCGCCCATTGCGGTTGCGTCGGCCAGCTACCGTTCCCCCACCCTGGTTATTGCCGGGGAACGGGGCTTCATCCCCATGAGCCTGGCCTTCAATACCGACTACTGTCTCAGCCACTGGGAGGCCATCGAAGAGGGCGCCCGGAAAGCGGGCCGCGCTCCCTCCCGCCAGGAATGGCGCCTGGTTCGAGACGTTTACGTGGCCGACACCGACGAGGAAGCCCGGGCCGCCGCAGTCGACGGCATGACCGCCCGGGTCTGGCGGGATTACCTGCTCAACATTTTCCGGGAGTTCAACCTGATCCATGTCTTCAAGGACGATCCGGAGGTCCCTGACGAAGCGGTCACCCCGAATACATGGCCGACCACATGTGGTTGGTAGGCTCCGCGGAGACGGTGGCCGCCAAGATCCGCAAGCTGTACGAGGACGTAGGCGGTTTCGGCGGACTGCTGGTCCTGGTTTACGACCACTGGCAGAACCAGGAAGGCTGGGAAAAATCCACCCGCCTCCTGGCGGAAGAGGTAATGCCAAGAGTTGCGGACCTGGTACCGCAATAGGTCCCAACTTTCCCAGTACGGTGGAAGGCGGGAAAAGGCCCAGTTTGTACAGGGAGGGACCATGGGTCAGATGGACGGTATGGTGGCCATTGTCACCGGCGCCAGCCGGGGTCTGGGGCGAGCCATAGCCAGAGAATTTGCTCGCGAAGGGGCCAGCGTGGTCATCAGCGCCCGCAGCCAGTCTCCCACCGGCCTGGCCGGAACCATCGAGGAGACCGCCACGGAGATTCGTAACGCCGGCGGCGAGGTTACCTCAACCGATTGCGACGTTACGGACGAAGCCCAGGTCAACGATATGGTCCGCCTGGCGGTGAAGCAGTACGGCAGGATTGACGTGCTTTTCAACAACGCGGGGACCATGGTGCTGGGAGAGTCAATCCTGGAGATTGATCCGGCGCGTTGGGACCAGTTGATTCGGGTAAACGTGGGAGGCCCCTACCTCTGCAGCCGGGCGGTCCTGCCGGTGATGATGGAGCAGCGACGAGGCAGCATCATAAACATCGGGTCAAGAATGGCCACCGACCCGGCCCAGGGCGGCGGGGTGCTGTACAGCGCCAGCAAGGCTGCCGTCCATATGTTCAGCCTTTGCCTGGCCGACGAGGTACGGGCATACAACATAGCGGTCAACATCCTCAGTCCTGGCTCCCTTCGCAGCGAGGGCTCGGCGGCAATTCCCTGGACGCAACGGGACTGGCACGAGAGAGTAGACCCCGGCGAAGTCGGCCCCTGCGCCGTTTACCTGGCCCTGCAGGACGCCAGCACATTTACCGGCCAACTGGCGGCAAGGGTGGACTTCGGGGTTACGTGGGGGCCAGGGGCTTAGAACCCCTTCTTGCGATGGTGGCCAAGTGGCCACCTGCGCATGGCAGGACATACGTCCTGTTCGCAGCAAATTCCCCGAACCTGAAATCATGTCGCCCTTAGCCTGCCGAAGCAGAATGTCCGCCCTTGGCGGGGCCCCAAAATCCTACCCAAAGGCGCGTTTGCTGCTCCTTTAGACCCTTGGCCACAACCACCTGAGATGCTTGGGCTACGCTCAGCATGACATCGCTTCAAATTGAGCCTGCCTTGTAACCTCGACATTCCCATGCTGGTGAAGGGGTAAAACCTCAATGTAATTGATCTCTCCTACCCCGTCACATAACCTTGCCTCAAGTCCCGGTCCCTTGCGTCCTCATCCCTTTCTTCCGGCAGTCCGTAGCCTCCCCCGCCGGAGGACAGGCAGACGATGTGGTCGCCGGGATGCACCACCACCCCTACTTCCTTGGATCCCAGGACCCGGTCTGAACCGCCGGAGACAATCTTGTAGTGGTGGGGCAGGCCGTCGTCGGCGCCAAAGAGGCCGAAGGGCGGCACAACAATGCCGTCGCCGGCGGTGTTGAGCATGGCAGCACCCTCTCCCTCGTACACCAGGTCGCATACCGCGCCTAGGCCCCCGCGCCACTTTCCCGCTCCCCCGGAGTCGGGACGCAGTTCGTGGCGCCGGATGAAGAAGGGAAAGCGCTCTTCGGTTACCTCAATGCTGGGCGACCTGATGCCTCCCGCCACGTTTATCTCCCCAACGTTGGGCCAGCCGTCGTAGCCCTGGGAGGCGCCGCCGCCGCCCCGGGCCAGGAAGAAGTGCCAGATGAAGCGTCGGCCGGTCCGGGGGTCCTGGCCGGTGATGGCGTAACGCAGCCTGCGGGAGAATCCGGCGGAAACGGCGCCGGGTATGGCCGGGGCCAGGGCCTTGAATACGGCCTCCACCACCTCTTCGGCGCAGTGGTTGGTGCTCATGCACACCGGAGCCGGGGGGTTGGCATTGACGATGAGGCCCCGGGGCGCAACGATCTGCACCGGCCGCATGGAGCCTTCGTTGCGGGCAACGTCCATGGGAGCCAGGTACATTATGGCGGCGTGGGCCAGGGACCGGGTGTTGGCGTAGGCGCTGTTGATGAACCCCTCAACCTGGGGACTGGACTCGCCCAGGTCGATGGTCATCCGGTCGCCGGCGATGGTGACCTTGGCCCGAATGGGCACCAGCTTGCTGGCGAAGCCGTCATCGTCCACCAGGGACTCCCCGTGGTACACGCCGTCGGGCCACTGGGAAATGAACCGGCGCACCTGGCGTTCGGTGGCGGCCAATATTTCGGCCACGACCGCTGTAAGCCGGTCGCCGCCGTATTCAGCCAGCATGGACCGGATTCTTTGCTCGGCCAGCATCACCGAGCCGATCTGGGCATTCAGGTCGCCCAGGAAGTTTTCCGACTGCCGGACGTTGGCGGCCAGCATCTGCAGCAGGTCCTCCCGGGGGACACCCCGGTCGTAGAGCTTCAGGGGCGGTATCCGCAGGCCCTCCTGGAAGATTTCGTTGGCGCCGGGGTTGTAACCGCCGTGGGTGCCTCCGCCTACGTCGCTGTGGTGGGCCCGGTTGACACCAAAGAACAGTGGCCGTCCCCCGTGGAAGATGGGGCGGATGATGGTAATGTCGGGCAGGTGGCTGCCGCCGAAGTAAGGGTCGTTGAGGATGAAGAGGTCGCCCTCGGAAATGGAATCGCCGAAGTAGTCGCGAACGGCGGCGCCGGCCACCGGCAGGGCGCTGACGTGCACGGGGATACCCTCGCCCTGGGCCACCAGCTGGCACTCGCCGTCCAGGATGGCGGTGGAAAAGTCGCGGCTGGAGTTGAGAATCTGCGACATGGCCGTCCGCAGCATGGCTTCGGTCATTTCCTGCGCGATGGACTCCAGCCGGTGCTCCACCACCGCCAGGGTGATGGGGTCGATAGGAGTCTGACTTGCTTGACCGTCGGCTTCGGCAGGCCCGGCAATTTCTTCTTTCGTCTCCTTGGCGGCCTCCAGGTTTATCCGCAAGACAATGCCGCCCATCGCGTCAACTGCCGCCGAGTCGCCCGGCCACACCAGCGTGGTGGTGAATTCGGACTCCAAAATGGCGGGGCCGTCTATCTCCGTTCCCGCCCGCAGGCCGTCTGCGGAGTAGGTGGGCGCCTCGCGCCATTCTCCCAGGTAAACCTGTCGGGAGCCCACCGGAGCGGCCGCCGCGCCGTTTGCTGTCCGGTCCAGCTGGGCTATGCGGGGGAGCTTGCCCACCGCCGCAACCCGCAGGGTGACAAGGCGCACCTCCTGGTCCTGCTGGCTGTAGGCATAGAGCTCCTGGTATCGCCGGTGGAAGTTGGCGGTCAACTGGGCAAGAAATTCGGAGTCGGCCAATTTCGGGTCGGGCAGCGGCACGTTGACCTCGTAGATTTGGTCCAGGTAGCGCATGTCTGCGGAGTAGTTGATCTCCACGGCTTCGGTGGGGAGTCCCTGGGCGGCGAGCTTGTCCCGTCCCTGGGCGGCCAGTTCTTCCAGGATGGACCGGGCTTCCTCCAGGTCAAGCCGGTCCATGCTTACCGGATAGGAGCGGGAGAAGTCGTGCTTGATGTCGGTGTTCAGCATACCGTAGGCGGACAGCACCGGCGCCGAGGAGGGGATATAGACCTTTGCCACCTGCAACTGGCGGGCCACCTCGGCGGCATGGAGACCGGAGGCGCCGCCGAAGCCCATGATGGTGAAGTCCCGGGGATCCACGCCCCGCTGCACCGACATGAGCCGGATGCCCTCGGCGATGGCGGTGCACACTACCTGGTAAACGCCGTAGGCGGCTTCCACGTTGGAAAGATGCAGGGGCGCGCCAACGCCCTCGGCCAGGGCCTGCTCGGCGGCCGCGGGGTCCAGGGCGGCCCGTCCGCCCAGGAAGTTGGCGGAATCCAGGTAGCCCAGGGCCAGGCCCGCGTCGGTTACCGTGGGGCTGGTACCACCCTTGCCATAGCAGGCAGGGCCGGGTTCGGCGCCGGCGCTGTCCGGGCCCACGTGGAGAATGCCGCCGTCGTCCACCCGGGCGATGCTGCCCCCGCCGGCGCCCAGGGTGTGGATGTCGATCATGGGAACGGCGATCTTCCAGCCGGCCTCGAACTTCTCGTTGGTGACGTGGGGAACACCGTTCTCGATGAGGGAGATGTCGGTGCTGGTGCCGCCCATGTCGAAGGCGATGATGCGGGGCTCGTCCAGTAATTGGCCCAGGTAGGCGGCGGCGCTGACCCCGCCGGCAGGGCCGGACAGGATGGCCCGCACCGCCATGCGGCCCGAGTCTTCAATGGGGGCAACCCCGCCGTTGGACTGCATGATAAGCACATCCCGCAGCCGGGGGTAGGCGGCGAACCGCTCTGCCAGGTGGGACAGGTAACGGCTGAAGACCGGCCCTACATAGGAGTTGATGACCGTGGTGCTGAGCCGGTCGAACTCCTTGATCTGGGGAATAACCTGGTGGGACAGGGAGGTGTACATATCGGGGAACCGGTCGTGGATGCTTTCCCAGGCCCGCTGCTCGTGGTCGGGGTTGAGGTAGGAGAAGAGGAAGCAGACGGCCAGGGCTTCGGCGCCCTCCTGGGCCAGGTAGTCCAGGCATTCCGCCAGGGCCGCCTCGTCCAGGGGCTGCTCCACCGCGCCGCTGGCCCGTACCCGCTCCGGCACACCCACCCGCAGGTTGCGGTGCGCCAGCGGTTCCACGGGTGTCATTCGCAGGTTGTACCGGTCTTCCTTCAGGCCCTCGCGCATCTCCAGCAGATCGCGGAAACCCTCGGTGGTGATGAGACCAACCCGGGCCCCCTTGCGTTCCACCAAAGTGTTGGTGGCGACGGTGGACCCATGGATCACCAGGTCCGTGTCCTCCAGCAACTGCTCCATGGACAACTCGTACGCATCTGCGACCTCCCGCAGGCCGGCCATTACGCCCAGGGAAGGGTCGTCAGGAGTGGACTGGGTCTTGAAGAAGCGGGGCTGCCCGTCCTCGGCGGCCACCACAAAGTCGGTGAAGGTGCCGCCCACGTCGATGCCGATTTTGAACAAGGGGAAACCTCCTGGGATTTTGAGGGAAGTATGACGCATGGGTAAAGGTTGGGGTAGTGGGACTTCTGATTTAGTATAGGGACAAGTGGGATGAATGACACTGAGTTCGTTTCATCCAGCATAGGAAAAAACTTTCAAAATTGGCATCCAGGCCAAACCCTTGCCGCCCGTTGCGTTGAATACTGCCTGCTGAGGGACCTCAAATCAAGAGCATTCTTGTCATGACCCAAAGGGCAGTCGCAACCCCAGCGCCGGTGTTGATATAATTTTATTATAGGCTTAACGCTAATTGGTCGTGGTCGTTGCGCCCGCAATCCGACCCTTCCAGGCTCCAGCCATGTTGGTTACTCTCACCCGTGGCTTTAAGGTTTTTGTCACCGCAACCTTGAGTAGGTCACCTAAGGTCGATAGACGGAATTGACTCTATTGAGTAAATGGCTGGAAAAGGTGCCAACAATGAGGAAGATTGTTCGCCGCGCTGCTGAAATAGCCTCCAGTCAACTGGACCGTGTGCGGGCCAGGCGGTCCGCACCGCTCCGGTCCAATCCCCCGCTATCCCGCGCCGTTGAGCTGTACAATAAGGGAGACCTCCCTGCGGCAGTAAAGGAACTGGACCAGGCAATTGAGCTGGACCCGTCCCTGGCGGCTGCTCATCACCTGAAAGGTAAGGCGCTTGCCCTCCTCGGACAGGCGGATGTCGCCATGGAGAGACTGGACAACGCCATCGACGACCTGACCCGGGCCATCAGCCTGCAACCGGGGTTACTTCGAGCCTTCATGCTGCGTGCGGAAACCTATTTGAAGCTCGAAGAACCGGGAAAAGCTGCCGATGATCTGACCGAGGTCATCCGCATCAGTCGGCAGGATGCTGCGAGCTACGAACTGCGGGCCCGGGCATATTGGCGGGCCGGGAAATTTCCGGAGGCCATGAGGGATTTTGGAACGGCAATAGGTCTGAGGCCACAGGAGTACAGCCCCTACTCCCACCGGGGGCTGCTGCTGTTGGAACTGGGCCGTCACCAGGAAGCCAGGCTGGACCTGGACCGGGCCGTGCGGCTGGCCCCCGATACCGCCGAGGTATACCGAAATCGTGGCGCGCTCCTGTCCGCCATGGAGGAATACGAAGAAGCGGTGGAGGACTTGACTCGCTCCATTGACCTGGATGACACCAATGCCGCAGCCTTCAACAACCGCGCCAATGCCTACGCCATGCTGGGACAACGGCAGCAGGCCGTGACAGACTATGGGGAAGCCCTCAGGCGGGATCCTGCCGACTACGTGGTGTACAGGAACCGGGGCAATGTACTTCTTTCGCTCAACCGCTCCGACGAAGCCCAGAGGGACTTTGACGAAGCCGCCCGCCTTGGGGGCTAACGGCCCTTCCTGCTGAAGCGCCACCCCTGGGATGGGGAGAGGCCGAATTCCTTCAATCCTTCAAACGCAATCCTTCAAACGCGTCAGGGGCGTTCCGCCAGGACAGGCGGCGTTCAATTTCCACCGGGAATCGCTCGATTCCTGCTCCGGCGTTCTGCCCACATTCTACCCGGGGCCAGGAGAATAAACCTGATCCGGCAGATTTGAAACGCTCCTGTTCTTGTTTCTTCCGGCTGAATTGACAGACACTGGCCCAATCCGTAGGATTGCGCCAATAAGGAAGACTGAACCGATCAAATTTGTCCCTGCTCCAGGGGTCAAGAATTGCGGACTCACAGGGAGGCGGCGAAATGAAATTCGGCCTGATGTACGAAATCCAGGTGCCCGAACCCCATTACCCTGGGGTGGAACAGGAGCGATACAACCAGGTGTTGGCCCAGGTTGACCTGGCGGACGAGGTGGGGTTCGACTATTTCTGGACGGTGGAGCACCACTTCCTTCGGGAGTTCTCCCACTGTTCCGCTCCCGAGGTCCTGTATGGAGCAATATCCCAGCGGACCAAGCGTATCCGCATCGGCCACGCCGTGGCCCTGCTGCCCGGGCAGTACAACCACCCGGTGCGCGTGGCGGAAAGGGCAGCGGTGCTGGACATCCTGAGCAACGGCCGTATGGACCTGGGCACCGGCCGTTCAACCACCCTGATTGAAATGGACGGGTTTGAGGTTAACCCGGAGGACACCAGGGCTCAGTGGGAAGAGGCAGTTCGCATGATCCCCCGAATGTGGACCGAGGAAACCTTCTCCCACGAGGGCCGGTTTTACGCCATCCCGCCCCGTTCGGTGATTCCCAAGCCGGTGCAAAAGCCTCATCCGCCCATGTGGGTGGCGTGCAGCCAGCCGGACAGCTTCCGCTCTGCCGGCGAGATGGGACTGGGCGTCTTGTGCTTCAACCTGGGCGGTTACGACCAGATGGAGGAACGGGTGGCTGCCTACCGGGCTGCGGCGAAGAATGCGAGTCCGGTGGGCCAGTTTGTCAACGACCAGGTGGCGGCCCTGTGCCTGGTCCACGTGGGCGAAGACGACGATGAGGCAAGACGGGTGGCGGCCCCTGAAGGCGAGTGGTTCGTCAACAAGGCGGAGGAGTTATACCAGCCGTGGCAGGGACGGCAGGTACCCTCTTCGTACCAATTTGCGGTTAGCGCGGTGCAGGAAGAACGGGTCAACAAGACGGCCGAAGACCACATCGCCTCCGGCGCCTTTGCCATGGGCGACCCGGATACGGTCATTAAGGTCCTGAAAAAGTACGAGGAGGCGGGGGTGGACCAGATTCTCTGCTTCATGCAGATGGGCAACCTGGCCCATTCTCGCATTATGGACTCCATCAAGCTGTTCGGACGGCACGTAATTCCCTATTTCAAGTAGGGCATCGACCCCCGAGCAACATTGGACGCCATAGCTACAATTGAACCTGGACCGACCAGGGCGAATGGGCGGCTGCTGCTCGGGAATTTCGCTCGTGGTGCCCATGTCAACCCCTTTTCAATGGCAGCCCGCTGTCTCGACCCGACGGGGCGTCTCCTTCGTTCCGAATAAGACGAGAGCGCCATCGGCCGTTGACTCGGATACTCTGCTACCCGCTTCCATTACCCGCTTCCATCTGCCGGGAGCGCCTCCAGTCGGTTCCCTCTCAAAGTACCGGCGCGAACCTCTGCGGACCCGGCAAATGGGTTCCGCCTAGCCCCCGGCGGCGACGGGGGAGTCCTGGAAGTGGGGCATGACGTGCGTGGCGAATAGCTCAATGGAGCGCATCACTTTCGCGTGGGGCAGGCCGGCAAAGCCGAAGTTGCCAAAAACGTGGTTGATTCCCGCTTCCTGGGTCTGCTTCAACCGTTCAATCACCACTTCCGGGGTGCCCCGGAGCGGCGGCAGACCGGCGTGGCCCGGGTCATCACGGCGGTCCCGGTCGCGCTGCCGATTGGCCCAGTGCTCATAACCCTTGGCAACTTTGCCGTTCTTGTCCATGGGCATACCGATGGGCGCCCCGGCCGAGCCGACTGACCGCAGTATCCGCGATGAAAAATTCTCCAACTCGGCGGCGTCCCGCTCGGCTTCCTCCATAGTGGGTGCAACGTAAATGGACTTGGACATTGGAGGGTCCAGGTGGGCATGCTCGTGGCCGTACTCTTCCATCTTCTGACGCCACAGCTTGATGACCTGGGGCGCCTGGCCAAGGATATCGGTGGGGCCGCCGGCGATGACCTGAATGTTGCGGCTGGCGGCAAAGTCTATGCTGGCCGGGCTCGTGCTGACGGCCTGGAACAGGGGCGGATAGGGTTGCTGCAAGGGCTTGGGCAGCACCCAGACATCTTCGACGTTGGTGAACCGGCCATGATAGGTTAGGGATTCCTCAGTCCAGGCCTTTATCATTACGTCGACGGATTCGTGGAATCGATCACGGCTCGTATCTATGTCGACGCCCACGCCGTCGAACTCCTGCTGCTGGTAGCCGGCGCCGATGCCGAAGTTGAACCGGCCGTCGCTTATGACATCGAGCATGGCCACTTCTTCAGCGACCAGGACGGGATTGTGCAATGGCAGGACGATTACGGCTGTGCCTATCCTGACGTTCTTCGTGCGCCCCGCCACGGCACCCAGGAAGGACCAGATGCCGGAAAGCAGGCCGTGCCGGGAAAAGCGATGCTCGCCAAGCCACACCTCGTCGAGGCCCACTTCGTCGGCAAACTGTATCTGCTCCAGGGCCTGGGTCAACGCCTGCTGCTGGGTAAAGTCCTCGTGGTAGGGAACAATGGTAAAAATTCCGAACTTCATCGGGCCTCCTGCGGGGAATGATTTGCGGGTTCCTGCTGTGCTTCCTGGGGACAGGGCAGTTGTCCGGCGAAACGGGTTTCACGTGCACCGCACATAGCCCAATTTCAAGGGGGTTCGTTGATCGGCTGTTATATGGGGCTTTCAGTGCTGAAGCCGCTGTCCTTCGCATCACCAGAGGGGGTTTCTCCCTCTCCCGCCCCTATTTTGCTCGCCTGGGGCGGGTTTCGCAATTCTCTGAAAGCAAAAGTCAAAGTCGGTGGCGGGAAAAGAAGCGTTTCGTTTTGGGTGGTGGGGTCGCCGAATATGTAGGGGTCCGCCTCCGGCGGATGGCTGCCCTGGTCTCACACGCGAAACCACCTGAATTGGACGCTACCGACGGAAAAAGAACCACGGGCCGGAGTAAAGAGTCTGGGGATGCGTTCGGTCTTCCGCGTCCCCGCAGGGCAAGGGGGCACGTTGCCGCTAGTTGCCGTATGCCACCGTGTCAAGGTCCTCTATGCGTTCGTCCGATGTGAAGCGCCAGGTTCCTATGTGACCCCGGCGGAGATCGCCGTTTTCGTCCCAATCCAGGGTGCTGGCGGCGCCATCGAAGTTGACGCCCCGCCCCTCGGCGAGCAGGTACAGGCTCTCTGCGACCCCCGAGGGAGTGCCGGGAACAGTCCGCCCCGGTGGTCCGGCAACTATCCGCAGGTGGTCGCGAATGGCCTTGCCGTCGACACTGCCGGCAGCTTGGGTGGCGAGAGCGAGGGCTACGGTGGCATCGTAGGTTTCCTTAACATAGGCCAGAACGGGAAGCTCGCCGTATGCCGCGATGAAGGCAGCTTCCCAGTCGGCTGTCCCCTCGTTATCGGGAGCGGACGCGCCCGCGGTTCCGTACATCCCCCCCAATTTCTCGCCGCCGATCTCTTTGACCAGACTCACTCGCTTGGCCGCGTCGCCAAAGACGAACTGGCGGTATAAGCCTTTATCCAGGGCCTCCCGTACCATAGGCACGGCGTGGCCCTCGAAAGCGATGACTACCAAAGCCTCCGCCCCGGCGTTCGCGCTCCGCTCCAGTTCCGGAAGGTAGCTGGTCTGGGCTACGTCGATGGGGACGGCCTGCACCGTTCCGCTCCAGGCCGCCTGGAAGGCATCGGCCAGCCCCCGGCCATAGGAGTCGTCCTGGTAGATCAGCCCTACGTTGTTGAACCCGCGTTCCCGGGTTACGCGCGCCAGGACCGGACCCTGGGCGGCATCGGAAAGCGCCGTCCGGAAGAAGTAGCCGTTGTCCTGCACGCCGGTCAGCTCGGGAGAGGTGGCGGAAGGGCTGATGGTGGGAATCCCCAGCGCCCCAGATACACTCCTCGCAACCGGCAATGCCGCCGAACTTGCGTTGGGGCCGACTATTGCGTGGACGCCGTCGTTCTCCACAAGTCGCAGCGCGACATCCGCTGCCACCGACGGATCTCCGGTAGCGTCCGCGACGATACCGTGAACCGGCATGCCAAGTACACCCCCGCCTTCATTGACCTGCATTATGGCGAGATTAAAGGCCCGCTCCCTGTCGGCGGACGCCTCCGGGGATCCGGTGAAGTTCAGTAGCAGGCCGAGTTTCAATGGCGTCGCCACAGGGTGCTCCTCTGACCCGAAAGAACACCCTGCGGAAACGACGAACAGACCAATGGTGGCCGCCAGCAAGGCTGAACGCAGCATGACTAACATTATAGCCTGACCAACACCTGGGAGGAGGTCAACCGGAAGTCTCGACCCACTCAATCCCGCTGTCCCCGTTATTTCTCCCCTCGGGCCTCCGCAATACCGGCGCATGCGGAATTCCATTGCGCCGGAGCCTTGAGGTGGGATTGTCAATTTTCAAGCCCGGGGGACTGTGGGGAAAATACTTGACCGCCACCCCGGTCACTCGTTTTGTTACTGTCTGCGTTGGCAGGCATTCGTCCAAGCCCCAGGTCACGTCGGCCCAACAGTCGGCCCTTCGTTGGGGTTGGTTCGCTGGAATGTGTGGGACACGGAACCGGGGGCGTAAGGAGAAAATGCCTCGGGGAGCCTGGGCTGAGGCGCCGGAACGGCGGCCTTTTAGGTGAAGACTCTGCGGCGGAAGGAAGCCACCAGGACGAACAAGCCGGTGGCCACCAGGGTCATGGCCGGCCCGGCGGGCAGGTTGAAGTGGAAGGAAAGGTAGAGGCCGGTAACCGAGGCCGCGGTCCCCAGCGCCGCCGCCGTCAGCATGATGGAGATGAACCGCCCCACCAGCAGGTAGGCTGTGGCGGCCGGAATAACCAGCATCGCCATTACGAGAATGACCCCAGCCGCCTGGATCCCCACAACAATGACCAGGGCCAGCAGGACCAGCAGGGCGTAGTCCACCACGCTGGTGCGCATGCCGATGACTTGGGATCCCACCGGGTCGAAACTGGTGAACAACAGCCAGTGGTGAAAGACGAACAGCCCCAGGATGACCAGCACGGTGATGGACAGCGACACGTAGATACCGGTGGTGGATATGGCCAGAATCTGCCCTAGCAGCAGGTCCTCCACGTTAACGTTGATGGTGGTGGACATGGACAGCATCATGAGTCCCAGGGCGAACATGGCCGCAAACAGGATGCCGATGGCGGTGTCCGCGCTGAGGCCGGCGCGGCGGCTCACGGCCCGCACCAGCATGGCGAAGGTGATCCCGGTGGGGACGGCCGCCAGAGCGGGGCTGATGCCCACCATGAACCCCAGCGCCATGCCCGGTAGAACGGCGTGGGCCAGAGCATCGCCGATAAAGGCCAGGTTCCTGGTGACCACGTAGGCGCCCATCAGCGGGCACATCACCCCCACCAGGATGGCGCCCACCAGGGCCCGCAGCATGAAGTTGTACTCTAGGGGAGCTACCAGGAAACCTATCATGCGTACATATGCAGAGTTAATGGCATTTCCTGCCACACAGTACAATCGGCCTTTCTTAAGGTCATTCTGAACGAAGCCAAAGAATCCAGACTCCAACCCGCAAGCCAGCTTTCGGATCCGTAACCGGGCTGAGGGGATCCGCCTGCGGCGGATCAGACCCTTCGGCAGGCCCAGGGTGACATGATTCTCGCCCACCCAACATGTGCCGGCTATAGACTGAATCTATAACGTGGTTGCCCTATGTCAGGGGCAGGCTATTTCCAACGGACGCACATAGTCGCCACAATTCAGTTGCCAGGGCCCCTACCCCTCGCCGTCCAATGAGAACTGGACGCCGTACAGTTCCTCCATGACCTCGGGGGTGAAGACCTGGCTGGGGGCGCCGCAAGCGCACACGTGGCGGTTCAGGCACAACACCTGGTCGAAGCGGCGGGCCAGGTTGCTCAGGTCGTGGGTGGCCAGCAACACGATGCGGCCCTCGTCCCGCAGCGCCTGCAGTACCTCGACCAGGGTTTCCTGGGCTCCTACGTCCACGCCGCTGAAGGCCTCGTCCAGCAATAGCACGCTGGCCTCCTGGGCCAGGGCCCGGGCCACGAAAACCCGCTGTCGCTGCCCCCCCGAAAGTTCGGTCATAAGGGACCGCCGGCGGTCCCACAACCCCACGCGGCAAAGACACTCCCGGACCAGTTCCCGGTCCTTTCTGCCTGGCCGCCGGAACCAGCCCAGCCGGCAGCACCTTCCCATCAATACCACGTCCATCACGTTCACCGGAAATCGCCAGTTGACGCTGTCCCGTTGGGGAACATAGGCCAGCGCCCCCCGGTGCAGGTCCACCCGGTGGAGGGTCACGCTGCCCTGGTGGACGGGGAGCAGCCCGGCGATGGCGTTGAACAGGGTGCTCTTGCCGGCGCCGTTGGGCCCGACTACGCCCATCAGGGTGCCCGCGTCCACGTCAAAGGAGACGTTGGTCAGGGCCGTATACCCGTCCAGTTCGACCGTCACGTCCTGGAGCGACATGCTGGCGTCGTGGAGTTCAGCAACGGAATTCAATTCATGGCCTCCACTATTCGTTCCACGCTGGCCCGCGCCATGCCCGGGTAGGTCCTGGCGCCGCCAGCCCCACGGCCAGAGGCAGGGCCGTACCTGCAATACTTATCTTGTGGAATGGGATCGTTGACACTTGGGGACTGCCTCGGTGTTAAAAGTATATGACCAGGTGAGAAAGCTCCCATAAAGGGAACGCACAACATTGATAGATCGTATCAATTTGGGTTATAGAACACCGGTCATTATTCACTGGAAAGAAAGCCCGCTACTCGCCCGCGGTTGCGGGACACAGACCGCAGTTCACGAACAGCTCAAGGCGGTGGTCGACGATCTCCCCGGGAATGTCGGCGCTGATTGCGCTGATCAACCTTTCGACCGAAGGGGCGCTGAATTCCTCCACTGCATCGCACTGGACGCACACCGTGTGGTGGTGGTGATGTCCGATGCTGCAGAGGATGTACAGTTGCGCTCCGTCCATCAGCGCCAGCTTGCACACCGCTCCCGCCTCCAGCAGGAGCTTGATGGTGCGATACACCGTCGCCCGGCCCACCGAGGGCAATTCGTCGCTCAACCCCTCGGCGGTAAAGCCGTCCTGCTTCTGTTCCAGGAGACGGGCAATCGTCTTCCGGGGGGCCGTGGCCCGGTAGCCCCGTTCCCCCAGTACAGCCATCAGGTCCGGAAGTTGTGCTTTGGGAGCCATAATGACACCAGCAGGCAAGAAAGGTAGACCGGCTATTTAGTGGCCTATCCCAGCGGTGATATACCATATCAATGCACCGCAGCCGCTGTCAACCGGCAAGAGATGTTCTTGACTCCCTGGACGAAGGGGAAATGTACCCGGTGGCGGGTAGCCCCGCCTGGGGAAGGGAGGGGCAAGATACCGCGGCGCCTGTTCCTGTGGACATCATCACGGCGTTGGTCAGGCGCCCTCATGCGTGCAGAAGCAGCGCCGTCTGGACCGAGCCTCCGCCGGTTGCGGAATGGGAATGCCCTGGCCTCTGGCGGGCTGGGCCGAGGCGTCACGTCAACCCCAGCCCAGGCCCGAATTCATCCCAGGGACTCAGGAGATTTCGATGCCCACGGGGCAGTGGTCGGACCCCATCACGGCGGGCAGTATGAAGGCATTGGTCAGGTTGGAGGCGAAATCGCTGTCGGTAAAGAAGTAGTCGATGCGCCAGCCTACGTTCCGGTCCCGCGCGCGGGTCATCTGGTCCCAATAACTGTAGTTGTCCGGTTCCTGGTTGAACCGGCGGAAGGTGTCGATGTGGCCGTGTTCCAGGTAGGTGTCCATCCAGGCCCGTTCCTCCGGCAGGAAACCGGAAATCTTCACGTTTTCCTTGGGCCGGGCGAGGTCGATTTCCTTGTGGGCGGTATTTACGTCGCCGCACACAACCACATTGCGCCCTTCCCGCCGCAGGTTGTCCACGTAATCCAGGAAGGCGTCGTAGAACTCCATCTTGTAACGCAGGCGTTCGGCGGACTGCTTGCCGTTGGGGAAATAGATACCCATGAACACGAAATCATCGAAGTCGGCGACGACGGTGCGCCCCTCGCTGTCGAATCGCTCCACGCCCAGGCCGAAGCTGACGCTGCGGGGTTCATGTCCTTCGCGGGTGTAGAGGCCCACGCCGCTGTAACCCTTTCGCTCCGGAGTGGTGAACCAGCAGGAATATCCCTCGACCTGCGTCAGGGCGGTGGGCAACTGGGACTCGTGGGCCTTGGTCTCCTGGAGGCACAGGACGTCGGGCTGCGCTTCCTGAAACCAATCCAGGAATCCCTTCTTGTGCGCCGCTCGAATGCCGTTTACGTTCCATGAAATCAGCTTCATGATTTACTCCCTCAGCTAAACCCTCCCCCGCTGGAAAGGGATACTTGCCGTTTGCGCCCAATTTTAGCACAGGCGGCGGGCCGATTTGGAAGCCTGCCAGGCGTTTGGTGTCACCCTTCATTACTGGTGTGCCGCCTTTCCACCCGCCTGCCGCTCCGACGGGTTGGCCCTGGATGAACCCGCCTCTTGCCGGTCTTGACCTGCGCTCTCCTAACCCCGGGCCAGCCACGTCCGGCCTTACAAATTCTGGTCATGGATTCTGGCCACGGATTTTGATCGAAGGCTGGGGCAGGCAAGGAATCTTCGTTCCCGGCGAAGCCGAAACACCCCTGGGGAACATTAGAGAGATGAAGCCGCGGCAGGTTAACACAGTTGTAATCCTTTAGTTACACCTCCGACATTTCGACGAAATAAAAGGCCAATACGCTGATTGCAGTCAATCTGACACAGGGAGGCTGCAACCGGCGATGCCATCCACCACGGCCAGGCATGAAACGGCTACCCACTGCCCCTACTGCGCCTTCCAGTGCGGGATGTTGCTGTCCGGCCCACGGGAAGCGGCGGTGGTGGACGGCGACGACCAATTCCCGGTCAACCAGGGGGCCCTCTGCATCAAGGGCTGGACGTCCGCCGAAGCGCTGTCTCACTCCGAAAGGCTGCTGAATCCACTGATCAGGAATGCTGCCGGGCAACTTGTTCCCGCCACCTGGGATGAGGCGCTGGACCGGGTGGCCGACGCCTTTCAAAAAACCATGGGCGAATTCGGCGCCGATGCGGTGGGGATTTTCGGCGGCGGGTCGCTGACCAACGAGAAGGCCTACCTGCTGGGCAAGTTTGCGCGGGTTGCCCTGGGCACCGCCAATATCGACTATAACGGCCGCTTCTGCATGTCCTCCGCCGCCGCCGCCGGCATTCGCGCCTTTGGCATTGACCGCGGCCTGCCCTTCCCCCTGGAAGACATCGCTAATGCCGAAGTCGTGTTTCTTTCCGGGGCCAACGTGGCCGAGACCATGCCCCCCATAATGCGGTACTTCGAGGCCCAACGGGCCAACGGCGGCATTCTGGTGGTCTCGGATCCCCGCCGCACCACCACCGCAGCGGCGGCAGACCTGCACCTGCGTCTGACCCCCGGCGCCGACGCGGCCCTGGCCAATGGTCTGCTGCACCTGCTTATCCGCGACGACCTCATCGACCACGATTACATCGTGGACCGCACCGAAGGCTTTGAACGGGTGCGCCAGGTCGCCGCCACCTATTGGCCGGAGCGGGTGGAGCGAATTACCGGCGTGCCCGAGGCTGAATTGTTGCAGACGGCGCGGCTGCTGGGCCGGGCCAGGACCGCCATGATTCTCACCGGTCGCGGGACAGAGCAGCAGGCCCAGGGAGTCACCAACGTCCTGTCCTTTATCAACCTGGCCCTGGCTCTGGGCAAGGTGGGCCGCCCCAGCTCGGGTTACGGCTGCCTCACCGGACAGGGCAACGGCCAGGGCGGCCGCGAGCACGGGCAGAAGGCCGACCAGCTTCCCGGCTACCGCCTGATTGCCGACCCGGCGGCCCGCCAGCATATCGCCGCGGTTTGGGACTTTCCCGAGGAAGAACTGCCCGGGCCTGGCAAGTCTGCCTACGAACTGCTGGACAGCCTGGGCGCCGAGGGCGGCATTCGCTCCCTGCTGGTGCTGGGCTCCAACGTGGCGGTTTCCGCTCCCCACGGCAACAACATCCGCCAAAGGCTGGAGGCCCTGGACTTCCTGGCGGTTTCCGACTTCTTCCTGTCGGAGACGGCGCGGCTGGCCGACGTGGTTCTGCCGTCGGCGCAGTGGGCCGAGGAAGACGGGACCATGACCAACCTGGAGGGCCGGGTAATCCGCCGCCGCCGGGCCTACCAGCCGCCGGAAGGGGTACTGACCGACCTGGAGTTGCTGGAACTGCTGGCGGCGCGCATGGGCCGGAAACGGTGGTTTACCTACGCCAGCCCGGAAGCGGTCTTTGAAGAACTGCGGGCCGCCAGCGCCGGCGGCGTGGCCGATTATTCGGGCATTACCTACGAGAAAATAGAAGCCGGCCAGGGAGTCTTCTGGCCCTGCCCTTCGGTGGACCACCCCGGAACCCCCCGGCTGTTCGCCGAGTCCTTCCCCACGCCCAGCGGCAGGGCCCGGTTTCACCCTGTACTCCATCGGTCGGCTGCGGAGGAACCGGACGAGGAATACCCCCTCTACCTGACCACTGGCCGGGTTCTGGCCCAGTACCAGTCCGGCACGCAGACCAGGAGGATTGCGGAACTGGCAGGCATGGCTTCGGAACCGCTGGCCGAGATCAACCCCATCACGGCCGACCGGTACGGCCTGACCGACGGCGAAATGTTGACCCTGGAGACCCGGCGTGGAATGGCCAGGGTCCGGGCGCGGATTACCGCGGACATCCGTCCCGATACGGTATTCGCCCCCTTCCACTGGCCCGATGAGCAGTCCGCGAACCTGTTGACCAATCCGGCCCTGGACCCGACCAGCCGGATGCCCGAGTTCAAGGTCTGCGCCGTGAGAATCGTCAAGGAATAAATTTCGTAAAGGTATGAAGTTCGTCGGGTGGGCGGCAGGACGCTACCCCGACCGGAGGCCCCGGAAGCAGGTAAGGGAAACGATCCCGGCGAGGAATGAAGATGATGAACAAGGAACGCCTGGTGGTAATCGGTAATGGCATGGCCGGCGCCAGATTTGTTGAGGAAATGGTGGCCCGGGACGGCGCCGACTTGTACGACATTGTCGTTTTCGGCGAGGAACCCAACGGCAATTACAACCGCATCCTGCTGTCCAGTGTCCTGGCTGGCTGCCACCGCCCGGAGGACACCTTTATCAACAGCCTTTCCTGGTACGAGGAACAGGGCATTAAGCTCTACTCCGGCGTCAGGGCCGGGTGGATTGACCGGATGGGTCAGTCGGTCTACGCCGCCGGGGGCATTTCGGAAGCCTACGACAAGCTGGTGATCGCCACGGGCAGCACGCCATTCCTTCCACCCATCGACAACATGTATGACGAGGACGGCTTCATGCGGGGCGGCGTCTTCTCCTTCCGCACCCTGGAGGACTGCCAGGCCATCATCGACCATGCGGCGT
This sequence comes from Dehalococcoidia bacterium, assembly GCA_965207275.1. Classification (GTDB taxonomy): domain Bacteria; phylum Chloroflexota; class Dehalococcoidia; order Lucifugimonadales; family UBA3495; genus Bin22. Next base: position 700,831 of record CBDBMH010000001.1, read on the forward strand.
CGGCCCGCCGTGCGGTGGTGGTAGGTGGCGGCCTGCTGGGCCTGGAGGCGGCCCGTGGCCTGCTGGAGCGCGGCCTGGAGGTCCACATTGCTCACCTGGGCGACTACCTGATGAACAGCCAGCTGGACGCCCCGGCCAGCGCCATGCTGAAGCAGACCCTGGAAAACCTGGGCCTGAACATCCACGTGGACAAGCTGGCCGAGTCCATCACCCCGCCCTTCGCGCAAGCCCCCGTCGGCGGCCTGAAATTCAAGGACGGCGAGGAACTGGAATGCGACATGATCGTCGTCGCGGCCGGTGTCAGGCCCAACATAGACCTTGCCAGGCAGGCCGGCCTGCACGTGCAGCACGGCATAGTTATCCAGGATGACCTGTCCTGCCGCAACGACCGCAACATCTACGCCATCGGCGAGTGCGCCCAGCACCGGGGCAAGCTGTTCGGGCTGGTGGCCCCCCTGTGGGAACAGGCGCGCATCCTGGCGGAGCAGCTGTCCGGCGAGAATCCCGAGGCGTCCTTCCGGGGTGTGAAAGTCTCCACCAAGCTCAAGGTCCTGGGAGTTGACCTGGCCGTCATGGGGGACAAGGACCCGCAGACCGATGACGACGAGCAGGTCCACTACAGCGAACCGGCCCGGGGCGTCTACAAGAAGCTCATTATTCGCAACGGCCGGCTGGCCGGGGCCGTCCTGCTGGGCGACGGATTGACCACTCCCAGCGTACTGCAGGCCTTCGACCGGGGCGAACTGTTGCCCGATAACCGGGCCAGCCTCCTTTTCCCCGGCGCCGCCGGCCCGGCGCGAATAGACATGGCCGACCTGCCCGATACCGCCCAGGTCTGCAACTGCAATGGCGTCACCAAGGGACGGATTATCCAGGCCTGCCGGGAAGGCAACGCCACGCTGGAGAGCGCCTGCGCGGCGACCCGGGCCGGTACCGGCTGCGGCGCCTGCAAGCCCCAGGTCAAGGCCATAGTCGCTTTTGAGGCCAACCGCGCCGCATCCCAGGCGGCCACCGCCATCAGCGTGATCGGCGGCAGGAAAGTAGAGTTCGCCACCATTGCGGACGAAGCGGCTACCCCGCCACCGGAAAGCGTGCCCGTGGCGGGCAATTAGGACTGCGGCAACGTCACGCACCCTCAGGAGGCGCCGCAACAGGGACCAACAAGGAGAAGCATCGTGAACAAGATTGAGGCCTGGAAGGAAGAAAAGAACGGTCTGGACGTGAGGGGAGACCTGCTCCGCTACGCCAGCGAGGGCTGGGAGACCATCTCTGAAGGGGACAGGGAACGTCTCAAGTGGCTTGGTGTTTTCTTCCGCAGGCAGACCCCGGGTAACTTCATGATGCGCCTTCGTATACCCAACGGCATCAGCTACTCGGACCAGTTTCGCGCCATCGCCGGCATCAGCAGCGATTTTGGAAAGGACTTCGCTGACCTTACCACCCGCCAGCAAATCCAGCTCCGGTGGTTTGCAATTGACCAGGTCCAGGAGATCTGGGACCGGTTGGAAGCGGTGGGCATCGTCTCTCTGCAAACGGGAATGGACAATATCCGGGGCATCGTGGGCTGCCCCGTGGCCGGGCTCACCCCCAACGAACTGTTCGATGCCTCCGGCGTGGTGCGGGAATACAACGACATTTTCGTGGGGAACCGGGAATTCACCAACCTGCCCCGCAAGTTCAACGTCACCATCACCGGCTGCCTGGACAACTGCACCCACGCAGTCACCCAGGATATTGCCCTGACCCCCGCCATCCGCGCCATCGCCGGCCGGGAGGTCAACGGCTTTAACGTGGCCGTGGGCGGTAAGCAGGGCTCCGGCGGCTTCCGTCCGGCCACGGACCTGGACGTATTCGTGCTGCCCCGGGACGCGGCGGAGCTTTGCCGCCAAATTACCCTGTTGTTCCGCGACCACGGGCCCCGGGAGGCCCGCAACAAGTGCCGCCTGGCCTTCCTGGTGGAAGAGTGGGGAGCGGACCGGTTCCGGGCTGAACTGGAGCTGCGGGCCGGCCACCCCTTGCTTACGGCGGGCGCTCCGGCAGCCAGCGAGACCAAGTGCGATCACATCGGCATCCACCCCCAGAAGGAAGCCGGGCTGAACTACGTGGGCCTGGTGGTGCCCGTGGGACGGATTACCTCGGGCCAGATACTGGAGGTGGCCCGCCTGGCCGACGCCTACGGCAACGGAGAAATCCGCCTGACCGCAGAACAGAACCTGATCATCCCCAACGTCCCCGACGAACTGCTGCCGGCGCTGGAGCGGGAGCCGTTGCTGGCGGAATTCCAGCCCTACCCGTCGCCGGTCATGCGGGGCCTGGTCAGCTGCACCGGCATTGATTACTGCCACTTCGCCCTGGTGGACACCAAGGGCCTGGCCCTGGAAACGTCGAAGTACCTGGAGGGGAAGGTGGACGGCGACCTGCCCGCCCTGTCCATCAACTGGTCCGGCTGTCCCAACGCCTGCGGCAACCACACGGTGGCCGACATCGGGCTGCTGGGCAAGAAGGCCCGCATTGACGGCCAGGTGGTGGAGGCCGTGGACATTTTCCTTGGCGGCCAGGTGGCCGCCGCCGCCGGTGTCGTCACCGATGGCGAATCCGCCGCCAGGACCCTGGAAAACGTCCCCTGCGACGAGTTGCCCGGAACCCTGGCCAGGGTGCTGGAAAGTCTCAAGCCGGCGCCGGCCTCCCTGCCTGTCTAGCCCTGCCGCTTGGTAACCGATCAGTAAAAAGGAGGACCAGAGTCATGGAAGTCAAAGATACCGAAGTTCTGTTACCACCGCCCTCGAACAAGGCCACTCGCATTCGTCTTTTCAGTCTTTCAAATCCCCACATGCGGACCTTCCACCTGACCTGGTTCGCCTTCTTCCTCGCCTTCTTTGGCTGGTTCGGCATTGCCCCCATGATGGCCCTGGTGCGCGACGACCTGGGCCTGACCAGGTCCCAGATCGGCAACACCATCATCGCTTCCGTGGCCATCACCATCCTGGCCCGCCTCCTCATCGGCTGGCTGTGCGACCGCATCGGCCCCCGCCTGGCCTACTCCGGCCTCCTGGTCCTGGGTTCCATGCCCGTCATGTGCATCGGCCTGGCCCAGAATTACGAGACCTTCCTGCTCTTCCGCCTGGCCATCGGCGTCATCGGCGCTTCCTTCGTCATCACCCAGTACCACACCTCGGTCATGTTCGCCCCCAACGTGGTGGGCGCCGCCAACGCCACCACCGCCGGCTGGGGCAACATGGGCGGCGGCGTCACCCAGATCGTCATGCCCCTGGTCCTTACCCTGGTCCTCATGCTGGGCGTCAACGAGACCCTGGGCTGGCGGGTGGCTATGGCCGTCCCCGGCGTCGGCCTGCTCATCGTCGGCGTGGCCTACTACTTCCTCACCCAGGACTCCCCCGAGGGCAACTACCGGGACCTGCGGGCCGCCGGCAGAATGGCCCCCTCGCCCTCGGTCAGCGGTTCCTTCCTGGAGGCGGCCAAAGACTACCGGGTGTGGGCATTGTTCATCATCTACGGCGCCTGCTTCGGCGTGGAACTGACCATCAACAACGTGGCGGCCCTCTACTACTACGACCGCTTCGACCTGAGCCTGGCCACCGCCGGCCTCATTGCCGGCCTCTTCGGCCTGATGAACATCTTCGCCCGCACCCTGGGCGGCTTTTTCGGCGACAAGTTCGGCATCAGGTTCGGCCTGCGGGGTCGCGTCATGTTCATGGGCGCCGTCCTGCTCATCGAGGGCCTGGCCCTGGTCCTCTTCTCCCAGATGGCCACCCTCTTCTTGGCCGTGGGCGCCATGATCATCTTCAGCCTCTTCGTCCAGATGTCCGAGGGCGCGACCTTCTCCGTGGTGCCCTTCATCAACCGCAAGGCCCTGGGCTCCGTGGCGGGCATCGTGGGCGCCGGCGGCAACGCCGGAGCGGTGGCGGCCGGCTTCCTCTTCCGCATGGAGTCCCTCACCTACGCCGACGCCCTCCTCCTCATCGGCATCGTGGTGGTGGCCGTCGCGCCCCTGGCCTTCCTGGTGCGCTTCTCGCCCCAGCGCGAGTCCGAGGAACGGACCCTCATGCAGGGCGCCCTGGCCCGCCGCCGGGCCTCCCTCTCCCCACCGTAGGGCCGCCCCCCCGCTCCCGCCCATCCCGAGCGGCCATCCGCCTCGGGCGGGTCGAAGGACCCCAACCCCGTAGGGGCGGCCCTCGTGGCCGCCCACCCCCCCCCCAACCCCGCAGGGCAATCGCGCCTTGAATGCAGGCTGATACTTTGAACAGCGGTCATGTCGCCCTGAGCTTGCCGAAGGGCCTAAGGGCCTTGTCCTCAGCCCAGTTTCGGGCCCGAAAGCACGTTTGTCGGTTGGTTTCTAGACTCTTCGTCCGCCGCGGCGGACTCAGAGTGACAGCTTATTAAGGCGCAATTACCCCCCCAATACCACCCCCCAAAAGTGCTATAATTCTTCTGCCATCTCCCAACTTGACAGGAAGGCCCATGACCACCACCACCGACACCGACGACACCAACCCCCGCCTGGCCGCCCTGGAGGCCGACGTCCGCAACATCAACACCCAACTGGAGCGCATGCACGCCGACCAGCAGGAATCCCGCCGGGAGCACGCCGCCGACATTCGCCAAGTCAACACCCGCCTCGACCAACTCAGCGCCCAGCTCAACGCTCGCCTCGACCAACTCAGCGCCCGCATCGACCGCCTCACCTACCTCATCATGGGCGGCATCATCACCATGCTGGTGGGCATAGCCCTCCTCTATTTCCGCATCGGCCCCTGACAACTCCAGATCCCCCACCCCCCCAACCCCGTAGGGGCGGTTCCCGAACCGCCCGCGCCCCCCCAACAATGTCATGCTGAGCTTGCCGAAGCATCTAAACTCCCACCCACAAACCCCGCGGAATCCGCCTCAGGCGGACCTCTGGCGGGTCACCGGCCCCAAACCAACTCGTCGGCCAGACTCTAGATTCTTCGACTCCGCTCAGAATGACAACAAGCTGCCGCTCAGAATGACAACAAGCGGCCAATGTCATGCTGCCCCCACCCCCTCAAATGTCATGCTGAGCCTGCCGAAGCATCTAAACTCCCACTCCCCTAACCCCGCCACAGGCCCCAAACCAAACCCGTCGGCCAGACACCAGATTCTTCGACTCCGCTCAGAATGACAACAAGCGGCCAATGTCATGCTGAGCCTGCCGAACCCGCCGCGGCGGGTAAACTCCCACTCCCCCAATCCCGCCACAGGCCCTAAACCAACTCGTCGGCCAGACACCAGATTCTTCGACTCCGCTCAGAATGACAGCAAGCTTCGCTCAGAATGACAGCAAGCTTCGCTCAGAATGACGGGAAGCTGCCGCTCAGCATGACAACAAGCGGCCAATGTCATGCTGCCCCCACCCCCCCAAATGTCATGCTGAGCCTGCCGAAGCATCTAAACTCCATCCCCCAAACCCCCGCCACAGGCCCCAAACCAACTCGTCGGCCAGACACCAGATTCTTCGACTCCGCTCAGAATGGCGGGAAGCTGCCGCTCAGAATGACAACAAGCGGCCAATGTCATGCTGAGCCTGCCAGTCCTGTCATGCTGAGCTTGCCGAAGCATCTAAACTCCCACTCCCCCAACCCCGCCACAGGCCCCAAACCAAACCCGTCGGCCAGACACCAGATTCTTCGACTCCGCTCAGAATGACAGCAAGCTGCCGCTCAGAATGACAACAAGCGGCCAATGTCGTGCTGAGCCTGCCAGCCCTGTCATGCTGAGCCTGCCGAAGCATCTAAACTCCCACTCCCCCAACCCCGCCACAGGCCCCAAACCAACTCGTCGGCCAGACACCAGATTCTTCGACTTCGCTCAGAATGACAGCAAGCTTCGCTCAGAATGACATTCCCGTTCATCCTGAGCCCGCCGAAGGTCCGCCTTTGGCGGGTCGAAGGACCCCGCATCATCCCGAAACGGACCCCATCCCTAAACCCTTTCTTAAACAAATCAAAAAACCCCGCAAAATACCCACCTTGACTTATCAGCCCCCGCCGGGTTTAATCTAATGCCGGAAACCCATGCCCGGCCGATACCGGTCCGGGCTACCTCCCATAGCGCAGGGATAGCGCAGGCAGTGTTGCTGGGTGGTGTCATCATGATCGGCCTTATCATTAATTCTCATCGCCTCGACCCCTCCGTCGTCCCCCGAAGCCCCCCGGGGGAATCAATTAACAATTGCGAATTAAGAATTAAGAATTAACAATTATCCCCGTCATTCCGGCGAATGCCGGAATCCAGGAAAAGCCAAAACCCCATACCCCCTGGATTCCGGGTCAAGCCCGGAATGACGACCGCACCCCCAACCCCAGTTCTTAATTCTTAATTCCTAATTCCAAATTAACCCAGTAACACAGACGTAATACACCCCTGCGTAGATTATTCGTACCCCATATTTCGAGGAGGATTTTCATGGTAAAAGGGGCCTTGCGGCCTTGCGCCAAAAATCGCTTCTGATGCGGCCTTGCGGCCTTGCGGCCTTGCGGCCTTGCGCCAAAAATCGCTTCTGATGGGCCTTGCACCAAAAATGGCTTTTGATGAAATAAAAGCGCGTTTGATGCAAAAATCGCTGGAAAGGTTAGGAGTATACAGCGAGGCTCGGTACCCGGCAAAACTCTTCTGATTGTGGGAACAAAGGACTCAATATTTATAGGAGGATATCCATGGCGAAAAGTTTAACCCCTATCGTAGGCCTGGCCGTGGTTGTGGCCCTGGCTCTCGCCGCCGTCTTCGGCAGTATGAGCCTCGCTAACCCGGCGATGGCCGCCATTGGTCAACCGGCCGATGCCGAGCTGACTGAGCGGATGGACAGCCCGCAGGCAGCGCCTAGTGACTTAATGGTTGTTACGACTGATGCCACAGTAACGCTGTCTTGGGATGACCAGGATGACACTGGTCCGACCAACTGGCAAATCCGGTCAAGGTTTAAGTCTGTTGCGGATTTTAGTCCTCCGCGTGATAGCACAGATTCAAACGTGACGATCACTGATGGTGTGACTGGCGACGTAGAAGATGATACGCCCGACGTTACAGCCGCAGTGGCTGGTCTAACAAACGGGACAGAGTATTGTTTTGAAGTTAGGTACCTGGCCGGCGACGGCACTCCGGGTGCTTGGTCCAAAGAAATTTGTGCCACTCCCAGTGCCGCACCGACAAATCAAGTTACCGGAGTCATGGCCGAAGGGTCGGCTGACGGCGGGGTAGAGCTGAGCTGGAGCTATACCGCACCGACCGGTGATGCCGACGTTCAAGCCACTGGCTTTCAGTATCGGATGCGCACGTCTTGTATAGACAATTCGGTTTCAACCAATAATCAATGTACAGATTCTGCTGCAAATCCGCCGGTGGCCACACAGCCAGCGGACGACGTAGCTGCTGGCGATTGGTCGATGTGGATGACCATCAAAGGCGGTGCCGACGCCACCATGGCGCAGATAAAATTGTCCGATGACGTAAAAGCCGGGACGTCTTATGACTTCCAGGTGCGGTCCGCGGCGGGAAGCACCGGTGGAACGGCAGTTCCCGCTGCAACTGATTTCGATGATACGGCGGACAATGCAATTGCTACGGCCATGGAAGCGCCAGTACCTCCCATTGACCCGGAGCTTGCTGCCAACAGTACCGACCCCGGCAAGAATACTCGCTACACCATTAAGTTCACTGCCAACGGGAACGTGGACTCGGGTACCGAGGAATTGGTTATCGAATTGGAGGACTTCGGCTTCCCCGATGATGGCATCGACAATGATGACGTAATTATCAGGGTCCAAAGGGGTACCGGCATACAGGCTGGCGAAGACTCCAATAATTTCAGTGAACCCTCGAATCCCCAGGATATAGATGTTTCCGGTGAAAAGCTGCGCATCGTCCTGGACGATACCAATCCTGTTACCGATTATAAGGAAGGTATCGCTGATCGTGACGTGGTAACCATCACCATCTCCACCAATGCTGGCGTGTCCAACCCCACCGAGGGCGGCGGCTACCCGGCCGTTATCACCGGCGGTTCTGGTGACGATAAGCTGATGGCAATTACAACTGCCGAGTTGATGGTTCCTCTGCTCATCGAGTTGGATGAGAATGACGGTGGCAGGGGCGATACCGTCACGGTAACCGCCAAGGGCTTCAAGAACGGTCACACCATGTCCTTCTGGCTAGACCGAAATATGAACTTCAAGCGGGACCAGGCCACCGAAGCCGTGCTGTGCAGTGCGCAGGTTATGTCCGACGACACTGCCAGTTGTTCCTTTGAGATAAGCAACCCGCCCTTTACCGGCGGCGTGGGCGGCCCCACACAGATGGTCGTTGACGACGACGGCGATGACAAGTGCGCCATGACTGGCCCGAGGGACTGTAACTTCGTCAACGGCGCCGACGGGACGGGTAATGTTGTCACTGAGCTGACCAACGACCAGATGTTCGAACTGAAGGCGGCCATCAAGCTCAGCCCCGCCGCTGGCAGCGTCGGTGACTCGGTTCAGGTCCAGATGACCGACTTCCCGCCCGGCGCTTCGGTGTCTTCGCTCACCATTGCCAGTATAGATGTGCCTGGCGTCAGCTTCTCTGCTGACCCTCGGGGCAACGGCAGTTTCTCATTCACCATTCCCAATAACGTGCCCCAGGGCATAGAAGAGCTGGAAGTTACGGCCGGCGGCGTGAAGGCCGATGAAAAGATCACCATTGCCGGCCCGCGCATCCAGGTTACCCCGGAAACCGTCATCGCAAACCAGCGCGTCAGCCTGGTGGGCTCCGGCTTCACCCGGGCCTCTTATGTTTGCTGTACTGATCCGGACGGCCCCAGTGGCGGTGAACACCAGGCGCCGGTGATGACCTTCGGAGGCGAGGTAATTCCTCCCGACCGGATTAACGACGGCAACCCGGTGTTGGTCGATAATGGCGGCAACTGGTCCGCTTCGGTGAACCTGCCCCTGAGCAGCGCTACCACCGCTAGCGGCACCAAGGAGTTACAGGTAACTGATTCCAAGGGTCGCGTAGGCAGCGTCGACATTAGTATTCCCGCTCGGGAAGTAGAGGTAACCCCGTCCATCAGCCGCGTGGGAACCACAATCGTCGTTCGGGGCAAGTATTTCCCCAGCCGGAACGACGGCGGCGACCCCTTCAACGTCACGCTAACCTATAAGGCGACCTCTGGCAGCGAGACCCGCGTCAGCGCTACTCCCGATGCCAGTGGGAACTTTGAGGCGGAAATGAATGTGCCCACCGGCGCGTCCATCCCCTCGACCAATACCATCCAGGTTGAGTTCGAGGAAAGCGACGGGGAAAAGGTAACTACCAACATTCCCCACACGGTTCCGGAAGGTACTATCAGCGTTTCCGACACCAGAGGTCCGGCGGGAACCGTAATAACCGTAAGCGGTGAGGGTTTCAAGAACTTCGTGCCCATAAGCCGGGTAACCGTGGGCGACTTGGAAGTAACCCCGTCACCGAGGCCTTCCACTAACTCCCAGGGCATGGTGGAGTTCGACATCACCATTCCTGGATTGGAGGTCGGTATCCAGACCATCGAGGTTGATGTCGGTGACACTACTGCCAGCGTCGGCTTTACCGTCTCCCTGTCCAGTGAGCGTGGCGCGGCCACGCAGGTAGCGGTAGGTCTGGAAGAGCTAGGCGACAACCTGGTTAGCGTGTGGCACTTCAACAACGACTCCAAGGTCTGGTCCTTCTACGACCCGACCCTGGAAGAGGGCAACACCCTGTCCTACCTGTACGCTGGCGAGCCCTACTTCATCCGGATCAAGTCCAATCAGGAGGTAATCCTGAATCAGGAAACCCGGAGCCTGACCTGTGTGGGCGGCAACTGCTGGAACCCCATAGTCTGGTAAGCAAAGGCCAGGAACAGGCGCCTGTAGGGGCGGGCTAAACCCCGTCCCTACACTCCCGGCAGGGCAACGGCGGTATGAATCCGCCAACGCCCCCGGCCCGTATAAATGGGACAGAATGAGACAAAATGGGACGGAAAACAAAAAATTCCCACCCCTGAAGGATGGTCGAAAATGGGCGGAATTGGGCGGGGAAATTTTTCCCCACCTTGGCTCAGCTACCAAAAACCGTGCCAAACCCGCCCACAATAACCCGCTCATCCTGATCCCGCCAGGGACCAAAACCCGTAGGGGCGGTTCGTGAACCGCCCGCCGGGGGTGAGGGCCACCGGCAAAGGCGCCCCAGGCATAATCCGTAAGGGCGGCAACTCTCCGTTCATCCTGAGGCTCTCGAAGGATCATCGAAGGGTCTCCCGCCCCTACCCTAAAATCTACAGGAGGAATCAATGGCAAAAGTCAGTAGAATCCTGGCCCTGCTTGCGATAGTGGCCATGCTCTCCGCGCTGCCCTTGACGGCATTCGCGCAGAACCCGCCCCACGTACTGCTTGGCACGGCCATGCTCAACGGCGCAGTACCGCCAAATGACACCGAAATCGTCGCCATGCAGGGCTCCATGAAGCTCGGCTCCGCCATGACCATGGCTGGCGGCAAGTTCACCCTGCAGGTAATGCAGCCCTCCGGCACCGGCCCCGTCACCTTCATGGTTGCCGGCGTCGACGCCATGGAGCGGCTCACCGACTGGGAACTGGGCAAGGTCCAGTCCGGCTTCAACCTCAGCGCCCAGGCCTCCGGCACCGTGGGCCGCATCGGCCCTCCGGGCCCCGCCGGTCCTGCCGGTCCCGCTGGCCCGGCCGGTCCTGCCGGCCCCGCCGGTCCCCGTGGCGCTGAAGGCCCTGAAGGGCACGACGGCCACGACGGTCCCGAAGGCCCGGCCGGCGCCGCTGGCGCTGACGGCGCTCGCGGCCCCGTAGGCCCCCAGGGCGACCCCGGCGCTGCCGGTCCCGCTGGCGCTGACGGCGCCGCCGGTCCCGCTGGCCCCCAAGGCCCCCAGGGTCCTGCCGGCCCCGCTGGCTCTGCCGGCGCTGACGCCAGTGGCACCACCGGCATCATCGCCATCGTCATAGCCATCGTGGCAGCGGTCATCGCCATCGCCATGCCCTTCGTAATGCCCCGCCGCTAGGCAAAGGGTCAGGGCGGGGTTGAACCCCGCTCATCCTGAGCCCGCGGAATCCGCCTCAGGCGGACCTGTGGCGGGTCGAAGGACGGTAACCACGTAGGGGCGGTTCACCAACCGCCCCTACCCCTTTCCCCCAACCCCGCTCATCCTGATCCCAGGTCCTGTCATGCTGAGCCTGCCCCTCCTGTCATCCTAAGCCTGCGGAACGTCCGCCTTTGGCGGGCCGAAGCATCTAAACTCCCACCCCCGAGATACCCCCACTGACAGCAGCCTGTCGCCCTGAGCCTGCCGAAGGGCCTACAATAGTACCCTCAAGCCACCATCAAAGAAGCAGGAACCGTCACTCATGACCGCATACGCAGCAGAACGGCAATACTACGTCTACATCATGACCAACCGCAAGCACAACGTCTATATCGGCATGACTAACGACCTGGTAAGGCGAGTGTACGAACACCGGAACAAACTGACGAGGGGGCATACCGAGAAGTACAACCTGACCATGCTGGTCTACTATGAGTCCACCTCCGACGTGCACGCGGCCATCGCCCGGGAAAAGCAGCTGAAGGGTTGGCGGCGAAGCAAGAAGGATGCCTTGATCGCAACCATGAACCCGCAATGGGCAGACTTGTCCCAGGAATGGTTCGATGCAATGTCACCCTGATCCCACTCCCCCAACCCCGCCACAGGCCCCAAACCCCCACCGCCGTTCAGCAGCCTAGGCCCTTCGGCAAGCTCAGGGCGACATACTCCGCCTGCCCCCTATGTCATGCTGAGCTTGCCGAAGCATCTAAACTCCCAACCCCCCACAAACATAGGGGCGGCCCTTGTGGCCGCCCACTCCCTGACCCCACAGAAGTAAGGGGCGGGTCTCACAACCCGCCCCTGCCTCAAATCCGCTCATCCTGAGCCTGCGGAACGTCCGCCTGTGGCGGGTCGAAGGACCCCCCACCCCGCTCATCCTGAGCCCGTCGAAGGACGCTCCCTCGTCAGCACCGGCAACGGACCGAGACGACGCTCGGGCCCCACCGTCGGGGGCGGCAGCGAAACGTCGCTCTCCCTGGCCTGCCTCCTTCGCATCACCCACACCAGGACCACCGCCAGCAATACCAGCCCCGCGAAGATGGAGGCCAGCCACCCGAACAGCGACCCGAAGCCGTTCCCTTCAGCCATCGCCGCTGGCCCCGTCCCGTCCGGTCCCCCGGCCGTACTCACCAGGCCCCCTTCCCCGGTTAAGGGCGCCGAAGGGGGATTCAACGGCGCGGCAGCGGCTGCTGCCTCATCATCGGCTTCCGCAACCGCCGGTCCCGTCGCGCCCTGGGCAAGGGCGACAGGCGTTGAGGAAGGCTCCACCCGCGACGCCTGGCCCCCAAGGGGTTTCGGGTCGCCGGGAGAGTCCGATGCCGCCGGACCCTGACTGTTCGCTGGCCCTTGTGCCACGTCAGGTTCCAGGGCAGTCGAAGCTGCTTTCGGATTGGCCCCCGAATCCCCGTCCGATGCCTTCACCGGCGCAGGAGCGGGTTCCTCCCCCTCCTGGGGCAGGGAGGCTGCGGCCGGGGGCAAGGCCACGGGCGCCCCGACGTCCCCCACGTCAATGCGGACTGCCATGCGGGCGCTGCCGCCCCTGCCGTCCAGGACATGCACGTCCCCAAAGTATCTGCCCTTGAGCCGCTGGTCCAACGGGGCCCTGGTCTTCAGTTGACCGGTGTAGTGGCCGATTACAAACAGCTGAGAAGCATCCCCTGCCAGCCAGTAAGTGAGCAGGTCCCGGTCCAGGTCACCGGCCAACACCGGCTGCCCCACATCCTGGCCCGCCGAGGCTTCCGCGCTAACGCTCCGCACCCCGGACTCTGAGAAGGGAAACTCCGGCGGATGGTTCGTTGCCGAAGACCACAGGTCCGTGTTGAAAAGCGTGGCCGCCACCTTGCCGGGGCCGTGGCCATCCGCGTACCTGGCCTGCACCCTGAGGTACTGGCGCAAGTCGTCCGGTGAAGGGGAATAAGAGGGGGCTTCAGCTCCCGGAATGTCCTGCCAATTGGTCTTGTCGGTGGAAACTGCCCACTGCCAGGAGACATCGGAGATTCGCCCGTCCGGGTCCGACAGGGTCGCGTTAAGCAGGGGACCAGCATGCGCCCCTTCGTGGGAAAGGACTATTTCCCCAATCTCGTCAACATTAGTTACCCTTATGTTGACGGAGACGGTGTCGTAGAGCCCGGCGGGGTCGGTGGCCCGAACTGCTACCGAGTAGCCCGACCCGGATTCGTAGTCCATGGGCCGCACCGCCTGCAGCTGGCCCGATGTCCCCTCAATGTTGAAGAACTCCGAGTCTCTCCCTGACAGGGAATAGGTAAGAACTTCGCTGGAGTCCTGGTCCGTGGCAGCAATTGGAGCGCCTATGGGGTGGAAGGGAGTCGAGTTTTCAGCAAGCAACCGGACCGCCGTGGCGGACGGAAATGCGGGAGGAGTGCCTGACTGGGAGTGGGCAGGTGAGGGCAGAGCCAACAGGGTGCAAAGAGCGGACAGCAGCAGGAGCAGCTTCAGGCCCCTCGATTCCATGGCGCAGGCCAGCAATTTGCGTCCCATATCCCCCTCCACACATCCTCACGCTAAACCCTATTTGACAAGGCGGCTATCGGCCTCTGAATGTGAATATAGCACAGATATATCTGCGCCTTGCCTTATCTCTTGGGGCAAGTTTCCGGCAATATGGGCCTTGACGACGTTGTTGATCTGACCGGTTCCGTCGGCGGTTTCTCTACCGCAGGTCGCTGCGACCGCCGGGTCAAGCCTTAACCGTTAAAGGTCATGCTGGGTCTACAGAGTCATTCACCATTCGGTATCCGATGCGCTGCTCAGTGAAAATATAGGTGGAGTTGTCGGCGTTGTCCCCCAGCTTGCGGCGGAGTCGCTTAACCACGTCACGCAGCAACCGATGCTCACCTCTTCTTTCCGGTCCCCAGACCGCCTGGAGCAATTGGTCGTGGCCCAGCGCTTTCCCGGCGTTGACCGAGAGTTCACAGAGCAACCCGTACTCGGTCGGCGTAAGTTGGACAGATTCGCCAGCCAGCGTTACCTTTCGCAACTCGTAGTCGATAAAGAGGTCACCGGCCAGATAGGGCTCAGGAAAACTTGCCTGCGCAAGTCTCGAACGCTTGCGCAGGGCGGCCCTGATCCTGGCTGCCAGCTCTGTTGGCGAAAAAGGCTTGACCACGTAGTCATAAGCTCCCAGGTCAAAGGCTCTGGCTATCACCTCTTCCTGGCCGTATGCCGATAGAAAGATCACCGGTATATCCTGCCATGCCACGATTTCCTTCATAAGTTCGATACCGTCAATTCCGGGAAACATCAGGTCGAGTAATACCAGGTCCGGTTTCTCTGCCGCTACGAGCCCCAGGACATCCTCGGGGCTTCCGGTCAAAACAGGCTGGTAGCCAGCGTTCACCAGGGCGTCGCGAATATACCTGAGGGCCTGTGGGTCGTCGTCCACTGCCAGGACGCGCAACTTATCGGCAGTCCGGTGTTCAGGCTGCATCGACAGCGCCGCGCGCTGGGCGCCAGGTGGTGGCTTTCCCTGGTCCAGGACTGGAAGAGTGAAGGTAAATCGTGCCCCGGTTCCCAATCCCTCGCTTTCCGCCCAGATGCGGCCACCGTGAGCCTCGATAATTCCTTTGCAGATCGCCAGGCCAAGTCCAGAGCCGTCAACCATCCCCCGGCGTTCCTCACCACCAATGCGAGGAAACCTTCGGAACAGGTGCGGAACCAGCTCCACCGGTACACCCCTGCCCTGATCAACTACGGAGACTGCAACGAAGAGGCCATCGCTGGCGGCCTCGACACGAATCGGGCAGTCCTCCGGAGAATACCTGGATGCATTTGAAAGGAGGTTGCTCAACACCTGGACGATTCGTACCCTGTCTGCCACAACGGGTGGGGTGTAAGGGGGAATGTCTATGGTGAGGTTGTAACGGGCCCCACTGTTTACCAACCGGTTCCTGGCTTCATCGACGACGTCTGCGATGTTTGTCGGTCCGGTTTCGATTGAAAGGGTCCCCGTCTCGACTCGAGCTACATCCAGCAGATCACCAATTAGCTTCTGCAAGTGGTCGACCTGCTGGTCCATAATCCGGTGGAATTGAGTAACAACCGCGGGGTCCATTCCCGGTGGTGAATTCAGCAGCGTCGTGGTGGAGCCCTTTATGGTGGCCAGCGGCGTGCGAAGTTCGTGGCTTACCATCCCCAGGAACTCGGAACGCATGCGCTCCAGTTCCTGCAGAGATGTCATATCCTGCAAAGTCACGACGAATGAAGTAACCTCGCCGTTCCCCGTCCGGATTGGAGTTGCGTTAAGCAGGGTAGTAACACTGCGGCCGTCGGGGACCTTGAAGACTATCTCTTCCGCCCGTATGGTCTCGCCAATGCTCAGCAGCTCCACCATGGGAAATTCCCTGACGGATACCTCCCGTCCGTCTCCTCGTACAAGGGTCAGCTCGTCAATGATCTGCTCAGTTCGCTGGTTCGGCTCCCGTAAAGTGTCGACGATTCTGGCCGCTTCCTGATTGAACGAGATGGGTGTCCCGGTCCTGGCGTCCAGGACGACCACGCCCACCGGAGAAGTGTCAATAAGGGTCTCCAGGTCGTTTCTGGCTCGTTGCTCCTCCCGGTACCGGCGCGCGTTGGATATGACCATCCCGGCTTGGGAGGCGAACATTACCAGGGTTTCCTCGTCAGAGCTTGTGAACTCTTCCTCGCCCTCCTTGTCAGCCAAATACAGGTTACCTACCCGTTCTCCCAGGTTGAGGACGGGAGAAGCCAGGAACGGGATCCTCGGCCCCACCGGCAAGGGCACGCTGAATCCCGCCAGGCCCATGGACCTGGCGTGGCCCAACAAGTCGGGGATTCGCAATGGTTCGGACAGGCAGCAAAAGTGCCTGAAAAGCTCCCACCCGTCAGGCAGCATCCAGACCTGGTCGGCTTCCTCAGAGGTCATGCCGGAAGAGAGAAAGTCCTGCACTTGGCCCGTCTCATCCAGCAGGACCATGACGCCGAAGCGCGCCCCGGTCAGAGACCTTGATGCGTCCAATACCCCTTGTAAAACGGTGTCAAAGTCCAGACTTTCGCTGATGCGAAGGCTGGCCTCGCTCAGCCGTGACAGCCGGTCGCGCAGTTCTTCTATCTCGCGGTCTCGCTTATCGCCCTGTCGCAAGGCGCTCTCCCATTGGCCGGACCAACAACCGCATGCCCCTTTTTTCAGGCTGCGGCGCGACCAACGTGGCGGCAAGTCCTCCCTGGACCTTCAGGGCGCCAGGAATTCACTCACTACTGCCACATAAATTAAAGGAAATAATACACTTCTCACATACTTTAGCAAATAGACTGAAAGCAGTCCCGGGTTTACAAAGGCGAGAGCAAGGAACGACGGCTTCTTTACTTTCCAATCATCCTTGGCCGTTGGACAGGACGGTTCCTTGCAATCCCCCTGAAGTGTCCCGTCTCTGCGGAATAACTGCCGTATTTACAGGCAATCTCATTTCAATACTGCCGGAGATAGCGGGCCGGCGGGTGTTTCGCCAGGGTAACGTCTTGGGAAGCCGAACGCATGGATAGGGACATGGAACGCTACGATTTCAGGGGTCGTGAAGAATAGGGGTCGGGTATGTACCAGATAGCGTGGTTGCAGCTTCTCGCGTATGTCCTGATTATCTGCGGATTCCTCTTGATGTTCATCTTCAGGCGCGAACTTTTACTGAATTCCAACACGCCCTCGTCCGGAAAAACGCTGGGGTTCATTGGCGCGCTGCTCTTGCTGGCCGGGCTCCTGGCCGAGTTGGTTATCTACGCCTACAGCGTCTCAAATCTCGAGGGATGGTATTCCTACTCGGGCCAGTAGTCCAACAAAATTGTGTTGATGGGACGGGGTTTAACCGTCATTCCGGTCCGCCGCGGCGGACCGGAATCCAGGGCGTCTGCTCTGTATTGCCGTTGACTTCCGTAACCTTTCTTGCTTTCGCCTCCCGCTCATCCTGAGCCTGTCGAAGGATCGTCCTGAGGCCCTCGAAGGATCGTCCTGAGCTTGTCGTAGAACCCCACCCCAATACCCCCTGTACTCCGCATCGACTCTGCAATGACCGCCAAGACCCCAAACCCGCACCGCAGGGCAATCGCGTTATAAAGAATGTCATGCTGAGCGAAGTCGAAGCATCTGAATCCGTTCTTGCCAGGCAGGCCTTGGGACCCAGTCCACGACTCCCAGCGAAGACCCCAAACCCGCACCCCAGGGCAATCGCGTTATAAAGAATGTCATGCTGAGCGAAGTCGAAGCATCTGAATCCGTTCCTGCCAGGCGGGCCTTGGGACCCAGTCCACGACTCCCAGCCAAGAGTCTAGACCCTTCGACAAGCTCAGGGTGACTTGACTCTTTGCTGCCGGTCCTGGGGCTATTTGAGGACGATTTATGTGCAATTGTCCTGACCCGCACCTCCAGGATAGTGCAGCGCGCCTTCCTTATCTGGTAAGATATTGCCGCCCTTGGATCCCAACCCCCTCCCCATCGGCCCCCTGTCGACAAAGGCATCGTAGTCGCAGCTGTTTGATGTGTGTGGATGACGTGGCAGGCTTGAACTTCCTTACCAAACTCTCCCTGGCGGCCGGCGCTGCCCTGGTGGCGGCTGTCCTTCTGGCCGCCGGCATCTACTACGTTGCCCGGCCCGCGGAAGGGCCTCCGCAAACCGCCGCCTTCTCGCCCGCGCCCGTAGGGGCGGATCGTGAACCGGCCCTGCCTCCAACTCGGCCCCTCATCCAAAGCCCGCCGCAGGACCCCCAATCCTTGGTTTCCGATCATCCTGAGCCTGTCGAAGGACGTTCCCGCGAAGGTGGGAACCTCGACAATGACCCATACGCCCCATCCGTAGGGGCGCATCGCGATGCGCCCTCAACTCAGCAGCTCGTCCCGCGCCTGTCGAAGGCCCCCACCCCGGCCGCCAATCCCGCGTCAACGATCGTCCTTCCTGCGGCGCCAGCGTCGCCCACCCCGCCACCGCCCGTATCAATTCCCTATGCCCCGTCCGCAGGGGCAACCCTTGTGGCCGCCCCCACGCCCCTCGTCCTGAGCCTGTCGCAGGACCCTCCCGATCCCGTCAAAGGGCCCACCGCCGGATCCGACGACCAGGTGCAGTTTATCCCCAAGAAGGAAACCCTGAAATACCCCAACCTGGGCAGTAACCTGGACCGCCTGGTCGCCAGCGTGGAGGCCGGCCAGGCCACGGCCCAGGAGGCCGCCCGGTCCGCCCCCATCCACCAGGACGGAGCGGTGGCGGTAACCATCCACCTGGCCAGCAACGTGAACGACGTGGTCCGGTTCCTGCAAGATAACGGCGGCGATCCCCGCAACGTGGGCGAGGACTACATCGAGGCCTACGTCCCGGTTCTCCTGCTGGGGCAGGTCTCGGAGCTTTCCGGAGTCCTCCGCGTGCGCGAGATCATCCCGCCCCAACCCGCCGGCCCATCCCGGTCCGGCGGGCCCGCCCGTCCCTGAACCCGAGAGTATGCCTCCTGCGTCAGCAGTGGGCCATCGTTAGCCCCTATAGGAGTTGAGAATTCCCATGCCCTACCGAGCGCACTACCGGTCCCTGGCAGTTGCCATGGCCTTCACCCTGGTGGTCACCCTGGCCCTCTTCATCCCCAGCGTCTCCGCCAACGACGGCGACGACGTGGTCGTCCCGCCCAAACCTGCCCAGACCTACCCCAACCTGAGCACCCACCTCAACCACCTGTCCGAAGGCTACGGCTCCGGCCGGATGTCCCAGGGCGAGGCCGCCAGTGAAGCTCCGGTTAGTTCCGGCGGGTCGGTGGCGGTAACCGTGTACCTGGATGGCCACGTTTCCGACGTGGTGGCTTTCCTGGAGGCCAATGGCGGCGATGTTCGCAACGTGGGCGAGGACTACATTGAAGCCTACGTGCCGGTGTTTCTGCTGGGGTCGCTGTCCCAGCAACCCGGCGTTACCCGGGTTTTGGAAATCATCCCTCCCCAACCGGCCTACGGCAACGTCACCAGCCAGGCTGTGGCCCTGCACTTGGCCGACTCCTGGCAGGATGCCGGCTACCAGGGCCAGGGAGTGAAGGTGGGGGTAATTGATGTGGGCTTCGTCGGATACCGCAGCCTGATGGGCGTGGAACTCCCGGACAGCGTTGTGGCCAGGTGCTACACCGACGTGGGCGTTTACACCAGCAACTTGGCCGACTGCGAGGAGTCGGAACCGTTGCCGGACTTTAAACAATGTTCTCGTGGTGAATCTGGCAGCGTACATGGCACGGCGGTTGCTGAGGCGGTGATTGACATCGCTCCTGATGCAATCCTGTACATTTCCCAACCCGGGTCATGGGGCGACTTGCAAAGTGCCACTGAGTGGATGGCCAATGAGGGCGTCACGGTCATCAACTACTCGGTGGGATGGACTTACAGCGGGCCCGGAGATGGCACTTCTCCTTTCAGCAGCAGTCCCCTCAATACGGTGGACCTTGCCGTGGCGAGGGACATAATCTGGGCAAATTCTGCGGGCAATTCGGCGGAAGACACCTGGTTCGGCAGTTTCTCGGACCACAATGGCGATGGCGCAATGAGTTTCAACAGTGCCGGCGAAGAGATAAACTCCATAGATCTTAGAGAGTGCCGGCGTTATGCCTTCCAGATGCGCTGGCATGACAGTTGGGGCGGCGCGGCCACTGACCTGGACATGTACCTGTGGGACAAAAGTACTGGCGATATCTGGGACATCCCCAGGGAATGGGGATACATCGGAAGCGCGGTTGGTCAATCGGGAGCGAGTGACGACTATCCCTTTGAGTACTTTTCCCTCCGGTCTCCAGTTACCAGCAGTGATGTAGGCCTCGTCATAGTCCACGTGAGCGGGCCCGTCCCCAACTGGGTGCAAGTGGAGCTCTGGTCCGGTCCTGGCGGACTTGGGATTTTTACCGGCAACGGCAGCATAGGCAACCCCGCCGAAAGCGCCAACCCTGGCCTGCTGGCCGTGGGGGCCGCGCCCTTCTTCGACATCAGTACTATTGAGTTTTTCAGCAGCCGGGGCCCCACCCCCGACGGTCGCATCAAGCCCGAAATTGTGGGCATCGACTGCGCCGCCTCCGTAAGCTACGAACTGGACGATTTCAGGGGGAATGCGTGCTGGTTCCCCGGCACCAGCCAGGCCTCCCCCCATGTGGCCGGCATGGCCGCCCTGGTGCGCCAGCGCTTCCCCGACTTTACGGCTGAGGAAACCGCCGCCTACCTGAAGGACCACGCCGAACCCCGGGGCGCCGTCCCCAACAACACCTGGGGCTACGGCCTGGCCCAGCTTCCCGCCGCCGACGTGGGCGGCTGTCTGCATGAACTCGACCCCGACGGCCCCACCACCGGGCAATGGTCGCCCCAGTGCCAGTCCTTCGCCTTTGAGCGTGGCTACGCCCAGTACTACCGCTTCACCCTGGAGGAGGATTCCCAGGTAACCATCGCGCTTGACTCCGTCGTGGACCCCTACCTGTTCCTGCGGGCCGGAGACGCCCGGTCGGGAGACTATCTCCACGTGAACGACGACATCGAGGCCGGGGTCGACCTGAATTCCCGCTTGACGGCCCCCCTGGCGGCGGGGACCTATACCATCGAAGCCACTACCTACGATATGGGCGAAACGGGCGACTTCACCTTGACCATCTCCGGTCTGGGCGGCGACGGCGTGACAGGCGCTACTCCGGACGGCTGCGGCCAGACCATCATTAGCGACGTAACCACCTCCGGCGCCTGGGCCGCCGGCTGCCAGTCGGCGGTCCCCGACCGGGGCTACGCCCGCTACTACACCTTCACCCTGGACCAGCCCTCCCAGGTAACAATCGACCTGCAGTCCAGCGTGGACACCTATCTGTACCTGCGCCGGGGAACGGCCCGCACCGGTGAAGCGGAAGACGAAGATGACGACGTAACGCCCGGCTCGAATACCAACTCACGAATCAGCTTGTTCCTGGACGCCGGAATCTACACCATCGAGGCCACCACCTACGCCCAAAACCTGACCGGGTCCTTCATGCTGACCGTCACCGGCCTGGGCGGCACGGCGACGGGCCCCGGGCCGGGCACGGATCCCTGCGTAGCTGAACTGCCGGCCGGTCCAACGGTCGATGGGTCCTGGGCCGCCGGCTGCCAGTCGGCGGAAACGGACCGGGGCTATGCCCGCTACTACACCTTCACCACCACCGAGGCCAGGGACGTAACCATCACCCTGAGTTCCACCGTCGACCCCTACCTCTATCTCCGTTCCGGTGACCGGACGGGCAGTGTGCGGGCGCAAAACGACGACCATGGTACCTTGGTCGACGACACCCCCGCCTGCGGCTCTCCCGCTGGCCTGGGCGACAGGGACTCGTGCATCACCATCGCCGGCCTCTCGCCCGGAACCTACACCATCGAGGCCACCACCTACGACGAGGGCGTAACCGGCGACTTCACCCTCACCATCTCCGGCCTGTCGGGCGCGGCAACGGGGACTGACCCTGAACCTGGAACGGACACCTGCGCCCCCAGCCCAATCTACTCCGACGGCGTTTCCTCAGGGACCTGGGCCGACGACTGCCAGTCCCAGGATCGTAGCGGCCGTTACGCCCGCTACTTCACCTTCACCCTGGCCCAACAGGCGACAGTCACCATCGACCTCGTGTCCAGCGTGGACCCCTTCCTGTTCCTGAGAGAGGGAGATGCCCGTTCGGGAAGCACCCCGCACGTGAACGACGACGTGGAAGCTGGGGTGAACCTGAACTCCCGCATCAGCGCAAGTCTGGCCGCCGGAACCTGGACCATCGAGGCCACCACCTACGCCGAGAACCAGGCCGGCGACTTTACCCTGACCATCAGCGGCCTGTCGGGCGAAACGACCGCCCCCGATCCTGGAACGGACCCCTGCGCGGCCACGCCCATCGAAGCCGACGGCGGAACCACCGGCGACTGGGCCGCCGACTGCCAGTCCCAGCAGCGTAGCGGACGTTATGCCCGCTACTACGCCTTCACCCTGGCCCAGCAATCGGCGGTAACCATCACGCTGGAGTCGGATGTGGACACCTACCTGTACCTGTGGGAGGGTGAAGTCCGCAGCGGGGAAGCAAAATACGAGAACGATGACATTGCGCAAGGCGGGGTGAATCTGAACTCGCGCATAAGCGAGACCCTGGCCGCCCGAACCTACACCATCGAGGCCACCACCTACCATGCCAACGAGGTGGGCACTTTCACGCTGACGGTGGCGGGTCTGGGTGAAGGTGGGACTTCCACCGGCGGCTAGACCTGAACCGGGGCAACCCCCGCCACCTCGTAGGGGCGGTTCGCGAACTGTCCCTACCCCGGAAACCCATTTAGGGGCGGACCTCAAACCCGCCCCTACCGGTTTACTCCCGACGTAGCCAACGCGACCCCGGCCCGAAGTAATGTCATGCTGAGCTTGCCGAAGCATCTAAAATCCAGGCTTGGAACCACGTCAAAGGTCCCCAACCACAGTGGCCGTTCACGAGTTCAGGCCGGTCGGCAGACCCGGGGCGATATGCTCTGGGCCGCATCGTCAGTCCCCCTACCGCTGCTGCCGCAACCTGGGGTCCATCGCGTCCCGAATCCAGTCGCCAATCAGGTTGAAGGCCATCACCGTCAGCAGCAGGGCCAGGCCGGGCATGGTGCTCACCCACCAGGCCGTCTTCAGGAAGTCTCGTCCGTCGGCCACCATGGAACCCCAGGCCGGTGTGGGCGGCGCCACCCCGGCGCCCAGGAAGCTGAGGATGGACTCCAGCAGGATGACCACGCTCACCTGCAGCGTCCCCACCACTATCACCGTGTTCATCACCCCTGGCAGCAGGTGCACCAGCAGGATGCGCCGGGTGGACGCCCCGGCCACCCGGGCCAGGGCCACGTAGTCCATGGTCTTCAGTCCCAGCACCTCGCCCCGCACCTGCCGCGCAAATCGCACCCAGATGAACAGGGACAGGACGATGGCGATCATGTGGATTTCCTTCATGGGCAGCCAGGGAATGCTGAAGTTCCCCACTACCACCGCCAGCACCAGCGCCACCATCACCAGCGGCAGGGCCAGGAAGATGTCCACCATCCGCATGATGACCTCGTCGGCCCACCCGCCGTAGTAGCCGGAGATTAGCCCCAGGGCGGTGCCGATGGAGCCGCCAATCAGGATGGTCACCGCTGCCACGATCAGCGACACTCGCGCGCCCCAGATGATGCGGCTCAGCAGGTCGCGTCCCTGGTCGTCGGCGCCCAGAATGAACCGGGCGCTGCCGGCCGGCCGGATCACCTCCAGCACCCGGTCTCCCGGGACGATCTGGTCGCGGGTCAGGGGGTCGCCTTCCAAACTCACCACCTTGCCCGACACCGCCAAGTTGGAAGCCCGGTTCGCCGATATCTGGGTGTTCTCGTCGTCGGGGAAGCCCTCCACCACCTGCCGTGGCGCCGTCTGCGCGCTGACCCACGCCGGGGGCGTGTTCTTGTCGTCCAGGTCGCCCCGCCGCGGGTCGTAGGGCGCCATCCACTGGGCCAGGACGGCGGTTACCACCAGGATGCTCAGGATGGTCAGGGAGAAGAGCAGGGTGAAGCGGCGTCCCAGCCACTGCAGGTAAAGGCCGACTCCGGCGGACAGGGAGCGTCCCACTTCCAGTTGACGGGTTTCAGCAACTCCGGCCATCAGTCAGCTGCCGACCGTCTAGGAATACCGGATGCGGGGGTCGATGTAGGCGTACAGGATGTCCACCATGAAGTTGATGACCAGGTACATCCCCGAAAAGACCATCACTATCCCCTGCAGCGTCGGATAGTCAGACCGGATCAGTGCCGTGTAGGCCAGCAGCCCCAGGCCGGGCCACTGGAATACCGTCTCCGCCACGATGGACCCGGTGATCAGCAGCCCCAGGGTAACCCCCATGAAGGTCAGCGGCGGGATGAGGGCGTTGCGCAGGGCGTGCTTCCACACCACCACCGGCGGCGAGACGCCCTTGGCCCGGGCCAGCTTGATGTACTCCGAGTCCAGCACCTCCAGCATGGCCGACCGGATCAGCCGCATGTTGGCCGCCACGAAGAACCACCCCAGGGTAATGGCCGGCAGGATGAAGCTGTTCCAGTCCTGCCGCCCGGACGGGGGCACCCATTCGAACCGCAGGGCGAACAGGAAGATGAGCATTATGCCCAGCCAGAAGGGTGGCATGGACTGCCCCAGCAGGGCCACCAGCTTTCCCATGTTGTCCCAGATGCTGTTCCGCTTCAGGGATGACAGGATGCCCAGGGGCACGCCAATGACGATGGAAAAGATGAAGGCTGCCAGCCCCAGTTGCAGCGTGGCCGGCAGCCGCTCCAGGATCAATTCCGACACGGTGCGCGGGTCGCTGATGGCGTTGCCGAAGTCCAGGCGCGCGGCGTTGACCAGGAAGATGCCGTACTGGGACTCCCACGGTGGCCAGGCGACGAACCAGGGCTTGTCCAGCCCCAGTTTGGCCCCTACCTCTTCCCACTGTCCCGGGTCCGCATAGTCGTCCAGCATCAGGGAGCGGGGGTCGCCGGAACCCCGGGCCAGTAAAAACACCAGCAGGGAAATGACCAGCAGGGTAAACAGGGATGCGATCAGCCGCCGCAACAGGAACCTGTACATGCCCACCCGCAATGCCCGGCTCCGCTATGGAACCGGACAGCCTATGGATTAGCAAGACTCTATTCCTATCGAAATGCACTGTCAAGGAAGGAAATGGAGCATGAAATTTCAACAAATTATCACTTATTTGCACGGTTAGCTTACAACAGCATCCAATGGTCCACCGAATTGGTAACGCTATCTGGGAAAGTGCAGACCAGCTTGACTTTGATTTTGGGCAGGGACATACTGATCAGGTTTTATCACTTCGTTTAACGAAATACGGTTGTAATCCTCACAAACGTGATAGGTTGACGAAGAAAATCGTAACCTTCCCTTCCGTTCAACACCTTTGCCAGGCCGAAGGAGAAAACCTTGGAACTTACCGCTGCCATCGAGTTTGATATCCGCGACGTTAACGACCAGCCCGCCGCCTTCCGCGACAGCTTCGAGCAGGTGGACGTGGCGGAGGAGTCGGGCTTCCACAGCATCTGGCTGGCCGAACGCCACTTCCAGCCCCAGCGGTCGGTGCTGTCTTCGCCAATAACAGTAGCCGCCGCCATCGCCGATCGCACCGAGCGGGTGCGCGTCGGTATTGCCGTGCAGGTCCTTCCCCTGAACCACCCCATTCGGATTGCCGAAGAAGCGGCCACCGTGGACCAGATAAGCCAGGGCAGGTTCAACTTCGGCATTGGTCGCAGCGGGCTTACCATATCCTACAGCGGATACAATATCCCCTATTCCGAAAGCCGCGGCCGTTTCTGGGAGGCCCTGGAGGTCATTCTCAAAGCCTGGACCACGGACGAGTTCAGCTACGAGGGCGAGTTCTACGAATTCCACAACGTGCGTCTCATGCCAAAACCGGTCCAGAAGCCCCATCCACCCATGCGCATGGCCTGCGCCAGCCTGGAAAGTTTCGCCCGGGCCGGCGGCATGGGCATTCCTATCTTCGTCAACGTGGGCTTCGGCACCTTCGCAGACCTGAAGGCCCGCATCGAACACTTTGCCAACGCCTGGTGGGAGGCGGGGATTGCCGGTGAGCCGGACGTGGGCATCCGGGTGCCCGTGTACACCGCCTCGGACCCGGAGAGGGCCCGCGAG
Organism: Dehalococcoidia bacterium; assembly: GCA_965207275.1. Taxonomy (GTDB): domain Bacteria; phylum Chloroflexota; class Dehalococcoidia; order Lucifugimonadales; family UBA3495; genus Bin22. Next base: position 726,631 of record CBDBMH010000001.1, read on the forward strand.
GAGCCCCGGGAAAGCATGCTGGCCTTCTACCAGCGACAGTCCAATCTGATGATTTCCCGCCTGGGTGACGAAGGAGTGACCGACCCGGAGGGTATGCGCCGCCGGGCCGAGGCCCTGGCTCAGCTTACCTACGATGAGGTGCTGGAGTCTCGAGTCGTCTTTGGGACCCCGGACCAGGTGGTAGACCAGTTCCGCCACCTGCAAAGGGAACTGGGCATATCCATGGTGGTGGCCGACGTCAACGCCGGCGGCCGGGTGCCGCCCGGCCAGGTACTGGAATCCATGAGGTTGCTGGGCAAGGAGGTGGCTCCCGTCCTGGAGAAACAAGCCGTTTAGAAGCTTGGAAAGGCAGGCCCACGCTGAGCCTGCCCGATGGCGTCCCTGAGGACCCGTTCTGTATCACGCAGCTACTGAAGGAGGTACCCTGATGACCATTAGTTGGCGCAAGCTGAGCTTCACCGGAATATTCGTCCTGCTGGCAGGTCTGCTCATTGCCTGCGGCGCCGCGGCCCCGGAAGAAGCTGTGGCCCCTGAGCCTGCCGCAGATCCGGCTGCTTCGTCATCGTCGGCAGCGCCGGCGGCGGCCCCGGCCGCTTCCGGCGTCCAACCCGCCGCATCCGCATCCTCCACCGCCCCGGCGGCAGGCGGCGGCTCGCAGCCTTCTTCCGCCTCCGATTCCGGTTCTTCCGCCCCGGCGGCGGCCAGCAGTTCTCCTGCCGCCACGCCCGTTCCCGCCCCGGCCGCTTCCGATGCTCCCGCGGAGGCCGTGATGGCCCACGGCACTCTCAATGTGGGCATGACCGACATCGGTCCCTTTGTGGGAATATTGCAGAACATGCCCTTCCTGAACGCCAGGTTCGAGTACTTCATCACCCACGAACCCATGTGGGCCACTTCGCCCACCGGCGAGCGTCTTCCCCGCCTGGTCAGGAGTTGGGAGGCCAATGCCGATGCCAGCGAATTCACCTTTGTGCTGGAAGACACGGCCCAGTTCCACGACGGCTACGGGGCCTTCAACGCCGACGACTTCATTTTCACCCTGGAAAACGTAATTGAAGAGGGCTCAGTGCATACTTCGGCCGGCGGCATGCGCCGGCTGTTCGGCTGTGACGGTTGCGAAGTTACCAGGATAGACCAGAATACCGTTCAATTGTCGCGTCCCAAGCCGACTTTTGAGCTTACCTGGTACAGCCAGGCGCCCAGCACCTCCATGTCCTTCCATAGCAAGGCCCACTTCGACCAGGTGGGGGAGGAGCAAGCTAATCTGGACTCCATCGGTACCGGTCCCTGGCAACTGGTGGAGGTTAAGACGGACGAGTTCCGCCGCATGAGCGCCGTATCCGACCACTGGCGCCGTCCTCCCGACTGGGAGGAAATGATCTGGTGGGAAATTGCGGAGGACGCCACTCGTGTGGCCAACTTCCAGGTGGGCAAGTTGGATACCGGTTCCTTCAGCGCCGAGTCCATTCAGGCCATCAAGCGGGAGAACCTGCCGGGTGTGAAGTTTATGCGGTTCCCCGGCGGGGCCTACCAGTTCCTGAACGTTCACGGCCAGCAGTATTACCCGGACCATCCCTTCCACCAGCCATCTGCCGACGGGACATCGCCCAAGGTGCCGCTGGGCCCCACTGCCGCCTACAATGCTCCGGGCCAATGTGGCGCCGATGCTCCCTGGGTGGCCTGCGACCGGGACGTTAATTCCGAGGAGTGGGCCCGGGCCCGCAAGGTCCGGCAGGCCATGAGCATGGCTATCGACCGGGTGAAACTGGTCAACAATCTGGCCTTCGGCGAAGGCCGTCCCTTTTACCACCAGGGCTGGAGCGGACACGACGAGCGCATCAAGCAATTTGGCCTGGACCAGTTGACCTACGAGTATGACCCCGAACAGGCCAAGCAGCTGCTGGCCGAAGCCGGCTACCCCAACGGTTTCTCGATAAATATGTACCTGTATCCCCGGCCCCAGGCCGGCAACATCGAGGCGGCCAAGGCCGTGGCCACCATGTGGGAGGACGTGGGCATCACCACGGTGCAGAGCACCAGCCCCTACTCCGGCTTCCGGCCGGGCACTGTGGACCGCACCGCCCTGGGCGTGAGCGGGCACAACGCCGGGCCCAGCGTGGAACCGGTACTTGGCTACTTCCGAATTTACAGTCCCAAGGGTTCCTTCAACTTCGGCTTTGAGCACCCCGACCTGGAAGCCATGTTTGAAGAAGCGTCAGACCTGACCAACGAGGAAGAACGCTGGGCCAAGTCCGCCGAAATGGCCAGATGGATGTTCGAGAACGTGGCGCAGATTGTCCTCTACGAGGAGAACGCCGTCTGGCCCGTGGGGCCCAACATCGACGAGTGGGAAGTTATGGCCGGCAACGTAAGCTGGCTGAGCAACTGGGAGGACGTCCCCCACCGGAAGTAGGACGCGGCTAGCCGGTACCCTCATTTGGCGGCCCGGGTCAACGCCGACGCCGGGCCGCCATCTCTGTGCTCATGGATAAACGGGGAGTTCTTTGGTGGCCCGCCTTTTGAACAACGTACGGGCCCCGGTCCCACAGACTAGTAGTCCAACAAGATTGAAGTGATGGCTGACACGCAGGACCCGTCATAGAGGCAAGAGCCGGGATCCACTCTCCAGGACTATTGAATTCCGGCCTGCGCCGGAAGACGGTTAAATCCCAACCCGTCATTTCAAAGTTGTTGGTCCATCAGGCGCCACCCAGCGTTTGTTGGGCGGCCCGAATGGCGCCGGGAATACCGGGCTGGGAGGAAATGGCGCCCTGCCTTCTTTCCCGGCCTGTTACATAGCCTTACAAATATGTTACCCTGAATCAACCCCAATTTTCCGCCGCCGTGCCCGCGTCCAAAGCCATGAGCAGCCAGAATTCTTCTGCATTGCCCCCGGGCCCGCCTTTGCCCGATATGTTTGCCAGGTACAAGGACCTGGTGGAAGAGGGGCTGGCCGCCATTGTTCCCTTCCCGGGGCTGACGGACCTGAATGTTCCCCTGCAGTACCACCTGGGCTGGACCGACAAGGAGGGTAACCCAGCGGCCACGCCCGCTTCCCAGGGCAAGGCCCTGCGGCCCACCCTGTGCATGTTCGCCTGCGAGGCCCTGGAGGGCGACCTGGGCCACGCCGTTTCCGCCGCTGCCGCCATCGAGCTGATCCACAACTTTTCGCTGATTCACGACGACATCCAGGACCAGGACGTGGAACGCCGCCACCAGCCCACCCTCTGGTCCATCTGGGGCCAGCCCAGGGCGGTGGTGGCCGGAGACTCCATGCAGTGCCTGGGCGACCTGTCAATGCTGCGGGGGGGCCAACTGGGAGTCTCTCCTGTCACCGCGGTCAGCGTCTCCCGCATCCTGACCGAAGGTTACCTGGAGATGATTGAAGGCCAGTGCCTGGACCTGGGTTTCGAGACCCGTACGGCCATTACCACCGACGAGTATCTGCATATGATCGCCTGCAAGACCGGCGCGCTGATCCGCAGCGCGGTGGAGATTGGGGCCGTGCTGGCTAACGACGATCCGGAAGTGACCGCCGCCTTTGCCAGCTTCGGCAACTACCTGGGACGGGCCTTTCAGATTCGCGATGATTACCTGGGTGTGTGGGGCGACGAGGTGGCCACCGGCAAGTCCACCGACAGCGACATTCGACGCAGGAAAAAGTCCTTTCCGGCCGTCTTTGCCCTGGACCGGGCCAGCGGCGCCGCTCGGCAGGACCTCCACCGCATCTACGCCCAGGAGGAACTGGACGATTCGGACGTGGAACGGGTGATGGCCATCATGGACGAGCTGGGCGCGCCCCAGTACGCCGACCGCCTGACCGCCGAAAGCGCCGAGCAGGCCATCCGCGCCCTGGCCGGCATAGACCTGTCCGGGTGGGTGCGCGATGAAGTGGACCAGTTGGTTGACTTCCTGGCGCGGCGGGAGTTCTAGGCACTTCACCGAGGCAGTTGCGCCGGTCAAGCGCCGAAATACCTAAATCACCTGCGCTGTTGATAGCCCTGCTACTTTCCAATGACCAACCAAGCAACAATTACACCTTCAACCTGGGACGCCGAGGCGGCCCAGGGTTACTGCCGGAGGCTGGCCCGGTCCCATTACGAGAACTTTACCGTCGGCTCCCTGCTCGTACCGAAAGACAGGCTGCGCCACATTTACGCCATTTACGCCTACTGCCGTACTGTGGATGATCTTGGCGATGAGGCGACGTTGGTCCCCAGGGACTCATTGCCGCCGGAGAAAGATACCGTGTCCTTGATTGCGGCCAGGCTGGAGGGTTCCGATGACGGGTTCAGCGACGAGCGCGCCTATCGCCTGGCCCTGCTGGACCTGTGGCAGTCGGAACTGGAGGCCTGCTACGCGGGATCTCCCACTCACCCGGTAATGGTTGCCCTTGGGGAGACCATCGGGGCCTTCAACCTGCCGCAGGAACCTTTTCTCAAACTGATTAAAGCCAACCGCATGGACCAGCGCACCCAGCGTTATCCGACCTACGGCGACCTGCTCCATTACTGCGACCACTCGGCTAATCCCGTGGGCCGTCTGTTCCTGTATCTCTTCGGTTACCGGGATGAGGAACGGCAGCAAATGTCGGACGCTACCTGCACCGCGCTGCAGCTGACCAACTTCTGGCAGGACGTGGCCCGGGACTACCGGAAAGGGCGCATCTACCTGCCCCTGGAGGACATGGCCGAGTTCGGTTACTCCGAAGAAGAACTTGCCCGGGGCGTTGTGACGCCTGAATTCCGCCGGCTGCTGGCCTTTGAAGTCGAGCGGGCAATGGGCCTGTTCCGGCAGGGCGCTACCCTGCCATCCAGCCTGGCGGGCGTCGCCCGGCTGGACGTAGCCCTGTTCACTCGGGGAGGAGTGTCTGTCCTTGAAGCCATACGGAAACAACGATATGATGTTCTGACCAGCCGTCCTTCCCTTTCCCGCTCTCGGAAGGCAGGGCTGTTCATTTCGACCTGGCTTAGCTGGAAACTGGGGCTGGGCCTCCGGCTTCCCGCCAATAAACCGCCAGCTTTGTAATGATGGGTAGCCCCGATTCCCTTCGTGGTGAACCGGCCGGACCATGAGCGGACAGCCCTTCGACCGGCTCAGGGCCAGCAGGGGAAATACTGTTCATCCCCAGGAAGTCAAATCACCAGCAACCAGGCGGGGTCATGGTGACAGACCTGCAAGCGGCCTACCGGGAATGCCGGCGCATCACCCGCCGGGAGGCCCGGAATTTCTATTACGCCTTCGTGCTGCTGCCTCCGGAGCGGCGGCGGGCCATCTACGTGGCCTACGCCTTCTGCCGCTTCTGCGACGACGCGGTGGACAGCGAGTCGTCCACCGACGAAAAGCTCCTGCGCCTGGGGGAGTTGCGGCGACTGCTGGCCCAATGCTACGAGGGTCGGGCCGATCAACCCGTCTTCGTGGGACTGGCCCAGGTGGCGCGGGACTACGCCATTCCCCAGGAATACTTTGACGACGTGCTGTCGGGCATGGAGGCGGACCTGGTGAAGACCCGCTACCAGGACTTTGACGAGCTTCGCCGGTACTGCTACCAGGTCGCCTCGGCGGTGGGCCTGATTTGCATCCATATTTTTGGCTTCCAGGACCAACGGGCCAGGGAACACGCCATAGATCTGGGCCTGGCCATGCAGTTGACCAACATTGCCCGGGACGTAAAGGAAGACCTGGAGTTTGGCCGCATCTATATTCCCCAGGATGACCTGGCCCGCTTTGGCTGTACCGAGGACGACCTGCGCGCGGGACGGGTCAACGACGCTTTCCGGGAGCTGATGCGGTTCCAGACCCAGCGGGCCCTCACCTACTTTCACAGCGGCTTCCAGCTTCTGCCCTACCTCAACCCCAGGTCCCGCGCCTGCGTTTCCGTTCTGGGCGGAATTTACCGCAGGCTGCTGGACCGGATCGAAGCTGCCGAATACGATGTCTTCAGCCAGCGGGTAAGCTTGTCCACCACCCAGAAACTGGGGGTCATGGCCCAGTCCTGGGCCACCAGCATGTGGCCGCGGCGTCTCCCCAACGCAGGGTAGGCCCGCCGGAATGGCCGCCGATGCACCCCAATCTCCCACCGACGTCGTGATCCTCGGGGGCGGCATTGCCGGAATCGCCGCCGCGATGGATCTGCTGGACCAGGGTCTCACCGTGACTCTGGTGGAGGCACGCTCCTTTCTCGGGGGCCGCGCCTTCTCCTTTACCGATGCGAAAACCGGCCTAACCCTGGACAACGGGCAGCACGTTATAGTTGGGTGCTGCACCGAATTCATCGCCTTCCTGGACCGGCTGGGCGCCCGCCACCTTTGGTTCCTGCAGGACCGGTTGGATATACCCGTTTTCAGCCGCGTTGGGAAGAAGGGGAAATTGGCTGCATCCTTCTTGCCTTCGCCCCTGCACCTGCTGCCATCCTTCCTGGCGTACCCGCACCTGTCCGGGTTCGACAAGCTGCGGGCGCTGTGGGGAATGGTTCGTGCCAGGTTCACCAACCGCAGTGACTCGAACCTGGAGGACATCACCTTCTACCAGTGGCTGCGGAGTAACTGCCAGTCAGAGCGGGCCATCAACAATCTGTGGAATCTGGTGGTGGAACCGACCCTGAACGACAACGCGCGGGCAGTCAGCGCCGCCATGGGCCTCATGATTGTTCAGGAAGGGATGCTTTCCGGCGCCAACAGCGGCAACCTGGGTTATGCCCGAGACGGCCTGCTGACCGGTATCGGTGAACCGGCCCGGAGGACTCTGGAAGCGCGTGGCGCGACCCTGCTTCTGGGGGACGCCGTTCGCCGGGTGGAGGTTTCGCCAGGTCTGCCGGAAGAAGGAAAGCGGGGCAGCGTTTACGCGGTGGAGCTGGCTTCGGGCCGGCGTATTTGCGGGCGGCAGTTCGTCAGCGCCCTGCCCTTTTCCGCCCTGCTGCGCCTGTTGCCGGAGGATATGGCCTCCCTGGACCTCTTTACCGGAACCGGCCGGCTGGAATGGTCGCCTATCCTCAACCTGCACGTCCTTTACGACCGGACTGTAATGTACACGCCCTTGTGCGCCTTCGTGGACCGCCCGCTGCAGTGGGTCTTCAACCGCAACGCCATCACCGGCGTCGAGCCCGACGGTGGACAGCTGGTTACCATTTCGGTAAGCGCCGCCTGGGACTATATTGACCTTTCCCGCCAGGAGCTGGTACCGGTATTCCTGGCGGAAATGGCGGAGGCATTCCCCGCCGCCGCCACGGCCAAAGTCCTTAGTGTTACCGTGGTCAAGCAGCGGGAGGCCACCTTCCGGTGTTTGCCCGGGGTGAGCCGGCTGCGGCCAGGCCCGGTTACACCCCTGTCCAACCTTTTCCTGGCGGGGGAGTGGACTAACACGGGCTGGCCTTCTACTATGGAAGGCGCCGTCCGCAGCGGGCAAGAGGCCGCCCGGGCCGCCAGCCAAAGTTCGAGGCTCTGATCTCTCATGCAGAGGCATCCCAAAATTGTGGCCATCACCGGCGCCGCAGGATATATCGGCAGCAGGTTGCTGCAGCAGTTGGAGTCCAACTTCAACATAGGCAAAATCGTTGCCTTCGACAGGAAGCCCTTGCCCTATCCCATCCACAACATTTCCTTCTACCAGCGAGACCTCATCCCCCTCGATGAAGAGGATGAAGAGGAAGACGAGGAGCAGGAATCCCTCTGGCCCATACAGTCGAGAAACGAAGTGAGCATGACGGAAATCATGCGCCGGCACCGGGTGGAGACCCTGGTGCACCTGGTGAGTGTTTTCTCCCACACCAGTACCTACCAGAACTGGGAGCGGGAAACCCGTCAGGACCTGGCCATCATGGATTCCGTGCTGGAAGCCTGCGTGGAAGCGGGCGTGAAACACGTCATCTATCTCAGTTCCCATACGGTCTACGGGGCATTCCCGGATAACCCTATCCCCTTGACCGAGGCTTCGGCAGTGCGAACCCGTCCTGGGGATTCCCTGGGGCAGGCCAGCTTTAACGCGGATGAGTCCATGCTGGAGTTCCGCGCGGACCACCTGGAGGGCGGCGAAAACCGGCCCATGAAGGTAACCATCCTGCGCACCTGCCCGGTGCTGGGGTATTCGGACGACCACCAGCGGGTGGAGCGGGTATTCCCCTATCGCTTCTGGAGCGCCGGAGACAATCCTCCTTACCAGTTCCTGCACGAGGTGGACCTGGCGGAATTGCTCGAAAAAGTCATTGAGCAAGAAGCCGAGGGTGTCTTCAACGTGGCGGGAGAAGGAGTGGTCTTCCTGCGGGAACTGGCGGATATCACTAACAGGAAGCTTACCCAGCTGCCCCCGCCCCTGGCTTATTCGGCGGACTGGCTGTCATCCAAGCGTAAGCAGCCGATCACCGGCAACTGGAACTTGCACCTTACCCGTTACCCCATAATAATGAGCACCGGGAGGATCAAGCAGACGCTGGATTTCCGCTTCGAATACACGTCCATGGAAGCCCTGAACGCCTTTGTAAACTATAACGGGCTTTAGACCCTGTTCCAGATCCGCTGGTAGGAGGAGCAGCGTCGGCAGAATCATTGGCGTGACCCTCCCTTCATCCCCATCCCAACCTTCTCCCATCAAACGGAGAAGGGGCTTCTTCAGAGGTTATCGTTGCTTTCCAACCCCATGAAACACAAGCTGCTGTCCGGGGAACCGGCCTTTGGCGTATCGGTCATGTTTCCCTCTTCCCACGTCGTCGACATGATCGGCCGGCTGGGTTTCGACTGGGTCCTCATCGACTGTGAGCACGGTTCCATTTCCATTGAGAGCGTGGAGTTGATGGTCCTGGCCGCGGAGGCCGCCGGCATAACGCCCATTGCCAGGCCTCAGGTGAACTCCTTTGAGGCCATTTGCCAGCTGATGGACCGCGGGGTGATGGGGGTGCAGGTGCCCCACGTGAACAACGCTGCCGACGCCCGCCGGGCGGTGGAGGCGGTCAAGTACCATCCCCTGGGCGAACGGGGACTGGCCGCCGGGCTGAGATCATCTTCCTACGGATTTGGCATCTCCATGTCTGAGTATGCCGAGGAGTCCAATCGGGAGACTTTGGTGTGCGTTCAGCTGGAGGAAGGCCAGGCCGTCAGGAACGTGGACGAGATCATGAGCGTGGATGGTGTGGACGTGTACTTCGTCGGGCCCTCAGACCTGTCCCAGTCCCTGGGTTATCCGGGGCGGCCCGACACGCCGGAGGTACGGCAGGCCATGGATCACGTATTCTCCACCGTGCGGGCTGCTGGGAAGGTCTCCGGATCGGCGGGCAACGCTGGCGCCACTGTGGGTTACCTGGAACAGGGTGTAACCTACTTGTACACCCACCTCACCACCCTCCTTTCGTCGGCCAGCAGGACTTTCCTGGACGAGGTAAGCGGCTAGCTAAACCCCACTCTGGCGCCCAGGCTGTCCCGGGCTTCCAGCATCATGGGGTGGACTTCCTTGCCCTCGCTGTTCAGGTCAATAATCTGTCGGCTTAGAAACTCCAGGATGGCGGCGTCCAGGTTCTCGAGAGCCAGTTCCATTATTGCGGGCTGGTAGGGAATCCGCTTCCGCTTGTTGGGGTCCAGCTTGTCGGCCAGGAAAACCACCTTGCCCATCTCGTCCACCAGGGTGGGGTGGAAGGTGGTGTGCCAGTACACGGCCTGGTAGAGGTCCTCCTCTTCGCCCCGGGCGGCCAGCCCGTCCTCCACCCGCAGAATTTCCGCTCCCACGGGCCCGTGCAGCAGCAGGGGAACGTTGGCCTCGACGGGCCTGACGGGCAGCCGGAAGCGGCCAGCCTGAGCTATCAGTTCCGGCCCCGGCATGGCCCGGGCTACGTCGTGGGCCAGGATTCCCAGGGCCGCTCGCTCCGGATCCACTCCATGATGTGGGGCCAGTTCCCTGGCCACCTCCTGGGCGCGGCCAATGTGGGCCTGCAGGCCGGCGGGCAGGGCGGCTACCCGCTGTTGGATGCGGGACTCCAGGGCGGTATCAATGTTGCCGGCGCGGGTCTGCGGTCGCATCAATGGCCTAGCCCATCGCGCCCAGTTCGCGGCCGCCCAGCAGATGCACATGAGGCCAGGCAATGGTCTGGCCGGCGGCGGCGCCGTTGTTGACCACCAGGCGATAGCCGCTGATGGTGACACCCTCACGACGGGCCATTTCCGCAGCCACGACGAAGACGTGCCCCATGGTGGCTTCCATGGCCGGGCTGATGTAGTCCAGGCCGTTGATGGGCATGTTGGGGATAATGAGCAGATGCACCGGCGCCTGGGGGTTGATGTCGCGTACCACAAAGCAGCGCTCGTCCCGGTATATCACGTCGGGATGAGCCGGGTCGCTGGCCATGGCGGCGAAAGGCGAACTGCGAGCGGAGATCATGGTCATGGGGGCGCTCCTTGAAATCTTTACTCTTTGGCGGAGAAGAACACTCTCGACTACTGTTTCGATGTTTCTGGAATGATTGGTATGTGCTCTTAAACTAAAGCCAAGGTGGGATGTGCATTTGGCATGAACCGTCTTTCCGGCGCAGGCCGGAATCCAGAATTGTCTGGCCCAGGGCGACGCAACTATAGCCGAAAACCCTGGATACCGGCGAAAGCCGGTATGACGGTGGCAGCACGGTAGATGTAGTTTTCACTCTGGCTTTAGTTTAGTATTCAGTCAAACCTGTAGTGACCGGGAAAACCCGCTCAACCTGAGCCTGTCGAAGGGCCGCCCGCTGTGGTTCGACAAACTCACCACGAACGGGATTTCCGCCCCACCCTCGATTGAGCAGCGATAGACCACTCCGCTCACCCTGAGCTTGTCGAAGGGCCACCCAGGGCGCTTCACGCCGTCTCAATCTGGCGCATTGCAATTTCCTTGTGGAAGTTGACGTCGCCGTAGGTGAGTTCCTGCACCTTGGCGCGGCGGGTGTAAAGCTGCAGGTCGTGTTCTTTCGTGAAGCCGATGGCCCCGTGGCACTGGTGGGCCAGGTTGCAGACCCGCTGGTAGGCGGCGCTGACCCAGGCCTTGGCCATGGCGACTTCCCGCTCAGCGGGCTCTCCTTCGGATATCTTCCAGGCCGCCTGGTAGGCTATCTGGCGGCAGCCCTCCACGTCGGTGGCCATGTTGGCGCAATGGTGCTGTACCGCCTGGAAGGTTCCCACGGGCCGTCCGAACTGGGTGCGCTGCTTGGCGTACTCCACCGTCATATCCACCACCGCGTCGGCGCCGCCCATCATTTCCACGCACTTGCCGGCCACGGCCCGCTGGAGAACCCGCTGGATGATGGGCCACCCCCCGTCTACCTCACCCAATACGGCCTGGGCCGGTACGGTAACGCCATCCAGGACCACTTCGCACTGGCGGTCGGATGAGATGGTGCTCAGCTGGTTGACGGTGAGGCCCGGGGTGTCGGCACTGACCAAGAACAGGGTGATGCCCTGGGTGGCGTTGCCGGACTGGGAGGTGCGGGCCGCCACCAGCATGACGGTGGCGACGTGCGCGTCGGGCACGAAGAGTTTCTGGCCGTCGATGCGGAACCCGTCACCTTCCCGTGTGGCGGTGGTCTCGATGCCCCAGGGTTCGTAGGTGGCGGAGGCCTCGGTCAGGGCCAGGGTCATCAGCGTTTGGCCGCTGCATATGCCGGGCAGGATGTGCTGCTTCTGCAGGTCGGTCCCGGCGTCGAGCACCGTGAAACCACCCAGGACAACGGTGGAAAAGAAGGGGCCCGGCGTCAGGGAACGGCCGATTTCCTCCAGCAGCACGGTTAGGTCCAGGAAGCTGCCGCCGGTGCCGCCGTACTGTTCAGGGAAGGCGATGCCGGGCCAGCCCAGGCCGGAAATCTGCCGCCAAAGCTCATCGGTATAGCCCCGGTCGTCTTCTTCCATCTCTCTAACCAGCGTCAGCGGGCATTCCTGGGACAGAAACTCCCTGGCGCTGTTCTTTAGCATCTGCTGAATTTCGGTCAGGCCCAGGTCCATACCACGCTCCCTGAACAATAGAATTTCAAAGCAACCAGGCGGTGGATTGCCGGGCTAGTATAGCGCAAAAGGATGGTAGCTGCATGGACCATTTGGAGGTTCTCCGGGGCCTCCGCACTTGGGCTGTTACGGTTCCTGTCGATACCAGGGTGTGCCCGCCTCTCCTATAGAGTTTGGAGCGATGATCTCGGTCAATGGTGGCCGGAGGTACCGCAGGGGCCTCGGCAGTTTGCGGGCGGCGAAGCTTTCCCTCCCGGGCCTGGCGGACTTCGGGCCGGCCGTCGGGGCCCATGCCCGGACCAGCCAATCCGGCCGGCAGCCTTTGGCGAAATTTGGCGAGCAGCGAAAATAGGCCGGAAGCCGTGGTCGGCCAGGGTTTTCGTAGCTGTGGAACAGAGCCGGCAGCAAGTTTTCCGGTTCCGGGAGGCAACCTTTTCAGGGAAAAAAATTTTGCCGCCCAAAACCGCCTGAAATCGGTCAAACCCTACGGCCGCAGGGCTTAACAGCGCTTTTGGCGGCCCATGCCATAAGGGCATATTGTCATGTTGGGGAAGTGTCATGCAAAGTGTCAATGGGGAGCAACAAGGAAGCGGCGGGATGGAGACTCATGTGGTTGCATGGGTAGAAACAGGGCGCACGCATTGGGCTGCCCGCTGGCAAACTCACCCGCTGGTCCCCGAACCAGAACGGTGGATACGGCGGTGTGAGCTTGCGTCCGCCGTCGTATGGGGTTTATAGTTGTTTAACACTGATACCAAGACCGAAAGAGCAACGCTCCACGAAGGGGGCGTCGTTCCAGTGGGCCGGGTTTCTCCTATTCCTGTCCTGGAGCGGCTATGACACAGCAAGAACTGGTGGCCTGGCTACGCAATTGGGGAGTAAGGGTAACACCCCAGCGGCTGGCCATCGCCGAGGCCGTCCTTAACTCCACCGACCACCCGTCGGTGCAGCAGATTTACGAGCGGGTGCGTGACCATTTCCCCTCCATGACCCTGGCCACCATCTATTCCACCCTTGGGGTTCTGGAAAAGAGCGGGCTGATCCAGGAACTGCCCTTTGCCAAGCTGTCTCGCTACGAGTCCAACCTGGAACCTCACGTAAACCTGGTTTGCATCGAGTGCGGCAACGTGGTGGACACCGACCTGGGCCAGGAAGCGGTGCTCCGGCTCAAGTCGCTGATTTCCCAGGAGTCCAACTTTGACGTGGCATGGCAGCGGGTAGACTTCCACGGCTGGTGCCGCCGCTGCGCGGCCGAACGGGAGAAACGGGGGCACGCCTCTCCCGTGTAGAGGCTAAGGGCCAACCGTCTTCCCCCCCTTTCCCTCCGCCTTACCCCTGTCGGGCCAGAGGCGAAGCATGATAGTGGAAGCATGATAGAAAGCGTTGTTGGCATCACCCTCTGGACCGACGACCTGGACCGGCTCTACCGGTTCTACCACGACCTGCTGCAGCTGCCCCTGCACTCCAACCACGGCGACTTCATCTCCTTCCAGCTGGGCGAGAATATGCGCTTCAACATTGGCCTCCACGACGGTGTCAGCGGCCACAGCAGGGACCCCTACCGGATGATGCCCCACCTGGGGGTGGTGGACATCCACGGGGAACACCGCCGCCTGGCGGAGGCCGGGGTAGAGTTTCTGCGGCCCCCGGAGCAGGAACACTGGGGCGGCTGGGTGGCCACCTTCAAGGATCCGGACGGCAACGTTCTGCAGATGCTCCAGTTCCCCAACTGACGAATTTCCCCTACCTCGGATAACTACTGACACCCGGTCATTGTCGACCGGGTGTTTCGCTGTGTACCTTGTGGGCTGCGGCAGGCGATAAACGGCCGCGCGAGGTGGCGGCAGTTTGTACCAGAAGATTGAAGACTTTTCTCTCCATATCCTGGCGGCGATTCTCATTGCCAACCTCTGCACTGCCGTAGCTGTGTGGTATGAGATATACTACGTGGTGAACGACTCCACCTTGGCAACGGTCAAGGCAATCCTGATCGACGCCGTAGCGGCCGCGGCGCTGGGAATCTACATTGTAGGTACGGTGGATGCTTATATGGTTCTATCGAAGCTGATCCTGGAGAAATACCTGAATAACCGGTTCCTTGAGGGACAGGAACTTAGCGATGAAAAGTGGCGCGCTTGGTACACGCGCATGAAGGAAGCCGAGGCCAGGGGCGAGGAGTTTCGTGAGCCACCGCCGGACTCTCCGGCAAAGAAGTGCTGAAGCAGGTACTTTGCTATGGTTCTATCGAAGCTGATCCTGGAGAAATACCTGAATAACCGGTTTAACGCCGGCGCTGCCAAGGGCCGAGAAGAAGGTCGTGAAGAAGGTCGGGAAGAGGCCAATGAAGAATGGCGGGCCTGGTATAGCCGCATGATGGAAGCCACGGAACGGGGAGAGGAATTTGAAGAGCCTCCCCCCGAGTCGCCAACGGGAAAACAATAGTCACCAGATCAGCATGGCGTCTCCAAAGCTGTAGAACCTGTACTTCTCCTTTATGGCCTCCTGGTAGGCGGCCAGGATGTTTTCCCGCCCCGCGAAGGCCGACACCAGCATTACCAGGGTTGAGCGGGGCAGGTGGAAGTTGGTGATCATCCCATCCACCAGCTGGAACCGGTGCCCCGGCAGAATGTACAGATCGGCCTGACCGCTGGCCGCGCCGATGGGGCCATCGTGCCCCGGTCCCCTGGCCTCCACGTCTCTCCCCACCTGCTCCAGAGTTCGCACCGACGTGGTGCCAACGGCAATTACGGGCCTGCCCTCATTGCGCGCCCTGGACAACGCGGCCGCCGTGTCCTCGGGCATCTCATAGTATTCGGTGTGAATGGCGTGTTCCTGCGGGCTGTCCTCAGAAACGGGGCGGAACGTGTCCAGTCCCACGTGCAGCGTAACGTAGGCAGTTTCCACCCCCCTGGCCTCCAGAGACTCCAGCAAGCCCGGTGTGAAGTGCAACCCCGCGGTGGGGGCGGCGGCGCTGCCCGGTCGGTCCGAATACACGGTCTGGTATCGCTCCGGGTCCTCCAGTCGTTGGTGAATGTAGGGAGGCAGGGGCATTTCACCGAGTTGGTCAATACCGGACTCGGCGGACAGGCGAACCCGGCGGATGCCGTCATTGCCGACCGAGAGGACCTCGGCCTCCACTCCCCCGGATTCCAAATAGATTTGTGATGCCGCTAAGCCTGTCGACGCGGTTTTCCCGGAAGGGGAAGGCGCTTCCAGCCTCACTACCGACCCCGGGCGCAGGCCGCGGCCCGGCTTGCCCAGGGCTTCCCAGGCTCCATCCTCTTCTCGGCGCAACAGCAACAATTCCACCCGGCCGCCGGTATCCTTGCGCCGGCCATAAAGGCGTGCCGGAATTACCCGGCTGCGGTTCAAAACCAGCACGGCGCCCGTGGGGATGAGTTCCAGGATATCGCTGAACTTGCGGTGTTCAATCCGGCCCGTGGCCCGGCTCAGGACCAGCAGGCGGGAAGCGTCCCGTTGTTCCAGCGGAGTCTGGGCGATCAACTCCGGCGGCAGGTGATAGTCGAAGTCGTCGGTACGCATGGATAGGGAAAGCAGACCGCGGGTGGCTAAGCGCCGATCAGGGCGGCCACGGCGCCGGCCGGGTCCTGGATTATACAGAATGTCTGGCCGCCCATTTCCCGGGGGCCGTCTATTACCGTTCCGCCCAGCTCTACGCATCGCCGGGCGCTTTCACCCACGTCCTCCACCACGATATAGACCAGCCAGTGGGGCGGGACGTTGGCGTTGCTGTCCCGGGCGTGGCAGATGCCGGCCACCGTCTGACTGCCGTCGGGCAGGTTTATGTTGTAGTCGCTGTAGTCGCCCATGTCGTGGTCGGTGTAGGTCCAGCCCACCACCTGGCAATAGAAGTCGCGAATTTCCGGGGCGTTGGGCACACTCAGGTCCTGCCAGGCAATGCTGCCCACGGGAGGCATCACAAAGTCTTGGGGTTCTTCGGCGGGTTGCTGCGATTCGGTCATGGGTGGTATTTCTCCGTGGAATGGTTTCCCTGAAGGGTCAAGGAGGCCAAATGGGCTGCTCCTGCATCTAATCCTTTATTTGCAAACAGACCCTACCGGCCGTGGATGCTGATGCGGGCGGCGGTCAGGGTGTTGACCAGAAGCATGGCGATGGTCATGGGGCCCACGCCCCCGGGCACCGGCGTTATAGCCTCGGCTTTAGCTGAAACGGGCTCAAAGTCCACGTCGCCCTCCAGTCGGTAGCCCCGGCGGCGGCTGGGATCGTCCACCCGGTTGACGCCCACGTCGACAACCACAACACCCTCCTTGACCATCTCGGCGGTGATGGCCCGGGGCTGGCCGATGGCAGCCACCAGGATGTCGGCCTGGCGGGTCATTTCCGGCAGGTTGGCAGTGCGGGTGTGGGTGACGGTAACGGTGGCGTTGGAGCCTTCCCGCCGCTGGAGAAGCAGGGTGGCCAGGGGCTTCCCCACTATGTTGCTGCGACCGCAGACCACCACGTGCCTGCCGGCCGGGTCGTAGCCGTGCCGCAGTAGAATCTGCTGGATTCCGGCGGGGGTGGCGGGAATGAAATCGGGCACTCCCTGCAGCAGCTTCCCCAAGTTGAAGGGATGCAGGCCGTCCACGTCCTTGGCCGGATCCAGGGCCTCGATGATGGCGGTCTCCTCGATCTGGGACGGCAAGGGCAACTGGACCAGGATGCCGTGAAAGCGGGAATCGGCGTTGAGTTTCGCCACCAGGTCCAGCAGTTCAGCCTGGGAAGTCTCCTCAGAAAGGTGGAAGATTTCGCTGAATATGCCGGCCTCGTCACAGGCGCGGCCCTTGTTGCGGACGTAGATGGCGGACGCAGGGTCGCCGCCCACCAGTACTGCGGCCAGGCCAGGGGTAACGCCGTGCCTTTCCTGCATCTCCAGGACACCGGCGGCGACCTCGGTCCGCACTTTCCTGCCCAGTGCGGCGCCATCAAGAATCTTGGCCATTCAGCTGTCCCCAGATCCGACTACGGAAAAAACTTCGGGCCAATTTTAGCACGGGGCAAAGGGGGCCTCAACGGAATACCCCGTATCCGGCCGTCGTCCATTGCCGCTATCTTCGAAGATGTCCCGAATCCCCCCTTCCTGCGGTCGGTCCAGAAAGCGCTGCCGGAAGTCACCGGCTTGGTCAGCCTCGAAACAATTCTCGTCCCTGCCTTCAGCCGGGCCTTCTCGCACCCTTGGTTCCAGGCGCTGGGTGTTGGGCCCAGGGCTGTAAGCGGTGTGAACCGGAGAAGAATGCTCCTGGGAGGCGATATAGGTCCCTTTGCGGGAACGTTTATCCTGGGAGAATATCCAACTGCTGAAAATTGAACGAAACTGGTCTACGGTAAGGCTGTTGACAAGCTAGATTATGTTATATTCTAGATACATTCTCAGCTACAAAGGTCCTTCTCAAATCGACGGTTGCCCCGCCAGCGCAGCCGCCCAGACCAGCATGAAGCAAAGGGGGTGCCATGTCACTGGAACGATTCCTCGAAGACCTTTCCGATCCGGCGATCCCCCTGAGTAATTCCGACTTTATTGAGCTTTCCGACCTGACGCCGGCCGAGTTGGGGGTATTCGCACGCCACTGGTTCCAGCTGTCACGGGAGCGGAAGCGCGCCCTCATTACCACCCTGGTTGAACTGGCGGAGGACAGCCCCGAACTGGACTTCTGCACTATTTTCAAGATGTGCCTGAAGGACGAGGACGAGTGGCTGCAGGAAAGGGCTATTGACGGGCTGTGGGAGTACGAAGACCGCTCGGTGCTGCCCGGATTGATGCAGGTTTTGACCTCTCTGCGGGGGCCTGACGTGCGAGCGGCGGCGGCTTCCGCCCTGGGCAAGTTTTCACTGCTGGCCCAGGAGGGGCACCTGCTGGCCAGGGACTCCGGCAATGTCCACACCGCCCTTATGTCCATCCTGCGGGACCCTGATGAAAGTCTGGAGGTGCGCCGACGCAGCCTGGAAGCCGTCGCCCCCTTCAACACGCCTGACATCCGGGATTACGTGTGCTGGGCCTACCAGAGCGACGACCTGGCCCTGAAGACCAGCGCCATATTCGCCATGGGACGCACCGGCGAGGTGAGCTGGCTGCCCACCCTTATCAAGGAACTGGACAACCGGGAACCGGCCATACGGTATGAGACGGCCAACGCCTGCGGCGACCTGGGTGAAGAGGACGTGGTGCCCTACCTGCTGGACCTGCTGGAAGACGAGGACTACCAGGTGCAGATAGCCGTGCTTGGCGCCCTGGGGAAGATCGGCGGGTCGCTGGCCAAGCGGGCCCTGACGCGCTGCATCGAGGAGGGCGACGCCTCCCTGGAAGAGGCCGCCCGGGTCGCGCTGGAGAACGTGGAATTCCTGGAAGACCCCATGGCTTTCTCGGCGGAAGTTTAGGTTCCGCCCGGGCGTCCCTTTCCCGTCAAGAGGGAAGATCAGGATGGCAGTGACGAGCGGCCCTCGACCGGCCTGCGTTGGAGCCACCGCGATCACAACCCGGCTTGTCTTTTGCCTGATCTGGGCGTGTCTGTGGGCGCACCCGCTATAAAGGCTTTCCCTTGCTGACACTAACCTCGCAACAGACTCAGCGCCTCGCCGCCGCCCCGGTCGGTCACCTGTCCACCGCCTCCAATTCGGGGACGCCCCACGTAATACCCGTGTGTTTCGCCCTGGAACAGTATGAGAACGGGGCAGCCATCTACATTGTCCTGGACCAGAAGCCCAAGCGGGCCGCGCTGTTCCGCCTGCGCCGGGTGCGCAACATCCTGGAGAACCCGCAAGCAGCCCTGGTGGTGGATCACTACGATACAGACTGGACCAAGCTTTGGTACATCCTGGTGACCGGCGCCGCAGAGCTGGTGGAAAGTGAGGACGGCGGTGAACGCCGCCGCGCTATCCGCCTGCTGCGGGAGAAATACCCCCAGTACCGGGAAATGGACATAGACGATAACCCCGTCATCAAGGTAAATCCGGTTCGGGTTGTCGCCTGGTCCTTCACCCCCGAGCCTGGCTCCTGATTCCCTGCCGATTCTACTTCTGTGTGCTACATTAGTTCCTATGATATATACATGGGACACCGCTACCGTTGGCGACGCCTCGCCCCCCGGTTCCACCGAAATTACGGACCAGCAGATTGCCGATTACTGCCGCGCCGCCCGCTACGAGAACCTGGTTTACACCAACCAGCCGGCTGCCCGTGAAACGGGACTGCCGGGCATCATCGCCCCGCCGGCCATGGTCCTGGCCTTCTCCCGGCCCCAAATTGCCGACCTTGCCGCCGCCAGCGACTGCACCCTGCCGGTGGGTCTCTCCCTGAACCCGGCCGTCATTTCCATTCGCTTCCAGGGCACGATGGTGACCCACGGCGACACCATAACCACGCGGACGGTCCTCACCGGCAAGGCACAAAGGGAAGCCGGCCGCTGCCTGACCTTCACCGTAACGGCCTACAACCAGGAGGGGGCGCCGGTGGCGGAGTACGAGGTGGAGTATTTGTGGGAGGGAGCGTAAGGAAAGGACTCGCGCTGTTCCTCTTTCCTTGCATCCCCCGGGCCTGTTCCCCGCTCCCCTGACTGGCACACATTGGGGTCTAAGTTTCCGTTCCAACCACCAAGGTACGCCGTCCATGGGCATACGGGTAGGGGCGCGTGCAAAACAGGAGGGCAGTAGCGCAGTGAAGCGCTGCTGCCCTCCTCAAAGACCCGACTCTCCGTTCTTCTCATTTGTCCACTGTTTCCCAAAGCCGGAGTCGCCGATCTTTGTACCGCACCGGCGGTCTACAGGTGTGAGCGAATCAGCTACTTGCTGAAATACATGGTGTTGGCCCGAACCCGCGGAGCGTAATGGGGCGTCCATTCCAGTCCGTCGGAAAGGGCGTACACCGAAACCACCTGGAAGCCGTGCACGAAATGGAAGTTGTCATGCACGTAGTCGGCGAGGACCTCCATCCGCTCGCGGCGCAGCTCGCCGGTGGGCGTCGCGTTGGCCTCTTCCATCATGTCCTGAAAGTCCTGGTAGCAGACGCCGCTGGAACGACTGTAGCAGCTATTTCGCAGAACGGCCTGCCGAGAGTAGTCCAGAGACTCGGTGGAAGTGGGACCGGCGGCGATGGACAATGACTTGTGCCGCGGGGGCCCGGGTCCCAGGGTGGCGCATTTGGCGTGGAGGTCCGCTCCGGCGGCGTTGGCGATTTCTTCCCTCGTCCGCTGGTGGCCGCAGGTGGAACGGTGGATCTGGCTGTATACGCTGGACTCCACTACGTTCAGTATGGCGTTGATGCCAATTTCGTTCCAGGCAGTCACGTAGGCTTCGCCCACCTCCACGTCCTTGGGAATACGGTTGGACCGCATGGTAAGGACGATCTCGTGCTCCGGGTCGAAGTTGGCCTGCTGAAGCAGCTGTTTGGCCAGGTCCGGGTCATAGGCATGGGGTGCCGAGTTGTAATCCGTGATGCCTACGGTGCCAACCTGGGCGATGTTGCCGTAGCAGCTAACCAGGCCGCCGTAAATCTGCTCCAGAATGGTCTGGCAGTCAACTGAGTGATTCAATGCTGCCCTGACATCTTTCTTCGACAGTTCCGGGTCAAAGATGGTGTCTATGGTGAACCGGAAGACCTCGTTGTTGGTGGCGGAAACCCACTTGGGCACCCGGTCCCGGTCGTCGATGGCAATCTCCGTCCAGTCGGCCTCGCCGGCCTGGAGCATCGAGGCCCTGACGGCGGGCTCGTTGCGCCACTGCTGGATTACCGTGTTGATGGACGGGGCTTGGGAAAAACTGGTAGCCGGGTTGGGGTTGTAGTCCTCATAGGCCTCCAGCTCGATTTCTATGCCCGACCTCCATTCAACGATTTTGTAGGGTCCCAGTCCCACGCTGTTGCGGTGGACTTCAGGGGGGAACTCAATGGGCAGATCGTCTATTGAGGTCGCTCCCACCGCATCCAGGAACCAGCCTACGTCCTGGAACTTGGTGAAGATAGTGGTGCGAGGCAGAATGGGGCAGGCCTTGCCGCAGACCACGTCCAGGGTGTATTCGTCCACCACCTCGCCGCCGATGACGCCGTGGAAGCTGAAATCGTTGGAGTTATGGTGGCCGCTGGTTTCCTCGTCACCGAAAAAGTCAATCCAGAAAGAGGCCTGCTCCGCGTTCCAGGGTGCGCCGTTATGGAAGGTCACGCCCTGGCGCAGCTGGAAGCGCCACCGGTCGGCGTCAATCTGTTCCCAGCCTTCGATGCCCGTCAAGCCCACCACCTGGAAGTTGTTGTGGTCGTCAATCCAGGTCAGGGGGTCGCTGGCCATGTCGTCGCAGATGGTGTTCTGGATGTTGCCGCCGCAGTTGGGGCTGGCGGCGCCGATGGTGGTAGGCTCTTCGTTGGTCACGAAGATCAGGGTATCCCGTACGCTGACCACGGGCGCCGGTGGGGCGGGCGTTGCCTGGGGCGCCGCTGTGGGAGCGGCTGCCGGCGCGGCCGCTGGCGCAGCCGGCTGGGCCTGGGTGGAATCGGCTGGCTTGGCCATGGCCTCGGCCGGCTGGGCCTGGGTAGTCTGGGCCATGGTTTCCTGGGGGGCGGGGGCCGCCGTGGCGGGAATTTCCAGGGCCGCCGGGGCTGCCAATTGCGGTTCTGCCGCCGGTTGGGCGGCGGCCGGGCTGGCCTCCTCAGGGGCGGATGCGCCACACGCTATAGCCATCACCGCCAACAGGGCTACCAGCAAAAAGAGGGTCCTTTTCAGGGATTTTCCTGGCCAGAAAATCTTGGTCGTCATACATCTCCTCCCCGGAATGGTATAGAGATGCCATTCAGCATTCGGAAAGCTGCCTATGTTTGGTGATTTATCACCTCCTTTCCTCAATAATTTGAGTATACTTGCGAGATATTCGTTACTTATAGTCTAAATGATTACGAGTGTCAATCCCTGCCTTCACCTGGGTAGCGTTTTGTTTCAGGTAGTGCGGTCGCCGAATTTGTGGGGGTCCGTCTCAGGCGGATGGCTGCCCTGGTCACACCCGCGAAACCGCCTGAATCGGAACGCTACCTCCCACCTGCCTCCTCCCATTGCCGCCCTCTTTGCGGCGGTTTTCCTGACATTGTCCGTTCGAACAGAACTGCTTCCTCCGATTCTCCCGCCGAAAATCCGCCGGCAGGAAGTTTCCGCCTGGCATCGCCGCAAATTTGGCACAAATGCCCCTGGCATTTAATATGGTGTCCATAAATGGCCCTGGTCCTTGTCCCCAACATTACCTGCCAAATTCTAAAGCGGGAGGAAAAATCCATGGACGGCGTTACCGCAATCGCCAACGTACTCAAGCTGGAAGGCGTGGACTTTATCGGCTGCATGCCCTCCAGCCCTCTCATCGAAGCCGCGGCCGTAGCCGGCATTAGGCCCATTGTCTTCCGCCAGGAGCGCACCGGTGTCCACATGGCCGACGGCTTCTCGCGCATCAACAACGGCAAGCGCACCGGTATTTTCCTCATGCAGGCCGGCCCCGGCGCCGAAAACGCCTTTGGCGGAGTGGCCCAGGCCTACGCCGACTCGGTCCCCATTCTGCTGCTGCCGGCCGGCGCCGCCCGTCACCGCCTGGGCATCGACCCGGTCTTCAGTCCCACTCGCAGCTACGAGAGCATCACCAAGTGGGCCGCCCAGATCAACTATGCCGACCGCGTCCCCGAGTTGATGCGCCAGGCATTCACCAGGCTGCGCTCGGGCAAGCCCGGTCCCGTGCTGCTGGAAATCCCCGGCGACCTGGTTTCCGAGGACATTAGCGAGGAGCAATTCGATTACACGCCGCCCCAGGCCATCCGTACCGCCGGCGACCCGGAGGCCGTGGCCCGTGCCGCCCGGGCCCTGCTCTCCGCCCAGCGGCCCGTCATCACCGCCGGCCAGGGCGTCCTCTACGCCGAGGCCACCGACCAACTGGTGGAACTGGCCGAGTACCTGCAGATACCGGTGATGACCACCCTGGAGGGCAAGAGCGCCTTTCCGGAGAACCATCCCCTGTCCCTGGGCATCGGCGGCTCCAGCCAGACGGGGCAGGTCCACCGCTTCCTTACCGGCGCCGACACCGTATTCGCCGTCGGCGCCAGCATGACCAGGAGCAACTTCACCGCGCCCCTGCCGCCGGGCAAGACCCTGATCCACACCACCAACGCCGACGGCGACATCAACAAGGACTACAAGGCCGACTACCCGGTGGTGGGCGATGCGAAACTGGTGATGTCCCAGTTCCTGGAGGAGTTGAAGCGGCAGACCGGCGGCCAGGCCCGCCCTGCCAACAAGGAACTGACCGACGAGATAGCCGCCTCGCGCCAGGAATGGCTGGACCAGTGGCTGCCCCGTCTAACCTCCGACGAGGTGCCCCTGAACCCCTACCGCGTCATCTGGGAAATCATGCACACCGTTAACCTGGACAACACTATCGTCACCCACGAATCGGGCAGCCCCCGGGAACAGGTGTCCCCCTTCTGGGAAGCCAGGGCCCCGCGCAGCTTCATCGGCTGGGGCAAGTCCACCCAGCTGGGTTACAGCCTGGGCCTGGCCATGGGCGCCAAGCTGGCGGCACCCCAGAAGCTGGTCATTAACTTCATGGGCGACACCGCCTTCGGTATGGTGGGCCTGGACGTGGAAACGGCGGTGCGGGAAAGCATCCCCATCACCACCGTGGTGCTGAACAATAACACCATGGCCATCTACCCCGACAGCCGCATGCCCACCGCCGTGGCCCGATACAACACCAAGTACATGGGCGGCAATTTCGCCGACATGGCCCGGTCCATGGGCACCTACGCCGAGCGCATCACCGACCCCGACCAGATAGCCCCGGCCATGCGCCGCGCCCAGGAACGCAACGAAGCCGGCGAATTCGCCCTGCTGGAATACGTAACCAAGGAGGAAGGCGCCTACTCCAAGTACCAGTTCGTATAGCCTCTCGGCCCACTGGGGAAACCAGGGTCTGGCATCGTAGGGGCGACCCTTGTGGTCGCCCTTTTCTTGGCTTTGCTGGTAACGTCCGACCCGGGGGTGGCGCCTTACTGACACTTGGCCATTGCGCGCGCCGTTCCTTCCGTCCCACAATGTCCGAAAAGACAGGGTCAGGAAGGTATTCATGGTCGCAACCGTTGCTCCGGAAGTTGAAACCACTGAAATGGGCTCGGGCTGGGGCGTTGCCTACCAGCCCAAGCTCCGCGACATGCCCCAGGGAGAACGCCCCCGCGAACGGCTGCGTGACTACGGCCCCCGCTACCTCAGCAACGCCGAGCTGATTGCTATCCTGCTGCGCACCGGCATCCAGGGTGAGAACGTTCTGGCCATGTCCAATCGCCTGCTGAGCCGTTTCGGCGGGCTGGACGGCCTGGGCCGCAGCACTTTCGCCGAGCTTTGCGCCGAACGCGGTCTCAGCGAGGCCAAGGCCTGCCAGCTTCTGGCCGCCCTGGAGCTGGGCCGCCGCTTCATCTCCCTGGCCCCCCAGGACCGGGCGGTAATCAACAGTCCCCAGGACGTGGCCAACCTTCTCCAGGCGGAAATGTCCTCCCTGGAACAGGAACATCTGCGGGTGCTCCTGCTCAACACCAGGAACCAGGTTCTCAGTACGGTGGAGGTGTACGTGGGCAACGTCAACAGTTCCATCGTCCGCCCGTCGGAGGTGCTCCGGCCGGCGGTGCGCGACAACGCCCCGTCCATCATCGTGGTCCACAACCATCCTTCGGGAGACCCGACGCCCAGCCCTGAGGACGTATCCATCACCCGGGACCTGGTGGCTGCCGGCAAGCTGCTGGGCATCGACCTGCTGGACCACCTGGTCATCGGCAGCAGCGGCCGCTACGTCAGCCTCAACGAACGCAAGCTGGGGTTTGACTAGGGGAAACGGGCAATTGTAGGGGCAGACCTATGTGTCTGCCCTGATTTACAAGTCATCTGCCAACCAATAGGGGAACCACGAAAGTTATAATGTAACCGCCCGTAGGCATCTTGCCGGCTGGCGCCCAAACATAAGCACGAGGAGACCACCATGTCCTACTTCAAACATTCAGAGGGACGAGAGACCAAGGAACTGGCCCCCGGCGCCCGAACCCGCACCTTCTGGGGCGACAACATGCTCCTTTCCCTGGTGGAAATTGACGCCAACTCCCTGGTGCCCCCGCACACCCACCCCCACGAGCAGGGTGGCATCGTCGTAGAGGGCGAAATGGAAATGGGCATCGGCGGCGAGGTACAGGTCCTGAAGGTGGGCGATATGTACATAATCCCCGGCGGCGTGGAGCACTACGCCAGGGGCCTGGCCCAGCCCTGCAAGGCCCTGGATGTGTTCAGCCCGGTGAGGGAGGAGTTTAAGTACTGAGTCCATATCCCCTTTCCCCTCGACGGTGAAAGGTAGGATGGGAGTTTTGGCTCCAGTTTTCCTTCTGAAGCTCCATAGCCGATTGAAACTCGATGGCCGACATCTTGTAAGAGGACTCTCATAGCACGGCACCAAACTCAAGGCGGCATATCAACATGAACGGTAGGCAACCGGCCCTGGCCGATTTGCACCAGCACCTCATGGGGTCCATCCACTGGCAGGACTTCCTTCATTTCCTCATCAATCGCCCGGTGGACTGGTCGTCCTACGAATCCGTATTTCTCCGGGTCTACAAGAGAGACACGAACATCTGCCGGATACTGGATGAAGCCCGTCGTGGCGTTCCCGGGTCGGATGAGGAGTTTCGCCGGCTCTTTGTCTTTCAGGACGAGGACGGCGGCAGCTTTGAGAGATTTCAAGCCAAGTACAATATGCTGGTCTCCGGCAGCGGCCGGTCAGCCCTTTCCAACGGAAGTTCCGCTCATTCCACCCTGGCCCTTAATACCGCAAACTTTCTTCGGCAGATTCTAGACCGACAGCTTCAGCAGGGCGTCGCCTATTCGGAGCAACGCTGCACCCTGAGTCCCGTCTTTACTCAGGACCAGGCGAGAGAACTATTGATCACCTTGGTGGCTGCCTGTTCGGAATTCGACGGCTCTGAAATCCAGCCGCGACTCGCCATCAGCCTGTCCAGGGAGGACCCCTGGATGCACTGGGACCTGATTAAGGAGATTGCGCTGGGGGAATACGGTCGTCTCTTGACCGGCCTGGATTTCTGCTATTTCGAGGAAGGATATCCCTCCAAGGACCAGCGCCGCTTTTTTGAATCAGTCAGGGATTTCAACGTGCAACATCCGGAGGGGGCCCTGGCCATCCTCTACCACGTCGGTGAGAGCTTCACCGACAAATCCCTGGAAAGCGCAGTGCGGTGGGTGCACCAGGTCGCTGAACTGGGAGCCCACCGACTGGGCCATGCCATCGCCCTGGGAATCAGCCCCGACCTGTACGGGAAGCACGTGCGCTACGAGTCGGTAGCGGAGCGTATTGACCAGTTGCGCTATGACCTTCGTCACCTGGACGGTCTGGCCCGATTCGGCGTGCCGCTGGATTCCGATGGCCTTCGGCTGGAACTGCAACGCTTGCAGGGGCTCCCCCTGGGGGACCTGGTTTCCATCGAGTACGACGAGCCAAGGCTGAAGGAACTGCGTCTTCGTCAGCGTTACGCCGCCCGGTGCGTTTCGGGCCTTGGCTCTATAATCGAAGTCTGTCCGACTTCCAACCTCCGGATTGCGGGCATAACCGAAATCGAACACCACCCCATCCGCCGGTTTGTGGAGTTTGGCCTTCCCTTCGTGGTTGGCAGTGACGACCCGGGAATTTTCAACACTACCCTGGCTGAGGAGATTGACGCTGCTATTGCCATTGCCGGGCTTCCGGCGGACTCCTTCGGCGCCATTGCCGAAAGGTCGTGGCGGTTCCGCAGCGAGGTCCTGGCCGGCCGAATTGGCGAGTAGGGAACCTCGCTGCTTCGTTGCCGTTCTGCCGTCTACCCCGGGGCCATGTCACCTCAGGTCTCGCCGTTGATTCAGGGCGGAAGTCATGCCGCCCTGGGCGAGGCCGAAGGGCCTGAAATCCTCGCTCTCAACCTCGTTAAGGTTCCGAAACCCGGCTTGTGGGATAGAGTTCAGGGCCGGTTGACACTGATTCGTTCCAGGCTCCCCTGCACTGTCATTCTGAACGGAGTGAAGAATCTAGACTGCTGAAGGGCTGGAGTGTTTCTTGTGACCAGGATTTTAGACCCTTCGGCAAGCTCAGGGTGACATCGCATGGGGGATAGCCGTGATTTGCGTCAACGGGCCCTGTATCCTTCAGCCGAGTCTACCCCGGGCCAGGCCGAAGGGCTCAGCACGGCATTAACTCAAGGATCGGTTACCTCCCTACCTCCCTTCCTTGATATAGTCCGCCAGCTTCTCCGCGATCATCAGCGTGGTGGCGTTGGTGTTGGCCCGGATGCAGTCGGGCATTACCGATGCGTCGGCCACCCGCAGGCCCTCCACGCCCTTGACCCTCAGGTACTGGTCAACCACCGCCATGGGGTCCGAGTCCGGGCCCATCTTGCAGGTGCCGGAGACGTGGTGTGACGTGCCTGAATTCCGGCGAAGCCATTCATTCAGCAGCTCGTCCGACGCCAGCTCCTCGTCGGTGGGCATGATCCGTTCCACCAGCAGGTCGGAGAAATAGGGCTGCTCGGCCACCCTTACTCCCAGCCGGATGGCCTCCCGCATCCGCCGCAGGTCCTCCTCTTCCTGGTAGTAGTTGTAGTTCAGCCGGGGCTGCACGTGGGGGTCTGCCGACTGTAATGTCAACTCCCCCTTGCCCAGGGCCAGTTGCAGGCTGGCGCTCATGCCGATGTAATTCAGGTCTTCGTTAATTTCCACGTGGGCCGGCCGGTGTTCGCTGGTCATCAGCATGGGACTCAACTGCATGTCGTTGCTCAGTCCGGATTCCTCGACGGTATACCGCAGGCCCACCTGGATCACCGGCGCCTGCACGTCGGGCTTGTCCCCGGCCGCCAGGTAAAGCACGGCCGCCGCCGGATGGTCCCGCAGGTTCTGGCCAACCCCGGGCAGGTCGTGGACAACGTCTATGCCAAGACCGCCGATGTGCTCTGCCGGGCCCACGCCCGAGAGCAGCAGCAGGTGGGGTGATCCGATGGCGCCGCTGCTGACCACTATTTGCTCGCCCTCAACGGTGAAAACCTCGCCGCCGCTTTCGGCCTCCACCCCCACGGCCCTCTTGCCCTCAAACAGGATGCGCCGTGCCGTTACACCGCCCCGAACCGTCAGGTTCAGGCGATGGCGGGCCTGTTCCAGGTAGGTCAGGGCCATGCTCATCCGAACCCCGTCGATGGTGTTGCGCGCTCTGGGAGAAATGCCGGTGGATTCGGGATGGTTCTGGTCCTCGCTGATGGAGAACCCCAGTTCCAGACAGGCTTGCTCGAAGGCCAGGGCGTGGGGCATCCACTCGCTGCGGGGCGAGCGGCGTACCGGAACGGGACCGGTGGTGCCGTGAAAGTCGTCGCCGCCGAAGTCCATGTCCGTTTCCAGCTTGTTGAAGTAGGGCAATACCCTGGTGTAACTCCACTCGTCGTTGCCCCATTCTGCCCAGCGGTCATAATCGTCGGGGATGCCGCGGTACATTACCTGTCCGTTAACCGCGCTGGACCCGCCGGTGGCCTTGCCCCGGGGGATGATCAACTCCGTCTGTTCCGGCGTAATCTGGGCAGTGTAACCCCAGTTGTGAGGGCCGTAAGCCGATAGCCACACGTTGTTGCCCAGTTTGAGATCGTCGGGCAGGGTCGCAAAGTCCGAGTAGTCCGGCCCCGCTTCCAGCAGCAGGACCGACCGTTCCGGATCTTCCGACAGGCGGGTTGCAATTGCGCACCCGGCCGAGCCGCCCCCTACCACAATGACGTCGTACTTCATGCTGTACCTCCGTGCACTTGGGATAACCGGTGGTTTCCCATGGGCATGCGCTTCTGCCCAATCATAATACAAACCCCGGCGGGTCGCATACCGCGGGAAAAGGGCCGTAACTGTTTAGACTTAGGGGACTACCAGGGCCCAGACCCGTCATACCGGCGACAGCCGGTTCCAGCGTTCCTGGCTTCAGGCGCGTTGGTCTGTGCCTCGGCTTTCCGGATTCCGTCCTTTGCCGGAAAGATGGGTGGGGTGGCTGCAACACCCTCCCTTCTGAGCAGTTGCCCACCGTCCCAGGGCAATCGCGTCTTAACTTCGGAGCACCTTCTGCAAGTAATCTACCCTCCAACCAGCTTGTAGACGTTTGCCCTGGATTCCCACCTTCAGGCTGGATTCCCGTTTGAGCATATTGTGGGACATATTTCGGAGGGTGGCCATGTTTTGCGGGCCGTAGTCCTTGCGTACCCGGCATTGATCCTCTTGGAAGGTAACGTCCAGGCTCCAATGCAGGGAGTTCTCGATGCTCCAGTGGGCCCGTATCGTGGTCAGCATCTGTTCCGCCGAGACATCCAGGCTGCTGATGAAGTAGCGGGGTTGCACGGTGATGCCCGTCTCCGCTTCCCGTCGCCCCACCACCTTCACCACCGAGCGCAGCCCTGGCCACTTCTTTCCGGTGCTCAGATAGTCCAGGCACTCGGGGTCGCTGATGGTCCAGCACTCCCTTCGCTCCTGACGTCCGTGGTTTTTGTTCAAGGTGGTGTGATAGTCATAGGGCACTCCTTCAAAGCCCGTGGCCTCAGCCTCCTCAAACAGGTCCTTGATGTCTTCGTATAGCGCTCCCTGGTTCTGCTTCACCGCCAGCACATAGTCGGCTTCCCGGTCCAGGATTCCCTGGGCAATCTCCTTCTGGCAGCCCATGGCGTCAATGGTGACGATGCAACCCTTCAGTTCCAACAGTTCCAGCAGCCTGGGAATGGCAGTAATTTCGTTAGATTTCTCCTCCGTCTTCACCTGACCCAGGGTCAGGGTGTTGGCCGAAGCCCAGGCGCTGACCAGGTGCAGGGCTCCCTTGCCCCCATGGCGGTCGTAGGAGCGACGTGCCGTATTGCCGTCAATGGCCACCACCTCTCCCGGCAGCAACTCGGCCACTCCCTGACTCCATTCCATGAAGCACTCCTGGAATCGCTCTGGGTCCAACCGAGAGAATACGTCCCCGAAGGTGTCATGTGACGGGATGCCGTTGGGCAGCTCCAGGAAGGTACGGAACCATTCCTCTTTGCTCCTGCCGAACATCTCTACATGAACCCAAGAGTCGGCTCCGCAAATAACCGCACAAATGGCTATTGTGATGATGTCCAGCAACGAATGTCGCTTGCTTCGTTCAATCCTCGGATCCTCCAATCCCTCAAAATAATCCATCAACCACTTCCTGCTACCGTCTCCCATAACCCCACTACCTCCCATCTACATCACCATATCCTTCCCTTCCCAAGTCTATCATTAAGACGCGATTGCCCTGCCACCGTCCGGACCAGGATGACAGCCCCCAAACCTAAATGGTAGAGTAGGCAAAACTTCGACGCTGCGAAATTCCAATCTACCATCGTGAAGGGAGACTTACCTATGACTATTGACGCCGCCACTGGCATAGCCCGCATTCTCAAGCAGGAGGGGGTGGAATGGGTTTCCACCTTCCCCGTCTGCCGGGTCAACAACGCCCTGGGCCGGGAGGGCATTCCCATGGTGATGATGCGCGACGACCGTTACGCCGTGGCCGTGGCCGACGCCTTCTCCCGCGTAACCGCCGGTCGCCAGATCGGCGTCTGCACCTTCCAGGGGGGAGTCAACGCCGCCGGTACCCAGTACGCCTACGCCGGCATGGCCCAGGCCTTCGAGGACGGCTCGCCGGTCCTGTGCATCACCGACGGTGTGCCGGCCGGCTCCACCAACAACAGCCAGTATGATGTCTTCAACGCCCTGTCCACCGTTTCCAAGTGGTACGGCTTCATCGACCGGCCCGAACGGGTGCCCGAGTTCATGCGCCGGGCCTTTACCATGCTGCGCAGCGGCCGCCCCGGCCCGGTCATCCTGGCCGTCCCCGACCCCACCGGCACCTACGACGAGACCGCCGACCCCTACCAGCCCGTCAAGGGCTGGAAGCACGGCCCGGTGCGGGAGGACGTGGCCAACGCCATTGACCTGCTGACCGGCGCCCGGCGGCCCGTTATCTACGCCGGCGAGGGGGTGATCTACGCCGAGGCGGCCCAGGAACTGGTGGCCTTCGCCGAGATGGCCAACGCCCCGGTGATTACCACCCTGAAGGCCAAGGGCGCCTTCCCCGAAAATCACCCCCTGTTCGTGGGAGTGCGGGGCGGGCAGGTAAACAACTACCTGGAAAACTGCGACATGGTCTTCGCCGTGGGCACCAGCCTCTCCCCCGGCCGGTTCAGCCACCGCATCCCCGATGCCGTCAACAAGACCATTGTCCACTGCGACGTGGACGACCTGCACGTCAACAAGGTCTACCCCACCGACGGCGTGGTCATCGGCGACGCCCGCTACACCCTGCAGGCCCTGGCCGACGAGCTTGCCGACCGCCCGGTAAAATCGGCCCGCTCCCGGGAGGACGTGGCCCTGGAGGTCAAGAACGAGCGGGACGCCGGCATGGCCCAGTACGTTGAGGCCATGAACTCCGACGACAAGCCCATCAACCCCTACCGGGTCTATGCCGGGTTGATGGAGGTGCTGGACCCCTACAACTCCTTTGTTACCCACGAGTCGGGCAACACCCGCGACCAGTTGAGCACCGTATACGACACCCTGGTTCCCCGGGCCTTCCTGGGCTGGGGCAATGTTTCCACCCTGGGCTTCGGCTGGGCCGGGTCCGTGGCCGCCCGACTGGCCGACCCCAACCGCCCGGCGGTAACGGTGACCGGCGAGGCCGGCCTGGGCTACATGCTGGGCAACCTGGAGGTGGCCCTGCGGCAGAACCTGGGAGTTACTGTGGCCCACATCAGCAACGGCGGCTTCGCCGGTTACGGACCCGGCTTCTGGGGTCCAGGCCACGACCCCTTCACCCACTCGGTTCTGGGCCCCGACGAGGTGGACATGTCCCGGGTAATCGGCGAACTGGGCTACCACACCGAGCGGGTCTCCGAACCCTCCGAGGTGGAGCCGGCGCTGCGCCGGGCCCTGGAGGTCAACCGGTCCAACCGCCCCGCCTACATCGAGTTCCTGTGCAGCCAGTTCCCCATCTACGGCGACTGGGTGGGCAGGTAGCCTGCCGCTTCTGAAACTTTGGTGACTGTGTTACAACGCCGGGGCGCACGGCCGTGCGCCCCGGCAAGTATTTTCAGGCGTCAATAGCCATTATCGTCAATAACTATCCCAGTCAGTACCCCACCGCGCACCCGTCCTTGCGCGGTTCCGAGCCGGCCCACAATACCCCTGAATCCGGGTTGCGCTGGATTACCTGTCCGCCGCCCATGCCCACCCTGGCGTGCCCCCGGATCATTTCCAGACGGTGGCCCAGGGACTGCAGCCCGCCGATGACCTCCGGCGCCAGCCCTTCCTCGATAATGGTGGTGTCGCCGATGACCTGGAAGCGCAGGGCGTTCAGCGCCGCCTGGGGGTCCATGCCGAAGTCCACCATGTTGGTCATCACCTGCAGGTGGCCCTGGGGCTGCATGAACCCGCCCATGACCCCGTAGCACAGGTACAGCTCATCGTCCTTGGTGGCCATGGCCGGAATGATGGTGTGGTAAGGCCGCTTTCCCGGTGTCAGCGCGTTGGGGTGCTCCGGGTCCAGGGAGAAGAGGGCGGCTCGATTCTGCAGCACTATCCCCGTGCCGGGCACCACCAGCCCGCTGCCAAAGTTGATGTACACGCTGTTGATGAAGGAACAGGCGTTTCCCTGGCCGTCCACCACGCTGACGTACACCGTATCGCCGCCGCCGTTGCCGAATGCGGTAACGTCGCCATAGGGCGCGTGGGCCATGGCCCGTTCCGGGTCAATCAACTCCCGGCGGCTGGCGGCGTAGGCCTTTTCCGTCAGTTCCCTTATGGGTACGTCGGCCATGCGCGGGTCCGCCACGTACCGGTAAGCGTCGGCGAAGGCCAGTCGCATGGCCTCGATCAGATGGTGGTAGCGGGTCACCGACTGGGGTCCCATTCCGGCCAGGTCAAACCCCTCCACGATGTTCAATGCCTCCAGCGCCGCTATACCCTGGCCGTTGGGCGGGCACTCCCAGCAGGTAATGCCCCGGTAGTCGGCGCTGATAGCCTCGTCCCAGTCGGACGTGTGGGCCGCCAGGTCGTCGGTGGTGATCCAGCCCCCCTGGTCCTGGACGAAACTGGCAATTTTCTCGGCGATTTCCCCGTGGTAGAAGGCGTCGGACCCGCCCTCGGCCACTTGCCGCAATGTCTTCGCCAGGGTGGGCAGCTTTATCACCTCCCCCTGGCTCGGCGGGCGGCCATTGAGCAGCATCTCCTGCCCTCCGGGGCGGGCGGCCAGCCGCGCTCCCTGGCCCGACCACTGGTAGGCGATGTAGTCGCTCACCGGGAATCCCTCTTCGGCGTAGCGGATGGCCGGTTTCAGCGCCTCCGCAAGAGGCATGGTCCCGTGTTCCGCCAGGATGGTCTCCCACCCGTGGACCGTGCCGGGGATGGAGACGGAGTAGGGCCCATCCTGGGGCATCTGGTAGTGACCCGCGGCCCTTAGTTCGTCAATGGACGCCGCGCCCGGCGCCCGTCCGCTGCCGTTCAGGGCGTGCACCTTCCGCTCGTTGTCGTGCCAGATCAGGGCAAACATATCGCCGCCCACTCCCGTCGATTCGGGTTCCACCACGTTCAGGGCCGCCGCCGCCGCCACCGCAGCGTCCACCGCGTTGCCTCCCTGCATCAGTGTCTGCAGCCCGGCCTGGGCCGCCAGCGGTTGGCTTGTCGCCACCATACCGTTCAATGCCAGAACCGCCGACCGTCTCGAATCAAAAAACATGGTTATCTCCTTCTTTTGTCCACCAATAGACGCGAACCTTCACTGAAGCTGTTGTCCATGAAGGCCAGGAAGCAGGGTATGGGGGTAGGGGCGCACGGCCGTGCGCCCCTTCGAAAGCCGGGAAGTCCCCGCTATTCTACCATTCACGCTTATTCGTGCCTATTCGTGGATAAAAGGTGGTAATATAACCCCGTATCCAAACTTTGGAGGTTTTCACCATGCCAGCAGATGTTGGCCAGCCGGCACCCGACTTTTCCCTGTATGACACCGATCGCAATGTTCGCACACTCCAGGAGTTCCGGGGCAAGACCGTCGTCCTCGCCTTCTTCCCCGGCGCCTTCACCGGCGTCTGCACCACCGAGGCCTGCACCCTGCGCGACGGGATTGCCGACTTCGAGGGGATGAACGCCCAGGTCCTGGGTATATCCGTGGACGGCCCCTTTGCCCAAAAGGCCTGGACCGACGCCAACAGCGTCAATTACCCCTTCCTTTCCGACTTCAATCGCCAGGCGGCCAATGCCTACGACGTGGCCCTCCCCGGCCTGGCCGGTATGGAAGGCTACACCGCCTGCAACCGCGCCGTTATCGTCATCGACCCCCAGGGTACCGTCCAGTACCGCTGGGTTGCGCCCGCGCCGGTCAACGAACCCGACTACGACGCCGTCAAAGCCGCCGTCCAGGCATGCTCCTGATAACCAGGCGTGCCAATCAGGGAGCCGGTACCTTGTTCCTTCCCCCGTCCAGGGGGAAGGACAAGATGTCGGCGTCTGCCCCTCCGGGTAATGCGCCTGTAACGGTTCACACAAGAGATGGCCGGTAGACCAGGCCCCGGAGGCATCCCATGGCGTTGACCCGAACCCTGCTGGCCCTGCTTCTGTCGGCGACCCTGCTGGCGGTCTTCCCCGCCACTGTCGCGGCCCAGGGAGACTTCCACATCTTCATCGGCGCTGCGACCCACGACGGGCAGGCTCCCCGGTGGGAACCGAGATCACCGCCTACGACGGCACCCGGGCCATCGGTACTGCCCTGGTCCAGGATGGCGGGCAGTTTGCCCTGCAGACCTCCCGGGCCCATGGCGCCATCGTCTTTCGTATCGGCCTGGTGCAGGCCGCTGAGACCTTCCCCTCCTGGCGCTCCGGCGGTCGCACCACCGGCTTTACCCTCACCTTTACCACTCCCCAGGACCCGTCTCTGGGTCGCCAGGGCCCACCCGGTCCGCCGGGCCCGGCCGGGCCGGCCGGCGACCGTGGCCCCGCTGGCCCTTCGGGTGAACGCGGCCCCGCCGGCCCTCAGGGGGAGCCTGGAGCAGCCGGCCCCCCGGGTCCTCAGGGCCCTGAAGGCCCGGCCGGCGCCCAGGGCCCCCGGGGCGAATCCGGTGAACCCGGCGCCGAAGGCCCCCAGGGCCAGCGCGGCCTGGCTGGCGTAGCCGGCCCCGCCGGTCAGGATGGCAGAGACGGAGAAGCTGGTCGGGACGGCCGTGACGGAGTGGATGCCTCCGGCGGCGGCACCCTGGCCCTGGTCGCCATGATCCTGGCCGTGGTGGCCGTCATCCTGGCCGTGGCCATGCCCTTCGCCCTGCGCCGTGACGGCAGCAGCGGTGGCGGCGGCAGCCCTCCCCCGCCGTCCGGCCAGTAACCTTGCCCATACCGCTGGGGGGGGGTCGCTATCCCGCCCCCAGCCCCATCCGCAACGGTGCCCAGGTGGGTTGTCAAGCGCCCAAATCCACCACCTAATGGGAGAAAAATGGTTTTGGGGCTCCTTGATTGGGCCGGTTGGGGCATCGGCTGACGGCTGACAGGTTGGCAGTGGGTTGGCGTGGCAGGAGTAGGCGCTGGAAGGGGATATTGGGGCGTTGGCCGGCGACGCCAGGGCGAGGTCTATGCCAACCGGTCCTGGAGAAGGGCGCAGTGTCCCTACGGCGGGAGTCCCCGTCGCTTGAATGCCCGTCGGTAGTGGCGCAGACCGTCCCAGGTCAGGGTGGGCCGTGGGCCAGCGCCGCTATTCTCCGGTGCGCTCCCGCCAGCAGCGGGAAGGATGGATGGCCCCGGGCCAGCCGGATCAGCAGCTTCCTGGCGTGGCAGACCACCCGTCCGGCCAGATTGATCAGAGCAAAGCGCACCGCCTTGAGCCGCTTGTTCACCCACTGACCGCCCAGGGCCAACTGCTTGACCGCCGAGTTCAGGTTGAACGCCAGCGCCGCTATCGCCCACCAGGCCGCGTTGGCCCCGAACTGTCCCGACGGCAGCCTCCCGCCAGCCAAGTCCTCCTTCAGCACACCATGCACCTCCTCGCCCTTCCCGCATCTCTCCCGGTACCACCGCACCACCTCATCTCCCGGTAGCTCCCGGTTAGTCACTATCCCCCGGATCTTGTACCAGCCCCGGTCCGGCATCTCCATCGCCGGAACCGACAACTCCAGGTCATCCTCCATGCCCGGCAGCGGCGGCCGCCTCAGCGGCTCCCGGACCGCTATGAAACGGTAGTCGGGATCATTCTTGGAATAAGCCAATCTATCGGGCACGAAGTCCACCTCGGCCCACTCCTGTTCCGTCTCCACCGCCAACTCCCCCACCATCCGGGGCAACCGGCGCCACTGGCTCTCCTCCACTTCGGCTGCCGCACGCTTGAACCCCTCCGTGACGTCCGCCCCCACCGCGAATTCGATCACTCCGAACCGCTCATCCCTCCCCTCGGCGCAGTACCGCAACAACTCAACTTGGTACCCCGCCGTGTCCGACCGCAGCATCACCTTCACCACGCCCTCCGGCAGATGGGCCAGCGACTCCCGCAACACCCGCAGTTGCTCGAACCCCGCTGGCACGTTGCCGTCCCGGAACTCCGAATGGACCACCAGGTCCGCCTCGGCCCAGTAGGTGACCATCGGCTGGTAGGCCTTGTAGCCCTGGTAGCAGTACAGCGCCTCCTGCTTGTAGGTCTCGATCAGCGTCGCGTCCATGTCCAGCGTCGCCTGCTCCTGCTCCAGGTGGTCCCGGACGAAGCTCATCATCTCGGCGTTGACCTTCCCCAGCCCGCGCAGCGCGCCGCTGGGCGCGGGTATGTACGCCGTATGGGGCTGCCTGGCCTCCTCCTGAACCGGGTCGTGGAACCGGCCCAGGTACCGGAACACCGCCGACGGAGACGGGACGCTGCGGCGCCGCCCGCCCCGCCACCGGCTGCCCTCCTCCCGGCGCTCACAAGCCCGCTGCCGGTGCGTCTCCACCCGGCCCAACATCCGGCCCAGACCCTCGTCCCCTTCCAGCACCCGGAGGTCGTCCACTCCTTCTCCACCGGCCAGATTCAGCAGCACCAGCGCGGTGACCATCTGCCGGTCCGTCCATCCCTGTCCGCCCTCCTTGACCTTCACGTAGCGCCGGATCGACTCGCCCAGCCCCATCGCATCGGCCATTTCCAGATAGACCGCCAACCCCGACAGCCCCGTCATGCCCCCCGCGCGATGCTCCGTCCCATACTGGAATGGCAGGACTCCCTGTTGCATAATGACTGCACCTCGTTGGTGATGGTTGTGTTTGTCCCGTAACCATCATAGCCAGCTTTGCCGCTGGCTCCAACGAGGTCTTTTCCTCCCATTAGGTGGTGGATTTGGGGCCCTGCAAATGCCTTGACACCCCATATGGACTGCCATAGAATGAACGTCTGAGGTTTTAGAGCGCTATGGACTATGCAATTTTCAAGACCGGGGGCAAGCAGTACCGGGTGAAGCCGGGCGATGTCCTCGATGTGGAACTTTTGCCCTTGCAAGTGGGAGATTCGGCGGAATTCGACGAGGTACTGGCCGTTTCCGATGGCGGTGAGGTCAGTTTCGGGTCGCCCCACGTGGCCGGAGCCAAGGTGGTGGCCCAGGTGCAGTCGCACTACAAGGACCGTAAGGTCATGGTCTTCAAGTACAAGGCCAAGACCCGCTACCGACTCAAGCGGGGTCACCGGCAGAACTACACGCGCCTGGTCATCCAGGACATTCAGACAGGAGGCTGACCCCTCATGGCTCACAAGAAGGCGGGCGGAAGCAGCAACAACGGTCGGGACAGTAACGGCAAGCGGCTGGGCGTGAAGCGGTACGGAGGCCAACAGGTTACCTCCGGGTCCATTATCGTCCGGCAGCGAGGCACCCGGATCAAGCCGGGCAACAACGTGGGCCTGGGCCGCGACTACACCATTTACGCCAAGGTAGACGGCAAGGTCACCTTCGAGTGGGCCTCCAAGGGCCGCCGCCAGGTCAGCGTTTATCCGGCGGAAGCTCCCGCCGATTCCATGGCCCTGGCTAGCTAACCAAAACAAATCGCGACGGCGCCCGTTGCCAGGCAAACCGGAGCCGACGCAAGGAACTTGGTCAAATGAAACCAGAGATTCACCCAGAGTTCTTCAATGCTACGGTTACCTGTTCCTGCGGCAACGTATTCTTCACCGGGGCCACCAAGCCGGCGCTGCGTGTGGAGGTCTGCAGTCAATGCCACCCCTTTTATACGGGTGAGCAGCGCATCGTGGATACGCAGGGACGCATTGAGCGGCTGCGCAGACGGTACAACCTGCAGTAATCTGCTCGGACCAACGGAAGTGTATCGACAGAATCGAGGGGACTTCACCAAACCCTCGATTCCTTTTTTGTGTTAACCCTCGGTCTGCCGGGAAATGGCGGCATACACCAACATTTCCCCAGCGGCGTCGCAAGGTAAAGGGCAGTGACGGAACAACCAAGAACCACCTACGGCGGACAGGCAGTCATCGAGGGCGTGATGATTCGCGGACGCGAATACTACAGCCTGGCTGTGCGCCGCCCCGATGGCAACATTTTCCATTACCACGAGCGCCTGAACACCGCCTTCACCGGCCCCGTCCGGCGCATCCCTTTCCTGCGGGGCGTCCTCGTGCTCTTCGAGACCCTCATCCTGGGGATAAAGGCCCTGAACCGGTCGGCCGCCCTGGCCTCCACCGACGAGCAGGGCAACCGGGAGGAGATTCCCAACTGGCTGCTGGCCGCCACCTTATCCGTTTCCCTCACCCTGGGCGTGGGTATTTTCTTCATTCTGCCCCTGATGGCGGTGCGCCTGGTGGACCCGTTCATCGCCTCCGATATCATCAGCAATCTGATTGAAGGGGTCATCCGGTTGGCAATTCTGCTGGCCTATATCTCGGGCATCGGGCTGATGAAGGATATCCAGCGGGTGTTCGCCTACCACGGCGCGGAACACATGGCAGTCCACACCCACGAGGCTGGCCTTCCCCTCACGGTGGAAAACGTCCGCAAGTTCGACACTCCCCACCCCCGTTGCGGCACCGCATTTCTGCTTACCGTTGTCCTGGTCTCCGTCGTGGTATTCGCTTTTCTGGGCCGGCCCGACATGGAGTGGCGGATCCTTTCCCGCGTCCTGCTCATTCCCGTGGTGGCGTCCATCAGCTACGAATTCATTCGGTTCTACGGCATGCACCCCACCTGGCCCATTGCCAGGCTCATGTCCCTTCCTGGCCTCTGGATGCAGCGGTTGACCACTCGCCAACCGGAGAACGACCAGATAGAGGTGGCCATCACTGCCATGGGGGCGGCGGTGGCCGCCGACGCAGGTCGAAGCTACGTGTGCCCCTTTACCGCTTCTTTCCCCACTGCGGAAGGCGCGGAACAACAGCCCAGGGCTGAGGCGAGTGTCTCAGGGGGTACGCCCTCGGAAGTTGACCCGGCCCGCCAGGAGGGCGGCGCCATCGGCGGCGGCGGAGCAGAGCGCGAAGAAGGAAAGTCGGAGCAGGAGCCGCCGGCGCCAGCGCCCTCGTCAGCGTAGCCGGCACACCCCAGGGGAGTGACGCCGGGTTCAGGTAGCGGCGGTTGACGTCTCCGCCTCCCGGGGCAGCGAGTCCTCCCAGTCAGGAATCAGCACCCTCGATGTGGGTTCCAGCAGGGCGATGAACAACACCCCGGCCAGGCTGGCAACGATAGAGATTGCCCAGGCCAGGTCGTAGGAACCTCCCCCCAGCGTGAACAGGCCAAACAGCTCCATGGTCGCGCCCTCGTTCAACCGGAAGTCGTAAATCAGTCCCCCGATCAGCCCGCCGGCTCCCATGCCCAGTCCCGAACCCAGGTGCTGGAACCCGAAGATGGAACGCACGGGTCCCATGCCGTAATACTGACGGTTGGCTATGAGGAAGGCAGACATTTCACCGCCAAACCCTATCCCAAACACGGCGGCAAAGAGGTAGAACTGCCAGGGGCTCTGCGCCCAGAACAACAGCAGCA
Source organism: Dehalococcoidia bacterium (assembly GCA_965207275.1). Classification (GTDB taxonomy): domain Bacteria; phylum Chloroflexota; class Dehalococcoidia; order Lucifugimonadales; family UBA3495; genus Bin22. The sequence goes on from CBDBMH010000001.1 coordinate 766,621, forward strand.
CCGAAACACCCTGAAGAAAGTAGGGTACCACCATAGCCGTCTTGGCCCCCCATCGGTCGGCCAGGATGGGGATAAACAGGCGACTGCTGACGCTGGTCATGGTGTAGATGGAGACTATCCAGGCCGCAGCGGCTAGGGACAGTCCCTGGGTGGTGGCAAAGAAGACCACGTGCCAGATGATGATGGAGTGGCCCACGCAGCCCAGGAAGTGGATGAAGGGCAGGTTCCAGAAGGCCTTTGTCCGGCGGGCGTGCTGCAGGAAGACCTTGCTGCGCAGCTTGGCCGTGGCCCGGTCGGTGGGAACCGGGTCAGGGTCGTCGGCGTCGGCGCCATAGGGCCGCATGCCCCGGTCCGCCGGCTCGCTGTGGAAGAAGGCCAGCAGGGAGAAGAGGATGACGCCACCCACCGCGGGAATAATCCAGAAGGCCACCTGCCATCCGGTCTGGGAAACCAGGTACGCCAGGGCCGGGGCGGTGATGGAGGCCCCCATGCCGCCCACCGACTGTTGAATTCCCACGGCCACGCCCAGCTTCCGCTTGAACCATGCGGCCACGGTGGTGGGGATATTGACGGCGAACAGGGCCTGGGCCAGACCCAGGAGGACGCTGTAGTAGAGGTAAAGCTGCCAGAGCTGGTCCATGGTGCTGAGGAGCAGCATGCCGCAGACGTACAGGGTGGCGGCCACCAGCAGCGACCGGCGCGCCCCGTAACGGTCGCCAACCCACCCGGCCACGGGAGACATCACGGCGTTGGCTACGCTGCGCAGCACCTGGGCCACAACGATGGCCGTTACACCCCAGGCAAAGTCTTGCTGCAACACCACCAGGATTACGGCGAAGGCCTGACTTACGAAATTGGCGGTAACCCGCAGCACCGTCCCCATTCCCACCACCATCCAGGCGTAGTGGTATCTGGTGCGCAAGGAGTCAACCCTGGCAGACCAGTCGAAGTTCAAGACTCACTCCCCCGCTTTCCCAGGAATGCGCGCGCCAGTGGTTAAAATAATGGTAGAAATCGCCAGTTGGAGCGGAGATGATGCAGGGCATTCACCATTTGCGCATTTTAGCTACCAAAGAGGGCGCTGGCAAATGGGGCAGAAAGGCAGGACGAGAGGTCGAACCGGGTTGAAGGCATTCCTGAATACGCCAGGGGCTCGCGGGTATTGGGTGGGAGTGACGCCAGGGCTGCGGCCCGGAGTTGGGGTTTCACGCAAGCCTGCGTTCTTTGTTGTGTGTGCGAGATGGAAAAAGGCCAGCCTTTTCCGTTGACCGGAGTGGCGGTGGCGACATTGCAGGTGACAAGCAGAAGGATACCGACCGGAACAGGATGCTGCCTAAAAGGACGACACTCATCCAAGAGTAAGGGCGATCCTGGCATAACCAACACCGGAGGTGGGTCAACGGATGCCTCAAGGGCGGGGTGTCCGTGGGTCTCGCTTGTCCCCCGGGCTGCCCCCTTTTGGAGGGCCGATTCCCAAACCGCTCCTAAGGGTTTTGAAAGGCTTGAGTGGTCTGGTGACGTATTTGGATGGTCCAGATGCCGGGTGGCCAGGTGTCCCAGGAAGTAGCGGCGTGGGCAATGAACTCGGCTTGTACGGGTTCAGGTACATCTTTGTGAAGCCGGAAGAAGACTACACCATAGGGAGCGGGTACTCGGTATCGGTGCACCAGTTCCCCAAAATCGGAGTCGAAGGTTATCAGTGTACGCCCTTCTTGAGTAGCCAGTTCCAGCAGGTTGGGGTCGTCTGCGCTGCGGTGGGTCTCCAGGGCCCAGAGGACATCGTGGCCGGCGGCGCGCAGGGAAGCAACGGCCTCGGCCAGCATATTTTCGTCTGCCAGGATTCTCACACGGACCGGCCCTGGGCCCGGTCGGCCTCGTCCATCCAAGCGTTAAGGTCGGCCCAGGTGAAGTTGGAAAGCTTGGCGCCGGTGGCCTTGTAGCGACGGCAGGCGTCGATGTCTTCCAGTGTGATGTGGGGGTAGTTCCTCAGAAGGTCGGCTTCAGACCAGTTGTTGTAGTCCAGAAAGTCGGTTATCAACTCGACCGAGATCCGGGTGCCTTTGATGACGGGTTTGCCGGCCAGTATCCGTGGGTCTTTGACGATGCGGTCACGCCAGTCGCGGGGAGGGTCTTCCTTGGGGGCGGTCATGGCGCTGGCCTCCTGGGGTGGTTAGTGGTTCCTATTGTAGTGGTTTATTGGGTTGGGGAGAAGAGATTCTTCAAGCGTCTCTCCTCTGAACCGTCCCCATAGAAAGAGGTGTTTGGGGCAGGCACCGTAGGGGCGCTTCGCGAAGCGCCCCTACCTGTGTATCGGGGTATTTGGCCCTAGCTGCGGGGCAGGGAAGCCCCCGGCGGGAAGTACTCGGCAACCGGGATCTCCACCACGCTGGGGCCGTCCTGGGCCAGGGCATCGCGAACGGTGTCGGCCACGTCCTCGGGGCGTTCCACGTAGTACCCTTTGGCCCCGTACACCTCGGCCAGCTTGTCGAAACGGGGGTTCTCCAGGTCCACGCCGATGTACTTCTGGTCGTAGAAGCGCTGCTGCTGGGCCTTCTCCGCGCCGTGGCAGCCGTTGTTCAGCACGATGCTGACCAGGGGTATGTTCTTGCGCACGGCGGTGTTGAGTTCCTGGGAAGTGTAGAGGAAACCGCCGTCGCCCTGCAGGCTGATGGCGGGCCGGTCCGGGCGGCCCAGCTTGGTGCCCAGACCCACCCCCAGGCCCATGCCCAGTCCGCCCTGGCCGGCATAGTTGAACATGGTGCGGGGCAGCTCGTAGCTGATCCGATCGTAGGACAGGCCCGGCGCCACACCGGCGTCGATGGTGACCATGCAGTCCCGGGGCAGGACCTTGTTCAGCTCGCTGAACACCCGCTGGGGCATCATGGGGTCGCCGCCCAGCTGGGCCTCGGCCTCCAGGCGGGCGCGGCGGCGATTCTTCAGTTCCGTTATCTCCGCCGTCCACCCGGGGTTGGCGCGGCCCTCGGGGAACTGCTGTCCCAGGGCGTCGGAAAGCTGCTGGGCCACGGCGCCGGCGTCGCCGACGATGCCCACGGCCAGGGGGTAGTTGCGGCCCACCTCGAAGGGGTCGATGTCCACCTGGATGATGCGGGTATCGGGGTTGATGACGCTGTAGTCCCAGCCGGTGCTGCCCTGGTTGATGCGGGTGCCCAGGGCCAGGATGACGTCGGCCCGGTTCATGGCCTGCAGGGCCTCGGAGGCGCCGCGGCCGCCCGGGGGTCCCACGTACAGGCGGTGGCTGTTGGGGAAGGCGTCGTTGTGGCCGTAGGAGGGCACCACCGCCATGTCCAGCCGCTCGGCCAGGGCCACGGCGAAGTCGGTGGCCTCAGAGTCGACGATGCCGCCGCCGGCCAGGATCAGGGGCCGCTGGGCCTGGGCCAGCAGCGCTGCCGCCTGGGCGATGGCCTGGGCGTCGCCGGCGGTACGGTCGGCCACGGGCCGGTAGGCGCCGGGAGCCTGTACCTCCCAGTCGATGGTCTGGCCGTCGATCAGGTCGCGGGGGATGTCCAGCAGCACGGGGCCCTTTTTGCCGTACATGGCGGTGCGGAATGCGTAGTGGAACATCTCGGGGATGCGGTCGGTCTGGTTGACCTGCAACGACAGCTGGGTGATGGCCTTGAAGGTGCTGACCAGGTCGAACTCCTGGGCGCCGTCCCGGTAGGCGTACTCCTGGGCGGTGTTGCCGGCGATGGCGATGACCGGGGCGCGGCCCTTATAGGCGAGGGAAATGCCGGTGGCCAGGTTGATGGTGCCCGGTCCGGAGGTGGTGACGCAGGCGGAGGGTTTGCCCGAGGCCTTGGAGTAGCCATAGGCCATGAAGGCGGCGCCCTCCTCGTGCCGGGTGTCGATAAAGGTAATATCGTCGCGGCCGTAAAGCTCGGTGACGATGCTGTTGGTGGTGGTGCCCACCAGTCCAAAGATATGGTCCACTCCCTCGGCCTTAAGGGCCTCAACAATAGCGAGTCCAGCTGCCATTTGTGCCATGGGGGTTGCTCCTTTTGGGGGTTTGGTTGGGTGGAGAGAGTGTAGCATATTGGGGGGTTGCAAGATGATCGCTAGAATTGCCAACCCAGTTGGACCATCATTTGCTGCAAGTTGATGCAGGGAACACCGACCGTTGGCAGACCGCAGGTATTCCTGCAGGATTGGTCGGCGACTCTTGGGTTACAACCACCTGCCTCGCCCATAATCCGCTGGGGACCCTTGCCTTAGCTATGAGGTACGGATCGGCGTCCTCCCTGTCTCCCGTGGCCCTCGTAGCCCAGCGGGTATTGGCTGACGATAAATTCGTGGAATTGAACATTTCCCGGACAAGATCCTGTTCCTGTTCACCTGGATCCGCGAAGAAATTCGGAGCCAACTCTCTCAGATAAGGGACTGCAGATGTAACTTCTCCCCGGGCGGAGACTTCCAGTTCCCTTTGGACAGCCCGCACGGAAACTGCTCTGCCAGAGGTAACTAACCCGTCAAACCTGCTCCAAAAGCTGGGGAACCGGTCTTGGTAATAGGAGCGGAAGATCTCACTGATGGTACTGGTATCCAATAGGTACAGTACTTCGGTGTCTTCCTGATGGTCAGGCATAGCGCTCCAATCCGTCGAGGCTGGAGCCCTTTACACCCAGGCACGCAGTCAGTTGGAGTTCGTCAATGCGGCCATCGTCGAAAGCACGGAAGGCTGCGCGCAGGTACTTTTGGCCTAAATAGGTTGCCTGGGTAGCGTAGTAGTTGCCACCCTTGCCGGACCGGGGTGATTGCTCTGACCGCCACCGCTGTACAAGCTCTTGATAGCTGTTAGCGTCCAACAAGTTCCGATCCCGAAACCTGCGCAATATTACTTCGCGGCTAACCTTATATCTTCTGGCCAGCAAGACAAGATAATCGTCAGTAAGGCTATTGGAATTCCGGTCATTGATTTCCCGGTCAAAATCATCGGTGGGAACCAGAAACTCGCCGGCAAACCGGTTGCAAGCAACTTCGACTTCCCGGTCGTGGCCGGACAGCAATTCCAGGTAATCCTGAATATCCAATCGTTCCAAATAATTGACGTCAAACAATAAATGGGCCAATTCGTGAAAGAGGGTGAAAATCTGGCGGGTTTGAGCCTGGCCGTTGTTCAGGTAGATTACCGGATATGCTGGGTCATTCAAACAGAAGCCAGCTACGTCCATTTCGGCGAAGGACCGCTTGAAAACCCAGATACCATTATCTTCAACCCTTTCCCGCCAGCGCTTCAATGCTTCGTCGCTGGACGACCATGACTTCTGCTCGTCCAGCCCCAATTCCAGACTTTCCCGGACTTCGGAGGCTAACCGGACGGGGTCGTCGGGGTTTGCTTTGCCAGCAAGATCTGCAAGCAGGAAACGCTCGCCGACCGCTGGCGTTCCGAACAACAATCTCAAGTCATCCTGGCGGATGCGGGCTTGCCGGATTGCATACAGGGTATCCGGCTCCAACGCCGCCAGCGCGCGGTCGGGCAGACGGCGGAACTCTGCGGAAACCGTGTTCTCATCGGGAGGTGTGTCAAGAAAGAAGAAACCGGTGGCGCGGTGATAGTCTTTGTGGGCCAGGTCTTCAAGCTGGCGCCAGGTGGGGTAGCTTTCCCCCTCTTCCCATTGCTGGACCGTTTCGGAAGATACTTTCCGACGGTGGGCTACCTGTTCCACCGAATAGCCGGCCCTTTCCCGGGCCCAGCGCAGCATATCGGGGTTGATGCCGGTAGCTCGAACGGGCATGACGGTTGGCCTTTTTCCTCTTGAGTCCTCACACTGGTGGGGCGTTAGCCAGCTCTCTGAGACGCGTAAGAGAACCCGAATCTACGGCGGAGCTAACTACCGTTACTGGGTTGTCGTGAAACACCGATTTTAGCACAAGTGCCGAGTTCTCAAAGCTTGGCCAAGCTAACCTACGCTTAATTCGGCGAGGTGGACAATGGGCAAACTTCCCATTGCCATACTGCATATCCGACCCCCCTACCTCGCCCCATACTCCGGCTTCCTCTTCTCCACAAAGGCCCGGGCCGACTCCTGGAAGTCTTCCGTTTTGTGTAGTTGTAATGGCTGCAGGTACATGCCCGCGTCGTAGAGGTCCATTACCCACTGGCGGCGGGTGAGGCGGACTCCAGCGCGGGAGGCCAGGGGCGGGGCCTGCAGGACCTTGTCCGCCAGTTCTTTCGCGGCGTCCAGGTGCTGGCCGGTGGGGACCAGGCGGTTGATGAGGCCCAGGCGGTGAAGCTCCGCCGCCGATACCGGTTCGCCGGTGATGACCATTTCCGACAGGACCTTTGAGGGCATGAAGGCGTTGCACTTGGCCCATACCCGGGCGCCGGGCAGGCCGCGGCGGGTCTCGGTGATGCCGAACTGGGCCTCCTCGGACGCCACGATCAGGTCGCACTCGCCGGCCAGGGAGAGGCCGGCGCCCAGGCAGTAGCCGTGGACGGCGGCGATGACGGGTTTCCAGTTGATGGTGCGGGCCAGGTAGCCCTCGGCGCTGGTGCCCCGGCTGCGTAGAGCGCTCTGGCGGGGCGTCATTTCCACGAACCGCTGCTTGATGTCGGCGCCGGCGCAGAAGGCCCTTCCTTCGCCGTGGATGATGGCCACCCAGGCCTCCTCGTCCATGTCGAACTCCAGCAGCGCCTCGGCAATATCCAGCTCAAACTGGTCGTTGACGGCGTTGAGGGCCTGGGGCCGGTTCAGGGTGATGTAGCCGGTGCGCCCGTCTCGGTGGTAGGTCATGGTTTCGTATTCGGTCATAGCGCTTTTCCTTCCTTATCGGGCTATGTTTTGTGATGAGCAGGTCAGACTGAACAGAAAGTATGTCATGCTGAGCCTGCCGAAGCATCTAAAGTGTTGCCCACAAGCTATTTCTCGGCCCCCTAATCCAGTTGTGGGGAGGGATTTCAGGCCCCCGCCAAGGGCGGACGTTCCGCTTCGGCAGGCTCAGGGCCACATGGTTCAAGCCCCTAACCTATCCGGCCTTAAGTCAATGTCATGCTGAACCTGCCCAAGCATCTAAATGTTGCCCACAAACCAGGTTTCGGCCCCGCAACTCAGCTGTGGGGAGGGATTTCAGGCCCCTCAGCAGGCGCAGGCGCTTGTCCACCGCGGCGGACCCTTGGCGGCGCGACCCACTTTCCACCAATGATTACTTGCCGGCCATGGCCCAGGTACAAAATGCGATTGCTCTGCGGAACCTCGTCTCTACCTCGCCTTGGCAGGGATTTCGTCGGAAATTTACTGTGCTATCATAATCCCAGTCATGTACTTTAACCGCCCGGCAAAAGTCCCCTGATCCCTCGCGCACAAAGGGGATGGCTCGGGAATGAGCAGCCTGTGACCAAATCCGTTGCCATAGTCGGAACCACCACCTGGGGAACCACCCTGGGCATTATACTGGCCCGGAAGGGCGTGCCGGTAACCATCCTGGCGCGAACGGCCGAAGAGGCGGACCGGCTGAACCAGCACCGGGAGAACCGGCTGCTGTTGCCGGGCATCTGGTTCCCCGATTCCCTGGAAGTGGCCAGCGACACGGAAAAGACGGTGGGCGGCGCGGATGTGGTGATGCTGGCAGTGCCGTCGGAGCGCCTTCGGCACAACATGGAGTGGATCGGCGAGCACCTGGACCCGGCAGCCACGGTGGTCAGCGCATCCAAGGGACTGGAGGCGCCGGAAGGCAAGCGGATGAGCCAGATCATGGAAGAAGAGCTGCCGCCGTCCATGCACGAGGGCATCTGCGTCCTGTCTGGGCCTAACCTGGCCAAGGAGATTGCGGAGGAGAAGCCTTCGGCCACGGTGGTGGCCGGCAGGAATCCGGAAAGGGCGGCGCTGGTGCAGGATATGCTGATGTCACCCATCTTCCGGGTGTACACCAGCGACGACGTTACCGGCGTGGAATTGGGCGGCACCCTGAAGAACATCATCGCCCTGGGCGCGGGCATCGCCGACGGCATGGCTATGGGGCAGAACAGCAAGTCTACCCTGATCACCCGGGGCCTGGCGGAGATGACCCGGCTGGGGACGGCGGCGGGGGCCCAGTACCTGACCTTCGCCGGGCTGGCCGGACTGGGCGACCTGGTGGCCACCTGCTACAGTCCCCTGAGCCGCAACCGGTTCACCGGGGAACAGCTGGCGCAGGGACGTACCTGGCCGGAGATCAAGGCGATAATGGTCAACGTGGTGGAGGGGGTGAATACCACCGGCGCGGCCCTGGCCATGGCGAAGCGGCTGAACGTGGAGATGCCCATCGCCGAGGTTACCTACCGCATCCTCTTTGAAGACCTGCCGCCCAGGGAGGCGATGGTCGAGCTGATGTCCCGGCCGGCGCATTCGGAGTGGTAGCGGGTTCAGGCTGGACGGCGTAGTGGTTACCCCCCATCCCCAGGGCAATCGCGCCTCATGCCAATGTCATGCTGAGCTTGCCGGAGCATCTACAGTGTTGCCCACAAGCTATTCCTCGGCCCCGTAACCCAGTTGTGGGGAAGGATTCCAGGCCCCTGGCAGGCTCAGTGCGACATGACCTTTTTATGGATATTTGGCGGTCCTGAAGCGAGAAGGGCGGGCTTGAAACCCGCCACTACGTTTTTGAAGGCTTTCTTTGCGGCGCCGCAGCTCTTCAAGGCTTAGGGCCACGTACCTTTGAAACGGGAGAGGCGCTCAGCCCCCCTTCTTGCCCCGCCGGAACGCATCCAACCCTTCTTCCAACGCAGTCCAGGGCAGCAGCGCGCACTTGATGCGCACCGGGTACTGGCGCACCACCTGGAGGGCCACCAGGTCTTTCAACTGGGCCACCTCATGGGGTTGCAGATCCACACCCTGCATAAACCGCCGGAACAGCCGGGCCAGTTCGTCCAGTTCCTCGGCCGACTTGCCCTCCATACCCTCGGCCATCATCGACGCCGACGCCTGGATGATGGAGCAGCCCTGGGAGTGGGAGGAGACGCGGGCCACCCTGCCCACGGCGTCCAACTGGACGCGCAGGGTGACCTCGTCGCCGCAGAAGGGGTTGAATTCATGGGCGGCGATGTCCGCCGTGTCCAGGGATTCGCGGTGCCTGGGATTGCGGTAATGGTCCATGATGGCCTCGCCGTACAGGCCATCGAAGGAAACGTCGGTGAACTGAGTCATACTATATTTTTCTATCGCCCAGGGCCGAATCCGCCGGAGAGATGGGGCGGCGTTGCCGCTGATTTGGGCGCGTGAACCGCCGGGTATAGCTTACCACATTCGATCTTACTGTTAGCTTGCTTACTGTTGGCTTGCGCGCATGATTGCTGGGGGGCTGCGGCGGGCACATCTCGAATGGCGCATTTTGCGTCACCCTGAAGCCATGTCGCCCCGCCAAGGGTTTGCCGTGGCGGAAGGACCCCTGAGTCAGCGGACCGTTCGCCTTTGGCGGACCGAAGGGCCTGATCCGCCTGTGGCTGATCCTTTCAGACCGGTTGCGGGTCCGAAAACCGGTTTATGGGATGGATTTCAGATGCTTCGACAAGTTCAGCATGACGTTGACTCAAGAAGCGGTTGCCTTGGGTCCAGGTTAGGGGCTGGCCCTGGACCTGGCGTCCATGCGGCAGAGGTGATAGTAGCCGATGGCCAGGGCTTCCCATTCCGCGGTGGACTTCCGGACGCCGATGAGCTTGAGGCGGCGCATGATAGCGTAGGCCAGCTGGTCCTGGGGAACCCGGGAATGCCGGGCGATGGCGGCGCGCACCTCCTGTCCCGAGTAGGTGAACAGGGGAAGCTGCCGGGCGGTGGCCCAGCGGGCCAGGGAGCCGTCCAACAGTTCCAGGGACGGCTCGGGCCAGCGAATGCCGGACGGCTGCCCGTAGGCCACCACCCGGGGCTGCCACCGGGTTGCCAGACGGTCCAGGCTTTCCACCAGGTGGCTGACCCGCTGGGGAGCGTGCAGAAAGCGGCTGCGGGACAGGCGGATCACGCCCGAGTCGATGGTCCCGCCGGGCATAAAGACGGCCCAGCCCGTTTCGCGGACCCCGGCATCCAGGGCCAGCAGGGTCATGGCTCGACCCTCCCGGCACGGCTAAACCCGCCCCGGTGAGGAAAGCGGCCAGGCCGGTCTGTTACCCCAACGCGATGGAGCGCGGATACCTTGCCTCGGGTCACGGCAGAATCCCCGCCAGGGTCGGACGGTCGGTCGGCGACAGGACGGCTGCCTTACCGTCTCCCAATTGCTCGCGGTGACCTCCGCCGCCTGGGCCGGGACGCCGCGAGTCCGCCCCCGGGGACAGGGGGCGTGGGTTTCGGGGCAGGGGCAGTCGGGAGTCCACGGGCGGTTCAGGTTGACTGTACAGCCCCACATAGGAGTACCTGCCGCACTGCAGGCAAATCCAGTCGTCGCAATCCTTCGCCAGGTCCCCACCGCAGTTGCGGCAGGCCTTCAGGATGTAGTTGTTCAAGTAGTCGCCCTCCTGGTATGTTGTAGAACAATTGTTCTACACCGGCAGGGGCATTGTCAAGGGGCGGAAGTCGGTGGGGCAGGCGGTCGCCAAGTCCCCTGCCAGCCGTTCGTGGTGAGCTTGTCGAACCATGCCCTGGCAGGGGTGAATCCTTCGAATGGCTCAGGATGAACGGGGAAGTATATCTTGCCGAACTTTGCAATCGTCCTGGCCGGCGCGAACTTATAGCATTGCCGACGGGCAAAGGGTACAATTTGCCGGGCCGCGTCGGCGCGGCTCGGCAACAATCTCCCCGAAACGAGGGCGCCCATGGAAAAGGGTTCTTCAGGCAACGTCACGCAGTCCCCACTTTCCCCCTCCGGGCCCTCCCTGGCGCGGCGGCTGGCGGAAGTGGCCTGGGCCTTCCTCCCCCTGGGGTGGATTGCCTTCGGCGGGCCCCAAGCCCACATTGCCCTGCTGCAGGAACGGTTCGTGGTCCGCCGGGGCTGGCTTGACGAGCAGCGCTTCGTGGAACTGCTGGGCCTGGGCCAGGGACTGCCCGGCCCCACCTCCACCCAGATGGTGGTGGCCGTGGGCGCCGCCCGGGCCGGGCCGCTGGGGGGACTGCTGGCCTTCATCCTCTTCCTGTATCCGGCGGCGACCATCATGGCCCTGGCCGGCCTGGGCGTGGCGACTTTCCTGTCGGAAGGCGAGCGGCCCCAGTGGCTGGACGGGGTGCAGCCGGCTACCGTGGCCCTGGTGGCGGTGGCCGCGTGGCGGCTGGGGACGGCAGTGGTCAAGACTCGGTTGACCATGGCCCTGATGCTGTTGGGAGCGGTGGTGACCATCCTGGCGCGGCAGCCCTGGGTCTTTCCCGCCACCCTGGCCGTGGGGGGCGTGGTTACCATGATAGCCCTGCGCGCCCAGCGGCACGACGCCGAACAGACCGCCGGGGCGCCGCTGGACAACCTGGGGATTCCCCGGGCGGTCGGGGCGCTCCTGCTGCTGCTGTTCTTCGGGCTGCTGGGCGGATTGATACTGGCCCGAATTTTCCTGGACCAGACGTGGCTGCAGATCCTGGAGTCCTTCTACCGCACCGGTTCGCTGATTTTCGGCGGCGGCCAGGTGGTGCTGCCCATGCTGAGCGCCGAGGTGGTGGAACCGGGGTGGGTGACGGAGCAGCAGTTCCTTGACGGGCTGGCCCTGATGCTGGCGCTGCCGGGGCCGCTGTTCAGCTTCAGCGCCTACCTGGGCGCCGTGGCCGGGGGTGTGCCGGGGCTGTTCCTGGCCTTCGTGGGGTTGTTCCTGCCGGGGGTGCTGATAATTTACGCGGTGCTGCCCTTCTGGGAGCTGCTGCGGCGCTACCCCTGGGTGCGGATTGCGCTGGTCGGCATCAACGCGGCCGCCATCGGCCTGGTGGTGGGGGTGGTCTTCCTGCTGTGGCAGCGGGCCGACCCCAACGCAGCGGGGGCGGTCATTGCCCTGGTGGCCTTCGGCTCGGTGATGTTCTTCCGCATCCCCGCGCCGCTGGTGATCATCGGCGCCGGCGTCCTGGGCTGGCTGTTCAGCCTGGCAGGGCTGCTTTAGCAGTGAAACGGAATTCGCTTCAAGAAAATGCCTTGACACCCTTCGCACGTGGAAAGCTGACCAACCGTCTGCACTCCCGCGAGAAAAAGGCCCGGCCAACGATTGCGGGACGTCCCCGGGGCGCTTATTGAATTAAGGCAACCGCCAAACCCATGCCACGCCCGTTCACCCCTTTGCCCCGTTCCATAAGCCGGTTGTCTAATCAGCTCGGCGGGGGCGCCTCAATCCACAAATCCGCCGCGCCGGATTCGTGGACTTTCCAACCCACTACCCCGAAAACTCCACGCCAACGCCGACGATTTCTATTTGCATGGAGCGGGTGTCCGGCGAGCCCTCGGCGAAGGTTACGCCCACGGTGACGTTCAGGCCCTTCTGCACCTCGGGGGCGTCCGGAATTTCAAAGCGGGCGTCCAGATTGTCGCCCTGCAGGTCCACCGCCATATGCTCAGCGATGCGCTTTTCGCCGTCGTACACGATCACCTCGTGCACCGTGGCGTGGGAGCGGGTGCGGAAGCTGACCAGGGCGGCCTGGGCCCTGGTGGCCTTGCCGTTGGCTACCGCCATGGTGGGGATGGGGAAGTGGACCCAGGTGTTCTGCCCGCCGGCGCCCTCAATGCGGACGAAGGGGCCGGTGTGGCGCACCGAAGTGATGCGGCTCAGGTATTCCACCTGCATGGTTGACCCGTGGACCCATTCTACGTACGTGCCATCTGCCATTTTCTACCCTTCCTGTGTGGACGTTGGGATTTGGTTGCCGTTGTGAGTGGGAGAGCGCTATTGGCTTTCTGACGGGATTATAGCCGGCCAGCGGGCGACGGTACAGTGGCGGCGGGCGTGGCCCCGCCGGTTGTTGACATTCCTGCCCGCCTGACTTTACTTTGTTCTTGTCATGCTGACTATTGGCACTACCGCGCCCACATTTGCCGTGCCCCTGATTTCGGGAGGAGAGTTTGACCTCGCCGAGCACCGGGGCAAGAACGTTGTCATCTACTTCTTCCTGAGGGCTTTCACCTATGGTTGAACCGTCGAGACCAGGGAGTTTGGAAACTCTCACGCGGACTTTGACCAGCGAAATACCCTGGTCCTCGGCATCAGCCCGGACAACGTCGAAAGGCTTGAGCGTTTTGCCGCGGCCAACAACATTTCCTTCGCCCTGGGCAGCGACTCCGCCGGCAAGGTGCGGCGCCTTTACGACGTCCGGCGGCGGTTCGGGCTGGGCACCTCCAGGTTCACCTACGTCATAGACGGCCAGGGGATAATCCAGGACGTCTACCACAACGAATTATCCACCATCAGCCACGCCAGGCGGTCTTTGCGAGTGGTGAAAGAACTGGGTCAATCCAGGCCGGTTGCCCCACCCTAATGCTCCATTGCGCCCGCTTCAATCTCCCATGGATAAAGGGCTGTTACCATTCTATTTGACAGGTCTATTTGACAGGTTCGTCCGGCATTATTTACGATAATCGGCGGATTGAGTTCCCCCTGGCAAGGCTCCAGAAGTTTGTCGGACGGTTATTTTCTGATGGTTGCGTACGACGTAAAGCTGGAAGATAACATAATCCTGCCCGAAACCGCGCCGATCAAACACGACGTGCCCGCCTTTCGGGGCATCGAGTACCTGGCCTACCGCGCCGAACTGCGGATCCTTCGACGGCAACTGCTGTCCCTGCAGGAATGGGTCGGTGAAACGGGCCAGAGGGTGGCCATTGTGCTGGAAGGGAGAGACGCCGCCGGCAAGGGCAGCATAGCGTCCACCATTACCCATTATCTCAATCCCAGCGGCTACGAGATTATCAGCCAGGGCATACCCACTCCCCAGGAAATGCGGAACTGGCTGGGGCACCATCACAAGCTGCTGCCCGGGCCCGGCAAAATCAGCGTATTCGACCGTTCCTGGTATTCCCGGGCCCTGATTCAGCCGGCCATGGGTTACTGCACCATGCGGCAGTACCATTACTTCATGAACAAGGTCAACGACTGGGAAGAGGAACTGGTAGACGAGGGGCTTACCTTCATCAAAATTTACCTGTCGGTAAGCCGCGAGTCCCAGGACCTGCGGTTCCGGCTGCGCCAGGACAGCGACCTGCAATACTGGAAGTACTCGGCCAACGACCGCAAGGTGGCCGAGCGGTGGCAGCTGCTGACCTACTTCAAGGAGCGAATGTTCGCGGTTACCTCCACCGACTACGCTCCCTGGATAATCATCGAGTCGGACAACAAGCAGCAGGCAAAGCTCAATGCCGTGCATTACATCCTGACCCGCTTTGAATACGAGGGAAAAGACCTGAGGCCCGAGTTTATCTACCAGGCTCCGGACATGGACATGTTGACCGACGTGGTTGTGGACGGGGTGCTGTTTACCGGATTGAATCGCGACCAAATTGGAATATTGGAGCGCATACTGATACATGAATAGAGATGAGCTGCCGAAGATGTATGCCGCCGGGGGCCTGGTCCTCTGCGGCGGCCATGCCCTGGTAATCCGCAAGCACCGGCTTCTGGACCTGCCCAAGGGCAAACTGGACTACCTTGGCGAACCCTTTGAACAATGCGCTCTTCGCGAGATTTCCGAAGAGTCCGGGTTATCTTCCTCCCTGCTTTCCATCCGCTCTCCCCTCTGCCGGACCAGATATATCTCCTATTACCGGATCGGCCCGGTGGACAAGACGGTCCAGTGGTTTCTGCTGGACTACGCCGGCGAACTTTCTGACCCCCTGCAACCGGACCTGTCCGAAGGGATAGACCAGTGCCAGTGGATTTCCATGGACAGCCTGCTGGAGCGGCTGCGGGCGGCCCGCCCCTACTTGCGCCCGGTACGCCAGGCCATCGAGCGGGAACTGTTCTCGGCGGCGGTCTCCTGAGGAACCACTGAACAGGTCCCTTCCCCCTTTCCCTGTCGATCCGCCAGGTCGGACCCATCTCTGGTGGAAAGGCCCTGATGGGAGTGGCGACGCATTCCCCAACACCTAGGGGCGGGGCTTGTTGCCGCCCCACCGCCAGAGCGCTAATTCCACCACCAACCTACCGCCCGGACGTAGGTGCGATTCCCGAATCGCCGCTACGGAGAGGGGGCGCACCCACAAGCCTGGGGCGGGCGCAAGGCCCGCCCCTACCATTCTGGACTCCGCCTTTCGCCCAGGGCAATCGCATTATAAATCTTCCTCAGATTGCCCCAGGGCCGGCAGAAAAGGGTCAGTCACCCTGAGCTTGCCGAAGGGTCTAAACTCTTGGCTGGGAGTCGTGGATTGGGTCCCAATGCCTGGTTGGCAGGTACGGATTCAGATGCTTCGACTTCGCTCAGCATGACATTCTTTAAAGCGCGATTGCCCTGGGCTTTCGCCCGAGTGACGGGACTGTGGACTTGGGACGCAATGACCCTGTGCCTCACCCCAGCGACATGGGGTTGATGGGCGTGGGCATGGCCTGCACCTCGGGCAGGACTTCCCTGGCGAAGAGGCGGAGACTCTTCTCTGCCTTGTCCCTGGGCATTCCGCCGTAGAAAACGTGGATGACCAGTTTTTCCGCGCTGATGGAGCGCTGCATCGCCTTGATTTTGTCGATGACGTCTTCCGGGGTGCCGATGGGCTGAGTGGCGCGGCGGGCGGCGTAGCTGGCGGCCGCGGTGCCCACGTCGGCGCGCTGGCGAACCAGGTATTCCTCGTAGCCATGGATGCCCTCATAACCCGGATTATTCCATTCGAAGTAGTGGCGCTGGGCGGCGGTCAGCTGGTTGCGAAAATAGGTCCATCCCTCCTCGGCCTCCTCCTGGGTCTCGGCGCAGTACATCCACAGCAGGGTGGTGGGCTGGTCGGGTGGAAGGCCCAGCTCCTTGCGAATGCTGTTGAACCTGCGCACCTTGTCGGTCATTTCCTCCACGTCGTCCCCGGCCACAAACATCTGTCCCAGGCCGTTTTCGGCGGCCATTCTTGCCGACGCCTCGGTGGTAAAGGCCACCTTGATGTCCCGGGTCAGTTCACCCTTGTGGCGGGCCTGGGGACGGATGGTGGTGGGAGGGATTTTGTAAACGTCTCCGTCGAATTCGAAGCGTTCGGCGCCGTCGGCGGCCCTGATGGCGTTGATCACGTCGTAGAAATACTTGTGCGACTGTTCAATCGGGTAGCCCAGCGAGGCATATTCGTGGGGCGCGATTCCCCGACCGATGCCCAGGTGAAGTCGGCGGCCCTTCAGCAGGATGTCCAGCATGGAGATTTCCGAAGCCAGCCGGACGGGATTCCACCAAGGCGCGACGATGACCGCGGTACCCACGTCCACCCGGCTGGTGCGGCCGGCCCAGTACGCCAGGTATTGCAGGGGATTGGGCTGCATGGAGTAGGCGGAGCCGTAGTGTTCCGTTGCCCAGATGGAATCGAACCCCAGCGGCTCGACCAGTTCTCCCATGTAGAGAGTGTCGTCCATGTTCGCGGCGTCCGGGATTTCCGGAGGACGGTCATAGTCTCCTGCCATGAGACGGGGCCAGTCACCCTGGTTGTATCCGGTAACCATCACTCCACAGTGCATCGAACCGTTCCTCCTATTTACCAATCCCCATGGGGCGGACAGCCCCTGCGCCGCAGCAACCGCTCCGCAGATGACCATCGCGGCGAAGACGCTCCACGCCAGGTAGCTGGGGTCCAGCCCTGTGGCGGGAATGGCGATAGCCACGCTCAGCACCTTAGGTGCCACTATGAGGGCCGCGCCCCGAAACCCCACCAGCTAAGCTGTGGACAGTGGGCATGCCTCCTCGGGCTCAACCCTGACGGGTTGATCCTGGGTCCTGGCAGTCAATGGTCACCCTGTCCGGGCGCAATTTCCCGGCAAAACGTCGGCTTTCCATCCTACCATCCCTGCCACGCTCCGGGGGTAACGTCAGCCGGTCACCCCGAGGCAGTTTAAGGGCGCCTGCTTTGGCCCGCAAGATTATGCCACACTGTGGCGCCGAAAATCGCCCCACCAAATGCCGGCCCGCGCCGTAACCGGTCACCCTGAGGGACTCGAAGGGCGGAGGCATAACGGAGTATAATTCAGCGTGATACTCCCGATTTTCCGCTATCATGGACTAACTCCACCCTTCCGCCGGAGGTTGACCCAATGGCCAGTACAACCGCCACACCCGTCTACTCCAACGTTGCCGCCGAATACCGGGCCATCACCCAAGAGGCCGGCCTGCACGACAGTTCCTACAACGGCCGGCTGAAGGCTGCCGGCGACGATGCCCTGGACCTGCTCAATCGCCTTTCCACCAACGGCATTGTCAACCTGGCCCCGGGCCAGGGGGCGCCCACCATCCTGACCACCGACCGGGGCCGCATCCTGGACCTGCTGGGGGTGGTCAACACCGGCGACTACGTTCTGCTCGTCACCAGCCCGGGCTGCCAGCAGGCGGTCATCGACTGGCTGGACAAGTACACCATCATGGAAGACCTGACGGTGGAGGATATTTCCGCGGAGACAGCCGCCTTCACCCTCTGCGGGCCCGCCAGCGCGGCGAGCCTGGCCGGGGCAATTGCTCCGGAAGCGCCGGCTGGCGACCTGGAGGGAATGGGACCCTACGCCGCCCTGGAGGGCGTCATCGCTGGCAGCCAGGCGCTGGTTACCCGCCGGCCGCTGGGAGATCTGGTTGCCTTTGACGTGGTGGTGGACGCAGGCAGCGAGGCCGCGGTATGGGACGCCCTGGCCGCGTCCGGAGCAACGCCGGTGGGAACCGAGGCATTCAACACCGCCCTGGTGCAGAATGCCGTACCCCGTCACGGCCGGGAAATGGGCGACGCCTACAATCCCCTGGAAGCGGGGCTCATCGGTTCCGTAGACTTTGCCAAGGGCTGCTACATCGGCCAGGAGGTAATCGCCCGTCTGGACACCTACGAGAAGGTGCAGCGCTACCTGGTACGCCTGCGCTTTTCCGAGGGCGCCAGGGTTTCGGAGGACGCAGGACTGGAGTTGGAGGGGCGGAACGTGGGCAAGGTCACGTCGCTGGCCACCATTCCCTCCACCCGCCAATTGGTGGGATTGGGCTACGTGCGAACGGCCCGGGCCAACGCCGGCCAGACCCTGGACCTGGCCGCCCCGGCCAGCGGCACCGCGGAGATTTTGGACTTGCCCCAGCTGTTCGGGCCCGGGGAGTAGGGCGGAGTTGTCCTGGACTGGGCGGGCATGAGCCCCGTGGAGGAACCATGAATCAACTGCTTAAGGAAGCCTTCGAGAAAGCCGCCCAACTTCCTGAAGAAGAACAGGCCAAATTAGCCCGCTTCCTCATAGCCGAACTGGAGTCGGAACAGCAATGGGCCGAACTCTTTGCCTGCCCCGAATCCGACGACCTGCTTACGCGCCTGGCCGACGAAGCGCTGGCTGAACACAATGCGGGCAAAACCATGCTCTTGATATGAGAAGCTTTCTCATTGCCGTATCGCCTGAGTGGCAATCTGTCTTCTCAGCCATGGGTGGTTCTCAGGATATTGGTCACTCTCTGCTGCGCAATAGGGCTGAGAAACCAGCCTGTTCAAAGTGTCGGTCATAGGCCAAGGCTTCCTGGATCCGCCGTGCTTCCATGACGATGAAGCTAGCGCAGTCTACCAAGCTCCAGCTGTGGTCCAGCCGCTCTTGGTAAAGCTCCAAGGCAGCTTGAAATTGGTCGCTGGTCTGGGCCACCACTTCAATGTTGGCGTCGGCCGTCCAGGCCCTTACGGCCTCTGCTACTAGACGTCGTCGGTGGGGCCCTCCCCCGCTTGCGTGGTTTAGCAATTCGGTCAGCGCCATTTCCGTGGTAACGATGGTCACCGCTGCAAACCTCTCGCTGAGTTCTCTTGCCTTGGTGTGCAGGCCATCTCTCTCGTTGAGCAGCGCTAACCAATAGCCCGTATCTGCGAACACTTCCGGCATCAGTCTTCTTCCTTGGGGTACCCGTAAAGATAATGTCTATAGTTCATGGCTGCGTCGGTGGGCGTGTCATCCCACGCATCAAGTGGCGCCGATCGGCGGATGCGATCAGCTATTTCCAGGGCGCTGTGGTGTTGCCGGCTGTTCTCCCCCTGCTCCTCAATGTAGAGAGTTACAACAGTTCCTTCCCGCAAGTCCAGAGGCTCCAGGGGTTTGAGCGCCCCGTTGATGTACTCGGCTGTTAGTCGCAAGGCCATTCTTGTTCTCCTTTTCGAGAGCGTCCTGTTGTCCTTGGCGTCGGGGGAACGCAGGGCCAAGTGTCACCATAATTGTGGAGCGACTTAGCGTCCAAGTGACGATTCCTGTCCTGCCCTTATTTTCCTTGTCTGGAAGAAGTTTCGCAATTTTCTCTAAAAGCGTACCCTTCGTGAACCAGATAAAGTCCCCCATCCCCGTCAAGCCGGTATGGTCAGCCTTACCATGGCGCCCTGCCGGTGTTCGATTTCCCGCAGTTCGGGTTCGGCTGCGCCGTACATGGTGAGCAGGCCGGAGCCTGACTGAATCCACAGCTTCCGGCCGGGCTTCTTCATTTCGGTAACGGTCATCCACAGGCCAATGCCCCTGGTGGGGGCGTCGCTGCCCGATACCCGCTCCTGCACCGCCAGCCCGATGACCGACGCGTCCGTTTCCGGTTGGGGCAAGTTGGAGTTGCCGGCCAGGGTTGCCTGGATGCCGTCCCCCGAGTCCGCTACGACCGCATCAAAGGCCATGCCCCTGCGGTGCGGAACGAACCGCACGTGGGCATTGGCTCCCGCCTCCGTCATTCCGTGCTCGGCGGCGTTGTTGACCGATTTGGAGAATATCTCCACCACTTCGGAGCGTACGCTGGCAGCCCCCATGCGCCGCTCCCGCAGGATTTCTTCCAGGACATCGGTTAATTCCTGCGCTTCCCGCATGGAGAGAAAGGTGGTGGGTTCCAGCGCATATTCAGTCTCGCCGATACCCATTACGCCTCTTGAAAAATTGCATCTCCGTGCGCCACTCCCCGGAGAACCAGCGCCTGTTCCTGGGTAATTCTCCCCTCTCCCTGTTGGAGAGGGGCCGGGGGTGAGGGCTACCCCCCTACTACACCAGCCCCATCACCGCCAGCATGAAGGCGTATTCCTCGGCCACTTCGTACAGTCGGTCGTAGCGGCCCGACCGGCCGCCGTGACCGGCGCCCATGTTGGTCTTCAGCAGCAGCAGGTTATCGTCGGTCTTCAGGTACCGCAGCTTGGCCACGTATTTGGCCGGCTCCCAGTAGGTAACCCGGGGGTCGTTCAGGCCCGCCGTCACCAGGATGGGCGGGTAGTCTCTGGCCGTAAGCTGGTCGTAGGGCGAGTAGGAGCGGATGTACTCGAAGACGGTCTCGTCCTCGATGGGGTTGCCCCACTCGGGCCACTCGATGGGCGTCAGGGGCAGGGTGTCGTCCAGCATGGTATTGAGCACGTCCACGAAGGGCACGTGGGCCGCCACCGCGCCCCACAGCTCCGGGGCCTGGTTCACCACCGCGCCCATAAGCTGGCCGCCGGCGCTGCCGCCGGCAATGGCGATGCGCCCCTCCTGCACGTAGCCTTGAGCCACCAGGCGCCGGGCCACGTCCACAAAGTCGTTGAAGGTGTTGGTGCGGCGGTCCAGCTTGCCGGCCTCGTACCAATGATAGCCCAGGTCGTCGCCGCCCCGTATGTGGGCAATGGCGTAGATGAAGCCCCGGTCCAGCAAAGACAGGCGCGTGGTGGAGAAGCCGGGCGGGATGGCGTACCCGTAGGCGCCATAGCCGTACAGGTACAGGGGAGCCGAGCCGTCCACCGGCGTGTCCTTGTGCCGGACGATGGACACGGGCACCTCCACGCCGTCCCGGGCCGGGGCCAGCAGCCTCTCGGTCACATACTCGGTGGCGTCGTAGCCGCTGGGCACCTCCTGGACCTGCCGGACCTCCAGTTCTTCGGTGTCGATGTGGTAATCGAACACGGTGCTGGGCGTTACCATCGACGTGTAGTCCAGCCGGAGGGTATCGGTCTGGAACTCCCGGTTCCGGCCCACGGAGGCCGAGTATGCCGACTCGGGAAATTCGATACTCTTCTCTCTTCCGTCCCGCCACATCAGGCGCACGTGGTCCAGGCCGTCAATGCGGACTTCCACGGCTATGAAGTCCTGGAAGGTATCGAAGCCCGTGATGTAGTGGGAATCCG
Organism: Dehalococcoidia bacterium; assembly: GCA_965207275.1. Taxonomy (GTDB): domain Bacteria; phylum Chloroflexota; class Dehalococcoidia; order Lucifugimonadales; family UBA3495; genus Bin22. Next base: position 787,714 of record CBDBMH010000001.1, read on the forward strand.
AGGCCTCCACCAGGGGTTGCCAGGCGGCCTCCGTGGGGTCGTCCCCCGGGGCCGTGGCCAGGCGGGTGTTTTTGTGGGTGTCGTTGGTGCGGATAATGAACCGGTCCCCCTGGTGGTCTATGGAGTATTCGTGGTTGGCCCGGCGGGGCGCCACCACCACCGGATCGGCGCCCGGGTCGGCGGCGGGGACCACCCGCACCTCGCTGGTGACGTGGTCGCCGGCCCCGATGAGGATGTACTCTCTGGACGCGGACTCCCGGATGCCGACGAAAAAGCCGGGGTCGGTCTCCTCGTACACCACCGAGTCCTGTTCCACGGGCTGGCCCAGGACGTGGCGGCGCACCTGCCAGGGCCGCCAGTTGTCGTCCACCACGGTGTACAGGATCGACGAGTCGTCGGCAGACCATACCAGCTGCCCGATAACGTTGGGGATTTCCCCGGGCAGCAGCTCCCCGGTAGCCAGGTCCTTGATTACCAGTTTGTACCGCTCGGAGCCGTCGGTATCGGTGGCGTAGGCCAGCAGGTTGCCCGCGTTGCTAACCGAAAGAGAACCGAGCCGGAAATACTCCAGCCCCTCGGCCAGAGCCGGTTCGTCCAGCAGAGTTTCCACCTCGGCGGTTGGCCCCTCCCGGGCCTTTTCATTGTTATCGGATCCCCGGGCCGGCCAGCGCAGCCAGATGCGGTACTGGCTCTCTTCGGCAAACTTCCACTGGTAGTACCAGTCGTCGTCTTTCCAGGGAACGCTGGCCAGGTCGGGCTGCTGGCGGCCCTTGATCTCCTCGAAGATGGCTTCGGTCAACTCCTTGTGGGGTTCCATATTGGCTTCAAAATAGGCATTCTCGGCATTCAGGTAGGCCAGTACCGCCTCGTCGTCCACCGTTGGATAGTCCGGGTCCCGGAGCCAGTGCCACGGGTCCTCTATGGTAACGCCGTGGTGGGTAGCGCTGTGGGGCTGCCGACCGGCTACGGGCGGGGTGATTTCGGCCTGAGCAGTGGGAGTTGGTTCAGACATTAAGGGGGTTTCCTCCGGTATGGGTATGGGTGTGGGTTCGGATACTGGCATATTGGCGGCCACGGGCGTGGGTGCGGAACGGACCTCGGGCAGCGCACCGGCCGGGGTGGCGACGGTGGGAACGGCGTCAGCGGGAGACTCAATCGGTACCAATGTCTCCTCAACCGGCGGGAAAAGTGTCTCCCCGACCCCACCGCCAGCCGGAGTTGGCGGCTCCGGTGTGGCTGCGACATCCGGGACCGGTCCGGGAGGTTGAAAGACCCGGGGTTCCTCCCCGCCGCAACCCAGAGCGGCCGCAATCGGTAGAATTGACAATAGTCCGCCCAACAGCAGCTTTGCTTGCCAGGCCAACGTTCCTCCTCCACCTGTTATGTAATGTTACCCATTGAATCGAGATTTCGTATTACCGGAATAGACCATACTATATCTTGTGCTTCCAGGCCACTTTTTCACCCAGGGCTTGACGGGGCCCCGTTCCCCCTGGGTGACCCAAGGTCCAAATCCCTTCCCGGTCGCCGGGAAACGCGCGCCGCCGGACGCAGGAGGGCCTTCCAATCAGACGAATTTTGACCCTGTTTCTGCCTGCTGCCGGGGCGCAACATAGATAGGGCCAAAGGCTTATCCGGCGCCGATGCGGCCCCATTTCCTATTTGCGGCCGGCACCCGCGCCGGAATCCGGGCCGGCTTGCACCCCGGGACGATGGTAGGTAATCTTTTCGTTACCCCTATTCGGGACCACTTTTCCCAACCGAGCAGGCACCTTGACAGACCGATCGGCACAAGACACCTGGACCGCTACCCTGGGTCAACTGGAAATGGAGTTGCCCAGAGCTACTTTCGACACCTGGTTGAAGGAGACGGAAGGCCTGGCTTTCAACGGCATGGACCTGCTGGTCCAGGCGCCCAGCGTCTTCACCATAGCCTGGCTGGAACAGCGCATGTACCAGACCATCCTGCGGGCGCTGCGCCAGTCCTCGGGTGAGCTGCTTGACGTCCGGTTCCAGGTTTCCGGCGAAGTTGACGGGGAGGAGACGCAGCCTCCCTCGGTTAACGGGTACGGCAACGGAGCGTCGCCCGTCAGCGGCGCCCCGGCTTCCCCAGCGCCCGTTTCCACCGGAGTCAACTTCGACCGCAAGTACTCCTTCAACAGCTTCGTCGTGGGCAACTCCAACCGCATGGCTTTCAGCGCGGCCCAGGCGGTGGCCGACGCTCCCGGCCAGGCCTACAATCCCCTCTTCCTGTATTCCGGTGTCGGCCTGGGCAAGACTCACCTGCTCCACGCCATCGGCCAGCAGGCCTCGCGCAGCGGCAAGAGTGTCCTCTACGTGTCGTCGGAACAGTTCACCAACGACTTCATATCGGCCATCCGCAACCGAACCACCGAGGATTTCCGGCAGCGGTACCGTAGCGTCCAGGTACTCCTCATCGACGACGTGCAGTTCATGAGCGGGAAGGAGCAGACCCAGGAGGGTTTCTTCCACACCTTCAACGACCTGCATACGGCCGGCTACCAGATAGTCCTTACCTCCGACCGGCCGCCCAAGGCCCTGGCTTTGCTGGAAGACCGTCTGCGCTCCCGCTTCGAGTGGGGCCTGATTGCCGACATTCAGCCGCCGGACCTGGAAACCCGCATGGCCATCCTGTCGGCCAAGGCGGACCATCTCAACACCATCATTGAAGAGAGCGTGCTGGAACTGATAGCCAAACGGGTACAGAAAAACGTGCGCGAGCTGGAGGGCAGCCTCAACCGGGTGGTGGCCTACTCCCAGTTGATGAGCGTTCCCATGGACCTGGACTCCACCTCCCGCCTGCTGGACGACCTCACCCTGGACACGGCCCGCCACGCCATTGACCCTGAAAAGATACTGGAAGAGGTATCGCGCCAGTACAAGGTGACCAGCAGAGACCTCCTGGGCCGCAACCGCAGCAAGACCATTGCCCTGGCCCGCCAGGTGGCCATGTACCTGCTGATCTACGAACTGGAACTTTCCCCCACCGAGGTGGGTCGCCTGCTGGGAAATCGGGATCACTCCACTGTCATCCACGGCGCTGGCAAAATTAACGGGGAAATCAACGAAGACTACCACCTCCGGCAGAACGTGCTGAACATCAAGGAAGCCATATTTACCTGATCCCCCCCTTTACCGTTGATAACTCCCGGAAATTCGTGGATAACATCATCGTCACCGGGGATAAACGGTATACCGAAGTTCATTTCCCTGGCGGCTACTGTGGATAGTGCATTCCCGAAAATTCTGGAGAAAACTTTATCCACTCAAATCACCAGGTTATCCACATCTGCCCAGCATTTGCCCCTTTGCGTCAGGGACCTGTCAACCGCCGCATTACATAACAGACGCAGGGTTTATCCACTAATGAACGCCTTTATTATTACTGTTATCTAATCTACAATTATCCCATGATAGATACAGTCAGACTTAACATTAAAGCCGGGGATGGTGGGAACGGCTGTGTGAGCTTCCTGCGCGAAAAGTTCCGGCCCCGCGGAGGCCCCAACGGTGGCGATGGAGGCAACGGCGGCAACGCTTACGTCGTCGGAGACGGTTCCATCAATACCCTGCTGCATCTGAAATTCAACAGCACCATGTACGTCGACAGGGGTGGTCACGGAAAAGGCAAGGGGCAAAGGGGCGGTAACGGTGAGGATACCGTCATAAAGGTCCCCCTGGGTACCGTGATATGGAAGATGCTCCGGGGCGGTGAAAAGGAATTCCTGACCGACGTGACCGACGACACTCCCCGCCTGGTGGCCCAGGGCGGCGCCGGCGGCTGGGGCAACGCTCATTATGTCTCACCCACCAACCAGGAACCCATGCTCTCGCAGCGGGGCGAACGGGGAGAGTACATTGTCCTCTTCCTGGAACTCAAGCTGTTGGCCGACGTGGGCCTGCTGGCTCGTCCCAATGCCGGCAAGTCCACCCTCATATCCCGCTGCTCGGCGGCCAAGCCCCGTATCGCGGACTACCCATTCACCACCGTGGAGCCGGTGCTGGGCGTGGTAACCACCCGGGGTCAGGATTTTGTCATGATGGAGGTGCCCGGTCTTCTGGAGGGCGCCCACGAGGGTGTCGGCCTGGGTGATCAGTTCCTGCGCCACGCGGAGCGGGCCCGCCTCTACGTCCATGTGCTGGATGGACTGTCGGAGGACCCGGTGGCCGACTTCCACATGATCAACCGGGAACTGCAGGAGTTCAACCCGGCCCTTGCCCACAAGCCCCAGGTGATAGCCGTCAACAAGATAGACGTTACCGAAGTGAGGGACCGGCGCGAAGAACTGGCCGGCGCTCTTAAGGAGGCGGCCGCCGAATCTCCGGTGCTCAGTAACGGCGCAGACACGCCCATCTTCTTCATCTCCGCCGTCAGCGGCGAGGGCGTGGATCCCATGCTGGGGCAGGTGATAGAGATGATGGAGCATGTGGCGGAACAAGAGGCGCAGGCGCGGGCCGAAGAGGCGCCGGTGGAGGAAGCTCTCACGCGTCCCAACCGGCGGCGTGAGGCAATTGAGCCGATCTCATTCTACAAGGACCGGGGAGTCTTTGTGGTGAAGTCGGAGCAACTGGAGAGGCTGAGCGCCCTGGCCGATACCCGCGACTACCGGGTGCTGCTGCAGTTGTGGCGCGAAATGACCCGCCTGGGCATCGCCCGCAAGCTGCAGGAGGCCGGCATTGAGCCGGGGGACACCATCCGCATCGGTCGCGCTGAAATGGAATGGTTCTGATGGGGATTTTCAGCGTAACCATAGCAGTGGCCAACGTCAACGGAGACGACTTCGAGGAGATCGATGATACGGTAGACACTGCATGCGATTACACGACGGTGCCCAGGGAAATGTTGCGGAGGCTGGGCGTTCCGGTGAGCGGCCAGGCCATATCGGAAATGGCCGACGGCCGTCAGGTTTCTTCTGATACCGGCTGGGCTCGAGTAAGGCTGGAGGGCCGCGAGGCGTACACGCCGGTGATATTCGCTGAAGAGGGCGAAGCCAGCCTGCTGGGCGTTACCACGCTGGAGGTGGCACGCCTGGGGGTGGACCCCACCAACCAGCGCCTGATGCCAGTTAACCTCCGAAGATACTGAGGCCGCGCGGAAATGGAATGGTTCCAAGGCGGCATGTCCTCAATTTTCCCACCTGGTTGAATCGACATGCGCATAGGCATACTGGGCGGCACATTCGACCCCGTCCACCTGGGCCATCTGCTGATCGCGGAAGAGAGCCGTATTGGCCTCCAGTTGGATCAGGTGACGTTTGTGCCGGCCGGTCGTCCCTGGTTGAAGGAGGGACAGCCCCTTACCGAGGCCTGCCACCGGGTTCGCATGGTGGAACTGGCCATATCCTCCAACACTCACTTCCAGGTACGGCGCGACGAAATCGACCGCCCCGGCCTCAGCTACACGGTGGATACCCTGGAGGAATTGAGGGCGGTACTGCCATCGGACGCGGAACTGTTCTTCATCCTGGGTTTGGACGCCTTCGAGAGCTTTCACCGCTGGAAGCAGCCTGACCGGATTCTGGAGTTATGCCGCCTGGTGGTGGTCAGCCGACCCGGCTATGGATTGGAGGAGCGAGACCGACTATTGGCGCGCTACCGGGAGCAGGGCGACCGTATCTGCCTGCTGCGGGTAAACAGCGTGGACTTCAGCGCCACCGAAATACGGCGCAGGGCCGCAGAAGGCGTCTCCTTCCGCTACCAGGTGCCTGAGGCGGTGGAGGGATATATTCTGGAGCATGGGTTGTACGGCGCAAGTCCCTGAGGCGCCTGCGTATCCTACTGGGGAGCGATTGCTTTGCAAGAAACAACCGGCAGACTTCTGCAACTGGCGCTGGATATGGGCGCCCTCCGGTATGGAGACTTTACCCTGACCTCGGGCAGGAAGAGCTCCTACTACTTTGACGGGCGGCTTTTGAGCCTGGACCCGGAGGGGGCGTACCTGACCGCCCGGGCGCTGCTGCCCCTGGTGCGGCAGTCAGGGGCGGTCGCCATTGGCGGGCCTACCTTGGGGGCGGACCCCATTGTTGCGGCGGTGTCGTTGGTAAGCCACCTGGAGCCCGAAGGGCAGTCCATTCCCGCGTTCATAGTCCGTAAGGAAGCCAAGGAGCACGGCATGGGCAACGCGGTGGAAGGGCATTTGTCGCCCGGGGCCAGGGTGGCGGTGGTGGACGATACCTGCACCACCGGCGGCTCCCTGTTCCAGGCCATCGAGGCCGCCGAATCTGTCGGCTGCAGCGTGGTGAAGGTGCTGGCTATCCTGGACCGGCGCGAGGGCGGCGGCGACGAACTGCGCAATCGGGGGTATGACTTCGCTTCCCTGCTGGTGGCGAATGATAGGGGTGAGATTGAGGTGGTGGGGTGACAGTGGTTGGCAGCGGCTACTACCTGTTCAGATTTCCTTGATTTCGCCTTTGACGGTTATGTATGTGATGCGGCCGGGCCCATAGACTTCCGGCAGCTCCAGGTCTTCTTGCCGAATAAGTTTGCCTGCCTTGATTTGTTCCATTAACCGCAATTCCCAAGCCCTAATAACCGCCATTCTGGCTTTTTACCAAGCCTCCTCCCAGTGCCTGGGCCACCCTCCTGCCCCCTTTTTACGCTCTTCACCGCGGATTTCAGGTTCACAAATTCTTTGCTTCCGACGCGGTGAACTGTGGTCAGGGCGTGAAGACTGCTGTGCATTACCTGGCAGCTATTCTTCCTCTTTGCCGTTGTCGCAGGGCGGGATGTTTCCGTTGCCGTTGCCCCCGAATGCAGGGAGTTCCACCTGTCGATTCAGGGTAATGTTTCCCGCCCGAATTTGCTCTTCCCACCACGACTCCAGCGCCCTGGTATTTTGTTCCCCGACCTCTTCCCGGACCTCGGCTGCGACCTCCTCCCGGACCTCGGCTGTGACCTCCTCCCGGACCTCGGCTGTGACCTCCTCCCGTACCTCCGGCCGTACCTCCTCCCGTACCTCCGGCCGTACCTCCTCCCGGATTTCCGGGCGAAGATCTTCCCGAATCTTTTCTATGGTGGGTTGCAACAGGAACTTCAGGTTCATAATTATTTTGCCTCCGACGTGGTGGGCTATTATTAACACGCTCAGGACTATGAGCAGGTCCCAGGGGTCGGAAATGGAGTCCCACGGCTTGGGCAAGTATATTTTATCAAGAAACTCGCCTGCTGGCAGGTACCTGAGGGAAATGGCGTAGAGGGCGATCGCCACTTCCAGGGCGATCAGGGTCCTGCCTCCGTTGGCCAGGGCCGTCCGCAGTTTGGACGGAGCGCTTTGGTAGATCAGCCTTGCCAACGGAAAGATGAGGTAGGAAAGAAGCTCGGACATGTAATTTGTTCCTGTTTTGGCCCGCGGGTTTTTCTGGAGTTGAAGGGATCGCAAACCTTAACAGTCGGGGGAAGGCCGTCGGCCCTCCCCCTTTGTTATCCCGGTAATCGCTGCCAGTAAGCCCTGGATAGTCTTACTCCTCGAACCACATGCCGCTGACGCGGATGGTGGGGTCAAGGCGCGGCTGCCACTGCAGCTTGGGGTTGACGGCGTAGACCACCGGCAGGTCGAACAGCGGCAGCATGAACACTTCCTCGCGGAAGCGGTCGGCCAGTACTTCCAACCGGTCCTGCCTTTCCTGGCCCGAGGAAGCCAGGGCTTCGTCAATCTGGTCCTGGATGCCGCCGGGGGCGGGGTCGCACACGGCGGAACGGGTGCTGGTGCAGTTCATGTAGTAGCGCACCTGCCGACCGAAGTCCAGGGTCTCATTGGAGGGCTGGTTGCCGATCATGTGGAAGCCTTCGCAGCTGGCGTTGCCCTTCTCCACGGCGGCAATCATGTCTTCCCGAGTGGCCTCGGTGGTCTCCGGATCCCGCCCGGACTCCTCGATGATATCCAGAATAGCCTGGCCCACGGCGCACCGGGAGCGGGCGCTGCGGATGGAAGGCTCCACGATCTGGAACTCGAAGTTGATGCCCACCTCGTTCAGGTAGGCGTGAACAGCCTCGGAAATCTCCGTCTGCTTGGCCACGCGTACTCCCCGGGAGATCAGTGTAATCTTGTTCTCCGGGTCGTAGTCCGCCTGTTCCAGCAGTTGCCTGGAAAGCTCGGGGTTGTACTCGTAGGGAGCGGTGTTGGCTTCCGTCGCCCCGATGATGCCCGGCCAGATGATATTGCCGCGGCAGGTGGTGAGGCCGGCGTAGAGAGTGTCCACCAGCTCCTGGCAGTTGACTGCATGGGCTATAGCCTGCCGGACCTCTTTCTTCCGCAGTTCCGGGTGCCAGGCAGTGTCAATCTGCAGGGTGTAGGTCTCGGCGGAAGACCCGAAACGCAGCTGGTCTATGGGAAACTCCTCAATCTGCTCCACGCCTACGTCCCACCCCATGTCCGCCTCTTCGGTCTCGACCATGGCGGCGATAACGGTGGGCTCACCGCGCCACTGCCATTCAATGTTCTGTATCTTTGGCTTCTGGAACTCGAAGTGATCGCCCGCAGGCACGTAGTCGGCGTAGGCTTCCTGGGTGATTGAGACGCCGGGGGTCCAGTCCACATGCTGGTAGGGTCCCAGACCGATGCTCTCTCCGGCCCGGTCCTCTTCCGGGTTGTTGGCCGTCCATTCCGGAGCTTCAAAGCCCAGGAAGAAGGCCGTGTTGGGGAAAATGGGGCAGGCATCCTGGCAGGTGATGTCCACCGTGTAATCGTCCACCTTGACCGACGTGTGGGGGCCGGTGTAGTTGATGCTGCCGCCCTCGGAAGTGGGGCTTCCGTTGTCGTTAAGGCTGGGCAGGGCCGCGTCGGCGTTAAAAGCCTCCCCGTTGTGGAACTTCACACCCTCCCGCAGGGTGAAGCGCCAGGTGTCGGCGTCTATTTGCTCCCAGCCCGTGCTGGCGCCGGTGGGCACAATCCGCAGGTCGTCGCCCGACTGCCAGGTCAGGGGGTCCTGCAGGTTGGCCCGGGTGATGGATGCGTACAGCGACCCGCCGATGCTGAGGAAGGAGTTCAGGTTCACCGGCTCTTCCGGCACCACCAGGACTATGGAGTCCTGGGCAGTGCCCACATCCGCGGGCAGTGGCGTGGCCGTGGGCGCCGTCGTGGGCGTGGCATCCGGTATCGGCGTGGCCGTGGGCTGACCGACTGCCGGCGCCTCAGCGGGGGCCGCCGGCTCGGGCTCGGCAGCCCCGCCACAGGCCACAATTAACAGGGCCGATAAGGCCAATAGTCCAACCAACCAGGTGCTCAGATATTTGCTACGTGTCATGGTCTCCTCCTGCAATTAGGAATTCGCCTCATCTGGGGTAGTGAGAAAGGGTGTCCGATACCGAGCTCAGCACCAGCCCGGCATGTTAAGGGAACGTCAACAGATTCTAGAGTTGTGGAGTGCCAAAAGCAACATGCATCGGAATGCCGGATAGAACACATCGTGATTGGGAAATTTTGCTGGACTGACACTTGCCGGTTGACGCTCTGGAAAACCCGTCTCTAGCCTGAAGAATATCGGGTGAGGACTGAAATCCGCAGGGTGAGTAGGGTGCGAAAGATTAACTTCCGGGACAAGTGAAGGGGATGGTTTATCCTGACTGTCTTAGGGGCTTCACCTTTAACACAATCGGTTCTTCTTGGATGTACGAAGGGGGCCAATCTGTGTGATAAGTAGAGTCGTCCAAGCCTAAAGCAAGTTGTACTCTTCTATCCCAACGAGTAGCTCTGTGGTCTGAATCCCAAGGACGCCTTTGAAGAAGTGACAAGACTGCTTCTGTCGCACAGTGAAGGTAGTACAAGTTTATTGGGTCAGGCCATTTCGTTGCTGATTCGTTGACTTCATCCAGTCCTTTCCTAACCAGGTTGTTCCATGCCTATCTGACTGAGTCGAACTCCTCACCGAATTTATGGAATACAGGCTGTTCTGACGTGGGTAGCGGATCCGACACAAGCTGACCCATAGCCGTGATTGTATGAGGCCGGTATTCAAAGTGCTGGTTTCCAAAGATCTCAACGTCCAGTTCTTCTTTGGCGCATTCTGGTACCTGGTTCCACAGCTCACGAAGGTTGTGTTTGCCAACCTTAGGGCACTCGTCCTTGGGTGCGGGAGCCGTAGCGACAATCAAGAGCTTCAATGCCAATTCAGCCGCTCTAACAGTGTTTTCGTATACAGGGACCCATGTAGGAGCAGCCCGCAGCCTACGGATGCGCTCGTATTCATTGCTGTCCATTACCGAATAGGAGTCCAGCGAAACTACTGTAGATTCAGGATTCATGGGACGCCTGCAGAATTTACAATATTCGGTTGCGGGTTGGTGGCCCGACGAATACCTGCACTGGCAATAAGGGCTACGTAGCCGGTTGTTCCATTCTTTCAATAGTATAAAGTTGAGCCGCTGCCGTTCCTCAAGTTCGTATAACCCGAGTTCGTCTCTCCCGTGGTCCCGTGGGCGGTTGCAGGTGATTCCTTTCTCGCACCACTCCTGATGGTTTTCCAGTTTCTTCTCTGAAAGTATGACGTTGCCATAACCGTCGCTACCGGCATATTGGCAGATTATTTCTCGTTTATGCACCATTCCGCATCCCCCTGGGATTGCGAGTTTTGTGTTGTCAGTGTCTGCTGGGTGCGTTATTAGTCCTATGTTTAATGTTATCGACGACTATTTGGTTTGTCATCCGAAGGCGACGTGCTCATCGGTCACCTGGATAACCGGTAATCGCAGAGTGAGAATTTCTAAAGTACTGACACTTGCCGGTTGACGCTCTGGAAAACCCGTCCCTAGCCTGAACATTATCGGGTGGAAGGCAAACAACCGGCGCCAGGCGGCTGCCGGCGAACCTCCAAATAGCGTGGGCCGATTGTGTCCGAAAATGAACGCGAGGGACTGACCTTTGTGGGTCGGTCCCTTTTGTTTTGTTGTCGCCGCGCTGGCGCTGGACCGTCCACCCGACCTGGAACCCGAAAAGGGAGGTGAAAGATTGACGGCAATGTTGAACGAAGCCTTTGAGTTCCCGTGGGAACGAGAGCGGCTGTTGGAGTCGCTGGAGGCCTACCGGCGGGGTCTGGCCGACGCGCCCCTGCTGCGGAAGTGGAGCGGCGGCGGCGCCGGCGGGCAGCAGGAGGTGGTTGGGGACAAATATTCCCCCACCGAAAAGGACGCGGACTCGCCGGCCCCCCTGACCTTCGTCATTTCCAGCGAGGAGGTGGACCGCCACGGCGACGTGGTCCTGGCCCAAGGTTGGCGCCTGCAGGCCTACCTGCAGAACCCGGTCTTCCTGTGGGCCCACAACTACGGCCTGCCGGTCATTGGCCGCGCGCTGGCGGTGTGGTCGGAGCCGGGGCAGCTGCTGGCCCGCCTGCAGTTCGCCCCCACCGACTTCGCCAACCAGGTGGCGGCCCTGTACCGGGGCGGGTACCAGCAGGGCGTGTCCGTGGGCTTCAAACCCCTGCGCTACGAGGAGCGGCGCGACGGCAGGACGGGCGCCTTCCTGGGCATGCGCTTCCTGGAGCAGGAACTGCTGGAGGTCAGCGCCGTGCCGGTACCGGCCAACCGCAGCGCCCTGAGGCGGGAGTCCTTCGACCGGCTCGGGATGAGCGGAGGTGTAGAGGTGGAGGAGGTTCTGGCGGCGCTGCGGTCGGCCTGGCCCGCGCCCTCGGCCCCCTTGCCACAGGGCGAGGGGAAATAGAGGCTGGGCCGTCGCCTGGCAACCCTGGGGCCAGCCAATCTCATATAAGAGCAATGTTCTCTTCCCGGCAGTTCTCCCCTCTCCTTCAGGGAGGGGGCCGGCGGCGAGGGACCAACCCAACCAGACAATACTTAAGGAGGAACCCATGACCCTTGGAACACAGGACATCGAACTCATCAAGCGCGAGGTGGCCGGCATACGGGACTTCTACCAGTCCCGCCTGGACGCGGAACTGCCTCCCCTGCAGGAGGAGGTGGGGCGCATCGCCGCCCAGCTGGGGCGGGTGCAGGAACAGTGGCGCGACGGCGAACGGCGTGCCATCCTGGCCAGGTACGGCGGCGACGACCGCCCCCGGGTAACTCACGGCAAGTATCAGGGCATGGACGCCCTGTCCCTGGCCTACGTTCGCAGCGTGCTAAACGCCCAGCTGCGGGAGCCGGCCGGCCTGAACCAGCGCATGCTGGAGGACTGGCAGAACAATCTCAAGGCGGCTCTGGACAGCACCACCGCCGGTAGTGGCGACGAACTGGTGGCCACCGCCGAGGCCTCCGCCCTGTGGAGCGACGTCAACCTGGAAACCCTGATCGCGCCCTTGTTCTCCCGGGTGGACATGCCCACCAACCCCTTTGAAATTCCCCTGCAGCTGGGCGGCGTCACCTGGTACCCGGGCGCGGAGAACACCGCCGTGACCGGTTCCGCGCCCACCACCGCCCGCCAGACGCTCACCGCCCACGAACTGGTGGCCGAAGTGCCCTGGTCCCTGACCCTGGACGAGGACGCGGTCATCGCCATGGCCGAGGAGGTGCGCGGCTCCCTGGTGCGCAACGCGGTGGAGGTGATTGACGACGTGCTGCTCAACGCCGACACCACCGCGGAAAACGGCATCAATTCCGACGGCGCTACCATCACCGCTACCACCGCCGGCAAGGGCCACTGGCTGGTGGGCTTCGACGGTCTGCTGCACTTGCCCCTGGTGGATAACACTGGCCAGGCCAACAACCACAACGCCGCGGTCAGCGACGATATGTTCAACGAGATTCGCGGCAAGCTGGGCAAGTACGGCGTCCGCCCTTCCGAGCTTGCCTACATCATGGACGTCAGCACCTACATCAAGTCGCTGACAGTGGACAACTTCCGCACCCTGGACAAGCTGGGCGGCAACGCCACCCTGCTGCGGGGTCAGCTGGGCGCGGTGGAGGGCATCCCGGTCATCGTATCCGAGCAGATGGCCACCGCCGACGCCGACGGCAAGGTTACCGACGGCGGTAGCGCCAACACCAAGGGCCGCCTGCTCATCACCAACCGCACCCAGTGGCGGCTGGGTTTCCGCCGGGAACTGCTCATCGAGACCACCCGGGACATCCACAAGCGGCAGAACATCATGGTGGTCAGCATGCGCCTGGCCTTCATGGAACGCACCGGCAGCCGCAGCACCGCCACCCACACCGGCCTGCAGTACAACATCACCGGCGTGTAGCGATTCCCCCTCACCCCCGGCCCCTCTCCCAAAGGGCGAGGGGAGAATATCGTTCACCTTTCCGGGTACCGGACGGGATGGTTAATCACCTCGATACAAGGAATCCACCCTTAAAGATCACCCCTCTCCCCCAGGGAGAGGGGCCGGGGGTGAGGGCAAACCTCATTCCAGGAGACAACTATGACCAATGCCTATTGCAACCTGGCCCGGCTCAAGTCCGGCGGCGCCCTGAACATCGCCGGCTCCGCCCACGACGGACGGCTGCTGGACCTGGTGGAAGAGGCCTCCAGGCTCATCGACGGCCACTGCAACCGCCACTTCTACGTCCTGCACGCCACCCGCCGGTTCGAGGCCAACCGGTGGACGGCGGAAATGCAGCAGTTGCTGATCCCCGATCTCATCGCCGCGGACTCGGTACGGGTGGCGGCCGGATTCGACGGTCCGCCTTCGAAACCCCGCTGGCGCCCCGCGTCCTACCGGCTCTATCCCCTGGACGCCGCCCCGGAACAGCCCTGGGGTCGTCCCCACACCCGCATGGCCATCGACGCGGTCGGCACGGCCCAGCGCCTGGCCGCCGACTGCCACGCCCTGGTGGAAATCAGCGGCCGCTGGGGCTACCGGCAGGTGGGTAGCGACTCCGGCGTCACCCTGGCCGCGGCGGCGGCCGAGGGGGACACGACCCTGACCGCCAGCGACGGCGCCTCCTTCTCTCCCGGCCAGACCCTGTCGGTGGACGACGAACAGCTAACGATAACCGCGGTCAATGAGGCGGTGTTGACGGTGGACCGGGCCGTTAACGGCACGGCGGCCGCCGCCCACGCGGCCGACGCCGCCATCGGCCTCTACGTCTACCCGGCCCCGGTGGTCGAAGCCTGCCTCCAGCTGGCAATGCAGCTATGGCACGCCCCGGCTTCGGAGCTACCCCTGTCAGGCCGGTCAGGCCCGGGCCGGGAGGTAGAGACCCTGCTCTCCCCCTACCGCAAGCTGCCGGTCTAGCGGGTTTAAGCAAATCGTGTCTACCCTCAAGTCGATGTCACCCTGAGTCCGCCGCGGCGGACCGAAGCGGCCACGTCCGCCCTTGGCGGGGGTCTAAAATCCTGGCCCGGAGAAACGTCAAGGGCCTTACGCATTTTGGCTCCTTCACTCCGTTCAGGATGACAAGTCAGGGTATCGGGATGACGAGCCAGGGTATCGGGATGACAAGTCAAGCGTAATGGGAAAGGAGGAGGTTAGCTATGAGCCTGGTAGCGGTACGCGACGAACTGGCAAAACGCCTGGATACCCTGGACGGATTGCGGGTTTACCCCGTCCCTCCGGACAACGTCCCCCAGTTGCCCGCCGCCATCATCCAGCTGGGGCAGCCCCTGGCCGAGTACGGCCATACCCTGTCCGGCGGCGACGTTTTCTACAACTTCGGCGTGCTGCTCCTGACCCAATCGGGCGACGACGACCAGGCGTGGGGGGAACTGGCCGGCCACGTGGCCCCCACCGGCAGCGGTTCGCTCAAGGCCGCCGTGGAAACCGCCACCGACACCAGCCCGGCCGACTGGTTTCGCGTCCTGCGCGTCACCGATGGCGGCCGCGTCACCTACCGGAGGGAAACCTGCTGGGGCGTCACCTTCCACGTCCAGGCCTGCGTTGGCGGGTAGGGGCCGCGGTGGATCGTAGGGGCGGCCCTTGTGGTCGCCCTGCCCCGGAACACGGTTGGCCCTCCTGTGGGGGCAGACACGCAGGGTTGGCGAAGGGCCGCCAAATGGGCGCTATTTTCCACCGCTCCCGTAGAAAAAACCTGCCCAAAGGCCCTCCATATCCGCGTTTGCCATGCCCCAGCCAGCTACAAGATGACCGGAAATAGGCGGAAACGGGTGGAAAAAATAAAATTCCCACCTCTCCCTTCCTTTGGAGCAGACCCGGGAGTCTGCCCTGGGCCGGGGTGGGGACCCCACCAAACTCTTTTCTGGAGGAACACCATGCCCAGGGTTCCCGTCGCAGGCCACAGCCACATCGAAATTGACGATTCCGGCGGCGAGCCCCGCGACCTGTCCGCCTGGGTGGAGGAGGTGGAACCCCTGGGCCGGCAGGTTTCGGCGGTGGACGTTACCGCCCTGAACGACACGTCCCGCCAGGCGGCGGCCGGCGTGGAGCCGGTGCAGGAGTTCGTCCTTCGGGGCCTGTTCGACGCTACTCCCGTTACCGGCCCCGACGCTGTCCTGGCCGGCATTGTGGGCCAGGTCGTCACCGTTGCCTACGGCCCGGCCGGCAACGCGGAGGGCCAGCGCAAGATCTCCGGCGAATTTCTCTGCCTGTCCTACCAGGTCGGCGGCCGCGCCCAGGAGGGCCGCAACCCGGGCCTGGTGCGATTCACCGCCCGCTTCCGCCAGTCCGGCCCCGTAACCCTGGGTGTCTGGTAAAGGCCCTCACCCCCGGCCCCTCTCCCAACGGGCGAGGGGTGAAGGTTTATTTCCGGTCGATTACGCGAGGAAGCTAACAACCCGGCTCTTGACCCCGACCACTGGGCAAGAAACCGAACCCGAAAGATCACCCCTCTCCATCAGGGAGAGGGGCCGGGGGTGAGGGCGTCACGCCGAACCCATTCTTCGGAGGGACAAGACCAATGCCAAAACTCCACTGGCGCATCTGGGTTGACTGGAACGACAACGGTACCTGGGGCGAAACCTCCGGTAGCTACCGCGAGAACATCACCGGAGACGTGCTGGACCTGGCCTGGCGCTGGGGCCAGCCGGTGGATTCCTTCCGCAATCCCCGCCGTCCCCCACCGGCCCGCCTGGCCCTCACCCTGGGCAACGAAGACCTCCGCTACACCCCGGGCAACACCCAGTCGCCCCTGTCCGGCAACCTGGCGGCCGGCCGCCGCATCTGGGCCGCCTTCGCCTGGCCCCTGGATAACTTCACGGGCGCCGACGGGCAGGACCTGGACGGGCGCGCCGTTACCCTGGGAGACATGTCCTGGGCCAAAATCTCTACCGGCCCCGCCGGCATCACCCTGTCCCAGGGGAGGGCGGCAGCCACCGCCGGGGCCGGCGGCGCTGTCTACGCCCTGGACTTCGGCGACGCCGACGCCCACCTGGGTTTCGTCTTCCGGCGCAGCGGCGACGGCAGCGGCGGGGTGGCATTGCGGGTGGCAGACCAGTGGGACTACCTGCGGATCAGCTTCGGCAGCGCCGAAACTCTGCTGGAGGACGTTACCTTCGGCTTCCCCTCCACCATCCGCCGGGGCGACCCCCTGGCGGCCGGCCGCGACTACTTCATCGAAATCGAAATGCACGGCAGTTCAGTCCATCTCTACGCCACCGACCTGACCGGCGGCAATATGGACCGCAAGGAAATCCTGGACGGCGGCGGCGCTGCGGGCAACGCCGCCGCCACCGGCGACCGGTGGGACGACTTCGGCGGCTGGCGCAGTTTTTTTCACGGCGCGCTGGTGGGCCTGTCTCCGGAGCGCGACCCGGAACTGGGCCAGGTATGCCGCGTTCACGCCGAGAACGACCTGCGGATGTTGGAACGGCGGCCCCTGTACCGCCTGTTCAACCAGCGTCTCCTGTCGTCGTCCGCCATCGCCAACGGCATACTCACCTGGGCCGGCTTCGACGCCAACCACCGCCACCTGGACCCGGGCGGGACCCTGGTGGCTTCATCGCCCCGCGCCCTGTGGCGCATCTCCGCCGCCGCGGCCCTGGCCGACCTGGCCGAGGAGGAGAACGGCCGCTTCTATGTGGACGGTCGCGGCTATTTCCGTCTGGAGGATGCCGACCACCGCCAGTTCGGCCCCCACGCCGCTCCCCGGGCCACGCTGCGCGATGAGTCCGGCGATGATGCGCACTTCTCCGCCCTGGACTGGGACCAGGGCAGCGAGGCTGTGGAGAACTCTGTAGTCTTCCGGTACCGGCAGGCCGTCAACCAGGGCGCTCAGGAAATCTGGCGGCTGCGCGATGTGCCGGCCATTCCCGCCGGAGAGAGCCGCGACTTCCTGGCCGAGAGCGGCGGCTACCAGGCGGTGGACGGCATCCGCGTTCCCGCCGCCAATACCGACTACACCGCCAACTCTCTCGCCGGCGGCGACGGCGACGACCTGACGGGCAGCATCACCGTCACCCTGCCCCACGTCACCGGCGGCGCCCTGGCAACGCCTTCCGACGACTACGTGGGTCGGGGCACGGTGGTGCGCGTCGCCAACGGCCACGCCACGGCCGCCGCCTACCTTACCCTGCTGAAGCTAAACGCCAACCGCGCCTACCTGGCCCCCGACCCCACCAGCTACCAGGCCGGAAACGCCGCCAGCCAGGCCGCCCACGCCCTGCGGAAAACGACGGTGGACTGCCGCTTTATCGACCACTACGATGCCGCCAAAGCCGCCGCCGATGCCCGCCTGGCCCAGCGCGCTGTTCCCCGTATCCGACTGGCCCTGACAATCCCCGGCGGCCCCGACGTCAACCTGGCCCAGCTAGTCCAGCGTGTCCTGTCCGACCGCATCCAGGTGGTCAGCGGCAACCCGGTCGTCAACGCCGACTTCTTCATCGAAGGAATGGAACTGAAAGCCACCGCCCGCACCGGCGAACTGACCGCCCGCTGGCTGGTGGAGGAGGCGTAATGCTGGATATCCCCGTAGGGGCGGCCCTGGTGGCCGCCCTGCTCCTGACCGTCATACTGGGGCAAGAAGACCCCTAACGGAAACAGACGCCCCCCTCTCCCTCAGGGAGAGGGGCCGGGGGTGAGGGTACACTCGTTTGCCCCCGCTCCCTGTATCCCTTACAATTTGCCCAAACCTACCGGGACGAATTTCACCAGAGAGGCGCCTACGATGTCACAGGACCCGGCCCGATGCGATGCCTGCGGTCGTGAACTGGACGAACCGCCCTTTGACCCCTACCAGGTACCCGTATCCGTCAACCCCAACCCCGACGAACCCAAGAACTTTGTCGAACGCAGCCTGAAGCAGCACAACGAGACCCTGGACAAGCTTTCCGGGCAGTTGGACGAACTCCTGGAACTGGTGCGGGCCGGAGGGGACGACGACGGGCGGGTGCTGGAGTTGCTGGACCTGCTGCGCCAGTACCTGCGACCCCGCCACGGCCTGTGCATCGACGGCCACTGCGCCCCCTGCCGCGTTCACGAGGAAGCCATCAAGGAGCACGTCATGCTCTACATCGACTGGAAAATCCCCGGCACCGTCGAGAAGCTCCAGCAGGCCCGCCACCGCAACTAGAGCGCGCCGGAAGGCTATCCTCAGGCCCAGGCCATCGCATCATGTGGATTACGGCCATCCAGCAGCGAAGTCATGTCGCCCCGAGCGGAATCCGCCTCAGGCGGACCGAAGGGCCTGAAATCCTGCCGACAAGACTCAGTTGTGGGTCCCAATAGCCGGTTGTCAGGACGGAGTTTAGATGCTTCGGCAAGCTCAGCATGACATTGACTTAAGGAGCCATAGACCTGCCCAACTCTCCCGATAGTCTTCCACCGCGCCAGACAGTATAATTCCTGATAGATTCAAGGTTGGAACCCAATAGTCCGCGAAAACTGAAACGAAAGGCGGTGAATGTTATGGGAAAGGACTACAGCATCTGCGTTGGCGCCGTTGGATTCGGCGGCGGCGTCTGGTACAGCCCCGATACCGGCGAGACCTGGAACCGTATTCGCGACCCCTTCGTGCTGGGCGCTGATGTCCGGGCACTGGTACCCTACCCCGACAACCCCAACCGCATCCTGGCCGGTTCTAACCAGGGCATCTTCCGCAGCGAGGACAAGGGCGCCACCTGGACCAAGCTGTGGTCGCCCATGGAGGGAGTGCCCATCTGGAACATCGCCATTGATCCGGTGGATACCGGCACCATCTACGTGGGCATCAAGCCGGCGGCCCTGTTCCGCTCCCGGGACGACGGCCAGAGCTGGACCAAGCTGCCCGTGGACATGGCCCAGTACTGCCACATCGGCCCGCCCATGGTCACCGCGCTGATGGTGGACCCCAAAGCCCACAACACGGTCTGGGCCGGTGTTGAGGTGGACGGCGTGTACCGCAGCCTGGACGGCGGCGACACCTGGACCCACATTACCACCGGCGTGCATCCCGACATCCACGGCATGGCCATCAGCCCCGGCGAGGAGAACAGGGTCCTGTTCAGCACTCCTCGGGAAATCTATTACACCACCGACGTGGGCGAAAGCTGGGAGTCGCTGAATACCACCAATGATCTCCCCCTGCCCTACAGCCGGGGAATCGCCTTCAAGGCCGACGACCCCAACGTGCTGTTCTCGGCATTGGGCGAGTCGGCCATCAGCAGCCAGGGGGCTCTCCGACGTTCCACCGATGGGGGCCGGACCTGGGAGAATCGACCGCTGCCCGTGGAGCCCAACTCCAACATCTGGGGCTTTGTCACCCACCCCGCCGACCCCGACTTTATCCTGGCTTCCAGCCTGTTCGGCGAACTCTACTCCACTGAGGACGCCGGCGATTCCTGGAACAAGCTGAAGCGGGAATTCACCGAGGTAGGCGCCATGGTCTGGGTGCCCAACTAGGCTAAATGCCAGGCTTCGCCTGATGGCGCAACGATTGGTTGGTCTGACCTGGAACGACCGCAGGGGCGCACGGCCGAGCGCCCTTGCAATTTTCGAGCGCCCCTATAATTTTCCTGGACTCCAGCAACGGCGCCTGCACCCTTGCGTCCAGGGAAATCGCACTCAGGCCTGGGGGTCACCTGTCCTTCCCGCGAAGGCGGGGACCCGGAACACTTCAGAACCGGCCTTCCCGGGGATTTCCGGTAATGAGCGGGAAGGGATTGTATCGGCGGGGTGGTCGCGGCAGTATGCCGCAACGTTTCCCAACCCCGCCCTAAGGGTGTATGGTACATCCCAACGAGGGCACGGGAGCACGGACGTTGCCCCGAGCCGCATGGCCCAGGAGGCACCTTGGCAGATCCTGAACACGTCGCCATAGCGAAGGCTGGCCCCAATGCCATATCCCGTTGGCGGGAAGCGACCTTCTGGGTCCCCAACGAGCAGCCCATCGTTTACCACCTGAACTACAGCCTGGGCGACCGTTCCACCGGCGAGACCTTCGAACCTGACCTTGTCCACGGGCGGGCCAAGCTGGACCTGTCCGGCGCCTTTCTCAGCGGGGTAAGGTTGCCCCGGGCCGACCTGGCCCACGACGACCTGAGCCGGGCCGACCTGACCGGCGCCAACCTGCAGTATGCCCGCCTGATGGGGACCAACCTGCAATCGGCCCACATTTCCCGGGCCAACCTCTCCCACTGCGACCTCACCCTGGCCAACATGCCCGGATGCACCCTGATCAGGAGCGACCTTTCCAGCAGCCACCTGGGCCGGGCCCTGCTTACCGGCGCCAACCTCAGTTACTCCGATCTCCAGTACGTCAACCTGGAGGGGGCAAACCTGTCCGGTGCCAACCTTTCCTACACGGACCTCTCCTGGGCCAACCTGTCCGGCGCCAACCTGCGGGGCGCCAACCTGGCTGCCACCTCGTTGAAGCTGGCCGACCTGACCGGCGCCGATCTGCGGGGGGCCACTTTCTCCAATGCCGACCTGGAGAGCGCCGTCTTCCTGAATACGTCCCTGGGCTTTACCCGGCTGGTCAACTGCGACCTGAGTATGGCCATCGGCCTGGACATGGCGGTGCACACCGGCCCCAGCGCCATCACCCTGGATACGGTGGCCAGGTCCGGGGGCCGCATACCCCGGGCTTTTCTGGCCGGCGCCGGCGTGGCCGAACCCCTGCTGGCCGCCCAGGAAGTGATGCGGGGCGTCAGCCGCACCTACCCCACCACATTGATCATCGGCTCCATGAACGACGCCGACCTGGCCGACCGCCTCCGTTCCGGCCTGGCGCAGTCCCACATTCCCGCCTGGGCCATAGCCGCCGACGATGAAGCTGCGGTGCAGGCCGGTCGAATTCTCTTCGAACACACTCCCCATTTCGATTGCCTGGTCCTGCTCGGCACGTCCCAGGCCCTGGAAAGCCCCCAGACCAGCACCTACCTGGCCCAGTTGGCCGGCGGCCAGCGCTCCGCCACCGGCCAGGCCCTGCTGACGGTTGCGGCCGACGACGTCTTCTACCAGCGGGACGACCAGCTTTGCACTCTGCTTAAAGAGGGCCGCGTGCTCGACTTCCGCGGGTGGGAAGCTGCCGGTCCCTTCGGGGAGGCCCTGGCCTCGCTGGTCGCCCACGTATCCGGCAAGGTCTTCTGATCGGGGGCCTTACTTATTCTCGGCTAAACCGGCTGGCCATCCCTTTACCGACAAATCAACCTGCATAGGGTATAATCCGCTGAGCCAATCAAGGGATCAGCGAGCAATAATGAGTAAACTCTTAGACCTGCTTCAAAGAATCAGCGACGGGACACCGGCGCCCCTGGGCTTCGGCACGGCCCGCGCCACCAAACTTCCCGGGATGGCCCTGGTGGGGTTAGTTTCCTCGGATCACCAGGCCGGGGTTTCTGCCGCCGCCCAGGCCGGCCTGGATGCGGTGTTGGTATCGAGCATTAGCGACTTCGGAGCTATCGAAGGCCTGGCCGAATCGGCTGGCAGCGTTCCCTGGGGCGTCTGCGATTCGTCCTTGTCCGGCGAGGATGCCGGCGCTTGCGCCGCAGGAGGCGCAGACCTGATGGCCTTCGGGCTGGACAGCGCCGCCGCCGCCGTGGCGGGAGAGGATGACCTGGCCCGTATTCTTACGGTCTCCTCGGACCTCAGCGACCGGCAGCTGCGGGCCGTGGCCGCCCTGCCGGTGGACTGCTTTATACTGGATATGACTGCCGTTTCCGGCTCCTGGACATTGCAGGACTTGGTCGTTCTGGGCAGCCTGACCCGCCGCACCGACAAATACGTCCTGGTCCAGGTATCCGCCATTCCGGCCGGGGAAGACCTGCCCGGCCTGAGGGACATGGGCGCCAGCAGCCTCATCCTGGACCTGGCCGGCGTCAGCGTCGACGACCTGGCCGGGCTGAGGACCGCGCTGCTGGAAATGCCCCGTCCCCGACGTCGCCGCGACCGCAGCCGGGCCACTGCTCCTGCCGCCGGTTTCGCCTTCGCTCCCGCTCCATCCCAGGAGGACGAAGGCGGCCACGACGACGACTACGACGATGAATAAGAAGCTATCTCAGGGGTCCCTTCCCCCATCGAGGGGGGAGGGGGATGGGGGGTGATGGCCTCCCCTCCAGACGCGAAACCATCGGGTTACCATCCTGAACTGAGACTTTCGCTGCTTAGGTGACTACTTTTCCAGAGGTTCCTGAAGTAACCCGAGATGCTGATCAGTTCATTTGACCTGCTGCTCTACGACCCCGCCAGCTTTATTCGCCTGACCGTCCTGGTGATGTTTGCCCTGCTGACAGCCATCACCATCCATGAGTTCAGCCACTCCCTGATCGCCACGGTGTTGGGCGACGGTACTTCCCGGGGCCTGGGCCGCCTTTCCCTGAACCCCGTCCGCCATCTGGACCCCAGCGGCACGGTGATGATGCTGGTGGTGGGATTTGGCTGGGGCAAACCCGTGCCGGTGAACCACCACCACCTGAGGGGCCCCCTGGGTATAACGCTGGTCGCCGCCGCCGGCCCCCTGTCCAACCTGGTCTTGGCCTTCCTGGTGGCCATACCCATCAAGCTGGGCCTGCTGGGCTGGAGCGCCCCCGGCCTGTACCGCACCACCTATGTCCTGTCCGGGGGGATGCGGGAAGCCCTGACCGACATTGCCGGTGTGGTCATCTTCTTCAACGTATTGCTGGCCGTCTTCAACCTGTTACCCTTGTCTCCGCTGGATGGCTCCCGGGTGCTGGGTGGTCTGCTCCCCGACAGTATGGCCCAGACCTACGCTCGCTACGAGAGGTTCGGCCCACTGATCCTGCTGGGCATAATCCTGGGCGACTACCTGCTGGGCTGGGGCATTCTCTGGACCATAATGGGCCCCATCATAGGAGCGCTCATCTCCCTGGCCACCGGCTATTAGGCCACAAGGGATTATGGGCGGCCCAACCCGCTCATCCTGAGCCTGCGGAATCCGCCTCAGGCGGACCTTTGGCGGGTCGATGGACGCCCCCTATCCTTCGCGAATCTTAGTGCCCCTCGTGGATGAATGAGATGGCCACCGAGCAGCCCGGCGCCTTCAACCTGGACTACCACCTGGCCCGCTTTCATCGGGTGTCCCGCCGCTACGGGCAGGCCATCAACTATCACTACCGGGCCCTGATGGACCGGCGAAGCGCCCTGGGCCCCGACCACCCGGACACCCTGCGCAGCAGCACGGGCCTGGCCAACAGCTTCTACGCCGCCGGCCATTATGACGAGGCCCTGGCCCTGTTCCGCGACACCCTGGAGCGGCGATCCCGGGCGCTGGGGCCCGAACACCCGGACACCCTGCGCAGCCGCGGCAGCCTGGGCAATTGTTGCCACGCCATGGGGGACTACCAGGTCGCCGCCCAACTGCACCGCGAGACCCTGGCCCTGAGGGAGCGAATCCTGGGAGTTGACCACCCCAGCACCCAGGCCAGCCGCAACAATCTGGCTCGGGCCGAGGAGGCGCTGGCGGGAGAAAGGGAAAGTAGTTAGGCGAGACCACTGCCTACAAGGCAGGTTGAAGCGGTTCAGCTGAGAGTCACCGGAGATGCAAGAAGCTATCCGCCAAGCTGTCATTCGGTCTGTGGGCCGGGTTTGGTGGGAGGGAGTTCAGGTCCTTCGGCAAGCTCAGGATGACATACTCTTTCCGCACGTCGACATTGCGCAGGCCACGGTGAACTGGAAGAGCAAGCGGTCGTCTCACGCAAAGCGGGGCAGCACTTCCCGGCCGAACAGTTCCACCGCTCGCAGGGAGTCCTCGTTGGGCATTCCCGGCCACTGGCACCGCAGCACCAGTTCCTCTACGCCCAGTTCCCGGTACTTCTCAACCTCGGCGGCGCACTCGTCCGGACTGCCGATGATGAACCGCCCGTCCAGCACCTGCTCGAAACCCACGTCGATACGGTCGGCCTCGGGCAGTTCCTGGCTGTGGCCCGACGCCGCCCGGTCCTGGTACAGCCACTCCACGTGGGGACGGGCGATGCGGATGGCCTCTTCCCTGGTCTCGGCGATGAACATCTCCCGCCACGCTGAGATGTAGCCCGTCTTTTCCCGGGCCTCCACCGCCTCACGGTACAGTCCCACCTGCCGCGCGACGGTGGGCAGGGTGGAGCGGGAGCTTACCAGCCAGCCGTCGGCCAGCCGGGCGGCGCGGCGCACGCCCTGGTCCTGGTTGGCGGCGATGTAGATGCGGGGATGGGGCCGCTGCAGGGGCGCGCCCACCGGCGGTATGTCGGTCATCTGGAAGTGCTGGCCCTGGTGGGTTACCCGGCCGTCGCTCCACAGCTCCTTCATCACCGCCAGCACCTCGCGGAAGCGGGTAAGCCGTTCCGACTTGGGGATGCCGAACCCCTCGAACTGAAAGTCCCGCCAGCCCAGGGCCGGGGCCAGCACCAGCCTGCCGCCGCAGATTACGTCCAGGGTGGATAACTGCTCGGCGGCCTCCACGGGATGGTACAAGGGCAGCAGGCCCACGAAACCCAGTTCCAGGTCCGGAGCCTCGGCCGCCACCCGGGCCAGCAGCAGGGTGGCGTGGAAGTCGTTGTTCAGGTAAGCCGCCCCGGTCCACAGGGAGTGGTAGCCATACCTGGCGGCCAGCCGCGACTTTTCCAGCTTTCCTTCAAACGCCTCAGTCCGAGACTCGTGGGGCAGATTGCCCCCGCCCAGGTTGATGCCGAACTTCATAGCTGCCGCTCCGTGGTGGGTGTTGCCACTGTCTGCCGGTTTTTAAGACATAACGCTCCCGGATGGCAGGACGCTTTCCTGAGAGAATAGCGGGAAACGATGTCATCCTGGGCGTCCAACTATGTTGCCCTGAGCTTGCCGAAGGGCCTAGAATTCTTGCCTGCTGTACCATTCCAGGGACAGGTCAACCCACCAGGGGTTCCTAGTGGCGATGAGTCCGTCCTTCTTTCGCCGGTTCCATCCCTTTAGCTGCTTCTCTCGGGCGATGGCGGACAGAACGTCGGAAGTGGTTTCGTAGTAGACCAGCATCCGCATGTTGTATTTGCTGGCATGGCCTTCCGTGAGCTTGTTCTTCTGCTGGTAAACGCGCCGGATCAGGTCGCCGGTTACGCCAATATAAATGTTGTGCTAGCTGTTGGCCACAATGTAGACGTAGTATTGTCGCTCTCCGTATTCACCGGCCATACCGAACTGACTTGCCCCTTTACGTGACCCTTTTGCCGCCATCTCAGGCCCTTCGGCAAGCTCAGGGCGACATGACTCAATGAGTGTAGCGGCGCCGGAATTCAAGACGCGATTGCCCTGTACGTCTCAGGGCGCCCAACCGCGCCAGTGAGGCGGCAGGCAGGGTTCGATGCCCAGCCGTTCCGACAGCCACCCTTCGGCATAGGCCCCGTCCCGGTAGTTGGAATGCTCCGATTCGCGCAGCTGGGCTGTGCCCTTGATCGATTGCGCCACGGCTTCCAGGTAGTCGGCGCGAACGCCGTTGGCGCCGGAGTCGGCCATCAGCAGGGTGGCGGCCTCCACGGTGGGAGCGAAGCCGGCCAGATCGTAGTAATTGAGTGTATTGGCTACCTGGTCGCGTCGCTCCGGGTACAGGCGCAGGTAGTCGTTCAGTTCCTCCAGCGGGTAGGCCTGGGTGGCCCCGGCCCGTTCCAGGGCGCGGTGGTGGATGACCGGCGTGGATACCAGGTGGGTCACCCGGGGACACAGGGCGGCGGTTATCAAAGCCAGGTCGGTTCCGATGGCGGCGACGCGGCCAGTGTCCACCTCCGGGCGCTGCGCCAGGTACTCCAGGCCCCGGCAGCAGTCGGCCACGATGCCCCGGTAGATGTAGGTGGCCGGGTCGTCGATGCCGTCGGTAAGCTGGCCGGGGAAACTGGCGGCGTAGGGACTGTCGGCGCGGCGCTGCCCTCTAACAGAGATTGAGAAGGTAACGTAATGTCGCCGCTGAACGTTGGAGGTGCCCTGGGGTACCAGGTCGCTGACGCTACCGTATCGGGGCAGGAAGTAACGGGCCGGGAATGTTCCCCGGCCCTGGGGGATGCTCAGGTAGCCAAAGATGCGGTAGGGGCCGACGGACGTGAGCCGCACCCCGTAAACGGTGGCGAAGTCGCTGGAGCGCAGGGGGACTTCCTCCAACTCCGGGGCCGCCGGAAGCTGGGCCAGTTCAGCCAGGACTGCCTGCCAGAAGTTGTCGAAGTTATTGGGGGGTTGGTAAGCGGATGTGGTCATTGGTGAAGGCCCCCCTGGGGTTGAAGGTGCTGGGCAAGGAAGGAGTCGATTACCCCGGCGTGTACCGCGTTATTGGCGTCGTGGCCGTAACCGTCGTAGTCGTACAGGCGCTTGTCCTGACTGCCAATGGCGCGAAACAGGGCGTAGCCGGTCTCCGGGGGGCAGGTGCTGTCCTGAAGGCCAATGTTGACGATGATGGGGCAGGTAACCCGGTGCGCCAGGTTGATGCCGTCGAAATAGGCCAGGGTGTCGGTTACCTGCTGGCGGCTCTCGGGGAACAGCCGGAGGTAGTCTGCAATCTCGTAGTAGGGGTAACCATCGGTCAGGTCAATGGCGTCCACGAACCCGCAGAGATAGGGGGCGCCGGACGTGGCAACGGTCACTTCGGGACGCAGCGACGGCACCGCGATGGCCAGGCCGCCGCCCTGGCTGTGGCCGGTAACGCCCAGGCGCCCGCCGTCCACCTCCTCCCGGGACAGCAGGAAGTCCACGCCGCGGCACGCGTCCATGTAGAAGCCCCGGTAAGCGTAGGTGTTGCGGTCGATGATGCCGTAGGTTAGCAGACCGGGGTAGCCGGGGTTGAACTGGCCGTTGCTGCGCAGTTTGCCCCGGGGCGCCACGCTGAAGGCGGCGTACCCCCTGGCTGCCCAGTTCTTGGGAATTTGGGGCTCCATGGTGTACCCGGGAACGATGAGCAGCCCCGGCAGCCGGTCCGCCGGAGGCGGATTGGCAGGGCAGGCGTACCAGCCGGCAATGCGGACGTGGTCCAGGCTGGTGTAATGGACCGCGTACACGTCCACTTGGGGCGTGGAACGCAGCGGGTCGAATACCGCCTGGGCATCCAGGGGTATGGCGGCGGTGCGGGCCAGAATGTCCTCCCAGAAGGCGTCAATGTCGTCAGGGCGCTTGACGGAGGAAACAAAGTCGGCGGCGGTGGCTGGACTGGTCATGGGCGGCCCCCCGTATGGAACTGGTCAGGTGGGGCCAAGTCTATGGGAGGTTTGATGGGACGTCAACCGTCCTATTGGGGACGTTGGCGGTAGCCCACGCATCCCGGCCGCGGGCACGGAGATACCAGGTCTCGTTGGTGGATACTACCTCGGGCCTGCCTGCCCCTAGCTCAATTCTGGCCATCGCGCCCGGTTCCACGCGGATGCGGAGAAAGTGGTTGAGGGGCATTTCCAGCACCCTTGTCACAATGGCCAGGATGGTAAACAGGTGGCTGACCACGACCACGGTATCGTCAATATGCAGTTCAGTGAGGCTCTGAACAGCCGCCCACGCCCTGTCCTGCAGTTCCTGTATCGTTTCGCCACCGGGATGCCTGGCAGTAGCAGGGTCCCTTTCCCATTCCAGGGAGTGTGCTCTGAACTTCTGCTGCACTTCTGCCTTTGTGAGTCCCTCCAGACGCCCTACGTTGACCTCGCAAAGGTCATTTACCTCGGATAAGGGTGTTTCAATAGCTAGGCAGATGATCTCGGCAGTCTCTTTGGCTCGCAGCGCGGGACTGGTGTAAAGGTGGGCGACGGGTTCCGATTTCAAGGCAGCGGCAATGTCGGCGGCCTGGTCTCTGCCTGTGGCGTTCAGGGGCGGGCCCCCTATGCTGCTCATCAGTATTCCCTGGCGGTTGGCATCGGTCTCGCCATGCCTGACCAGTATCAAGTCCATATTTTCGCCTAATTTGAGGATAGGACCCGCTGCCCTTCAGTCCCCCGCCATTCGAGTCCATGCGTGGAAAGTGACCGTCACCCCGCCGCACCCAGTATTGCCACCTGGACCGCTCCCAGCAGGTACACTACCGCTATCAAGGCCAACCCCGTCACGATTACTGGCTGGGAGAAACGATGGCGCCCCCAGATGAGCAGTCCGCCAAAAAGAATCAGACCCACTGCTATGCCGCCGGCTACGAAATGCGCTGGTTCCGCAGTATTGAGGATGACACCGGTGCGGAGGAAAAAGTCGGAATAGGCCAGGATGGTTATGTTGAATACGCAGCTGCCGTAAATGCCTGCCACAGCCAGGTCTGCTGCTCCCAGTCGCGCCGCGCCGATAGTTGCCGAGACTTCCGGCATGCTGGTAACGATGGACACCGCCAGGATGCCCACAATTCCCGAAGAAACGCCGGAGGCTTCCGCAATCCAGGCAGCGCTCTGAGCCAGGAAAATGCCCGATACGACCACTCCCAGGGAGACTATGCCGAACAGGACCCAGGCGCGCCTCAGGGAAATTCCCACATCGTCCTCATCTTCCTCCTGCGACACCGCAGGATGCTGGTAAACAATACGCATACCGATCACATAGACCACCAGCAGGAAAATGGAGGAAAACCCGATTTGCCAAAGATTGGCCTCAGTGACAGGCCCGGGCGCCACCCTGTGCCAGGCGGCCAGCGCTACCGCCAGGCCGGTTAGAATGGCGGCCAGCACGATGAGGTAACCCTGCTCCGGGGCTAGCTGCCGCAGAAAGCGCCTACCGCCAAAGAGCAACGCCACCACGGCCAGAATCAGGATGTTAACGATGTTCGATCCCAGGACATCGCCCAACGCCAGTTCCGGCTCGTCAATGCGGACGGCGGTGAAGTTGTGGGACAGTTCGGGCAGGGAGGTAGCCAGGGCTACCAGGATGCTGCCAACAAAGAGCCTTCCCCAGCCGGTGAGGGTGGCCAGGGCATCTCCGTATTTGGCCAGCTGCACTCCCAGGAAGACAACGGCCACCGCGCTGGCCAGGAAGATGGGCACTGAAGCCAGCAGGCTGACCTGGTCCGGTACGAAAGGCATGGTTCTCCTTGGAAAAAAGAATTAGAAGCTAGGAATCAAGAATGGTCGCTACGTCTGGGACGGGGTTTCCGCTCCGGTTACCAGTACAACCAATCTGAGTCCTCCAATACGAGCAGTTCTCCAGCCCCATTCGTAATTCTTAATTCGTAATTGCGTGAGCGATCAGGTTGCCCATTTCGGTGGTGCTTACCCGGTGGGTTCCCTCGACAGCGATGTCCGGAGTGCGGTGGCCGGCCTCCAGCGCCTGGTCCACCGCCCGCTCCACGCTGGCCGCCTCCTCAGTCAGGCCCAGGGAGTAGCGCAGCATCATGGCCACGCTGAGGGTGGAGGCTACCGGATTGGCAATACCCTGGCCGGCAATGTCCGGCGCGGTGCCGTGGATGGGTTCGTAGAAGCCGGGAATCCTGCGGCCCTCGATGGGCACGTCGGCCAGGCTGGCCGAGGGCAGCAGACCCATGGAGGCGGACAGCACTGCCGCCTCGTCGGTGAGAATGTCGCCAAAGGTATTCTCCGCCACGATAACGTCGAAGCGGGAGGGGCGCTGCACCAACTGCATGGCGCAGGCGTCCACCAGCACGTGCTCCAGCTCAATGTCGGGGTACTCGTCGCCCAGGCGGGTGGCTATCTGGCGCCACAGGCGGGAACATTCAAGCACGTTGGCCTTGTCGATGGATGCCAGCTTCTTGCGGCGGCCCCGGGCCAGTTCAAAGCCCACCCGCAGCACTCGCTCGATTTCAGCCTCGCTGTAGCGCATGGTGTCCACGCCGGTCCAGCCCTGGGGAGTCTCGTGGCGGCCCTTGGGTTCGGCATAGTAGAGACCGCCGGTCAATTCCCGCACCACCACCATGTCCACGCCCTCCAGCACCTCGGGCTTGAGGACGCTGGACTCCACCAGGTTGGGATAGACCTTGACGGGGCGGATGTTGGCGAAGACGCCCAGGTGGGCGCGAAGCTGGAGGAGGCCGTCCTCGGGCCGTACCGACGCGGAGGGGTCGTCCCACTTGGGGCCGCCCACCGCGCCGAACAGGACGGCGTCGGCGGAACCCGCCAGGTCTTGCACCTCCTGGGTCAGGGGAGTGCCATGCTTGTCAATGGAAATGCCGCCCACATCCCCATATTCCAGGTTGAAGGTGTGGCCGAAGGCGCGGCCCACGGCCTCCAGGGCCTTAACCCCTTCGGTGGTAACCTCGGGCCCAATGCCGTCGCCGCTGAGCACTGCAATATCAAACTCCACCCGAATCCTCCCTCTATTGGTTGACCGGAGTCAACGAATTGGCATACAAAATTGCGGCCTGGCTCGGTCCGCCTGAGGCGGACGGGGCCAAGCCTGAGAATAGTATAGCGTTAAAGGGGTGGGCTAAGGAAGGGGAGGGGGAACACCGGTGTGTTTCTTGCCAGCCAAATAGCGTCAAATAAGTGGTCAAATAACATGTCAAATAAAGAGCGTTAAAGACTGATATCTCTTGCATTTTACTCGTAAGCAAGCGACAATTATATGTATAGTTCGCAATCATAGAAGGATTTGCAATGCCAAGTAAGCTGTCAAATATAGTGTCAAATAAGGTGTCAATTAATGAACGCTAAACAATTCTGGGAGACCTTTAGTTTCGAGTACAACCTGAACCAACAGGATCTTTTCACAGACCTGATTGCCATTGAGGGGCATAAGCAGGCCGCACTCAACTTGATGTTGCCACCAGAGTGGCGGGCCCAACTGGACCGTCTAAACCGCGTGAGGGCGGTGCATGGTACCACTGCAATAGAGGGCAATCCTTTCACCGAGGCAGAGGTTGACCTGCAGATTTTCGGTCAACCCCAAGGCCGGGAGTCCCGCCGCCTTTCTAAAGAACAACTGCAGATCCGCAACGCCCAGCGGGCGCAGGAATGGGTGAGCCATCGTTTCGCATCGGGCAGTTCACCGGTCACTTTAGAAGACCTGCTTACTATGCACCAGCTAGTGACAGAAGAGTCGGACGAGGGCGGGAATGTTCCCGGGCGACTGCGTAGCTACATGGTTAAGGTGGGGTTGCCGGAAATGGGCGGCGTCCACTATGGCGCGCCCCACGAGACCCTGGGCGAATTGATGGAAGAGTTCATCAGCTTCCTGCACTCGCGGAGATTTCAGCAAAACCACCCAGTTGTTAAAGCTTTGCTTTCCCACTTCTTCCTAGTAACCGTCCATCCTTTCGGTGACGGCAACGGCCGGGTTTCGAGGTTGCTGGAGGCGGGCATCTTGTTTCAGAGCGAATACAACATCCACGGCTTCTACGGGCTGTCCAACTACTTCTACCGTAACGAAGCCGAGTATAAGCGTTTGCTCCAGGAGTGCCGTCAGGGAGCGCCCTTTGACGTTACCCCTTTCATCCAATTCGGCGTGAGGGGATTCGCGGAGGAACTGACCGGCATCAACAACTTTGTCAAAAACAAGCTGAATCGCCTGGTCTACAAGCAGATGATAGAGCAATGCCGGCGGACGTACCTCAGCCCCCGAAGGCGCATACTCAATGACCGGGAGTTCAATTTGTTGAACTACCTATTGACGGAGACGGAGCCGACCGATCCCTTTTCCGAATCCGGCACTCAACAGGTCAAACTTCTGGACTTAATACAGTCACACTATTACAGAGGAACTTATAGCGGACGTTCGCAACGAACATTTGCCAGGGAACTCTCGCGGCTGAGAGAGGAGGGTTTCATCAAATTGCCCTTCGACAGCAACTCTTCAGAAACGATAGAACTGGACTTCGACGCTATCGCCAAATATACGGTGGGGTGAAGGGCTTGGGTCTAGGCAGGGGGGTACGCCCTCACCCCGGAACTCTATTCGCGGAATTTCATTGTCCACCACGTCGCCCGGGGTGCAGTTGCTACTTCTGCCACCTCTCAACTTCCGCAACTCCTTTATCCGTCAATTCCCAAATACCGTGCCCGGCATCTTTCTTGAGCAAACCGTGTTTGTGGACCAAGGTATTACGGGCCCATTGGGCGGAATTCCGCCACCGAATGTTTCCTCCCCCTGCTGTGAGCTCGTATTCAACTCCCGTAAACAAATGCTTCATTTAACGAAGGTCCCAGAGTTATCGCCCAAACAAGACAATTGCCCGACGCAGAGAGACTCGCCTCGAGCAATTGTTTGGACACGGGGAGAGGTTGCCGTGTTGCCCCTACTCCTCCTCCGCCACCACCGGGTTGCTCAGCGTCCCTATTTCCGGAATCTCGATCTCAACTACGTCGCCGGGGTTTAGCTGTTCCACGGAGCCCGGGGCGCCGGTGAGGATGATGTCGCCCGGGCGCAGGGTGACGAACTGGCTGATCCCGCTGACGGTGTAGTAGCAGTCGTAGATCATCCCCGAAGTGCTGCCCCGGTCGTGTTCCTGCCCGTTCAGGCGGGTGATGATTTCCAGGTTGTGGGGGTCAACGTCGGTCTCAATCCAGGGGCCGATGGGGCCGAAGGTGTCGCACATCTTGCGCCGCCAGTTGGACAGATCGGAGGCCCAGGAACCCTCGCCGCTGACGTCGTTGGCTATTGAATAGCCCAGGATGAAGTTGGGGGCGTCCTCCACCGACACCCGACGGCAGGGCTTGCCGATAACTATCAGCAATTCTCCCTCGTAGTGGACGTAGTCCGACTCGGCGGGAAGGACAATTTTCTCGCCGGGGCCGATGATGCAGTTGGCGCCCTTCTGCCAGGGCCGGAAGGCTGACGAGTCCCGCTGGATGCGCTCGGCGTCCAGGGCTTCTTCCTGGTGGGCGATATGGGCAGCGTAGTTAAGCCCCACGGCCCAGTAGGCGGTGGGCACGGTGGGCGGCAGCAGCCTTACCTGGCTGAGGGGATAGGAGGCGTCGGTGACGGTGTGTTCACCGAAAATGCTGCCCTGGATGACGCGCACCTGGTCACCCTCCACCAGGCCGTAGCTCTCCCAGGGGCCAACGCTGAATCTGGCAAGTTTCATCTCTGACCTCTCTCAAAGTAGCTTCAAACATGGATGGACAGGATGAACAGGACTTGGTTGGCCTCCCCGAACGGAGCCTTCTTTCCGGGGATGCAAGAAATCCTGTCTATCCTGTCTATCCATGTCAATTCGGAATATGTACGACGGCCTCCACTTCTACCAGGAACTCGGGGCGCACCAGCGCGGCCACCACCACGGTTGAACTGGCCGGTGGGTTCTCGGGGAAGGTCTCCGAGCGGACCTGGCTGAAGCCGGGGTAGTCGTCCAGGTTCACCAGAAAGGTGGTAATCTTGACCACGTCCTGCATGGTGGCGCCCGCCGCCTCCACGATGGCGCGGATGCGGGCCATCACCTGGCGAGTCTGGGCGGCGCAGTCGCTGCCCCCCACCAACTGGCCGTCGGCGCCCTGGGCTATCTGGCCGGACACGAACAGCAACTCTCCCACCCGCACGCCGGGGGAGAAGGCGGGGTTGGCCGCCAGTCCGTCGGGAACTATGGTTACACGCTCTGCCATGGGGATACCTCCATTGGTTTTCAAGTTGTTTTTCCGCTACCGCAAAGCGATCGCATCTTGAGTTTCGCTGTCCCCTTAATCCTGGGGTCATGTCGCCCTGAGCTTGCCGAAGGGCCTGAAATCCTTCTTATCAAACCGGTTACGGGTCCGAAACCTGGTCTGCAGGATGGAGTTTAGATTCTTCACTCCGTTCAGAATGACAATTCACTCAGATGCCATTGCTCTTTTCGGTACTGGGGTTTTCGTAGGTGTATGATAACATTCCCCTCGACGCGTTGACCCTGATGGATTTTAAGATATTTTCTTATCGGAACGTTCAGCCAACAATGATGCCTGCATAGAGGAGAATGATCCAGATGCCCTACCTTTCGCTGCCCGGCGGTGACCTCTGGTACGAAGATACGGGAGGCACGGGTACCCCGGTAGTCCTGCTTCACGCCGCCACGGGGACGACGGAATGCTGGGTGAACCAGTTGCCCACTTTTACCGCCGCCGGATACCGGTGCATTTCTTACGACCGCCGCACCTGGGGCCGCTCGCGCCCAACGGATTCGGGGCCGCAGCCCGGATTCGCCGGAGATGATCTCCACTCCCTGCTGGATGCCCTGGGTATGGGACGCGTACACCTGGTGGGCACTGCCGCCGGGGCAATACCGGCCCTGGACTACGCGCTGAGCCACCCGGAACGGGTGCGCAGCCTGGTGGCGGCCAATACCATCGGCGGCGTGCAGGACGCCGAGTACCTGGAGCTACAGCATCGCCTTCGTCCACCTCAGATACAGGATCTGCCCGTGGAATTGCGGGAACTGGGCCCTTCGTACCGGGGTAGGGACCCGGAGGGCGCCGCGCGGTGGCTGGAAATCGAACTGGCCACACGTCCCTATGGCGCAATACCCACACAGCCTCTGCGCGAACCCATTACCTACCAGCGCCTGGCCACCATGCAGGTACCAGCAATGGTGCTGTCGGGGGATGCCGACCTGCTGTCGCCGCCGGCACTGATGCAATTGCTGGCCGACCACATTCCCACCAGCAGGTTTGTGTCCCTGGCCGACGTGGGTCACGCCGGTTTCTGGGAACGTCCCCACGTCTGGAACGGCCTGGTCCTCGAGTTCATCAGTCAGCATTGATGCTTTTGGCGCGCTAAAGGGTACGAATGATCAGCAATGCTTTCCTGCCCGACTCCCCACACCGAGGAGCGGGTAGGAATGTAACAATGCATCTCCATCAGGGATTAATCGTCCGCCAGAGGCGGATTTGGGGATAAAAAGAAAGGAAGGAGGGCAGAGATGCCGCGAATAACTGTCAACCTGGGTGAGGAATCGGGGCGGGCCGCCACCGGCGCAACCTGGCGGGTGGCCGTAGGCTACGTCCCCGGCGAGGAAAATGGGGGACTGGTGTTTGAGACGGGCGAGCCAAGCCCGGCCCGCCTGGCGGATTATGACGACTCGGGATGGGAGGTCATCACCGATCTGCCCCAACGCCAGTCCAAGGGATTTACCTTCGCATGGTACCGGACGAAAATCACCATTCCTGAGACGGTAGACGGCCATCCAACGACTGGGATGCGGGTCCAGTTCGAGACCTGCGTGGACGATTACGGGGAGATCTGGATTGACGGGGAGTGCAATCGTGACCGGGGCACCGTGCAGGGGTTCAACACGCCCCAGCGGACCCTGGTTACCCAGAGCGCCCAGCCCGGCGACCAGCACACCTTAGCCGTCCTGGCGATCAACGGGCCCCTGGGCGCGCCCTTCGGTACGGTATTCGTCCGTTACGCCAACCTGGGGTTCGAGTGGTAAGCCCGGTCGCCAGCCAGGTTCAGGGGATTTGCTGAACGAGTCCCTTCCCCTTTGATGAGCTGACAGGGGCGGGTAGTATTCCTTCCCCCTTGATGGGGGAATGTCAGGGCGGGGGGCGATTTCCCCCGAAGCATTTTCTGTCACCCCCGGCCCAACCTTCCCGCCTGAGGCGGATCCGCTGCGGCGGACCCCCGTTATGGGGGAAGGAGCTTTTTCAGGAGTGCCCTAAACCGCCACCTCGGTGCCCGTATCCGACGCTTCCTGGATGCGGTCAATGAACTTGTGCAGGCGCACCGCCTCGGCAAAGTCGGGCTGGCCGCCTTCGCCAGCGCGGATGCTTTCGCCAAACTGGTAGTACATCTGGCCCACGTTGTAGGGAGCGCCCAGGGGCATGCTTTCCAGCACCCAGGTGTAGCTGGCCGGAACGGGCAAGTCCTCCAGGTTGTTGCCACCCCTCACGCCCTGTACCCGGGTCCCCACGTGGTTGGGCGACTCGTCGGATGATGCGATCAGGGTGCCCTCGCTGCCGTAGATTTCCATGCGGTAGCCGCTGCCAGCCCAGGGGTTGCTGGCCACGTGCACCGATGCCACTCCGCCCGTTGCCAGCCGGCCGCTGACCAGGATGTTGTCCGGCGCCGTTACCTCCACGTACTGCTCGGTGTCCGTCTCGTACCATTGGTTTACCTGGGTGCTGACCACCGCCGATACGTGGCTGAAGTCGCCCACCACGAACCGCAGGGCGTCGATGGTGTGACCGTTGGTGATGGTCAGGGTGTTGGCGCCCAGGTCCCGGTCCCGCTGCCAGGTGCGGTCCGACGTGCGCTGTAACCCGCCGTCGGATATACGCACTACGCTACAGGAAAGGACGTCGCCCACGTAGCCCTCGGCCACCAGGTCTTTCAGGTACAACATGGCCGGGTTGCCCCGGGCCTGGAGTCCCACCATGTTGCGCACCCCCCGGGCCTGGGCCATGGCGGTCATTTCCTCGGCCTCCGCGGTGGTGCGGCCCAGGGGCCACTCGGTGTAGACGTGCTTGCCGGCGTTCAGGGCCGCCATGGTGGGTTCGAAGTGGCTGGGAACCCGCAGGCAGACCACTACCGCGTCGATTTCCGGGTGTTCCAGCATCTTGTGGTAGTCGTCGAAGGCATACTTCGCACCGAAGGCTTGCTTCGATTCCTCCGCGCTTTCCATGCGAGTGGTGCAGACGCCGGTCAGTTCAAACTCCGGACTGGCCACCACCGCAGGCAGGTGGGCTCGGGGCGCCCAGCCCCGGTGAATATTGGCGCCGATAATGCCCAGCCGTATCTTGTCAGCCATTTAGCCTCTCTTTTTCTATCCACGTAGCCGCCCCTGGCGGACGGATGTGCACTAGTCTTGAACTGATCCGGACCAGTTCTGCCCCCAGGCTCCAGGTTTCCGCCTTCGCGGGAATGACGAATTGTCCCAAAACTGAATAGCGATTGCAAAGCGGAAAAGTGGAAGCGGTATTTCTTCTCGCTTCCATTCCGCCTACTACTGGTCCAGTTCCTTCATTCGGGGCAGGACACGGCGGCCGAATAGTTCCACCTGTTCCATCACGCCCTCGTGGGACATGCCGGGC
Source organism: Dehalococcoidia bacterium (assembly GCA_965207275.1). GTDB lineage: Bacteria > Chloroflexota > Dehalococcoidia > Lucifugimonadales > UBA3495 > Bin22. The sequence continues at coordinate 824,786 of CBDBMH010000001.1, forward strand.
TGCTGGAAGGCCAGGTCCACCACGCCCACGCCGCAGCGGTGGTGCAATTCCTCGATCTGGCCGGCTACCGTTTCGGGTCCGCCTACGAAGTTGAGCTGGGCCCGGGGTGGACGGGCCGCCGCCGCCGGCGGATCGTTGTCAGCCCGGGAGTCGTACCTGGCGCCACTGCGGGCGGCCAGCACCGCCCGGGCCAGGGACGAACTGATGGACAGGCCCCGTTCCGCGCCCCGGGCGTGAAGGCTGTTCAGGAAGGCCTCGGCTTCCGCGTCGGTTTCCGCCAGACAGATGCCGCCACGATAAACAATGTCATCGGGAGCGGGCTGCCAGCCGGCCTCATCGCACCAGTTGCGGTACTTCTCAACCAGTTCCACAGTCGCGTCAACGCCGGCGTAGGCAACGCCCAGGCCCAGGTGGTTGTCGGCCGCGTACTTGATAGTATCTTCGCTGCGGGTAGCCACGATGGCCGGCGGCATGGGCCGCTGCACGGGCTTGGGCCAGACGGATACCGTCCGGTAGTTGTAATGGCGGCCTTCCCACGAAAAGGGTTGAGGTTCGGTCAGGGCCCGCAGCACCAGGTCCATACCCTCCAGCAGCTTGTCCCGGCCCTCATTGGGGTTCAGGTCGTACACCTGGTCCTCGCTCAGGGTGCCGCGCATGAAGGCCACCACCAAACGCCCCTCCGTCAGGTTGTCCAACATGCCGATTTCCTCGGCGGCCCGTACCGGGTTCAGGATGGGCAGAAGCTGGCCCAGAAGGGCAATCCTGACCCGCTGACATTGCTGGGCCACCGCGGCGGCCATGACTGCCGGATTGGGTGTGGTGCGGTTGCCCGAATAGTGGTGCTCGGAAAGGCTGACCCAGTCGAACCCCACTTCCTCGGCCAGGCGGCACTCGGCCATGCCGTCGCGGTAGGACTGCATGGACACTTCGGGGTCATAAAAAGAAGGGGGAACCGGCCAGCCGGCGGGGAACTTCTCCCGCTCCAGGTAACCCATGCAACCGAAGTAAGATGCCTTCATAATTAGTGCACCCCTATGCCGTAACCCTTTTGGCCGGACGTATCCTGGTGGCGGTTGCGGCTTCGAGGTGACCGCCGCCATTCTGGCATAGCCGCGCCGTCAGCCCTGGACGGCGTACTTGATGTGGTCGATTTGCGGGGAGCCTGCTCCATCCACCATACGGATGCTCACAAGATCGATTCGCCAGGGAATGTCCCCTACGTCGTTTTCGGGGGATTTGTCTTGCAGGTAATGCAAGGCCGCGGCTACCATGCGCTCGGCCTTCCGGCGGGTTATGGATTCCTGGGGTGAGCCAAAGGTGGCGGTGCGGCGGGTCCGGACTTCCACGAAAGCCAGTTCCTCTCCGTCCTGCGCCACCAGGTCAATTTCTCCCCAGGGGCAGCGGTAGTTGGATTCCAGTATGCCGCAACCGGCTGATCGGAGAAAACCGGAAGCCAGTTCTTCGCCTCGTTTGCCCAGTCTTATCCGCGACATGGACATGTCAGTCATCCCCCAGCGTCAGCGCAGCCTGCCGCAGCGGGGCGAAGGAACGTCGGTGCAGGGGACAGGGCCCCAGGCTGGACAGTCGCTCCCGGTGCAGGGCGGTGCCGTAGCCCTTGTTGCGGGCAAACCCGTAGCCGGGGTACTGGCTGTCCGCCCGCTCCATGGCCCGGTCCCTGGTTACCTTGGCGATTATCGAAGCCGCGGCTATGGAATAGCTGCGGGAGTCCCCCTTGACCAGGGTTTCGTATGGGTATTGACACTCCCTGATGGGCACGTAGTCCAGCAGCAGGTGCTGGGGGGTGACCGCCAGGCCTTCCACGGCTCGCAGCATGGCGCGGATTACCGCTCGCCCTATGCCAATGAGGTCGATTTCAACGGGCGACTCCTCCACAACCGACACCGCAAGCGCATGCTCATGGATCAACTCGAAGGCCGCCTCCCGTCTCCTGGCCGAAAGGCGTTTGCTGTCGTCCAGCTTCTTCAACCATTCTTCCTCTCCGGACAATCCCGATGGCAGGGCCACCGCGGCGGCCACCACCGGCCCGGCGAGCGGCCCTCGCCCCGCCTCATCCACGCCGGCCACCACCCGTAAACCCTGCCGGTGAAGACGACGTTCGTGGGACAGGTCAGGCATGGCGCGCCCCGTCCTTGCGCTCCGTGCCATTGCATATCATAGCTGGGCATGCCCCGTCGTTCCCGCGCAGGCGGGAACCTCGACCCCGGGGAGGTTGTGTCCCATCCGCCTCGTAGTCAGTCAATAAAGCCACCGCCCAGCACCGTGTCTCCCTGGTAAAAGACCGCCGCCTGCCCCGGGGTGATGGCCCGCTGCGGCTCGTCGAAACAAATCCTGGCTCCCATTGGCAGGGGCTGCAGCACCGCGGGCGCTCCCTCAAACTTATAGCGAATCTTGACTTTGACCGGTGTTGGGCCGTCCGGGGGAATTCCGGCCACGTAATTCACGCGCGAAACGGTGAGGGTGTCGCGGTATAGGGCCGATTCCGGCCCGACCACCACGCGGTTGGTTTCCGGTTCAACTCGCAGCACGTACAGGGCTTCGGCTCCGGTGATGCCCAGGCCCCGCCGCTGGCCCACGGTGAAGAATTCGATGCCCTTGTGCTGGCCCAGCACGTTGCCGTCCTGGTCAACCATGTCGCCGCAGGCAGTGGTAATCCGTTCCTCCAGGAAGGCCTTGTAGTCTCCAAAAGGGATGAAACAGATGTCCTGGCTGTCGGGCTTTTCGGCGTTGGGGAAGTCGGCCTCCAGGGCCAACTGCCGGATGGCCTCCTTGGAGTAGCCACCCACGGGCATCAGGGTGCGGCCCAGTTCAGCCTGGCCCATGCCGAACAGGACGTAAGACTGGTCCTTGGCGGCGTCCAGACCTTTCTTCAGAGAAAAGCCACAGGACTCTTGCTCGATGCGGGCGTAGTGGCCGGTGGCGACGTACTTCGCTTCCAGGACGGAAGCGCGAGCGGCCAGGAAGTTGAACTTGATCTTGTCGTTGCAGGCGATGCAGGGGTGGGGTGTGCGGCCCTGCTGGTACTCGGAGCAGAAGTACTCGATTACGTGGTCCTGGAACTCCCGCTGCACGTTCAGAACGTAGTGGGATATGCCCAGCCGGTGGCAGACCATGCGGGCGTCCTCCACGTCGTCCACGGTGCAGCAGCCTCGGTAGTAATCGGGCAGGTCGGCCTGGTCCAGGCTGTAGAGCTTCATGGTGACCCCGACCACGTCGTACCCCTGCCGCTTTAGCAGCAAGGCCGCCACCGACGAGTCCACGCCGCCGCTCATGGCGACGACTACCCGGTTGTCCTTTGTACTGGCCATAGTTGGGTTAGCGTAGCATACGGGGATTAAGGGGACAAGGACGGGGTGTCAGTGGAGACTATTAGGGTTTGGAGAGTCGCATTAGCCTGATCCCTTTGCAAGCTGTGAACCTGAAGATCAGCAAGGGTGGTTCATTCTTACTTCTCGCGCTCCACTTCTTGGGATTACACCATGCCTGGAAAGTAACTGTCCGTGAACAGGATTTCGGTTATTGAGCTTCTGGACTTTCATGTCTTTGCCGTGCCTTCCTTATTCAAAATAGCATCCAGGAAAGGCTTGAGTTCAGTTTCCGCCGAGTGCATGATGAAGCCTATCGGGCAATCTGCATCAACCGGGTCGTAAAAGACCACGAGATTAGGCGTAACCGTAAATCCCTCACCAAGCTGTTTTTTAGTGGATACAGAGAGAGTACCGGTATCCGGACAGTATTCCACTATAAGCCTGGAGGCAACTTCCAGTTTGTCATTTATTCTTGAGTCTGCCATGGGCGCCCTCCATATCTGGCTTCCATTCGTCTGTCAGGATAAGCCGTCAAAAGCGTACCATCTACTAACAAGACTACCACAATCCATTGCCCGAACCCCTCTATTCTCCCCACAAGCAACGTTCTGCTATCGCCATCTTCCCACCTGACAGTCAAGCGTTCGTGCGGATTCTCTATGATATTTGCGACCCATTCCGGCAGTATTTCAGGGTGCCGTTCATGAAAATTACTACCATGCGAAGACTTGGGAAGTGCTTCATACACCCGCAGCAATCTTTGCCTTTCCCGCTCCCGATTTATGCCAATGTTCTCGGGACGTAAGCCTTGTCCCTGAAGGTAGTCGGCTTCACTTGGTTGCTCCATTAACAGACGTCCCCTACATCAAGCCGCATACATCAGGTCGATATTATGACTTTGGTATGCGTCCAATTGACTCGAAAAATTGGCAGCCACACACTTTTCTACCCCAACCTTGGCATCACCTCCTCGCTGAACAGCTTCATGGACCGTAGAACCTTCTCCCGGCCCATGCCGCCGAAGTCGAAGTTGCAGCCGAAGTAGTCGATGCCCTGGGCCTGGAGGTCCTTTATTTGGGCCACGCACTGGTCGGGGGTGCCAATAATGGCCCGGTTGGCGGCCAGGTATTCGTAGCTGTCGGGCAGTTCGGAGCGTTCCGTTCGCCAGTCGGCCATGCGGCGGTAAACTTCGCTTCCGGTGGTGATGAAGCGGCGCCATTGCATAATGTCCGCTACCCAGTTAATGCGGTCCTCGGTGTCCCGCAGTACCTCTTCTTCCGTCTCCGCCACATAGAAGTAGCGGAAGAAAGGGATTTCCGACATGGGGCGGTTGTTGCCGGCCGCCTCGGCCTGCTCAACGAAGCGGTGACACAGGTCCAGGGCCAGGTCGGTGTCTTGCACCACGGCGATGCACAGGTTGTGGCCGCTGGACACCAGGAAGTCTAGAGTGGCCTGGGTGCGGGTGGCGGCGATGTAGATGGGTGGATGGGGCTGCTGCAAGGGCGGGGGTACCAGGTTGATGTCCTCCAGCTTGTTGAAGGGACTCTCGTAGCTGAAGCCGGGGGTAGTCCACAGGCCCTGGATAATCTTGACCGAGTCCTGGAAACGTCCGGCGCTCTCCGCCGGGTCCAGGCCGTAGCCGGTGTACTCGTAGCCGCCGGAACCGCGGCCAAAGCCCACGTCCAGCCGCCCATTGCTGATCAGGTCCAGCATAGCCGCGTCCTCGGCCAGGCGCATGGGATTGTGCAGGGGCGACACCAGCACCGCCGTCCCCACCCGGATCTTTGTGGTGCGGGAGGCGATGTGGGTGGCCAGAATCAGGGACGACGGCACCATACTGTAACGGGTGAAATGGTGCTCTGCCAGCCAGGCGCTGACGAAACCCAGTTCCTCGGCGTACTGCACCTGCTCGGTGATTTCCTCGATAAGCTGCTGGGGCTCGGTGCCTTCGGGCCAGGGGACATGGCTGAAAAACGCGAACTTCATGGGAGTGTTGCCTGCCTTGTTCTACTCGTGGTGAACGGGGCGCCCACCGGGGGCGCCCCTACGCTTGGACCTGCGGTCTTAAAGGGTCCTTGATGTAGTCTGCTAACGGTAATCAGGCGGGAATCCAGGTTATGGACGAAATTTCGCTGAACTCGCGCCACAGCTTCTCCCAGGAATCGCCGCCGTCGTCGCTGCGGTACATGTACCCGTAGCGGCTGCCGGCCAGCACTACCTTGGGGTCGAAGGGCTGGATGTTGACCACCCACATGGCGGTGTTGGGGTCCACCGGCAGGGGAAGCTGTTCCCAGTTCTTGCCCGTGTCCTTCGAGCGCATGACCGCGCCCACTCGGCCCGGGGTGGTGTCGCCCACGGTCAGGAATATGGTCTGGGGATCGTCGGGCTGCACCTTGACGCCCCGGGGATAGCCGTAGGGGAAGTTCTGGCGGACGTTCAGGGACGTCCAGCTCTGGCCGTCGGGGCTGGTATAAACGTCGTCGTTGACCAGCACCACCACGGTCTTGGGCGGGCCGCCGGCCACGGCCACGTTGTGAATGTCCAGGTTGGGGATGGAGCCGTGGTTGACCTTCTCCCAGGAATCGCCGCCGTCGGTGCTGCGGCGCACGCCGTCCACCTCGAAGCCCACCCAGATGTCCTGGCGGTTCTCCGGGTCAATGGCCATTCCGGTTACCCGGGGGATGCCCACCGCCGGGCAGGTCTCGGCCACCTCCACCGGGCGTTTCTCCCAGGTCTTGCCGCCGTCGCTGGACCGGAAAATGGTGGCCGGGTCGGGCGTACCCGTGCCGGCATACATGGTCTGAGGGTCCGATTCGTCGATGGCCACGGCCCAGACGCAGTAGTCGCTAAGGGGAGATTCCACCAGCTTCCAGGTCATGCCCGCGTCTTCGCTTCGGTAGAGACCCTTGTCGGTGCCGGAGAACAGTACCTCGGGCTGGCCGGGGTGGTTGACGACGCAGCGCACCAGGGCGTCGGAATGGAGTCCTTGATTGATGCCCACCCGCTGCCAGCTTTCGCCGCCGTCGCCGCTGCGGATGATGCCCTGGCCTACGGTGCCCACCAGCATGGTCATCTTGTTTGCCATTGCCTTGCCTCCTTGTCGATCAGATCCGGGTCTGTAGGGTCGGAGTAAACTCGGTTGGTGGCGGTATGATACTACCGGCGGTGGGCGAAAGCTACCGGGATTAGCTCCACAGCTGCTCCGACGCCATGCGCGCCCCTTCAACCAGGGACGCCAGCTTCATCCACACGATTTTCGAATCCACCTGCAGTCGTCCGGCGAAGGTGCCGAACCCGCAGTCCGCCCCTGCGATCATGTTCTCCCTGCCGACAACGCCGGCGTAGCGCACCAGGCGGTCGCACACCACCTCGGGATGCTCCACGAAGTTGGAGGTGGAGTCGATAACGCCGGGAATGATGATTTTGCCCTCGGGCAGCCGGATTACATCGCGCCATACCTTCCACTCGTGCTCGTGGCGTGGGTTGGCGGCGGGGAATGACACGGCGCAGGGCTTGGCCTGAAGGACAATGTCGATAACGTCTGCTATGGGCACGTCGGTGTGGTGGGGCCCCAGGGTGCTGCCCCAGCAGATGTGCATGCGCATGCGGTCGGCGGGAATATCGGCCACCGCGTAGTTCAGGGCCTCCACATGCATTTGGGCGACGGAGCGGAACTCCTCCAGGGTCAGGTGGGAGAAAATCTGGTGGCGGCCCAGGGCCAGGTCCGGGCAGTCCAGCTGCAGCAGGAAACCGGCATCCACGATGGCGTCGTACTGGCGCTTCATCACCTCGGCCAGGGCATAGATGTACTCCTCGTCCGATGGGTAGTACACATTGTGGAGAAAGCGGGCAATCTGGCCGGGGGAGGGCGAGGTCATGAAGACCTCCTCACCGCCGGATCCCTCGGACGCGGCCCGCAGGTTATCGATGTCCGTCTCCACGGCCGGCCAGTCCATCCAGTCGATGGGGCCGGTGCAGGTTGGCCGCGCCTGGAAGGGCGAGGCGAAGGGTTTCAGCAGCTCGGCCAGTTCGGGGAACTCCACGTCGTCGGTCATGCCGCCCAGGGGCACGCTCTCCCCCTCGTAGCCGGTGAGCCGGTCTTTGACGTAGACGGTATAGTCCACCCGCCCCTGCTCACCGTCGTTCACCACGTCCAGGCCCGTTTCCACCTGCCGGCTGTACACATCCCGCACCGCGGTGCGAACGGAGTTGTCCAGCTGGGAACGTTCCGCCAGGTGACGCTGCTGCTCTTCCACCAGCAGGCCCAGCATGTCTGGCGGCCGAGGCAGGCTGCCCGTGTGAGTGGTGAGGATGCGGTCAATACTCTGCTTCATGGTTGCGCCCCTTAAGGAGTGGTGTGGTTGGTGAAAATGGAATGGCAAGGGTCTCCGAATCTTGAACTGAACCACGTTTCAGTAACGGAGTCAGCCCAATGTCCAAAACCGTCATTCCGGTGAAAACCGGAATCCAGGGGCCTTTCTGCCATGATCGTGGATACACCATTGAAGCAAGTGGATTCCGGCCTGCGCCGGAATGACGGGCTGCAAGTTGAAGTGGTTTGCCAGCCTGTAACGTCAAGCAGAAGGCTCCCTTAACTGTGTTCCCCCTCCGCCAGCTGGAAGTGGATGTTATGCGAACTGCCGGGTTCGATGTTGGCCGTCTTGTAGCCGTAAGGGCTGATGGCGGGGCCTTCTCCCCGCAGTTCGGCGCCCCTGGACACCAGATCGCTGAACACGCCGTCGATGTCGTCTACGCCCCAGGCCACGTGCATCACGCCCGGGCCGGTCTCGCGAAGCTGGCGGGCCAGGGCCGTGTCGTCTCTCGTTGGCTCGAAGAAATCGACCAGCGTTTCCCCCACCTGGAACAGGACGGCCTTGAATCCCCGTCCGGTGAACTCGTCGGTGCGGATGGGTTTCAGGTCGAACTTGCTTTCCATGTAATTGGCTATTTCCGCGATGCTGTTCACGGCATAGGTGACGTGGTGGACCTTGTTCAACATGGTGGACCTCCCCGCTGTTAGAATTGCAGCAAGCCTATTCCATTTGCCGCCGCTATTCAACCCGAGGGAGGGAAACTATGACCGATTACAAGCTGTTCGAACTGGGCGACGTGGACCTGCAGTGCGGCCTGCGACTGAGGGGGGCGCGCCTGGCCTACCAGACCTACGGGGAACTGAACGCCGGCCGGGACAACGTCATCGTCTTCCCCACCTTTTTTTCCTCCCGCCACGAGGCCAACGAGCCCATGATCGGAACGGGCATGGCCCTGGACCCCTCCCGCTACTTCATCATCGTGCCCAACCTCTTCGGCAACGGCATTTCCTCCTCGCCCAGCAACACCCCGGAACCCTACGACCGTGCCCGGTTCCCCACCGTCAGCTACTACGACAACATCCGGTTCCAGCATCGCCTGGTTACCGAACTGTTCGGGATTGAGCGAATTGCGCTGGTATGCGGCTTTTCCATGGGGGCGCAGCAGACCTTTCACTGGGGCGCGCTGTATCCGGACGTTGTGGAGCGGATAGCCCCGTGGTGCGGGTCGGCGAAAACCTCGCGGCACAACTTTGTTTTCCTCGAGGGGGTGAAGGCCGCACTGCGGGCCGACGCAGCCTGGAACAATGGCTGGTACGATTCGCCGCCCAAAAGGGGCCTGCGGGCCATGGCCCGGGTGTATGCCGGCTGGGCGCCGTCGCAAGCCTTCTACCGGGAAAAGGTCTACCTGGACCTTGGTTTTTCTTCGCTGGAGGACTACCTGATTACCGCGTGGGAGGGCCGTTACCTGCAACTGGATGCCAACGACATCCTGGCCATGGTGGCCACCTGGCAGGCGGGCGACATCAGTGACAATCCCCTCTACGGCGGCGACTTTGAAAAGGCCCTGGCTTCCATCAGGGCCAAGGCCTTTGTCATGCCCTCGCGCACCGACCAGTATTTTCCTCCGGAGGACAACGAGATAGAGGTTGGCCTGATGCCCAACGCTGAGCTTCGGGTCATTGAGACCATCTGGGGACACACCGGCGGCGGGCCCGGGCGAAACCCCGTCGACACGGCCTTTATCGACGCCCAATTGAAGGAACTACTGGCCAGCTGATTGGGAAACGACTTCCCTAGACCTCCAGCCGACGCAACGTGGGCCGCAGGATGGCCAGCCACAGGGTGAAGGCGAAGCAGATCGTTGCCCCGCCGGCCAGGGCCACGGGCCAGCTCACCAGGTCGGCGACCAGGGCCATGGGCAGCGAGCCGATGAACATGAACCCGGCGGAAACGTACCACAGGCTCATTACCCGCCCCTGCAGTTCTTGGGGCACGGTAAGCTGCAGCACGGTGGTGCCCAGAGAAATGTAGCCGATGCTGCCCATGCCCACGAAAAGCAGTATGGCCCAGGAAACCCAGAACCACTGGGACCAGGCAAAGGCAAACAGGGCGCCTTCGAACAGCAGAAGAGCGCCGATAAGGAGCAGGTATTTCCGCCGGAAATTGCCCAGCAGGGTCAGGATGACGTTGGCCGCCAGCGACCCCATGCCCGCTGCGGTCATGAGCAGTCCCGCCTCCCCGGCGGTGGCTGTCAGCACCTCGCGGGCAAAGGCCGGCATAACCTGCATGTGGGGCATGCCAAAGAACCCAAAGGTGAAGCCGATACCCACGATGGTGAATACCACGGGTGTCCTGGCGAAATAGGCCAGACCATCCCGCAGGTCGCCCAGCATATTGCCGCGGCGGTCCGGCGTAGCCTGGGTGAAGTTGCGGATCATCAGGATGCAGGCTGTGGCGGCCAGGTAGCCGCTGGCATTTACAAAAAGGGCCGGGCCCAGGTCGGTGAGGTCAATTATGAAACCGGCGATTGCGGGACCTACTATGCGTCCGGCGTTCATTACGGCGGCGTTCAGCACCACCGCGTTCATAATGTCTTCCCGGTCCACCAGGTTTACCACCATGGCCAGGCGGGTGGGCATATTTATGGCGTGCAGGGTTCCCAGCAGGAAGGAAGCGGCGTAGATCTGCCACACTGCCACCAGGTCCGCCACGGTGAGGGCAGCCATGACGAACATGATGACCGTGACGCCAAACTGGGAAAACAGCAGCAGCTTCTTGCGGTTAATGCGGTCGGCGAAGATGCCGCCAAAAAGTACCAGGGTAAGGTTGGGAATGCCGTAGAAGAAGATGGTCAGGCCCAGCTGAGAGGTGGAGCCCGTCAATTCCAACACCAGCCATCCTAGGATGAGGAATTGCATCCCCTGGGCCATGGCCTGGCCCGAGGTGCTGATCCAGAACCATCGGAAGTTAGGGTAGCGCAGGGCCTGCAGCCTGGAGAGACCCGGTGGCCTGACCTTCAGCCGTCCTAAACGTACGGCCATTCGGTTTTCCCGGTGGAGAGCGGGCTGTTCATGCGGCGCATTGTTATGGCGTCGGGCAAGGATAGTTCCGTAGATGAAAGGGCTGCCGATTACCGCGCCACTATATCACGTATCTGAACATGGTGAATTTAAGGCAGGATAATATCTATCAGGGTGACCATAGGCATGACTATGGTAATATTTCTGGAAGGCCAGCGTATAGAGGAACAGACATGACTACCAGCCAGGGAAGCCCCCGCCAGCCACGGACCATCAAGGCGTCCGAATTCAAGGCCAAGTGCCTGAAACTGATGGACGAAGTGGCGGAAAGCGGGGAAGAAATAGTGATAACCAAGAATGGCAAGTCCGTTGCCAGGCTGTTGCCATACCGGGAAAAGCCCAAGACCCTGTTTGGCATTGATCGAGGCCGGCTGGAAATCGTCGGCGACATTATTTCCCCGCTAGACGAGGATTGGGAAGCGGAAGTAAATCCTGACCGGGTTCTCAACCCGAACCAATGATTCTTCTAGACACTCATGTCCTCATTTGGCTGAGATACGGAGATGCGAGGCTTTGACCAAAGGCCCGAGTTGAAATTGATCTGGCATGGGATTCCGATCAACTTGGACTGTCTGCCATCACCTTTTGGGAATTGGCAATGCTGCAGGAGAAAGGCCGCATCAACTTTCCCGAAAACGTGGGTCTGTGGCGGCAGGAGCAATTGTACCAAGGTATGCTGGAAATCCCTGTGGACGGCGAAATTGGAATTCGCGCCAATAACCTCCCCAACTTCCACCCGGATCCGGCGGACCGCATTATCGTAGCCACCGCCCTGGAAGGCCACCGCCTGCTAACGGCCGATGATCTGATTCTCCGTTGGAGTGGCAGCCTGGACCGGCTGGATGCCAGGGAATAACTGCTTTCGCAAACTTCAAAGCGCCCCGGCAGCGGTCCAAAAACAGGTCGTCGGGAAAATCGTTATACCGGCGAAGGCCGCCATTCGGGAGCTTTTGAAATAGAACAACCGGCAAACTTGCGGCCACGGTTTCTGAAACCACCTGAGGTTGAAACCCACCGACCCCCGCTGGCAACTAGCGGGGGCCGCTGCTTCCGCATTTTCCGGCGCCGCCGGAATCAGGGTAGTTTGACCAGTCAACTGTTGGAACGCCGGAAGCGCGGGCTGAGGCCCGGGGCGTCAGCTTCCAGCAGCAGTTCAACGCACTTGGCGGCGCGGCGCTGCCTGGTTTCGGCCCGCTTGGCCTCCCCCACGTGGTCGCAGTAGGCTTTGCGGTGGGAGTAGCCCAGCTTGTCGAAGACCTTTTGGGCGCCGTGGCTGGCCCCTAAAGCGTCCGCCAATTCCTCGGGAACCTCCACCTGGCAGGGCGTCGCATCCCGCTCCAGCGTAATTTGGGCCACTTCCCCGGCGGCAACGCCGGCCCGGTCCCGAATTTCCTTCTTGACCACCAGGATGTGGACGCCTTCCCCCTGGGGCAGCAGGAAGTTCTGGTAAGGGATGCCGTTGATGGTTCCCCGGACGGGCACCTGGCCCCTGACGCCAAATTCCGCGTCCACGCTGAAAGGAACACGGATGAAGGTCCAGGCGCCCCGCATGTCCGGTCTTTCCAGGGTGGCTTCAAACTCGTAGACGTTCATTATTGTTCCTTCCAGTCTTTTCCGTGGGTTACTGCTGCTGCACAAAGCGGTGGAAGACTTCTTCCTCGGTGAGGGATTCCCGGCCGAACCAGCGATTCTCGATAGCATCGTAGGCGTTGGCCAGGTGGGCCGCAATACCGTCGGTGAGCGCGATTACCCTTTCCGGGGAATCCAGGGCAGCCGGGTCCGTTTCCTGCAGATCCAGGATGGCTTCGGAGATAACTCGGATAAGCTCCACGGGAGCCACCTGGGTGGCGTTCAGCCGGGCGTTGGAAAGGCAGTGCATGGCGGAAGAAACGGAATTGTCCAGCAGCAATTCCGCCGCCAGCCCGGTCTTGTGTTCGACATGGATTCCGGCGGCGTGAGCCACCGGGACCAGGGCGTCGCCCATGGTGAGTTGCGTTGTTCCATTGGCGGCCAGCCAGCGAGCCGCCGCGTTGACGGCCCGGGAAATGGCCTCCGCCCGCTCCAGCCAACGGCCCAGCCAGATCAGGTTGTAAACCCGGGAATCGGTGAGCCAGGTTGTGGTGGCAGTGGACACGGACCTGGGGTCTTGCATGAGAAAACCTGCCTTTATTCGCTAGGGAAGAGTTTCTATCAAACCCAGTGCGTCTTCGAAAGATACTGAGTCCCGGTCGAAATGGACCTGGGCGACGGCCGAATCGAGCCAGCCGGTGCCTCGTGAAACGAAGGAACCTTCCAGGGGAGCCGCCTCCCGGTAGTCGCGCCCCACGGAAAACTTCAACAGTTCGCCATGTCTGACTACCGCCTGGCCACGGGTGGGATCCGATGGAACCCAGCCCTGCTGCGGGTGCCAGAATTCCAGCCAGGCATGGGTCTCTCCCACCTCAGTGGACAGCAGGCCGCAAACGTAGCGGGAGGGGATTCCCAGCGCCTTGAGCATGCCCATGGCCAGGTGCGCCATGTCCTGGCACACGCCCACGCCGGTGCCCATGACCTCCTCGGCCGTGGTGAACACCGTGGTGCTGGCCTTCACGTAGTGGATGTTCCGGTACACCCAGTTGGTGATCAACTCCACCGCTTCAACCAGGCCCCGGGCCTGGGCGGTGATTTCCCTGGCCGCTTCGACCAGCCGGTCGGGGTGAACCAGGGGAGTGGGCGTAAGGAACTGCTCCAGCGTCCAGTCGCCCCATGCCGGTTCCAGGGCTACCTCCGCGGGGTAGCCCGTGGGACTGCTAAAACGCACCACTCCAATAGAGAGGATCGTAAGCTCCTGGTGGGGAACGGTTATCCGGCTGCGGTGAGTAACGTTGCCCTGGGTGTCCTGGAAGCGGACCGGACGGCTGCCGGGACGGGTCAGCACTTCGGCGGACAGGGGCGCCTGGAAGGCATCGGCGGCCGCAGTCAGGCGCAGGAAGTTGTCGTTCTGGACCACCACTTCACTGTAGACGTAACGGGCTGCGTAGGCATAGGCGGCGACAATACCCGTTTCGCTTAGCGAACCACCCAGGTCGGTTTGCATAGGCCACCCGATGAGTTGTTGGTGATGCGGCTGTTAGCCCGGGAAACCCGAGTAAGGCCGCCCGGAAAGGCCGTAACCTGACCGCGCCCGTCTTGCACGGCGAACACGCGGAGGTCGATGTAACGGTCCTCGAAGTTGCTGGTCTCCTCATCGAATATCAGATGCCTGGAAAAGTCAAGGGTTTCCTGGGCAATGAACATGCGGGGCTGCTCGATGATGTTGCGGGCCAGGCTGGCGCGGAATTCGCCGCCCAGGTCGGGCATGATGTAGACGCCCAGGCCGCCGTAGCCCTGCCGAGTCTTCACCACCAGGCGGTCCAGGTTGTCCAGAACGTAACGGCGGCTTTCCCCGTTCTGCAGGTCGTAACTGACCGCCTGGTCCAGGATGGGTTCCTTGCCCAGGTAGTGGCGGATCATGTCGGGCACCCACTTGAACACCAGCTTGTCGTCGGCGGCGCTGGTGCCCATGCCGTTGACGAGCGCTACCTTGCCCGCCAGGTAGGCATCGGTCAGGCCCGGCACGAAAATCTCCAGGTCTTCCACCCGCCGGTAGATCAAGTCCACCGGCGCGTCTCCGTCCAGGCTCCGGGCCATGATGCGGCCGTCGAAGCCCACGTACAGATCCGAGCCTTCCACCAGGGGGATGTTCAGGAGGTCCGACAGGTAGCGATGCTCGAAGAAGGCGGCGCCGAACTTGCTGTCCGTCAGCAGGACGCACATGGGGTCTGCCGTGCCGCACAGAGAGCGAAACAGGTCCAGGTAGGTCTGCCGAATGTCGAAGGGGACAATATCGTAGGCGGAAACCAGTTCCGGCAACAGTTGCCCCACCATCTCCACCGACTTGAGCTGGTAGGTTATTCCCGACGGTATGCGCAGGTTGTCCTCCAGGATGACGTACCGTCCGTCCTCCAGGTGGACTAGGTCGCTGCCGTAGATGTGGACAAACACGTCACCGGCCGGCCGGAAATCCTGGTACTCGGGGTAGAAGTACTGGCAGGAATAGATCACGTCCTCCGGCACCACCGTCTGGCGGCCGTTGTAGAGGTCGAAGAGGAAGAGGTTCAGGGCCTTCAGCCGCTGGGCAATACCGGCGCTGATGGTCTGCCATTCCTCATGGGGGATGATGCGCGGTATCCAGTCAGTGGGGATGGTGCGGTACACGCGGGGGTCCAGCAGGAAGGTAAAAGAGTCCAGGACCGCCTGTCGCCGTCCCTGCCGCCACCGCTCCGCCAACCGGGCCGGCCCCATATCCTCAAGCAGGCCAAAGGCAGCCTGGTAGCTGCGGTGTACTTCGCCATCCAGATTCAGATATTCGCTGAAGACAGCGTTTGAAGGAGAACTTGGTGGAAGCATACCTGCCATCCAGTGTCACGGGGTTGTCTGAGAATGGCAGTATAACTGATCAAGGTTAAGAGTTTGTGTCAGGGGGCCGATGAAGCCAAGGCAATCGCACTTTGATTCCGACAAGAGGCGTTCAGCGGTCGTTCAAGTGGAAAGCGCCCTTTCTCCTGGTTTGAGGTTCCCGCCCGCCAGAGGCGGACATTCTACCGGCGCGAGAACGACGGGTCTGCTCCACAGCAAATTGCGTTTGTTCCGGGGAGATGGCCCCCGTCAGGTTCCCCGGGAGCGGCAAGACCAACGACCTACTTAAAAGCCTGAAACGCGGGACATGCAATTGTTTCCCGACCCCCCAGGGCAATCGCGCCTTAACGAACTGTCACTCTGAGCGAAGCCGAAGAGTCTAGAATCCAACCCACAAGCGTGCTCTCCGACCCGATACCAGACTGAAAACAAGGCTTTTAGGCCCTTCGGCAGGCTCAGGGCGACATGACTGACGTTCAAAGTATCCGCCTTCATTTAAGACGCCATTGCCCTGTCCGACCCCCTAAGGTCGTCAGGTAATGCAATTTTTTTGATTTCCGCGCCATTCTGGGCCGTTTCGTATCTGTAAAGTGGGCCAGAGGGCGCCCCGGTGGCCCGTAAATGGGCCGCTGGCCAGATAGGAAAAGGGTAGACCGGGTGGGCCATCCCGGGCCATTTTGGGCCGTTTTGGGCCACTTTCCAGACTTGAGCCAGGGAGACGTCCTGACCTCCAGCCGCTCCCGCCAGGGGTCCGCCTGAGGCGGAATCCGCCCCTTCAGGGAACGGGATGATCGGAGATTGGCAGGGCCAGGTCGTGAATGGGCCATGGGATTATGGTAGGGAAGGGTTACCCAGGGAATCAAGAGGCAGGTGTCACCCGGGCAATCACGTCCTGAAGAATGTCGCCCTGAAACCTTGGGCCAAGCTCAGTCCTGTTGCAGGCCGGATGCCGGCCTGGGCCAGGGATTATGGTTGCTTGGGCAAGTTCAGCATGACATTGGCCAAAATTTGCATTGACCTGGTCACCCGAAGTCGAAACCATAGGGGCCGCCGCCTACGCCTCGTATTCCGTGTTCTTGTCCAGCATCAGGCAGGGTTCTCCCCACTGGTTTGCATCCGCCAAATCCCAGGGCGCGGCGGCGTCGCCGGACTTGAGACGGATGCCCTGGCTGCCCCCGAACACCAGCAGTATCACCCCATCGCCCGAGTCCTCGGCCAGGGCCGCCAGGGCAGGGCAAGGGCCGTCATCGTCCCACCCGGTAACCTGCCGCCACCCGTCAACGCCCGACAGGTCGGCGGTCACCAGCCTCCCCACGGGCCGGGGTTCCTCCAGCAGGTCAAATACCCGGTCCAGGGCCATGGGACTGTTGCCCCCTTCGTACACTTCCACTTCATACAGCATGGGTTACCGTGTTCATTCCACGAAGGACACAAAGGACACGAAGCAAATAAGAACTGAGTCCCTTCGTGTCCCTTCTTGACCTGCGTGGAGAATATTCGGGCGTTCCTCTAGTCCCCCGCCACCTCTTCCAGCACCAGGGGCTTGGCCACGCCGCCGTTCTGGTGCAGCCACTCCTTGGCCTCGTCGTGCAGCATGTCCGCAAACACCTCGATGCGGTTGCCGTCCGGATCGAAGAAGTAGATGCTCTGGCTCATCACGTGGTCCATGGTCCCGTCAATCTCCACCGCGTTGGCCTTAAGATGCTGGTAGTAGTCCCGCAACTCCTGCTCGCCGCCCTCGATTTCCAGCGCGATGTGGTTCAGGCCCAGGTGGTTCTTCTCCAGCCGGTCTGCCGGCTCCCGGAAGGGGAACAGGGCGATGTCGTGGTGCTCCTTCCCGAAGGACAGGAAGGCCATGTTCCGGTCGGGGTTGTGGCTGACGATCTCCATCCCCAGCACCCGAGTGTAAAAGTCGATGGAAGACCCAACGTCCCGGCAGTTCAGGACTATATGCTGCAAACGATTAATCCGCGCCATAGATCTCTCTCCATTCATATGATTTGCGGGATGGTATCAGAAATGAAGGCTGACTGCCACCGTGTAGAGCCAGGAGAAGCAAAAAGGTCTATCCCTGGGCCCGCTTTATCTTAATATCCCGTTCACCCTCGGCCCACCGAATGACGCTTCCCCTGGTGTCCATTGTAGAAGCGTACCCAAATCCACCACCTAATGGGAGGAAAAGACCTCGTTGGAGCCAGCGGCAAAGCTGGCTATGATGGTTACGGGACAAACACAACCATCACCAACGAGGTGCAGTCATTATGCAACAGGGAGTCCTGCCATTCCAGTATGGGACGGAGCATCGCGCGGGGGGCATGACGGGGCTGTCGGGGTTGGCGGTCTATCTGGAAATGGCCGATGCGATGGGGCTGGGCGAGTCGATCCGGCGCTACGTGAAGGTCAAGGAGGGCGGACAGGGATGGACGGACCGGCAGATGGTCACCGCGCTGGTGCTGCTGAATCTGGCCGGTGGAGAAGGAGTGGACGACCTCCGGGTGCTGGAAGGGGACGAGGGTCTGGGCCGGATGTTGGGCCGGGTGGAGACGCACCGGCAGCGGGCTTGTGAGCGCCGGGAGGAGGGCAGCCGGTGGCGGGGCGGGCGGCGCCGCAGCGTCCCGTCTCCGTCGGCGGTGTTCCGGTACCTGGGCCGGTTCCACGACCCGGTTCAGGAGGAGGCCAGGCAGCCCCATACGGCGTACATACCCGCGCCCAGCGGCGCGCTGCGCGGGCTGGGGAAGGTCAACGCCGAGATGATGAGCTTCGTCCGGGACCACCTGGAGCAGGAGCAGGCGACGCTGGACATGGACGCGACGCTGATCGAGACCTACAAGCAGGAGGCGCTGTACTGCTACCAGGGCTACAAGGCCTACCAGCCGATGGTCACCTACTGGGCCGAGGCGGACCTGGTGGTCCATTCGGAGTTCCGGGACGGCAACGTGCCAGCGGGGTTCGAGCAACTGCGGGTGTTGCGGGAGTCGCTGGCCCATCTGCCGGAGGGCGTGGTGAAGGTGATGCTGCGGTCGGACACGGCGGGGTACCAAGTTGAGTTGTTGCGGTACTGCGCCGAGGGGAGGGATGAGCGGTTCGGAGTGATCGAATTCGCGGTGGGGGCGGACGTCACGGAGGGGTTCAAGCGTGCGGCAGCCGAAGTGGAGGAGAGCCAGTGGCGCCGGTTGCCCCGGATGGTGGGGGAGTTGGCGGTGGAGACGGAACAGGAGTGGGCCGAGGTGGACTTCGTGCCCGATAGATTGGCTTATTCCAAGAATGATCCCGACTACCGTTTCATAGCGGTCCGGGAGCCGCTGAGGCGGCCGCCGCTGCCGGGCATGGAGGATGACCTGGAGTTGTCGGTTCCGGCGATGGAGATGCCGGACCGGGGCTGGTACAAGATCCGGGGGATAGTGACTAACCGGGAGCTACCGGGAGATGAGGTGGTGCGGTGGTACCGGGAGAGATGCGGGAAGGGCGAGGAGGTGCATGGTGTGCTGAAGGAGGACTTGGCTGGCGGGAGGCTGCCGTCGGGACAGTTCGGGGCCAACGCGGCCTGGTGGGCGATAGCGGCGCTGGCGTTCAACCTGAACTCGGCGGTCAAGCAGTTGGCCCTGGGCGGTCAGTGGGTGAACAAGCGGCTCAAGGCGGTGCGCTTTGCTCTGATCAATCTGGCCGGACGGGTGGTCTGCCACGCCAGGAAGCTGCTGATCCGGCTGGCCCGGGGCCATCCATCCTTCCCGCTGCTGGCGGGAGCGCACCGGAGAATAGCGGCGCTGGCCCACGGCCCACCCTGACCTGGGACGGTCTGCGCCACTACCGACGGGCATTCAAGCGACGGGGACTCCCGCCGTAGGGACACTGCGCCCTTCTCCAGGACCGGTTGGCATAGACCTCGCCCTGGCGTCGCCGGCCAACGCCCCAATATCCCCTTCCAGCGCCTACTCCTGCCACGCCAACCCACTGCCAACCTGTCAGCCGTCAGCCGATGCCCCAACCGGCCCAATCAAGGAGCCCCAAAACCATTTTTCTCCCATTAGGTGGTGGATTTGGGAGGGCGGCACAGGGTTCCATTGCAGGTGGTCTGAGTGTTTGGGAGGCATATTCCAAACCCCAACCCGTCACTCCGGCGAAAGCCGGAGTCCAGAAAAGCTATAGAGATATCCACATTCAACAGGGCAAGGATTCCTTGATTTCGCCCTCCGCCGAAATGACGATTAACCAAACCACCTAAAGCGGAACTCTACCCGTCAGCCAGGGCATCCCTGCCATTTCCCGAACCAATATGGTATGCTAAACAACCAGCGCCTCCCGCATTCGCCGCGGCGGGGTTCGCATAAGGCACATCCCAAACCAGAGCTCTGAACAGAAAGGCAGTAATTTTAGAAATGGAAGCCGCCCAGATTCTTCAACCGGAAACCAACCCCAACATTCCCGACTTTGGCCCCGGCGATACTGTCCGAGTTAACTTCCGTATCCGCGAAGGCGACCGGGAGCGTATCCAGGCCTTCCAGGGTGTGGTCATTCGTCGCCAGAACGGCTCAGGCCCGTCGGCCAACTTCACCGTGCGCCGCATAGCCGGCGGCGGTATTGGCGTGGAACGTATTTTCCCACTGTATTCGCCCCTGATCGACTCACTGGAGGTTACCCGCCGGGGAGCCGTTCGAAGAGCCAAGCTCTACTATCTTCGCGGACTGCAGGGCCGCGCCGCCCGCATCAAGGAAAAGACGATGCCCCGCCGTCCCCGGGGCGAGGCCGCTTCGCAATAGCGGTTGGTTGGGTCGAGGCTGATGTCAACCGAGTTCATATCGGTCATTTGCCTCTTCACAGGCTTTACCGGCCTGATGCTGGGCTTGGTCTATTGGCTGGACCGTCACCAGGAGCGGCGGATGGACCGCTCTGAGGAAAGATCTTCCAGGGATATCCGCGAACTTGATTCCAGGATTACTCAGCAATTGCAGGAGCTGGAGGCCCGGTTCACCCAACAGTCGCAGGAACAGGAGGCCCGGTTCACCCAACAGTTGCAGGAACAAGAGGCCCGCTTCACCCAACAGTCGCAGGAACTGGAAGCCCGATTCACGCGGCAACTGCAGGAGCAGGAGGCCCGGCTATCCCAGCAGTTGGTCGAACTGGAAGCCCGTCAGAACGAGAAGTTCGAGGAACTGGGCCAGCAAATAAGGGATGTCAACGACCGCATCGGCAACCTGGAGCGAGGTCAGTCCCGGCTGGAGGGACAGTTGGACGCGATACGGGATGCTATCTTCCAGCGCAGCCCCGGTTAGTTTCCCTCAACCGCAACGGGCAACTGGGGACCAGTTACCAGGATAACCCAGGGGGCTGGGTTCAGCCCTCTCTTGACCCGTACTTACTCCCTGCCGGTCGGCGCCTATGACCAGATACGCAGAAGTAGCGGTGGACGCCCCGGTAGGCCATTCTCGTACCTTTTCCTACAGCGTTCCCCGGCGTTTCCGCATCGAGCCCGGCCAACTGGTCTGGGTTCCCTTCGGTCGCCGCATTCTCCAGGGCCTGGTTATGGAGCTGGCTGCCGCGCCGAAGGTGGACGTGACCAGGGACATTATCCAGCCCGTGGATCCCGGTCGCCTCCTGGATGACCGTTCTCTTACCCTGGCCCGGTGGGTCAGCCGCTACTATTTTTCTGCCCTCTTTGATGCCGTGGCCCTTTTTCTTCCCCCCGGCTTCAAGGGTCAGGTGCAGTCCCGGATTCTTCCGCTTCCCGTTGACGATTCAGAACTGGAAGTCCTGAAGCCGGCTTCACAGGACGCCCTGGCTGTCCTGTCCGAGCGGCGGCGGATGAGCGAGGACGAATTTGCCGGCCTGCTGGGGCGGTCCGGAATACGCGAAGTTAACCGCCTGGTGGACCGGGGTTTCATCCATCGGCGGGTAGACTTGCCCCGCCCGCGTTCCTTCCGCTACGACTCCCTGCTTTTCCCCACCGGCGTCCCCGATGCCCTGGGCAATTGGCCCCAGCTGGCAACTCCCGTTCCTTCCAGGCAGGTAAGGCTGCTTCAGGCGGTGCGAGAACGCCAGGACGGCTACTCGACCACCCAGGCCAACCGAGAGTTTGGGGCGGGAGTGGGGGATGCCCTGGTGGAAAAAGGTCTCCTGGCCCAGGAGTGGGTTCGCCAGGAAAGCCGGGTGGTCGAGGCGCCGGCCATACCTGGCGTGACTTCGCAAGTGGCGGGCGGGCATCAGGCGCCGCTGCGACTCACCGCCGCTCAGACGGCCGCCCTCGGCCCCATCCTGGAAGCGCTGGGTGACCCGGCGCAGCAGCCCCGAACCTTCCTGCTGCACGGCGTAACCGGCAGCGGTAAGACCGAGGTGTACCTGCGGGCCATCGCCAGGGCGGTTGCCCACGGCCGGAAGGCCCTGTTCCTGGTACCGGAAATAGCCCTGACCCCCCAGACGGTCCAGCGAGTCAACGACCGTTTCCCCGGCAGGGTGGCGGTAACCCACAGCGGCCTCACCGACCGGCAAAGGTTCGACCAGTGGTGGCGAATTCAAGATGGGGATTACGACGTGGTCATAGGCCCCCGTTCCGCCCTGTTTTCCCCCCTGCCCGATTTGGGTCTCATTGTTATTGATGAAGAGCACGAATGGACCTACAAGCAGTCGGACGCTCATCCCTTTTACCACGCCCGTACCGCCGCGCTGGAACTTGCCCGCATGACCGGCGCCGTGGTGGTGATGGGCAGCGCCACCCCCGACGTGGAGACCTACTACCTGGCCAAACAGGGTCACCACCGGCTGCTGGAACTTCCCCACCGTATTCCCTACGAGCATCGCCCCGGCCAGGGCCGGGCGGATCATGCCCTTGGCGGCGGCAACGGCGCAGGTAATAACACCACCGACGACCCGGTCGGTCCCATGGCCGCCGTTGAAATAGCCGACATGCGGCAGGAACTCCGCCAGGGCAACCGGGGCATTTTCAGCGGGGCACTGGCCCAGGGCCTGACCGATTGCATCGAAAAGGGCCGGCAGGCCATCCTCTTCCTCAACCAGCGGGGCAGCGCCCCCATCGTGCAGTGCCGGGATTGTGGCTACGTTGTTACCTGCAGCAGTTGCTCGACCGCGCTCACCTACCACTCCGCCGAGTCCCGGCTCCGTTGCCACCGGTGCAACCGGCGCGGTCGCCCTCCCGCTATTTGCCGCCAGTGCCAGGGCCGCCACATCCGGCAGTTGGGGATTGGAACCCAGCGGGTGCTGGACGAGGTAAAGGCCATGTTCCCAGGTGTATCAGCGGAACGGTGGGACTCCGACTCAGCGCGTTCGGGCCTGGACGCCGACGAGACCATGCGGCGCATGGCATCCGGCGAAATCCGGGTGCTGGTGGGCACTCAGATGGTGGCCAAGGGCCTCGACCTTCCCAACGTTACCCTCGTTGGGGTCGTGCTGGCCGACGTGGGCATCTACCGCCCCGACTTTCGCGCCGGCGAGCGGGCCTTCGGTCTCCTCTGCCAGGTGGCAGGAAGGGCTGGCCGGGGCCCGAATGCCGGCCGCGTGATCATCCAGACTTACAACCCCGACCACTATGCCGTGGCCGCCCAGGACTACCCTGCGCTGTTCCAGACTGAAATCATCACCCGCAACCGCCAGGGCAACCCTCCCTTCAACCGGCTGGTGCGCCTGCTCTACCAGGATACCAACCCCACTACCTGCCAGCGGCTGGCCATCACCGCCGCCCGCCTGATGCGGGAACGCATCAACTCCCAGGGCCTGACTGACGTCACAATCATCGGGCCCGCCCCGGGCATGCCGCCCAGGATTAGGGGCCGCTACCGCTGGAACCTGCTGCTGCGAGGCCGCAACCTGCACCGCTTCCTGGAAGGGCTGGATCTGCCAACCCGGGACGCGACCATAGACGTGGACCCGGTGGAGCTGTTGTAACGGCTCTTGAACAAGTCCTTTGCCGGGAAAGGGCTGAAGGCGTGGTTCGCCCCTCACCCTGGCCCTCTCCCGCCAGGATAGAGGGGACTTTGCAATCCTCCCGGCATCACCACTCTAGGTATAGACCGGCGGGGCAGGGATGGTTAGACTGGCCTAAGCGCAATATGCGACAAGCTCTAAGCAACGGGTGCTTTCCTTTATGTCGGTAGTCAAAGCCAATCGGCACGCAGACCTGAGCCGGCGATTGATGGCCCAGGCCAACTACGAACTGCACACTATGGGGGACCGGGTGCAGGCCTCCGACAAGGCTTCCGTGGCCGTGACCCAAGCCGTTAAGGCCATTGGCGAAGACCGGAACTGGCGGCATGGTTCCCACAATCTGAGGCGGGAGATTATAGGCCTGCTGGCCAGTGAATTCGACCTGCCTGATTTGGTGAACTTACAGGGAATAACAGACCAGTTGCACGACAACCATTACGAAGACCAGATGAGTGATTCACTTGTGGCATATCTGGTAGGACAAATAGAAGACAGCATTTCAATGCTGTGGGACTTGAGGGAAACCGGCGTTAATGCCGAATTCTCCCCAACGCCCGATCAGCAGCGCGTCATCAACCGACTCCTCATACCCGATGACGTGGCCCAGGCCGATGAAAGCATCGATTTCCCCCCGCCCATGCCGCCATTTAACCCTCCCGCGGGCTGAGTAAACCCTGTCTTTGCACTGGTGAGCCTTCCGTTTCGTAAGCCGGTGCAATGCTCCCGACTTCCTGCGTCAACTTTGCGCTTTCCTTCCGCCTTGCCTTATAATTGGCCGTTGAAATCGGCATCTCGGTTCGCATTTTGCACCCCTTTAACGAGTCCCGGGAGGTATCCCACCTTGGCCCTCTTGACCATGCGGCGTGTTCCCGACCCCATCCTGCGCCAAAAGACCCGGCGGATTACCCAGATTCCCGCCAATATGAAGCAATACACCGATGATATGGTGGAAACCATGCACGCCGAGCACGGGGTCGGCCTGGCCGCCAACCAGGTGGGTGGACTGCAGAAGGTTGCCGTCATCCAGTTGCCCGATTGGAATGAACCCCTGGTGCTGATCAACCCGGAAATCATCCGGCGGGAAGGGGAGCGGGAGGTGGAGGAAGGCTGCCTCAGCATTCCCGGCTACCGGGGCACCGTAAAGCGGTCCGTGCGGGTCCGCGCCCGGGCCCTGGACTTGAGCGGCAAAGTCATCCGCATCAAGGCCGACGGGCTGCTGGCCCAGGCCCTGGAGCACGAGACCGACCACCTGAACGGCATCCTGTACATCGATCACCTGGTGTCCCGGGATGCTTTCTGGAAAATTACTTACGAGTCCGACCCGCCCGAACCGGCGGACGACGAACCTTCCGCCGAGGACACCGATGAGTCCGGGAATGCGGGAGACAAGGCGGAATAGTTTGCCCTCCAAAGCAGCCCGTTAGCGTGCTCCCGTCCGGCATAGACCCTGATTCGGGAGTGGGGATGACCACCAGCATGTCCTGCTGCGGGTACAATCCGGTGAAGCCAGCCTTCACCCAACAGGAATTACCGGCCATTCTTACTGAAATCGCCCAATTTTTCTCGGCTCACTTCCCGCAACGGGACGAAGGCGCTTATCTGGTGGGCGGCTTCCTCCGCGACTCGCTGGTCTGCGGAGAAATCGCCGAGTTCGGCGGCTCTTCGGGCCCCCACGATTTGGATATAGCCGTACCCCCCACCGTGCATTCGGTGGAGGACCTGGGCCGAGAGTTGGCCCGCCACCTGAGCGGCGTCTGCCAGCCCCACAACCTGGCCCGTGGCGTCTACCAGGTTATCCTGAAGGCCCCTTCAAATCCCGAATCCGCTCCGTTGGTGATTGATCTGGTTCGCTATGATCGGACCATTGAGGAGGACATGGAAAGGCGGGACTTCAGCGTCAACGCCATGGCCCTGCCCCTGGACCATCCCTGTCTCCTTGACGCCGAACACGATGACTGGCCCATTCCCGCCGGTCTGTGGGCCGGTGACCTGGTGGACCCCTTTGGCGGTCGGACAGACGTGGCCCATAAACGGATCAGGGTGGTGAACGACCAGGTCTTCCGCTACGACCCGGGCCGCCTCCTTCGCGGCCCCCGGCTGGCGGGAAGGCTCAGGTTCATGCTGGTGCCGGAGACCGCCCGCCTTATCCGCAAGGAAGCGCACCGGCTGGAAGGAGTTGCGCCGGAGCGGGTCCGCGACGAATTTATGGCCATAATGGCCCGGGACGGCGCCAGGGCACAGCTGGAGGTCCTGGATCGCCTGGGCCTCCTATGCCGCGTCATCCCCGAGCTGGAACTTACGAAGGGAGTAGACCAGCCCAGCGCCCACTACTGGGACGTGTGGAACCACAACCTCCATACCGTGGAGTATGCCGAACTGATCACCCGCGGCCACCAGAACTCCGCCATCTACTCCCTGGCCCCCTGGAATGCCGAGGTGGAGGCCTACTTTGCCGAGGAGGTGGGGGACGGCTTCTCCCGCCGTACTGTCCTCAAGCTGGCTGGCCTGCTCCACGACATCGCCAAGCCCCAGACCAAGGGCCCCGACAAGACGGGCCGTATCCGTTTCCTGGGCCACTCCGAACTGGGCGCGGAAATGGTGACCGAACGGCTGACTCACCTCAGGTTCAGCGCCCGCATTGTTGGGATGGTGGCGCGAATGGTGGAGCACCACCTGCGCCCTTCCCAGCTACGGCATGGCGACGAGGACCCCA
Source organism: Dehalococcoidia bacterium (assembly GCA_965207275.1). Lineage (GTDB taxonomy): Bacteria > Chloroflexota > Dehalococcoidia > Lucifugimonadales > UBA3495 > Bin22. The sequence continues at coordinate 850,587 of CBDBMH010000001.1, forward strand.
CTCTCCGGGCGGTGCACCGCTACTACCGGGATGTGGGTGACGTGGCAGTGGATACCGTCTACCTGGCCATGGCCGATTATCTGGCCGCCAAGGGCCCCGAGGTCGTCGCAGACCGGTGGGCCAATCATGCTAGAATGTTAGGTAATTTGTTGCAGGCCGGGCGGGAAAAGGCCCCGGCCATCGGCGCCCAGAGGCTGTTGACCGGCCACGACTTGATGAACCATCTGGGCCTGCCGCCGGGCCCGCGCATAGGCCGGCTGCTGGCGCAGATTGACGAGGCCCGGGCCGCGGGGGAAATCGCCACCCGCGATGATGCCCTGGCCCTGGCGGCTACTTTGGCAAGGAATTAATCCACGAAGGGCACGAAGGACCACGAAGAGATTTTCCACAATTCTTTGTGAGCCTTCGTGCCCTTCGTGGACAGAAAATTGAAGGAGAATCAATGCGCAGGCGTAGCGTCCAGCTTTCCATCCTGATAATCATCATTCTGGGCATTTCCGTGGCCGCCCTGGGCTTTCGCGACATCGACATAGACCTCCCCGGCTTTCCCGCCCTGGTCCGCGGCGGCGAGGGGCCGCTGGGCCTGAAACTGGGCCTGGACCTGAGCGGCGGCGGGCACCTGGTCTACCAGGCGGACACGGGTACCCGCATCGAGGTGGGCTTTGCCGATCCCGTCAGGGGTGTGGTGATTGACCGTGCCCTGGAGAGCAGGGGCGTAGCCGACTATGAGATGCGCCAGCTGGATGACCGCACCTACATCGTTACCACCGATCTGCTGGACGAGACCGTCAAGGAAGGCCTCGAGGAGGCCATAGTCTTCTCCCGGATAGAGTTTAGCTTCGACCCGGAACTGGTACTGCCCGAGTCCCCTACCGTCTCCGACGTGGTGGAGGAACAGGGACTTGACGATTACCAGGTGGAACAGACCGGGGTGGACAACTTCTTCCGCATCACCACCACCACCGTCCTGGACGACGACCAGCGGACAGAATTAGGGATGGCACTGTCGGAACAGCTAGGCGACGTCAGCGATCTGGAGGCGTCAACGGTGGGCGCCGTCTCCTTTACTCTCAGTGAAATCCAACCGCCCACCCCGGACCAGATGGAGGGCGTTCTCGACCGGATTAACCGCCGTGTAAACCTCTTTGGTACGGAAGAACCCATCATCCAGCTGTTCGGCGAAGACCGGGTTATCGTCCAGTTGCCCGGGGCCAGCGGTTCTATTTCCGTGGTGGAGTTCGCCGATTCTACCGACGCCGCTGCCGTGGAAGGCGTGGTGGCCGGCCAGGGCTACGAGGACTTTACCGTTAGTGCCCAGTCGGAGACTGGGTACGAGATACGGACCATCTCTTTGAACGTAAACCAGCAGAACGCCCTGCGCGCCGCCCTGGCGTCCAGCGTTGGCGAGGTTTCCTCCTTCGTGACCACCGGCGGCATCGAAACGGCCAAGGATCTCATTGGCCAGACGGCCCAGCTGGTCTTCAAGGAGCGCACCTGTTCCGACCTGACCTGCTTCACCTTTACGGATGCCGAGATCGGCCTCACCGGCGACGACCTGGAAAGCGCCTATGCTTCCACCGACCCCAACACCGGGGAGTGGGAGGTCAACATCGCCTTCGGTGACCGGGGCACGGGCATCTTCTCCGACCTGACCCAGCGCATCGTGGGTATCGATACCAAACGCATCGCCGTCTTCCTGGACGACGAATTGCTCATTGCCCCCGTGTCCCTGGCCTGGATACGGGATGGCCGCAGCTCCATTACCGGCAACTTCTCCCGGGAAGAGGCCCGCACCCTGGCCATCCAGCTGGAGGCCGGTAGCCTGCCCGTCCCCCTGGAACTGATCCAGGAAAGCGACGTCGATGCCCTGCTGGGCAGCGAATCGCTGAAGAAGAGCCTGCAGGCCGGCCTGATCGGCCTGGGGCTGGTTCTCATCTTTATGATCATCTACTACCGCATGGCCGGAGTGGTGGCCGCCCTGGCCCTGGTCTTCTACGCCGTTGTGGTGATGGCGGTGTTCAAGCTGGTGCCCGTAACCCTGGGCCTGTCGGGCATCGGCGCCTTCATCCTGTCCATCGGTCTGGCCGTGGACGCCAACATCCTGATATTCGAGCGAATGAAGGAGGAGATCCGCATTGGACGCACCCTGGCCTCCTCCATGGAGGTGGGGTTCAGCCGGGCCTGGCCGGCCATCCGTGACGGCAATTTCTCCACCATCATCACCTGCCTGGTGCTGCTGTGGCTGGGCAGCCGAACCGCCGACGACCTGGTAACGGGCTTTGCCTTCACCCTGTTCATCGGCGTGGTGGTCAGCATGTTCACCGCCATCGTGGTCAGCCGCAATCTGCTGCAATTGATGGCCTGGATTGGCCTGGGCCGCCAGCTTACCCTGTTCAGTCCTGAGGGCCAGCCCCGCCAGGGTTCCGGCGCCCAGGCTGGCGCCGCCGGGCAACCCCGCAACGTATAGAAAGCAATTCAGGATGCCCTTCACCCGTCAAAAGGAAAAGGTTGGGGCCTGATCTGAGCCTGTCGAAGGAATGGCGGTGACATACGACCCAATGTCACTGCCAATCTTGAAGTAAATTCCCTGGGAGGAACTGACAAGTGTACAACATCGTAGGCAAGCGGGGTTGGTATTTCGTATTCTCAGCCCTGCTCCTGATTCCCGGGATAATCTCTCTGGCCATGCCCCCCGACGGGTGGGTGACCGGCGGTTCCGGGCTGCGGCCTGGCATCGACTTCACCAGCGGTTCGGTGATGGACATTACCTTTGAACGTTCCGTGTCCCAGGACGAGGTTCTGCAGCGCATGGATGCATTGGGCCATCCCGAGGCCCTGGTGCAGCGCACCGGTAGCCGCACCCTGCTGGTGCGTACCAAGGTGCTGGGCGATGACGCCAGCGCCGGCAGGTCGGAGCGTCAGGTCATCGAGGACGACCTGACGCAGAATGTGGCGCCCGTGGTGGCGGTCAATTTCGATTCCACATCGCCCATCGTGGCCCAGGAAACGGTGCGCAACGCCATCATCGCCCTGGGGGCGGCATCGGTGTTCATCCTGCTGTACATCTGGTACGCCTTCCGGCGGGTGCCCCGGGCCTACCGCTACGGCATCAGCGCCATCCTCACCCTCATCCACGACACCCTGCTGGTGCTGGGCGTCTTCTCCATCCTGGGTCGGGTGTTGAACATGGAGGTCAACTCCATGTTCATCGTGGGCATCCTCACCGTGGCCGGTTACAGCGTCAACGACACCATCGTCATTTTCGACCGCATCCGCGAAAACGTCATCCGATACCCTGACCGGGCCCTGGAATCGGTGGTCAACCTGAGCATCGTGGAAACGGTGGGCCGGTCCATTAACACCAGCTTCACCACCTTCACCGTGCTGCTGGCCATGCTGCTCATCGGCGGCTCCAGCATCCGGGAGTTGCTGCTGGTGGTGGCCATCGGCGTAATCGTCGGTACCTACAGCTCCATCTTCATCGCCAGCCAGTTCGTGGTCATCTGGGAGCGGGGCGAATTTGGCCGCATCATCGGCCGGGGCCGCCGCGCCGGCGCCACCGCCGCCACGGGCCTGCTGTCTGTCTTTGGGCTATTGGGGCGATAGGGGTAGGGCATCCATTCCTTATAGCCAATGTTTCATGGCCAGTATAAACTGCCTATAATCCATGATACTCGGATTTCGGAGCCGGAGACTTCAGCGTCTTTACGAGCAAGGGGACCGAAGGCGAATACCTCCCGGCCATATTGAGAGGATTGAGGATATACTGGCGCTGTTGGATGTAGCGACCGGACCTCGCGATATCAACAGGCCGGGTCTCAGGCTGCACCAATTGAGTGGAAACCTGTCAGGTTTCTGGTCGGTGACGGTTTCAGGAAATTGGCGAATCATCTTCCGATTTGATGATGGCAACGTGGTCGACGTGGATTACCTCGATTACCACAGAGGTTAGGTGTCTATGCCAATGAAGAAACCACCACATCCCGGGCGGTCAATTTACAGGGACTGCATTGAACCGCTGGGTATGAGCGTCGAGGAAGCCGCCAAGGCACTGGGAGTTAGCCAGGAAGAGCTGTGGAGCTTAATCCGTGGTGAATCTTCAATAACATTCGCCTTGGCTGTGAGCTTGGATAAATTGTTTGGCGGTGGCGCTTCAACTTGGTATGAACTGCAGTCCAGCTACGACAAGGCACATGCTGAAAACGAAGTGGATAAGCCCGCAGAACCTGCGACTTCTATGGTCCACCAGCAGACTGCCACCATTCCGCTTGCACATGGTCGAGTCGTCTATATGACCTACGACTCAGAGGTTATAGCCCTTGATGTTATGCCTTCCAATGATTCCACACTGTCGGGAGGCCTAAACTATAACCGGGTAGAGTTTCGTTTTGTGGGAGAGGGACCCGGAGTTGTCCAGATTCAGATGATTTATCAGCCTACAGTAGATGCCACATCACGTGTGGTCGCAGATGTTCTGTTTAGGGCATACCTGAAATGGGACTCTGAAGCGGACGAATATATTGGCCACATTGACGGCGCAGAATGGAATCGAGAAACTGGAAAACTGCATGAGGGCAAAGAGACAATGAATGCTCTCTATTGCCAACTTCAGGATGCTTCTACAATTCCCGCGCTCCAAGTAGAGAACTCGGTTGAGGCTGAAGAGAGGCTCTACTCTGATGTCTTAAGGGAAGCTGAAGAACTTCTCCATCGCGAAACAGAGGCCGTTCGCTCGTTAGACTTGGCTGGAGTCTAACGTCTTTATTCCCGCCAGTCTCCGCTTTGACGCGATTTGATAACTGACCAGGAACTGCCCCTCGTCTGACACCTGATCCCCGTGAGGCATCCTTTGCAATACGCCAACATCATCCTCGAAACCGCCGACCGGGTTGCCACAATCCGGCTTAACCGACCCGACGCCCTCAACGCCCTGAACCTGGAATTGCTGGCGGAGTTTTCCCATGCGGTGCAGGCCGTGGAGCAGGACGAGTCCGTCAAGGCCCTGGTCATCCGGGGCGAGGGGCGGGCGTTCTGCGCGGGCGCCGACCTGCTCTACTTCGACACCGTCTTTGACGAGATTTCCCGGCTGCCCCCCTACGTAAAGCTCCTTAACAACTGCTTCTTCCAACTGGAGGACCTGCCCATACCCACCATCGCCGTGGTGCACGGATTTGCTCTGGCCGGCGGGCTGGAACTGGTACTGGCCTGCGATATGACCCTGGCCGCCGAAGATGCCCGGCTGGGAGACCAGCACGCCAACTTCGGACTGATGCCCGGCGGCGGCTCAACCCAGCGCCTTCCCCGGCGCGTTGGTATGCAGCGGGCCATGGAGTTGCTGACCACCGGGCGCTGGCTGTCCGGCCCCGAAGCTGTGGAATGGGGTCTGGCGCTGCGAGCCGTGCCCCAGGACTCTCTGGAGGCGGAACTGGAAGGGTTGCTGGACCAATTGAGGGACAAGAGCCGCACCGGGCTGTCCTGGACCAAGTCCGTCGCCCGGCAGGGACAAGATCTGCCCCTCCGTGCCGGGATTGACCGCGAAGGAATGGCCTTTGTGCAGTATTTCGCCACCTCGCCTCACCCGCAAGAGGGGATTCGGGCCTTCAAGGAGCGACGTAAACCGGCGTTTTGAGTCAATATCAAGGACATCTGTGAAATGTCGCACTTGACATGCGAACAAATTTGGGTAGAATAGCTAGTACCTTAAAGGTTGCACACATAAGGAGGCATCCATGGAAGGAAAAGTCCAGATAGAGATCACCTACTGCGTTCCTTGACAGCACCACGCTACCGCCACGTGGATGGCGAATGAATTCTTCCGCACCTATGGTCCCGACGCTGCGATAACCATTTCACCGCGCGGCCAGGGCATCATGGAAGTCTTTGTGGATGGCGAGAAGATCTTCGACAAGAAGGCCGAAGGCAACGTCTACCCCGACCTGGCTCGGGTCCGCAAGATGAAGGAAGTAATCACTGAGCGGATCAGCAACCTGGAGCCTGTCCCCGCCGATAACTAGCTTTTATTGCGCCGGTCAGCTGCGGCAACCGGCTTAACGGTTAGACAAAAAACGCCCCGCTACCAAGTAGCGGGGCGTTGCTTTGTCGACCGCACCAGTGTTATCAGGGAGCCTGGCTGCGGGCGGATATCCCGGGTTTGACCTACGAAGCCTGGGGCCACAATTCTCCCTGCGGCGCCGCCTTCCTGGCCGCGCGGGGTCTTGCCGCTGGCGCGGGCAACAGGCGTTCCCGCACCTGTTGCCATACTCCGTCCTTGATTTCATCCACGGATTGCATTGCGTTGACCCTTATCCACCGCTCGGGTTCCGCTTCAGCCTGGGCCAGGAATCCTTCCCTCGCCTTGTTGTGGAACTCCAGGTCCAGGTCCTCGAACCTGGTCCCCTCCCGGGTTCGTTCCAGGGCTACCAGGCCCCCGGCCGCGTCTTCGGTGAACGTGGTCTGGAAGGACATGGCCCGCTTGATTCCCACCTCCGGGGCCAGGTCCAGCAGAAATACCTGGTCCGGCTCCATCCCTCGGGTGGCGAAACGGTTCAGAGAATCGATAATCTGCAGGTCCAGGCCCCGGCCGTAACCCTGGTACGCCACGGTGGAGCCGTAGAAGCGGTCAGCAACCACCACCTGTCCGTCTTCCAGGGCCGGGAGTATCTGGGAATTTGCCAGTTCGACGCGGGCCGCCTCAAACAGCAGGAGTTCCGCCTCACGGGAAAGGGGACGGTCGCTCTTCAGGTAGCTTCGCAGGTATTCGCCCAGTTCGGTGCCGCCCGGTTCCCGTACCAGCAGGCAGGGAAATTCCAGCTCAGCCAGCCGGTCGGCCAGCAGCTGGGACTGGGTGGTCTTCCCCGCTCCCTCGCCGCCCTCAAATGCAATGAAGAGTCCGGCCACCGTTATCCCCTTGTCTCCCGGTCTCTACGCAATGAATACACTCGAAAGATCAGCAATGTATCTGCCCGCTTGCCCGACTGCAACTGCCGGTCCGTAGACGAAGCGCGGACAGGGGACTGCATCCGTACATTATTGGTGAACATGTGCGCCCGGTCGTGGATTGACCCTACGCCCGGTAAATCAGCACCGACCGTTCCGGTTCGCGGCCCCGGCTGGTGGATGCCAGGCTGAACCGCTCGGCCAGCAGGTGCTGCAACCGGCGCACGTAGGCCCGCTGGGGGTTGAGCTGGACGCTGAATTCGCCACCCAGGACTCGTTGGGCCGCCTCTTCAGCCTCCATCAAGGCCTGGTCCAGGGTCTCTTTGGATGCCCCATCTTCTCGCGACCGGCCGTTGCCCCGTACCGGCACGCCCTGCTCCTTGGCCAGCATCCGCAGAAAATCGGTAAGCTGGGGCAAGGTGTTCTTGCGCAGCACGTAGACCGGCGTGCCCGTGGACTCGGCCGACCGCACCAGTTGGGCGCCCCGCCGGTAGTGGGTCTTGGTGGTCAGCACCAGGGACGCCCGGCGCAGTTCGTTGACGATGCCCACGTTCAGGCCAACCTCGGCCTGGGCCGTGTCCAGCTTGTCCCGGCTCACCCCGAACAAGAACACCTGGGCTTCCAGAGTGCGGGCGCCGTTCTCGCCGTTAGTTGCAGGAGCGACTTCCTCCCCGGCGCCATAGCCGTCCGGCTGGTTGCCCTCTCCCCGATAGGATGGTTGAAACTGGGGCTGGAAACTTGACGGCGGCGCCATAGGTCGGTCCTGGCCTCGGCCCTGCCTTCGTCCCGACCGCCGTCCGCCGTAACCCTGGTCCTGGTAGCCTCCACCGTCCTGGGCCCAGGGCGCCGGTGGATTGGAGTTGGGCCTGGGGTCGCCCTGCTGTTCCATGACCTCGCCGTCGGCGCCCAGGCTGCGGATGACCGGGGTAATGGGGTACCCGCGCAGCCACTGGTCCACCACCTGGGCCACGCCGTCGTGGACGGCCACCTGCTCCCAGCTTTGAATTTCTACCACCACGTCGAAGGTGGGCGGGGCCTTGCGCTCCAGCACCGTTTTCTGGGTACCCCGGTAGCGGGCCTCCTGGTCGCCCAGGGTTACCGACTGGATTCCCCCCACCAGGTCGCTGAGGGTAGGGTTGAGAATAAGGTTGTCCAGGGTATTGCCGTGGGCAGTGGCGACGAGCTGGACTCCCCGCTCGGCGATGGTACGGGCGGCGGCGGCCTCCTCCTCGGTGCCCATTTCGTCGATGATGATGACCTGGGGCATATGGTTTTCCACCGCCTCGATCATCACGCCGTGCTGGCGGGTGGGCGTGGCCACCTGCATCCGGCGGGCGTGGCCGATGGCGGGGTGCGGCACGTCGCCGTCTCCCGCGATTTCATTGGACGTATCGACGATTACCACCCGCTTGTGGGCGCTGTCGGCCAGCACCCGGGCGACCTCCCGCAGCATGGTGGTCTTGCCCACGCCGGGCCGCCCCAGCAGCAGGATGTTCTTGTTGGCGAAGGCCAGGTCTTCGATGACCTTGATGGTGCCAAAAACCGCCCGCCCGGCGCGGCAGGTTATTCCCACCACCTGGCCCTTGCGGTTGCGGATTGCAGAGATGCGGTGCAGGGTGCGTTCCATGCCGGCCCGGTTATCGTCGCCGAAGTCGCCAATCTGCTCCACCAGGTACTCCAGGTCTTCCCTGGTAACCTCCCGGTCGTCCAGGATGACGTCACCCGACGGAAAGCGCGCCTCGGGGAGCCTTCCCAGGTCCAGCACCACCTCCAGCAGGTCGGCCAGGTTTTCCTCATCCACCAGGCCGCTCCTTACCCTGGGGGGCAAAATCTCCAGCAGACGCTCCATTTCTTCCTGTACCAGCTCTTGCGCTGCTACCAATTCACGCCTCCACCGGCGCCATTCCGTACTGCAGGGCCGGAACGGCCACCATTTTCACCAGCATCGTGTATTCGGCCACCGGCCTGCCGCCCCGGCCGGTGAGCCTGTCCCCCACCGGAGCCTGGTATTCTGGTACCAGCCAGCGCAGGCGGGGATATTGGCGCGAAGCGAAGTCCACCAATCGGAACAACAGGTCGGGATGGTCCGGGTGGGCCATTGCTTCCGCCCCCACCGAGTTGCCCCGGCCGGCCAGCCTGACCCAACCGACTATCCGGCCAGCCTCGTCCGCCACCCATTCCCGCTGTCGGGTGGGTGTAACTCCCCGGTAGGAGGCTTGCCGTCCCTCCTGCCACTGGTCGAAGGTCAGTCCCATTGCCTGGCGCACCCGCACAGGTACGCTGGCGCAGTATAGCTGGAATAACCCGTAACTGTCCGATGGCAGCCGGGGCCTCAGTCCGCTGGCCGTCGAATCATCGGTCGTCTCTTTGTCCCCTCCATTCCGGTCCATAAAGCTGGGCCCCTCCACCAGGGTCTCGTTGCAGGCGACAATAAAACCGCTGCGCCGGGCCAGGGCTTGCGCGGGACTGTCCCCTGGCAGTCGCAGGAAAATCCGCTCTCCGGCCCGCTCGCCCACCGCCTGGAAAAGGTCTTCCAGCAGGGACAGCGCGTCTGCGTTGACCCGGTCCAGCTTCTGACTGCCGCCGTTTCCATTCATTGTCGGGGAATCGACGGCGGCCAGGTAAAGCCCGTCCACTTCCCAGGCCCGGGGACCGGAACGGGTGCGGGAGGAAACCAGGCCCGACAGGCGGGTTCCCTGCCAGCGGGCCAGCGCCACCCGATTCCGGGGCTGCATTACCGCGTTGCGCCACAGTCTGGCGTTATACAGTGGCAGCTGACTGCCGTTCAGCGTGGGGCGCGGGCAGGCCAGGTTCGGCTGCCCCGGTGCGTTCAGCAAGGTACAGCGCAGGGCGTCGGTGATGCGGAAGGCCTGAACGGTTGAGTTAGGTTTCATCGGCGCCGTCGAGATTCTAGCCTTCCCGGCCGGCCGGGCTGGCCGGGGCTGCCGTCAGGTCCAGGAAATACTGGTGCAAACGCATATCGTTGGTCAATTCAGGGTGAAAGGCCGTGGCCATCAGGTTGCCCTGGCGCACCGCTACTGCCTGGCCGTTGGGCAGGGTCGCCAGCGTCTTCACCTCCTGCCCGACGCGAATGACCACCGGGGCGCGGATGAAGATGGCGTGAAAGGGGTCGGGTTCCCGGCCCCGGCTATTCAGTTCCTGGATGTCCAGGTCCTGCTCGAAGCTGTCAATCTGGCGGCCAAAGGCGTTGCGCCGGACGCCGATGTCCATTACCTGCAGGGGAATGGGGTCGGCCTCGGTTATTTCATGGGCCAGCATGATCATGCCGGCGCACGTGCCCCAGACCGCCTTGCCCGCCTGGGCCATTGCCTGCACCGGTTCGCGCAGGTGGTAGATGCTCATCAGGCGGCTCAGGGTGGTGCTTTCGCCGCCGGGGATGATGAGCCCGTCGATGCCTTCAAGCTGTTCCGGCAACCGGACTTCTCGACACTCCACGTTGAGCCGCCGCAAAATGGCGATATGCTCGGCAAAGTCACCCTGTACGGCCAGTACCCCAATCTTCAATGCAATCCTGTCCGGAGGTTTAGTTTTAGAATCCTGCCCACATTCCCTTCCCACCGATGGGTAAAGTCAGGGAACCTCTGATTAAGCCCGTATGAGTCCCTTCCCCTCTCGACGGGGGAAGGTTAGCGCCTGTCCTGAGCCTGACGAAGGAATGGGGTTGAAAGTCATCCCGCAATCCCTTTGTTTGCAGAAACTAGGCTCATCAACCGGTTTGAGACAGTTTCTAAATGCTACGGGCCCGCAAGGGCTTGGTAACCAGCCTTTCCTCCGCCGGATCTACCATGAGATTGAAGATCTGCAGAGTAGTTGCGCCCAGAAGATACTGGTCCTCAGACCCAAAGATTACGGGGCAGGGAAACTCTCGGCCTTCATATGCGAATCGGGCTATTCCGTAGCCGTATTCCACTTCGCTGCCGTCTGCAATGCGGTAGGGCTGGTATTCCAGGGGCGATAAACCCAGCCGCTTCAGCAGCGATTCAGGCATCACTGAGTGGGTCGCCCCGGTATCAACCAGCGCCGCCACCGGGGCCGTTTCGTCAGACCCCATCCGTCCCACGCTTACCTGGACGTCAAAAAGTCCCATATCGCGTGCGTACCTAAATACTCCGTGGAGCCAGCAGCTGTTCCTCCGGAATTGAGCGGGCGCTGATACCCACCATCGGCTCGCCCAGGTCCTTGGAAACGTCGGCCAGAATCTTGGGGTCGTTGTAGTGGGTCACGGCCTGCACGATGGCGTAGCCCCGCTGGGCCGGGTCCCCCGACTTGAAGATGCCCGAGCCCACAAAGACGCCGTCGGCGCCCAGCTGCATCATCAGGGCGGCGTCGGCCGGGGTGGCCACGCCGCCGGCGGCAAAGTTGACCACCGGCAGGCGACCCTGCTCCCGGGTTTCCTGGAGCAGTTCCAGGCTGACGCCCAGGTTGCGGGCCTCCACCACCAGTTCGTCCTCGGGCATGTTCTGCAGCTTGCGGATGGCGTCCTGCACCGCCCGCATGTGCCGTACCGCCTCCACCACGTCGCCGGTGCCGGCCTCGCCCTTGGTGCGGATCATGGCCGCGCCCTCGGAGATGCGGCGCAGGGCCTCGCCCAGGTCGCGGCAACCGCAGACGAAGGGCACCTGGAAGTCGTGCTTCCAGACGTGGTGCACCTCGTCCGCCGGAGTGAGAACCTCGGACTCGTCGATATAGTCGATGCCGATGGCCTCCAGTACCTGGGCCTCCACAAAGTGCCCGATGCGGCACTTGGCCATCACCGGAATGCTGACCGAGTCCATGATGTTCTGGATGATCGCCGGGTCGGTCATGCGGGCCACGCCGCCGTCGGCGCGAATGTCGGCGGGCACCCGTTCCAGGGCCATAACGGCCACGGCCCCCGCCTCTGCGGCAATCTTCGCCTGCTCGGCGTTCACCACGTCCATAATTACGCCGCCCTTCAGCATCTGGGCGTGCCCGGATTTAACAGTAAAGGTACCGGTAAGAACATCAACCATATCCAAAATCCTCCGCCGGAAGGTAGGGGCTTCAGTGCAATTGAGGGTGTATCTTGCGGTTATTATACGGGTTGGGGGGCGGGGTTATCAAATGACCCTGTACAGGCGGTTTGGCCGGCCTTGCACTGGATTGCTCCCGTGAAATTGCCCAACCGGCGGTATTCCCAAGGGCTTTCACCTCCCCCCTCGTCGCCTGACCGCTCACATGATCTCGGAAGGAATGATGCGGAACTGTCCTCCGACGTTAATAAGCCGCATGGCATCAATCTCCCGTCGATTCTCTGGGATGGCAATACGGCCCAATGTTACTGTGCTCAATGTGGGTCCCCTGGTTGATGCCGTGACACAATCTCTCCCGGAAATCTGGGGAAGTTGCATCATACAACTAACACCTCAGCCTCCAACCTGTCATCAGGTATTGGCAAACCATCCTCTTCAAGGGAAGCTATATATACTTCAATAGCTTTTCTAATGTTGCCCACCGCTTCTTCCTTGGTAAGTCCCTGACTAATGCAACCCGGCAAGCTGGGACACTCTACAACCCAATATCCATTTTCACCGGGATAGATAAGGACTTGACGTATCTATATACCTCGCGAGTCTTGGAGTCCTTTCAGGCGCTGAAATCTCTCCGGGATATACAACTGGTCCACACCAACTACCCCGCCACAATCTCCCTCACCGTCCGGTCCACCAGCTCCACTGGCACGTTGCGACGCACCGATGCCTGGCCCACCCCGTCCAGCATTATCCATCGGTTGGCGCCGCCGGAGACCTTCTTGTCCAGGGACATTGCCCGACGGATGCCCTCCACATCGACCCCCTGGGCGGTGGTGGGCAGGTTGAACCGTTGCAGCAGTTCGTACTGGCGGTCCACCACGTCCTGACCGTGGAAACCCAGCTCGCAGGCCATCTTTGCGGCGCCCATCATGCCGATGGACACTCCCTCGCCGTGCATGAACCGGCCGTACTCGGTGGAGGCCTCCAGGGCGTGGCCGATGGTATGGCCGTAGTTCAGCAGGATGCGGATATCCAGGGTCTCCCGCTCGTCCTGGCTCACCACCTCGGCCTTGATGGCCATGCTGCGGCGGATCACCTCGGTGGAAATCTCCGGCTCCACCTCCATCAGCGCCTCGGCGTGCTCCTCGAACACGTCCACCAGGTTGGCGTCCATAATGAACCCGTGCTTGATGGCTTCGGCCCAGCCTTCCGACAACTCCCGCTTGCCCAGGGTGGACAGGGCCTCCACGTCAGCCAGCACCGCCCTGGGCTGGTAGAAGGCCCCCACCAGGTTTTTGCCCTGGGGCAGGTTCACCGCCACCTTGCCGCCGATGGACGCGTCCACCATGGCGGCCATGCTGGTGGGCACCTGGACAAAGGGGACGCCCCTCAGGAAGGTGGCCGCCACGTAGCCGGCCAGGTCGCCCACCACGCCGCCGCCCACGGCCAGGATGGCGTGACCCCGCTCGGCCCGCAGCCCCACCAGCCACTCGTAGATGGCCTGGGCCAGGCTGTTGGTCTTGCTGGGCTCTCCCGGCGGGATGATGAAGCAGTGGGCGCCGATGCCCTTCTTCTGCAGGGCCCGCTGGACCCGCCGCCCGTAGCGGTTCATCAGGTTTTCGTCGGTGATGATGTAGACGGGACTGCCGATGTTCAACTCTTCCAGCCAGTCGCCCAGCCGGTCGATAACGCCCCAGCCGGCGACGACGGGGTAGCTGCCGCCGGAATGGTAAACTGTGGCGGCCAGGTCGGGGTTGTTGCTTGCGATGTTGGTCATGAGAATGCTCCGGTCTTTTTGTTTATCGACGAATCCGCCGCGGCGGACGAATGTTCACCAATGAGTTTTCATTTCTGGATGGGCTCCCCTGCCTGAAGCAGATCCAAGACTAATTCCGAAACTTCTTCCGGTGTCAACTCATCAGTATCAATGCAAAAATGCGCCTGCCCGTAGGTTTCGGCCCGCTGGGCCAGCAACTCCCGTATCCGGCCCAACGGGTCTGCCCCCGCCAGCAACGGCCGCTCATGTAAGGTATTGTCCCCACTTGGTCAGCGAAATTGTGAGGTGCTCTTCAACCCATCTGGTGAATCTCGGCTCGACTGTAAGGAAGGCTTCATCATTTGTAAACGTGAACGGATTCAAGGTACAGTCTTCGAATTCTAACTCACGTGACTTGGCCTCTGCCTCATCGTCATCGCCGACTCCCTGTGGGCTTTCTATTCTGGTAAACGCAGTAGCGGCCATCACACCTGTAAGCTCCTTACCTACGTGGTGGAAAGAGACTACAAACCGTAGAACAGGTTGACGGGCGTCCGCGGGGTTTGAGGGTGACCCCCGCAACAATAGACTTACAAAGTAACGCGCTTCGTTGGATGATGCCCAGTGGCCAGCATTTTGAGCCGTGGCATTGATTTCTTTCGCATACCAGTGCTGCCGCCCATCGTCCAGTCCACCACCGCTAACAAACGATTGGACATCGAGGTTGACCGCGTCTAACCTTCTTGTAATGTCAACACCCCTAGTCCTAATGTAGTTTGCTGCAGAATCCCTGAGCTCTACTGCCAATGAGTTTACGGTGCGTAATTGTTCCTCCTGTGCCTGTTGTTTTCGTCTCACACCTTCAACTATATGATCAAGCACTTGGTCGAAGGCTTTTAAAGCAGGGGCAGGCTCCGGTTCGCTTAAGGCCTGCAATATAGTTTGCATTTCCAGCTGAACCAAGAACTCGATAAACGGTGTTAGATTGCCACCGTCAGCCTCTTCCAGACTCGCAATGTAGCGAGCCCGGTCATCCCTTGAAACAACAATGGGCCAGTAATGTTCTTTGGCCAAATGCCAAGTGAGCAAAGCTCTAGCAACACGGCCATTGCCGTCCTGAAATGGATGGATCTGGGTGAACCTGTGATGGAGCCAAGCTCCGACAAGGAGCGGGTGGAAGTCCTCTTTTTCAAGATCAGATTCGCCGTAAAAGTAAACTAAACTGTCTAGTTCGCTTTCTACTTGGACTGGCGGACAGTACACGCGAACTGCACCGTTCCTGCTAGAGGGCATGTTAGGAAGAGTCTTGAAGCCACCATGGTCAAGCTTTGTTTCTACGATGTTTCCGAATTCGTCCTGGCCCGTGTACGTTGGCTGATTGCGGGTCAAGACTTGGTGAAGTTCCCGTATAAAGAACTTGGAAAAACGAGATTCGCGTACGATGCTCCTCGTAATGAACTCGGCGGTTTCAACGTGATCACGAAGAACTGTCACGAGTTCGTACGGGTTTCTATTGGTGGAGCCAGCATCGATCAAATCTGCGGACAAACCATGTTCAACTAGAGTTTGAGTCACTCCGCGGCTGATGTCGTAAATTCCTTCGATGATGCCGGTCTCGATTGCCCAGCGGCGGTCCAGTCGCTCGGAGAACAGTTTAAAGGCATTAGGGTTTGTCGCTTCTCTGTCACGACGCACGTTCAGCCAGCGCCGTTGTAGTGAGTCGATTTCGCTGAAATCAAAAGTTTCAATTCCTTTTTCAGGAGGCTCGATTGATCGCCAATGTTCCAACATCTATCTAAACTATCTCCTCTATGGGCGTTCGCCACTGAATAGAACAGCTACCGTAGAGCCATAACCCTTCTAGCCACCTCCTCCGGCGTCAGCTCATCAGTATCAATGCAATGGTGTGCCTGCCCGTAGACCTCCGCCCGCTGGGCCAGCAACTCCTCGATCCGCCCCAGCGGGTCCGGCCCTGTCAGCAGCGGCCGCGCCGCCTGCCCGGATTCGTTATCGGCCCTCAGCCGCTGGTAGATGGTCTCGGGCTGGGCCTGGAGACAAAATACCGTGCCGCCCGCCAGCATGGCATGCCGGTTGTCCGGGTCCACAAAGGCCCCGCCGCCGGCGGAAATGATCTGCCCCCTGCCCTGGCAAAGTTTGGCAATAACCTCCCTCTCCAGCCTTCGGAAGGCGGCCTCGCCGTCGTCGGCAAAAATCTGAGCAATGGACTTCCCCGCCCTTTCGACGATCACCGAATCGGCATCCACCAGGGGCATGCCGGTCCGCTGGGACAGAATCCGCCCCACGTGGCTCTTCCCCGAAGCCATAAACCCCACCAGGATAATGTTGTCAGCCTGGGTCAAGGTTCATCCTCTGTTTATCCGTGAATCTACACCAACAGGCACGAATGTAGCGACATACCCGTCATTCCGGCGGAAGCCGGAATCCAGGAAAGGTTTCAGGGCTTTGACCCCAGGGTCTGCCAGTCTATTTCGATTCCCGCCCAGGCATTAGCGAATATTCGCGCCCGTTAGTGGACCAGCGACCTAATCCGGAAGCTGGGTCAGGTGCATCCGGCTGCCCATGCTGGTGGCAGTGTCGAGGTAGAGCACCTGCTGCCCCACCGAGTTGGTGTTGGGCGCGTCGGCCACGAACCGGAAGCCCCGTCCGCAGCAGTCGTCGATGCCGGCCTGGATGTCGTTCATCACGTAGCCCACGTGGTCCATCTCGTGGTGGCCGCCCAGGCTTTCCGGATCGTGAGGCTCGATTAACTCCACCTGCACCTGCCCGAAGTTTACGAAGGCGTTCCGGCTGCCCGTCCGCGACGGCCCGCCGCCGATGTGCTCCCCGTCAAACTTGTCCACGTACCAGGCGATGGCCTCCTCCAGGTTGGGCACCCGGTAGCCGGCGTGGACAATCTTCGCCACCGGCACGCCGCCGCCCACGCCCGTCATCACCGCATCCTCCGGCGCCGGCAGCTGGGTCAAGTGCATCAGGACGTTGTTTGTGGTTTCGGGATGGAAATAGAGCAACTGCTGGCCCAACTGGTTGGTTCGCGGCGCGTCGGCGGTGAACCGGAAGCCCCGGGCCCGGCACTCCTCGATGGCCTGGTGTATGTCGGGCACCACGTAGGCCACATGGTGCATCACCAGCCCATTGCTGGGCAGCCCGGAAGTATCGTCCGGCCGGATCAGCTCCACCTCCACCTGCCCGAAGCGCAGGAAAGCGTTGACACCGCCTTCGGGCACCTGGATGCTGACCGCCAGGTCGCCGCC
Source organism: Dehalococcoidia bacterium (assembly GCA_965207275.1). Taxonomy (GTDB): domain Bacteria; phylum Chloroflexota; class Dehalococcoidia; order Lucifugimonadales; family UBA3495; genus Bin22. The sequence goes on from CBDBMH010000001.1 coordinate 867,563, forward strand.
ACCGGCGCGGGCCGCCCCGAATCCCTGGCCGTACCAGGCAACGGCAGCTTCCAGGTCCGCGCAGTAGTAACCGATGTGCTGAATCTTGTCAAACATGGCTCGGTCCTAACGGCAAAAGTTGGTATGGACTCTGGGCCATTATGCCATATTTCTTCGGGACGAGGCGTGGCTGAGTAGCTCGCCAAATATCCGTAGGGGCAGCCCTTGTGGCTGCCCTGGTTCGGTGGCAATGCCTTCTGAGCTGAAACACCGCCAACCTTGAACAACCCGCCGCTTTATTCAAGGTTATGTGCTATCCTTGAATAAAGGAGGGGCAATGGCAAGGTTTGAAGAGCGAATGTGGGAGGGAAATTTCTCGGGAATGACCCGCCGGGACCGCATGCCCTGCCGGTATTCGGTCTATCTGCCCGACCCCCTGTCGGAGCGTTCTTTCTCCTTTGACGGGGACGTGGCCGCGGACTTGGCGGATGCCGAGGCTGAACTGGTAAGGCTGAATACCCGGGTGGAAGCATTGTCTGACACCGAGGTACTGGCCCGGCTGCTTCTTCGGGCCGAGTCGGTAGCCTCTTCGCGCATTGAGGGCCTTGTAGTGGGCGGGCGCAGGCTGCTGCGGGCCGATGTGGCCCGCCAACTGGGAGCAGAAGTCCGCGATGTGACAGCCGGTGAGGTGCTGGCCAACATTGACGCCATGGCATGGGGTGTGGAGACAGTATCCCCAACAGTTCCGATAACCCTGGACATTCTCCTGGAAGTCCACCGTCGTCTGCTGTCGGGAACCATTCTGGAGGAGCACGGCGGCCGCATTCGTACCGCGCAAAACTGGATCGGCGGCAGCAGCTACAACCCCTGTTCCGCATCCTTTGTCCCGCCACCGCCTGATATGGTGGAGGGTTTGCTGGAAGACCTGGTGGCCTTCTGCAACGACGACGGACTGCCGTCCCTGGCCCAGGCGGCGATTGGCCACGCTCAGTTCGAGACCATTCATCCCTTCGTGGACGGCAATGGCCGCGCCGGACGGGTACTCATCCACATGATCCTGCGCCGGCGGGGCTATGCGGAAAACTTCCTGGTGCCCGTGTCTCTGGTGCTTGCCACTTGGGCGGAAGACTACGTGGCAGGCCTGACGGTCACCCGTTACCAGGGCGAAGCCGGGTCGGAACCGGCCCACGCCGGCTTCAACCGCTGGGTGGCCCTGTTCGCCACGGCCTGCCGCCGCGCCATGGAAGACGCTAACCGGTTCGAGGAGCAGGTCCGTCATTTGCAAGCAACCTGGCGCCAGCGGGCGGGCAACCCGCGCCGGAATTCAGCGGCGAGTCGGCTCATAGACGCTTTGCCCTCGTCTCCCGTATTGACGGTAGCCACCGCCGCCCAGCTGACCGGACGGTCCTTCCAGGCCTCCAACCAGGCAATTCAGCAACTGGTAAACACCGGGGTGCTGGAGCAGGTAAACGTGGACCGGAGAAACCGCGCCTTCGAGGCCCCCGAACTTGTCGAAATGTTTACTGCGCTGGAACGCCAGCTATCCAGCCCGTCCGGCGATACCCTTGCCTCCGCGCCGATTCGCCCTGTGCCGAGGAGGATGTCGTGAAATGGGTGTCGCTAGCGGCCCCGCTGTGTAGATTCCCCATGGAAGGTTCAACTCCCGCTCCGGACAGTAGCTATACAGATCAGGTGGCCTGAAGGCGGGAATGGTAGGGACAGACCAATATGCCTGCCCTTCTTCGTTGGCCAAACCGCGTAATTGAATGCTATCGCCCACGCAACTGTTCAGAGTCGGTGATTCGCCGCGTTCCGCAATGCTTCATTCCAATCCGAGCCCGAATCCAGTGAGTTTAATGCGGAATACAGACGAGAAATGTATAGGTTCCTGGATACCGGCGAAAGCCGGTATGGCGTGTTTTAAGGTAAACCAAACCTCTGGCTCTGAACGCCCCCACCCAAATCCACCACCTAATGGGAGGAAAAGACCTCGTTGGAGCCAGCGGCAAAGCTGGCTATGATGGTTACGGGACAAACACAACCATCACCAACGAGGTGCAGTCATTATGCAACAGGGAGTCCTGCCATTCCAGTATGGGACGGAGCATCGCGCGGGGGGCATGACGGGGCTGTCGGGGTTGGCGGTCTATCTGGAAATGGCCGATGCGATGGGGCTGGGCGAGTCGATCCGGCGCTACGTGAAGGTCAAGGAGGGCGGACAGGGATGGACGGACCGGCAGATGGTCACCGCGCTGGTGCTGCTGAATCTGGCCGGTGGAGAAGGAGTGGACGACCTCCGGGTGCTGGAAGGGGACGAGGGTCTGGGCCGGATGTTGGGCCGGGTGGAGACGCACCGGCAGCGGGCTTGTGAGCGCCGGGAGGAGGGCAGCCGGTGGCGGGGCGGGCGGCGCCGCAGCGTCCCGTCTCCGTCGGCGGTGTTCCGGTACCTGGGCCGGTTCCACGACCCGGTTCAGGAGGAGGCCAGGCAGCCCCATACGGCGTACATACCCGCGCCCAGCGGCGCGCTGCGCGGGCTGGGGAAGGTCAACGCCGAGATGATGAGCTTCGTCCGGGACCACCTGGAGCAGGAGCAGGCGACGCTGGACATGGACGCGACGCTGATCGAGACCTACAAGCAGGAGGCGCTGTACTGCTACCAGGGCTACAAGGCCTACCAGCCGATGGTCACCTACTGGGCCGAGGCGGACCTGGTGGTCCATTCGGAGTTCCGGGACGGCAACGTGCCAGCGGGGTTCGAGCAACTGCGGGTGTTGCGGGAGTCGCTGGCCCATCTGCCGGAGGGCGTGGTGAAGGTGATGCTGCGGTCGGACACGGCGGGGTACCAAGTTGAGTTGTTGCGGTACTGCGCCGAGGGGAGGGATGAGCGGTTCGGAGTGATCGAATTCGCGGTGGGGGCGGACGTCACGGAGGGGTTCAAGCGTGCGGCAGCCGAAGTGGAGGAGAGCCAGTGGCGCCGGTTGCCCCGGATGGTGGGGGAGTTGGCGGTGGAGACGGAACAGGAGTGGGCCGAGGTGGACTTCGTGCCCGATAGATTGGCTTATTCCAAGAATGATCCCGACTACCGTTTCATAGCGGTCCGGGAGCCGCTGAGGCGGCCGCCGCTGCCGGGCATGGAGGATGACCTGGAGTTGTCGGTTCCGGCGATGGAGATGCCGGACCGGGGCTGGTACAAGATCCGGGGGATAGTGACTAACCGGGAGCTACCGGGAGATGAGGTGGTGCGGTGGTACCGGGAGAGATGCGGGAAGGGCGAGGAGGTGCATGGTGTGCTGAAGGAGGACTTGGCTGGCGGGAGGCTGCCGTCGGGACAGTTCGGGGCCAACGCGGCCTGGTGGGCGATAGCGGCGCTGGCGTTCAACCTGAACTCGGCGGTCAAGCAGTTGGCCCTGGGCGGTCAGTGGGTGAACAAGCGGCTCAAGGCGGTGCGCTTTGCTCTGATCAATCTGGCCGGACGGGTGGTCTGCCACGCCAGGAAGCTGCTGATCCGGCTGGCCCGGGGCCATCCATCCTTCCCGCTGCTGGCGGGAGCGCACCGGAGAATAGCGGCGCTGGCCCACGGCCCACCCTGACCTGGGACGGTCTGCGCCACTACCGACGGGCATTCAAGCGACGGGGACTCCCGCCGTAGGGACACTGCGCCCTTCTCCAGGACCGGTTGGCATAGACCTCGCCCTGGCGTCGCCGGCCAACGCCCCAATATCCCCTTCCAGCGCCTACTCCTGCCACGCCAACCCACTGCCAACCTGTCAGCCGTCAGCCGATGCCCCAACCGGCCCAATCAAGGAGCCCCAAAACCATTTTTCTCCCATTAGGTGGTGGATTTGGGCCCCACCGCCCGCCTTGACCCCCGCCACCTTCATTGTTAGAATGCCCCCAAGGCATCCCCCGCAGGAAACTCGCTTGCGTTTCCTTTCTGATTTACCGAATCCGTAACTTTTGCAAGGATTGGTGGCGATATGGTTACTGCTGTCAGCGACAACATGTTCACCGAGGACGTAATCAACGACCCCTACACTTATTACGGTACCCTCCGCGAGGAGGACCCCGTCCACTGGAACGAACTCTACGACTTGTGGGTCATTACCCGCCACGACGATCTGGTCTGGCTCACCCGCCACAACGAACTGTTCTCGTCGGCCGTCTTCAAGAACGACCCGCGCCCTCCCTATCCCACCATCTACGACTCCGACCTGGGCCTGTACGAGTTCGTGCGTGAGTACCAGGGCCGCCAGTTCATCCAGCACGACCGTCCCGCCCACCTGGACATGCGCAAGGTGGTCCACGGCTACTTCACCCCCCGCTCCATGGAGGAGTGGCGACCCATGGTCAAGGACGTCATCAAGGACCTGCTGGACGAGGCGGAAGAACGCGGCAGCATGGACGTGATGCGGGACTTTGCCACGCCCCTGCCCCTGCTGATCATTGCCGAAATGATGGGCGTCCCCAAGCAGGACCGCCCCTACATCCGCGAGGTGGCTGAAAAGCTCCTTTACGTGGGCCGCGGCGAACCCTGGCGCATGCAGAACTTCTCCGAGGGCATCAGCGAGATGATCGAGTACGTGAAGCCGCTGGTGGAGAAGCGCATCGTCAACCCGGAGGACGACTTCATTTCCGTCCTGGCCCAGGGCGAGCGGCAAGGCGTCTTCAGCCGCGAACAGGTCATTTCCAACTCGTCCCTGCTGCTGCTGGCCGGCCACGAGACCACCATCAACCTGCTGTGCAACGGCATCCTGTCCTTCATCCGCAACCCCGACCAGTACGACCTGCTCCGCAGCGACATCGAGGGGATGTACGTCAAGGCCAACGAGGAATGCCTGCGCCACGACTCGTCGGTCAAGTCCATCACCCGCATCGCCTCCGAGGACGTGGAACTGCGGGACAAGGTCATCAAGAAGGAGGACCGCATTCGCTGGTTCATCTCGTCGGCCAACCGGGACCCCCGCAAGTTCGAGAATCCCGACGACTTTGACATCACTCGCTGGCCCAACCCCCACGTGGCCTTCGGCGCCGGTATCCACCACTGCCTGGGCGCCACCCTGGTGCGGGTGGAGGGCCAGGAGGCCTTCAAAGCCTTCGCGGAGCGCTTCGAGTCCCTGCACCTGGACACCACCGACGACCAGTTGGAGTACCAGCCCAGCATCACCTTCCGGTCTCTGAAGTCGCTGCCCATCACCTGGAACTAGGGAAGGACACTATTGTGTTGATGGCTCCACCGTGTGTCCGTTCGTGGTGAGCTCGTCGAACCATGAGCGGGTGGCCCTTCGACCGACTCAGGGCGAACGGTTGAATTAGCCGTCACTCCAAATGAGGCAGACCACTGGGGAGGAACCACAGTCATGGCCCAGGAACGCAAGCTGAAAATCACCGTTGACCACGACGTCTGCGTCGGCAACGCCATGTGCGAGACCTTCGCCACCAACACCTTCGCCCTGAACGACGACCGCCAGTCCGAGGCGGTCAACCCTCAGGGCGACCCGCTGGCCCAGGTGCTGGAGGCGGCCGACAACTGCCCGGTAAGCGCCATCACCGTGGAAGACGCGGAAACGGGGGAGAGGCTGTTCCCATAAGTCATAAGTATTGTTCCCACGCCGGTGGTAACCTTGACGCCGGTCGACGAAAGACGTAGGGGCAGACTAGCGCGTCTGCCCCAACGTTTACCCTCACCCCTTAACGAATTTTCAATCCGGCAACCTAACGAATGGGTCCCGGCGGCCTTGGCTGCTCCATCAGGTCATTGTTCCACTCCCCTTTGACCGTAAGTATCGCTTTGGCATCGTAGATGAAAGCCTCGATCAGGTTGTGGGAAAGGTACACATAGGTACCAGGCTGCCGGAGATCGTGGATTGAGGCCCAGGCGGAGCCGGCGGCGATTACCCAGGTTTCCAGGTCAATCTCGGGTGGGTTGTTAAAGCTTCCCCGTTCCCAAACGTAGTCTCCGTGCCCGCCAATCAGGTGGGGGTAGGACTGGCGGTTAGCCTGGGCATGGACAATCAGCACCTTCTCCCCCACGTTGGCCGTCAACTCGCCGTCACCCTGGAGCGCGCCGGTCTTGCCGTTGAATACGATGTGAGTGGGGGTCAGGCTGGCCATAGCTTCCAGGTCATGGGCGAAAGAGGAGCCGGCCATTTCGTAGCGCTTGAACCCACCCGACTTATCCCCGGGAATATAATAGTCTTGCTCCCCGATGTAGTAGGCCCGGTCATAGCGGAGCGGGTTGCCGGCCGGGTCCTTCAGGCCGTCCCGCGGCAGCACCATAATAGCGCCGTTCATACCGTGGGTAACATGCCAGGGCACCATGGTGCCTCCCGGCGCGCAGTGGTAAACGAAAACTCCGGGCTTGACAGCGCGGAAGCGCAATACCACCTCTTGCCCCGGCGCTACGTGGGTCAACTCGCCCCCGCCCAATGCGCCTGTGGATGCGTGGAAGTCTATGTTATGCGGCAGTTCGTTGCTGACCGGATTGACCAGGGTCAGCTCGACGTAATCACCCTCGTTCACCACGATTATTGGCCCGGGAACCGAACCGTTAAAGGTAAACGACCAGGCGAAGACACCGGGGGCGATTTCCGTTTCAGTCTCGTTGACTACCATCCGGACCTGCACCACCCGGGGTTCCCCGTTGTACACCTGCTGGTGAACGGGCAAGGCCGGCGGCGCTACCAGTTGCTGGGTAACCCGTTCCAGGCCGGCCAAGTCCTCCGGTTCCCAGGTTATGGGACCTTCCCAGTAGGTACTGCCCGCCTCACCGGAGGTGTTTTCGGTGTTGCAAGCCACCGCCCCCGCAAAAAGCGTCAGCAGGACGATAACGGCTAAGGGAAACCCGATTTTTCCTTGCCACAAGCTTCGGTGCAGCATTTCCCCTCCAATCCAACTCCGGTTCCAGCCCGGTTTGTTGGATTGGGGAGTATAAAGCATGATACAGTTTATATCAAGTCGTATTATATAGAGCAACTACCACATTTTGATAAGCTGCCTTTCCTGGGCCAGATTATACCGGCCAAATCATGACATTGGCTTAATGCAGAGTTGCTCCGCCTGATCTGGCCCCCATGCGGCCCCCGCCCCCATCTATGGTACTATTGGGCGCATAAGCAATCTGAAGGTTGAAAGGGGGCCCGGCCTCCGCCCAACCACGAACTTCAGGAGGAAACGTTATGCCCTTTGGAGACAATGACTGGCTGGCCCTGACCCAGGAAGAGACGTTGGAGCCCGGCCTGCCCATCTGTGATCCCCACCACCACTTCTGGGATGGCCGCACCGAGCGCATGCCCTACCAGCGTTACCTGATCCACGAACTGGCCGACGACATTAACAGCGGCCACAACGTGCGTTCCACCGTCTTCATCGAGGCCCGCTCCATGTACCGGCCCGACGGTCCCGAGCAGCTTCGCCCCGTGGGCGAGGTGGAGTTCGTCCAGGGCATTGCGGCGGCCAGCGCCAGCGGCATCTACGGCGAAGGTCGCGGCGCGGCGGCCATCATCGGCGCCGCCAACCTGGACCTGGGCGCCGACGTGGAGTCGGTGCTGGAGGAATTGCAGGAGGCCAGCCCCAACCGGTTCCGGGGCATCCGGTCCGCCAACGGCTACGACCCCCACCCGGATATCGAGAACCGCGCTGCCCAGGGCCGAATGGGCACCCCCAACTTCCGGGCCGGCGCCCAGGTACTGGAGCGCAAGGGCCTGGTAATGGACATCACCGCCTACTTCCACCAGGCCGATGAACTGGCCGACTTCGCCCGCGCCGTGCCCGACCTGCCCCTCATCTTCAACCACATCGGCGGCCTGCTGCGGATTGGCCCCTACGCCAACCGGGACGACGAGGTGCTGGCCCAGTGGCGGGAAAGCATCGACACGGTGGCCGCTTGCCCCAATATCTACATGAAGCTGGGCGGCGTCGGCCAGCCCCGCTACGGGTTCGACTGGCACGAGTGGAACCGCCCCATCGGCTCCGTCGCCCTGGCCGAGGCCCTGGGGCCTTTGATGAACTATTGCATTGAGAAGTTCGGGCCGGAACGCTGCATGTTCGAGAGTAACTTCCCGGTGGACAAGGTTTCCTACTCCTACAACGTGCTGTTCAACGCATTCAAGCGCCTGTCCGCCGGCTATTCATCCAGCGAACGCGCCGCCCTCTTCCACGACACGGCGGTAAAGGTGTACGGGATAGACTACCGGTAGTAACCATTGCAGGGACGGGCCTCACGGAGGGTTGCTTCTGCTGACAGTTGGCCCTTTCGGCTGTCCGCCGGAGTATGCTCCAATACTGAGCGTATATGGTTGGACCAAGGGAAAATCGTGAGCGCGGGTCGGTGTGGAACGTGGCGGCCCGGTGGGTGCCCTGGTGCCTGGCGCTCATCTTCTTGCTGACCATCGGCTGGACGGCCTTTGTTGCCTGGACGCTGGCGACCCACGGTAACTACGCCAGCAACTCGCTACTGGCGATTGACACCGCCGACAAGAGTGGCCCGGCGGCGCCCCTGATACTGTTGCTGGCCGTGTGTGTCATATCTCTAGTCGATTCATTGGAGGGTATTGTCGTGGTTACCAAGAGATACCTGGACAGTAAACTGGTTGAACCGATAAGAAAGCAACTACGGGAAGAAGGAGTATCGGAAGAACGAGAGCGGTGGCAAGCCTGGAACAAGAGACGGTTGGAAGCCGAAGCCCACGGAGAACCCTTTGACGAACCCCCGCCTGGACACTCCCACGACGACCCAAGAGGTAGCCAGACCTGACGGATAGTGCCAATTAGCAGCACGGAGAACTCCATGAACGAAACCCAAACCCTGGCCCAGTTCATCGCCGACACCGAATATGAAACCCTGCCGTCCCCGGTGGTGGAGGCGGCCAAGATCGCCATTCTGGACGGTGTGGCCAACATGGTGGCCGGTTCGGTCGAGGAACTGGCTGACATCATCGGCCGCTACGTCCAGGACAGCGGCGGCGCCGACCAGTCCTCGGTCGTAGGCTGGGGTTACAGGACCAACCCGCCCGCGGCCGCCTTCGCCAACGGCGTCTTCGGCCACTGCCTGGACTACGAAATCCAGGGGTTCCCGCCCACCCACGGCACTTCATCATGCCTGCCTGCCGCTCTTGCCCTGGCGGAACATCACCACGCGTCGGGCCGGCAGGTCATAACCGCTTACGTGCTGGGCTGGGAAATCCAGGGACGCCTGCGGGCAGCGTCGGCTCCGGCCACCGCTCCAGGCCACCACCCGCCGGGCCTGGTGGGTCCCCTGGGCGGCGCGGCGGCGGCGGCCAAGACTTTGGGCCTGAACGCCGACCGGACACTGATGGCCCTGGGCATTGCTGCCTCCCGCACCGGCGGCCTTACCGCCAACACCGGCACCATGGTCAAGTCCACCCACCCGGGCAATGCTGCCCGCATGGGCGCCGAGTCGGCCATCCTGGCCAACATGGGCTACACCGCCAGCGATCAGGTCCTGGAGTCCCCCGTCGGTTACGCCGCCGCCCTGTTCGGGGGCAACTTCAACTGGGATGCTGCCATCGGCGGCTTGGGCGCGTCCTGGCGGCTCACCGACCCCGGCTTTGACATCAAGCGTTTCCCGGCCCAGGTCTATATGCAGAACGTCATCGAGGCGGCCCTGACCCTGCGGGAGGAGAACGGCCTGGAGGCCGAGGCCATCGAGCGAGTGACCATCCAGCGGCGCGGCCGGGGCCATTCCGGCCCGGTGCCCCGCAGTGGCCTGGATGGCAAGTTCAGCGTGGAATACTGTGCCGCTGCCGCCCTGCTGGACGGCCAGGTGGGTATCGACACGTTCACCGACGAACGCCGCTTCGCTCCGGATATGGAGGACATGCTGGGCCGGATCAGTGTGGAACCCGAGGGACCCGAGTCCGGCGCCACCCTGGCCACCGCCCTGCTGAAGAACGGCGGTACCGTCAGCGCCGAATGCGTCGCCTTCCGTGGCTCCGCGTCCAACCCCATGTCCCGCGACGAAAGACTGGTGAAGGTCAATGACTGCTTCCGGCGGGCCCTCTCCGATGCGGACACAACGCGGACGCTGGAACTACTGGAAAACCTGGAAAATGTGCCGGACGTGGCCGACCTGATGGCCGTCCTGGGCCAGCCGGCAGTGAAGGCACGGTAAAACAAATTTGCGGGGTTGTGCCTGGCTGCCGCCGTTATACTGGCGAAAGCCGGTACTCAGGGATCCCTGCTGATTTTGGACCGGGTTCTGCGTTAGGCTTTCTTAATTCCGGCCTGTGCCGGTACGACACATTGCAGGCCACGTTGACTCACCACCTCCGAACCATCAAGCTCCACGGGCCTCGTCCGCTTTGGATAACAGACTGCCCTGCCCGCCGTCCTCGCCCCATCCGTACGCCTTCCCCTGCTGTGTATAATGGAAACCGCCGCAACACGAACGGGGAGGTCAAGACCAATGCCTGTCATCCAACGCCCTTACGTACCACCGGAAGACCAGCCGCCCCAGGAGGAGAACTTCATCAACCCCGGCGATACCCAGGGGAGCGAGGCTTCCGGTGAACCCATAACCTTTTACTGCGATTCCTTCCACATCTACAGCAGCCTCTACTCCGCCGTCATGTTCTTTGGCGAACAGATGGAGGAGCGGGAACCCATCCTGCGCGCCCGCATTAAGGTCAGTCCCCAGATGCTCAAGGCCTTCGCCCTGCTGGCCAGCAAGCACGTCAAGGACTACGAAGAAGCCGTCGGCCCCATCAACCTGCCCGAACAGGTCTACAACGCCTGGGACATCGAGGTGGAGCAAGGTGGAGGCGCCAGTACATGAGCGTGAAAAGACAAGCCGAGTTCGCGAGCAGAAAACGGAAGGAAGGGGAGCCGATGGTCCTTCCGGCAACGGTGGTTGGAGGGGAATTGGGAATTTTCTATACGGACTTTGTACTGTGGAACCCGGAAAAGACTGCTTCCCGCACGCTGACCGCCCTGGTGGATACCGGCGCATCCTACGTGCAGGTGCCGGCATCTATTCTCGAGGAACTGGGCATCAGGCGCGAACGGACATCCAGGTTTAGACTGGCCGATGGTTCCATCCGGGAAATGTCCATGGGGTGGACGCCCATGGAACTGGAAGACGACATCGCCAGCGTGTACGTGGTTTTTGGTGATGAAGGATGCAGTATTCTGCTGGGGGCGCTCGCCATGGAAACCTTTGCCCTGGCCATAGATGCCAATAACAGGAGGTTCATACCGGCAGACCTGCCCTTGTAGGCCCCGCCCATTGGCAAAGCCTGAAATAACAGGACAAAGCGGAAGCAACAGAGATGAGCATGAGCGCCGAGAACCGGCCGAGAACGCCAGCACGAGAGAAACCGCCGGAGCAAAAGCTGATACTTCCCGGAACCACCATCGGAGGTGCCGTGGGAACCTTTTACGTGGACTTTGAACTGTGGAACAAGGAATCGCCCCGTTCCACACCTGTCAATGCTCTGGTAGATACCGGAGCTTCTCTCACCCAAATCCCTGCTCCGGTTCTGGAAGACCTTGGAGTTGAACCCGAAGAGACCCAGAGGTTCATCCTTGCAGACGGGTCCATCAGAGATTTCCCGGTGGGCGAGGCGAGGATAGAACTTCAGGGTAGATTCAAGACCGTGAGCATAGTCTTCGGGGCGCCAGGTAGCAACGCTCTGCTGGGTGCCCTGGCATTGGAAGAATTCGGACTGGCCGCTGATGCTCGCAACAAACGTCTAATTCCGGCTGATATGACTCTGTAGGAAATTCCGTTTTATCAGGGCTTTAATACTTGAGGGAGGTACATCAATGCCCGCCCCCGAATCCCAATCTAACCCACCGCAGGACGATAACCGCCGCCTGGCCGAGCACGACTCCATCCCCGTGCAGATTGAGTCCGAAATAGACCAGGGCGTCCCCGCCGACTGGGACTGGCGCATCATCGGCGCCAGCCAGCCCAACGCCGCCGTCTTCCATATCAACCACAGCGACGTTACCCAGGTGAAGGTGGACGCGCTGGGACCCGAAGATTCCCCGCCGGACTCTCCCTTCATAATAACCAGGGACATCCCCATCCTTATCATCGACACCCTGGACCAATACTGGGCCGGAGAGTCGCGCACCCGCCTCCCCCTGCAGGGCCTGCGGGTTCCGGTGGCGGGGGATACGGAACGGGAAGCCAAACAAAAGCTGGCCGCCGACCTGGCAGCCCAGTTGCGCCTCCTCTTGCTCTTGTCTACGTCCCGCCAGGGCAACATTGCCCCGGAGTTGCGCGCCAACCTGCTCTACCTCAGTTCCGTACTGGAGGCCCGGACACGGTAATTGCGCCGGTCAGCGTTTCCCTGTTCCCCCGCTGTCTGCCCTTGCCACAAGAACTGTCTCGACGGGCCCTTCCCACCATAAGGGGAAGGGCCGGAGCCCGGCCTGAGCCTGCCGGAGAAGTGTGGGGAAAAAGAGGAACGGTTTAGTTGCTTTCCAACATCGCAGAATTTGACCCTCGTTGTAGAGCCTGCTTACGCCTACGGGAAAGTCGGAACGAGTCCCTTTTTCCCCTGGCGTGGGCGGAACGCCCTCCCGTGGCGGTAAGGTTCAGTTGGGGCGATGCCCTTCAGTTCATATTTGAAACGGTCTGGTCTGAGCCCTGAGCCTGGGCTGCCGTTGCTTCGTCGGCGGACTGCTCAGATGTCGCCCAGGGCCTGCCGTACCGTCGCCGTTACCTCTTCCAGGGGCGCCATGACGGCTTCCGAGTCGGTGCGGCCCTTAAGCTCCACGGCGTTGTTGCGCAAATTGCGGGGACTGACCACCAGCCGCAGGGGCAGGCCCATCAGGTCGGCGTCGTTCAGCTTCACTCCCGCCGCCTGGTCGGGCCGGTCGTCGTAAAGAGTCTCGATACCCGCGTCCCACAACTCCCGGTAGAGCTTGTCGGCGGCGGCGGCCACCGTCTCGTCGGTCAGGTTCAGGCCCACCAGGTGCACCTGGTAGGGCGCGATGGGGGCGGGAAAGACGATTCCCCGGTCGTCGTGGTTCTGCTCGATGGCCGCCGCCAGCAATCGCCCCACGCCGATGCCGTAGCACCCCATGGTGATGGGGTGTTGTTGTCCCTCCTGGTCCAGGTACATGGCGCCCAGGGCCTCGCTGTAGGACGTGCCCAGCTTGAAAATGTGGCCTACCTCCACGCCCCGGGTGGCCTCCAGCGGTGTGGGGCACAGGGGACACAGGTGGCCCGGCTGCGTAAGAGCGATGTCGGTGACCAGGTCCACGTCGAAGTCCCGGGGGTAGTTGGCGTTTATGAAGTGGGTATCTGGCTTGTTGGCCCCCACCACGAAGTTGTTTCCCTGGGTTATGGAGTGGTCCGCCACCCGCCTCATGCCGGTTATGCCGATGGGCGAAGCCGATCCGGCCACCAGCCCGGCGTCCCGCACCTCCTCGTCCGTGGCAAAACGCAGATCGTTGCAGTGCAGGTTGTTCTTCAGCTTGACCTCGTTTACCTCCAGGTCCCCCCGCACCGTTACAAACACCACCTCTCCGTCGGCGGCGTAGAAAACGGCCTTGAGGGTCTGGCTGGTGGGCACGTCCAGGAAGTCCGACAGCCCGGCAATGGTCTTGAGCCCGGGGGTGTCCACCTCCTCCAGGGGCAGTTCCGGCCCCGTCGCCTGCTCGGGATACAGGCCCTGGGCCTTCTCGGCATTGGCCGTGTAGCCGCACGCACGGCAGGTGATAACCGTGTCCTCGCCGGTGGGGGTGGCCAGCAGAAACTCGTGCGAGTCCTTGCCGCCGATGGCCCCGCTGTCCGCCTCGGCCATCAGCACGGGCAGACTGCATCGGCGGTAGATGTTGCGGTAGGCCCGGGCCATGGCCTGGTAGCTGTCGTCCAGGCTGTCGTCGTCCGCATTGAAGCTGTAGGCGTCCTTCATGTCGAACTCCCGCACCCGCACCAGCCCGGCCCTGGGGCGGGGTTCGTCTCGGAACTTGGTCTGGATCTGGTAGAGAATTAAAGGCAGGTCCCGGTAGCTCTGGACGTTGGCCCGAACGATGCTGGTGACCACCTCCTCGTGGGTGGGCGCCAGCACCATGGGGCGGCCCCGGCGGTCTTCCATGGAGAACAGCACCTCGCCCATGGCCTCGGCCCGGCCCGTCTGCTCCCACAGTTCCCGGGGTTGCAGGGCCGGCATCATCAACTCCTGGCCGCCGGCCGCATCCATCTCCTCCCGGATGATGTTCTCAATCTTGCGCAGTGATCGCCAGGCCAGGGGCAGGTAGGCATACACGCCGGCCGCCACCTGGTAGATAAGCCCGGCCCGCAGCATCAGCCGGTGGCTGGCCGTTTCCGCCTCCGGCGGGTCCTCCCGCAAAGTCTTGGTCACCAGCTGGGTGAATCGCATGCTTTTGTGTCCCCGTTACGGATTCGCTGTGGTTCCCCAGGGGTTGATGACGGTAACACCGCAGCGTCGGAAATCTCTTACGTTTCGAGTGGCTACCGGGGCGCTGTTGACGCGAGCTATGCCGGCAATCATGCAGTCGTGGCGGTGTACTGATACTCCAACAAGCTGATTATGCGCCAGGATCTCAGCATATTCCCTGGCCGCAGACTCGTCCAGATTCAGGATACGACCTGGGAAGAATTGCTCCAGTACAGAGTTATTGTCCCTGGAAATTCGATCGCGAACCTCGGTCGCCTGAACTAAACCCGCTCCGTAAAAGAGTTCGGACACTGTAATGACAGTTGTGTACAAGTCACCCCGTACCTGACTGTCGAACCAATGGACTACTTCTGGATTGGGGTGCGGTCTGGTAAGTTCCGAAACAATATTAGTGTCCAGTACAATCATCGTCCCGAAGCCAGTCCTCAACCATTCTCTCTATTCTGTTCTTGGGGCGGAATTGCAAATCCGCAATGCCGGACCCTTTGAACCGCTCGTGTATCTCCGTCCCCATACCTTTCTTGGGCTTTCCGGCTTCTTCCCGCTCCCAGGTTGCTATCTGCCGGTCCGCCGCTTCCTTGGCGTCCTTCATCTCTTGCTGGTGAATCCCCAACCGCAGAATCCGGAGCGCCTCTTCCTCTGCGGAAACGCCATGCTTGGCGGCTTGGTGCTCCAGTCGCTGTTTCAGGTCTTCGTCCAGGTTTCGCACCGTTATACTTGCCACGGCTTTTCCTCCGTTTAGTCCCCCGCCTCCACCGGCGTACTCTCCACCTCTTCCATCAGCGCCGTCAGCATTTCCTCCTCGGAAACTACCCGCACCTTCTGGCCCTTGCGGAAGATGACCGCCCGCCCGGCGCCGGCGGCGATGCCCACGTCGGCGTCCTTGGCCTCGCCCGGGCCGTTCACCTCGCAGCCCATTACCGCCACCTTCACGTTCCTGTCCGACTTCTTCAGCAGGGCGTCCACGTCGTTGGCCAGCTTGCGCACGTCCACGTCGGCCCGACCGCAGCTGGGACAGGCCACCAGCGTGGCTCCCTTGCTGCGCAGGTTCAGGGACTTCAGAATCTCGTAGCCGACCACCACCTCTTCCACCGAGTCGTCGCTCAGCGACACGCGGATAGTGTCGCCAATGCCCTCGTACAGCAGGTAGCCCAGGCCTACGGCGGTGCGGATGGAACCGGACTGGGCGGTGCCTGCTTCGGTAATCCCCAGGTGGAAGGGATAGGGGACCATCTCTGCCAGCTGGCGGTACGCCTCCACGGTGGTGGGCACGTCAAAGGCCTTTAGGGAAATCTTGATCTGGTCGAAGTCCTGCTCCTCCAGCAGGCTGATCTCCCACAGGGCCGTGGCCACCATGTGGTCCACGATGCTGTACTCCCCCTCCCGGGCCTCGCCGGCCTTGGGCAGCTTGTTTACCAGGTCCATGTGCCGGGAGAAGCCCCGGGTGCGCCCGATACCGCCCACCGGGGGCAGGCTGCCGAAATTAACGCCGATGCGGATGGGAATATCCCGCTGCTTGGCCACCTTCACCACTTCCCGGACCTGGTCCTCGTTGCGCAGGTTGCCGGGGTTCAAGCGCAGGCAGTCCACCCCTCCTTTTGCGCACTCAATGGCCAGCTGGTAGTGAAAGTGGATGTCGGCGATGAGCGGGATGTTTATCCGCTTCTTGATCTCCGCCATGGCCTGGGCGGCTTCCATGTCTGGCACCGCCGACCGGATGATGTCGCAGCCCGCTTCTTCCAGTTCGTGAATCTGGCGCACCGTCGCCTTTACATCCCGCGTATCGGTCTTGGTCATGGACTGGACGGTAATATCGGCGCCGCCGCCCACCTTGACTCCGCCGACGTAAACCGGCTTGGTAACTCGTCGTTTATTCATTGGTCTGACTCCCGCTGCTGTGTCCGGATGATCTGTGGTAGGAAACAGGGTTGGAGGGACTTGTAAACCATGTTACACGAAACGGAAATCCTGCGCCAGAATTGGGAGCGCAACAGTCACGGCAATCGCGCCTTAACCAACGTCGTGCTGAGCGAATTCGAACCCGCCGCGGTGGGGGAAATCCATCCCTGGAATTGCCCGCTTTGCCCGAAACCGGGTGGCGTCCACCGCGGCGGACTCAGGACGACATGATTCCTGGCTGGGGTGGGCAGCGAAACTCGAGCGCGATTGCCCTTAACGGTGGTAGATAGCGCTCCGGTTCACGCGGTCTGCGTGAACACCCCCCGATGGGCCAGGTCACGCGATAGTCCAAGGTTCCTGTTGCTACAGGCTGGAGTATAAATCCCCCAATTGGACTAACCCCACCATCGGTGTTAAGGTAGGGCAACTGGCCCAGGAGGCGATTAATGGCAGAAGCAATGGAAGGCAACACGGTACGGGTCCACTATACCGGAACGCTGGACGATGGCACGGTGTTCGATTCTTCCGTGGGCGGCGACCCGCTGGAGTTCACCATCGGCCAGGGACAGATGATCCCCGGCTTTGAGCGGGGCGTTGTCGGCATGGAAGAGGGAGAGACCCGCACCCTGGTTATTGCCGCCGACCAGGCCTACGGCGTCCACCGCCCCGACGGGGTGTTCGAGCTGGACCGGTCGGAAATCCCCACCACCATTCCGCTGGAGGTGGGCATGCAGCTCCAGGCCACCGGCCCCGGCGGGCGTCCCGTAACCATGACGGTGGCGGCCCTGTCCGACGACAAGATCACCATGGACGCTAACCACCCCCTGGCCGGCAAGGACCTGACTTTTGAGATTGAAGTGGTTGAGATAAGGTAGGCTAATGGCGCTGGAACGCCCGCAATCTTGATTGCGGCTATGGATTTTACGATCAGCAGGTAGCTACTAACGGATTTAGGGCTTGATCCAGTCAATTAGACATCGAGGATTAAGGGACCTCTATATTGGTCGAAGTTCCCGCAGAGTTGCTCCAGAACACATTGCTCGACTCAGGCGCATTCTCACCGCTTTGGACAGTAGCAGCCGTCCCCAGGATATGGACCTGCCGGGATTTCGACTACACCCGTTAGCGGGGCAGCTTGGTGGCTACTGGGCTGTTTCGGTTTCCGCCAACTTTCGGGTTACCTTCCGGTTTGAGGAGGGCCACGCAGTTGACGTAGACTATACTGATTACCATTAGGGAGCTATCTTCATGCCATTGCACGATCCCTGCCACCCTGGTGAGATTGTCAAGTACGAGTGCCTGGAACCCTTGGGACTCACCATAACCCGGGCAGCTAGGGGCTTGGGCATAAGCCGCCAGAAACTCTCGGACCTGGTGAACGGCAAGACCGGGGTAACCGCTGACATGGCCATCCGGCTCTCCATTGCCTTCGGTTCGTCCGCGGAAACCTGGTTGGGTATGCAGTCGGCATTCGACCTGTGGCAGGCTCGAAATCAGTCTGAATCCCTGGAAGTTGAACAGTTCGCCGTGGCCGCCGAACGGTGAATTTTCAGCACCTGGCAAACACGGACAAATCAATGCTAATCAGCAGTCAGGAGCCATAACAATGCCCGAACGCAGCGGCAGACTTGAAGGTAAGGTAGCAATCGTAACCGGCGCCGGTTCCAGCGGCCCCGGCGTCGGCAACGGCAAGGCCGCCGCCGTCCTGTTCGCCCGCGAAGGCGCCAAAGTCCTTTTGGTGGACAATGTGCAGGAACGGGCCGAGGAGACCCTGGCCATAATACGCGAGGAGGGCGGCGAGGCCGACGTCTTCGAGGCCAACGTCATCAACGTCGACGACTGCCGCCGCATGGTTGACGCCGCCGTCGACCGCTGGGGCCGCCTGGACGTGCTGGACAACAACGTGGGCATCTCCCGCCGCGGCTCGGTGCTGGAGGTCAGCGAAGAGGACTGGGACTTCGTCATGGCGGTCAACGTCAAGAGCATCGTCCTGTGCAGCAAGTATGCCATCCCGAAAATGATCGAAAGCGGCGGCGGCTCCATCATCAACATCTCTTCCATCGCCGGCCTGCGGGCTCACAGCAGCACTCCTTACACCACGTCCAAGGCGGCGGTGCAGGGCCTCACCATGTCCATGGCCGCTGACCACGGCCCAGACGGCATCCGCGTCAACTGCATCGCCCCGGGCCTGGTCTATTCCCCCATGGTGGCCCCCCGCATGGACGATGACCTGCGGGAGATTCGCCGCAGCGCCGCCCCCCTGCGCACCGAGGGCGACTCCTGGGACATAGGCTACGCGGCCCTGTACCTGGCCAGCGACGAGTCCCGCTGGGTCAACGGCGTGGTCTTGCCCGTGGACGCCGGCCTGGTCCAGGTAACCCCCGTCACCTACCAGACCCTGGCCCAGCAGCAGTACGCCCAGCCGGGTTAGCTTGGACCGTCATTCCGGCCCCGAGCCGGAATCCAGATGTGCTACTATTTGAGGGGACACCCTTAACCCTAACCTGTCCTAGGTGACACCGCAATGACCACTACCCCCATCTACCCCGCTCAGCCTGAGCCTGTCGAAGGACGCCAGGAAAAGGCCCCCGCCGAACCGGATCCGGTAAACCCGGAACCCTATGGCCCCATGGTGCTCCGGTTGCCCCCCGACGTGAAGTTCACCGAGGAACAGTTCCTTGAACTGTGCGGTCTGAACGACGAGCTTCGCATCGAGATCAACGCCCGGGGAGAGCTGGAACTTATGGCCCCTACTTTTGGCAGCACTGGCAACAGGAATATCAGAATCTCAGCCCGACTGCAACTTTGGGCCGAAGTGGATGAGACAGGCTTGGCCTACGAGTCCAACACAGGTTTCACTCTGCCCAACGGGGCGTTGCGCTCTCCCGACGCTGCTTGGGTCTTGAAGAGCCGCCTGGCCGGGTTGCCCGACAGGGGAATGGACAGCTTTCCGGCCCTCTGCCCCGACTTCGTAGTCGAGCTGCGTTCCCACTCCGATCGCCTGCGCGATATCCAGGCCAAAATGGAAGAATACCTGGCCAACGGCGCCCGCCTGGGCTGGCTGATAGACCCGCTGGACCCCCGACATCCCGTCTACATCTACCGCCCTGGCGTTGATGTGGAAGTTCTGGAGGCCCCGGAAACCCTGTCCGGCGATCCGGAACTCCCCGGCTTTGTCCTGGAAATGCAGCGTATCTGGGAACCCCCCTTCTGAATCTCCCGCTCATCCAGGCCATGCGCCGCCTGAGCATCCCCAAGGACGCCACAGTAGCCAACCCCCATTCTTGGTGCTAACATTATTCTGTTTTGCCGCCCCCGTTAATTGCATAAACTCGGCGGCGCCAATTTCTCTCGGAAATTCAAGGAGCGACAAATGAGGATAGCCCGTTACGAAGCCCACGGAAGAGTTCACTTCGGCGTCATCGACGGCGACAGCGTGGCCGCCATTGACGGCGATATGTTCGGCGACTTCACCGTTACCGACCACGTTCACAAACTCAGCGACGTCAAGCTGCTGGCTCCGGTGGTCCCCGGCAAAATCCTGGCCATGGGCCTGAACTACACCAGCCACATCGGCGACCGACCGGCCCCCCCGTATCCCATGGTATTCCACAAGACCCCCACCAGCGTCATCGGCCCGGAGGACACCATCATCCGCCCCAAAGAGGTGGAGCGCCTGGACGCCGAGGGCGAACTGGTCCTGGTCATCAAGGACACCTGCAAGAACGTCTCGAAGGAAGACGCCCTGAACCACGTCCTGGGCTACACCTGCGGCAACGACGTCAGCGCTCGGGACTGGCAGCGTCGGGACCGCAACGACAACAACTCCGACTGGTGGCGCGCCAAGTCCGCCGATACCTTCTCCCCCATGGGCCCCTGGATTGAGACGGACCTGGACCCCCACGCCCAGCACCTGCGCACCCGGGTCAACGGCAGCGAGGAACAGAACGAGACCACCGCCCACCTGATCTTCGACGTGCCCACCATGA
This sequence comes from Dehalococcoidia bacterium, assembly GCA_965207275.1. Taxonomy (GTDB): domain Bacteria; phylum Chloroflexota; class Dehalococcoidia; order Lucifugimonadales; family UBA3495; genus Bin22. The sequence continues at coordinate 887,823 of CBDBMH010000001.1, forward strand.
TCGAGTTCATCTCCCGCTACGTGACCCTGGAAGCCGGCGACTGCATCTACACCGGCACCCCCGGCACCACCAGCAACATGGACGACGGCGCTGTCTGCGAAATCGACATCGACGGCATCGGCATCCTGCGCAACCCGGTAAAACTGGAAAGTTAGTTTCTCTGTTTACGAAGCATCACCAAGAATAAAGAAGCCGGGCCCAGCAGCCCGGCTTCTTTATTTCCTCGTATGTCAGGGATAGAGCGTCGGTTAATGTGTCTGACCTAAGTCTCCGGAGCATCGGCGTTGGCCATCAGGAATGTTACTATTCCGGTTTCGTTCCCTGGCTCAAACAGCAGAGCCTGCGCGTCCTCGCTGATGGCCTTTCCTATTACCACCGCGATCACCGTGGATTTGGAATTCCCAAGTCCGGTTATTCGGTCCAGGATACCTGCTCTCCTCCTGGCACGTATAACGTCGTTGGCCTGTACGGTCAACGATGCCTCGGCAAGCACATACGCCTGGCCGCTGGGCTCCTTCGCAGTGAACAACATATCTGTTTCCAGGAGGTCTTCTAATTCCTCAGCAGTCACCGCCTGATTACCTGAAACTGCTTTCGCCATATCCTGGAGCTTGCCGTTCTGCCCTTCAGGGTAGTGACTGAACAAGGCTGTATCGGTCAACCCCAGGTGTCTCCTGAATAGCCTTGGGGCAAGTCGTATGGCAGTATTTTCGTATGCGGCGCCGGCCGCTTCCGAAAATACCCCTGATTGAATTATCTGAGTCCTCTGTACTTCCCCTAAACCGTCTTTGACCGAAGCAATATCGGACTTCAATAGCCCGATATCTCCTTTGACCGTCGTCATGTCAGTTTGCAATTGCACGACAGCCTCTTGCAATTGCACGACGGCCCCAGCAATCTTTTCTACATTTGTCGCAAGATTCGCCACTGTCACAGGCAAGTTCAACAGTTCGTCGGTAAGAATATGCCGGCGTAGCGCCTCCCGAAGGTTCGGGTCTGCTTCCAGTGCCGCCAATAGATTGTCCCAGTCAGAAGGCTGTGTCATAAACAAATTTTATCTCTCCGGCGTTTCCCTTGCAATTCCGGTTCGAGGACTCAGGTATCGACCAATCCAAGCCCTTACGCTCCGTCGCGTATAACCCTACTACTCCGTTATCGGCCGCGATATTATCCACAGGCTCACCACCGTATATATGACCATCAGCGCCAGCATCGGCAGTTGGCTCTTCAGGGCCAGTTGCCCCCCGCCGAATATGGTATTGGCCCGCAGGTGGGCCAGGTACACCGCGATGATGTGTCCCACCACGATGGATATGACCGCAAAGAACCAGATGAACCGGGCGTTGGTGATGGCGATATCCACCACGTACCCCGCTGTCCCGAACAGGTCCGCGCCGGTCCCAAAGGGGTCCGACGCCAGGGGAATGATCAGTTGGCCCTGGATCAGCAGGAAGCCCAGGTAGTGGGCAAAGTGGTAGGCCAAGGCGATGGGCACCAGGGAGAAGACAAAGGCCGACATCAACTCCGCCGCCGTCGGGCTTGACCCGCCGCCGCGCTCCACCACCCACCGCATCATCGCCGAAAACAGCCAGTAAATCCCCGCGAAACCCAGGGGGAAGAGGGCCAGTCCCAGGGTGTTGGCTATGACCAGGCCGTTGAAGTAGGGCGAGGTAAGTTGGGGCGTCTGGGTCAACGCCCAGCCCAGCGCCGCCGCCCATTCCGGCGTGTCGCTGAAGCCGTCAAAGGTGACCGTGGCCAGCACCAGCAGCACCAGGGCGGTCAGCCCCTCGGGCAGTCGGCGCTGGGTGTGCAACCCGATGGCCGGGGGCCGCAAATTAAGCTCCCGGTGTTCAGCGTACTCAAAGCACTCGTAGCAGTCCACGCCGCCAGGCGCATTGCCGCCCGTACTTTCCTCGCATGGTGGACTGGGGCGCCCCCCGCAGGCTGCAACGTCAATGGCCCGCACTTCGGTAATGGAAAAACGGGTCAGGAAGCCGTAGACGACGGAGAAAACTTCGCCATGTCTCAGCCACTGGTGTTTGCCGAACAGGTACATTCCCCCCAGGGTGACGATGCTGTAGGCAATGATCAGCCAGGACAGCAGCGCCGGTGAAGCCGCTTCCGGCAGGGCGTTCTCCACCCACACGAAGGCAAAGAACAGGGCCACCGAGGGCCACACTCCCACCCGTTCCGCGTAGTCCACGCCCAGAGTCAGTTCCCACTCCGGATTGAAGCGATGGAATACGGCCTCTGCCAACCCGTACAGAATTTTCCAGGGGTTCACCACGGCCCACAGGTTGCCCAGCAGCGACACCACGAAGCCCATGCCCACCCACCAGATGATCCACACAAAGGTGGGCGTCAGGTTGTTGACCGGCCGTTCGGTTCCGAACAGGCCGGTGGCGATTACCAAGAAGAAAAGGAACAGGGAAGCCAGCCGAAGCAGCCAGGTTACCGGACCGGTGAGGATTAACTGCAGGGCCGGGGCCGCGAACAGGTTGACCCTGGGGTAGGCCGAACCGTCGTGCTGCCCGCGTACAAACAGTCCCACCACCACGAAGGAAAGGATTACCGCCGCCGCTCCGGCAAACACAAAGTAGGTGAGGGGCAACGGCAGGTCATAGCGCTCGCCGAACCCGTGAGCGTAGGCGGGCGCAGCCACGGATGCCGGCAGCAGGATGCATGCCGATAGCAGCGCCAGGAGGCAAAGGGTCCTCTTCTTGAACATGCGGCCACCGGAACGGATTGGATTGCCAAAGACAGTGTATCACTTGAAGTAGCCTGTATCTGCGGGCTGCGCGGCGGCTTCAGCCAACGCCCGGACATTCTCAATCATGCCTCCGATTGTCCCCTTGGCACGGCGCCGCGCCCGAGGGGCTCAGATATCCACTCTTCATCGGTGGCCGAGGTAATGCCTGGTGAGGCGCCGGTTCTACTGCTCTCCAGCGGGCGGCAGGACTAGGGTGCTCGCCTGGAGTACAACCCCGGGTGCAACAAGCCGCTGATTTTCTGGAAGCGTCCCATATTGGGTGGTTCGGAGGCTGCCCTCGACTCACACGCGAAATCAACTGAATTGGAACGCTGCTTGATTTTCTTGACTTATTGACAATGCCATTATTGATTAGTTACGCTTTATGATAGCCAGCATGGTCATGCCAGTCCAGCCAGGGGGAGCTTTCCCTCATGTTCTCTTCCAGTGCTGCACCCCTTTATGACAGCATAGGCGTCAATTACGACTCCACTCGCCGGGCGGACCCGTACCTCACAGAGCGGCTGGCGCGCCATGTGGACCTGCGGGGTGATGGCCGGTACCTGGATATTGCCTGCGGCACCGGCAACTATACCGTTGGACTGGCGGCAAGAGGAGGGTCCTGGCATGGCCTGGACCTGTCGTCGGGAATGGTCCGGTCAGCGCAACGCAAGCGTGGAAACGTTCACCTGGCACGAGGGGCGGCGGCGGCGCTTCCCTATGGTAATGGCAGCTTTGACGGCGCCGTCTGCACCATGGCCCTCCACCATCTCCCCGAGCTCGCGCCCGTCTTCCGCGAGGCCTTTCGCGTGCTGCGCCACGGCAGGTTGGCCATCTTTACCAGCACCTGCGAACAAATGGCCGGGTATTGGCTCAATGAATACTTTCCCATGGCCATGGCCCGGTCCACGGAACAAATGCCATCCATTGAGGCGGTGCTGGGGGCCCTCGGCGAAGCGGGCTTTACCGTGGACACCGTGGAGCCGTATGACGTTCGCCCTGACCTGCAGGACCTGTTCCTGTACGCGGGCAAGCATCGGCCCGAGCTTTACCTGTCGGAAACGGTGCGGAGGGGCATCTCCACCTTTTCCAGCCTGATAGACCAGGCGGAATTGGAGGAAGGCTGCGCTCGACTGCAACGAGACATCGAGTCCGGGGCCATCAAACAGGTAGCGGAGAAGTACCGGAACCACGGCGGAGACTACGCGTTCATCGTGGCTATCAAGTTATGCTGACGCCTTTCCCCTCCTTTCAGCCCTGGGGATAACCCCTTGTACCCCCTTTAGCGGCCAACCCCGAATTCGGGGCATACCCATCACGGCCATCAAGAAAATGACCATGCGGTCGAACAAGACCAAATCCTGCGGCCCGGCTGTGGCGCTGGCGATTATTGGGCTGGCGGTAAGAGCCATAGGTTCCATGGAGAAGCTGACCCGAGACGTGCAGGTCCCTCAGGGAAACTCTAGGAATAGAGTGCAGGCTCTTGGAGACTCGGGTGGGCATGAATTGCGCGCTCTGGAACAGCGCATGAACCGGAATAACGAAGTACTTCGCTCAGAAATCCAGCGCCGGTTCGAGGCTATGCTTTCCCATACCCTTGACGGAGATGGCAACGTGGCCTTCCGAGTTCCGCCGGCTGGCGCTCTTGAGGAAGCTGAAGAATCACCGGCCGATCAGGGCTAAACTGGAGCCAGGATGATATGGGTATGGGGAGTATGGGCACCAAAAAGCTGTCATTCTGAACGGAGAGAAGAATCTAAAATTCCTGCCAGTGGGAAGGTTGATTTCAGGCGAGAATCTTGGGTTCTTCGCTTCACTCAGAACGCCAGTTCGGTGGTCGGGCGCTCTGAACAGTGGAAATACATCCCCAGGCGGAAATGCGCATCCCGCTTTGGCTTCAGTCCAGGTCCGCCTGCCTGGACTGACGGCTCATCAAGCGCCGAACAGGGCTACTCCACTTCTCCCCGGTACGCCTCATCCAGCAAGTCCACCACGTGCGCCACCCGCCGTCCGGCGGCGGCACAGCCGCTTGTCTCCAGCCCCTGCTCTATCTGAAGCATGCAGCCGGGGTTGGCGGTAACCACCTGCTCGGCGCCCGTGGCCGCCACGTTGCCAACCTTTGTATCCAGAATGCGGCCGGATAACTCGGGCTGAACCATGGAATAGAAGCCCGCGCCCCCGCAGCACATGGTCGACGCCTCCATTTCCACCAGTTCCAACCCCGGTATCGCCCTCAGCACGGCCCGGGGCTGCTGGGTAATGCGCTGGGCGTGGGCCAGGTGGCACGGGTCCTGGTAGGTAACCCGGCGGTTGACCGCTCCCCGGGGCGGATCCAGCGGAAGCTCCGCCAGGAACTCGGTAATGTCCGCCGTCAACTCGGCGAAGCGGCGGGCCGGTTCGGCGTATTCGGGGTCGTCCTTCAGCAGCTCCCCGTACTCCTTCATATTCGACCCGCAGCCCGCCGACGCGGTAATAATCCTGTACCCCGGGCCGTCGGCTCCCCCTGCCAGGAACGCGTCAATATTCCGCCGGGCCAGCCGCCGGGCCGTTTCCAGGTCGCCGGCATGCAGGTTCAACGCGCCGCAGCAGACCTGCCCGGGCGGTACCGCAACGTCGCAGCCATTGCGCGTCAGCACCCTCACCGCCGCCCGCATGGTATCCCCCTGCATCAGCGGCATAACGCACCCCGACAGCAGGGCTACCGTGGGTCCTTCGTGATGCTCAATCGGCGCATAGCCTGGATGAGCGTGTGAGGTGGCTGGTTGTGCCGGGTAAATTCGTTTGCTGGGGCCAAAGAAGGGTTCTTTCAGGTCCGGAAGCTGGGACTCCATCTGCCTCAGGGATTTGGGCAGCAGCCTGAGCAACCCCGATGCCCTGACCAGCTTTCGCAATCCCGACCGCTGGTATATGCGCAGCAGGCGCGCGCCCCCTCGCAACCTTTTCGAGTGAGGCAGGGCCGCCCGCAGGAAAAACCGGTCAACCCGTTTCAGAGCCTCTCCCTGCTTGTTCTGGGCCAGCGTCTGGGCCCGGGTGTACTCCATGATGCGGCCGTAGGGCACCCCCGACGGACAGACGGCTTCGCAGGCCCGGCATTGCAGGCACATTTCCCAGTGGGATACGATGCGCTCGCTGATGCCCACCCGCCCCTCGTGGACGGCCCGCATCAGGGCAATGCGCCCCCGGGGCGACTCGGTCTCCACCTTCAGGGTCGTATAAGTAGGACAGGAGCTGAGGCACAGCCCGCAGTGAACACACCGGTACAGGTCCGCCTCCGCCGGAACATCCACGCCCCGGAACCCCGGCTCGTCGTTCAGCGGCTCCTGCGCTGCCGCCGTGTGTATATGTCCGGCGCTGGGTTGGGCGTATGTCTCAGACTGTGCCACGGGTCTCTCCTGCAGTTTCTCTTGAATCGGCTTTCTTGCGAAACCACCGAACAGGTCATCGCTGGCGGCTCTTCAACGTCATACCGGCGAAATCCGGAATCTACTATCCTGATTCCAATATTCCATGTCGAGGCCGGAAGGACGCTTGTTGGAATTGCTCAATATGGCCCGGCTGTTCCAAGGAGCGAATCCATTATCGACATTACACCAATCCACTCGCGGCAATGAGCCCGCCCGTGGCAAAGAGAAGGAGAGCAGCGGAGGCCAAAACTAACAACTTGCGGGTATTGTTGTCTCCTTCTCCCGGCGGCAACAGCCTGAGCCGCAACAAGTACGCCAGGGCAATGGTGATCACCCATACCAGCGCCTGAACCGCGAATGCTAAGTACAGTCCTAACTTTGCCCAATCCCCATTGGTAAAGCCTTCCGGCAGTCCATACTCGTCAAAGAACGGTCGAATCCAAATCTCCGGAACAAACGACGCCACCAGAGCGCTGACAGTAACAAAAGATGCGACCAGGGCTACCCGAAACCGGAAACTCCTTCCCGGCAACGTTCCCAAAATGGCGGTTACAACCGCTGCCGCCCACACGTCGAGGAACAATCCTGCCTCCTAGCTTGAGTCTTGGACCGTCCGGCCATGGTAAACGCCATTATTGGAAGTCAAGCTACATAAAGTTTGGTCACCCAGTTGCTATGAGTCGGTGCACAAATCCCTTATTGAACTCTGAAGTGGAACCACTTCCGTTATTTCCTCCCCCCTACAACCCCCCGACAAACCGCCCCGGGTTCAGGACCCCCGACGGGTCGAAGTTGCCCTTGATGCGGCGCATGATTTCCAGTTCCCCCGCTCCGGCCGCCCCCTCCCAAACGTCCGTATTGGCCTTGATGCCCGCCGGGCAAGCCTCCACCACGGCAGGACCGCCGAGGCGGGCAGCGGAGCGGCGTACCGCATCAATGTCCGCCATTATAGCCGAGGTATCTCCCCCGTCGATGCGGGACGACGCCCACCGCAATAGTTGAACAACGCCAAACCCGGGGTCGGCGATAAGGCTCCAGCCTTGCCCGCTGCTTTCCAGGACTTCCACCAGCCCACCCACGTTGTTGGGCGGAAGCGTCACTTTCAGCGCCAGATCCGGAGGGTCCGCATCGCTCCAGGGCAGGTCGGCCAGTCGGCCCAGCAGGTTCCGGGCGCTTGTTGCGTCCACAGTCTCAACATGGCCCGCGCCCAACTCCCCCAGCAGCCGCGCCGACTCATCCCGCCGTCGGGCTACTGCCCGCGGCCTCCCCGCCACGAAGCCCAACGCCAGGGCCCCGGTATCCTCCCGCAAATCCAGGCCCAGCCTGACTCCCGCGTCTGCGGTTACCACCTGCAATCCCTGCGGCCCATAGACTTCGGATGTGAGCGCACGGCAGGCTTCCACCGCCGCTGCCATGGAAGGAAAGGCCGCCGTCACTCCCGCCCAGCTGTCGGGGACCGGCGCCAGCTTGAAGGTGGCCTCGACGATGACGCCCAGAGTTCCCAGCGATCCCGTGTACAGCTTGTTCAGGTCGTAGCCGGTGACGTTCTTGACCACCCGGCCCCCGGCCTTGGTTTCCACCCCGTCCGTTCCCGCCACGCTGATGCCAATAACCCAGTCCCGGGGCAGGCCGTAGGAATGGCGCATGGGGCCGCTGTAACCCGTGGCCAGGATGCCGCCCACCGTGGCCCGGTGGGGCAGCGGCGCCTCCAGGGGCACGTACTTGTCCCCCTGGACCAGTTCCCGCCGCAGCGATTCCAGGGTAATTCCCGCCTCGGCGGTGACCGTCAGGTCGGCCGGCTGGTAGTCCGTCACCCGGTTGAGGCGCGTAAGGTCCAGGGCCACGTCAACCCCCGAAGGCAGATTGCCCAGCCCCCCGAAAACTCCGCCACCCACGGGAAACACCGTCACCCCATTGGCCGAAGCCCACCGCAGCAACTCCGCAACCCCCTCCCGGCCGGCCGGCCGCGCCACCGCCCGGGGAGCTTTTCCGTCCACGGCATACCCCTCTGCCGCCCGGACGGCATCGGCACCCAGGAGGGTGGTCAGTTGGTGGGCCAGGTCAGAGGTCAAAAGCTCATCACGTGGTGGAAAGGCATTCCCCTACACATACCACCCGGGGTCAACCTGCTCCGGCGTTCGCTGCATGGCCGGCTCGTACTCCTCCCCGTCCGGGAAAATCTTCCCCGGGTTCAGCCGGTTCTCCGGGGCGAAGGCGTTGCGGACCAGCTTCATCCGGTCCATATCCTGCTCCGTATAGACCAGCGGCATGAACTCCTTCTTCTCCAGCCCGATTCCGTGCTCCCCGCTCAGGCTGCCGCCCATCTCCACGCAGTACTCCATCAACTCCGCCGCCCCGGCCATGGCCCGCTCCTTCACCCCCGGCTCCCGCTCGTCGAACAGCATGCAGGGATGCAGGTTGCCGTCGCCGGCATGGAACACGTTGGCGATTATGATGCCGTACTTCTCCGACACCTCCGACACCTTCCGCAGCACCTGGGTCAGCCTGGTGCGGGGCACCACCCCATCGACCAGGTAGTAGTTGGGCGCAATGGTCCCGAAGGCCCCGAAGGCCGTCTTCCGCCCCAGCCACAGCCGCTCCCGTTCGCTGTCCTCCTCCGCCACCCGCACGTCGCTGGCCCCCGTCTCCCACAGGGCCGACTCCACCTCCCGGCTCACCTCGTCCACCTCTTCCCACAGGCCCTCCAGTTCAATCAGCAGCACCGCCCCCGCGTCGTCGGGGTATCCGGCGTCGGTGACGTTCTGCACCGCTCGGATGCTCAGGGCGTCGATCATTTCCAGCGCCGCCGGCACTATGCCGTGTCCGATGACCGCCGATACCGCGCTGCAGGCCGAGTCGATTTCCGGGAAGACGCCCATGAAGGTCTTGACCGTTTCGGGCAGGGGCAGCAGCCGCACCGTGACCTTGGTGGCGATGCCGAAGGTCCCCTCCGACCCCACGAAAACGCCCCGCAGGTCGTAGCCCGGCACTTCCCTGGCCGTCCCGCCCAGGTACACCTGAGTCCCGTCCTCCAGCACCACCTCCATTCCCAGCACGTGGTTGGTGGTGGCGCCGTAGGCCAGGCAGTGGGGGCCTCCGGCGTTCTCCGCGATGTTGCCCCCCAGGCTGCACGCCTTCTGGCTGGAAGGATCGGGAGCGTACCGCATTCCGAACTTGCGTACGTGGGTGTCCAGATCCAGGTTGATCACCCCCGGCTCGATGGTGGCGGTGCGGTTCTCCGTGTCCACCTCCAGAATCCGGTTCATGCGGGTGAAGGCAATCTGGATGCCCCCCGGCGCGGCCAGCGCCCCGCCGCTGAGGCCCGTACCCGACCCGCGCCCGGCCACCGGAACCCCGGCCTGGTAGGCCAGCGCCAAAATGCGGCTCACCTGCTCGGCGTTCTCCGGCAGCGCCACCGCCCGGGGCATGGACCGGTCCACCGACCCGTCATATTCGTACACCAGCAGGTCCTCCGGATGGCAGATCACGTACTCCGCCCCCACAATATCCATCAACCCCTGGATGAACGGCGACTGCTGCACGGTCTGGCCTCCGCGAGAGTAAAGTGGGCCGCCCCGGCATCCCGGCAACCCCATCAAGGCGATGATAGGGTAAAAAAGGGCCAGGTGGCAAGGTGGGGCATACATGGCAGCTCTTCAACTAGGGGCTTATGGCCTGCGGAACAGTAGGGGCAGACCTATGTGTCTGCCCGGGTCTTACACCCGAAACCACCCTGGCAGGAAATCTGCCTTTCCCCATTCCCGGATGAACGATCCCCAATGCCTGCGCTATAATTGGCCCAACAGACAGGAAAGGGTGACCACCATGGCAACTGTGCCCATTACCATCGAAGTGGACGAGCAGACGGCGAAAGCGTACTCCGCAGGGTCGGAGTTAGAGCGCCGAAGAATCCAGCTTCTGCTGAACCTTTACCTGAAGAAACTGATCGGCGCGCCCGTCAGACCGCTGGAAGAAGTGATCGAGGACATCAGCGCCAAAGCCGCCGCTCGGGGCCTTACTCCCGAGATTCTGGAGTCCATACTACGGGATGACGAATGACCTCCGCGTAGTGCTGGATACCAACGTTGTGGTCAGTGCAATGTTGTTCCGGGTTTCTGTTCCAGGCCGGGCATTCGTTTACCTCGCCAGGCGCGGGGGCTGATCATGTCTGAATCCACCATGTCCGAGCTGGTCGATGTCATTTTGCGTTCCGATTTCGACCGCTACTTGGGAGAAGAGGAGCGGGTAGAATTCTTCTCTTCCATCGAACAGCAGGCGCAACTGGTAACCGTTACCCACTCCATCACCGCCTGCCGCGACCCCAGAGACGACAAGTTCCTCGAACTGGCCCTCAGCGGCCACGCCACCCACATCATAACCGGCGACCGCGACCTCCTCGACCTTCACCCCTTCCGCGGCATACCCATCCTCACCCCCGTCTCCTTCCTCGACACCGCCGCAAGCTGATTCCCTGGCCTTCCTGCTCCTTCTCGCATCCACACGAAATAAACCGAAGACGGCAACCAGAACCACCCCCGCCTAACCCTCGCCAACCCCAAAGCCCTGTCGCCCCGAGTCCGCCGCGGCGGACCGAAGGGCCTAAAATCCTTCCAGCCAATCCCTAAAAGGGTCCCCAGGTGCACTACCCACTGACACTGGCCCCAAGACAGGCCGGGGCAATCTTGGTAAACTTCTCTTCGTAATCCGAAAGAACTTGACGGCGTGAAATGACCACTCCCCGCCATACTGAACCAAGCCTTAACACAACCCTCGGTAACCTCCTCCAACCTATGCTGGGCCAGGCCGTTGTCCGTTCCGAAAACGTCCGCGCCTTTGCCGGCCGGCCCAACCTGCAGCCGGATATCTTGATTGCCGCCGAGGGACGCGCGCCGGTGGTTATAGAAGCGGAGTATCACCCTGCCCGGAATGTAGAAAGAGAGGCCAGGTCTCGATTGGGTCTGATGCCCACCGGCGAGTCCCACCGCATCGAGTCAGTTATTGCCCTACGCTATCCGGTAAGGGACCTCCGCGAGGCGATGGACTTGCCTGCCGCGCTTGCCGCCACCCGACTAGCTTATTGCCTGCTCTCTATAGAAAGATACACGGACCCGCCCAAGCCAAAAATCGCCAGTGTCGCCCGTTTTCCCCAGGCCGGCTGGCTGGAAGGCTCGGTTGCCGACCTGGCAGACCTGATTCGGCTGGCCTCGATTCCCCAATTGGCGGCGGAAGAGGCCGCTGACACCCTCCAGGAGGGCATTGACCGGGCCGCTGCAGCCCTGGAAGAACTGGAGCAGACCCGTCCTGCCGTAAACCCGGAGATTGCCCGCTTGCTGGGAATGGACAACGTGCCGCAGACTCGCCGTATGGCTGGCGCTATCATCGCCGATGCCATGGTGTTTCACCAGCGCATCTCCGGCATCCACCCTCACATTAAACCTCCTTCCGCCGTGTCCGGTCATCGTGCCGTCTATCCCCAATCCGATACCCTGGCAGCCTGGGACGAAATCCTCAAAATCAACTACTGGCCCATATTTGACATCGCCAGCCGTATTCTGTCCGTTATTCCGGCGGAACCGGCCAACTTCATCCTGCGCAACCTGGAATACATTGCCGGACAGTATGCCCTCTCCAGGGTCAACAACTCCCACGACCTGACCGGGCGAGTATTTCAGCGGCTGATTGCCGATCGCAAATATCTTGCTACCTTCTACACTCTCCCCGCTTCCGCCGCTCTCCTCGCTCGGCTGGCCGTGGCCAAGCTGGACGGGGTGGATTGGGCCAATGCGGAAGCCATTGCCAGGTTGCGCGTGGGCGATTTCGCCTGTGGCACCGGCGCCCTCCTTTCTGCCGTCTATGAGCAGATGGCCTCCCGGCACGAACGGGCCGGTGGTCAATCTGACGCCATTCACCAGGTTATGATGGAAGAGGTGATGTATGGCTGCGACGTGATGCCCTCGGCAGTCCACATCACCGGCGCCACCCTGTCCGGCGCCCAGCCCAAGATTGGCTTTGGTCAAACCCGCCTCTATACCATGCCCTACGGCCGGTTGAGCGACGGCACCGTAGCCATTGGCTCCCTGGAGTTCCTCAACTCCAACTCCCAGCTGACCCTGAGCAACTTCAGCGACCCGGCTCGCCGCACCGTTGGTAATGGCAACGAGAGCGTCTTTCAGACCATCGCCGAGGTAACCGATGAAAGTTTCGACCTCGTAATTATGAACCCTCCCTTTACCCGGGCCACCAACCACGAAGGCGCTCGGGCTACGGTGTCGAATCCCGTTTTTGCTGCATTTAACGCCGAGAAAGCCGATATGAACGCCATGGGCAATCGCCTCAATCAACTGGGTCGGGATAGTTGCTACCACGGCAATGCCGGTGTGGCTTCCGCTTTCGCCGCCTTGGCCGACAAGAAGCTGAAACCCAGCGGGGTATTGGCGTTGGTCCTCCCCCTTTCCGTAGCTTCCGGTTTGTCCTGGCAGGGCTTCCGTCAAATGTTGGCTAATGGCTACGAAGACTTGACCGTTATGAGCATCGCCGCCAATGGCCGGGATATGTCCTTTTCTTCCGATACCGGCATGGCCGAATGCCTGGTAACCGCCCGCAAGCGGCGTGGGCCGGAGACGCCGCCAAGTCAGAGGACAAGACCCCGGTTCATCTCCTTTACTCGCCGCCCCCAGGGGCTGCCCAGCGCCAACCTGATTGCCGAAAGCATCCTTAACCAGGAGCATGTCTGGGAAATTGAAGAAAGACCCCATGGTGGCACTCGTATAGTGGTCGGGGAAGAAACCACGGGGCTGACGTTGACCATCCCCGCCGACGCGGTGGACTCCCCCTGGGGAGTCGTTCGTCTCCGTGCCTACTCCCTGGCCCAGACCGCTTACGCCCTGACCCGGGGTCAGCTGTGGCGCCACCCCGCTAACCCGCCGGCCGACCTCCCTATGGCCGTCCTGGACCAGGTAGGCGGGCTGGGTCTGGTGGACCGAGACATTACCGGCCCGTCGCCACGTGGCCCTTTTGACAAGGCTCCTCCCAATTCAGAGACAATTTATCAAGCCTTGTGGAACCACAACGCCAGGCAGGAATCCCGGTTGATCTGCTCCCCGGATTCCTCCCTGGAAGCACGTACCGGAATGGCGGAAAAGGCTACTGAGGTTTGGACCACGGCCAGTCGCGCTCACTTGAACCGCGATTTCACCTTCGGCTCCCAGGCTTTGGCGGTGGCCTTTACCGAAAAGGAGTCCATCGGCGGCAGAGTCTGGCCCAACGTGATTTTCGACGACAGTCGCTTTGACTACGCCTTTTCCCTCTGGGGGAACAGCACCCTGGGGCTGTTCTGCTTCTGGTGGCACTCCAGCCGGCAGCAGTCCAGCAAGGCGGGTCTGACCATACGCTCCGCTGAAACCCTCCCTGTCCTCGACTTCCGCACCCTTACCGATGAGCAACTTTCCAGAGCCGAGGAAATCTTCGATGAGTTCCGCGGCAAGGAGTTTATGCCCGCCTACCTGGCCGATGCCGACCCCAACCGCGCCCTGCTGGACCGCCGCGTCGTCTGCGACCTGTTGGGCCTGGACGAAACTTTTTACCGGGGCGTGCGCGACCTGGCCGCCAGGTGGTGCGCCGAGCCTTCCGTCCACGGCGGCAAACCCCGCCCCAAGTCTGCCACCTTCCAAACCTGACCTCTCCTCCCAATCCCTATTTCCTAATTCCTAATTCACTGACACTCCCCCCTTCCCATCCTGGATAACCCCTCGCTACCATAACCCCATAATGAAGAAAATAACCCGGTTCTCCAGCCTCAATAGTCAACAATCCCCCTCTCCCTCAGGGAGCGGAACGTCCGCCTTTGGCGGAAGGGGCCGGGGGTGAGGGCCAGGGCGGCCGACCCGCCAAAACCCCGCCACCAGGTCACGGCGCCCAGCTACAAAATAATCGGAAATGAGCGGAAATAACCGGAGAAAACGCATTTTTCTCCCCGCCCGATTAGTGAATGTCCCCCCTCTCCCCCAGGGAGAGGGGCCGGGGGTGAGGGCCCCCAAGGAGATAAAACCATGTATACCCTGTCCCAGATCCGCCGTAGCGTCGACGCCCTGAAAAGCAAGTACGCCACCGAACTCACCGTCCTCAGGCTCTACCCCTTGGCCGAGGACTTTTGCCTTCTATGGACCTGCGCAGTCGCCGACGGCAACCCCGTGCCCGATACCCACGCCTTCATCCGCACCATCGCCCGCAACGGTGTCCGGCTCGACACCTTTACCCTGCTCGTCCCCTACCTGGAACGCTGCCGCGACGAGGAAAGAGAACCCGACTCCTTCGCCATTATCTCCATCCTCCTGCCCAGCGTGCCCTACGAGCAACTCCGCGAGATGCTCCGGTGGATGGCCCCCGTCCTCGACGAGCGGGCCGCCGAATCCCGCCTGTCTGCCTCCCGGGTCGCCGCCGCCCGCCCACCCCATGCCCCGGGCGGGGTTCACCCCTACTGGACTCACATCACCTGGCTGGCCGCCCGCTGGTACGCCCCCAGGTGCGTTCAATGCTCCGCCGCGCCCCTCGAATCAAATCCCTTCCCCCTTCGACGGGGCGGAACGTCCGCCTCTGGCGGGGAAGGTTAGGATGGGGGAGATAATCCCCCTATCCTGTCCATCCATGTTCAACCCCCGAGACCAGGAGATTGCCCCATGCCCAAGACTGTCTACCTCGCCAACCACTATGGATTCTCCGCCCAGCAGCGGGAACTCCTGTTGCCCCCCATAACCGCCGCCCTGGAGTCCCTGGGCCTGGAGGTCTGGGAGCCCTTTGCCCGCAACAACCAGGTGGACTTCTCCCGGGCCGGCTGGGCCTACCAGGTGGGCCAGGCCGACTTCCGCGACGTAGCCAATGCCGACGCCATCTTCGCCGTGGTCAACGGCGTCCCCCCCGACGAGGGCGTGATGGTGGAACTGGGCATGGCCATCGCCCTGGGCAAGCCCACATTCCTCTTCCGCGATGACTTCCGCCGCGCCACCGACAGCGAGGAGTACCCCCTTAACCTCATGCTCTTCACCGGCATCCCCCGGGAAGGCTGGCAGGACTACTACTACACCTCCGTCGCCGAAATAACCGCCCCCGGCAAAGCCCTGGCCCGCTGGGCCCGCCACCCTTGAGGGTCCCCTGCATCGTTCCCGCGCCGGCGGAATGTCCGCCTCTGGCGGGCGAGAACCTCTCAAACAGTCCCTTCCCACTTGACGGGGGAAGGTTAGGATGGGGGTGAAATCCCAACAGTCAATCCGGCTAGCTCAACCCAATCCCTTACGGCCCGCCCCTGCATCTGCTAAAGTAGGGGGGCCGATAGACAGCAGGGTCCCGTACCCGCCGGTCCCGCGATGCCCATGCCGGCAACGGCGTCTCCTGGCCCGCTGCGCCCCGTGGTACAACCCGCCCGGGTCTGTCGCCAGTCCAATCATCGAGTTGGCCCTTGGACAAGCCCTCCTCACCGCAGCGGCCCTTTCCGGCCTTCCCCCGGCTGTTCTACGGCTGGTGGATCGTGCTGGTCAGCATGATCACCGACGGAGTGAAGCAGGGCAGCTTCAACCGGGGCTTCACCGTCTACGTCATCCCCATCCAGAACAGCCTCGGCCTCAGCGCCGCCGCCATTGGCTGGGCCGACACCCTGGGCCGGCTCATGGGCGGCATCCAGGGCCCGGTCATGGGCTACCTCACCGACAGGCTGGGACCCGGCTTCATGCTGGCCTTCGGCGGCATCACCTCCGGCCTGGGCTTCATCCTCCTTTCCTACACCGGCAACTACTTCTACTTCCTGCTGGTCTTCGTGGGCCTGATGTCGGTGGGCTTCCGGTCCGGCTACAACAATGCCTCCATCGCCGCCATCAACAACTGGTTCCGCCGGCGCCGGGGCCTGGCCATGTCTTTGGTCTCCATGGGCCACGGCTTCGGCGGCGCCATCGCCCCCGTGGCCGGCTGGATGGTCCTCACCTTCGGCTGGGAGATAGCCGTCCGCATATCCGGCGTGGCCATCATCCTGCTGGTGGTGCCCCTGTCCTTCCTGGTCAAGCGCTCCCCCGAGACCATGGGCCTGCTGCCCGACGGCGACCTGGCCCCCAATGCCTCCGGCGGCGCGGTGCAGACCGGCCAGCGACAAACCGCCGGCCGCTCCCGTGTCCGTTGGGCCCTGCCCGAGAACGACTTCACCGCCCGGGAGGCCATGCGCACCCCCTCCTACTGGATGCTGGTGCTGGCCTCGGGCCTGCGCAACACGGCCCACTCCGGCCTGTCCTTCCTGCTGGCCCCGGTGATGGTCTGGTTCCTGCAGCAGGGCGGCCGGGAGCAGATCGAGAGCCTGCAGATCGCCGCCTTCTTCGTGGGCCTGGTAGCCTTCGCCACCGTCTTCTTCAACCCTCTGATCGGCTGGCTGGGCGACCGCTTCCCCCGCAAGCGGCTCAGCGCCCTGTGCATGACCTCCGGCGCGCTGGCCCTGTGCCTGATGTTCAACACCAGCGGCAGCCTGTGGATCCTGGCGGCCTTCGCCATCCTGCAGGCCCTGTCGGAAAGCGCCAACTCCCTGAACTGGGCCCTGATGGGGGAGTTCTTCGGACGGCGCAGCTTCGCCACCCTGCGGGGTTGGCAGCACCTCCCCGATCAGCTGGTCTCCATGTGGACGGCGGTGTGGATGGGGATGATCTACGACGCTACCGGCAGCTACTACCTGGCCTTATTCCCCTTGTCCGGCATTCTCTTCCTGTCCGCCCTGACCTTCCTGGCCCTGCCGCGCCCCAGACTGCCCGACCGCCTGCAGACCCGTACGGCGGTTGAGTCCTCCTCCCCCGCCGATTAATGGCCGGACATTTGCCGGGCAGCAGGCCACCATCTAGAATAGCCACCAACACCAGCCAGGGAGCAGGATTGGCCTTGAGTACCCGCGCTGACCGCATTGCAGACAGGCTGGCCTGTCTCCTGGACCAGGATCTGTCCTTCACGGGCGGAGACCGGCCCCATCCCCTGCACGCCCTGCACGCCTTCGCCGCCAAGTTCCCCGCTCAACTGCCCCGTCACTTCATCGAGGGGCTTTCGGAGCCGGGAGAAACGGTGCTGGACCCCATGTCCGGTTCCGGTTCCACTTTGCTGGAAGGCTGGCTGGCCGGCCGAAACGTGATCGGCGTGGACCTGGACCCCCTGGCCGCGCGCCAGTGTAGCGCCAAGACCACGTGGGTCGATCCCCGGGTAATCGAGGACGCGGGGCAAAGGGCGCTGTCCGATGCCCGCCGCAGGGTTGAGGTTGGCCACCCGCTGGAGGCCTTCCGAATGGAACTGGACGACGCTACCAACGCCTTCCTGGACTACTGGTTCCTGCCCGAAACCCAGGCGGAGCTGTCTGCCCTTGTCCTGGCCATCAGAGAGGAGACCAGCCCGGTCCTCCGGAACCTGCTGGAAGTGCTGTTTTCGGCTACCATCGTCACCAAGTCCGGCGGCGTTTCCCGGGCCCGCGACCTGGCCCACTCCCGCCCCCACCGGGTGACGGACAAGCAGCCCCGCAGTCCCTTCCGCATGTTCGAGAACCAGGTCCGCCAGGCAACCAGGGCTTTCGCTGATACGCCGGATTCAGGCGGCGCCAGCGGCAGCATCATCGCAGCCGACTCCCGCCACCTGCCCCTGGCCGACAACTCCGTTGACCTGATAGTTACGTCGCCTCCCTACGCCAACGCCCTGGACTACATGCGGGCCCACAAGTTCTCCCTGGTGTGGCTGGGCCAGCGGGTCGGGGAACTGGGCAGCCTGCGCGGCAAGTACATCGGCGCCGAACGGCAGTCCGCCCACGAGGCCGTTCCCCTGCCGGACAATGCCCAGCGCGCCATCGCCAGCCTGTCGGAAATAGACCGCCCCAGGTCCCGAGTCCTCGCTCGCTACCTGCGCGAGATGCGCCAGGCCATTATGGAAATGTATCGGGTCATCCGCCCCGGGCGGTCCGTGATCATCGTGGTAGGCCCGTCTACCATGCGGGGCCGGAGGATTGCCACCCAGGACTACCTGGCAGGAATTGCAGCCCAGGCGGGGTTTGTGGTGGCGGGAGTCCCTGAGCGTTCCCTGGACCGGGACCGCCGGATGATGCCGGCCCGCTGGTCAAACGGCCAAGCCAACGGCAATGCCGGTATAGAACTGAGGCTGCACCAGGAGTATGTAGTCGGCTTGGTCAAGGAGTAACCTGTAGCCCATTGGAATAGTGTATTCTTTTCTTATTCCCAGCGATGGAACCATACAATCACCCAACCAGGAGTAACCACCATGGTCCTAGAATCGGGCAGAATTACCCAGGAAGGCATTGACCGGCTGCGGGCGCGGCTGGGCAGTTATAACCGGCCCAGGCAGTACGGTGTGGGCCTCTTCAACGAGGAGGCTTCCCGCAGCGCCATCCGCCACTTTTGCCAGGGAATTGGTGACAGCAATCCCCTGTACTGGGACGTGAGCTACGGCCAGCAGAGCAAGTACGGGACCATAATTGCCCCGCCCTGCTTCCTGTACAGCGTCTACTGGTGCTCCGGGCGCACCGGCGGCCTGCCCGGCGTTCACGGCTTCCACGCCGGCAACGACTGGGAGTGGTTCCGCCCCATCTACATGGACGACAAGATATCCGTCCAGGAGCAGTTCACCGGCCTGGAGGAGAAGGAAAGCGAGTTCGCCGGCCGCATCCTTATCCAGTCCAGCGTCACCCACTACTTCAACCAGCGCGGCGAGGTATTGGGCAAGACCCGGGGCTGGCAGATTCGCGCCGAGCGCACGGCCGCCCGGGAGCGGCAGAAGTACACCTTCGAACCCTACCAGTATTCCCGCGACGAAATCCTGGCCATCCAGGAGGCGGTGCTGGGCGAGGAAATCAGGGGCAGCAACCCCCGCTGGTGGGAGGACGTCCAGGTGGGCGATTCCCTGAAGCCGGTGGTCAAGGGCCCCATGAGCCACGGCGACATCACCGCCTTCGTGGCCGGCTGCATCGGCGGCATATCCCACGGCATCCAGCTGCGGGAGATGCAGCGTCACCCTTCCTGGGGCTTCACCGACCCCAACACCGGCGCCCAGGAGGCCATCATCCGAGTCCACGATATCCAGGAGGCGGCGGAAAGCGCCGGCCTGCCCGGGGCCTACGACTATGGTTGTCAGCGCTGCTGCTGGATGGGCCACCTGCTGACCAACTGGGCGGGCGACGACGGCTTTGTAAAGAAGATGTACGTGGAACTGCGCCGTTTCAACGTGGTGGGCGACACCACCTGGTGCAAGGGCACCGTCACCGGCAAACGGGAGGAGGGCGGCGAAAATCTGGTGGACCTGGAAATCTGGGGCGAAAACCAGCGCCAGCAGGTAACCACCAAGGGCACCGCTACTATCAGGCTGCCCTCCAAGGAAGCGGGTTGGTAGCAGAACGGGCCCGCTATTGCCACCTGGCGCAACAAAGGCCCGGAGCGGTCAATAACCATAGTATAATTGGTGAGAGCAGTCCCTGTCGGAGGGAACAAAGATGGTTGAGCCAAGATTAAAGCTCACCGTAGTTGACTATATGAGCACGCCTGATGACTCGCGTTACCAATTGTTGGATGGGGAACTAGTCTTGGCCCCTTCACCTACTGACAAGCACCAGAACGTAGCGGGTAACATTTACTTTTTTCTACGCCGGTTTGCCAGTGATGCCAATGTGGGACGAATCAGAATTGCTCCTCTTGATGTTGTGCTTGGCGAGAATGATGTGGTCCAGCCGGATGTCCTCCTCGTCTCCAACGAACGCGCCACTATAATCACCGATGACAATATTGTAGGAGCGCCGGACTTGGTTGTTGAAGTCCTCTCGCCGTCAACCGAAGGTAGGGACAGGGGCTACAAATGCGATCTCTACGCCCGTCACGGCGTCAGGGAATGCTGGCTGGTAGACCCGGCCGCCGAAACGGTTGAAGTTCTGACCGAGGTGGAGGAAAGCTTTGTTACGGCAGCTATCTACCGACGGGCGCAGACCCTGGTATCGCCCCTGTTGCCTGGCTTGACCATCGACCTTGATCGTGTTTTTGCCGACTAGTTACGGCCAGGTCGCCGAGAACTGCCAAGGGAACTGGCCTACAACCCGAACCGCTCCGCCGCCCGGGCAAAGCCTTCAATAGCCCCTTCGAGCACCCAGTCGTCCACGCAGTAGGAGATGCGGAAGTGGCCTGGGGTGCCGAACCCCCTACCGGGCACCACCAGCACGTTCCACTCCTGAAGGGCGTCCACGAAGGCAGCGTCGTCCTCCAGCGGTGACCTGGGGAACAGGTAGAAGGCCCCCTGGGGCTTCACCATGGAATAACCCAGTTCCGTGAGCTGGGAATAGAGGAAGTCGCGCTTGCGCCGGTATTCCTCCACGTCCACTCTCACACCCTGCAACTCCCGTACCACGTGCTGCATCAGGGCCGGGGCGTTGACAAACCCCAGGGTTCGGGTGCAGAAGACCATGCCGTCCACCAATTCCCCCTTGTTGGGGTAGTCGGGATGGACGGCGATGTAGCCGATACGCTCCCCGGGCAGCCCCAGGTCCTTGGCGTGGGAGTTGACGACGATGGTGCGCTCGTAGCGGTTGAATACCTGGGGGTAGGTAAGGCCGTCGTAGATCAGGTTCCGGTAGGGTTCGTCGCTGATTACGTAGATTTCCGTGCCCAGTTCCCTTTGCTTCCGCTCCAGCAGGGCTGCCAGGTTCTCGACTTGGCCGGCGGAGTAGACCACGCCCGAAGGGTTGTTGGGCGAGTTGATGATCAGGCCTCGGGTGCGCGGTGTGATGGCCGCCTCGATGGCTGGCAGGTCCAGGTCAAACTCCTCCGTGGTGGGGACTATTACCGGAACCCCGTTGTGGTTGTCGATGTAATAGACGTACTCTCCAAAGAAGGGCGACAGGATGATAACCTCGTCTCCCGGGTTCAGGGTGGCCCGTAGCGCCACGTTAATGGCCCCGGCCGCCCCGCAGCTCATGACAATGTCTGCCACTGAGAAGGCCAGCCCCGTCTCGGAAGACAGGGTTTGAGCCACCGCGGCTCGGGTTTCCGGATATCCGGCGTTGGGCATATAGCGGTGCATGCCCCGGTCGGGACTCTGGGCCAGCCGACGCAGTTCCTCGTGGAACTGCTCCGGAGGCTCCACCACCGGGTTGCCCAGGGAAAGGTCGAATACCTTGTCGTCCCCGTACTGGGCCTTCAGGGCAATGCCCACCTCGAACATGCGGCGGATCCAGCTTCCCTCTTCCATGGAGCGGCGTACGTTGTCGGAGATAGTCATGATCGTCGTCCGTCGTCAAGCTTGGGCAAGGATACTCCCCCAGGCAGGCCAGGTAAAGTGGCGAGCCAGGTAAAGTAGAAGACCAGGCGGGGCGGTCATTGCCTCCCCTGCTTGGGTGGCAGAGAACCGGCGAACTGCATCCCCACATTTACCCAATCCCTCAGCTCTGTTTCCCCTTCCAAGCCCACGGTTTCCACGTATACGAAGCCGCGCATGGGACGGCCGGTAAAGTCGAAAACCCGTGCATGAGGCCTGGCCAGGGCATCGTCGTATCCCTTGGGACCGGTCCTGACCACCAGGTTTCCCTTTTCAATGCCGCAGCACATGTTGCCGTTAAGCATGAAGGCCAGGCCGCCAAACATCTTTCGTTCCTGGATATTTTCTATTGGCGCCAGCAGTTGTCTTACCCGCCGGGCCAGTTCCTCGTCATAAGCCATGGTCAACCTCGGGTTGTCGTATGGCGGGGGTGATGGCCGATGCCCATGTTCGAAACTCCCGCCAGGTATTGGCGGCGCGCCGCAGCAACAATTCTATCATCTCTGGCCTGCGCCCCCTGGCCTGCGACCCCTGGGTAGCAGGATTTGGCCAAACTGGCATATATCGTTATGCGATGTAATTGTCCGGGGCCGGCTGCCTAATATATAATGATGTATATCACTAAGAATAACGAGACAGCCGGGCGCGGCCGTCTTGTGAGGAGTAAGGACTATGGCAGATAACGGTTTGGACAAGTTTGTTACCGGAATGGTGTTCGGCGCCGCATTGGGCGCCGCCATCGGATTGTTGTTGGCCCCCAAGCCCGGGAGCGAGACTCGGCAGTTGGTGCGGGAGCGCGCCGGTGAATACTTTGACGTCGCCCGTGAGCGGGCCGGCGAATATGCGGGACCGGTGCGGGAGCGCGCCGGTGAGGTCATCGGTACGGCCCGTGAACGGGTTACCAACGTACGCCGGCGCAATAACCGGGGCGAGGCGGATGATGAGGCCTCGGCGCCGGTCCTGGAAGACGAATAGAGTCAGCCATAACGGCCAGGCAACGCCCGGGCCCGGATATGGTGGGCGCCGAAAAAGATGGGGAGGGATTCAGTCCCTCCCTTTTTCATGCCACGATTGCGCCTAGCTGGATAAGTAGAGCGCAGCCTTGGGAAAGCTCTAAGGGAAGCCTACAACCCCAGGCGCCGCACCAGTTCTTCGGCGGTGACGATGGCCCCGCTGAGACCTCTGGCGTCCTGTTCCGCCAGGAAAATGGCCGCCTTGACCATATCCGCCGGCGTGGCCCAGGTGGAATAGTCAGCGTCGGGACGCTGGGCCTGGAACCCCTCGGTCAACACCGGGCGCAGGGGGCGCAGCACGTTGACGGCAATGTTGTGAGGCCCCAACTCCGCCGACATGCCCCAGCTCAACCGTTCCACCGCCGCCTTGGACACGCCGTAGGCCTGCCCCATCATGGCAATGCCCTCGGCGGATTCGGCGGATAGCGTGGAGGAAAAGATGTTGTCCGCAGCGTGGGACGAGATGTTGATGATGCTGCCCCCGCCCTGTTCCACCATTACCGGCGCCACGGCCCGGCAGCCAATGTAGGTGGCCCGCAGGTTAATGTCCATCACCAGGTCCCACTCCCGCAGGGTGGACTCCAGGAAGGGACGGTAGGTGCCGATGCCGGCGTTGTTGATCAGAACGTCGACTGCGCCGAAAGCGTCCAGCGTCCGGTCCACCATGGCGCGGATGCTCTCTTCTTCACGAACGTTGCAGGGCACGGGCAGGGCCTTCCCGCCTAGGGCCTCGATCTCGGCAACGGTGCCGTAGATAGTGCCCGGCGCCAGGTCGCGCTCCGTTTCCGAGCGGGCCGCAACAACCACGGAGGCCCCTTGCCTCGCCAGTCCCAGGGCCATGGCCTTGCCAATGCCCCGGCTGGACCCGGTTACGATGGCTACCTTGCCGTCCAGCCTCATGGGGAGCTTTCCCCTTTCACCAGCACCCTCAATTTCCCAACAGGCCCCGCGGGCGCATCCGGAAATGGCGGTCCAGCTCCGACGCGTAGGCGGCGCCCAACTTGGGGCCATTGGCCTCCAGCCATTCGCTGAAGCGGGTGGTAGCTTGCGGTGGTTCCGTTGAAACCAGCAGGTTTGCGCTCAGGCCCGCCAATTCATCGCGAGTGAGGATCACGTCCCTTACGAAGTAGCCCACGATGCGGGACAGGGACAAAGCCACGGACGGCGGCAGGTGAGCAAGTTTCGCCCTGCTGCCGATGTGCTTTTCCAGCAATAGCACAAGCTCGTCGAAGGTGTAGGTTTCCGGCCCAACGGCGTCGATGGTTATATTCTCCGGCTCTTCCGCCGCCGCCACCGCCAGATCCGCCAGGTCCTCCACGTACACGGGTTGGGCCTGGTAATGGCCATCGCCGGCTACGGGAAAGAAGGGAAAGCGGCGCAGGGCCCAGGCCATGTTGTTAAGGAGTATGTCGCCTTCGCCAAAGACCAGGGCCGGCCTGATTATGGCGTGGGAAAGGCTCGACTTGCGGATGGCTTCTTCCACCAGCGCCTTGCCCCTGAAGTAGGGCAGGTGTGAATCCACCGAGGGATTGGTGATGCTGATATGGACCAAACGCCGAACTCCGGCCTCCGCGGCCGCCCCCACCAGCGTCCTTGAATTTTCCACTGCCCGCTCGAAGGTAACCCCTCCGCTGGCAAAGCGGACCCAGTAGGTGTTGAACAGGGTGTCGGTCCCCCGCAAACCGTCAACCAGGGCATCGGGATGGTCGAAGTCCAAGGGCATGGCCTCCACCGTTCCGCCGAAGGGGTCGTTGGCCGAACCCCACAGGTGAGGGCGGCCGGTAAGGGTCCTTACCCTTTTGCCAGCGTCCAGCAGCCTCTGGGCCACGTGCCTGCCCGTAAAGCCGAAGGCCCCGGTAACTACGTCTAGCGCTGGTTCCTTGTCAGCCATCATCCACCTATTCTATCACCTGCCGGGCCATTTCCAACGGGGCTGCCCCACCCGCCCCAACATACCTCGCAATCAGACCCTGGGAACTCTAACCATTCCCCGTGGGTTAAGTTTCCCTCGGTACCCGCATTATAAGCGTCTGTTTCGGCGCCCATGTTGACTTCGAACTGTATCCGATGAGGCTGGGCTATCGCAAATGCCTGGCCATTGGCAGAGTTAATATATCGCACCGGAAAGGGCGGCAAATTTCATACAGCAAGGACGTGGAAAATCACCATGCAGGAAAACGAAACCGTGGCCATCGAGGAAACCCTGGCCGTAGCTGAGGCCCAGGAGGCCGAGGAGACCTATGCTCAAGAGCCTGAAGAGACCGACGGGAATAAGAGGTAGAGTCGGCGGAGGCCTGGTTTCTCTCAACCCTCGGCCGCCGGCATCGCGAGCCGATCGGGACGTGGGAGCATCCAGCTCGCGGGAAACGCCGGGAAGCGTCGAAAGCTGAACCAATCAGAGCAGCAGAGACCGACCCCAACTCGGAAGGCGGCACCGCGCCGCCGCGGTACCGCCTTTCATTGCCCTCTCCCGATGTCGGACCTGGAGTCTGCCCGGGTATTGGCTCGTGGTTGTTGAGGGGCGGCGCTCCTCCGCCCGATTGCTCCCCCTTTCCGCCGGTAGCCTTATCCGCAGGCCATGGAATAGACCTGACGGGCCCCTTCGGGCAACGGGTGGTCGGTCCAGGTCTCGCCGCCGTCGCCGCTGCCCCAGACCTGGCCGTTGCTGGAGGCGCAATACATGGTGCTGGGGCGACGCTCGTCGAACGCGAGGCCGAACAGAGTGCTATTGGGCTCGAAGCCCGTTTCAGCTCTGTCCCAGCTCACGCCGCCATCTCGGCTCCGGAACAGCGCCCCAAGGTCGCTCATGAAATTGCCGCCGGCGGCCACCCAGATGGACTTGGGATCGCCGGGAACCTCGCGGATCTGGCGGCAGTAGGTCTGCCCCTTTTCGTTCAAGGGGTCCAGCTGGACCCTGGCCCAGTGGTCTCCCTTGTCCGTGCTACGAAACATGCCGGCGCGACCTATGCCAAGCACACTACCGGGCCGGAAGGTGCTGGCCAGCACCCCGTGCATGTCCACCGGGTCATCGTTGATGTACTGCCCGTGGCTCAACTGCTCCCAATGCTCTCCGCCATCCTGGCTGCGAATGATCCCACCGACCTCAATGGCGCCGTACAATTCATCGGTGTTGGCGGGAACGGCGGCAATCTGCAGCACCCGCTTGGCCAGGTTGGCGCCAGGCCCAACCGTCACCTCGGGGAAGCGGACGCTGACGGGAAGCTGCTGCCAGCGTTCACCGCCGTCGTCACTCCGGTATATCTCCGACGACTCATAGCCGGCGAACATGACGTTGGGGTCCCGGGGATGGAAGAGCAGCGACCACACCGGCAGGCCGTGGTCCGGTACGTTGACCTTCTCCCAGTGGTCGCCATGGTCCTCGGTCCGGTATGGGCCTTCCTGGGTGCCGACGAACACGGTGCTGGAGCGCTCGGGGTGGATCGCGATGGCCCGGATGGCGGGCGACTCGGGAAGGCCGTTGCCAAGCAGTTCCCACCGGTCATCACCCTCGGCCATGCGGTACAAGCCGCTGGCTATGACTCTGCCGGGGGCGGTCTCGCCTGCCAGGCCCACGTAAACGAAGGACTTGCCGTTACTGCTTTTTTCGGTTGTCATACTCCCCCCTCTCTACCGGCGACGAATGCTGCTGAAACGTGCCGGGAACTTGCGACAGGGCCATTCCAGCACAGCGCCAGTTTGTTGTCAACTTGGCGCTTTCAACTCCGCCCGGGCTGCTCACAAGGTCAACGTCCTGGTGTGACGACCACAGGCCGGCTCCCCGATGTTGCCCTGGCGAGAAGCCTCTCCCGGTTCGCAGCCTGGCTCGGAATCACCGTGATGCCGCTGCCCTGGGCGGCGGTGTGTCCGGTATGATCGAAGACTATCAGCGACGGGTTGTGGGGATAAGTCCTGTTCGCCGCCCTTGTATCCAGGGTGCGGCCATTATTGTCTCCCCACTCCCGGGTACGGGGTGTCCCGGTAGGAATATGTGGCTGGGCGGTCGGTGCGAGTCAGGCTGAACCGGGCGCGGCGCTACTTCTTGGCGACCTGTATCACGAAATCCGGCTCATAGAGGTCGTAGTCTTCCACAAAGTCGCCGTAGCGTTCTACGCGGCGGAAACCGGCGCCATGGAGCAGGCTGGTCACGTAGTCCTGGCGAATGGGGCAGATCGTCAGGAAATGGACCTCTCCGTCCTCGTATTCGTAGCGCATCGTCAGAAGGTCTTCGCTCAACTCCTCCGGTCTCACTTCAACCTTCTCGCCAAGATAGTACGACTGATGCTTGCTGGAGAAGCCCTTGTCCAGAATGGCATCGTAGTTTCGCTGGTCAATGATGGCGATGCCGTCCTTGGTGAGCAACTGGTACACCTCGTTAAGGGTCTGGATCCTGTCCCTTTCGTCAAACAGGTGCGTAAACGCGTTCCCCAGGCAGATAACGGCATCGAATTGCTCGCCCCCGAAGGCCGCGCCCAGCCTGGTCCATTCGGCCTCCACGATACCCAGGTCGTAGATTCCAAAGCGCTGGGCGTTCCGCCTGGTCTGTTCCAGCATGTTGGGAGCGCCATCGGCGGCGGTGACCTGGAAACCGTCGGCTCGCAGGGTAACTGAGTGGTAACCGGTGCCACATGCGATATCCAGCACCCTCTCGACTCCATGCCCCTTCAAGATATCCTGGAAAAAGTTGTCCTCCGCTTCCGCCCTGCGTTGCCAGTCGATCAGCTCGTCCCACCGCCTGGCGAATTCCGGCGAATACTGCTCTTTGTACAGGTCCCTGGGGACCAGGATGTCATCGATTTCGGTCACCTGTTATTCCCTCTTGGTATTGTGATAGAGCGGATTGTCCGCTGCGGAAGCGCCTACGCGGGTTTATTTGCTACAAACATGGCCCAGCCGATGTAGCCCGCGTTGGCCGATTCGACCCAGAATGACAGGGCCTCCAGGGTCCGGTCAACGGTGTCAGCTCCTATTCTCGGCAGAAGAGCCTCCCGATTCTCCCGGAGTCGGTCCCGCACCCAACCATAGGAAGGGGCGACGTGTTGAGACCAGTTTTCTTCTCTGCTTACGGGAAGCTCCAGCCGGAACAGGGCTGACCGGTAATCATCCAGGTCCCACATGTCCGGCGACTGGACCCGGTCATATATTCGTCTCCGGTCCTCGGCCGGCGTGTCCCGGCGGACCAGTATGTCCGTGAAAATCAGGGATCCGTTCGGCTTCAGGACTCGTCGGCACTCCGACAATACCGCCTTCTTGTCTGCGGCGTGCAGAAACGCTTCCTGGCTCCAGACCACGTCGTACGAGCCTTCGGGGTAGGACAGGCCGTGGAAGTCCTCGTATTCAAAGGACAATAGATGGTCCAGTCCCGCCTCGGACGAACGCCTGCGGGCCAGGTCCAGTTCCTTCTGACTGATGTTGGCGCCGGTTACCCGGCAGCCGAAGTTCGCCGCCAGGTATCGGGCCGTCGAACCATAGCCACAACCCAAGTCCAGGACTCGCGTTTCGGGTCCCAGTTGTACCGCGCCGGCCATAATCTCATTGGTATGCTCCATGGCCCTCTGGTGGGAGCTATCGTCGCAACGAGGTACGCCCAAATGGAGATTGTCGCCCCAGATGGTTCGGTAGATTTCGTCGGCAGGCCCATCGTAATAGGCCTGGGTGTTGGAGACGATTGAACTTACATCGCGTTCCGCCATGAACCTGGACTCCTTATGGCGCTGGTTGTGCATCGAAGGTAGAGAGGCGTTCGACCAGTCCCCCGCAATACCGCTATTCCACCGGCAGGGGGCGGACCCGTCGGCCGGGGCCGCCGGCGCCCTCGCGAATGTCCTGGGCCGTCGCCTCGTCAATTCCCCTGGGCCAGCGTCTCCCCAGCGGGTCGCTTACCGTGAAGTTGAAGCCGCCCACGCCCTCGACGTCTATTTCAATGGTGTCTTCGTCCTGCATGGCGCCCAGGCCCTGGTGATTGGTGCCCATAAAGAGGACGTCGCCGGGGGTGATCTCCTCGATGCCCGCCACGTACTCAATGGACTCGGCTATGGAGTGGGCCAGGTCGTCGGTGTTGTAGTTGACCCGCAGTTCGCCGTCCACGCTCAGGGTGATCTGCAGCCTCTCCGGATCCGCGATTTCGTCCCTGGTCACGATGCAGGGGCCCAGGGGACAGAAGGTTGGGTGCGACTTGTGCTCCGCGATGGGCAGCGTGTTGGGCACGCGGCCGCCGCTTCCCCCTGGCATGCGGGCCGACACGTCCACGCCCGCCGTATAGCCGAAGACGTAGTCCATTGCCTCTGACGCCGGGATGTCCTTTCCGCCTTTGCCGAACACCAGCACCAGTTCCGCCTCGTGGTGGAAGATGTTGGCGTCCACGTCGGGTAGCGTCACGGTCCCGCCCGGGCTCAGGATGCTGTGGAGCCGCTTGGTGAATCCCCACATTGGCGAAGGTTCCCGTGCGCCAAACTCGCGGAAGTTGCCGCCCATGCAGAGTATCTTGTTTGGGCTCGGCAGCGGCGCCTGCAGTTGAGCTCCCGCGACCGGTGATCCCTCCGCCGCGCGCGCCTCGAGCCTGGACCGCAGGGCCTCGTAGTTGGTAATGAGATGGACCATTGCGGCCTGGCCGTCGCCTGGGCAGAGGTCGCCAATGTCTATCACGCCCAGGCCGGTCAGAATGCCCGGGCGGTTGTCGTTGTACATCACGAACTTCATCGCTTCCTCCTGTTGTAACCGGATGTTCTGGATAAGCCCGGATGACAATGATTGTGGCGCCGGGCTTCAGTAACGAACTGCGGAGTATCAGTTGGCTGCGACTCTTTCCGGTCGAAGCATCCGTCAACTGCTACCATCGGCCAACTCCACCCTGACGGCCTGCCCTAGGTAAAAGCCGTCCCGCTCCGGGAACTCGGCCAGGGTATTTGAGGAAATGCGGACCAGGGCCACGCTCCAGTCGGCATTTTCAGCATTGTAAGGGGTTTGACCATCCATTGCCATGACTGCAAGATCAATGGCAGGAAGAAAATATTCGGATTGCCCCTGGCGAATTGCGTTATAATTCGCCAATCTGCTGACGCAGAACTCTACCACCATTCTATAGGCGTCTAGAAAACATCAGATTGGGAGGTAAACATGCTGGATTTGATAATCAAGGGCGGGACCGTGGTTACCCCCGGGTCCACCGGCCTGATGGACCTGGGCATTCAGGGCGAGCGAATTGCGGTTGTGGCCTCCCCGGCGACGCTGGACACTATTGAGGTGGGAGAAATCATTGACGCCACCGGGATGATAGTTCTCCCGGGTGGAATTGAACCCCACGCCCACATCAATGTACCGGTCCCAGATTACTGGGCCGGGGGAGACGCTGGCGTCTTCACCCAGCCGCCGGAAGCTGCCAGCCTGGCCGCGGCTTTTGGTGGGGTTACCACCTACGTCGACTTCGCCGGCAGCCTGCCCCTTACTCCCGGGGCCGTGCCGCCGGCCGACCCCATAATGGGGCAGATTGAGACTCGCCGGAACACCTTCCGGGGCCATTCCTACATCGACTACACCTTCCACTACATCCTGGCCGGGGCCGTTCCGCCCGGTACCATGGGCGAGATTGGCGAGGCGATACAGTCGGGGGTCGCCAGCTTCAAGATTTTCACCACCTTCCATGCCCGAGTTCCCATGGGACACCTGTGGGAAATTTTCCAGGAGGTCGGCAGGCACGGCGGTATCATGGCCGTCCACGCCGAAGAGGACGACATTGTAACCTTCATGGAGGACAAGCTGGAGCGGGAAGGCCGCGACCACGGCTCCAATCTGCATCTGGCCCATAACAACATTTCCGAGGACATTTCTTTCCGCAAGGTGGTGCGGCTGGCCCAGAGTACCGAAACGGGCATCTATTTCGTCCACACCACGGCCAAGGAGGGTGTGGCCGCCATCGCCGAGGCCCGCGCCGCCCAGTTGCCCGTTTACGGCGAGGCCCTGCACAACTACCTGGAGTTCACCTGCGACGATTACCTGAAACCCGATGGCCTCGCCATCCACACCTACCCGGCCATAAAGTTCTCCGACGACCGCGAGGCTCTGCAGCAGGGGCTGGTGGACGGTCCAATTTGCACCACCGCCACCGACGAGTGGACCACGTACAAGAACGTCAAGCTGGCCGGCGATACCATCCGCACCCTTTGCGGCGGCCACAACGGCATTGAGACTCGTATGCCGGTGACCTACACCAAGCTGGCGGCCACCGGTCGCATAGACTTGCAGCGGTTCGCCGCCATTACCTCAACCAACGCCGCCAAAATTCTCGGCATGTACCCGCGAAAGGGAGCCATTGCCGTGGGCAGCGACGCTGACATCGTAATCTTCGATCCTAACTTGAAAAAGACCATAACGGTGGAGGAACTGCACGCCCAATCCGACTACTCCATCTGGGACGGCTTCGAGTGCGAGGGCTACCCGATAATGACCGTGTTGCGGGGCAAGGTGATTGTCCGGGACGGCCAGCTTCGCGGAGACCCGTCGGACGGCCGCTGGATTTCCCGTAGAGTTGCCCCAGGGGTTATTACGCAGACATCAGTGTAGGAGGCGAGCGCCGCTGGAGACGTACCCCTTTGGCACAGATGCCTTTCGGGGCAGTGAAACACCTTTCCGATACCGAATCAAACGCTGATTCTCAGGTCTCGATATAGTCACGTTAACAACTTGTAACGAGCGGCAATGCTTCCGGTTGCCCGTGCCTATCCGGGGGCCGCCCGATGTGTTCATTCAAGCTCGCCTTGAACGGACATGCCTCCGGTCCGTCAAATCAACAGTGGCAACGGGCCTAACGCAGCTTGCTGGTAAACTTCTGCCGTACCTTGGCTACCTTGGGGTCGATTACTATCTGGCAATACATGCTGCCCTGGTTTCTCTCATAGAAGAGGTGGTGCTCCCGTTCCGCCGGATAGAAAACATCCAGGGGGGCTATCTCGGTTACCACCGGCCCGTTCTCCGTGCCCGCCTGGTCCAACTCTTTGATAAAGTCCGCTGCCTGGGCCTTCTGCTCTTCGGAACTGTAAAGTATCACCGAGCGGTACTGGGTGCCCACGTCCGCCCCCTGTCGGTTAAGGGTTGTGGGGTCGTGGCTGGCGAAGAATACCTCCAGCACCTCGGGAAAAGTGACCTGGCCGGGGTCGAACTCCACCCGCACCACCTCGGCGTGACCCGTCCGACCGCTGCACACTTCGTAATAGGTGGGGTTGTCCTTGTGCCCCCCGGCATAGCCGGAAATGACCGACTCTACGCCCTCAATCATGTTGAAGACGGCTTCAATGCACCAGAAGCACCCGCCTCCCAGCACCGCGACTTCGTTATTGTTCTCAACCACCGTATTTCTCTCCTGCCTTATTGGGACTCTTGAATGGAAATGAGAGCTTGCCCTTTGGGCTATTGTGCCATCGGTGGCTGGGGATGGCAAACGAAGTACGAAGGGAACAGCGTGGCAGAGCGGGGCATTTGCATCAGGGTGATGCCAGGGCAGACCCGTGTCTGTCTTGCCTCCCGATGCCACCTGGCTCCCCATCATTTGCGCCATCTTCGCTCCCCATAGTCACTCCTCTAGCCCTGTTGTAAAATTGCCCCTATCCAGGCCACTAAACGCAAAGGAGTTTCCCATGATCAAGGTATCCTTCCTGTACCCCAACGAAGAGGGCAAGAATTTCGACATGGCCTATTACACCGGCACCCACATGCCCCTGGTGCACCAGCGGCTGGACTCCATGGGCCTGCTTCGCAGCGAAATCGAAAGCGGCGTAAGTTCGGCCGATCCCAACGCGCCGGCCCCCTTCGTCGCCGTGGGCAACCTCTACTTCAACACTGCCGACGAGGTCCACGAAGGGTTCAAGACCCACGGCCGCGAACTGATGGGCGACACCCCCAACTACACCGACATCCGCCCCCAAATCCAGATCAGCGAACTGGTCTAGCAGTTAAACCACGAAGGACGCGAAGGGCCACGAAGAAAGTTAGTCCACGAATCCGCCGCCGCCGAATATTCGCTAAGGAGCCAGTCTGATATTTGAGCTAACTGGGCTGAGAACCTCAATTTCCTGGCGAAATGAAGACAGAACAACAGCTTCGCGTCTCTTCGTGTACCTTCGTGGATGAGAAAGAGTAAAACTATGAACGCTGCTTTCGAAAGCCTGTCCCAGCGTCTGGTAAAGGAACACTGGGACTTCTACCCCACCGCCGGTTCCCGCATCGGCCGCCACGAGTACGACGGGGAGTTGCCCGACCTGTCTCCCCACCGAATAACCCGCCGCATCGAAGAACTGCGCCGGGGCCTGGCCCAGCTCTCCGGCCTGGCCGACGCCAACCAGGTCGGCAACGGGGCAGTTCCGGAGGAACGCCTTACTCACTGCCTCCTGGAACTGTTCCTGCGCCGCGAGTTGTTCAACCTGGAGGATATGCGGCCTCTGCATAACAACCCCATGCGGCAGGTGGGCTACCTGAACGTGGGCGGCTACGTGAACCGGGACTACGCCCCCCTGGTGGACCGTCTTCGTTCCGCCACCCGGGCCCTGGAGCAGGTTCCCGACTTTCTCGACGTGCTGGACGCGACCCTGGCGCAGGAACTGAGCCGCCCCGTACTGGAGATGAGCATCGAGAGCTACCGTGGCATGGCCCGCTTCTACCGGGTGGACCTGGCCCAGTCTGCCAATAATGGTAGGGACGGGGTGGGTGACGCCGGAACCCTGGCGGCCTTCGACCAGGCCCGGGAACGTGCGGCCCAAGGCCTGGAAGGCTTCGTGGTCAAGCTGGAAGAACGCCTGGCGCGCTTGCCCGAGGGCGCGGAGGGCGACTTTGCCATCGGCTCCCGTATGTATTCGGACATGCTGGCTCACGGCGAAGGGCTTGTGGCGCCCTTGAACGACATCATCTCCCTGGGCCAGGCGAATCTGGAGCGCAACCTGGAAAGGTTGGCCGAGGCTGCCGCCGTCGTCGGGCCGGAACGCAGCATCCGCGCTATTGTGGCCGACATTGGCCGGAACCATCCCGCCGCTGATGCCCTGATTCCGGAAACCCAGGCCATGCTGGAGGACATCAGACAGTCCCTCCTGGACTTTGACATTATCTCCCTGCCGTCGGAGGACCGCTGCCAGGTCATCGAGACGCCCACCTACATGCGCTACGCCTTCGCCGCCATGGACAGCCCCGGCTCCCTGGAGACCAAGGCCACTGAGTCTTACTACTATGTTACGCCGGTGGCGGAAGAGTGGACCGACGCCCAGGCCGAGGAATGGTTGTCCAACTTCAATTACGACACCCTGCGCATCATCTCAATCCACGAGGTATATCCCGGGCATTTCGTTCACCACCTGCACAACAGCTACGGCCGTGAGTTGCCCCTGGTCAACCGCGTAGCCTCTTCCTACGCCTTCACCGAGGGCTGGGCCCACTACACCGAGGAAATGATGCTGGAGACGGACTATGCCAAAGGGCAGGCGGCTTTGCAAGTGACCCAGTTGCTGGAGGCGCTGGTCCGTAACTGCCGCTATCTGTGCTCCCTGGGCATGCACACTCAGGGCATGACGGTGGACGAGGCCACCCGCTTCTTTATCGATAACGCCTATATGGAAGAACTGCCGGCCCGGCGAGAAGCGCTCCGCGGCGCCTTCGATCCCGGCTACCTGAACTTCACCTTGGGCAAGCTGATGATTCTCAAGTTGCGGGAGGATTACCGGCGGGAACAGGGCGCCGCCTACTCCCTGAAGGGCTTCCACGACAAGCTGCTGTCCTACGGCGCGCCGCCCCTGCCCCTGTTGCGGGAAGTAATGCTGGCAGACCCGGGAGACGGCCCGTTGTAGTTGGATGCCCTCAAGCCCTTTATCTCATCAATTGGGTGAGGCGTAACTGTCCAGGAGGTAAGTAGGTCCTGTAGCGGGGGCGGCCACAAGGGTTGCCCCATTCTTGCAAATAGGCTGAAAAACTATCCCGTCCGGAAGTTGACGCGACGGAAGGCTTCGGCGTATTCGCAGCCTCCCTGGGCCCCGGCGTCCCGGGCGCGGGCGTAAATGTAGTCCGCCACCTCACCATCCGGGTGGTCGGCTACCTGGCTCTGATGGGCCTGGACTGCGGCAAGTTTAACCTCCATGGTCTCGCCAATGTCGATGAAGGTATCGGCCTGCTCCGTGCCCCAGAAGAGGATGGTGCCCGTCTTGTGGGGTTCGAGGCCCTCTTCGCTCCAAAGCTCTCCGAAGTGGAGGTGGTCGCGGGCGTATGGGAAGACGGCGTCCAGGGCCACCTGGCCGGCTATGCGGTGGTCCCGGTGCCACACCATGCTGCGCACGTAGGGTTCGGTAACCATCACTACCTCGGGCTGCACCCGACGGACCTGCCGCACCAGGTGCTTCCGGAAATCTCCCGAGTCTTCCAGTTCCCCGTCTGGGTAGCCCAGCTTGACCAGCTCCTTTACCCCCAGCACTTCGGCGGCAGCCCTCTGCTCCCGATCCCTGGTGGCGGCCAGTTCTTCGGCGGTGATGTCGGGCTTGTCGGTGCCCTTGCCGCCATCGGTGCAAACAACGTAGACCACCTCGGCGCCCTGGCCAATCCACCGCGCCAGGGTGCCGCCGCACCAGACTTCCGCGTTATGGGGATGGGGGGTGACTACCAGTACACGCTGCGGGGTTTCTTCCATTTAGGAGCTCCTTCGTAATGACCTTGCTTTCTTGTGCGGTCTGCCAGGGGATCGGCAGGTGGAGTAGGGTTCTGCATACCGTCGAGGCAGCCTTCGGTGGCCCCGCGGGTTGCCCTAATCATACCTGCCGCAGGGGGCAGGGACAAGTTGGCTCGTTTACTCGTAACTGTTCAGCGTCGGTGAGCCGCCGTGCCCCGTCCAACGGTGGCGGATCATTCCCGCGCAGGCGGGAATCCAGTAAGGCCGGTTCGAAATAAAGACCGGAAGTGGCGAGGTCTCTGGATACCGGCGAAAGCCGGTATGACGGGTTGGTTCCCTGGGTAATGCCCTCAACTCTGAACAGTTACGTTTACGCCACTAAGCTGAAATGGTGGACCCGTCCGGCTTGTAGCCATCTTAGTCCGATGGCGGCCGGCCCAAAGCATCGGGCCGGCCGCCACACAGGTATCCTCAAGCAAGAAAGGCCTTTCGTTGGATTACATCCTTCGACGTCTATCCCAGCTGCGGGATATCCCCCGGCATGTACCACGAACAGCGGAAGACCCGGTTGTCTTCGTAGCCGTCGGCGCCCCTGGGGAAATAGGGGTTGACGTATTCCCACACCACCTCGCCTTGCGGCGTGACCTGGAACATCCGGCCAAACATGCCCTCGGTTATGATGGTATTGCCGTTGGGCATTCGGCGGGCGCCGGAGATGCGGGAACTATAGAAATTGAAGTAGGGATTGTCTCGGTACTCCCAGACTATCTCGTTGGTGCTGGGGTCAATCTCCACCACGCGAGAAAATATGCGCACGTCGTTCTTGCGCCGCTCCCCGTTGTCGAACAGCAGGATGTTGCCATTGGGCAGCAGGCTGGGGTCATGCTGGCGGGAGATCACGTCCCAACCCACCTTCCAGGTAATCTCACCGGACTGCTTGTCGATCATCAACACCGTGGAAATATTGCGGAAGCTGGCCAGCACCCGGTCGCCCAGGGGCACGATGGTGTTGCCGTGGCTCCACTCGTGGCGAGGTTCGCCGGGGGTGATGATGTCCTCCTCCAGGTCCAGGTGCTGGTAGGCGTGCCAGTCCCACACCTGGTTGCCCTGGGCGTCCACCTCAATCAGGTGGTCGGCCCACATATGTGCCGTGGCTTCCTGCCCTCCCTCGTGGTCCGCCTCCATGCCGCTCCCCGGCTGGCCCCCCTTTACCTGGTCGGCAATTTCGGAAGGAATGGTTTCCAGGGTCAGGAAGATGGCCCCGCCCGAATCGGTGCGGCGGGCGTCGTGGTGCTGGGCCGGGTTGACGTGCTCCCAGACGATGTTGCTGTCCCAGTCCAACTCCACCAGCCAGCCGCCGACGAAGTTGGTGGCGGGCATGGCCCTCGGGTCGGTCTGCTCCGCTTTGGCCATGTAGAACAGGTTGCCGTTGGGCAGGAGGTAGCCCCAGGAGCCCGGCGGCGTGGGCGGGTGCCAACGGTGCAACTCGTTGCCTTCCATGTCCAGCAGGAAAGTCACTCCCTTGCCATTCCCGTCCCCATTGTAGGGGGAATAAACAAAGTAACCCGGGCAGGCCTTGTCCCGGTCCAGTCCGGTAAGTCCCGTTCGGGCAATACGACGCCAGGTCTGTTGGTCAACGCTCATTCCAGCCTCCTCAAATTCACCGGAGATCCCGTTCGCGCCGGCGATTCCCTTTCGCGTCGGAGATCCCATTCACGATGGTAGGCCCATTATGCTTGTGGCGGCAATTGAAGTAAAACCGGGTTGGGACCCGGGTTGTCCGCGCCGTTGGCCAGGTGGGATGAAGTTTTTGCGGGGTGTCAGTCGTGGTCGTGTTCGTCGAGCTCGGGGACGTGAAGATCCGATTCGGCCATCAACGAACCGGCCAGCAGGCCGCCCGAGATAATTATCCTCATGGCGTCGTCAACGGTAATCTGGGTGAAGGTTACGTCGGCGTAGGGTAGAACAATCAGGAACCCGGATGACGGGACCGGCGTGGTGGGCACATAGACCGCCACCATTTCCTGGCCGTCGGTTTCGCCCAAATACGAGGTAATCAGGCCGATGGACTTGGATCCTTTGCGGGGAAATTCCACCAGCACCACTCCCCGGTAGGGGTGGTCTTCGGAACGGGACAGGGTCTGCATCGCGGTACGAAGGGGGCTGTAGATAGATCCCACGCCCGGTATGCGTTCCACCAGCCAGTGAACCCCGTTGATCATCTTTTGTCCCAGGCCGTGGGTGGTGAACCAGCCGGCGATGTAGAGCAGCACCAGCATTATGGCCACTCCCGTCCCCGGTGGATGGGGGATGGGCAGATAATTGAGCAAGATAGACTGGATTACCGGGTCAACCAGGTCGAAGACGAACTTGAGAATCCAGATGGTTATGAAGAGGGGCAGAATGACCAGGAGGCCCGCCGCCAGCGTGGTCTCCACGTGGACGATGATATTGCCGGGGAAAGCCCTGGGCTGTCGCTTGGACCTGGCCATGACTAGATATCTTTTCTCCTGGACCGGGGTGGCGGCTCGATTCCGAGGGGTCCGCCATCCTGGTCTAAGGATACTACATCAACCGGACCGGAACTGATTGCGAAGGGCACGCCGACCCAGAAGAGCTTCGTCCTCGCTGGAACAAGCCCCGTGGGAAGGAAACGGAATCGGCGCGGAGTTTGGGGAAGCTACAGCGCCCGGAAGTGTTTGCGAAATTGATTCAGGTCGCGTTGGCCGCGACCCTTTCGCCGGCCAGGGTATCGTAGATTCCGGCGATTTTCTCGGCCACCTTGTCCCAGCTCATGTCCTCGGCACGCCGGCGGGCTGCCAGACCCATGCTGTGCTGAAGGCTCTTGCTTGATATTAGCATTTCCACGGAGTTGGCGAAAGCTTCAGGACACCGCCACGCCTTGAGGTAGCCCGTGCTGCCGTGCTGCACTACGGTGGACAGGCCGCCTACCCGGGAGGCCACCACCGGCGTGCCGCAGGCCATGGATTCCAGGGCAGCCAGGCCGAAACTTTCGTAAAAGGATGGGACGACGCAGACGTCGGCGGCGCTGTAGTATACGGGCAGCTCATCCTGGGCAACCCGGCCCACGAAATCTATGCTGTCACCCACCTCCAGCGTCTCGGCCAGTTCCCGCAGGCGGTCCACCTCCCGGTCCTGCCCGTTGTCGTCGCCTACCACCAGTACCTTCACCGGTTCGCAGGTATCCAGTTGGGCCGTGGTTCGGACCAGCAGTTCCACCCCTTTCAGCGACTCTATTCGACCCACGAACAGCAGCACCTTGTCTCCGTTGAGGCCGAGCCGCTTGCGAGATTCCTCCCGGTCCAGGGGCCGGAACCTGCCCAGGTCAACTCCGCAGGGGGCCAACTGGATTCGGTTGGCGTTTCCACCGTACAGACGGACCATGGCGTCCCGTTCGTGGGGACTGAAGGCGACGATCCGGTCCGCCGATGCTATCAGTTCCTCCTCTACCTCCTGCCGCTGAAGGGGTTCCCTTTCGCCAGGACGGGACTGCATCTTGATGCGGGAAAGGGTGTGGAAGGTGATGACATGGGGAATGTCCATCCACCGGCTGAATGCCTGCCCCACCCAGCCCGACAGCCAGTAGTGGGTGTGCACCGCCCGGTAGTTCAGCCCGTTCCGAAGGGTGAAGGCCTGCATTTGCGCCAAAAAGCTCGGCAGCAGACCGAAGAACTCGTCCATGGGAGTGTCCGGTCCGCCGGCGGGCAGGTGGATGACGCGGGCGTTGCCGGAGATGCTCTCAATCATGTCCTCCGGCGCCGCGCCCGGGCGGTATTCGCGGGTAAATACGTCCACGGGTACGCCCGTATTGCCCAGGGCCCGGGCCAGTTGCCGAACGTAGACGTTCATTCCCCCGGCCTTGCCCTCCCCTGGCGCGGCCAGGGGGCTGGCATGAAAGGATACAAAGGCTACTCTCGCTTCTTTCAACTGTGGTCCACCGCTCAAGGTTTGGTTACCACCATGTGGTATATGGTGCGGTTGAGGCCGCCCAGGTGGTACTTGTATGGTTCGGGGCCCCTCAGGAAATCAAAGTAGGTCTTGCCCTGCTCGATGGCCTCCCGCAGGCACAGGGCATTCAGCAGCAGGCCCACACTGTAGTAAGCATAGTCGGGATTATAGCCGCTGTTATAGAGGAACCGGGTTCCGTTATAGTCGAAGCACAGGGAAGACGCCACGTCTTGCCCGTCCATTTTCAGGAAAAACAGCCGCAGCAGGTCCAGTTCCGCCGTCCGGTGAGTAATCCGGCGGAAGAAAGCCTCACGTTCGCCGGACATATAGGCCGCCTTGTCCGGCGCGCTCTGGCGCATCAGACTCATGAAGTCGTCCAGCCTGGCGGTAACCTCTTCCGCTCCCTGGACGCAGTACCACTGCCAGCCTTCCGTCGATTCCAGCCTCCGCAGCTTGCGCCGCAGTTCGTGACGGTTCTTCTTTGACAGGCCGGCCAGATAGCCC
Source organism: Dehalococcoidia bacterium (assembly GCA_965207275.1). Taxonomy (GTDB): domain Bacteria; phylum Chloroflexota; class Dehalococcoidia; order Lucifugimonadales; family UBA3495; genus Bin22. Next base: position 927,396 of record CBDBMH010000001.1, read on the forward strand.
TCCCAGCTGTCCGGCAGTTCCAGGCCCGGCGTCACGTCCTCCTCCGAAACTTCCACCGAGTAACCTCGCTGCCTAGCCAGGACGGGCAGGTATTCCAGGGTAGGAGAACTCTCTATCAGGGAAGGCAATTTCAGGACCTTGAAATCTTCCCGTTCCAGCCAGCCCATCAGGACGCCAAAGAAGTCGTCCTCCCAGCCTGGCCGAATCATAAAGTCGTTGTAATCGAAGGTCTCGGTGTTGCCCACGAAGGACAGGCTGTCTCCCTTGCGGGCAAGGGAGGCGATGGCGGTAACGCCCTCGGGCCGCTGCAGGTAGAAGCCAGCCATCTCCCGCCGGTCTCGGAAGGCCTCCCACCAGATTTCCTGCCACTGGGGCATCAGGTAGAAGGTATTGACCGGACAGTGGTCCAGCAGGTCCAGCCATTCGCCACGTATTTCGTCGAAGGAGTTGAGGGGAGTTACCGCCATGCCCTCGGTCATTTCAGGCAGCCCTCCGGAGCAATGACAGGAGGCTGTCCCGGTCCCACCGACCGTCGGCAAAGTCGCCGCGTACGGCGGTGGTCACCATGCGGATGCCGGGTTTCTGTACGCCCCTCATGGCCATGCACAGGTGCTCCGCCTCAAGTTCCACAACCACGCCCAGGGGTTCCAGGGCCGAAAATATGGCGTCCGCCACCTGTCCGGTCAGTCGCTCCTGCACCTGGGGGCGCCGGCAGGCCAGATCCAGGGCGCGGGACAGCTTGCTGACCCCCGCAATCCTGCCGTTGGGCACATAGGCCAGGCTGGCGGAACCGAAGAAGGGGAGCAGGTGATGCTCGCACATGGTGTAGAAGGGGATGTGGCGCAGGACCACCGGGTCGGTGCTTTCCTCGTCAAAAACGGCGTCAATAGCTTCCTGGGGATCAACGCCTACCCCGGAAAAAAGCTCCTGGTACATGCGGGCCACCCGCTGGGGTGTTTCCCGCAGGCCCTGCCTCTGTGGATCTTCGCCAATGGCGATCAGGAGATCCCCTACGATATGTTCGATGCTGGATTGAATGGTGTTACCCACCCTCCGGGAGAAATCGGGGTACGCTACCCCGCGGGAGCCAGGGCTGCCGCCTCCACCGCCTCCATGGTCGGTTCTACCTCTATGGTCTGGGCCGTTGCGCTGCTGACCGCCAGGTCCGGATCCTTCAGGCCGGAGCCGGTTATGATACATACTACACGCTGGTCGGACAGATTCAACCCCTGCCGGACCTGCTTGATCAGGCCGGCCACCGATGCGGCCGACGCCGGTTCGCCGAACAGCCCCTCCCGGGACGCCAGCAGCCGGTACGCCTCCAGAATTTCGTCGTCGCTGACCATATCTATGGTCCCGCCCGACTCGTCCCTGGCTGTCAGGGCAGGCTCCCAGCTGGCTGGATTGCCAATGCGGATGGCTGAAGCGATGGTCTGCGGGTTGGCGATGGGGCGCCCGTGAACGATGGGCGCGGCCCCGGCGGCCTGGAAACCCATCATCCGGGGCAGGGTGCGGGTGCGTTCAAGCCGCTGGTATTCGACGAAGCCCTTCCAGTAGGCGGTGATATTGCCGGCGTTCCCCACGGGGATGAACAGGTAATCGGGGGCGTCGCCCAGAACGTCGGCAATCTCGAAAGCGGCGGTTTTCTGACCTTCGATGCGATGCGGGTTGACGGAGTTGACCAGGGTGATGGGGTGGTTGCGGGTGAACTCGCGGACCAGGCTCAGGGCGGCGTCGAAGTTACCGTCCACCATGATTATCCTGGCGCCATAGGCCATCGCCTGGGCAAGTTTGCCCAGCGCCACCTCCCCCTTGGGAATCAATACAAAAGCCTTCAGGTCAAGGTATGCGCTGTATGCCGCTGCCGAGGCGCTGGTGTTGCCGGTGGAAGCGCACATTATCCCCACCGCGCCCTCCTCCACGGCCTTGGCGATGGCCACCACCATGCCCCGGTCTTTGAAGGAACCGGTGGGGTTGCACCCCTCCAGCTTGAAGTACAGCTCCCTGCACCCCAGTTCCCGGCCCAGGTGGTTGGACTTCACCAGGGGCGTATCCCCTTCGCCAAGGGAGAAAATTGGGGTGTCCTCGGTAAGAGGCAGGAACTCACCGTATTTTTTCAGTACGCCGATTCCCATTCTTTCGCTACTGTCACAGCCTTAACGTGGGGCCTTGTTACCTGTGATGTGCTGTCACCCGTCGCTGCCGTCCCCCGCGGCGGAGCTGGGACCTCGAACCTGGATCGCCTCGACCCCCGCTGGATTCGGGCTTCCGCTGGAATGGCAAGTCTTGGCCTAGCGGGATTTGCGATTCCGGAAGGGGGAAATGTGTGGCCGCGTTTCACTCCCCTCCCAACCTTCCCCCATCAAGGGCGAAAGGACATTTGGGTAGTGTGCTAATCCTCAATGCGCAGCAGGCTGTTGATTTCCTGCACAACCTCCAGGTTGGCCGCCAGTTCCAGGGCTTTCTGAACCCATAGCTCCCTGGCGGGGTGAGTGGTAATGACGATCTCCGCCGTCTGAGCCTCGGGGTTGGCGTCCTTCTGCAGCACCGATGCAATGCTTATGCTCTGCTCGCCCAGGATGCGGGCTATCTGCGCCAGAACCCCGGGACGGTCGGCAATATTCAGCCGCAGGAAGTATTGGCATTCCAGGTCGTCGATGGAGCGGATGCCGCCCGAATCCTCCGGTTCTATCGAAGGCAGGCGGCTGTACCCGGCGCCCAGGTTGCGGGCAATCTCTATCAGATCTCCCACCACGGCGCTGGTGGTGGGGCCGCGACCGGCGCCCCGGCCGTGAATCAGCACCCTGCCGCACAGGCTGCCCTCCACTTCCACCGCATTATACACCCCATCTACCTTGGCTAGCATATTTTCCTGGGGGACCAGCGCCGGATACACCCGAGCCTGGATACCGCCCTCTTCCCAGGTGGCGATGGCCAGGGACTTGATGGCGTAGCCCAGTTCGTGGGCGTACCGGAAGTCCTGGGGCTGCAGGCGGGTGATGCCCTCCCGGTGGATGCTTTCCGGCGGAACGCGTCGGTGGAATGCCAGCCCCGCCAGGATGGACAGCTTGTAGACGGCGTCGTAACCCTCGATGTCGTTGGTGGGGTCGGCCTCGGCGTAACCCCGTTCCTGGGCTTCAGCCAGGGCCACCGCAAAATCCGTGTGGTCGTTGGCCATGCGGGTAAGAATATAGTTGGTGGTGCCGTTGATAATGCTGCGCACCGACCGGAAGCGGTTGGCGGCCAGTTCCTTGACCAGGCAGCCGATGATGGGAATTCCGCCGCCCACGCTGGCTTCGTACAGCAGGTTGACGTTGTGCCGCTGGGCCAGGGAGAGGAGGTCCGGCCCCTGCTTGGCCATAACCTCCTTGTTGGCGGTGACCACGTGCTTGCCCGCTTTCAGTGCGTCCTGCAGGTATTGGGCCGACGGACTTTCACCGCCGATCACCTCCACCACCAGGGAAATTTCGGGGTCGGCCAGGATGTCTTCAGGGTTGGTTGTGAGGACACCGTCGGGAAGCTGAACGTCCCGCGGCCTGGAAGGGTCGCGGACCAGTACCTTTTTCAGGTTTACCGGGCGGCCCGTTTGGGCGGTTATGGCCTCGGGCTGTTCCAGCAGGGCCGCGGCCACACCGCCGCCCACCACACCCAGGCCCATCAGGCCAACGTTGATCGCGTTATTGTCGGATAAATCACTCATATATCGTCTAGGGGCTATTCCGTAGCTGGATCTGGCCGGCGCTACCGAAGTTCCTTCTTCCTCGCCGGGGGAAGGAACCTGCATCGTTTAGGGGAAACCGGGGCCGCCCACCGGCGGGCCCTGGGGTATCCGCGGCGCCGATAGCTGCACCTGGTCGGCAACCCAGGCATATACCTCGCTGTTGAAATTGATGGTCAGCCATTCCTCGTCCGAGCCACGGGAAATCTGGTCTCCAAACCACTCTTCCGTTCTTTGCTGCGACAGCTTGTTGCGCATGGTCAACTCCCGCCGCACGGACGCGCGCTCTTCATCCGACATGCTGTTGAAGGTTGCCTCGTCCATATCTGCCAGGTGCTGGAAGCCCCTCAGCGGCTGTACCTGGGGACCGGAAATCTTGTGGATGATGTACACCCCTTCCTGGGAAAAATAGGGGTCGCTGATCTCCCCTGCCGGCAGGGCTACCTCGCCCCGGTCCGGGTTGCCGTAAAGGATGTCATCCAGTTCCGGGAAGGCTCCCTGGGGCACCCAGCCAACGTAGCCGTCACGGTCGGCGAAACCGTCGGGAACGCTCACCTCCGACGCCACTGTAGCGAATTCCTCCCTCTCCAGGCGGTTGTGGACCTCCTGAGGGTCGGCGGGGCCGTCCTGCTCCAGGCGCATCCAGGCAACCTCCACCTGCTCCAATTCCTGGGGAATGCCGGTGTCAATCAGCAGGGAAAGCTGGCGGCGCAGCAGTTCCTCCTCCACCAGGCGGCGGTACTCGTCCTCCGACAGCTTGGTGGATGTGAGGAAGGTGGTAAGGGCGTTTTGGTACTCCTGGTCAAGCTGGCCCTCATCCACAATCTGGCCCTCCGGGGGAATGGGCCGGAAGCGGCGGCGAAGTTCCTCGTCAATGTCGCCGTCGGTAACGCTGAACCCCAGGCCGGGAGCGGCCTGGCGGACAATTTCCGCCTGGATCATGTCCTGCAGGTATTCGAAGGGCACGGTGCTCAGGTCAACCCGCCCTCCCTGGTAGCGGTTGATGCCCTGAAGCACCCGTATGCGATCCACCAGGTCGCCCATGGTGAAGCGGACGTCCCGTACCTGGCCGGCCAGTTCCCGGGGCGGGCGGTAGAATTCCAGGAAATAGCCCACGCCTACAATGCCGATGACCACCAGGATCAGGGCGACGCCTACTCCCAGGGCTATCTTCTGGCGGCGCGTGTCACGGGCGCGGCGCTCCGACTGCCTCTGGGTATCTTCCGTCGTTTCTCGGCGACGCCGCCGGCGGCGGTCGCGGGGCGCCTGGGGTATTGATTCTTCGGGAGACCGGGGAAACACCATCCTAGACCTCTGGGGGAATCCGGCGGATTTTGTCTGCTACCCTGGCTATACGCACGGGCATGGGAGGCGGACTCCGTTATCTAACTAAGCCGAGCTTTCCGAAGGGAAAGCTCGGCCGATTTACGGGAAATGACTGGACAAGGTTCCAGCAGTTAGCGGCGGATGCCGCTGCGCATGGTCTGCATGGGAACGAAGGGCAACAGGGCCAGGTGCCGGGCCCGCTTAATGGCGTTGCTCAGGGCCCGCTGATGCTTGGCGCAAACGCCGCTCTTGCGGCGGGGCTCAATCTTTCCCCGGTCGGAAACGTAGCGGCGCAGGCGATCGTAGTCTTTGTAGTCGATATACTTGACGTGCTCTACGCAGAAGGAACAGACCCGCCGTCGCGGCGCGTAGCGTCCCCGGGGACGGCCACCGGGTCGGGGTCCTCCCTGCGGGCGCGGACCGCGCTGCTGGTAGCCACCGGGGCCCCCGGGGCCGGGCCTGGGCCCCTGTCCTCCCGGGGCAGGAGCCGGCCTGTCCTGGGCGGGTTGAGCCGGGGCTGCTGGTGTCGCCGGTGCGGGTGTCGTCATTCTTCTACCGTTCCTTCGCTATTAGTCGGGCATCAATACCCGGTCGTGCCGCCAGGGTTAGAAGGGCAAATCGTCAATGTCATCCGGCTGGTTGCCGTAACCGCCGCCCATGCCGCGGTTGCCGCCCATGCCGCCGGAATTGTAGTCGTCCATGCCGCCCCGGCCCATTTCACCGCCGTAGGGCGCCCGTTCCTCGTCCATGCCGCCGCCTCGTGACCCGATCATCTGCATTTCCGTCATGCGGACGTCGTTAGAGACGCGGGGCTGACCGTCATTACCAGTAAAAATGCGGGTAGTCAAGGTGCCTTCAACGTATACCTGGCTGCCGCGGGTAAGGTACTGGTTGCAGATTTCTGCCTGGCGACCCCAAGCGTTCACGTTGAACCACATGGTCTCTTCCCGTTGCTCCCCGTCGGCGGTGCGATAGCGACGGTTCGATGCCACGCTGAAAGACGTAACGCCCTGCCCACTGGGGGTGTAACGCATTTCCGGGTCGCGGCCCAGGTTGCCTATTATCACTATTTTGTGCAAGGGAACCTGCCTTACGCCTCGGACTGTGATTCCTCTTCCGCAACTGCCGGGGTTTCCTCAGCCTCGGACGGGGCTTCCTCCTGGGCAGCCGGAGCCTCGTTTTCTGCCTCCGCTGCTGCTTCAACCTCGGCGGTTGCCTCTGTCTCGGGGGCGGCGGCCTCCGTCGCAACTGCGGCAGTTTCAGTCTCTACGGCAGCTTCCGGGGCGGTCTCGGGAGACGCCTCGGTACTGGCCTGAGTCTCGGCTTCCGCGGCTGGCGAATCGGCCGGGGTTGCCGCCTCAGCCGGGGCCTCGCCGCCTTCCGTCGGGGCAGGCGCTGCGGCTGCGGCCGGCGCGGGTCTGGCCGCCACCGGATCGGGCAGAATCTCCCGGTCGGGTATGGATATCACCAGCGAGCGCAGCACCCGTTCGTCCATGCGCAGGTAATTCTCCAGCGCCTGGTTGAAGGGCCTTTCCGTGGAGAACCGGATGAGACGGTAGTTGCCTTCCAGAAAGTGGTAGGAACCCTGGTGGATGGGATAGGCCAACCGGCGGGTGCCCCAGGGCTGTTCCTGGAAAATATCCCCTTCCCGGTTGGCAATAAAGGCGTTAATCTGCCCCCACGCTTCGTTGGCCTGATCCTGGCTGAGCATGGGGCTGAGGATGGTTACCAGTTCGTAGTGACGCAAAAAACACTCCTGACTATGGACCCATTCTGAAACTGTCCGCCGATTATAACATTGGCGGGTTGGCTGCTCAACTAGGAATCCAGCCCCGGAACCGGGAAACCCGACGTCAATTCCTTCACCGCCCCCTTTACCTGGTCCATAACCTGTTCATCGCCCATGTTGTTCAGGACGCGGCTGATCAGGCGGGAGATTTCCTTGGTTTCCTCCACGCCAAAGCCCCGGCTGGTAATGGCCGGTGTGCCCAGCCGCATGCCGCTGGCCACCCGGGGCGGCCTGGGGTCGAAGGGGATGGCATTCTTGTTGGTGATGATGCCCACCGACTCCAGCGCCGTTTCAGCCTGCTGGCCGGTAATGTCCATTGGCGTCAGGTCCACCAGTATCAGGTGGTTCTCGGTCCCGCCCGACACCAGTCTCAGTCCCGCCTCCGACACCTCGGTGGCCATGGTAGCGGCGTTGGCCACCACCTGCTGGGCGTAACGGGCGAATTCGGGGCGCAGGGCCTCGCCAAAGCATACGGCCTTGGCGGCGATGATGTGCATCAGCGGCCCTCCCTGCATGTAGGGGAAGACGGCAAAATCGATCTTGCGGGCCAGGTCGGAGGTGGAAAGGATGAACCCGCCCCGGGGGCCCCGCAGGCTCTTCTGGGTGGTGGAAGTCACCACGTGGGCATGGGGGAAGGGCGATGGATGCGCCCCTCCGGCGATCAGTCCGGCGATGTGCGCCATGTCCACCATCAGGTAGGCCCCCACCTCGTCGGCAATGGCCCGGAAGCGGGGAAAGTCCAGTATCTTGGCGTAGGCGCTGCAACCGGCCACAATGAGCCTGGGCTGGTGCTCCTTCGCCAGCCGTTCCACTTCATCGTAGTCGATAAGCTCGGTGTCCTTGTCCACGCCGTAGGGTACGAAGTTGTAAAGCTTGCCGGAGAAGTTGACGTTGGCGCCATGGGTCAGGTGGCCGCCGTGGGACAGTTCCATTCCCATCACCGTGTCACCGGGCTCCAGCAGGGCGAAGTAGACGGCCATGTTGGCCTGGGCCCCGCTGTGGGGCTGGACGTTGGCGTGTTCGGCGCCGAACAACTCCTTGGCCCGGTCAATGGCCAGGGACTCCACCACGTCCACGTGTTCGCAGCCGCCGTAGTAGCGGCGGCCGGGATAGCCCTCGGCGTACTTGTTATTCATCACGCTGGTCTGGGCTTCCAGCACCGCCTTGCTGGCGTAGTTCTCGGAGGCGATGAGGACGACGCAGTCGCGCTGGCGGGCATCCTCCAGTTCAATGGCGCGAAAGACATCCGGGTCTTGCCGGGATAGCAGGGACATATCAATTGCCTACCTTTGTTGAAAGCAAATTGTTGAAAGCAAATAAAAAGCCGGGCCACCGGGCAGTCGGGGAAGCTGGCTATCAGAACCACTCCACCCCGACGCTGCCGCGCCGCGGCCAAGCCACAGATTCAGTATACCGTCAGCGCAGTTGGGGTGTCAAAGTTGGGGGAGGGGACGTTGACTAATGCCAGACAGCTAGTGCATTTTTGACCTGTAGGGTGAAGTATGCACGTCTACTTCAGAACTAACGGCTTGAGGAGGTAAGCAACCATTATGGCGACTGACGGCAGACGGGTTTGGTCAGACCTGCCCATCCATCCTGGCGAAATCCTCGCCGAAGAACTGGAAGCCAAGGGCATTACCCAACGGGAACTGGCTGCCCAAATGGGCCGCCCGCCCCAGGCCGTTAACGAAATTATTCGGGGCAAAAAGGCCATGACTGCGGAGACAGCCTTGGGGCTGGAAAGGACCTTGGGCATCGACGCCAGCTTCTGGATGAACCTGGAAACCACATATCGCCTGACGTTGGCCCGCAACCGTGAAAAATCCGCCCTGGAAAGGCCTCTTTAATTTCCCCACTTCCACCCAAACCAAAAGGCCCGGCGAATCTGGCGCCGAGCCCCATCCATAGCTTACCTTCCAAAAAGCTTACTTACGGACCCTCAATCCCCAGCTCCCCCTTCAGATCGTCAATAACCTGGGTTCGGGAGCGGGTCTGCCAGCGGACCCGGCTGCCGATGGGTTCGTTCTCTATCTCAGGGTCCACCTTCAGGGCCACGAACACCGGCCCCGGCTGGCCCAGGATCTCCTCGATGCTGCTGACAAAGTCCTCCAGGTTGTCGAAGGCGTAGGTGGCCGGGTAGCCCGACCCCTTGGCAATAACCTCGTAGGCAATGTTCTTGGCGTTGGGCACCGGCTGACCGCCGGTGGTGGCGTAGCACTCGTTGTCCAGCATGAAGTGGTAGAAGTTCTGTGGGGCCTTCTCCGCGATGGTGGGCAGGGCGCCCATGTTCATCAGCACGTCCCCCTCGGAATCGAACAGAATTACCCGCTCCTCGGGCAGGGACAGGGCCACGCCCAGGCCAAAGGACGCGTGGCCCCCCATGGCCGGATCGCCCACCGGCAGGTCCCGGTTGGGCTGATCGCTGATCTGGGTCCAGTGCCGCCCGCCCCGGCCGGGAATGACGATGGAGTCGCCCCGGTGGGGGGCAAATGCCCTGAGCATGTCTGCGGTGTTAATCATGTTGCCTCGCTAATTTACATAGATGAGAAGAATATACAGGGTAGTCAACTGTCCAGACCAAGTCCCCGGGGAAATCGCGTTATAGCTCCAGGTCTTAACCGGCAAGTATTCGGTAAGAAAGGTCATGTCGCCCTGAGCTTGCCGAAGGGCCTGAAATGCTGCGCCTAAGTCCAGTTACGGGTCCGAAACCCGGCATGTGAGTTAGATTTAGATTCTTCGGCTTCGCTCAGAATGACACTCCATTAAGACGCGGTTGCCCTGACCAAGTCCAGTATCGAGACTTAAAAGACCTCCTGTATATGCATGTTTGAATCTACCGGTTGAACCCGTGGTACTCGTCCCCCACCAGCACCGCCACCGGACGGCGGGTGCGCGAGGCCTCCTCGAAGGCCACGGAGATGCGGGGCGCGTCCTCCCCAGTCTCCACCAGGTAGTACTGGATGCCAAAGGCGTTCAGGAACCGCTCAGTGTAGGTGGCGGCGGTGTCCGTGTTCACGCCGTGACGGGTCCAGCCCCGGTACCCCACCATCATCACCACCGGAATGTTCAGGCTCAGGCCCCATCCCCGCAGGGAGTCGCCCGATTCCATCATCCCCGTGTTCTGGATGAGAATAACGGGCTTCTTGCCACCCACGGTCAGGCCGGCGGCGGTGGAAAAGGCCTGCCCCTCCCGGCTCACGGGAATCAGGTCCAGGTCCGGGTCCGCCTCCATCAGCAGATACAGGAAGTTGGTCTCGCTGTCCGGCAGCCACACCACGTGGGTGACCCCGTTCTTCTTCATTTCGTCCATCACCAGTTCCGGACTGAGTTCGCCTTCCCCGTGTTGCACCATTCGCTTACCTGCCTTCGCCGGGCCATGCCCGCGAGCTTTGGGTTGGCTTGATTATAGCCCCGGCAGGTGCCGTGTCAACTTGAGACGGACTACCGGCCCACCTGCCGCCTGCAATCGCCAAGTCCCCCATCCCCTGGCGGGAGAGGGTGGGGGTGAGGGGGACGGAGGACCTCCCTTTACTATCCCTTCCTCCATCTCGCCATACCATAACCCCCAACCACAGCCCCAAAACCGCACCCCCACCAAGTCAAGCCAGCCGTGTCAACCCTTTCATCCTGAGCGAAGCCGAAGGACCTAAGATCCTGGCCAGCCACCGACACCCCAGCACCGACATCCCCGGCGCCAACAACGTGGGCGTGACATCAGCCCTGGTGGAAACAGGCTGCGGCCCCGTAAATTTTGGGAGCTTGCAGGAGGCAGACCACCCCACCTACCGCCTGTAATCCCTGGCCCTCTCCCTCCAATCCTCCATACCAAACTCCGGCCTGAGCCCAAACCTCTTCCCCACCAAGTCATGTCATCCTGAGCCAAGCCCAGGTCATGTCATCCTGAGCGAAGCCGAAGGATCTAAAGTCCTTGCGTACAATATCTCCTTATCCTACAGGCAACTGTTTTCTGCCCCCCTTAGTTAAATGACAGAAAGGTAAAGAAAGACAAGGGTTGAACCCTTCCTGATATATAATTGACGATAAAGCGAATGCCAGTAAATGGACGACCATTTGGAGAGGAACCGAATTGAGTGAGGGAGTAACGCACAAACAATGTGCCGACGAGCTATATGACTACCTTTGGCGAAAGACCAACGGATGTATAGGGTGTGCACAGGGTGGATCGCGCCACGAGCACGACGCGAACTACCGGATTCCCCGGAATTTCCCAAATGCATTTGATCGACAGCAAGTAATCTGGCCTTGTCCCGACCATAATTTTCACTATACAGATATTCTCCTGGGGGCGGGTCGCGTGATTCGGGATTTCCGGTTCAAGGCACCTACAGGAACATCATGCACGAGTGACGTGGCTGTCCTGGATACCCACGACCGGCCCTTGGCTTTCCTGGAGATGGTTTACAAGAACAGGCACAACAATGTCCCCGTGGTTGCGAAGGAATTGGGAATCCCAGTGTTTTACTTTTCTGCATACAAGGAACGTGCGCGTCAAGCTCATTTGGTGAACAACCGCCGCTCGTGGGAACTGTCGGATATGCCCGATGCGGAAAAGCGGCAAATGGCCTATATGGAAGCCGTCGGAGAGGAACTTAAAGCATCGTTCAATGGAGTCGACACGGGAGAACGCTCTTGGGCAATAGACGGTGTCCCCAAACCTGATGGCACATTATTCAATACGCTGAGACATTCTGGAATGAATGTCAGCCCAGGGGCTTACCCCAATGCCGCGGGATTAATCTTCGCAGACTGTTCGAGCATGTCATGCGGAGAGGCTATCGAGTTCAAGAACACTCAAGAAGAGTGGGACCAAATTGATAGCGAAAGGGACAGATTACTGGAATTGCAGCGTTCCCTTGGTAGGGAAGTCCTGGACCTTATTTGTAGGGCAACCAGCGGCTCTGATTTTTTTCGCGGAATGGACGGAGCACATAACACCTTTGGGCGATGTTCAGCTGCGGCTTAGAGCCCGTCTGGAAGAGCTGTCTCAAGACCCTTCAGGCGCACTTGCTCTCCGTTTGATGGAGCACATGCGTGCTGCAGAGCAAAAAGTCAGTAAACGCCAGGAATGGCGGAACATTTAACTTACTCACGAATGTAGGTGCGAGTGGTCAGGTTAATGTGTCGAAACCTCGTTTCTAATTCCATATCCTTAACAGAGGTTGGACCTTCCCCTCAATTGACACCACCCCACCCAATCCCCGATAATTCCCCCAACTATAATCATTCGCAGACAACAATGATTATTGAACAACCCAACAAGGAGGACAGGCTATGGCGAACCAGGATATTGCCTTGATGGCTCACCTTATGCGCCGCGCCGGATTTGGCGCCACCCGCGAAGAGCTGGAAGCCCTGTGCGAAAAGGGCTACGAGAATGTGGTGGAAGACCTTCTCAACCCCACCGAAGAACCCCTGGACCGATTCGAAATGATGCGCTACCAGCCCTGGACCTGGCGGCCCGGCACCCTGCCAGGCATGGGCGCCGCCGAATGGCTGTGGTGGATGCTCAACACCCGCCGGCCCCTGGAAGAGAAGATGACCCTCTTCTGGCACCACATCTTCGCCACCGGCGTTTCCAAGGTTGACCACTACGACGAAATCCAGAACATGGTCACCATGTTCCGCGAAAAGGGCATGGGCAACTACAAGGAACTGCTGGTCGAGATCGCCAGGAATCCGGCCATGATTTACTGGCTGGATAACAACGAAAACCACGCCGATGCCGTCAACGAGAACTGGGGCCGCGAGCTCCTGGAACTCTTCAGCATGGGCGTCGGCAACTACACCGAGGTTGACGTCCGCGAGTGCTCCCGGGCCTTCACCGGCTGGACCTTCGAGGCCAAGCTCCCCCGCGGTCCCCTGGGCCGCCACGACTGGCGCTTCGAGTACCGGCCCGAGGACCACGACAACGGCGAGAAGACCTTCCTGGGCGAGACCGGCAACTTCAACGGTGAGGACATCATCGACATCGTTTGCCAGCACCCCGCCACCGCCGGGTTCATCGCCCGCCACCTGTACAACTTCTTCGTGGCCGACGAGGCGCAGGTCCCCGCCTGGCAGGTAACTCCTCCGGTGGACGAGGACGCTATTGACGCCCTGGCCGATGCCTTCATTGACTCTGGCTATGACATGAAGGCCACCCTGCGCGTGCTGTTCAACTCCGACTTCTTCAAGAATGCCCGCTTCGCCAAGCTGAAGAGCCCGGCCGAAGTGGTTGTGGGCACCCTGAAGCTGGTTGGCGGCGCGTCGTTCCCGGCCCCCGGCATTGGCGACCTTTCCCGCCAGCCCAACTACATGGGCCAGGACCTGCTGAACCCGCCCAGCGTGGAAGGCTGGCACACCGGCGCCGAGTGGATCAACAGCGGCTCCCTGATGCGCCGCATCAACTTCACTGCCGACATGGTGGGCGATGTGTCCCGCCCCGGCGTCCAGTCCATCGTCAGCCGGCTGCGCAGCCGGGGCGATGTTGGACCCGAGCAGTTCGTTGATACCTGCCTGGACCTGATGGGTCCCCTGGAAGTCAGCGCCGACACGCGCCAGGAACTGCTGGATCATGCCGTCCCCGGCGGCAGCCTGTCCTGGAGCGACGAAGCCGCTGCCACCCAGCGGGTCTCGGAACTGCTCCAGCTCATCGTCTCCCTCAGAGACTACCAATACGCCTAACGACCTGATTGCCGTTGAGGCAGCCTCGCAATTGGGTTGCCTCAGCGTCAGACACTGACTAACCAGAACTTTCCAGGAGGAATAGGCAATGGCTTCTACCAAGAAAGACCCCGTGCTGGTGGTCCTGCAGCTTACCGGCGGCAACGACTACCTGAACACGGTCATCCCCTTTACCGACCCCCTCTATCGCGACAACCGCCCGGCGGTGGGCGTGGCCGATGAGCGCATTCTGAAACTCAACGACAAGGTCGGCTTGCACCCCACCATGGGCCCCATGAAGAACCTGTGGGACCAGGGCAACCTGGCCATCATCCACGGTGTTGGCTACGCCAACTCCCCGCGCTCCCACTTCCGCTCCATGGACATCTGGCACACCTGCGAGCCGGACAAGCTGGGCACCGAGGGCTGGCTGGGTCGCGCCACCAAGGAAATCGACCCTAACAAGGAAAACGTGGTAACCGCCGTCAGCTTCGGCCCCAGCCTGCCCCGCGCCCTGGCCCTGCCCAGTGTGCCGGTGGCCTGCGTGGACGACCTGGACAACTTTGGCCTGCTGACCGGCATCAACGAGGCGGACCAGCGGGACAAGATCCTTGACCGCTTCACCCGTCTCTATTCCCCCACCATCGGCACCGGCGCCGTCATGGACTACCTGGGCCAGACCGGCCTGGACTCCATGAAGGCGGCCGACATCCTGAAGGTGGCGCCCGAAATATATTCCTCCACCGTAGAGTACCCGGACACCACCATCGCCTCCAAGCTGAAGGGCATATCCCAGGTGCATCAGGCCAACCTGGGCACCCGCGTCTTTTACTGCGACCACGGCAGCTTCGACAGCCACTCCAACCAGGTGGGCATGCACGACAAGCTGTGGGTCGACGTCTCCCAGGCCGTGGAGAGCTTCTTCGACGACCTGCGCGAGAATGACGCCGCCGACAACGTCATCATGCTGATGTTCACCGAGTTCGGCCGCCGGGTGCACGATAACGGTTCCGGCACCGACCACGGCGCCGGCGGCGTGGCCTTCCTGGCTGGTGATTCCATCAAGGGCGGCGAGTACGGCGAATACCCGTCCCTGCGTCCCGAGCACCTCGAGCAGGGCGACCTGGTCCCCCACACCGACTTCCGCAGCGTTTACACCGCCATCGCGGAAGACTGGATGGGCATGGACGCTCAGCCCCTGGTGGGCGGCGCCTTCGAGAAGCCGGGTTATTTCTAAACGAAAAGCAGGGTGGGACATATGCCACCCCGCTGCCCCCACCGGTATTGCGCCAAAGGCATTGCCGAGCGGGAACAGAGGAATGTCATGCTGAGTCGGCCCATGCCGGCGTCAAAGGCGGCAAGAAATGTTAAGCTGCAAAGAGGCTCGCCGAATATGGGAGATTTTTCGGTCCAGGTCGGCGTGAGCCGTCTTGGCGGTGGCCCGGAGACCAGGGTGGAAGCAATGGTAGATACCGGGTCAACTCATTCGATATTTTCGGAAGCTTTCTTGCTTCAACTCGGCGTCTCTCCCATCGAGAGAAGGCGATATTCGCTGCCGATGGCAGGGAGGTGGAGTACGACTTTGGAATGGCGGACATTAACATTGATGGCAGGGTGTTGATCTGTCCCGTAGTCTTTGGAGCTGAAAACCAGTACCTTCTGGGCGCTACAACCCTGGAGATTTTCGAACTCATGGTGGATCCGGTTGGAACTGAATTGGTTCCCCGTGAGATATTCACAGGCCCCATCTAGTAACTGTCCGTCGATTAACTTAAGGGAGAGTGCACAATGCTAACGCAAGTAGCAGCCGGGCGCACCTACGACTTCAGCCACTCCGTGGGCCGGGGCGCCCAGTCGGGCATGGGCTTCAGCCAGCCCGTGGCCGCCGCCCAGGGCCCCAACGGCGTGGTCTATGTCGTCAACCGCGGCAGCGAGGGGATCAGCAACGTCTCCTGGAACCGCACCGGTTACGGCGCCCGCGTTTCACAGATAACCATCGGCTCCGAATGGGGCCAGGAAGAATTCCTTGGCGAGTTCTCCAAGTACGGTAACGGAAACGGGGAATTCATCTGGGGGTCCGGCGTTGCCGTGGACAGCCAGGGTCGGGTCTATGTCTCCGACGAGTGGCTGAACCAGGTCAACGTCTATGACCAGGACGGCAATTTCCTGAACAGTTGGAGCGCCCTGGAATCGGATGATGGCGGCGAGCACGGCACGGCCAACATCGCCATCGACGCCCGCGACAACGTCTACGTCACCGACGGTCGCAGCCACGAGATACGCAAGTTTGCCAGCGATGGCGGGTTCATCGCTTCCTGGGGTGGTCGCGGCGCCGATAACGGCCAGTTCAACGCCCCCTGGGGCATCACCATCGACCAGGCCGGCAATGTTTACGTGGCCGACCACCGCAACCACCGGGTTCAGAAGTTCACCGCCGACGGCCAGTGGCTGGCCAGCATCGGCAGCCCCGGCGCCGGTCGCGGCCAGCTTCACCTGCCCACCAGCGTCGCGGTGGACCCCGAAGGCGACGTCTACATCGCTGACTGGAGCGACAACGGCCAGCACCCCGGGCGGGTCCACATTTTTGACGCCGAGGGCAACTACATCATCAGCCTGATCGGAGATGCCATGGAGCTTTCTGCCTGGGCCAAGCTGACGGTGGACGCCAACGCCGACTACCTGAAGCGTCGCCGGGAAGTGAATCTGCAGAACATGGAGTCCGAGTGGCGGTTCGCCCTGCCCACCGGCCTGATGTACGATGCGGCCAACAACCGCCTTCTGGTGGTGGACAGCCAGCGCAGCCGCTTCCAGATTTACAACAAGGTCAGCGGTTACATGGTCCCCCAGATGAACCTGTAACTCGGCGGCCGGCCGGCGTCCCCTGATTGGGAACAGTGCTGAACGTACAGGGGCGGGTTTACATCCGCCCCTTCTCTGTGTCGAACACAGAATGCGGCAGGAAGGATAGAATGGCTTGGGCGGCAACGTCACCATGCCCGCCACTTCCAACTGCCAGCGGGAAAGGGATAAGGATAGATGGACAGGGAGCGGGAAGAATACTACATCGACTTTGCGGCGGAAAATCCGGAACTGCTGTGTTCCCAGGCCCCCGATGAAATCCTGGAGGCCTGCGCCGCCGAGGCCGAGCCCACCGCCTTCATGGAGGAGTTCCTGGGCACGGGCCACTCCCAGTGGATTCTCATGACCTACGGTCGCCGGTTGCCTCAGGCCATCATCAATAACAATGTCCTTCAGCTGTGGATTCGGGCCTGCCGTCTGCACACCGCAAGCTGACGGGCGAACCCGACCCGGACTGGGATAGACCCTTCTTTTCCATCGAGGATATGACGGTGGTGTAATTCCCACCAGAAGACATTAGGCAGGGCTCATGGACGCTTGCCAGCAGCCCATGGGTGTAGACAAGGTTGCGAAAGCAGTGCGACGGTTACTCTTGGACCTTCTCAGTCTCACCCGGCGGCGGCTCAGCGAACTCCCTGCCTTCCCGCAACGCCTCCTCCCGACGCCGGTTCCAGGCAAGCCATAACTTCTGTACCTCTTCCCGGCCTTCCTCCCGGCCTTCCTTCTTGCCGTTCTCATATCGGGACTTCAAGTATCTTTCTGCCAGCATGGAACAGTCCTTAACCGTCTTTGCTTTCTGTTCCTGCAGGCGGCGGCTCAGTGAACTCCCTGCCTCCCCGTAACGCCTCCTCCCGACGCCGGTTCCAGGCAATCCATAGCTTCTGTACTTCTTCCCGGCCTTCCTCCCGGCCTTCCTCCCGGCCTTCCTCCCGGCCTTCGTCCCGGCCGTCCTTCTTGCCCTTCTCATACCGAGACTTCAAGTATCTTTCTGCCAGCATGGAAATGCCCTCCACCAAATAGAAGGTAAAGACTATGAGCCAGGGAATTAGGCCGGACGCCTCTTTCAGCACCGCCAGGGCGGTATCTACGGCATGGGCGTCCGGCAGGGCAGTGGCGAATTCGCGCCATATGTGAAGCCCTGTAACAAGCACGTACAATACGGCAAAGGCAACATAATACCGAATCAAGGAGAGCTGTCGGACGCTCCAAATGCTCTCCCGCAGGTCATCGTTGTTATTTCGCAACAACCGGGACGCCCCTTCATCTGCGGCCTTGGCTGGTCTGGATCTTCCGCCGCTTAATTGAGGGGATTCTACCCTGCACCTTCGGAGGTTGTCCTGCACCTGCTGTCAGTAGCTATCCGAGGTATTGTCAAACGTTGGTTAGTTCTCCTGGCACCTCAGACAGACGAACTCGGCCCGGTCCTCCGGCAGGGTGTCTACGGGCACATTGCGCCGCCGCTGGCAGACCGAGCAGGTTACCGACTCCAGCGCCGGCGGTGGCGGCGGTGGGGCTGCCACCGCGGTATCGGGGCCCCGGAACCCCACGTAGTCGGGGTTCCGGTCCTTCAATCGCTGGAATCGTTCCCGGTCTTTGCGACGACTCATGGCTTCCTCCCTGGCGGCGGGCGGGGCCGAGTTGATTTGAGCTGATTGTGTAACCGGACTGGAAGGCCGGGTGTTACTTCACCTCGGCTACGGCTCCCGCCTCCTCCAGCTTGGCCTTGATGCCTTCCGCCTCGTCCTTTGCCACGGCTTCCTTGACCCGGGCCGGGGCGGACTCCACCAGTTCCTTCGCCTCCCGCAGGCCCAGGGACGTAACTTCACGCACGGCCTTAATGACGTTGATCTTGTTGGGGCCAATGTCCTGCAGGGTTACGTCGAACTCGGTCTGCTCCTCTTCGGCAGCGGCGGGGGCGGCGGCGTCACCGCCGGCGGGGGCGGCGGCTACGGCCACTGGCGCGGCGGCGGTAATGCCGAATTCTTCCTCCAGCGCCTTTACCAGGTCGGCCAGTTCCAGCACGCTCATGCCTTTGATGGTTTCCAGCAGTTCTTCTTTAGTAGCCATGGGGCCTCCTCTATTTTTGCTCTTGCGTTAATTTCCGGTGAGAGTATCTCTGGTTCCTTTACCCCTTGATGAGGGCGGGATATTCAGCATGGCGGGGAAAGCTATGTAGCCCCTACGCCGCCTCGCTGCCCTCTTCCAGCTGGTTGATTCGGGCCTGCAATAGCCCCCCCAGGTTCTGCAGCGGACCGTTGAGCACGCCCAGCAGCCTGGATATGGGAGACTGGATCTGGCCCAGCAGGTTGGCCACCATCTGGGGCTTGGGCGGCAGGCTGGCCAGCCGTTCCACCTCGTTGCGCGGCAGGGTGGGTCCGGCGCCCAGGATGGCCCCGTGGATGGCCAGAGGCGACCTGGTGGCGCGGATGTAGTCGTTGACGGCCTTTGCCGTGTCCACCGGGTCGTCGTAACCGAAAGCGATGGCCGTGGGCCCCTCGACAATTTCGCTGAAGTGGGGCACGTTGGCTTCCTGGGCCGCCAGATTCACCAGCGTGTTCTTGACCACGATAAACTCCACCCCGGCATCGCGCATCCGGCGCCGCAGGTCGGTCATTTCGTTTACGGGAATTCCCGAATAGCCGGCGGTCAGGGCGATGGAACAGCGTTCCATCTTCTCTTTCAGTTCGGCCACCCGGTCTATCTTGGCCTGTGTGGGCAAATTCTTACCTCCTGACGAAAAATTCCCTGCGGCTGCAGATCAGGCGCAGGGAAAATCGGCATAGCATGTCGAGATACCCGGTTAATGCGCCTCGGCAGGCGGCCCCCGCATCAAAATGTGGTGCTGGGCCCTTGGCTCCCCTGGGAGACCGGCGGTCTACAGCGTTATTGGGTTGTTGCTGTCTTGCTTAATGGTACTGTTGTTACTGGTTGCAATCCTCGATGTCCCGCCTGGGACTTGAACAGACTACCACGAATCTGTTCCCAAGGCTACTCCGGCCGCAGGGCCTGCAGGGCGTTCAGGTCCAGGGAAATGCTGGGCCCCATGGACGATGCAACATAAGCCGACCGCAAGAAAGATCCCTTCACCGCCGCCGGGCGGGCCCGAACGATGGAGTCGATCAACACTGCCAGGTTCTCCAGCAGCCGGTCCGTGTCGAAGCTGGCCTTGCCGAAAGCGCAGTGGATGATCGCCGTTCGGTCGGTGCGGTATTCTACGCGGCCGGCCTTGGACTCTTCAATAATCCGACCCAGGTCCCGGGGCTGTACCATGGTGCCCGTCCTGGGGTTGGGCATCAACCCCCGGCGGCCCAGGATGCGGCCCAGCTTGCCGATCTTCGGCATAATCTCCGGGGTGGCAAGGCCCACCTCGAATTCCAGCCAGCCTCCCTCGATCTGGGCGATCAGGTCGTCGTCGCCCACGTAGTCGGCGCCGGCCTGGCGCGCTATGTCCGCTCCCTCGCCGCTGGTAAATACCAGCACCCGCACCTGCTTGCCCAGGCCATGGGGCAGCACGGTAACTTCTCGCACCATCTGGTCCGCATGCCGGGGGTCGGCGCTGGTGCGGACGTGAATTTCCATGGTCTCGTCAAACTTCGTGCTGGCCAGCTCCTTCATGAGTTCGATGGCTTCCCGGGGATGGTACTGCTTGTCTTCGTCCACCCGTTCGGCTACCGCCGCGTATCTCCTGCTGTGCTTGGGCATGTCTGCTAATCCCCCTCCACGCTGATGCCCATGCTGCGAGCGGTTCCTTCGATGATGGACATCGCCTGTTCTACCGAGTTGGCGTTTAGGTCTTTAAGCTTGGTTTCGGCAATTTCCCTCAGGGCGTCCCGAGAAATGGTGCCCGCCCGTCCCTGTCGGGAATCCATCGCCCCCTTCTCTACCCCTGCGGCCCGCCGCAGCAGGTCTGACGCCGGGGGAGTGCGGGTTACAAAAGTGAAGGAACGGTCCTCGAAAACCGTCAGATGTACCGGTACGATGGTGCCCGCCTGGGAAGAGGTCCGTTCGTTGTACTCCTTGACGAACCCCATGATGTTGACGCCGTGCTGGCCCAGGGCCGGGCCCACCGGGGGAGCGGGCGTAGCCTTGCCCGCTTCCAGTTGCAGCTTGATGATTGCTCTGACCTTTTTTGCCACCGGGGCCTCCTGATTCTATGCGCGTTCTACTTGCAGAAAGTCCAGCTCAACCGGGGTCTCCCGGCCGAAGAAGGAAACCAGCACCCGCACCTTGCCCTTGCTCTCGTCAACGTCGCCCACCGCTCCCACGAAATCTACAAAGGGACCCTCGGTGATACGGACCGTGTCGCCAGTCTGCAGGCCTATCTTGATGCGGGGCGGGCCCGACTCAGTCTGCTTGAGGATAGAGTCCAGCTGGGAATCCTCCAGCGGCACCGGCTTGGGCCGTTTGTCGTAGTCGTCTTCCGTAGAGATGAAACCCGTCACCCCGGGCGTGTTGCGGACCACGTACCAGCTTTCGTCGTCCATGTTCATCTGTACCAGGATGTAGCCGGGGAAGAGCTTGCGCTGCTCCGACTTCCGCTTTCCGTCCTTGAAGATGACCTCTTCCTCGGTGGGAACCACCACCTGGAAGATGCGGTCCTGCATGTCCAGGCTCTGAATCCGCAGGTCCAGGTTCTTCTTCACCCGGTCTTCCTGGCCGGAATAGGTATGGACGATATACCAGTGCTGGTCTTGGCTCTGTTCCTCTTCCGTCAGGCGGTCTCTTTCAGTGGTCATAAGCCGTCACGCTCACTCCAGGCTTGGGGCTACGGGCTGACGCCATTGACTCTACAAGCCCGCTCTGCGGGCGGGCTTGCTCTGCAATGCTGGCAATTCTGCCAAGAGAGGCGGAGAGGGAGAGCCCCATCCGCCCCCGAATTTATCTAAAACAGTCGGAACACGGCGAATATGCCCCGGTTGAACAACTCGGCAAACACCCGGTCCAGCCCACCCAGAAAGAAGCCTACGGCCACCGACAGGGCAATCACAATGGCGGTCAACCGCGCCGTCTCCTCTTTGCTTGGCCATACCGACTTGCGAAGTTCCGATAGGACCTCCTGCAGGAAGAGGACCGGGCTCACCCGCCCCACGCTGCGGGGCGAAATGGGCGACTGGTTCCGTTGCTGGGTTCCGACTCGAGCCATGATAGACTACCGCACTTCCCGGTGAACCCTGTGACTCCGGCAGCGGGAGCAGTACTTGCGCAGTTCCATCCGCTGGGTATCGTTCCGGCGGTTCTTCACCGTGGCGTAGTTGCGCTCCCGGCACTCGCCGCACTGCAGGGTGATTACCCCGCGAATATCAGCAGACTTTCGAGCCATGATCCACCTTCTTCCTTCCGCCCGCCGGTGCGGGCGAATGTTGCCTTTAGTCCAGCAGCTTGGTAATTACGCCGGAACCCACGGTGCGGCCACCCTCCCGGATGGCGAAACGCTGCCGCTCTTCCAGCGCGATGGGGGTAATCAGGTTCAGGGTCATGGTGATGTTGTCACCGGGCATTACCATTTCCACGCCCTCGGGCAGCGTGATCTCACCCGTAATGTCGCTGGTGCGGATGTAGAACTGGGGCTTGTACCCGGAGAAGAAGGGCGTATGGCGGCCGCCTTCCTCTCGACTCAGCACGTACACCTCGGCTTCGGCCAGCCGGTGGGGCTGCATCGAGCCGGGCTTCACCACTACCTGGCCGCGCTCAACCTCGTCCCGGTCCACGCCGCGCAGCAGGATGCCCACGGCGTCGCCGGCTTCGGTGGTATCCAGCAGCTTGTGGAACATTTCCAGGCCGGTGGCGACGGTCTGGCGTACGTCGCCGGACCGGATAATCTCAATGGCCTCTCCCTGCTTCAGGGTTCCGCGCTCCACCCGGCCGGTAACCACGGTACCGCGGCCCTTGATGCCGAACACGTCCTCGATAGGCATCAGGAAGGGGCGGTCGGTCAGGCGCTCGGGTACCGGAATGTAGTCGTCCATGGCCGCCACCAGTTCGGCTACACCCTCCATTGCAGCCGGTTCGCCCTCCATGGCGTTGAGGGCGCTGACCCGCACGATGGGCGTGTCGTCGCCGGGGAAGTCGTAGGTGCTCAGCAGCTCCCGTACTTCAAGCTCTACCAGCTCCAGCAGCTCTTCGTCATCCATCATGTCAACCTTGTTCAGGGCGACCAGGATGCGGGGCACTTCCACCTGGCGGGCCAGGAGAATGTGCTCCCGGGTCTGGGGCATGGGGCCGTCCGGGGCGCTGACCACCAGGACCGCGCCGTCCATCTGGGCGGCGCCGGTGATCATGTTCTTGATGTAGTCAGCGTGGCCGGGGCAGTCCACGTGAGCGTAGTGGCGGGTGTCGCTCTCATATTCCACGTGAGCGATGGCGATAGTCACGCCGCGCTCCCGCTCTTCCGGCGCGTTATCGATGCTGCCGAAATCCCGGAAGTTGGCCATACCCTTCTCCGCCATCACCCTGGTAATCGCGGCGGTCAGGGTCGTCTTGCCGTGGTCAACGTGACCGATGGTGCCCACGTTTACGTGGGGCTTGGAACGATCGAACTGCTGCTTGGCCATCTCTTGTCCTACTCTCCTGCATTTCCTTTGGAGGTGATGGAGCCCAGAGGCGGGATTGAACCGCCGACCCCGTTCTTACCAAGAACGTGCTCTACCGCTGAGCTATCTGGGCCCGTTACCCCAAATATAAAATAAATTTGGATTGGTTCTATTTTACCAAATTGGGTGGTGGAGGGGGCAGGATTCGAACCTGCGAAGTCCTTCCGGACGCCAGATTTACAGTCTGGTGGCTTTAACCACTCACCCACCCCTCCCTGCCGGCGGCCGACCCCTCGGTGGAGGAGGGCCTGCGCATAACCGGTGCAACTGGGTAGGGTAAACTATTCATGGAGCCCCAGAGGGGACTCGAACCCCTAACCTGCCGATTACAAGTCGGCTGCGCTTCCAATTGCGCCACAGGGGCACAAACGAACATTCAGACCAGAAAAAGGCCCCGCAACTTCGGGGCCATTCAGCCAGCCTGCTTGATACTGCACGGATTATATAGATGGGCGGGGGAAGTTGTCAATCAAATTTCCGTATTCCGTAACCTTCAGGACCGGTTACCCTGAACTACGGCCATGAAGGCTCTCGCGGGTTTTCGGCAGCCGCCGTCGCGGGGCAGCGGGGCAGCTTGCCGCTCCCCTTCCCGGAATGGGCTGCGTCCAGGCGCTGCCGGGCAACCCCAAACCTTGACGCTTGCCACGGGTTATTCTACACTGCATTCGGCCCCGGCCGAACCCTTCCGGTACCCGGTTCGGCACGGTAAAGTCCTGCTTATTTCATCCGCCGAGTCACCATTTTATGAATCTGAAGGACTATATACGCGACATTCCTGACTTTCCTCAGCCAGGGATTTTGTTCCGCGACATCACCCCCTTGCTCCGTGACTCCACTGCCTTCAATCACACGGTAGATCTCCTGGCCGAACGCTGCCGGGAATACGACGTGGACATCATTGTAGCCATCGAGTCCCGCGGCTTTATCTTCGGCGCTCCCCTGGCCTACCGGCTGGCCAAGCCCCTGGTCCCCGTACGCAAGGAGGGCAAGCTGCCTGGCGACACCGTTGCCGCCGAATATTTCCTGGAGTACGGCTCCAGCAAGGTGGAAATGCACTTGGGCGACGTGGCGCCCGGTGACCAGGTCCTTATTGTGGACGACCTTCTGGCTACCGGGGGCACCCTGGCCGCCGCCGCCCAGTTGGTGGAAAATGTGGGCGGCGAAGTGGCGGCCATGGGGCTGGTCATCGAGCTAGAAGACCTGGGAGGCCGCAATACCCTGGGCGCCTACGACGTGTTTTCACTGATTCAATACTAGTCAATAGACTGGCTCCGGCGAATCCCGCCGGGCCCCGCTGGCGGACGCAGCAATATCGGTCCCGGCATCCGACGAACGAAAAACCTTTACAGGGAGGAAAAGATTTATGGCAGACAAGACTACTGTCGGTAGTTACGAAATCACCGCCGTTATAGACATGGTCCCACCGCCCCGGCCCACCTCCGCCATGTTCCCCGACGTGCCGGATAGCGCCTGGGCGGACTACCAGGGCGTGCTGGAAGACGGCCAGCTTCAGCTCTACTACGGCGTCTTTGTGGTGCGCTCCGAGAATCACACGGTACTGGTGGATACGGGCATGGGCCCCGGGCCCCATCCCTCCCGCGGCAACGTGGTGGGCAACCTGTACGAGGAACTGCGCCCCGTGATGCTGCCCCCCAACGTGGACATCCACAACACCAACGTCTCACCTTCGGACCAGGTTAACTACGTCATCCACACCCACCTGCACGCCGACCACGTGGGCTGGAACCTGCGGTACTCCGGCGGTATGCCGGCGCCCAACTTCCGCCGCGCCCGCTACATCATCCCCAAGGACGACTACGACTACTACACCCAGCCGGAAATCCTGGAACAGAATCCCCACGTGCAGCAGCAGATTATGCCTCTGCGCCGCCTGCGCCTGCAGCAGATTGTTGAGGGCGAGTACGAGGTAACCGAAGGCATCAGCACCATGCCGGCTGTGGGCCATACCCCCGGCCACCAGGTGGTCCTGGTCAACTCCGGTGGCGAAAAGGCCATGCTGGTAGGCGACCTGCTCCACTGCATCGCCCAGGTCTCCGAGCCCAGTTGGTGCGCCTCCGTGGACTACGACAAGGCCGCCAGCCAGGCCAACCGCGAAGCCCTGCTGAACAAGGCCGAAAGCGAGGGCTGGATCGTCTGCGCCGGCCACTTCCCCCCGGGCCAGCAGATCGGCCGCGTGGCAACCCAGAACGGCAAGCGCGTCTGGCAGTCCCTCTAGGCCCAGTCAACCATTTAACCGCAATCGAACCGGGGCGCACGAAGAAACCGTGCGCCCCGGCTCTTGTCTATCGGGGAAGCGTCGCCATACGTGCTTACTCTGGTTGGTCTGTAGACAGGTGGCTACGTGTCCCTATGCGAGGCTTCCCGGAAAATTCCCATCCAATAGGTAGCGTTCCAGATTGGGCGGTCCGGAATATGGTCATACCGGCGAAAGTCGGTATCCATGAACCTCCGTTAAGAGAAATTCATCCAACTTTCTGCCCATCTTCCGTGAAACCGTCTGAAACGGAACCCTATCCATGCGGCATTACCGCTTGTCTAACCCCGGTTCCTTTGCTACAATCGCCGCGTTAAGCCCGACGCAATCAGGTAGGCAAGTTGTAGCTGATACGGCGGCTGACCGCCACGGTGGGCGCCGGTTTCCGGCACACCGCCAGGGCAATCCGAGAATGGCTAAAAATGTGACAGGAGGAGGAAGCATTATGCCATCGTTTTGGGAGAATCTAAGGTTCGGTGGTGACCGCGGATTTGACGACATGCACGGCTACCAGGGTCTGGACATGGTTGCCTATGTCAGCCATCCCCCCCCCAGCGAGGGCACTAGCTGGCCCGCCGTCATCGTTATCCAGGAGATTTTTGGCGTCAACGAGCATATCCAGAAAGTGTGCGACCGCTTCGCCGCCAACGGTTATGTCGCCGTAGCCCCGGCCCTGTTCCACCGCGAGCATCCCAACCCCAAGCTGGGCTACAGTCCCGAGGACATGCAGGCCGGCATAAACTATATGTCCGCAATGAACGACGAGGAAATCGTAACCGACATCAACGAGACGGTGAACTACATCCTGGGCGGCGACAATCGCACCCCCTACAACCGCACCGCCGGCCAGAAGGTGGGCATCGTCGGCTACTGCGTCGGCGGCCGCATCACCTACCTGGCGGCCACCAGTTGCGCCCGCCTGGATGCCGCCGTGGCCTACTACCCCGGACGGGTCCTGGTGCCCTTCGGCGACGACAACCCCGCGCCCATAGACCTGTCTGGCAACATCAAAATACCCCTGATGGGCCAGTTCGGCGACCAGGACGGCAACCCCTCGCCGGCCGACGTGGAGACAATAGAGGAAAAACTCAAGGCCGAAGGCGTCAGCTTCGACTTCAAGATGTACGCCGGCGCCGGCCACGGTTTCAACTGCGACGAGCGCGACAGTTACCACGCCGAGGCCGCCGAAGACGCCTGGGCCCGCACCCTGGCCTTCTTCGAGCAGCACCTCAGGGGCTAGGAAACACCATCTATCGGTGGCCAACAGCGTCCACCGACAGTAAGACCGACGAGGCCCGGCTATAAATCAGCCGGGCCTCTTGTATTTCCACCAGCTTGGCCGACGAAACAGGTCCATCGCGCCTTAACGTCCTGTCGATCTGAGTCCCCTTCTCCAGAATATCCGCCTTTGGCGGGCGGACCGAAGCGTATTGGGCCTGATGGCACAAACCGTGCTTGCCTGCAATGCAATGTCACCCTGAGCCTGCCGAAGGGCCTAAAATTCTGGCCACAATACCCATTCGGCGCTTTAGTATTACAGGTTTTTCACCCCGTCTAGATTAACTAGTCAAGAGCAAGGGGAGAAATCCTGAATCAACACTCCCTGGAATCCAACCTGCCAGCCTAATCTTCTACCCGAAACCGGGCTGAGGACATTCGCCTCAGGCCGACCGGTCTCCTCGGCAGGCTAAGGCGTATGCGTCCGCCCTTGGCGTGCCGTCCTCGTCCGCCCCCCGGCGAAGCGACAAGACCCCTGTTCAAAATATCAGCTTCCCCGCAAGACGCGCTTGCCCTGCCCGATGATACTCTTTGCTTTACGTCCTTTACCTCGGATAATATAGTCTAGGTATAGCGGGCAGTCACACGCATTGGACGTGACAATCTGTAGCGTTTCATGGTTGAGGCGGGTCCTGGGGCAATCCGGCCTTAACGAACTGCCGCTCTGAACCCGCCGCGTCCCCCCTTGGCGTGACGACATAACCGCTGTTCAAAGTATCAGCCTCCCTTTAAGACGCCCTTGCCCCTGGGTGCGTCCAATCGGGGCGGTTTCACCGGCAATTGGGGTTCAATTCCCGGTCAAGGGCGGTTCTGCTTGGGAAGAAAGACTCAAGGCGACCGGGTGGGTAGGGGTCGCTACCATAGCAAACCATAGTAACGGGATCACAGGAGTTGATGCGCAATGCCCAAAATGAGTGGCGGCCAGGCCTTGGCGCAATCCCTGGCCAGGGAAGGGGTTGAAGTGGTCTTCGGCATTCCTGGCATTCAAACTTACGGCGCGTTTGCCGCCTTGCGGGACCAATGCGACATCCGTATGATCACGCCGCGCCATGAACAAGCTACCACCTTTATGGCCGATGGCTACGCCAGGGCTTCGGGAAAACCGGGCGTTGCCCTGGTGGTCCCGGGATGTGGCCTTCTGAACGCCTCCTCCGGCCTGTCCACCGCCTATTCCCGATCTTCTCCGGTGCTTGTAATAGCGGGTCAGGTGCCTCGTGGCTTGATCGGCAAGAATCTGGGTGCGGTCCATGAAGTGCTGGACCAACAGGATACCGTGCGAAACCTCACCAAATGGAGGGGAAGGGCGTTGCGCCCACGGGAAATCCCTTACGCGGTGTCCGAGGCCTTCCGGCAGATGCGAAGTGGACGCCCCCGTCCGGTGCTGATTGAGCTGCCCCCGGAGGCGGGGGTGGAACAGGAAGAGGTGCAACTGCGAAACCCGGCTCCCGTTTCTACCATTATTCCCAATCTCGATCAGCTTCTCGAAGCCGCAAGGGTGATAGCCCGGGCTCGCCTGCCACTCATCTATGCCGGCGGTGGTGTGGCGCGTTCCAGCGGGGAGAAGGTCCTGGTCGAATTGGCGGAGGCAACCAATATTCCCGTCATCACGTCCAGTGGAGGCAAGGGAACCATACCGGACAGTCATCCTTTGTGCTATGGCTCCTGCTTCAGCCCCCGGGGCGAACGCCAGGAAATGAATCAGCTCTTCGAGGTGATGCAATCCTCCGACGTAGTGATCGGAATCGGCGCCCGCTTTTCCTTGGGAAATCCCGCTGGAGAAGCCTCCACTCTCGTAAACATTAATATCGACGATACCGAGCTTACCAGGCTGCAAGCAAATACAATCCCCCTTCACGGAGATGCCAGGGCCACCATGGAGGCGCTTCTGCCCTGCCTGATCGAAGCCAAAGCCGGCGACCGTCCATCACCCGTGGAGGCGGTTACTGCCGCCAGGCGCTTGATCGCATACTACGACATTCGACAGCGGGAGCCCCAGTTTCCGGTTATCGAAGCAATGCAAAGGGGAATACCTGGAGACGCCTTCATCGTGTGGGACGTTACCCAGTTCGGCTATTACGCTCGTACCCACTACCCGGTGAACCACCCGAAGACTTACATCGACTCTGGATATTCATTCAACCTTGGGTTCGGGTTTCCGACCGCCCTGGGTGCCAAGGTTGCCCGACCTGATCGCCCCGTTATCAGCATGGCCGGCGATGGCGGGTTCATGTTCAACTCCTCTGAGCTCTCCACCGCGGTCAAATATGGAATAAATGTAGTAACCGTGGTATTCAGGAATGATTCCTATGGGAATGTGGCCAAGGATATGGACGAGTTTTTTGGCGGGCCCTACGAGACCCACCTGCACAACCCGGACTTTGTCCGGTTCGCCGAGTCTTTCGGCGCGGTTGGAATGCGCGCCAACGATCCTCTGGACCTGGAACAACTGATCCCCCAGGCCCTGGCCCTCAATGCCCCGGTGGTCATAGACGTGCCCTTCGGGGAAATGCCGATTCCCCGGGCGCCCCAGTTCGCTCCCTTCTATGCCCTGCCCTGGACCCAGCCACAGGACGGGTTAATTCCCTCGTAAATTTCCAGGTCGCTTTCTTGGAAGCGTCAGGCTCCACCCGGAGCTGCCCAAAGTTTTTCGAAGGGGTTCAATTCATGGAGCGGCTCAGGAAGCCGTGTGAAGGAGCTTCCAGGCGCTGAAGAACGTTACTGAGGCCATTCAAGAAAGCCGGTGTTTTGACGGTCAAGCTGGCGACTCTGCCGTTAGGTTACATCTGGAACAATACCGGAGCGGGATGTGTCCCTGACATCGGCTGTTGCCTTGCTTCACAAGCTAAAGGTGTTGCCGCCGCGACCGGGGGACACGTAGTTGCTGTGGCGGAGCGCGTCCCTATGGGTCCAGGCTATCCCTCCATGCGGCAGTTCCCCATTACCGCCAGGCCAACTCCACTTCGGCGATGATGCCGTACTTGTCATAGAGACGTTCGGCGATGTTCAGGCGAAAACCGTCGTCTTCGGGGAAGGCGTTGCGGATGTGGACCCGCCAAACGTCCCGGTCCATATCGTCAACGTCGGGAACCGCCTCGTCGCACCGCACGCCGGGGTCGTACTCGTAAATCAGCTCCTCCGGCGGCCGCTCCAGGTACTCGGCGATGAACACCTGCACCGTGTCAATTATCTCGACGGGGGTGGGCTGGGGCACGGAAAACTCCTTGGCGCCCGGGACTATCGCATATCGGCATTCGGGACAATTCGTCGTTCCCGCGCCGGCGGAACGTCGGCCTTAGGCGGAGCGGGAACCTCGAACCCTGGGAGATAAGCCCCTCCCGGGCATGGGCAGTAGCGTGCGGGGAAATTACCGGATGCCATTGACCTGCTTCAGTTCCGGTAAGGCGCTTCAGTTCCGGTAAGGATCGTCTGTCACCCTGCGCCTTTCCAATGTGCGGCCCAAGAACGGAAGGCGCCTGTACCCCCATCACTCCGGCCGGCTCTCCCCATTTCTACGCAATGTTTCCTGGTAGTCCGCTTCCAAGCCCAGCCAGATGTAAGCCCCAATGGCCAGGATCTTTTCCAGCTTTTCAGCTAGGTCAGGGGCAATTTCCCTTGCTCCACGATAAACCGCTTCGACATTCTCCACCGATTCACCACAAAGGGCTGCCATTTCCTGCGGCGAAATCCCGCGAAATTCTGCCTCTTCCTGCAACCCTTCGCCGGGAGGAATAGGCCAGTCCGAGTAGACTCGCTTCCCTTTAGTCGTCATAGTGATTGGTTACCTCGTAGATAACAATCTGGTCTTCCCCACTACCCCTTCCTACGATGAGTCGGTATCGTACGGTCAGGGAGATAGCGTGCTTACCGGCATATTCACCATGCAAGGGGTGCATCCTGAACGAGCTGAAATTAAACAACTCCCGAAATGTTCGGGTCCGAATGATCCGACCGATACGATCCGTGTAACTCCGGGCCACCACAGAACCCCACTCGCGGGTAGCTTCTCGACGACTGCTGTAGCACTTTCCAACCGCGCCGTGCTGAACTCCACCTCCATTGGCGCCTAGCTGCGCCCGGCTCGTGAAGGGAACAGCACTACACCCCGCTGGCCCCGAAACTCTCCCGGAACCGGTACAGCGTCATCTCCGGTTCAATGGGCGCCACGGGCATGTACTCCGTCTCCTCGATCTTGGCCACGATGAACCAGGGGCCGTCCTGCTCCAGCGCCTCGCAGAACACCGCTTCCAGGTCCTCCAGGTTGTTCACCGTGGCGGTGCGGGGGATGCTGCAACTCTGGGCCACCTGCTCCAGGTCGGTTCCAAAGGCCGTATGGCTGGACTGATGGCCCGTTTGCGCCCACTGCTCGTTGTCCCATACCACTACCACCAAGTTCTTGGGCCGCTCCCGACCGATGGTGGCAATGGTGCCCAGGTTCATCAGCAGCGAACCGTCGCCGTCCAGCGACACTACTTTCTCCTCGGTGGAAACCGCCATGCCCAGGGCGATGGACGAGCACAATCCCATGTTCCCGTAGGTGTAGAAGTTGCGGTCTCTATGCCCCGCATGCCACAGTTCGTCGGTGGTTGGGCCCAGGTTGCTCACGATGGGAAGGTCGCCGATGTGGCGCAGCAGCATTTGGGTAGCTTCGAACCTAAGCAAGTTTGCCTCCGTGCAGCAGTTGGGTCATGCAGATGGCTACCGGCTGGCGGTTGGCGTGGCACAGCTTCAGCGCCCCATCCACGATTTTTTCCATGTTGTATTCGTCTTCCAGGGTGAAGTGCACCAGGCCGAAGACGTCCAGTATCGGACGGGTGGCCCGGCCCATGGGCACCTGGGCGATGTTGAACTCCCCGGGCCCGCCCCGCAGGTTCAGAAATATGGGTATGGGCGTGCGGGCCGGTATGCACAGGCTGGCGATGGCATTGATGCTGTTGCCGAACCCGCTGGACTGCATGAACACCGCCGAGTTGCGTCCGGTGGCGTAACCCCCCACCGCCACGCCGATGGCCTCCTCTTCCCGCGAGGCCGAAACCAGATGGAAGTAGGGGTCGTCGTCGATCAGGGTGGTAACCCTGTCGATGGAAATGTCGGGCACGTAGGCCACCAGGGACGTGTCCCACTTCTTCAGGGAGTCAACGATAATGTCGTTCCAAGCCATAGCTGTTTCGTGTCTCCAGCGCCCCGATTTGTACCTGAATAGGGCATTGCTAAATTATCAGCAATGGTGTGTAAAGTCAAAAGCGGTCTCAAGCAGGGCAATCGCATCATAAATATTCCTCAGATTGCCCCAGGACCGGCAGAAAAGAGTCAGTCACCCTGAGCTTGCCGAAGGGTCTAAACTCTTCGCTTGGAGTCGTGGATTGGGTCCCAATGCCTGGCTGGCAGGTACGGATTCAGATGCTTCGACTTCGCTCAGCATGACATTCTTTAAAGCGCGATTGCCCTGCGGTCTCAAGGCAGCGTTCCGATTCAGGTAGCTTGTAGGTGGAACCGCAGTCAGGGCCAGGGGTAGGGGCGGTTCGCGAACCCCCTCTACCCGAAACAAGACCACCTGAAGGGAATGCTGCACAGGCTCAAACCTGGATAGAAAGGATATGGGGGATACCTGGCTGTTCCCGGTCCATCAACTTGCGCAGCCATGTTAATATTCTGGCCAGTCACAATCCACTAATTGAGAGGTGCCCCATTGCAGATAGACCCCAACACCTTTGAGCATAACTTCTACCGCGTCCTCACCGGCGTGGTGGTCCCCCGCCCCATCGCCTTTGTTTCCACCATTTCCACCGACGGAATAGTCAACCTTGCTCCCTACTCCTTCTTTAACGCCGTGGCGTCCGACCCGCCTACCATAGTCTTTTCCTCCTCCCGCCGCGCTGGGAGCAAGGCCAAGGACACCCTTACCAACGTGGAGGAAACGGGGGAGTTTGTGGTCAACGTGGTGGTGGATGACATCGCCGAGGCCATGAACCGCACCGCCGCCGAGTTCCCCGTGGAAGTTAACGAGTTCGATGTTGCCGGCCTGACCGAGGCCCCATCGGTTAAGGTGAAGGCGCCCCGAGTCGCTGAGTCCCCCGTCAACATGGAGTGCCGGTTAAAGCAGGTGGTGGATCTGGGCCGGGACCCTCAAGCGGGCCACGGCCTGGTCATCGGCGAGGTGATTTACATGCACATCCGCGACGACCTGATAAACGGCCACCGGATCAACCACCGGTTGCTGAAGCCCACCGGCCGCCTGGCCGGCAGCATGTACTGCCACACCGCCGACGTCTTCGAGATGGAGCGGCCCGTCTACGAGGAACAGGAACAGCGGGTGTAGTACAGCGGGTGTAGTTGGGAATCCGGTGCAAAAGCTCCTTCCCCCGTCAAGGGGGAAGGTCGGTATGGGGGTGACTATTCGCTAAGTATCGCTCCCGTCCGGAAGCTGAGAGCATTGCCGATGGTTCTGAGATTGTTGCGACAGAGCGTTCGAGATAGAGTTCAGTAAAAGCTCCGGCTCCCCGGCTCCCGGGGTTCCTCCGGGTCTTCCGGCGCCGTCTCCGCCACTGGCTCTCCCTCTTCCGTGGACTCGGTTGCTTCCCTAGCTTGCTGGCCCGCCGGCGGTTCCTGGGCCTCCTCGCCGACCTTGGCAAGCTCCTCCTCCGGTGGCTCGGCCACGGTGTCCGGTTCGGCAACGGCGTCGGCCATTTCTACGGGTTCGTCGTCAACCACTGCCCCGGGGTTTCGTCCCGTCAAATGGAAGGAGATATCCTCCTCGGGATGGGAGGCGCGGTAGGCGTTGAGGGCCGATTCCAGTTGATCGTAGAAGG
Source organism: Dehalococcoidia bacterium (assembly GCA_965207275.1). Classification (GTDB taxonomy): domain Bacteria; phylum Chloroflexota; class Dehalococcoidia; order Lucifugimonadales; family UBA3495; genus Bin22. The sequence continues at coordinate 960,700 of CBDBMH010000001.1, forward strand.
TCTCCGGATCCCTCACCCTTATGGACTGGCGGCGGCCTCTGACGGGGCGGATACGCAATTGGTCGATGGTGGCCAGCGACCCCATCTCCACCGACGCGATGTTGCTGAAGTGAATGGTCTTCACCCGGGGCTTGCCGTAGGCCACGCACACCGCGTCGTTATAGACCATGTATTCCTTGGGCGTGAACAGCCAGGTATAGGCCGTAACCGCAACCCCAAGTACTATTATCATTTCCGGGTTGCCCGGGGGAGGTAAAATTCCCACTAGTCCCGCCAGCCCCCACAGCGCAATGCCCATTGCCAGTACCAGGGTCAGGTTGAACGGCACCCGGTCTTTGGCTGCATAAAGGGGCTGGTGATGCGATTGCTCCATGTTTCCGTTCCCTTGCCCCGGAGGCAATGTAAAGCCGCCACCCCATCAAACGGGCAGCGGATTCCGAAGCGGCATCATTATATACCATTGGGAACTGCCTAGCTACCGCAGGATTGACGCAGTAACTGTTCAGAGCTTAGGGGATTGCCCAGGCAACCCAACCCGTCACACCGGAGAAAGGCGGTGTCCAGAAATCTCGCCACTTCTGGTCTTCATTTCGAATTGGCCTTACTGGATTCCGGCCCGCACCGGAATTATCCGCCGCCGGCGGACGGGGCACTGCGACTCACCAACACTGAACTGTTACTTGAGGCAGCGTTTCGTTTTGGGTGGCGCGGTCCCGAATGTGTAGGGGGCCGCCTGAGGCGGATGGCTGCCCTGCCCTCCACCCCGCATAAACCCCTCTCCTCCCCGTCCTGATAAAATTACCCCAGGTAAGCCCCACCCGTACCCGGAGGTCGCCCCACGGTTGGCCCTGCTTTCACGCCTAATACTTGCCAACTTCCGCAACTTCGCCGAGCTGGACCTGGCCCTGCCTTCCGGCGTGGTAGTCCTGTACGGGGCCAACGCCCAGGGCAAGACAACTCTCCTGGAGGCCGTGTACCTGCTGGCCATTGCCCGCTCCTTCCGCGCCGAAAACGAGCGCGAGGTGGTCAACTTCGCCGCCGCCCGGGACGGCCAACAGGCCCTGGTTGGCGGCCACCTGGATAGGGATGGTCAACGCCTTCAGGTGTACGTGGGTTACTCCTGCGGCGCCTCCTCTGCCGCAACTTCCCAGACGGGCAGGGGCCGGGCCGGCCTCAACTACTCCGTACGCAAGGAAATTCGGGTCAACCGCGTCCGGCGCACCGCAGCCGACCTGGTGGGCGCCGTGGGGGCCGTCCTGTTCCATGCCGACGACATTCAACTGGTGCAGGGACCCCCGGCCGGCCGGCGCCGTTACCTGGACATCCTCATTTCCCAGGGAGACCCCTTGTACCTGAAAGCCCTCCAGCGCTACACCCAGGTGGTCCGCCAGCGGAACCGGCTGCTGCGGCTGCTGCGGGAAGGCCGCGCCGAAAACTCCGAACTGGAATTCTGGGATGACCGCCTGGTCAGCGAGGGAGCCTGGCTTGGCTGGCAGCGCGCCTGGGCTGTCAGCCTGCTGGCCGATCTCTGCGCCGACCACCACCGGAACCTCAGCAGCCAGGAGGAATTGCTGGCCCTGCAACACCTGCCCAGCGTGACCGTCGGCGAAGATGTGGAGGCCACTGCCAGCCATTTCCGCGACGCCCTGGCGGGACAGCGGGCGCGGGAAATGGCCACCGGCAGCACCGCCGTCGGCCCCCACCGCGACGATTTTCAGTTGCTTGTGGACGGTGTGGACATGGGCGTCTTCGCTTCCCGGGGCCAGGCCAGGACCCTGGCCCTCACCCTCCGCCTGGCTGAGGCTTCCTACCTGTCCCAGGTACGCCGCGATGAACCCGTGGTTCTGCTGGACGACGTTCTCTCCGAAATGGACGAGGACCGCCGCCGCCGGGTGCTGGAAAAAGTCGCCGGCTACGGCCAGTCCCTGATCACCACCACCGACCTGGACCTCGTGCGTTCCTTTTTCGGCGGCCACGCCACCTACCTCCACGTGGCCGACGGCGCCGTCACCCCCCTGGCGCCCCAACCCTAGAAGCAATGGCATCCCACCTCCCCCGCTCATCCTGAGGCCCTCGAAGGATCGCCCTGAGCTTGCCGAAGGGCCTAAAATTCAACCTCCAAAACCCCGCTACAGGCCCGAAACCCGGCTCCTGGAATGGAATTAGCCTCTCCTGTGGAGAACGTCCGCCTCTGGCGAAAGGAGCCGGGGGCCAACCCGTCATTCCGGACTTAATCCCAAATCCAGGGCCCGGAACGCGAGGCCCCAACACGGCCCCGATTCTAGAAAATTCCCAATCCGTGAACCTTGTCGCCCGCGCGTGAACAGACCGCTCCATTTCCCTCGACCAGTCAACCCGGGGCTGAGCATGCCCCGGTGCTATAATCTTCCGAAGACCGAACGCCCTGCTCGTACAATTAGCCCTTCCCGTCGGGGCGTTATGTCGGGCGGGCAGCCCGGAGGGATTAATGGACTTTCTGGAACCTTTGTTGAGGGAATTGGACCTAGCTGCCCAGCAATGGCTTCCGGCAACTTCCATCGCGATTTTCCTGGCCTCGGCGGTCCTGGCCTCCGTTTTTCACAAGGTCGTCTTCCCCATCGTCCTGCGGTTCACCAATTTCACCCCCACCAACCTCGACGTAAACCTGCTCCGGGCCTTCCGCCGCCCCTTCACCCTGGGCATCCTCCTGGCCGGCCTTTACCTGTCTCTGGTCATTCCATTCGAGTACACCCTCACCGTCAGGCACTCCATCGACCGGGTTGCCGGAGTCCTCGGCCTGCTCTTGGGCATTCTGGCGGCCTCCGGTGTGGTGTCCACCCTCTTCGGCTGGTACTACGATGAAATAGCGCCCCACACCCCGTCCACCCTGGACGACCGCATCATGCCTATGCTCCGGCGCATCGCCACGGGCCTGGTCTACGCCCTGGGCGGCCTGCTGGTGCTGGACCTCTTGAACGTCAACATCAGCCCCATCCTCGCCAGCCTGGGCCTGGGCGGCCTGGCGGTGGCCCTGGCCCTCCAGCCCACCCTAGCCAACCTCTTTGCCGGAACCTACGTCATGACCGAGGGTGTAGTCCACTCCGGCGACTACATCGAACTGGAGAATGGCGTCGCCGGCTATGTTATCGACGTGGGCTGGCGCAGCACCCGCCTGCGCACCTGGACCAACAACTTGGTGGTGGTGCCCAACTCCCGCTTCGCCGAGACCATCATCACCAACTACCAGGGTCCCATTCCCGCTGTCAACATCTACCTAACCTGCGGCGTCAGCTACGACAGCGACCTGGCCCTGGTGGAGCGCGTATGCCAGGAGGAGATGGACCGCCTCCTGGATACCGACCCCCGCGCCGTCAAGGAATACGGCGCCTACTTTGCCTACGAGTCCTTCGACGATTCCAACATCACCTTCTATCTTTTCATCCAGGCCCGGGACCGCATCGCCAGTTTCGAGGTCCAGTCCGAACTCATCCGCATGGTCCACCGCCGCTTCCAGGACGAGGGCATAGTGATCAACTACCCCATGCGCACCATCAACTTCGCCGAAGACAGCGCCCTCGGCGCCCAGCCCCCGTCCGGGGCCGCCATCGCCCATCCCCGGCCCGGCGCATCCATCTTCCGAAACCCCGTGCCTCCCTCAACCGAAGCCCGGCAGGCCCATCAACCGCCGGCCCCCAATCCATCCCCCGGCCCCTCCGACCCCGGCGCCGACGCGCCCGGCCCCGGTTCTGGGTGACCCGACCGCCTGATGGCATTAAGCTGTTACTTTGCCGGAAAAAGTTATAAAAACGAAGTATGTGACTTATTTCGTAAAGAATAGGGTATTGCACGAATCAGGTGTCCAATTGTTGGCTACAATGGTTGACAATTGACTGGAGAAGGATTATCTTTCCTAAACGATCATAAAGTTGCCTACCTATGAGCAAATTTTAAGGAGGAGAAGCATGCTTAAGATCGGGCACGAGGTAGTCCGCCCCGGCAGGAACCTGGGCGAATCCGAAGTAACTATTCCCATCCCCGAGGAATTGGAAACTACTCCTGGCATCCCTATGACCCAGCGCGAAGTCGACTGGTACGCCCGCGAGTATCCGCTGGAATCCATCAACATCACCGAGCGCGCCTCCCGCGACTGGGCCAACAGCCTGCGCGACCAGCACGCTGAAATGCGTGAGATCCGCAAGGAGCACGAAAAGCTCAACCGGCCCCTGATCATGGCTTGCCGCATGACCGCCGAGCTGGAGCCCACCGCTGAGCCCACCGGCGAAGACGTCAGCGAGCTGATCAAGACCAAGGCCCGGGAACTGGGCTTCGTCGAAGTCGGCATCACCGCCTTTGACCACCGCTACACCTTCCAGAGCAAGAAGGGCAGCACCGTTTACTATCCCCATTTCGTCGCCCTGGCCTACGAACAGGACTTCGAACCCACCCAGACCATCCCCAGCGTTGACGCCGAGATCGTGCACTCCAGCACCTACCGGACCGAAGGCGCCGCGGCCCTGGAGCTGGGCAACTATGTCCGCAGCCTCGGCTACCACGCGCAGGTAATGGGATCCGGCGACTCCGCTGGCCCCTACATCCCCATGCACGTGGCCGCCGGTACCGGCCAGTTGGGCGCTTGCGGCTATCTGCTGACCCCCCACGTCGGTTCCCGCTGCCGCCTGGTCGGTCTCACCACCGACGCCAACGTCAGCTACGACAAGCCCGTGGACTACGGCATCCACGCCTTCTGCCAGGTGTGCCAGGTCTGCGTGAACCGCTGCCCGGGCCGCGCCCTGATGCGCGATAAGATCTGGTGGCGGGGAATTGAGAAGAACAAGCTCTACTTCAAGCGCTGCCGCCCCGTCATGGCCCGCTACCTGGGCTGCGGCATCTGCATGAAGGTATGCCCCATCCAGAAGTATGGCCTGAAGAACGTCATGGACCACTATGCCGAGACCGGTCAGGTACTGGGCAAGGGCACCCACGACCTCGAAGGTTACACCCTGGAAGGCAAGGGCTACTTCGGCCCCGGCGAAATGCCCGTCTTCGACGCCAACTTCTTCGATATGCCTCACGGCGGCACTGACGAGCACGCCTTCGAGAGCTTCAAGAAGCAGGCCCTGGCCACCGGCGGTGATGTCAGCGACGAAATGCTGGCTGAACTGAAGGACGGGATCCTCAAGTCCATCTTCCAGGCCACCGACAACGTCGGCATGATGGACGAGGACGCCGACTACATCTAGTCTCGTCCCCAGGTCCATTCCGACCGGGCAAAACGAGGGCCAGCATCCTGAAGATGCTGGCCTTCACTTTTGCTGCCATACAAACAATACCTGCTGGGTTCCGATCAGGCAGGCGTCCGCGCTCCAGGAGGTTAAGCTAAGCAGCCTGGCGTTTTGCCCAGCCCCGGCAAACTACGGGCTCGTAACTGTTCAGATTTGGGGAGTTGCTTTCTGCCCAAATCGTCACTCCGGCCTTGAGCCGGAATCCGGAAAGACCAGGCCCAATCCAGCGTATGGGGTGCAATGATTCCTGTCCGCCTGCGGCGGAGGCTTTCGCTGCTATGACGATGTCGTGGGACGGCCCGTTGCCCCCAATCGTGAACGGTTACGCGGGCCCAGCCAGACCCGTTCGTTCCCTGAGTCGTCCCCAGTTGATCCCGCCCGTTAGTATCCCCGGTCCGGGAACCGGTAGCCATAGAAGTTGCCGCCATCCCGGTCGTTCTCCACGAACACGAAGATGGGGGTGTTCTCGCCCCGGCTCCACCTGGCCGTCCCGGCGCACTCAACCTTGGTGGAGTTGCTGACAATGATCCGCAGGTCATACACCTTCAGGATGGCGATGTCCTGCTGGCGGCTCAGTTCCATGCTCAAATCGGCAACCACATCGCAGTTGGTGCTCCCCAGGACTGACGTGCGCAGGATCTGGTCCGCTCTTCGCCCGGGGTCCAGCTCGGCGTAGGAGTCAACTGCCGGACGGTTGCTCACCACCTGGGGCGCCGTTGTTGGCGTAGCCGGCTGGGTCGCCGCCAGCGGTGTGACGAGAACCGCCGGCGTGGGTGTGGGGTATGGGGTATATGTCGGCTGGGGCGTCGCCGTGGCCGCCTGGGTCGGCGTGGGGTACGGAGTGTAAGTCGGTTGAGGCGTTGCGGTGGGGTATGGCGACGCCGTCGGCACCGGTGTGGTAGTCGGGTAAGGTGTGGATGTGGGGTACGCCGTAGCCGTCGGGTAGGGGGTATGCGTAGGCCAGGGCGTGGCTGTGGGCGCCGCCGCCAGTTGGTTGGCTACTTCCGCCTGCACCGTGGCCTGGACCATAGGCGCGTCCACGGCCTCAGGCTCAGTTGTACAGGCCACCGCAAGCAGCAGCAACGACAATGGCAGAATGCAACGCATAGTCCGTAACAATGCTCTCTTACTGAACCCCATAATCTGAGATGTCCCCCAAGTTATGTAATCAACTACAGAGACTATAGCAGACCCGCCCGATTCTTACCCTGATTACCCAGTCCCCTTTTGACCAGTTTGACTTCCCCGGGGACGCGCAACCAGCAGGGCATGACCCGCGCCGTGCGTTCATCCTTGACCCACGCCCTGCCTGCGGGTAGGATTGTGCTACCAATTAGGCAAGCTGGGAGGCTACGAAAACATGCCGGCGAACTACACTGAGGAATTTGTCGAGGTTGGTGGCTCAAAGGTGCAGCTGCGCAAGGGAGGTTCCGGCGACCCCTTGCTGGTGCTGCACGGGGCCGGTGGCAGTGGCGGCTGGCTCCGTTACCTCGACGCCCTGGCAGAGCGCTTCACCGTGTACCTGCCTTCCCACCCCGGCTTCGACGAATCGGAGCGGCCCGAATGGATGGAGACCATGCACGACATGGCCTGCTTCTACAACTGGTTCGTGGAAAGCCAGGGCATCCAGGGCTGCCGCGCCATGGGCTTCTCCATGGGTGGCTGGCTGGCATCGGAAATGGTGGCCGCCGCCGGCCCCGTCTTCAGCAAGCTGATGCTGGTGGGTTCCGTGGGCATCAGGCCCAGGGAAGGCGAAATTGCCGACGTCTTCATCATCACCCCCGCCCAGGTTATTGAACTGCTGTTCCACGACCCGTCCCAGGCGGCCGAATACGACCAAGTCTTTGGTCAGGCCCCCACTCCCGAGCAGCTGGCCATCCTGGAACGCAACCGGGAAATGTCGGTCCGCATCTGCTGGAAACCCTACATGCACGACCTCAGCCTCGCCCACCGATTGGCCCGGGTCAACATTCCTACCCGCATCGTGTGGGGGCGCGACGACAAGCTGGCCCCGGTGGAGTGCGGTCACCTGTTCCAGCAGGCCATCCCCGGCTCCGACCTGGTGATCATCGACAACTGCGGCCACCTGCCTCAGATGGAGCAGACCGACGAGTTCCTGCAGGCGGCCACGTCGTTCCTGTAAACCGTCAATTAGATTCACATAAATGGACAGGATACTCAGGATTTGATGGATAGAGGGCTAAGTAACGGCGGGCCCGGGCCAACCATGTCCTGTTAATCCTGTCCATCCATGTTTCAATTAGGAGGAAAGCCTTGCTGCCAAGATTCCGCGTAGACCTGGAAGAAGCCATTTCCGTTTCCGGCGACGACCTGAAGGGCACTGTCGCTTCTATATTCGAGAAGGTGGGCGTGCCGCCGGAGGACGCAGAGTTGGGCGCCGACGTGCTGGTGCTGGCCGACTTGCGGGGTGTGGACAGCCACGGCGTTTCCAACATGCTTCGCAGCTACCTTGGTGGCTACCAGCGGGGCGAAATCAACCCCCAACCCAACATCAGCGTCGTCCGGGAGACTGCCGCCACCGCCAGCGTCGACTCGGACCGGGGCTTGGGAACCATCGTAACCCCCAAGGCCATGGACATCGCGATCCGCAAGGCCGGCGAGTGCGGCGTGGGCATGGTCACCATCGGCAACTCCCGCCACCTGGGCATGGCCTCCTACCACGCCATGCTGGCCCTGGAACACGACATGATCGGCGTCTGCATGACCAGCGCTCCCCCGCGCATGGTTCCCACCTTCGGCGCCGAGCCGCGTCTTGGGACCAACCCCATCGCGGTGGCTGTGCCGGCCCGTAACGAGCCGCCCTTCGTCTTCGACGCCGCCACCAGTTCGGTCGCCCAGAACAAGATTGAGATTGCCCGCCGCCTTGGCGCCGACCTGGAGCCGGGCTGGCTGGCCGCCGAGGACGGCACTCCCATCATGGAGGAGGTGCCGGTGCCCCTAAACTATCACCTGCTGCCCGTGGGCGCCACCCGGGAACTGGGTTCCCACAAGGGTTACGGCCTGGCCTGCGTGGTGGACATATTCGCCGGAGTGCTCACCGGCTTCGGCTATGGCGCCGTCCCCGGCCGTCCCAACTTCGGTCACTACGTGGCGGCCTACAACGTGGCCGGCTTTGACGACCCCGACCACTTCAAGGACGAAATGGACGGCTGGCTCCAGATGATGAAAAGCACCAAACCCGCCCCGGGCCACGACCGGGTCCTGGTGGCCGGCCAGCCCGAGGCTGAAATGGAAGCCGTCCGCCGCCAGGAAGGCATCCCCCTGCACCCCGACGTGGTGCAATTCATCAGGGACACCTGCGCGGAACTGTCAGTGCGGTGCGTGTTTTAGGGAAGATATGAACAAGTCCCTTCCCCCTTGACGGGGGAAGGCTACGATGGGGGTGAAAGCACCCACCCAAGCTATCCCCCGCCCCCTATCCCATCACAAAGAACCGCCGCATCTGCCTCTGTAAGGCAAGTAAAACTGCAGGATTACCCATGAAAGCAGTCTGGTTTGAACAAAACGGCCCGGCGGAAGTAATGCAGGTGGGCGAAATGCCCCAACCCCAACCGGGACCCGGCGAGGTCCGCATCCGGGTGGTCTCCTCCGGCGTCAATCCGTCGGACTGGAAGCGTCGCCTGGGAACCACCGCGCCCATGGCCTTTCCCCGGGTCATTCCCCACCAGGACGGCTCCGGCGTCATCGACCAGGTGGGTGATGGCGTGCCAGAGTCCCGGGTGGGCGAGCGGGTCTGGCTCTTCGAGTCCCAGTTCGGGCGGCCCTTCGGCACGGCGGCGGAATACACGGTGCAGCCGGCGGGCCATGCCGTCCGGATGCCCGGCTCCATAACCTTCGAGCAGGGCGCCTGCCTGGGCGTACCGGCCATGACCGCTCATCGCTGCCTCTTCGCCGACGGCCCGGTGGATGGCATGGCGGTCCTGGTTCCGGGCGGCGCCGGCGCCGTGGGCAACTATGCGGTCCAGGAGGCCAGGCTGGCCGGGGCGACGGTTATCAGCACCGTAAGCTCCGATCACAAGGCCGAAATCGCTGCCGCCGCCGGAGCAGACCACATCATCAATTACAAAACCGGGGATGTTGCAGCCCGGATCATGGACCTTACCGGCGGCGAGGGCGTAGACCGCATAGTAGAAGTAGACTTCGCCGGCAACTTCCCGGTAACCAGCCAGGTGCTGAAGACCAATGGCGTGGTTGCCATCTACTCCTGGGGGACCATCCAGCAGCCTCCGGTGCCATTGCAGTTCCGGCGCAGCAACACCGTGGTGCGCAATGTGCTGGTGTATGAAATGCCGGAACCGGCCAAGGAGGCCGCCATCGCCGACATTACCGCCTGGCTCCAAGCCGGCTCCCTCACCCACTTGATCGGCCCCCACTTCCCCCTGGAACAAACGGTAGCCGCCCACCTGGCCGTGGAGGGCGGCGCCATAGGTAATGTCATCGTCGACGTGGGCGAAGACTAGGAAGCGCCCCCGCAAACGCTCCCTCCCGACGCGCCACCCCCCACCCCCGTCTGGTCCGGAGGCCGAATACGCAGCGGTCCGGCTCAGGCGGATGGCTGCCCTGTCCCAAAGTTGGCAAGTAATCACGGCTGGAAAGCATGTCACTCTGAGCTTGCCTTCCTGTTGCCCTGAGCTTGCCTTCCTGTCGCCCTGAGCTTGCCGAAAGGCCTAAAATCTCTCCCCTCAGCCCGGTCTCAGTCCCCAAAACCCAGTCAGTGGGCTTAAGTAAGAAGCCCCGGCCTAATTTACCCTGCCCCAACCCAACCTCTCCCTGTAATTCCAAGCGCCGCTCCATGACCGCAGCCAACGGCATCCATTACATCTAGCTGGTCCGTTCCTCCCGTATTTGCACCGGTCCGGCTCAGGCGGATGGCTGCCCTGGTCTCACCCGCGAAACCACCTGAAACGAAACCCTGTCTCGCCATCCCCCACCCTACCCAACCTGCCAACCCCGGTCTATAATCAGTATTGAATAACTTGTACCGACCCCAGCCTGCCGCATTGGGAGGCCGCCATGTCGCGTTTCCTGTTTCCCATCCTTATGATGATGTTGCCCAGGTTCCTGCCCAACATTATCAAGTATGTCTTGCTGATCTGGCGGCTGACCGTGGACCGGCGGGTCAACTTCATTCTGCGGTGCCTGGTGCCCCTGGCCCTGGTCTACTTTCTCTGGCCCTTCGACCTGATTAAGGACAACATCCCCCTCATCGGTCGGGTGGACGACATCATAATCCTGGGATTGGCCATACTTTTCCTGATAAAGCTGGCGCCGTCTCACGTGGTGGACGAACACCTGGGACGAGCGGCTCCCTCCGACCGCCCTGAGGACAAGGACCCGTCCCAGGTGGTGGATGGCAAGGCCCGTTTCCTTGACGACGAGTAAACGCGGCAGGCCGTCCTCGCTGGCCGGGTTCGGGGCCGAAACGGCCGGCGGCCGGGAAGTTCGTCCGGGCCATAACCTGGCCTCCCTCCAGGATACGGGCATTTCCCTCTACGTCCACGTGCCTTTCTGCCAGACCAAGTGCCCCTACTGCGACTTCAATACCTACCAGGGCATTGAGAGCCTGATGTCGCCTTACCTGGATGCCCTGCTCGCCGAGATCAGCGCCTGGGGTCAGGCCCTGGGTCATCCCCCCATTGACACTATTTTCTTCGGCGGTGGGACCCCTTCCTACCTGCCCGATGGCACGCTGGGCCGGATCATTGCCACCGCCGGCGAGGCATTTTCCATTCGCGGAGACGCCGAAATAACGGCCGAGGCCAATCCGGGCGATCTTACTCCCGCCCGGGCCTCCGGCCTGCTCGCCCAGGGGCTGAACCGTGTGAGCATCGGGGTGCAGTCGCTGGATAACGACCTGCTGAACCTGCTGGGTCGCCGCCACGACGGCGAACAGGCTATAGCTGCCTTTCGCAACGTGCGCGACGCGGGGTTCGACAACGTCAACCTGGACCTGATTTACGGTCTCCCGCGCCAGTCCCTGCCCCAATGGCAGGACACCCTGAAGCGGTTGGCTTCCCTGGAGCCGGCCCACATCTCTCTGTACTGCCTGACGGTGGAAGAGGGTACGCCCCTGCACCGCTGGGTAGAGCGGGGAGAGGTGCCCCATCCGGATCCCGACCTGGCGGCCGATATGTACCAGTACTCGCGGGAATTGCTGGGTGGCCTGGGCTACCATCACTACGAGATATCCAACTGGTCGCTGCCGGGGCTGGCTTCCCGGCATAACCTGGCCTACTGGCGCAACCTGCCCTACCTGGGCGTGGGCCCCGGCGCCCATTCCTGCCTGGGCGGGATCCGATTCTGGGACATGGACTCTCCCCGGGGCTACATCGAGGCGGCGCGGCGGTGGGCCGCTGACGCGGCAGCTCCCCCCGGCGAAATAACGGCCGATTGGCTGGACGACGTCGGTCCCGTGGGCGGCTACGAGTCGATTGACGACGACCTGGCGGCAGCGGAAACAATGTTCCTGGGCCTGCGCCTCCTGGACGGGCTGGACTTGACCGGGGCTTCAGCACGGCTGGGCGCCGACCTGGCCGCTCGCTACCACACCCAGCTGGCCGAACTGGTCGAACTGGGGCTGCTGGTAAGGGAGGATACCGTTTACCGGCTGCATCCTTCCGCTTACCTGGTAGCCAACCAGGTATTCCAACGGTTCCTGGGCTGACGCAATCCATTCAAGCCAACCGGCCTCTGTTCATGGAATCCCCATTCCTTCAACTTGCCAAGGCTTTACATAAGCTATAGCCTATATAGGTGGCCCGTTCATCCGGGCCCCGAATAATCTCCCGGAGTGTAGCCAGTCTTGGAATACATTAACGCCACAGCCCAACTACGGTTCCGCCCCCTTAACCTGAAGGCAATTATAACTCTTCCTCTTATTCTGATCGCCGTGTCCCTTATGGCAGCCTGTCAGGCCGAGCCCACTCCGGCGCCGGCAAGCACGCCCACTCCTGTGCCTCCGCCCACCCCGAACATCCAGGCCACTATTGACGCGGCGGTGGCCGCGGCCATTAGTCTCCAGGGATCACAGACATCTGAAACCCCCGACGAAGAGGCCACCGAGGAGCCGACCGAGGAACCCACTGAAGAACCCACGGCCGCTCCCGAGCCCACCGGCGCTCCCGCGGCCACGGCTACCCCCATCCCTCCGCCCACCGCCGCCCCGCTGCCCACGGCAACGGCGGCTCCGACGGTTGCGCCCACGCCCCTGCCGGAACCTGCGGCCACTCCCATCCCGTTGCCGACTCCCACGCCCTTGCCCCTTGCTACGCCGACGCCCCGTCCGCCCACTCCCACCCCCACGCCGGCAGTGGTGACTATCGCCAAGATCGACAGCAACGGCGCCCACACTTGCGTCCTGTTTTCCGATGGCTCGGTAGACTGCTGGGGCAGCGACGTAAACTCACAGTTGAGCGTGCCGCTGGGTGTCACCTTCTCGGACATCAGCGCGGGAAGTTCCTTCACCTGCGGCATCCAGGCCGACGAACCCAGGGTGGGAGCCGCATTCTGCTGGGGCAAGGACCTGCTCGGCACCTTCCAGGTCGACCGCAGCCTGAGACTCAAGGCGATTGACGCCGGTGGTCAACACATTTGCGGAGTCCAGATGGACGATACTATCGTGTGCTGGGGCAACAACGACCACCACCAGACGGAGGCTCCCCTGGTCCAGACCTTCGTTGACGTCAGCGCCGGCGGTGACTTTTCCTGCGGTTTGAAGGCCGACGGTACCGTCCAATGCTGGGGGGCCAACAACTATCAGCAAAGTACTGTTCCTGAAGGGGAGCTTTTTGTCGCCATAGACTCGGGAGACCGGCACACTTGCGGCCTGCAGGAGCTGGGGACCATAGTCTGTTGGGGAGGTCTCCTGGCTGACCCGCCTGCTCTCGAAGGATTCACCGCCGTGGGGTCGGGTACCGAGTTCGCTTGCGGTGTCCAGGCCGATAGCACTGTTGCCTGTTGGGGTCGGGGATCACAGAGAGACCTGGAACCACCCGACCGGAGGGGGTTTGAAATCCTCAGCAGCGGCGACCAGCATACCTGCGCCGTGAGGCACGACGGAGTTGTGGTTTGCTGGGGAGGCAACAGGTACTTGGGGGCCACAAATCCACCCGACTACCTGGAGGCCCCGCGCTATTGATGGGTTTACTGGTGTAGCGTGAACCGGCGCTGCCCCTGAGCGCCGCGGGGAAGGCCGGCGGGCAACTAGGAATTGCCCGCCCGTTTCTCGCTTGTCTGCCGGGGTTTCCAGGCGGTGTCGCCAAAATGACGATATCTGGCTATCCCGGCGAAAGTCGGAATCTGGCGCCAGCATCCGGTGTCGGAACATTCACCACAAAACGCCTGGATTCCGGCTCGGGGCCGGAATGACACGATAAACTGACGACAGGCCCTAGCGCTTTGTCGCCTTCTCGGCTGCTGCCTTAGCCTTTTGCCGGCGGCGGTCCAGGGTGCGGCGGATGTAGTCCGCGGCGTCGGGGGTTTTACAGCCCGTCTCCCCGTGGTCCACCTCCACCTTGCCGATGCGGGCGGCGGCGGTCAGCGCCTGTTGCTCCAGCCCGTCGTTGCGGATGCCGATAGCGATCAGCGCCGAGTTCATTGCGTCCCTAACCCGGTTCTTCCTGGCGTGAATTTCGCCCTCTATGGTTGCCAGGTGGGCGGTGAAGTAGGTGTCGGACAATTCCTGCTCCTTCATAGCCAGGTGGGCTACCAGGTGCCATCCGGCCCGGCCTGTCCATTCCGCTTCGGAAACAGTCCATTCTTCGCTCTTCCGCTGTGCCAGGCCCGTCTTGCCAACGAAACCGGAGAAGGCGTCGGTAATCACGTAGCTGTCCAGGTCATTCAGCCAGGCGCCCAGCAGCGATTCATCGGCCCGGCCGGGGTCGGCAACCATGGTTGCCAGCACCCTGGCATCGTGATTGCCCGTGGCCCACAGTTCCAGGGCCAGGGAATGGTCCCGCCGAATGGCCTTGGCCAGCTTGTTGAGATTGGTGTAGCTTACCCCGAACATGTCGTCGCGGACGCCGTGGCGGGCGTACACCTTCCGATTCTGCGCGGTGCCCATTTCCTGCAATTGTTGCATCGCTTCCTGGAGGTTCATTACTCTTCCCGCCTGAGTAAGATGCTTGTCAACGATGCCTTACTATACAGGAGTGCAGGCGAATCGGGGCATAATCAGTCGATCTGCATTTCCGGCAGTTTCCTCTGAAATCGCCTATCCCGGCTTGTGCATGAATGCTATGCTTAAGGGAGCAAGGAGATTCTTTATGAGTTCAGCCAGCATCCAGACAAACTACATTGTACAGGATGAGGGTATCTGCGGCGGCAAGCCCCGCATTGCCGGAACCCGGATGAAGGTGCAGCATATTGCCCTGGAGTACGTTCATATGGGTTTAAATGTGGAGCAGATCTGCAAGTCCCATCCTCACATCACTCGCGGCCAGATCCACGCCGCTCTTTCGTATTACTATGACCACCAGGATGAGATCGAGAAGGATATCAAGGATGACGAGGAGTTTGCCAAGAGAATGGAAGCAGAGCAGCGCTGATGCCCCTTTCATTGCTCTGTGACGAGCACGTGCGCTTCGATGTCATAAATGGTTTAAGGGTACAGGGTATTGATATAGTCTCGGTGCAAGACTTAGGCTTGAGGGGTAGACCCGACCCGGAAGTGCTGTCCGCAGCACAGCAAGCCGGGCGCATCGTATATACGAGCGATACCGATTTTGTTCGCCTTAGTAACTCCGGGGTTCCGCACTCCGGAGTTTTCTTCCATCACATTCGAAAGTACTCGCCCAGCGCGGCCATCAATGTGGTGTACCTAGCCTGCCAAGTTCTATCCTCCGGCGAAATGCGCAATCGTGTAGAATTCCTCTAAACGCCATACCAGAGGCACTATTCCATGTACGTCATCGGCACTGCCGGCCACGTTGACCACGGCAAGTCCACCCTGGTCAAAGCCCTTACCAACATCGACCCGGATCGCCTGCCCGAAGAAAAAGAGCGGGAGATGACCGTCGACCTGGGATTTGCCTGGATGACCCTGCCCAGCGGGCGGGAAGTCAGCATCGTGGACGTACCCGGCCACGAACGGCTGATCAAGAACATGCTGGCCGGCGTGGGCGCCATCGACCTGGCCCTGCTCATCGTGGCTGCCGACGAGAGTGTGATGCAGCAGACCCGGGAACACCTGGCCATTCTTGACATCCTGCAGATCAGGCGGGGCCTGGTGGTGATTACCAAGGCCGACCTGGTGGACGAAGAACTGGTCGACCTGGTCAAGGCCGAAGTGGAAGACGTGGTGGCTGGCACGTCCTTCGAGGGCTGCCCGATGATCGGTGTTTCGGCCTTTACCGGCGCCGGCCTGGATGAACTCAAGGCCACCATAGACGAAATCCTGGACGAGACCGGGGCGCGGCGGGACCTGGGCCGGCCCCGCCTTCCGGTGGACCGCTGCTTCTCCATATCGGGATTCGGCACCGTGGTTACCGGAACCCTGATCGACGGTATGTTCGCCGTGGGCCAGGAGGTGGAATTGACCCCTTCGGGTATGCGGGGACGCATCCGTGGGCTGCAGAGCCACCGGGAACGGGTGGACCGCAGCGACCCCGGCGTCCGGCTGGCGGTCAACCTGTCCGGCGTAGCCAGGTCCGACATTGAACGGGGAGAGGTGGTGACGCTGCCCGGCTGGCTCACCTCCACCCGCCGCCTGGACGCCCACATCCGCATGGTGCGGGGCGCGCCCCATCCGCTGCGCCACAACGCCGGCGTAACCTTCCACCTGTTCACCAGCGAGACCACGGCCCGGGTGCGGCTGCTGGATGCCGACCGCCTGGCGCCGGGCGATGAGGGCTGGATCCAGATACTGCTGGACGACCCCATCCCAATGGTCAAGGGCGACTACTTTGTCCTGCGCTCCGCCGAGGACACCCTGGGTGGTGGACAGGTGGTGGACCCTGCCCCTCGCCGCCGCCACCGCCGGTTCAGCCCCGAGACCATCGAACAACTGATGATGCTGGACCAGGGCACTGGCGAAGACATCATCTACAGCGTGGCCGACCAGGGCGGCCCCTGCGACCTGCGAACCCTGTCCCAGCGCTCCAACCTGTCCACGGAGGAGGCGTTGGAGAGGGCGGTGCAACTGGCCGATGCGGGCGACCTAGTCATCCTGGGCGAACTGGGATCGGAGAGTGACGCGGTGGTCTATTCGGCCCAGGGCTGGGACATCTTCAGGAACCGGGTGGCGGTGGAACTGCAGACCTACCATCACAGTTATCCCCTGCGCCGGGGGGCGCCCACCCAGGAAATCCGCAGCCGCACCGGCCTTTCCCAGGGGGTGTACCTGAAAGCGCTGGCCCGGCTGGTTGAGGAGGGCCGCTTGGTGGAGGAAGGCCAGCAGGTACGACTTCCCGACCACCGGGTGACGCTGACGCCGGAACTGGAGAAGCGGGCCACCGACTACGTACAGTCTCTGGAGCGGGAACCCTACTCCCCACCCACCGAGCATCACCCGGAGCCGGAACTGCTGGGCTACCTGGTCGACGAGGGCCAGGTGGTGCGGGTCAACGAGTCGGTAATCTTCGCCGCCGCGGCCTACCGGGAACTGACGGAGCGGATTGTGGCGCACCTGCGCGAGAACGGCTCAATAACAGTGGCCGATGTCCGAACCATGTTCGACACCAGCCGCAAATACAGCCTCCCTCTCCTGGAACACATGGACCAGCAGCGCATAACCCGCCGGGTAGGGGATGAGCGGGTGCTGCGGTAGGGGGAGCCACCTACCAATTGAAGCCTGAATCGATTACGCCCTTCATCATTCCGGGCGCGGGTCAGGTCAAGATTCGGGTCCTCACTAAGCCGCCCATAGTGGGCCGGTGCAACTATTCTTAGCTTTGGGGTTGCCTTAGACGGGCCGGGACCAAAGGGGGAAAAGCCGTCCCTTTTGGCCTTCCATTATTCCAGAGCATGTTCTCCATGGAGATCGCACTTGGAACGGTCCGCCTGAATACCAGCCTCTTCGATATATGAGACAGGTGTCCCCGATTACGGGATCCCTACCTCCGCGAGAATGACGGGTTTTACCTGAAGCTATATGCCGTTGCCCACCTTTCCTACCCCCGCTCGTACCAGTCGGGGTGGACGGCCTGGAGGCCCAGCTGAGGCCAGGCTGCGGGGGCGCCGCACTTTTCCAGGCGCTCTTCCAGCGGCAGTGATTCGTCCCAGTAGTAGGCGATGATGCGTCGGCCGGTCCAGTCGGCGGCATCGTCCGAGGCGATCCACACCGCCGGGGCCTGCATTACCTCGGGCTGGATGAGGGTGCGGGAGCTGGCGCCGCCGGGAGGAATGACCATGTTGGTGGCGGTGGCGCCGCCGGGAGTAAGCACGTTGGCGGTTACCCCGGTGCCCTCCAGGTCCTGGGCCATGATTGCCACCAGGGCCTCGTGGCCCGCCTTGGAGGGGCCGTAGGGCGCGCCGCCTCTGCGCCACATGGTGTCCATGCTGGTGGTAACGCTGATGATACGCCCGAAACCCTGCCGCATCATGTGGGGGACCACGGCGTGGGACATTATGAAAGGGCCGCTGAGGTTCACGGCGATGACTCGCAGCCACCCGGCGGGGTCGATGGTCCAGAAGTCGGTGCGGCGGCCCGATTCCTCGGGACCGGTGAAGCCGCCGGAACGCAGGTTAATGCCGGCGTTGTTCACCAGGATATGCAGGCCACCCATCTCGTTGATGGTGCGTTCTACGGCTTGGGCCACCGAGTCGGGACTGGTGACGTCGGCAACGATGGGAAGAACCGCGTCGTCGCCGCCCAGTTCCTGCATCACGCTGGCAGTCTCGTCCAGCCAGTCCTCATTAATGTCGAGCATAGCCACCCTGGCGCCGGCCCGCACCAGGCCCTCGGTTATGGAGCGGCCCATGCCGATGGGGCTGGCCGCCCCGGTCACAATGGCTATCCTTCCTTCCAGTGTCCGGGGAGACGAGGTCATTTTGCACCTCCGCAATAACGCAACCGAGTTGCGCAAGAAGTTTTCCGGTTATACGGTTCACCATGTTAGCAGAGTTTACCAACCGCCGCCTGAGAGTGGATGGACTCATTTGACTACAAAGGGAACGCTCTTCCATGACTCCAGGATAAGCGGCCTTCCTCCAGCAGGTCCGCCCCTACGGCAATGGTTTTGTATTCTTACGGTAGGGGGTTATGCGGTGTAGCAAGGTGGGAGTGTCAGTAGTTCAGCGCGCCGGGAGGAGAATAGATATCGGGGGAGGGACGAGGCGCACGGTGGTGCGTCCCTGCCACGTCCTTTTGGGGCTTTAACCGTCGCGTGCTAGGCGCGCATGTTGGGCGGCAGCAGGTTGGGGATGGCATCCGTGATGGGGTAGGTTTCCGGGCATTTGCGACAGACCAGCGATCCCTCGATGACCTCTTCGTCCTCGTCCTCCGTTTCCACCGTCAGTACCAGTTCTCCCTTGCAGACAGGGCAGGCCAGTATTTCCATCAGGTCTTTCTTCAATGGTCCTCCGTTTCCATGATATGGGCCCATGCCGGCAATACGGTTACCCTAGCGGACCAGGCTGTCTTCAAACAGGGCGGCCAGCACGTCGGCCAGTCCGAATATTATAACGCCGATAAGCAGCAGGGCAGTGGGGCCGGTCAGCGCCTCCTTGATCCTGGTTCCCCGACGGGCGGGAGGAACGTGCTGCCCTGTTTCCCGCGGCCGGCGGAAGCGTATTACGGCCATCATGTAAAGGGCCAGCGCTATCTTCAGGACCAGTATCGCCACGTAGGGCGGGGTAACGGTGTCCAGGGTCAGTCGGCTGGCGGTAAGGATCGCTCCGGTAACCACCAGCACCACAATGGCCGTGTTGACCAGTCCGCGAAATTCCTGGCCGATGGAGCGGTTGACCTCGGGATCAGGACCGGTTCGGCGCAAGGCCGGGCGCAGTACCATCAGATAAAAGATGCCGCCACCTACCCAGGCCACGGCGCCCAAGGCATGGGCCCAGCGAATAAGAAGCAGTATCCAGTCCAGGACAGCCATAAGCAGAGTTCGATTATCCCGCAGGTTCTGAATTGAGGGTGACGGGGCCGGAACATTCTATTGGCGGGAAGAACGCAGGTCAAATGGATGGACCGGCCCCACGGCAATCTCCCTTTGAATGAGTGTCATGCTGAGCGAAGCCGAACCCGCCGCGGCGGGTAAACTTCACTCCACGAACCACCTGTCAAACCCGTAACTAAGCTGGTGAGAGGGATTTAGGCCCCCGCCAAGGGCGGACGTTCCGCTTCGGCAAGCTCAGGGAGGCATGACTTCAGCCTTCAACGGACAACAAAGATTAGGATGTTGTAGCCAGGCGCTCCCTTGACTATAACCCTGCCCAAGTTACAATCCCAACAACAGGGTCAAGTGCCTAATTCACTATTGATCAGAGAGGTAGCAGTATGCGTTTGGAAGGAAAGGTAGCGTTGATCAGCGGCGGCGCCAGGGGCCAGGGAGCCGTCGAGGCCAGGATGTTCGCCACCGAGGGGGCCCGGGTGGTCATCGCCGACGTGCTGGATGACGAGGGACGGCAGGTGGAGGCGGAAATCAACGAGCAGGGCGGGGAATGCCTGTTCCTGCGGCTGGACGTGACCAGCGAGGCCAACTGGCAGGATGTGGTGGCCGCCACGGTGGAGCGGTTCGGCAAGCTGGATATCCTGGTCAACAACGCTGGCATCTACCGCACGGAGACGGTGGAGGAGACCTCGGAGGAACTGTGGGACCAGGTAATGGACATCAACGGCAAGGGCGTGTTCCTGGGTACAAAGGCTGCCATACCGGAGATGCGCAAGGCCGGTGGCGGCTCCATCATCAACATCTCGTCGGTAGCGGGGCTGGTGGGCAGCGAGCTGTCGGCGGCCTACGGCTCGTCCAAGGGGGCGGTGCGGATTTTCACCAAGGCCACGGCCATTCAGTACGCCGGCGAGAAGATACGGGCCAATTCCATCCACCCGGGCATCATCGAGACTCCCATGACGGCGGAACTGCTGGCTGACGAAGAACACCGCCAATACCGGCTGAACCGAACGCCCCTGCGGCGCATTGGCCGGCCGGAGGACGTGGCCTATGGGGCCCTGTACCTGGCCTCGGACGAGTCGTCCTTCGTTACCGGCAGCGAACTGGTGATCGACGGAGGCAGGACGGCGATGTAGGAGAATCTAATCCACGAATAGTCACGAGGTCAAGGCAGCCATGTCTTGCAGACGGATTCCTCTCTTGAAATGAAGTCATGTCGTCCTGAGCTTGCCGAAGGACCTAAAGTCTTTCCCCTCTGTCTGGTAACGAGTCCGAAACCCGGATCGTGGGACGGATTCTGGATACTTCGGCTTCGCTCAGCATGACATTGACCTATGGCGTGATGGCCCTGCCACTAATGACAGAATCCTCATCCGCGCCTATTCGTGGTTGAAAAAGGCTACCGGCCCATGGCGTAGTTGTCACGGCGCAGGTCGGCGCCCACCTCCAGGGTTTCCCGCTCGCGGTTAATGGTGATGGCATTCAGGGCGCCCATGCGCGGCGTCCAGTCGTCCCATACGTCCACCACGTGGCCGCGCCGTTCCAACTCTTTGACGGTTTCGGGGTCTATGCGGCCCTCGGCGGACATCGCCGCCGGGGTGTGGCCGTGGGGGAAGCCCGAGTCGGGGAAGCTCCAGCTGGCCACCCGGGGCTGCTCGATGGCCTGCTGCACGTCCATGCCGAACTCGGCTACATTGAGGAAAAGCTGGGTCATGGACTGGCACTGGACGTCGCCGCCGGGCGTACCGAAGGGCATCCACAGCTTGCCGTCGCGGAAGGCCATGGCGGGATTGGGAGTCAGACGGGGCCGCTTACCGGGCATCAGGCAGGCCGGATGGTCCCGGTCCAGCCAGGTCTGGTAGCCGCGGGTGGACATGGCAAAGCCCAGACCTGGGACCGCGGCCGCGCTGCCAATGCCGTCGCTGGGGGTAGCCGAGAAGCCGTTACCCCACCGGTCCACCACGCAGACATAGCTGGTGTCCGGTTCTGCCGCGCCGGCCACCGGCTCCGGGTGGGCCGGCTTCACCCGGTTTCCGTCCTGGCCTCCGTAGCCCTGGTAGGCCCAGGGGTCGCCGGCCCGGGGCATGTCGGGGCAGGCGCGGGCCGGGTCGATTTCCTGGCGGCGCCGAGCGGCGTAGTCCGGGTCCAGCAGGCCCTTCATGGGCACGTTAACGAAGTCGGGGTCGCCATACCAGGCGTGGCGGTCGGAGAAGGCCAACTTCAGGGACTCGATGAGGGTGTGGAGATAATCGGGGCTGTTGTGGCCCATGGCCCGCAGGTCGAAGCCCGACAGGATGCCCAATGCCTGGATTGTAGTGGGGCCCTGGCACCAGGGGCCGCAGGTGAAGACCTCGATGCCCTTGTAATCGACGGAGGCCGGCGGCTCCAGCTTGGCCTCGAACCCGGCCATGTCCTCCAGGGACAGCAGACCGCCCTGGGCCCGGTTGAACTCCACCATCTTGTGGGCCATGTCGCCCCGGTAGAACAGGTCGCGGGCAGCCTGGATGGCCATGACCCGCCCCTTGGCGGAGGCGGCGCGCTCGGCAGAGATGAGCCGCTTGAAGGTGTTGGCCAGTTCCTTCTGGACGGCCACTTCGCCGGTTGCCAGGGCTTTTCCGCCAGGGAAGAAGACGTCCAGGGTGCTGCCCCAGATGCGGGGATCGCGGTTGCCGCTGGCGAACTTTTCCTCCTCCCGGGCCAGGGCGCGGTGCAGCGACTGGGGACTGGGGAAGCCCTTTTCCGCCAGTTCCAGGGCCGGGGTGACTACCCGCGCTAAGGACATGGTGCCGTATAACTGAATGGCGGTCAGCCAGGCATCGGCGGCCGACGGGGTGACGGTACGCAGGACGCCGCCGGGAAGCTGGCCCCCATGATTGGCTTCGAAGTAGTCCACGCTGGCGGCCTTGGGCCAGCGACCCAGGCCGGCGATGGTTACCGTTTCGCCTCGGGCGGCGTCGTGGACCATGATGGGGGCCACGCCGCCGAAGCTGGTGTACTGGGGCAGGGTGACGTTAAGAACGATGCCGGCGGCAACGCCGGCGTCGGTGGCGTTGCCGCCCTCTTCCAGGATGCGGTAGGCGGCAGCGGTAGCCAGGTAGTGGCCGGCCGCAGCCATGTGGGTGCGCCCCGCTATCAGGGGGCGGTAAGTCCTGAGTCCCAGCGCCATGTCAGCACCTCCAGGGATTTTTCGTCCACGAAGGGACGCGAAGATTTGCGAAGTTAGTTCAGGTCGGCCAGGCGGGGCATGACGTCCCGGGCCAGGCTGGTTACCGAGTTGATCCAGCCCTCCTCCGGGTCCCATTCGTGGCCCATGGCCAGGAGAACACCGAAGCCACCCACGTCCTGGTGCATCTGCCGCAGCTTCTCGGTAACGTCGTCGGGGCTGCCGACGATCCATACGTTGTCCACCAGGTACTCCGGGGTTATTGCCTCGTCGGGAGTTTCGGAGTCGGTCTTGAACAGGCTCAGGGCTTCCATGTATTGCATCAAGGGAATGAAATACTGGCGGAAGTCGCGGCCGATGGTCCCGTTCAGTACTTCGTCCCGGGCCTGCTCGGTAGTCTCGGCAACGTAGATTTCACGGGCAATGCGCCATTCCGAGCGATCGGGAGTGCGGCCCGTTACCTTCGCGCCGGCCTCCACCGCTTCCCAGTGGCTCTTCAGGGTTGCCGTCGGCACCAGGTTGATGCTTAAGGGCAGCCAGCCCTTTTCACCCGCCAGCAGCAGGGTGTCGGACCTGGCCGATACGCCGGCCACGCCGATGGGTGGATGGGGCTTCTGGTAGGGGGTGACGTGGAACTGCAGGCCGATTTCAGGCACGGGCTGGGGGATGGCGAACTTCCAGTAGGGATGCTGGTAGTCTCCGGGCCGGGGATTCTCCCACATGTCCAGGATAAGCTCGATCATCTGGCGGGACATGCCCCGGTGGGCGCCTTCGGAGGCGTCCATGCCGAACACCTCGAAGTCGCCGGGAAACCCGCCGGAACCCACGCCCCAGTAGAAACGGCCCCGGGCCAGGTTGTCCAGCTGGGCCACCCGGTGGGCGATCATAAAGGGGTCGTGGTTGGGCATGCAGGTAACGCCGGTGCCGAAGACGATGTTCCTGGTGCGGGGCAGCGCGGCGGCGATAAATTGGTCCGGCGCGGGAATGTTCTCCCAGACGGTGGTGAAGTGCTCGCCGATCCAGGCTTCGCAGTAGCCCAGGCGGTCGAGGGTTTCCATCTGGACCAGGTCCGATTCCAGGGTGGCGGACAGGTCGGAGCCTGGGGGATGGAGGGGCATCGTAAAGTAACCAAGCCGCATAACCGACTCCTTCCGGGGCATGGAGATTTGGCGTAAGTATAGTGTATCGACAGGGAAGAATGAAAGGCGAAGACCGGGGGTTCGCCAAACCCCCTTTCACCACCGCACCAGGAGAAAACCCGGGCAACATTTTCAAAAAATGACCAAAAATCCGAACAGAAACCCCATTGACACTATCAGAACAGCCGTTCTATACTCATCCTGCGATTAGAACAAACGTTTGTGCAAGTAGGTGAGGGAAATGACAATGACGGCAGTTTTGACAACGAACCAGGAATCCATGGACACCATACCCGAGTTTTGCCACTACGAGGATACAGGCTGCGAGGTGTCCACCGCCTGCCTCGATTGCCCGCTGCCCCGGTGCAAATTCGACGACCCGGCGTGGTACCAGCGCAACCGCCGTCTGGCCCGGGACTTCCGGGTGATGTACACCATTCAGCAGGAGAGCCTTTCCATGGAGGAGGCGGCCGAGAGGTTTTCGGTCACAGTGCGAACCATCTTCCGCACCCTCCAACGGTGTCGCAATGCCCTGGGAACGGTGGACGGGCAGCAGCTGGAGGCCTTTGCGGCCTAATTCCCTTTAACCCTGGCGAACAAAAAATCGGGGCAGGTATGTGGCCCGCCCCGATTGTTTTACCGATATAGCGGATAGCTACCCTCGCGGCAGCCCAAGCCCCCGGCTGGCAATGATGTTTCGCTGTACTTCGGAGGTGCCGGCGGCGATTTTGTGGGAGAAGCTGGTCATCCAGTGCTCCTGGATGCGGCCCCGCAGCGGCGCGAACTTGTCGTTGCGATCCAGCGCCCCGTACAGGCCCAGAATTTCCATGCCGGCGATGGTTACTCGCTGCAGGGTCTCACTGCCGAACACCTTGCTCATGGAGGCTTCCTTGTTGGGCACCAGGCCCTGTCCCTGCATCCAGGCCACGTTGTAGGCCATCAGGCGGGCGACCTCGCACTCGATATACCGGTCGGCCAGCAGGTTGCGCACCCAGGGGGTTTGCAGCATGGGTTGGCCGTTCTGGTTCGTCTCGGTAGTGTAGTTCTTTACCTCGTCCAGCAGTCGGCGGCCCATGGCCGAATAGTCGATGCCGGAGCGCTCGAAGTCCAGCAGGGTTACGGCTACGTACCAACCCCGGTTCTCTTCGCCCACAACGTTGCCCACGGGCACCCGAACGTTGTCGAAGATTATCTGGTTGAACTCGTGGCCGCCGGCCATGTTGATGATGGGCCGCACCTGGATGCCCGGCGTCTTCATGTCCACCAGGATGAAGGAAATGCCCCGGTGCTTGGGGGCGTCGGGGTCGGTGCGAGCCAGCAGCATGATCCAGTCGGCGCGGTGGCCCAGGGTGGTCCAGATCTTGGCGCCGTTGATGACGTACTCGTCGCCGTCCCGCACCGCCCGGGTGCTGAGGGAGGCCAGGTCGGAGCCGGATTCAGGTTCGCTGTAGCCCTGGCACCATTGCACCTCGCCCCGGGCCACGGGCTGGAGGTGGGCCTGTTTTTGTTCCTCGTTGCCGTGAATCATCAGGGTGGGGCCCAACATCCGGACGCCGAAGATGTCGCGGCCAGGGGCGCGCATATAGGCCAGTTCCTCGTTGTAGATGGCCGAGCGTACGGGGGAAGCGTCTTGGCCGCCGTATTCACTGGGCCAGTGCATGGTGAGCCAGCCGTTCTGGGCCATCTTGCGGCGCATGTCCCGGGTCAGTTCCCAGTTCCACTCCTCGGGCCAGCGGCCACCGCCCTCCCAGTCCGGGGGCAGTTCCCGCTGCACAAAGTCGCGCAACTCCTGGCGAAAGGCATCGTCTTCGGGAGTAAATCTAAAGTCCACGGTAACCTCCCCGATGGTTGGAGGATACTGGCCGAGACGGCCGGTATTAACATTCATAAACGCCGCTGGCAACCCGGCGGCGTTTGAGGGCTAAAGGTCGACCACTGGGTATGAGGTAGCACGCACTATGCCGGGAATGGTATGCACCTTCTCGGTTACCAGGATTCCCACCTGGGTAAAGTCCGCCACGTTGATGACCGCAATAACGTCGAAGGGGCCGGTTACCACGTCCGCCGATTCGATGCCCTCCACCCCGCGCAACGACGTCGCCACGTCACGGGTGGTCCCAATCGCGGTCTCCACGAGCAGAAAAGCCTTGATTGCCATTTGCTACCTCTCAACAGCGTCTATTTGGTCGTCCGGCTAATTCTAAGGCGGCCCCAAAGTAGTGTCAATTGAGCCTGTCGGATGGGTCGTGGTCTCCATTGGTGCAAATCGGCTACAATTCGTGGATAATTGAGCAAAAGCGCGTGGAGTGAGAGTCATGGTTTCCAAGCCTCGACTGGTAACTGCCGAAGAATTACTGGAAATGCCCGACGACGGGTCCCGGTATGAATTGGTGCGAGGAGAGTTGCGGAAGATGGCGCCTGCAGGAGCTAGACACGGGAGATCGGCCGGCAAGGTAGCCAGGCCGCTCATGAATCACGTGGCCACCAACAACTTGGGAGAGGTATATATAGCTGAAGCAGGTTTTCTGCTGTCCACCGACCCTGACATTGTCCGCGTGCCAGACGTTGCTTTCGTACGTCGGGAGCGATTTGAGCTCGTGGGCGACGTAGATGGCTTTTTCCCTGGCCCCCCCGACCTGGTCGTTGAAGTAATCTCTCCCAACGACCGCTATACCGAGGTTGCCGAAAAGGTGGAAGATTGGCTGGCCGCAGGTACCCGGATGGTGGTGGTAGTTGATTCCCGCCGCCGGGTAGCCGTCGTCCATCTGCCTGGCAGGGAGCCAATAACGCTGACGGAGCAGGATACGCTGGACGGCGGCGACGTGGTGCCGGGCTGGAGTATCACCGTGGCCGAAATCTTCGTCTAAGCCCTATCTACACTCAAAGCCCGCCGTAATCTGTGAATAACCAAAAAGTAGCCGCCATGGAACTGCTGGCCCGAGGCGCACCGGAACTGGGGCTGTCCCTGGACGCCGACCAATTGGCCCGGTTCGAGACCTATTACCGGCAACTGGCTGACTGGAACGGACGGATGAACCTAACCTCGGTCATCCAGTATGAAGAGGTGCAGGTCAAGCACTTTCTCGACTCGCTGACCGTGCTCCCGGCCATTGGCTCGTCCCTTTCTACCAACCCCAGAGTTGTTGACGTGGGGGCCGGCGCTGGTTTACCCGGCCTGCCCCTGAAGCTGGCCTGCCCGGGCATAACGCTGGCCCTGGTTGAATCTACCGGCAAGAAGACAACCTTCCTGCGCCACATGGTCGAAACCCTGGCCCTGAATGATGTTGAGGTCCACACCGGCCGTGCCGAGGAACTGGGACACCGTCCCGAGCTGCGGGAGAGCTATGACGTTGCCCTGGCCCGGGGCCTGGCCCGCCTGCCCACCCTGCTGGAGTGTACCCTGCCCTTCACGAGCGGAGGCGGCCTGGTGGCGGCCTGGAAGCATGGGGGCGACGGCCTGAGAGCCGAGTTGGATTCCGCGCGCCGGGCGTTGCAAATATTGGGTGGCCGGGTGAAGTCCATCTATCCGGTTAAAGCGACGGGGCTCGAGGACAACCGGGTGGTGGTAATAATAGAAAAGGTGAAGGAAACTCCGGAAGAGTACCCGCGCAGGCCCGGGGTTCCGAGGAAACAGCCGCTGTAGTATTGGCGGCGCTTCGTGTTTAGTCGTGGATTAACCAAACTCGGAGGAACAACGATGACAGTCATGGTAACCGGGGGCAATGGTCTCATCGGCTCCCGCATAATACGCAAGCTGCAGGAACGGGGCGAGGACGTGATGTCCTTTGACCTGGCTCCGCCGCGGTCCAACCTGCCCCTGCACCGGCACCTGGGGAGTGCGCCGTTCTACCGGGGCGACATTACCCAGATCCCCCACCTGCTGGAAGCGGTGAACACCCATGGCGTCGACCGCATCATCCATATGGCGGCCCTGCTGCCCCCGGATACGGAGGACCGGCCCCACTTCGGGATGCAGGTCAACATCGTGGGGACCAACAACGTCTTCGAGGTGGCCCGCTGGACCGGAGTGCAGCGGGTGGTTTATGCCAGTTCCATCGCCGTGTACGGGGTGCAGGAGACCTTCGGTGAGCGGCCCCTGGTGGAGGATGACCTGACCGCCCCCATCAACGTGTACGGCATGACCAAAGCGGCCAACGATTTTTCAGCCTGGAAGTACCGGGACCGGTACGGGCTGGACCTGCGGGGAATCCGCATCGGCACCGTCTTCGGCCATGGCCGCACCACCGGCATGACGGGGATGATCGGCGGCCTGATGGTGTCGCTGCCGGCCCTGGGGCAGCCCGTGGCAATGCCCTTCGACCCAAGCGAGGCGTCACCCATGATTCACGCGGAAGACGCCGCCGAAATTTTCGTCCAGGTGGCCCTCTCCGGCGCACTGAACCACCACTTGTACCTGACCGGCGGCCACCTGGCAACCATTGGAGACATGGCGGAGGTGGTGCGCCGATTCATACCCGACGCCCAGATAACTACTGGCCAGCAGGCTGTGCCTCACGTGTACCTGGTGGACAACAGCCGTATGCTGGGCGAGGTGGGCTACGAAATGGCCCCCCTGGAGGTGCGGGTGCTGGAACACATCAACGACGCGCGGGAAGAGGCGGGGTTGGAACCGATACCCGGTTAGCTGAGTCAAACAATGATGAACAGGATGGGGTTTTGATGCGATTCCGTACATCCGGCGCATCTATGGTTTTATCCCCCTACTCCGCCTGTCGCGCCTGGCCGCCCAGCTGCCGTATTTTCCCGTTGAACGCTCCCGTGGCCAGGGAGAACAGGACCACCGCCGCGCCGCCGATGGCCACGGCGAAGGGGGCGCCAATCCACGAAACGCTGGCCAGGGCGCCGGCCTGCAGGCCGCCCAGGGGCATAATACTGTAGGTCATTCCGTAGAAACCCATCACCCGACCCCGCACGTTGTCCGGCACCAGTACCTGCAGGGAACTCTGGATGGAGATCATGTAGACGGAGTTGCTGCAGCCCAGCACTGCCATCAGCGCCAGGGCCAGGGGGAAGTTGCCCAGGAATTGGGAAGTCAGGCCAAAGGCGATGATGCCCAGGCCGAATACGACGGCCCCGGCCAGGATGGCAAGGCCCCGCCGTTCCAGGCCGCCCCGGGCGCCCAGCCAGATAGTGGTTACCAGGGAGCCCACGCCTCCCACGCCCAGCAGGATGCCCAGCCCCCGGCCTCCCACTTCCAGGACGTCTACCGCGAAAACGGGCATCAGCAGCACGTAGGCCATGCCGAAGAAGCTGTTGAAGAAGGTCATACCGATCAGGAAGGCGAAGATGCTGTTCTTCCCGATGAAGGCCATGCCCTCCCAAAGGGCGCGAGCCGGGTTACGGGGCGCCCCCGCGGGTATGGGGGGAATGCGCAGGAAGAGCATCACCACGGCCATTACGAAGAATCCGGCGGAGGATACCACCAGGGCCGTACCGGTGTTGACCAGGTCGATGAGGAACCCGGCGACGGCCGGCGCCACAATGCGGGTGCCCTGCCAGATGCAGGAGTTAAGGGCCACGGCGCTGGTCATGGCGGAGCGTTCAATGAGGTGGGGGTAGAGGGCCTGGCGAGCCGGAGTGTCGAAGGCCTCAGCCGCCCCGGCCAGGAAGGCAATCACCAGGACGTGCCACACTTCCACCACGCCCAGCAGCGTCAGCAGGCCCATGACCAGTATGAACAGGCCGGTGCTGCCCTGGGTGCTGAATACCAGGGCGCGCTTGTCCAGGCGGTCGGCAAAGACACCGCCCACCAGGTTGAAGACAATGCCGGGCACGGCGTTGGCGGCCAGGGCATAACCCAGGTAGAGGGGAGAACCGGTCAGCTCGTACACCAGCCAGCCCTGGGCCACCCGGAACATCTGGAATCCGGTCACGGCGCAGAGCATGCCGGTCCAATAAGCACGGAAGGCGGGGTAACGAAAGGCGGGCGGTACCCGGCTGCGATGCCGGTCAGCGCCGGGGCTGACGGTTGGCGTTTGCTGCATTAATCCAGGGAACCTCTGAAGAACATCATTCCCGCATTGTCGGGAATCTTAACATGGCAAGAACGGGGTTCCCGCCCGTTGGGAAATGAAGGCTGTATGGCAAGTGTTTCGACTTGTCCAAAGATTCCCTATGCAAAGATATCCGCCACGGGCATCTGCCATCCGGGTACTACATCGCCACCGTCCAGAGTATCACCCTCATGCAGGATAACCGGGTTCATTCCGGCAACACGAACGGTGGCGGTGCGGTTCCGGGGATTGACCACCACCACCATACCGGCCCCGGCCTCCAGCCACTCGTCCACCTTCTCGTAAACTTCGGTATAGCGGTCATTGGGCGAGATAATCTCGATAGCCAGGTCGGGCGGGCCGGGCCAGTAGCCGGAGGGTATGCCCACCCCTTCCACGCGCTCCCGGCGGACAAAGGCGGCATCCGGGGCGCGCACGGTGTCCGGGTTCCTTGCCAGCAGGAACCCGGCGTCAGCCCCGAAAACTCTTCCCAGATTGTTGGCCTTGACATGGCCAAAAAGTGAAGCCCCTATTTGTATCCCACAAATTGAATGTTCCGAGCCGGCCGGCGCCATCTTCCGCAACTCACCTCGCACCAGTTCATACATGAACCCGTCATCGGGCATATCCAGCAATTCTTCGGCAGTTACCAGTTGAGTCTTGGCAACCATAATTTTCGCTCCCTGTGGGATTCCCTGACTATGCGCTTAGCGGGGGGAGAAAATTTCCCCAAAGGGTTACTTACCTGTGAAACCGGGGCAGGATTTCCTGGCCCATTATGTCCAGTTGCTCAACCGACTCCTCGCCGGAGCATAGGGGGCGCACCACGAACTTGGAGGCGCCGGCGTCGACGTAGCGCTGAATAACCTCGCTGACGTCGTCCACGTCGCCCAGGGCGCTGTACTCGGTAAAGTTCACGTCGGGACGGTGGCGGGTGACGTACTGGTGGGTCTGGGCCACGGCCTTGTCCCGGTCGGGGCAGATGTAGTAGCCCAGCAGCATCCCGATATGGTCTTCCTCGATCTCCCGCTCGCACTTGTCGGCGGTCTCGAAGACAATGTCCCGGCCGTCGCTGATCTCCTGGGTGGTAGCGCCCGAGACCAGCCAGCCGTCCCCGACCCGGCCCACCCGGCGGGCGGCGGCGGGGCTGCGACCGCCGATCCACACTGGCGGCGAAGGCTTGAAGCAGGTCTTGGGGGTGATGCTGACGTTGTGGCAGGTGAAGAACCGGCCCTCATGGGTTACGTTGTCTTCTTCCCACAGGCGGCGCATGAGGACGATGGCCTCGTCGGTGCGGCGGCTGCGGTCCTCCTTGGGGACGCCGCAGGCCTCGTACTCCTCGATTTCCTCGCCGCCCAGGCCCACGGCAGGGAAGCATCGGCCCTGGGACAGGAAGTCGAGAGTGGCGATCTGTTTGGCCAGGACCACGGGGTTGCGCAGGGGCAGGGCCAGGACGCTGGTGCCGAACTTCATGCGGTCGGACCAGGCGGCCACCATGGAAAGGGCCACCATGGGTTCCAGGCTGAACCGGTCGCTGACGATGCGGTCGCTGAGCCAGATAGAGTCGTAGCCGTACCTGTCGCCCAGTTCCACCAACTGACGCAGGAAGTCGGGGTCGTCGCCCCCCTGTCCGTAGGCGCCTGGCACGTATCCTATGGCAACGCTCATGCTTCCTCCCAAGGTGGACCGAATTGGGGTAATTCTAGCACAAGGGGAGGTTTATCCACGAACGGGCGCCAACACTTGCGAATTAAGGGCGAAAGGGGCACCTTTATTCGTGACGATTAGTGGGCATTAGGGGATTAGGACATCCTTCGAGGATCTTCGGGTTACTTCATGGATGAATCATCTTCCGGATCTTCAGGATGCCGCGTATGCCACTCCGTCCGAGCCTGGAATTCCCGGGCGATGGCCACGCAGATGTTTTCGTCGTAGGCGCGGGCCATGAACTGGATGCCGGTGGGCAGTCCATCGCTGTCGAAACCGCTGGGCACGGATATGGACGGCAGGCCGCAACCGTTGCCGATGGAGCCCATCAGGTCGCCGGCGCCGGCGGAGGTCATGGAGCGGCTGCGAAACTCCTGGTCAATGGGCGTAGCGGTGTTCATGGCCGTGGGCGCCGCGATGGCGTCGTACTCTGCCATTGTTTCGTCCACCTGGCGTGCCATCACTCCGCGCAGGCGCAAGGCCTTGATGTAGTCGGTGGCCAGCACCGCCGGACGGGCGTAGGGACTGCGGCCGTGCCAGCCCGGGGCCGACAGTTCCCGGGGGCCGCCTTCGGCCAAGAAGTCCTCAAAGGCGCTGGCCGACTCCACCATAAGGATGACTGACGTTATTTCCACGTAGGGAAATTCCGGGAATGCCATTTCCTCCACGTCGGCCACGTCCCTCAAAACCTCGACTGCCGCCTCGAAGTTTTCCCTTACCGCATCGGAAGCCTCGTCCAGCGCGCCCCGGGGCACCCCTATGCGATAGCGACGTCCGAGGCTGAAGTCCGGGTTGTAGATGAAGGGTTCAGGGTGGGTGGAACCATCCTGTGGGTCGGGGCCGGAGATGGCCTCCAGCACAATACCGCAGTCGTCGGCGGTCAGGCACAGGGGCCCCAGCTTGTCCAGGGTCCAGCACAGGGCCATGGCCCCGTGACGGCTGACGCGTCCGTAGGTGGGACGCAGGCCGGCCAGGCCGCAGTTGTTGGCCGGAATCAGTATCGAACCCCAGGTTTCCGACCCGATGGCGAAGGGCGCCAGCCCTGCCGCCACCGCCGCGCCGGACCCGCTGGAGGATCCTCCCGTCCAGCGTCCCGTGTCCCAGGGATTCCTGGGCGGGCCGGTCAGCGATGCGTCCGGGTGGATGTAGCCCATCCCGCCGGCCAGTTCAATCATGGCCAGCTTGCCAGCCAGGGGAGCGCCGGCCGCTTCCAGCCTGTTCACCACGGTGGCATCGTAGTCAAACTGCTGGTCTTTGAATGGCGCCGCGCCCCAGGTGGTGGGGATTCCACCGCTCGTCGCCAGCAGGTCCTTGGCGCCCCAGGGGATGCCATGCAGCAGTCCCCGGTTGCGTCCCGCCGCTAAATCCGATTGGGCCCGGCGGGCCGTAGCCAGGGCACGCTCGGCGGTAAGAGTCACCAGGGCATTGAAATAGGGGCCGTATTGTTCCAGCCGGTCCAGGAAGGCCTGGGTTAACTCGACAGGAGAGACCTGCTTGCCGGCGATAAGTCCGGCGAGTTCCCGGATGGGTTTGAAGGTGAATGTGTCGGCCATGTTAATCCCCCCGGAAGGGCCTGAAATTGGAGAAGGGCTCCACATTGTTGGCCAGCCGGAACTCGCGGATAGGTCGGAACACCTCCCGCTGGCCGACGATGGCGGTACGGACGCTGTCCAGTTGTTCATCATTAAGCAGGTGGCCGTACTTTTCCTTGATGATGGCAAAAAGGAGTTCCGGTTCCAGGGAGTTTTGGGCTTCTGTAGTCATGGTGGCCTCCTGAGGTAAGCCTGTCCAATACAAAATGGCGCTTAGTTCTACCCGGTGTGCCGGTAGCGGTTTCGGGCGGTGAGGCGTACTCCCCAGATGAGAAAAACCGACCCGGTAGTGAGCGTGGCGGAAATGAGAAAGGCCCAGAAGTAATCGCCCTGCAGGTCGAAGAGCAGGCCGGCCAGGATGGGGCCCAGTCCGATACCGATGCCCCGTCCCACTTCCATCATGCCCATCACCCTGCCCAGCATCCGGGGCGGGTACAGGTCCGCAGCCTTGGCCCCAATGAGCAGGCCGCTGATGCCGTCGCTGAGCCCGTTGAGGGCAACGAAAGTCACCAGCACCCACCACGTTCCGCCGGCGCTGAAAAAGAGCACCAGCACCACGGCAGCTACGGACATGGCCATACCGATGGTATAGACAATCTCCCGTCCGATAATGTCGGACAGCAGGCCGGTGGCCGGGCGGCCGCCAATGCCCAGCATACCGGCGATTCCAATTGCCAGGGCGGCCTCGATCTTGCCGTAGCCAGCCAGGAAGAGGAAGGCCAGGATGTGGACCATTATCATGTGGTTGCCCACGGAATTGACGGCCCGGGCGCTCAGCAGGAGCCACACCGCCGGCTCGCGAAGAACCTCGCCCAACGGGGTTGGGGCCGGTTCTTCTGCCAGGGACGGCGGACCGGCCGGCGCAACGGGAACGCCAGCCGCTTCACTGGCGCTATCCTCTGTTCCGCCTGTTTCCCCCCACCCTGCCGGAGGCCTTTTCTGGAATAGCAGATTGGGAATGGCCACCAGAATGAAGAATGCCACGCCGAATATCCGAAAGGCCCATTGCCATCCCAGGGTCGAGACGATCAACTGGGCCAGGGGAACCACAATGGCCTGGCCGGCCGGATTGCCAGCGTCGGCCATTCCCAGCGCAACACCCCTGGAGCGGGGGAACCAGGGCGCCAGCGTGGCAGTGGCGGAAAAGGAGGAAATGCCAACCTGGCCTACGGTGGCAACCACGCTGTAGAAGAAAAACAGTTGCCACACTTCGCTGACCATGCTGCTGGCCAGCCAGCCGGCGAGGATGAAACATCCGGCAATAGGGAACAGCACCCTGGGGCCAAAACGGTCCAGGACGATTCCCAGCAGGGGGGCGATAAAGGCCCCGAAAAGGCCCGAAGCGGAAAATACGGCGGCAGTGAACGCCACGCTGCTGCGGAAGTGGTCCCGCAGGGCGACCAGAAACACGCTCTGGACGTTCTTGGACCCGCCCTCAACGGTGAGGTTGGAAAAGGTCAGGAGGAAAATCACCCAACCGTAGTGAAGCCGGCGCTTGACGGCGGTTAACAAGAGGCACCGGTTTTCATGATCGTGTCCGGATTGGTAATGGGAGGCATAAACGGTTTCGAATTTAAATGAATGCGTAGAAGCATACCCGATACTGGTGATTCTTGAAACCGTTGCCTGTGGCCATGCCGGGTTCCGACTTGGGTAGACCCCTGTGTGAGGTCAGGCCAGGCAGTCAGGTCTGCCCTTACAGTTTGAACTTCCAGCTCCCCTACTTGAGAACGCTCCGGCCCAACTTGTCCAGGGCAATCGCGTCTTAAATTCGGCCCGCTACTTTAAAAAGAGGTCATGTCGCCCTGAGCTTGCCGAAGCAGGATGTCCGCCCTTGGCGGGGGCCTAATCCGCCTATGGCGGATCCTATCAGCCTCCGCCGCGGCGGACGGGTGTGAAAGCCCGTCTGTAGGTTGGAGTTTACCCGCCGCGGCGGGTTCGGAGGAGTTTAGCCTGAGCCCGGCCGAAGGGCTCAGTGTGACAATTGGCTAAGGCGCGATTGCCCTGGGATTTATTCAGAGTATTCCCAAAACTCCTGGCTGGCAGTCCTGGATTGGGTCCCAATGCCTGGCTGGCAGCTGCGAACTCCGATTTTCGGCGGCCGCCCCGGTAGAATACCCGCCTTTGGCGGGCGGACTGAGCTTGACCGAAGGGCTCGGCATGACATTCTTTAAAACGCCATTGCCCTGCTGACACCTGCCTCTTGATTCCCTGGGTAACGCTTCCCTACCATACTTTCATGGCCCATTCACGACATAGCCCTGCCAAGCTCGAATTAACCCTTTCCCTCAGGGAGCAGCATTCGCCTCAGGCGGACCCCTGGCGGGAGCGGCCGGAGGTCGGAAAACCTCCCTGGCTCCAGGCTGGACAGTGGCCCAAAACGGCCCAAAACGGCCCAAAACGGCCCGGAATGGCCCACCCAGTCTGCCCTTTTCCTATCTGGCCAGCGGCCCATTTTCGGGCCACCGGGGCGCCATCTGACCCATATTCCAGATACGAAACGGCCCAAAATGGCCCAAAATGGCGCGGAAATCAAAAAAACTTGCATTATCTGAGAAACCCGAGACAGGCGTGAACCCATTGGCTGGCCCACGATTCAGGCTCTTAAGTCGGTTGTTGGCGTTTCCGTTCCCGGGGAACCTGGAGGCGGCCGGTCACCAGGCCAACGGCAATATGCTATGGGGAAGACCCGTCGCTCCCGTGCCGGTAGAATATCCGCCTCTGGCGGGCGGGATATTCGAACCGGGAGAAAGAGCGCTTTTCCCTCATACGTCAGCTGAAAGCCTATTGTCGGAATCAAAATGCCATTGCCCTTCCGAACCTGTCCCGTTGCGGCGCCCCGGTCCTTCCGCTAGACTACCCTACGGCCCGGATAGTGGGCCGCACTTGGAAAGTATCACCCTTGGGAAGCGGGGCGGGGCGTTACGTCACTTCCGGATTCCACCCGGCTTATCTCCCACAGCAAGTCTTGACCGCAAGCAGGTATACGGAGGGTAAATTAATGTCCAGCGTTAGCAGCATCACCCCGGAACTGATCCATTACCTCTCCGGCGCCCTGGACGCCGAGCTTCCCCCCAACGTGCTGGAAAAGGCCAAGCACCATATCCTGGATACCCTGGCCGCGATGGTGTCCGGTTCCGTCCTGAAACCTGGAGTCCTGGCCCGTCAATACATTCAGCAGCAGGCAGGGCCCGAGGAGGCCCAGGTGGTCGGCAGCTCGATGGTAGTTTCGGCGGTGAATGCCGCCATCGCCAACGGTATGATGGCCCACGCTGATGAGACGGACGACTCCAACGGGTCGGCGGGTATCCACCCGGGTTGCGCTATTCTGCCCGCCGCCATGGCCATGGCTGAGCGGGAAAACGCCAATGGTTCGGACTTCATCAAGGCCGTGGCGCTGGGTTACGACATCGGCAGCCGCACTACCAAGGCCCTGGGCCGGGAAGAGATGCGAGCCCGCAATCACCTGCCCTTCAGCATCGGCGGCACCATTGGAGCCACCGCCGCGGCGGGTTGCCTGGCCGGCCTGAAGGAAGACCAGTACCGCGACCTGCTGTCCTACGGCGCCCAGCAGGCGTCGGGGATTATGACCTATCCAAGAGACGTGGAACACATCGAGAAGGCCTTCATTTTCGGCGGAATGAACGCCCGCAACGGGGTAATGGCCGCCGAGATGGTGCAGATGGGTTTCACCGGCGTGTATGACACCTTTACCGGCGACGGCAATTTCCTGGTGGCCTACGCAGATAATCCCAGGGGTGAGCAACTTGTGGCCGAACTGGGCAGCCGCTACGAGGTGATGCTGACCAACATCAAGAAGTTCTGCGTGGGCTTCCCCATCCAGTCACCGGCTGAGGGCTTGATCATGATTATGGACAAGCACGGTGTCGGCGCTGGCGACGTGGAGAAGATCGTCGCCCGGCTGCCGGAGGGCGGGGCACACACCGTCAATGACCGGGAGATGCCGGACATTAACCTGCAGTACATCTTCGCCATCGCCCTGCTGGATGGCCGAGTTTCCTTCGAGGCGGCCCATTCCTTCGAGCGGATGGCGGACCCGGACGTGGTGGACCTGCGCTCCCGGGTAACGCTCATTGGCGACCCGGAACTCAGCGGAGCCCAGCCCGACTACCAGGCCATCGTCGAGGTAACCACGAAAGACGGCACAGTGCATGAGGAGCGGGTTACCAGTTTCCGGGGTCGGGCGGAGAATCCCCTGTCCCGGGAGGAAGTGGGCGAAAAGGCCCTGGACCTGATGGAACCGGTGCTGGGGAATGCTCAGTCCACGGAACTGATAGACGCCGTCAACCGGATGGAGACCCTGCCCAGCGTCCGGGAGTTGCGGCCGCTGCTGTCGGTGTAAAAGGGGGTCCGTTTCCGTAGTAGGCCATCGCTATTGGATTGATGGCTACAATGGGAGTCCGTTCGTGGTGAGCTTGTCGAACCACCAGCGGAAGGCCCGTCGACAAGAGCGGGGCGAACGGCAAATCACCCATCAATCCAAATAATTTGATCTACTAGACCCGAAATACCGTGGGCGCATGGCCATGCGCCCCTACACTTGATTCCGGCGTTTTTCGTTCTACTACTACACCACCGCCGGCTCCACTTTGTGGCAGGCGGTCAGGTGGTCGGAAAGTATTTCCCGCCAGTCAGGCTCCACGTCGCGGCACATGGTGGTCTCCAGGTAGATGGGACAGCGGGTGTGGAACCGGCAGCCGCTGGGAGGGTTGATGGGGCTGGCCACTTCGCCGCCAATGGTGGTGCCCATGGGCACGTCAGGGTCGGGCTTGGGCACCGAGGCCAGCAGGGCGTTGCTGTAGGGGTGCAGGGTGTTGCCGTAGAACTCGTCGCGGGTGGCCAGTTCCACCATTTTGCCCACGTACATTACGCCCACCCGGTGGCTCATGTGCTCGACGATGGCCAGGTCGTGGGAGATGAGCAGGTAGCTCAGGCCCAGGTCACGCTGCAGGTCCACCAGCAGATTGAGAATCTGGGCGCGGATGGAGACATCCAATCCGGAGACGGGTTCGTCCAGGACGATGAGCCGGGGCCGCAGGGCCAGGGCGCGGGCGATGGCGATGCGCTGGCGCTGGCCCCCGCTGAACTGGTGGGGAAAAAAGGAGGCGGTAACCGGGTTCAGCCCCACGTTTTCCAGCAGTTCTCCCACCCGCATGCGCAGGTTTCGCCCCCGCATGTGCTGGTGGACGCGCAACGGCTCGCCGATGATGTCCAAAACCTGCATTCGAGGGTTGAGAGAGCTGTAGGGGTCCTGGAATACGGCCTGCACCAGGCGCTTGTATTCCCGCAGGCCGCCACTCCGGAAGCGGCTGACGTCTTCGCCCTGGAAGGATATGGTTCCCCGGGTTGGGCGTTCCAGGAGGAGAATCATCTTGGCGACGGTGGTCTTGCCGCAGCCGCTTTCACCCACCAGCGCGAAGGTCTCCCCCTCCTCAACGTAGAAGCTGACGCCGTCCACGGCCCGGATGGAATCTCCTCCGCTGGTGAGCCAGTTGCCGCCTCCGCGGAAGTATTTCGCCAGCCCTTCTACTTCCAGCAAACGATCGGCCACGCTACCTTCCCTCCTCGGTCAACCAGCAATGCACAAAGTCCTGGCCGCCCAGGGATGTCCGGGGCGGGTACTGTTCCCTGCACTTGTCCATGGCCTCCGGACAGCGGGGCCAGAAGGGGCAGCCTTCGGGGATGCTGCGCAGGTCGGGGGGTTGCCCTTCAATCTGGTACAACTTTTCCCGGCGAGCGCCCATCAGGGGTACCGAGTCCAGCAATGCCCGGGTGTAAGGGTGCTGGGGTTCCTTGTATATCTGCCGCACCCGCCCGCTCTCCACGATGCGGCCGGCGTACATCACGTTCACCCGGTCGCACATCTGCGCGACGATACCCAGGTCGTGGGTAACCCAGATGACGCTGGTGCCGCTCTCCTGCTGAAGCTCCCGGATCAGGCGCAGGAACTGGGCCTGGATCGTAACGTCCAGGGACGTGGTGGGCTCGTCGGCGATGAGCAGCTCCGGCTGGGTGGTCAGGCCCATGGCGGCCACCACCCTCTGTCGCATGCCGCCGCTGAACTGGTGAGGATACTGGACCAGTCGTTGTTCGGGACGGGGAATGCGCACCGCTCGCAGGGCATCCAGCACTCGCGCCATGGCCTGCTGGCCCCGCTCCTTCAGATGCAGGCGGACCGGCTCAGCCACCTGTTCGCCGATGGAATAAACCGGATTCAGGGAAGTTTGCGGGTCCTGCATGATGATGGCCATGCGATGCCCCCGGTAGGCCCTCATCTCATGCTCAGTAATGTCGAGGAGGTTTTCGTCCTTGAACCAGATTTCGCCTTCGACGATGCGGGCGCCGGGCTGGGGCACCAGGCGCATCAGCGAGAGGCAGGTCATGGTCTTGCCGCTGCCCGACTCGCCGACCAGGCCCACGGCCTCCCCCTGGGCAACGGTGAAGCTGACGCCGTCCACCGCCTTCAGCACGGCGTTGCGCTGGAAGAACCAGGTTTTCAGCCCCTCCACCCGCAGCAGAATGTCGTCTTCTATATTCCGGCTAAGCATCAACCTTTAAACCCTGGGTGAATTCCTGACATTTTCGACCATGGGATGAATGCGCTCACCCCCATCCTGACCTTCCCCATTTGAGGGGGAAGGGACTATTTGGACGCTCCCTACAGTTGGCGGCGCCTGGGATCCAGCGTATCCCGCAGCCAGTCGCCGAACAGGTTCAGGGACAATACGGCCGCCAGGATGCACAGGCCGGGGAACAGGGTAATCCAGTAGGCGGAAGTCAGGAACTCCCGACCATCGGCCACCATCAGCCCCCAGGCCGGCTGCGGTGGCGGCACGCCGACACCCAGGAAGCTGAGGGAGGATTCCAGCAGAATCAGGTGTCCCACTTCCAGGGTGGCCAGCACGATGATGGTGTTGAACACGTTGGGCAGGATGTGGCGCACCATGATCATCCAGGCGGGAGTCCCAATGACTTTGGCAATGGCCACGAAGTCGCGCTCCCGAACGCTGAGGGTTTCGCCCCGTACGATGCGGGCAAACCGGGCCGCCAGGAAGGGCGACAGGATGAGAATGACGCTCTCAAAGCTGCGGCCCACCGCAAACACGAACACCAGGGCCACCAGGATGGTTGGCATGGCGAGAATAACCTCGATGCCGCGCTGCATCACTGCATCAACCTTGCCGCCGGCGTAGCCGGAAATGAGACCCAACGCCACGCCCACGCCGCCCCCTAAGGCTATTACGAACAGGGACAGGGAAAGGGAGACACGGGCGCCCCGGATCAGCCGGCTCAAAATGTCCCGGCCCAGCTTGTCGGTGCCCAGCAGGTTGGAGGCTGTCCCCTCTTCCTGCCATACGGGTGGGGCAAATGAGTTGCCCATGTCCACGGCCACCGGGCTGTGGGGAGCGATCCACTGCCCAAAGATGGCGAAAATCATCAGCACCAGAAGCACTGTCGTGGGTATCTTGGGGACCCGCCGCGCCACGGTAAGGCCGGAACGGACTCGCACAGCCCAGGCGGAGGACGTTACTTGCATTGTCGTGTCTGCCATAGGCTACCTGCTAATTGGTGTACTTGATGCGGGGGTCAATAACCGCGTACATGATGTCCACGAGGAGATTGATGAGGATGAAGAAACTGCCGAAGACTATGACCACGCCCTGGATGACGGGAAAGTCTCGTCGTACCACGCTCTGCACCGCCGACGTGCCGATACCGGGCCAGGCGAACACCTGCTCCACCACCACCGAGCCATTCATAAAGGCGCCCAGCACCAGGCTGCTGTAGGTGAGGACCGGCAGCAGGGCGTTTCGCAAGGCGTGCTTTCCGATAACCACGGCTTCTGGCAGGCCCTTCGCCCGGGCCATGGCCACATAGTCGCTGTCCAGCACGTCCATCATGCTGGAACGCACCAACCGCACCATGCCGGCCATCACGCCCCAGCCCAGGGTAAAACCGGGCAGAACGTACGACTGCCAGCCGCCCTTGCCGGCCGGAGGCAGCATCTCCCACACCACGGCAAAGAGAATTATCAGCATTATGCCCGACCAGAAGGGAGGCATGGACTGACCGAGGAAGGCCAGCACTTTGGCGATCCAGTCGATGGCGGAATCGCGGTACACCGCGCCCAGCACCCCCAGTGGTAAGGAAAACGCCAGGGCAAAGATTAAAGCCACCAGCCCCAGGGTAAAGGTGGCCGGCATCCGCTCCACCAGTATCTGGGTAACGGGAATGCCGTTGCTTACCGAATCGCCCAGGTCCAGCCTTACCAGTTGACCGAGGAACTTCAGGTATTGCTCGTGGATGGGTCGGTCCAGCCCCAGCTTGGCGGCCATTATCTCCCGGGCGTCCACCCCGGAGTTGCGGGCGGTGAAGACCTCTGCCGGGTCGCCGATGGAGCGGGACAGAATGAACACCAGGGTTGCAATGAACCACAGGCCCAGCAGGGCCTGAAATATGCGAAACCCGATGTACTTGAGCATGGAAGAGTCCTTAAACCCGAAGGCCTGCCGGCAGTTTCAGCGTAACCGGCAGACCTTCGCCGCGATTGCAGTCTGCGTCAGCGGACGGGCGCTCCTTACGGCCTTATGGTCCAGTGGTTGTGCGGGTAGGGTTTGCCCGTGATGGGAGTCCATGCGCCGACCTTGTCGCTGGCGCCGAACACGGCTCCCGCCTCCAGCAGGGGCCCGGCCCAGAAGTCCCGGTTCAGCAGGCGGTGGAACTCGGCCATGGCCTCGTGCTGGTCCTGGAGGTCAAAGGACGAGCCGGCCTTATCCAGCAAGGGGTCCAGAATGTCCGGCAGGCGCATCATCTGCCGACGGCCTTCGGAGTGGTAGTAAATGTGGGACCCCCGGTAGGAATGCAGGCGTGTGTCGCTGCCTCGCACCGCTATCTGGTAGGGAGGCTGGTCCTTCACGATGGCTTCTATTTCGTCGTCTGTCTTGATAGCGTTATCGAAGGTCTCGCGCAGGACTGGGCCGTCCACAACGGAGACGAAGGTGCTGAGGCCGATGGCCTCCAGGTATCCGGCAACCGCTTCCGACAGGCCCGGCTGGTCAACGAAGTCGGCGTCGCCGGAGAAGGTCAATATCTCGATCTCCTCCCCGTCGAAGCCGGCTTCCTGGATGAGCTGGGCGGCCCGGGCCGGATCGTAGGGGTGGGGGCCGATGTCACCGGGGTATCCGATGTTGCCTTCCACCACCCAGTAGCAGCAGGCGGGAGTGGTCTGGCCGGCGTAGAGGCCATTGCCGATGGCCTCGCGGTCGATGGCGATGGAGATTGCTTCCCTGATGCGCTTGTCATTGAAGGGATGGCCCGGCACCCATGCGTAGTTGTACCAGATCCAGGAGATGTTGGCAGCCGGCGACTGCAGCACCTGGAGATCGGCGGACTGCAGTTCCTCCACGCTGCGAACCGAGGCGGTGATCAGGTCGGCGTTGCCGCTCTTGAGCATGGCCATGCGGGTGTTGAGCTCGGCCACGTCCCATATCTGCAAAATCTTGTAGCCGGGGTTTTTCTCGTAGTGATCCTCGAAAGCCTCCATCTGGATGTACTGGCCGGGGACGCGGTCGGCCCACTTGTAGGGGCCGGACCCGACGGGCGCCTCGCGGAAGTTGTCGATGCCGCCCACACTTTCGAAATAGGCCTGGGGGAATACTACGGAACGCGGCGGAGACGCCGAGGCGAAGAAAAGGGGCAACGTTGACCGAGGTTCCTTGGTGGAAACGCTTACCGTGTTGCCCGCCACCTCAAAACCCGAACTCAGCAGCGGACCCACTTCCAGGGCGAACCCGCCCAGGGCGTCCTCTCCCACGGCCCGAGTCCAGGTCCAGGCAACGTCCTGCGGGGTGATGTCGTCGCCGTTGTGGAACTTCATTCCCTCACGAATGGTGAAGGTCCAGGTCAGCTGGTCCGGCGACACCTCCCAGCCGGTGGCGAAGCCGGGCGTCAGGGTGCCGTCGGGGTTCTGGCCGATGGCGTAGTCAAACACCTCGTCGTAGTAAACCTTGGTGGCGCTGTCCTGGGAGATATTGGTGTCAACTCCCTGGAAACCCAGGTAGGAGCTAACCGAGATGATGGAACCGGCGGGGTCCACCCTGCCGGGAAGCCTGCCTGACTCCGGTATTTGCACCGGCGTCGGGGTGGCCACCACAATCCTTTCTACCTCTTTCTCCACTTCGCGAATAGTTTCAATTTCTATCGGAACTTCTTTCTCCACTTCGCGAATGAGCTCAACATCTATTGGCACTTGTTTTTCCACTTCGACTTCGCGGATGGTCTCGACTTCG
This sequence comes from Dehalococcoidia bacterium, assembly GCA_965207275.1. Lineage (GTDB taxonomy): Bacteria > Chloroflexota > Dehalococcoidia > Lucifugimonadales > UBA3495 > Bin22. The sequence continues at coordinate 1,003,961 of CBDBMH010000001.1, forward strand.
ACCACCCGTTCAACCTCTACCACTTCCGGCGAGGCAGAGCCACACGCCACCAGCAGCATCAGGCAGAAGAGGCTTCCCAGGATAAGCAACAATCTACTCATATAATTCACCTTTCCGTAATTGTTAGACGTGGGCCGGATGAGGAGTCCAGTTGACGTAATGAAGGATTTATATCATTCTCGCACTGGATGTAGCGTTTTCTTTACCGGTTAATGGGCATTTCGCTAACGCGGCAATTCTGTGCGTGAAAATATAGCGCGACTCTCCGTCGCAAAGGTGGCGGGATTATACCCACCGCAAGTGTTGGTGTCAATTTGAGCTGGCAACTGCTGCAGTTCTGAGAGGAAGGCTGTTGGTCCAGCCCCGTACGTCTGTCCGGCGCAAACCGGTATCCGGAAAGGCTAACCAAAGTCGGACGCAGTTGAAATGAGGAATGCTGTTTATCCGTCAAGGCCGGTATGACGCGTATAGCTTCGGCAAGTAGGGCCGCGTCAACCTTGGGCAGTTGCGCCCGCAGCAGGTCGGTTGACAAGGGCCCCAAAGCGGGGTGGAATATGGGGTATGAGCCAGGCCGGCGATACCCGCCCACCAGCCCCTCTCACCAGGATCAGGAAGTTAAAGGATATTCATCGCGCAGTTCAAAGGAGGCCGCAATGGCAATCTACCGGTTTTATTCGGACGAAGATGGCGAGAGCCATGTTGAGGACATTATCCTGGAGGAACGCCCGGAAGTGGCCGAAATGCTTAATGTGTCCGACGTAAGCATTCGGGAGTTCGACGGGTCGAGGCACATGGACTTTCATCCCCTGCCGGAGCGGCGGCTGATCATCCACCTGTCTGGCGAAGTACAGATCGGGGCCAGTGACGGCTCCAGCCGAGTATTGCGGGCCGGGGATATCCGGTTGATGGAGGACGTGAGCGGCAAGGGCCACAAGCATGACGACCTCTCCCCGTCGTCCGCCGTCTACGTGGTGTTGACGGACTAACGGGCCCACCCTCGGGAGAGAGCCGGGGCGGATAGTGATGCGACTGGGATGCCGGCCCGAAACCCGGGCCGGCATACCTGCCGGCCAGGGGACCACACCAACGACACATCCGGGAGGAAGGCAATGAAATACAATTACATCGTCATTGGCGCAGGGTCGGCCGGCGCCATCCTGGCAACCAGGCTCTCCGAAGACCCCAACGTCTCGGTGCTGCTGCTGGAAGCGGGCCAGGACTATCCCGACATAGAGACCCTCCCGGAAGAGGTCAAGTATGGTTACATGTCCACCAAGAGCGTCTGGGACAGCGACCACAATTGGCAGTACCGGGCCCGGGCTACCGACCAGGCGGATATCGAGATACCCCGGGGGAAGGTGACCGGCGGTTCCAGCGCCATCAACGGGCAGATCTTCATCCGCGGCATTCCCGAGGACTATGACAACTGGGCGGAGTGGGGTAACGATGAATGGAACTTCGGGAAGCTGGTGCCCTACTTCAACAGGGTGGAGACGGATACCACCTACCAGGATGACCCCGGGGACTTTCACGGCAACAGCGGGCCCATTATTTGCCACAGGTTTCCCGAAGACCAGTGGCGCCAGGGAAACCGGGCCTGGTTTGCGGCCTGGCGGGACAATGGACATCCGTACTGTGAAGACCATAACCTGCCGGGAACCACCGGCGTGGGCCCCACCACCCTGAACAACCCCAACGGCATACGCTGGTCTACGGCAATCGGGTACCTGGGCCTGTCGCGTCACCGCCTGAATCTGACCATCAGGCCGGGCGTGACGGTCAAGCGGGTCCTCTTCGATACTACCGGGGAGCGTCCCAGGGCCACCGGCGTAGAGGCGGTTTCCGGCGAAGAGATCTTCACAGTTGGGGCCGACGAGGTCATCCTCAGCGCCGGAGCCATCGGGTCGCCGCAAATACTGATGCTATCCGGTGTGGGCCCTGCGGACCATCTGAGTGAGCACGGCATTGAGACAGTCATTAACTCGCCGGGAGTGGGCCAGAACCTGGCGGACCATCCCCTGATCAATATGCTGTGGGCCACGAAACCCGAGGTGGACCTTACGCCATTCCTGCCCAGCGCCCAGCTGCTGGTAAGGTATACGGCCGAGGGCTCGCCCCTGGAAAACGACATGATCGTCTACCTGAACGCCGCCGCGGGAATGTCACGAAACCGGGGCGGAATGCGCGGCGGGGCAGATGGCACGAGCGCGGTAGTGGGCCTGGGCGCCAGCCTGGGACTGAACCTGGCCATGTCCAAGGGCGAGATAAGACTCCGGTCCGGCGACTACCGGGACTATCCCTATCTCAACTACAACCTGCTGGACCACGAGGAGGACCTGCGCCGGTACCGGGACGGCATCCGAATGATCGTCGACCTGGAGGACCACCCGGAGATGGCTGCCGTCATCAAAGATCGGGTGTACCCCGAGGACTCGGACCTGGAGTCGGACGAAACTCTCAACCTGTGGATGAAGCGGTGGGTTGGCACCGGCCATCATGTGTCCTGCACTGCCAGGATGGGGCCCGGCTCCGACCCCATGGCCGTGGTAGACCAGTACGGCAAAGTGTACGGAGCGGACGGGCTTCGGGTGGTGGACGCCTCCATCATGCCCGAATGCGTCCGGGCCAACATCAATGTCACGGTCCTGATGATTGGGGAGAGGATTGCCGACTTCATCAGGCAGGGCAGGTAAAGATGCCGGTCCTTTTCACCAGGGGAACGGCTGGACAAGGCCGTTAAGAGACCTAACCGGGGTCATGCGGCCCGGAGATTGGTTGCCAGTTACAACTTGAACCCAAAATGCAATTGCCTCAGGCATGGACGCAGGACAATCGCGCTTTAGATGAATGGCATTGTGGGCCTTTCGGCCCGTCTCAGGGCAGCGCGGCGGCGGCATAAGGATCTGAACTTGACCCTATTAACGGACTCTCGTACACGCAACTGAGAGGATGGAGATGAGTTCAGGCCCTTCGGCCAGCTCATGTCGACATGGCTTCAAACCATGGCGTTGAGAGATCCGAAATGCGATTCATCTGGGCGTTATTGACCTGGGAGATTTCTGAAAGAGAACTTCAGGGTATAATGCCTACCGACGCACATCCTTCCCGTCTCTACTCACGTAACCTGGCCGCCCGGCTTCCCTAATTCACACAGGGATCCTATCTATCCAGGGAGCTTTCCAAGGAGGCGCCCACACGGCTACATCGGAACCACGCGACGCCGGTACCGCTCCTGCCCAGGGAGAACCTCCCGACCCGGAGCGCCGCCGAGGCCGGCGGAGTCCCGCCCGCTTTAACACCTTCGTCTCCCTGCGCCACCGGGACTTTCTGCTGCTGTGGCTGAGCAACCTGTGCAACGCGTCGGCGGTATGGTTCCAGCAGATAACCATACCCTGGGTGGTCTGGGAGATTTCCGGCTCCCCCTTCCTGGTGGGGATAGCCGCCGGTATGCGCTCCATCCCTTTCCTGGTTATAGGGCCCATGGCCGGAGTGTTTGCCGACCGGGTGGACCGCCGCAAGATGGTACTGGTAACCCAGTCGATCATGGCCATGGTAGTGCTCACCTTTGCTGGCGCGGTACAGCTGGGCGTGGTGGTGGGTACCCTGGGCGTAATCTACGCCCTGCTATTCTCGTTTGTCACCGGCACCCTCCATTCACTTATCCAGCCGGTGCGCCATGCCATGGTAGCCAACACCGTGCCCCGGGAGGACCTGTGGAACGCGGTAGCGCTCAATTCCATTGCCGGCAACGTGGCCCGGGTGGTTGGACCGGGGCTGGGGGGCGTCCTCATCGCCTGGCTGGGGCCGGCCCTTAACTTCTTCCTGGAGGGGATTCTCTACGTCCTGATGGTGCTGGTGATGATTCCCATAGCTCTGCCCTACCGGGAGGCCGTCACCGCCCGGCGGACGTCAATGCTGGCCAACCTGAAGCAGGGATTCGCCTACGTTGTCAGCGAGCAGGTAGTGCTGCGCCTGCTGCTGGTGGCGTGTATCTCCGACATCCTGCTGGCGCCGGTGATTCACCTGATGCCGGTAATCGCCACCGAGGTGCTGGGTCAGGGTTCCGAGGTATACGGATTCCTTGTGCTGGCCACGGGAGTGGGAGGAATAATTTCCACCATCGCCTTCGCTTCGCTGGGGGGCATATTTCGCCGGGGTACCGTTGGCCTGCTGGCGCTGATGCTGTTGGCCTGTTCGGCAATTCTGCTGGGCCTTTCCACCTGGGTATGGGTGTCATTGTTAGCCATGTTTGGGTTTGGGTTCTTCCGGCTGGCCTTCAAGATCAACAACAACACCCTGGTGCAGACCACCATACCGGATGCGCTGCGGGGCCGGGTGATGTCAATTTACAACCTGGACAACGGACTCACGCCCCTGGCCAGCATGACCCTGGGATTGGTGGCAGAGTTCTGGCCGGCAAACCTGGTAGTGGTACTGGTGGGTGTAATCTGCCTGGCCCTTACCATCTTTGCGTTCATCACTTTTTCCGATATGCGGCGAATGAGCTGAGGGGTGGGGTTCACTGACTCGCCGCCATACCGGCAGGCTACCGATTCGGCAGGCTGAAAACGTGGGCGCCTCCGGCTTCTGCCTGCCGTCGGTCTTCGTCCGGGACGTTCGCTCCGGCGACCACGGGTGTCGTGTCGGCGCCGCTGAGCCACCGCAGCGCCTCGGCTCTTTCCAGTGCCCTTTCGACATCGTGACGTTCCACGGTGATGGAAATTTCGCAGACCGCGTATGTTGGGCCCTGCCCCTCAATGATCAGGTCGGCGTTATGAATTTCGCTCAGAGCCTGTGTCGCCTTCCGGACCTGGGCCGGGTCTTGCGTTTCTGCTATACGATCCATAGCCTCTTGCAACAGGGAAGTGAACCTGGGGTTGACGTTGCCTTTCCGGCTTAGGACGGTCCGAGGCGAGCGCATACCGAGGTCTAGCATTGCCCTGGCAATCAGCTTGGGCTCCACCAGTTCTTCGTAGCTGTCACCTGCCAGATTGCCCAAATGACCTTCCGCTTCAGTCATCCGTTCGCTGAGGCGTTCCAGGGCCGGCGACAGCCTTCTGGTGGTGGCGCTCAACTCCTTGATCGCTTTAGACAGGGCGTCAACGTTGGCCGGAAGCTCCGAGATATCCTTCCCAACCAGGGCCAGTTTCAACCGTTCGGCCAGTTCCGGCTCCTCCGCCAGCAGGCGAATCAGGTCGTCAAAGTCGTTGATTTCGTAGTTCTGCATACCGGTATTCTATTCCTTCTTTGAATCCCACGAAACCCGGGCAAGGCGAAAGCCTTTGCTGCGGTCGCTTAGGGTTATCATGTCGCGGTCTTGCATTCTCCCCTACTCCCCCACTCCCAGGTAATTCTCCGCCATTTCGAAATTCAGCTTTCCGCGGGACATTACGGCGGCGCGGGTGGACCAGGCCAGGCCCAGTCCCACGTTGTGGGTGGTCATTACCACCGAGCGGCCCGAGGCCGTCCATTCCTCCAGCAGGCCGGCCAGGGCCGCAACGGACTCCTGGTCCAGGCCTGACTCGGGTTCGTCCAGCAGCAGCAGCGACGGGCGGTGGAGGATAGCCCGGGCGATGGCCAGGCGTTTCTGCATCCCGTGGGACAGGCTGCGCACCCGTCGGTCGGCCCGGTGGGACAGGCCCAGCCGCTCCAGGACTTCGGCAACCCGTGCCGGCAGGCCTTCGACGCTGTAGAGGCGGCCGTAAAAGGCCAGGTTCTCGCGGCAGGTGAGGTCGTCGTACAGGTAGCCACTGTGGGCCACCACGCCCACCTGCCGGCGGGCCGCCGCGGGCCGCCGACGCAGGTCGTAACCGGCAATACGGACAGCGCCTTCGTCGGGGCGGGCCTGACCGGCTAACGTGCGCAGCAGGGTTGTCTTGCCGGAGCCGTTGGCCCCGAACAGGGCCAGGAACTCGCCCCAGCCCAGGGACAGGTCCAGGTCCCACAGGACGGGCAGGTCGCCGAATCCCTTGCGAAGGCCGGTAACTTCTATGGCGTTGGCGATGCCGGACGGGCTGCCGCGGTTCGAGTCCAATAGAGTGTCCTTTCACCAATCACCCAGCGTAGCCGCTAACATGGGCTGGGGTTTGGCGTTCCAGTTTTGACCCGTTTGCGGGCCGTTTTGGGCCGTTTTTGGGCCGGGTTTCAGCTTGGGAAAGAGCCGTCCAGATAGCAATTTTTTTATTTCCGTGCCATTTTGGGCCATTTTGGGCCGCTGCCGGTTTGCGGGGCCGAAATCGCCTTCCCGCCCCTGCCGGGATTGGGACTTGAACAGGCTGTGGAAAAGGCGCTTGAATGATTATGGTATTGAGTGGTCACCCAGGGTGGCAAGGGGGAGAGAGCATTTACTTTCCCAATCCAGACAAAGGGCTAAAGTGGCATATATGGCTTTGCCATGCGATGTATTCGGGAGTTTTCCGGGCCGGTCAGATATAATTTCGTAATCCCTAGCCTGGATTACAGTCATTCCGGAGAGAGGCCGCAATCCCGCCGAGAGCCTACCGAGATTTCCACGAAGACAGTTGCCATTGTCAACTCCACGCAAGATTGCCATAGCCCTTCTGCTCGCCCTGGGCGTCCTGCTGGTCGCCGCATTCTTTCTGGTCTATTTCCGGGGGAATGATGCGGGCCAGGTGGAACTGACTTCCCCAGTTGATGAGGGTGGGGCCGGCGCCGCGTCCCGTAGTCCCGAAAATCCTGCAATAGAACCGACGCCACCACAGGTTACCTCAGAAGATGAGGTAACGGAATTGCGGGTATACGTGGCCGGCGCCGTGAAAAACCCGGGAGTGTACCCACTGGCGGCGGGGGACCGGCTGGTGGACGCGGTGGAGGCCGCCGACGGGGCCACGGAAGAAGCAGACCTGGAGGCCGTCAACCTGGCGATGCGGGTGGAGGATGAGGGGTATTACTACATCCCAGCCAGGTCGGCCGGGCCGGCATCCAATGTCGATGAGAAGGCCACAGTCGCTTTGCCACCCACCCCGCGATTTCCCCAAGCGGCGACAAACCGGCGCGCTTCCGGATCTCCTGGCGAGGCGGAAGAGTCCGGTGAAGAAGATGGCGAACCCGCCGCCCTGGTGGACTTGAACACCGCCACCCAAGTCGAACTGGAGACGCTGCCCAGCATCGGGCCGGCACGGGCCAGGGCGATCATCGCCTACCGGCAGGAGAGCGGCCCTTTCGCCGCCGTCGATGAAATTACCGCGGTTTCGGGAATAGGGCAGGGCATTCTGGACAATCTCCAGGGTCTTATTACCGTGGGCGAGGCGCCTTAGGTCGCCGGCGGACTTATCCCGAATCTTCCAGATAAATACTGCCGAATGACGAACTCAGGCCTGCCGGCATGAAGCTGACGACACTGGCGGCGGCCTGGCTGGCGGGAATGGCCCTGGCCTATGGGTGGTACGAGGCCGACTCGATGCCCTTGCTGTTGCTGGTGGGAGTGGCGGCGGCGGTAGCATTGGCCTGCCGTTTGCTGGGGGTTGCCGCCTGGCCTGCCCTGATGGCGGCGGCTTGCCTGCTGGGGCTTTGGCGGTACGAAGTATGGCAAGCGGCTCCTCCGCCACTACTAACGGACCATGGGGGGAGTACCCACATCCGGGGCAGGGTTGAAAGCGACCCGGAGGCTACGGCCACCCGGATCAAGTTCACTCTACAGCTTACGGATATTGGGCGCCCCGGGGTTGGCGGCGAACCCGTCTGGCGGCCCAAAGATTCCAAAGCGCTGGTCTACGCCCATCCCCCGGCGGCGTTGGTGGGGCAAAGGGAGTTGCCGTACTTCCGGTACGGGGACCGGGTGGAACTGTCGGGTACACTACAGCAGCCCGAACCCATCGAGCGGTTCGACTACCCGGCCTACCTGGAGAGCCTGGGCATCTTCGGGATATTCTGGGCGCAGGACGCCGCCATCATTCCCGACACGGGGCCCGATACCGGGCCTGATACCGGGGGTGATGCCCTGGGTAGCCTTCGGGGCGCGGTGTTCGGCCTGCGCGGTAGCCTGGCCCGGGGCCTGGACAACTCCCTGCCGCCGACGGAAGGGGCGCTGGCCGAGGCCCTGCTGCTGGGGTTGCGAGGGCAATTGCCCGATTCGGTGAGGGAAGACTTCCGGCAATCAGGCACGTCGCACCTGCTGGCCATTTCGGGTCTGCACCTGGGCATCCTGCTGCTGATGACGGTGGGTCTGTTGAACTGGGCGCTGGGCCGGCATACGTGTATTCCCGTGCTACTGGCCCTGGCAGCAGTGTGGCTGTACGTGCTGGTCAGCGGGGCGCCGGTGTCGGTGGTGCGAGCGGCGTTGATGGGCAGCGTATACCTGGCGGCGCTGGGCCTGGGTCGGCCCCGGGAGTCGCTGCTGCCGGCCCTGGCGCTGAGCGCGGTGGCGATGACCGCCACGGACCCGGGGGCGGCCTCCCGCATTTCCTTCCAGCTCAGCTTCGCGGCAATGGCAGGCATTGCGCTGGCCCTGCCCTGGCAGGAGGCCCTGTCCCGCAGCATTGCCGGGCGGTTTGAACGGACGGGCTGGCGGTGGGCGCCATTCGGCGGAACCGCAGCGGGGTGGCTGGCGTCGGGTGTCCTGATTTCGGCGGCGGCCACTCTGGCCACCTTTCCCCTGGTGGCCCTGAATTTTGGGAGGCTGCCCCTGCTGGGAATACCGGCCACCGTCGTGGCAACGCCCCTGCTCCCCTTTGCCCTGGCTGGCGGGCTGGCGTCGGCGGCGGCGGGAATGGTCCATCCCACCCTGGGGCAACTGGTGGGTCTGCCCGCGTCGATGCCGTTGATCGCGTTGATGGCGCTGGTGGACGCAGTACCCAAGTGGGCGGTGGAGCTGGATAGGGTGGATACCGGGTGGCTGTGGGCCTGGTACGGCGTGCTGCTGGGAACGCTGACGCTGGCGGACACGCGATGGTACCGGATTGGCGGGTTGCGGAGATTGAATCGAGTTTTGGGCGTGGGCGGAGGACCGACGCAAGCAAACACGGGAGTGGCGCAATCGGGGGCTTACCTGGCCCTGGGCGGAATAGGGCTGGCGCTGGCGGCAGCCTTGCTTCTCTTGCTAGCGGGGGTGTGGGACAGGGCCGACGGCCGGCTGCACGTTTACTTTCTCGACGTGGGTCAGGGCGACGCCGTTTACATCGTTACCCCCACGGGGAAGCAGGCGCTGGTGGACGGCGGTCCGGAGTTTGGCGGCGCGGCGCGGGCTCTGTCCGAACGCCTGCCGCCCTGGGACCGCACCCTCGACCTGGTGGCGTCAACTCACCTGGACGTGGACCACAGCCGGGGCTTGCTGCAGGTTTTGGAACGGTACCAGACGGGGGCCGTAGTCGCGGGATTGCCCGACCCGGAGAGCCACCTGCACCCCCAGTGGCGAAAGGCGGTGGAGAGGGGGAACCACAGTCTGGTGCACCTGTCCTCAGGCCAGGAACTAACGCTGGACGAAGGTGTTACCCTGGCTGCGCTGCACCCGCCGGTCGTTCCATTGCGGGGGCCGGCGTGGGATTCCAACAACAACAGCCTGGTGCTGCGCCTTTCCTACGGCGAGATCAGCTTTCTGTTGACCGGGGATATTGAGGAGGAGGCCGAGCGTTACCTGGCCGGCACGGCGTCGGGCCTGGAGAGCGATGTTCTGAAGGCCGGGCACCACGGCAGCAGGTCTTCCACCACGGCGGCCTTCCTGCGGGCCGTCGATCCCCGTTGGGCCGTCATTTCCGCCGGGGCGGAAAACCAGTACGGGCACCCCCACGCCGACGTGGTTGACCGGCTGGAGGATACGGTGGGTGAAACCAATGTTTTCAGCACCGCCACTCAGGGTACGGTACACTTCACCACCGACGGCCAGCGGTTGTGGGTGGAGACGGAGCGGTGATGATTCAAACCCGGTTTGAGTTAGTATAATTGGCAGCAAGCAACAAAGGGCACAGGTGAGTAATTTGGCAAGACTTGACGGACGGCGGTGGGACGAGCCCCGTCCCATTACCATAACCCCGGGCTACCAGCGGTTCGCAGAGGGTTCGGCGCTGATTGAAACAGGGCTGACCCGGGTGCTGTGCGCCGCGTCGCTGGAGGAGCGGGTGCCCCCGTTCCTGCGAGGCCAGGGACGGGGATGGGTTACGGCCGAGTACAACATGCTTCCCCGCTCCACCAACACGCGCACCGCCCGGGACCGAGATGCGGGGAGAATCAGCGGCCGTTCCCAGGAAATCCAGCGGCTCATCGGGCGCGCCCTGCGGTCGGTAACGGATATGGAGGCCCTGGGCGAGCGTACCGTTACAATCGACTGCGACGTGCTGCAGGCCGACGGGGGCACTCGCACCGCGTCCATTACCGGGGCCTACGTGGCCCTGCGCCAGGCGATGCAGGCGCTGGTGGACAACCGGGCGCTGCGCCGGGCGCCCCTGCACAGCGGGGTGGCAGCCGTGAGCGTGGGCCTTGTGGAGGGCGACCTGCTGCTGGACCTGTGCTACCAGGAGGACTTTGACGCGCAGGTTGACTTCAACGTGGTGATGACGGACCGGGGGCAACTGGTGGAATTGCAGGGAGCCACCGAGGGCGCACCTTTCCCCCGCCACCGGGCGGAGGAGGCGCTGGCCCTGGCGGCGAGGGGCATGGAACCGTTGTTCGCGGCGCAGAGAGCGGCGTTACGGGAGGCGGGGGTCAAGGGTTGACGATCATCGGTTTTACCGGGTCCACGCCGTCTTCGAGGCAAGACTCCAGGTAAATGTCCACCGACAGGCAGAACTCCATGTAAAGCTGCTCTTCATTATCTGATTCGAAGGTTACTATGGAGTAGGGCCCGGAGTTTGTTACATATCCGCAGTAGACCCTTTCGACATCGTCAAATTCTACTTCCGCTATGTATCCCTTGTATTCCATCAGGGTGTAACTCCCAGGGCGACGAGAAAATCGCGCAGTTTCCGCACTGCCGGTCTAACCAGGTGTGGCCGCGGGTGGGGTCGATGCAGGACAACCCTTTCCCGGCCCTTCCGCACTAACACCCGCGACCCCGCGCGCTCCACGACTTCGATATCGAGCGCTGTCAGCAGCGATTCTACCTCCGCCCAGCGTATATCTGAGGGTGTCGGAGTCTCGGACATCCTTTCGAGTGTACGCCGGTGCCTTGAGCTTAAGTACATTTTATACCGAAATGGGAGGGAGAGGGTTTTTACGTTGCTGACGGTTCTACCTTCGCTCCTTCGCTGTCCAGCAGGACTACCGGCAGGTCCAGCTCGCGCAGGCCCGGCTCTACGGCGGAGCGATCGCCCACTACCAGGATGTTCAGGCCATCGGGATGCACTCTTTCGGCGCCTGCCCGCCTTACGTCGTCCAGGGCTATGGCGGTTACGCGGTCGCGATAGGTCTGGAAGTAGTCGTCGGGGAGGCCGTGCTGGAGCAGGTTGATTACCTGGGCCAGCACTTGCCCCGGCCGTTCAAAGCCGGCGGGGTAGCCCAGCATCATTCCCGCCCGGGCGGCTTCCAGTTCATCGTCGGTTACGGGACGGTCGGCGTGAATGTCCTGGAACTCCTTGAGGGTTTCAACCACCGATTCCCTGGTAACGTCGGTCTGGACGCTGCCGCCGGCCACCAGCAGGGAAGGTTCCCGGAACCAGGAAATGCCCGAGTGGAAACCGTAGCTGTAGCCCTTGTCCTGGCGCAGGTTCTGGTTCAGGCGGGCGGAAAACTGGCCGCCGAAGCAGAAGTTGAGCAGGGTCAGGGCCCCGTAGTCGTCGTGGCCTCGGGGGACGGTAACGTGGCCGGCGCGTATGACGGACTGGGCGGCGCCCGGCTTGTCCACCAGGTAGATGGTGGTGGACCGGGCCGCTAGATCTCCGTCTGCGGCCGAGGAGACAGGGGACGGAACTCCCGCGGGCGTGTCCGTCCAGTCGCCGAAGGTTTTCTCCGCCTGTTCCACCACATCGTCCAGGCTTACATCGCCCACCACCACCAGGTTTGCCCGAGAGGGGCTGAAGGTGGCGCGGAAGTGAGTTTCCAGGTCGGAACGGATGAAGGCCGCCACCGAGTCTTCGGTGCCAAGGGAGGGGTGGCCGTAGCGGGAGTCGGGGCCGAAAACCAGGCCGGGCATTATCCGCTCCGCCACGAAGGTGGGGTCATCCTTGCCCCGGCGGATGTCGGTCAGGTGCTCCCGCCGCACCCGCTCAATTTCGTGCTCCGGGAAGGTCGGGTTGCGGGCCACGTCGGCCATCAGTTCCAGGGCCGTGCTCCAGTGCTTGCTCAGGGTCTCGGTGGACAGCAGGCTGACTTCCTTGCGGGTCTCGGTGGACAGGCGGGAACCGATGAACTCAAAGGCGTTGGCTACGTCCTGGCTGGAACGGGTGGTGGTGCCTTCGGGCAGCAGCTGGGTGGTAAAGGATGCCAGGCCGGGCAGGCCCACCGGGTCGGTGACGGCGCCGGCCTGCACCATGAGGGAGAAGGCGACGATGGGTACGCTTTTCTTTTCGACCACCGTTACCCGCAGGCCGTTGGCCAGGGTACGGTGGACGGGTACCGGGGGCGTGAATTCCGGTTCTTCGGCGGCGGGCGGCATTACGGTGCGGTCCAGGCCGTTGGTGGAGGCCGCCTGCAGGGGGTTTTCGGGCAGCACCCGCATCCGCACCTGCCGCTGGTCCAGCACCTGCCGGCCCACCCGCAGGATGTCTTCGGGTTCCACCGCCAGGTATTTTTCCAGGCCGGTGTTGATCATATTGGGGTCGCCGTAGAAGACGTTGTAGTGGTTAAGCACGTCAGCCCTCCCACCAAAGCCGCCGATACGGGCCAGTTGGCGGAAATGGGAGCTTTCCAGCCGGTTGCGGGCCCGCTGCAGCTCTTCGTCCGTGGGTCCTCCCCCGGCGGACCAAATGCGGGCGATCTCCGCATCGACGGCGGCCTCCACCTCGTCCAGGGAATGGCCGGCCGCCGCGGTAACGTCAACTATGAACTGGCCTGCAATCTCCGCCGAATAGTTGCGCACGCCTACGCTCTGGGCAATCTGCTGGTCGTAAACCAGGGAGCGGTAGAGGCGGGAGCTTTGGCCGTCGGCCAGCACGGCCCGCAGCATTTCCAAAGCCCCTTCGTCCGGGTCGTTGTCGGGCAGGGAGGGCCAGACGATATAAAGGCGGGGCAGGGACACCCGGTCCCGCATTTCCAGTTCCACCCGGCCGGCCAAGCCCGAGTCGAAGCGGCCGATGCGGCGCACCGCAGGGCCAGGCGACAGGTCGCCAAAGTAGCGGTTGACCAGCTCCAGGGTCTCATCCCGCCGGATGTCGCCGGCGATGGCCAGGCTGGCGTTGGAGGGAGAGTAGAACCGTCGGAAGAAGTCCTTGATGTCATCCAGGCTGGCGGCGTCCAGGTCTTCCTGGGAGCCGATGGTCATCCAGTGGTAGGGGTGGGGAAGGGGAAAGACGGCTTCCTGGATGTTCCACTGGGCCATTCCGTAGGGCCGGTTCTCGTAGCTCTGGCGGCGTTCGTTTTTCACCACGTCGCGCTGGACCTCGAACCGATTCTGGTCCAGGGCGTCCAGCAGGAAGCCCATGCGGTCCGATTCCAGCCACAGGGCCAGTTCCAGGTAGTTGGAAGGCACGTCTTCCCAGTAGTTGGTGCGGTCGGGGTTGGTGGAGCCGTTCAGGTTGGCTCCTACCTTCTGCAGGGGTTCAAAGTGGCTGCTGTTGTGGTGGCCGGAACCTTCGAACATGACGTGCTCGAACAGGTGGGCAAAGCCGGTGCGGCCGGGTACTTCGTTCTTGGAGCCAACGTGGTACCAGACGTTGACCGATGCCAGCGGGATAGAATGGTCTTCGTGGAGGATAACGTCCAAACCATTGGAGAGGGTGACCTTTTCGTAGGCGATGGAGACCATACAAATACTCCGTTTCAATAAGCAGTTAGAGCCTGCCCAATTCTAACACAGGGGGATCGGTCCGCCCGGGCAGCGCCACATTGGTTGGGGGCAATCGCGCCTCAACCAAATGGGGCGCGAAGCCCTGCGGCCTGGCCCAGGAAAATTCTACCAAAGCATCGAACCGGCGCTCTTGAGGCGCTCTAGAGAATCAAAACCTGGTATTTGGGCCTGGTATTTGGGCCTGGTATTTGGGAACGATTCCAGGCCTTTCGGCAAGCACAGGGGTCCGCCCGCCGTGGCGGACCCCTGGCGGGGGTGGCATGACTCTTCCCTTCCGAATGTTGGCCGGCCATAGGACAAAGCTAGAATGGGAATGCGCTGGCTCCCAACGCTTCTTTCTTGAACGACTCCTTGAATTGATATATCATTGCGCCGCCGGAGAGAAGGAATCATGCCAAGCAATCGTCATTTACTGTCAGTTACCGACCTTAGCGCTCAGGAAACCGGTTCCCTGATAGGGCGGGCCCTGGCAATGAAGCAACCCGACCAGGGCGGCGCGGCCAAAGCCCTGGAGGGCAAGAGCGTGGCCCTGCTGTTCGAGAAGCCATCGCTGCGCACCAAGGTCAGCTTCATGGTGGGAATCCAGGAAATGGGTGGTTATTCGCTGTACCTGGGGCCGGAAGAGGTTGGACTGGGGACCAGGGAGCCGGTGTCCGACGTGGCGAGGGTGCTGTCGGGATACGTGGACTGCATCGTGGCGCGGGTCAACTCCCACCGCAGCCTGGAGGAACTGGCCGAGTACGGCAGCGTACCGGTGATCAACGCCCTGTCCGACTGGGAGCACCCCTGCCAGATAATGGCCGACCTGGTGACGGTGGCGGAGCACCAGGGCGAGCTGGCAGGCCGAAAGCTGGCCTTCATCGGCGACGGCAACAACGTGGCCCGCAGCCTGTGCCTGGCCTTGCCGGCGGTGGGCATGAACTTTGCCATCGCATCGCCCATGGGCTACACCCTGGAGGACTCAACGCTGCAAAGGGCCGCGGGGATTGGCGGCGACAGCGGAGCTGTTGAGTCGGTGAGGGAACCCACGGAAGCGGTAAAGAACGCCGACATTGTCTATACCGACGTGTGGACCAGCATGGGAGACGAGGCAGAACGGTACGCCCGGTTGGAGGCGTTCCAGGGTTACACGGTAGACCCGGGGCTGGTGCGTCAGGCCAAGCCCACCGCCAGTTTCATGCACGATATGCCCGCCCATTACGGTGAAGAAGTGTCGCCGGGAATGCTGGAGCACCCCCAGTCCGTAGCCTACGCCCAGGCGCACAACCGCAAACACGCGCAGAAAGCCGTGCTTGAGTTCCTGCTCAGCCAGTAATTTTTCCACGAAGGACACGAAGAAGCACGAAGGGACTCTTGAGAAAGGCGGATGGCCAATTGAGTACTGCGTGACGAAGTTTATGCCATCATAGGGGCCGCCATCGAGGTACATCGGCAGTAGGGACCCGGCTTTCTGGAAGCGGTTTATCAGGAAGCAATGGAACGAGAGTTGGCCGAGCGTGACATTGCTTACAACTCCCAGGAACGGTTGAGAATTGACTACAAGGTAAACCCCTGGAGAGCTCATATATCGCTGACTTGCGCTGCTTCGACCAGGTAATAGTAAAACTAGAGGCCCTCAACCGACTTTCGGGCACAGAGGAAGCACAGGTGCTAAATTAGCTGAAGGCTACCGGGCTGCAGGTCGGCCCGCTGATCAGTTTCGGCAGCCACGGCCGGCTGGAATAGAAGCGCTTGGTAATGTAATGGGCCTTCGTGAAACTTCGTGCCCTTTGTGGAAAAACTGAGGGGGATTGCAAGAGAAATGGTTCAGATGGCGCAGGAGACATTGCCCATTGTGGCGGTGGTGGGGAGGCCCAACGTGGGCAAATCCTCGCTTTTTAACCGCATCCTCTCCCGTCGTCATGCCATTGTGTCCGACGTGGCGGGGACCACCCGCGACCGCCTCATGTCCGAGGTGGAATGGGATTCCTATCGCTTCATCCTGATAGACACCGGGGGGCTGGAGTCGGACCCTGAAGGGCACATCCGGCAGATGGTGCAGGAACAAGCGGACATGGCCATGTCAGGGGCCGACGTTATTGTCTTCGTTACCGACGCCGCCGACGGCATGACTCCCACCGACCTGGAGATTGCCGACCGGCTGCGGCGGGCCCGTAAACCGGTGATCCTGGCGGTCAACAAGATCGATAACGACGGCCGGGAGGTGGCCGCGGCCGAGTTCTACCAGATAGGCCTGGAAGAGACGGTGATGATCAGCGCCTATCATAACTACGGCATTTACGATCTGATGGACCGGGTGTTGTTCCACCTGCCCGCCCCGGCGTACTTTCCGCCCGATGATGAAGACGACGAGTGGGATGAAGAGTTCGGCGAGGATGAAGACATTGCCGTCAACCCGCCCCCGCAGGCTGCGGCCACGGAAATGCGCCTGGCCATCGTTGGGCGCACCAATGTGGGCAAGTCCATGCTGCTGAACGCCATCCTGGGCCAGGAGCGGTCTATAGTCAGCGACGTGGCCGGCACCACCCGGGATGCTCTGGACACCCAGATGACCTACCTGGACCGTCCCGTCACCCTCATCGACACGGCCGGCATCCGGCGGCCTGGGCAGGTCCAGCCCGGTATCGAAAAATACAGTGTCCTGCGCTCGGTAAACGCCGTGAGCCGGGCCGACATCACCCTGGTAGTCGCCGACGCGTCGGAAT
Source organism: Dehalococcoidia bacterium (assembly GCA_965207275.1). Classification (GTDB taxonomy): domain Bacteria; phylum Chloroflexota; class Dehalococcoidia; order Lucifugimonadales; family UBA3495; genus Bin22. The sequence goes on from CBDBMH010000001.1 coordinate 1,020,560, forward strand.
TGGCCACGGCCCAGGATGCCCACATATCGGGGCTGGCGTGGGACCTGTGCAAGGGCATCATAGTGGTGGTGAACAAGTGGGACCTGGTACCGGAGAACAACCGGTGGGCCCGGGAGGAAGCCATTGCCCGCATCCAGGACCGGTTTCACTTCATGCCCTACGTGCCCATCTGCTTCACTTCGGCGCTGAACCGGCAGGGAATTAGCGCGCTGATGAATACAGCCATTGAATTGTGGAACGAGCGGATGCGGTGGATACCGGGACGGGACCTGCAGTACCTGCTGGCGGAAGCCCTGTCGGAACACCATCCGCCGCCGGTGAAGGGAAAGGGCATCCGGCGGGGCGAGTTCCTGCGCATCACTCGGGTCAACCAGGTGGGGGTGAATCCGCCGACTTTCCTGTTTTCCTGCAACAACCCCCGGCTGGTGCACTTCACGTACCAGCGCTACCTGGAGAACCGTATTCGCGACCGTTTCCGGTTTGACCATACCCACCTGAAGATGGTGTTCCGACGACGATGAAGGGATACATGACCCCGTCGGCGCTGAGTTCTCTGATCGCCGTGCCGGTGCTGGCGGCGGCATCCCTGGCGGCACTGCTCACCCTGTCGGACGCTCCGACCCTTTATCGGTACGCCGCGGCGCTGCCCCTGGCCTACATGATGGGCGCGCTATCCTGGGGCTACGTGGTGCTGCTGATGCACCGAGGCATCGACATCCGTGAGTACGGCAGCGGGCGGACCGGGGTGTCCAACGCCCTGCGCACCGCCGGTTACAAGCTGGCGGGACTGGTGCTGGCGTTGGACCTGGTGAAGGGCATTGCCGCGGTGCTGCTGGCCCGGGCCCTGATTGGAGACCCGACGGCGGAGGTTGTGGCCGGACTGATGGCGCTGGCAGGGCACAACTGGCCGGTTTTCCTGGGGTTCCGCGGCGGCCGGGGCATAGCGCCGGGCCTGGGGGGCCTGGCGGTGATGTCGCCGTTGTCCGCCGTCAGCGGCGTGGTGGTGTTTCTGCCCGTCTGCATTTTCACCCGCTACCTGTCCCTGGGATCCATGCTGGGGGTGGGGGCGGCCTGCCTCGTCCTGGTAGCGCTGATGCTGCTGGGCTTCAACCCCCTGGGCGGTATATCCAACCTGTACCTGATCTATGGGCTGCTGGGCGGGCCAGTGATAATCTGGCAACACCGGGACAACATCCAGCGCCTGCTTAATGGCACGGAGCGGCGGATAGGGAATCCGGCGGCGCGGATTGAGCAGTAGGGGTGAAGGCGGAATGGGTGGCAGGAAGTCACCGCCACCCTAACCCTCCCGCATCAAAGGGGAGGGGCTTGCTCAAATCCGCTGGCAGGGGTTAGCCGCGGGATTCGCGGACGCACTCTTCCAGCAGGTCCAAGGCCGCCTGGGCAAAGACCCACATGTTGGCTTCCCGGTTGTCGTCGCCCGTCTCCACGGTGATCACCTTTTCCACCGGGCCGGAGACGGCGATGCAGGCGTGGCCGGCGGAGTCGCCGTAGCGGTTGCCGGTGGGGCCGCTGGCGCCCGTTTCACTGACGGCCCAGGTGACGCCCAGCCGTTCGCGGATGGTGCGGGCGTTAAGCTGGGCGTAGGGTTCGCTGCTGGCGCGGATGCCTTCCATGGCCGACTCGGGGACGTCCAGCAGGCCCCGCTGGGCGGCGCGGGTGTAGACCACGGAGCCGCCCACGTAATAGGCCGACGCGCCGGGCACGGCCACCAGGGTCGCGGAGATCAGGCCCCCGCAACTGGACTCGGAAACGGCCAGCGAATCCCCCGTCTCCTTCAGCAAGGCTCCCACCGATTCGGATACCGAAGTCAGGTCCGGCATGTTACAACTCCTTTCAGTCGCGAAAAGTTTTTCTGAAACGCAGTACGAAGATTACCACCAGGGTCGCCACCAGCAAAACCAGGAAAAAGGCGCCGGGTATGCGCCCGGGGGCCCAGGCCTGGATCAGGGCGAAGAGGATGATGAAGAGTAGCGGAATGCCCAGCCAGAGGGCGTGGTTCCGGTGCATCTATCGCCTCAGATGATTAAACGTGGATGAACAGGGTATACAGGATAGGGTGATGCCAGTGCAAGAGGGTTTGCCCTCCATTCATCATCCTGGTGAACCACGTTTGCGTTTGTCAATCCAGGGTGGGGTCAAGGATAACCTTGCCCAGGGGTTCGTTGCTGTCCACCAGCCTGTGGGCCTGGACGGCCTGGGACAGGGGCAGGGTGCGGTCGATAAGCACCTGGAAATCGCCATTGGCCGTGTGGGCCAGGGATTCCTCCAGTTCGGCGCGGCCCTCGGCGCCCAGGCCGCTCATTACCTGCAGACGACGCTGGTAGAGTTTCTTCAGGTCGAGAGTAACCATGCCCCCTCCGTGAGCGCCGACGGTCACCAATCGGCCACCCCGGGCCATGCTGTTGAAGGCCCCGTCCCACTGGGTGGGGTCGCCGATGTTTTCGAACACCACGTCCACGCCCCGGCCGCCGGTAATGCGCATGACCTCGGCTTCCAGGTCGTCGCGCCGGTAGTTGATCCCGTGCGCGGCGCCCAGGTCCAGGCCCACCGCCACGCGCTCGTCGGCCCCGGCTCCGGCGATGATGTTGGCGCCGATGGCGCGGGCCACCTGGACGATGCAGCTGCCCAGGCCGCCAGCCGCGCCCATAACCAGGGCCCAGTCGCCGGCCTGCAGGTTGGTCAGGCGGGTCTGGGCGATGGCCAGGGGGAAATGGCGGGCCACGACCGTGGCCTGGCCGTAGGACAGACCGGCGGGGATTGCGACGCAGTTGGATGCCGGCGCCTTGACGTACTCGGCGTAGCCGCCCCACAGGTGAATCCCCAGCATGGACCGGTTGGCGCACCGGAAGGGGCTGCCCGAACTGCACTGCACACAGGCGCTGCAGTGTATTCCCTGGGAAATGGCCACCCGTTCACCAATGCGGGGGGACTCAACATCATCTCCGGCATCCACCACTTCGCCGGCGGGGTCGTTGCCCAGCACCAGGGGCAGTATGGCTCCATAGCCTCCGCCGTCCTGCCGCACCTGCAGGTCCAGGGTCCGGTTGACGGACACGGAGTGGACCTTGACCAGTACCTCGCCAGGGCCGGGCTCTGGAGTGCGGGCTTCTTCCCACTGCATGACCTCGGGCCCTCCGAATTGGTGGATGACCATGGCTTTCATGGCGCGTCCTCGTCGCTGATGGTGTCCGCGTTCTTTGGGTTGGCTGGCGGTTCTGGAGGGTATGTTACCTTAGTTTCCGGGCCGGTATAACCGCCGCCACTATCACCGGCATAGCAGCGAAGACGCCAATGGCTGCCAGCCTGGCGTAGGGCCCGCCAAAAACGGTGCTCACCGCCCAGATTACGCCGAAGCCCACAATGCCAATCAACAGGCCTACCAGGATGATCAGGTTGGGCTGGTGGTTCTTGCGCAGGGCCAACTGGCGGGCGCCGAAGTAGCTGCCGGCGAAAATTATGAACAATACGATGGCGGCCGGAATGATCAAGGCAAGCTCTCAGCAGCCGGAACTTAGCCGTGGTCTTTGAAGCGGACCATGAAACTGGCCTCGCCGAGAGGTGTCCCGTCCAGGAGGATGGCGGCGACGTGGGTGCCGGCCCGCTGCACCGGAATGCGAAAGGCTTTGATCCATCGCTGGAACAGGATGCCCTCTTCCCACTCAATGGCCTGGGGCGGCGGCGTGTCCAGGGGTATGCCGGGGGCCTTGACCGCTACCATCAGGTGGTGCGCGCCCGGCGTGGCGCCGGCGATGCAGAAGGCCAGATTTACGTCCACCTGGGCCAGGATTGGCGTCTCGGGACCGGGTGTTTCTGCCGGGGCGGGCAGCTCAACCAGGTCGATTATTCCCTTGAAGGTGAGTTCGTCGTCGGAACCGGTCTCCGTATCGTGGCAAAACAGGGCGTATTTGAGGTAGGGTTCGGCTGGGCTGGTGGTCAACCGGAAGGCTCCTTTTGACGGACGCCGGCAGGCGGTCCGAAATTGGTTGGCTAATTCTAGCACTTTCCCGCTGGCGCACCAAAGGGTGGCAGCGCGGGTGAAAGTTCAGAAATGGATGGAGGCCCGCACTCCGGGCCCCTCTCCCTTTGGGAGGCCTGAGGTGACAGAAAGCTTCGCAACTCTGACCTGCACTGTGCGGCGATGGAGGTGGCGGTAGAATAGTTGGGGTGGAAGGCGTAGGATATCCGTCAGGCAATAGGGGTGGTGGCTTTATTCAAGGCGGCAACGGTATGCAGCACAGGCAGATTGGCGACTCCATCAAGATTGGGTGGCCCGACTTTGGGAGGTCGGAACAGGCCTTCACCATAGTTGACCTGGACCAACTGGGACAGGTTTTCCGCGTCCGCGTAACCGACGGGGAGCGGCAAGGCGGGTTCCTGGTCATATACGACTGCCCCGACGTGGTGCTGGAGCAACTGGCCGAGCAAGCCACCAATGCTGTAGGGTTCCGAGTGATCGTGTCCAGCCTACGCTGCAGCGTGGACGGCGAAGTGCTGCGCAGCTTTGACTACGAATGGTATCCCACGCCCGAGTACGCGGAACGGCCGCGTCAACTGGCCCAGGCCCTGGCCGGCCTGCTGGAAGGAATGCGCGGCGGCGCTGCCTCGGAGCCGGATACGTAGGAGGAAACGGAGCCCGTTTCCTTTTATTCCATTCCCGTGGGGCATATAATTGATTTATGCCCGAATTCTTCAATGTTCTCCCCCCGGAACGGGGGCTGCAAGCCCTGTTGGATGTGATGCCGCTACCCGGTTTGGGTGAGGACGAAGTGGCGTCTGACGAAGCCCTGGGCCGCATTACAGCGGTTGACCTTTGCGCTGCAGAAGACCTGCCAGCCTTCCCCCGCGCCACGGTGGACGGGTACTCCCTGAGAGCCGCAGATACTTTCGGAGCTTCGGAAGGGCTGCCGGCCTACTTTGCTGTAGTCGGCGAGGTGCCCATGGGGCGTCCCGCAACCGTTTCCCTTTCACTGGGTAAGGCCGCCGGGGCCTATACCGGCGGGATGCTGGCCCATAACGCGGACGCCGTGGTGATGGTGGAGCACACCCAGCAGGTGGACGCCACCACCATCGAAGTGGTGAGCCCAGTGGCCCCGGGCGAAAACGTGGTGCAGCCCGGGGAGGACATACGCCAAGGCGAAACCATCCTGCCCCGGGGCCACCTGCTCCGTCCTCAGGACCTGGGGGGGCTGACGGCCCTGGGCATCACCAGGGTCAATGTGAAGCGCCGTCCTCGGGTGGCCATTCTTTCCATGGGCGACGAGGTGGTGGCCCCGGGGGTTACCCCGGCTCCCGGCCAGATAAGGGACGTCAACAGCTACACCATTGCCGCGCAGGTCAGTCGGGCTGGCGGCGAACCGGTCCGCCTGGGCGTGGTGGGCGATGACTATGAGGATCAGTTGGCCGCGGCGCGAGAAGGGTTGGAGGGGGCTGAAGTCCTGGTATTGTCCGCCGGCAGTTCCGTCAGCAGCCGCGACCTGACCGCCGACATTATCAATGCCCTGGGTGAGCCCGGGGTGCTGGTCCACGGCCTGTCCATCCGCCCTGGCAAGCCGGCCATACTGGGCCTGGTGCAGGGGAAGCCGGCATTCGGCCTGCCGGGCAATCCGGTTTCGGCCATGGTCGTATTCGACCTGGTGGTGCGGCCCACCCTTTATCACCTGGCCGGTTGCGTCCAACCGCCCGAGCCGGCGACTACGCAGGCCGCGTTGACCCACGACATCGCCTCGGCCCCGGGACGTGAGGACTACGTGCCGGTGCGGATTTCCAGCAACGGGAGCGGCGGTTTGAAGGCCGAACCGGTATTCGGCAAGTCAAACCTGATTTTCACCCTCATCCGCGCTGACGGCCTGGTACAGGTGCCGCTGGACCAGGCCGGCCTGTACGCCGGGGAGACGGTGCCGGTGCGGCTGTTTTAGCCAAAAGAGGTAAACTCGCCAGGAACGCCAAGGAAGTAAGGATGCCCGCAAGACTACCTCCGGCCATCATCTTCGATATGGACGACACCATCCTTTCTAATGACGAAACCGCCGGCAAGTGATGGCGCCAAGTGTGCCGCGACTTCGGTCATCGCCTGGATTTCGCCGACTCAGAAAGCCTATCTGCCGGTATCCTGGAGGTAGGCCGTTGGTTCTGGGCAGACCCGGAGCGCAACCGGCGCGGTGGAGAAGACTTGCTGAAAGCCCGCAGGGATGTACTGGCCATGGCATTTGATCGCTATGCCATCGAGGACGAAACGCTCTTGGACGAAATGGCGGCCGCCTTCCAGCAACTTAAAACAGCCACTATCGAACTGTTTCCCGGCGCCCTGGATGCCCTGCATTCCCTCCGCGGCCAGGGCATCAAGCTTGGCCTGATTACCAACGGCAACGCCCTGGGACAACGTACAAAGGTGCATGGGGCCGGCCTGGAACCCATTTTTGAGTCCATTCTAATTGAAGGAGAATTCGGCGTTGGGAAACCCGACGCCCGCGTGTTCCGCCATACCCTGGAACAGTTGCAGATCAGAGCTGACCAAGCCTGGATGGTCGGCGATAACCTGGTAAACGACGTGGGCGGCGCGCAGAGCGTGGGGATTTACGGGGTGTGGGTTGACTGGCGCGGCCAGGGCTTGCCTCCAGATAGTGCAGTTCAACCGGACCGCACCATTCGTTCCATAGTGGAGCTTGTAAGCTGACATCGTGCTTTAAGTAGGCGGTTAGTCAAGAAATCGGAAACCCAGGGTAAAATCCGAACAAACCATACCGGGCACTGAAAGAGACATGAACGAACAACTACCCCCAGTCATCATCTTTGATTTGGACGACACCATTATTGCTGATTCTGAAATGTCCGAGAGGTGCTGGGAGGAGGTCTGTGCCACTTTTGCGCCCCGCTTAGGCGATGCCCCAGGCGATACTTTGCTTGAGACAATTCGCGAAATTCGTCGGGGAAATTTGGCGAGGAGGGAGCAACTGGAAAGGGGCGGCAGCGACCTGAGGACCGTGCGCCAGAACGTCCTTTCCTCGGCCTTCGATTTTTTGGGAATCAAGAATACTTCATTGGTACAAGAAATGACCGATTCGTACATGGGCTTGAAGTCGGTTATAGTCCAGCCCTATCCTGGCGCCAAAGATACTTTGCGCAGACTGAAGCAGGGCGGGACCAGGCTGGCGATGATAACCAATGGGCCGGCGTGTGAGCAGCAGGCCAAGATAAACCGCGCTGACTTAGGACACTTCTTTGAGTCCATCGTCATTGAAGGGGAATTTGGAGCCGGTAAACCCGATCACCGCGTGTTCCGCCATACCCTGGAACAGATGCAGATTCGAGCTGACCAGGCCTGGATGGTGGGCGATAACCTGGTAAACGACGTGGGCGGCGCGCAGGCTGTGGGAATTTACGGCGTGTGGGTTGACTGGCGGGGTAAGGGGCTACCTGACGACAGCGCGGTGACGCCGGACCGCACTATAGGTTCCATAGTGGAACTGGTGAGCTGAGGCTGCGCCGATTACTTCAAGACATCTCAGAATATTGGAAACAGGACAAGCATGGGCGAGCAGTTACCCCCAGCCATAATATTTGACATGGACGACACCATACTTTCCGACGATCGGGCTGCGGAGCGATGCTTTCGCCAGGTGTGCCATGAAATGTTCCACCGGTTTCGGCCGGTCACCCCCGAGGCACTTCTAGCCGACATTACGGAAGTGCGCCGCTGGTACTGGGCCGACCCGGAGCGGATACGCCGCGGCAGCCTCAACCTGGCCCTGGCCCGTCGGGAACTGCTCTCCATGGCCTTTGAGCGGCATGGAATTGACGACGACGATCTGCTGGAAGAGATGTCTGCCGAATACCAGCAGCTCAAGGCGGCGACCATAGAACTTATACCCGGCGCCCTGGACACCGTGGAGTCACTGCGAGACAACGGTATCCGGCTGGGACTGATTACCAATGGGGATGCCGAGGGCCAGCGGGCCAAGGTCCGGAAGGCCGGCCTGGAACCCCTCTTTGATGCCATCCTGGTAGCCGGAGAGTTCGGCGTGGCCAAGCCGGACCCGCGGGTCTTCCGCCACACCCTGGAAAGTCTCGCGGTGGCATCACACGAGGCCTGGATGGTGGGCGACAATCTTTACGCCGACATCGGTGGAGCCCAGGGCGTGGGCATTTACGGTATCTGGGTGGACTGGCGGGGCAACGGCCTGCCGGAAAACACGCCGGTCATTCCCAACCGGACCATACAGTCCATAGTTGAGTTGAATCCAGCGAACACGGAGTGACCGTCGTGACCCAGTCCCACCATTCCCAGCGACGCTACTACCTTTCCGATATCCCGCTGGAAGAAGCCCGGGACAGGTTTAACTCGGCCCTCCTGGACGCCGGCGCCCTGGAACCGATGCCTGCCGAGCAAGTTCTCCTGGCAAGCGCCAGGGGACGCATGACGGCGGGCCCCATCTGGGCCGTTACGTCCTCACCTCACTACGATGCCGCCGCCATGGACGGCATAGCAGTCCGCGCGGCCGATACCGCCGGCGCCACCGAAACCTCGCCCATCACCCTGACGGTCGGGTGCGCTGAACCCCAGGCGGTGTGGGTGGATACGGGCGATCCCATGCCTCAGGGCTTTGACGCGGTTATCATGGTGGAACACCTGCACCTGGTGGGGGACGACCACGTCAGTATCATGGCGCCCGTAGCCCCATGGCAGCACGTGCGGCCCCTGGGCGAGGATATTGTCGCTACCGAGTTGGTGCTGCCCGAGAACCACCGCCTGACACCAGCGGACCTGGGGGCCTGCGCCGCCGCCGGGCTCAGCGAAGTTCCGGTGCGCCGTCGTCCGTCGGTGGCCATCATCCCAACGGGCAACGAACTGGTGCCGGTGGGCACTGAACTGCAGCCCGGTGACATAGTGGAGTTTAACTCCCTGATGCTCTCGGGTTTGCTGGAGGAATGGGGCGCTGATCCGACGGTTTTCGACCCGGCGCCGGACGTTTTCGTTTCCATACGCGATGCCGCCAGGGCAGCCTTGGCCGAACACGACCTGGTGATAATCAACGCCGGCTCCTCGGCCGGAGCCGAGGACTACACCGCCCTGGTGGTGGAAGAACTGGGAGAATTGCTGGTTCACGGTGTCGCCGTGCGGCCCGGTCACCCGGTGGTGCTGGGCATTGCCGATGGCAAGCCGCTGGTGGGGCTGCCCGGTTACCCCGTTTCCGCCGTACTCACCGCAGAACTGCTGCTCAGGCCGCTGATTGAGTCGTGGCTGGGGCAGGCGGATTCCGGCCAGCGTCCCACGGTGAGAGCGAACATCACGCGCAAGGTAATGTCGCCACCCGGTGAGGACGAGTTCTTGCGGGTGAAGCTGGGCCGGGTGGGCGCGAATATGGTGGCCACTCCGGTGCAGCGGGGCGCCGGAGTCATCATGTCCCTGGTGCGGGCGGACGGCCTGGTGAAGATACCCCGCTTCTCCGAGGGGGTTGACGTTGGGGCGGAAGTAACAGTGGAGTTGCTGCGGCCCCTGGCCGAGGTGGAGAACACCATCGTGGCCATCGGCAGCCATGACCTGACCCTGGACCTGATGTCCAGCTTCCTTCGCCGGTCGCCTGGCGGTGTCAACCTGTCGTCATCCCACATAGGCTCTCTGGGCGGCCTTATCGCCCTGCGGCGGGACGAGGCCCACCTGGCCGGTACCCACCTGCTGGACGAGGACACGGGAGAATACAACCTCTCCTACATCGAGCGGTTCTTGCCCGGGGCGGCGGTTATGCTGGTCAACTTGGTGGGACGGGTGCAGGGCCTCATGGTGAGGCTAGGCAACCCGAAGCAGATTACCTCCCTGTCGGACCTGCTGCGTTCCGACATTACCTTTGTGAACCGTCAGCGGGGATCCGGCACCCGGGTGCTGCTGGACTACAAGCTCCAGGAAATGGGGGCCACGCCGGAGCAGGTGCGGGGGTACGAGCGGGAGGAGTACAGCCACCTGGCCGTGGCGGCGGCAGTGAACGGCGGCGCCGCCGACGTGGGTCTGGGCATCCTCAGCGCGGCCCGAGCCCTGAACCTGGACTTTGTACCGCTGCTGAACGAACAGTTCGACCTGGTAATACCCCGAACTTACTACGAGAGCGACCTGCTGCAACCGCTGCTGACCCTGCTGACCAACGAGGAGTTCCGGCGGGCGGTCCATGACCTGGGCGGCTATGACGTGAGCCGAATGGGGATGGTGCAGGCGAAGTTGGGGTAAGGACGGTTCTTCCACTGGAGATCCACTGAACAAAAATGCCGGCAAGGTTTATGACCGGACCCCCCGAGTCCACCACAACCTCATTTCCAGCAGCTGGATTATGGGCCAGATGCGAGTGGACGGATGAGGCACGGTCAGCCACTCTTAGTCCCACTTCCCGGAAACCGATATCAGCGGCGCCGTGGGGGCATTGAAGCGCTAAGTGGATATTGGCTGAATCTGCTGTGCTACAATCTCTTCAGGACCCTTGAATTCGGTCCCCTTCTAAATTTCAGGAGGTATCCATGCAGAGCAGCGAAATCCGCTTGACCGAACTGTCGCACTGCGCCGGTTGAGCGGCCAAGATCAGCCTGGAGGACCTGGTACAGGTCCTGAGCCAATTCCCCCAGCTCTCCCACCCGGACCTGCTGGTGGGCAACGAGACGGGCGATGATGCCGCCGTTTACCGCATTAACGACGACACCGCCCTGATTATGACGGTGGATTTCTTCCCCCCCATTACCGACGACGCCTTCGAGTTTGGGGCCATCGCCGCCGCCAATGCCCTGAGCGACGTTTACGCCATGGGCGGCAAGCCCCTGGTGGCGCTCAACATCTGCGGCTTCCCCTCGGCCCTGGACAAGGCCATCCTGGGCGAGATCCTGCGGGGCGGCTACGCCAAGACGGCCGAGGCCGAATGCCTGATCGTGGGCGGCCACACGGTGGACGACCCGGAACCCAAGTACGGCCTGTCGGTGGTGGGCATAGTAGAACCGGGCAAGCAGGTCACCAACTCCGGCGCAAAGGTGGGGGATTCCCTGATTCTCAGCAAGCCGCTGGGTACCGGTATTATCACGACCGCGGGAAAGCAGGAACGGGTTGCCCCGGATGTACTCCAGGGGGCGATAGACAACATGGCCACCCTGAACCGGGGAGCTTCCGAGGCCATGAACAGGGTGGGCGTTCACTCATGCACCGACATAACCGGCTTCGGCCTGATGGGCCACCTCAAGTCCATGGTCAGGGGCAGCGGGGTCTGTGCCGAGATTAACCTGGGCAGCGTCCCAACCCTGCCGGGGACCTGGGACTTGCTGGAACAGGGGATTGCCCCGGGCGGAACCGGCCGAAACCGGGACAGCGTGGCCGACACGGTGCGCTGGCATCCGGACCTGACGGACAACGACCAGTTGCTGCTGTGCGACGCTCAGACCTCGGGCGGCCTGCTGATGGCAGTCTCCCGCGAGAAGGAAGAGCAATTGCTGGCGGAGTTGACGGCCCACGGCACCCCCTGCGCCACCGTGGTGGGCCGCATCACCGATGGGCCAGCAGGGACGATTGTTGCCAACCCGTAAGTAACTTGGCCCCGTTGTCCTATTGGACGGGTTCGGGGCCTTCCTTCCTGGCCAACCTGCCGAAGCGATCCGTCCGGTTTCCCTGCACCCAGTCAAGCCGGAATCAACAAGCATATATGCCATCTTGGGCAAGATTATTCATGCGATGGTCAAGAGGGGCTGAATCCTGTTGGCCGCATGTTGAGAAGGCTCCAGGACATTGCGGCGGTATTGCGGGTTGGGATACATAATATGACCGCCCTGAGATGTCGGCGTTGGAGCGGCAGGGGCCTGGCCATCATCCTCGGACTGATGCACCCGCGGGCGTCTCGTTTGACACTCGAAAGACGGGGGACTTAATATGAGCGCTGGCGCCCCGGGCATAACCTCAATACTCAGCAGGTGGTTGAATAAATTGGAACCGCAGTTTGGCTTGAAGCGTCCCGACCAGATTAAGGAAGCCCCCGATCAGGGGGAGCGAGTACCACCCGGCCAGTTTCTGAGCAAGCGCTTTCCCGTACTGACCTATGGGTCGAGGCCGGAGGTTGACATTAGCCTCTGGACCTTCCGGGTGTTCGGCGTGGTGGATAAGGAAGTTACCCTCAACTGGAAGCAGTTCACTGAATTGGACTGGGTGGCTTTTGCCGCCGACTTCCACTGCGTTACCCAGTGGAGCGCCCTGGACCAGTCCTGGGAGGGGGTTCGCGCGGCCACAGTGCTGGACTTGGCCGGCGTAAGGCCCCAGGCAAAATTTGTCATGGCCCATTGCTTCGGCGGGTACACCACCAACCTGCCCCTGGACATGGTGCTGGAAGAGGGATTCCTGGCCCACCGGCACAACGGCTCGGAACTGGGGAAGGATCACGGGTGGCCCCTGCGCTTGATCGTCCCCAGCCGCTACGCCTGGAAGAGCGCCAAGTGGGTGAACGGGCTGGAATTGATGACTGAGGACTCACCCGGTTTCTGGGAACAGCGGGGTTACAACAACAACGCCGACCCCTGGAAAGAGGAACGGTTCTGGCCGGAACTGACGCGTTAGGCCGGCGCAGCTACGGGTTACCGATACGATTTGATCGCCCCGGTTGGAAGAACCGGGGCGGTTGCTTTGGCGTGGGCGCAGTTCCAGCCAATTAAATCGCTGGAAGGAGCTTCGCGTCACGAGGTTTCTCGCAGGCTATGGCCGCCGGGTATTGGCAAACCCATAGCGATACCTTATTTTCAATATGCTCCTATCCGCCTCCGGGGTGACCCATCCGAACTCAAGCAGGCCTGGACCGGGCATTCCAATACCAAACACGGGAGAAATTTGACATGGCAAGTTCGGAAGGGAACCAGGCCCCCAGGCCAGGCGGCCGGGCCAATAACGACACTGTTATTCGCCGCATTGCACGCCATATACAGGGAAGAACCTTTGGCGGGTTAATGGAACTGTTCCCCCTGCTGGTTACGATCCTGGTAATTGCGGTGATAATCCGCTATGCAGACAGTTTCGTCCTCCCCCTGATCAAATTTCTCCCCTGGGAAGCTCCCCTTATCGGGGGGCTGACGTTTACCGGCGTGGGCCTGATAGTCCTGGCCATCCTTTTCTACCTCACGGGTCTGGCTATCTCATCCTCCCTTGGCAAGGCATTTTTCAGGATAACCGGCAAGGTCTTGACCAGGACACCCCTGGTGGGGAGCATATACGGACTGACCCAGACCGTGGCGACCGTCATGTCCTCCCAGTACCGCTTCAGCCGGGTAGTATTCCTGGAGTGGCCCAGGGAGGGGATGATCGCCATGGGGTTCGTCACGGGCCGGGCTATTTCTCCCTCTACCGGCGAATCCGTGGTGGTCATCTATATACCGACGGTGCCTAATCCCACCTCCGGCAATATGGCGATTGTGGTAGAGGATGACGTATTCGAGACAGACCTTTCCGTGGAGGACGCCATGAAGATGGTATTTTCCGGGGGCATAGTGCTGCCCGACTCCCTGGCCTTCGCCCGCCTGCCCCGGGAAGCTGGCCAGCATGAGTTCGTGGGCCGGTTCGATTCGGTAGGGAACTAGTAGCCCAACCGGAATGAAATGATGACTGACACTTAGTGCTCGTCATACCGCCGAAAGCCGGCATCCACTTTCGGGACCTTCTGGAATCACTAAACTCACAAACGAAGTGCAACACTTGGTTAGAGTGTTGCCATGGGAAATGTATATCAGCACCTCACCATTGAAGAGCGGTGTGAACTGGCCCGTTTACGCGGCCAGGGACACTCAATGCGCCAAATCGCGACAATTATGGATCGGTCGACATCGACAATTTCGCGGGAGTTGAACCGCAATGGTTCCCGCAAGGAGGGCTACAACCCTGGCTATGCTGACGAGCAGGCCTGGGCCCGACGCTGGTGCGGTTCCAAGCTGGACCGGGATGCCAGCCTGCGCCAGTTGGTCTATTCCTGCCTGCAAAGCGGCTGGTCTCCCCAGCAGGTGTCTGGCCGTCTGGCCTTGGAAGCCGGCCGTACCGTCATCTCCCATGAGACTATCTACCGCTTCGTTCAGGCCCAGATCGACCGCAAGAAGGACTTCTCCTGGCGCCATCTCCTGCCCAGGAGCAAGGCCAAGCGGGGCTTCCGAGGGCGCAAGGGCGGCAGCCCAGCTTCTTTTATCCACCTTCGTCAGCCCCTCTCCCAGCGCCCAGAGCAGGCCGACGGCCGCGCAACTCCCGGCCACTGGGAGGCGGACCTGATGCTCTTCGGCAATAAAGGCCATGCTCTCCTCACCTTGCAGGAACGCCACTCCAGGCTCCTCCTGACTCACGCCTTGGCCAGCAAGGCTGCCCCAGGCGTGGCCCACGCCCTTACTCAACTCTTGGCTCCTTTCCCCCAACAGTGGCGCCAGTCCGTCACCTTCGACAACGGCACTGAATTCGCCCACCATTATCAAATCCACTCCCTGGGTACCAAGACCTTCTTTTGCGATCCTCGTTCCCTCTGGCAGAAGGGCGGAGTGGAAAACCTCAACGGTCGTCTCCGGCGCTTCCTGCCACGTAAAACCGACTTGTCTCTTCTGCCTGACGACCATATCACCCGGATCACCCAGGCCTATAACCACACCCCTCGCAAATGCCTGGGCTATCTGACCCCAGCCGAAATCTTTTCACGACATGTGCTGCACTTGAAATGTGAACCCACCATCCGGCCTGCGCCGGAATGACGGTTAATCCCCAACCCATCACTTCAAAGTTGTCGCTCCACCAGGGCCCCATTAACCGGCTGCGGTGGGGAAGTTTAGCAAGGTCTGGTTCCCGCCCGACGGCCCAGGGGAAAGATACTGCGGCGGCGCTTCAGGGTGTCTGCATAGTTTGGCCGCATGGGCCGCAGTTCTACGTCTGCGGGGAAATGAAGCGGGGCTGCCATCCATGCGAATGGCAGCCCCGTTTTATTGTCCCTGCTTTTCTGGTCGTACCAGCTCGATGGCGCCGGGCCGCTAGGCAGCCTTGCGCTGGATGGCTTGGAGGTCAGGCGCGACCGGCGCCGCGGCCTTGGCCGACGGCAGAATGTCGGGCAAGTCCCTGGTGAACCCGCACTGCAGGCAGTTCAGGTAGCGTCCGTACATGTCGGAAGCCAGCGTCAACGTCCCCTGGCACCTGGGGCATCCTTTGAGTTTAAGCATCGTGGTTCACCTCCTCATGGCTGTGGCGCAATTGCCATCAACCGGTTCACAGGAAATATAGCCTACGCATAATATAGCTTGACATGGGTAATGTCAAGCCTTATCATATCCTGGTAGTTAGTTCCTGATTTCACAAGAGACATTCCCGGGAGGGAAGGGCATGTACCAGCGATTTAGGATATGGGTCGACTCGGATATGGCGGAACAACCGGGGCAAAGGCCCTTCAACGCGCCGCCTTCCCCGCCTGAATCGGCAAACCTGGAGAGGGCTGCGGCTCCGCAGGTCCCGGACGCACAGCGCAATGGACACGAGAGCGGACGGGGGCAAGAGTTTGAAGCCGGGATGGAGGGCGTTTATATAATCAGCGTCGCCGCCCGCATCCTGGATATGCACCCCCAGACCCTGCGCAAGTACGAGCGACTGGGCCTGATTAACCCGGGCCGCACCGTGGGTATGCTGAGGCTCTATTCCCGGGAAGACATCCGCAAGGTATTCCTGATCCGGCACTTGATGGAAGACCTGGGACTGAACCTGGCCGGCGTAGAGTTTGCCTTGAACCTGGTGGAGAACCTGCAGGGCTTCAAGCAGTATCTCAAGACAATCTCCGAGGGCACGCAGGTTGAACCGGTCATCGAGCCGGCAATGGCCCAGCTTTTCCGAAATCTCAACCTGCCCGCGGATGACATTCAGGGCTAAAGTTTAGTTGGAATATTGCGGTTATCTAAGAGGGACCCTTATGACAAACGGTTACAACGAAGGCGAAATACCGGACCCCGAACAGGAGGAAACCAGCCCCGAACCCATAGTGGACTTCGACTCCCTGCCGGTAGAGGAGCAAGTGACCATTCTGCGGCGGGACCTGGACGAGGCGAGAGACGAACTGGGCCAGACCCGGGAGCAGGTGCAGCGCAGCCAGGCGGACCTGGCCAACTATCGCCGACGCACCGAGGAAGACCAGGTAGCCATCCGCCAGGACGCCAATCGGCGCCTGATCATGAACCTGCTGCCGGTGGTGGACGAATTGGAACTGGCCATTAATCACCTGGGCAACGGTGATGCCGCCGATTCCTGGGTGGAAGGCGTGAAGCTGATTCACCGCAAGGCATACGGCATCCTGGAGGCCGAAGGTCTGTCCAAAATAGAAACGGTGGGGGCGCAGTTCGACCCTCTGCAGCACGAGGCGGTGGGCATAGTTGATTCGGAGGAGCAGCCTTCCGGTTTCGTGGTAGAAGCCATCCGCAACGGTTACAAGTTACGCGACCGGGTTATCCAGGCGGCCCAGGTGGTGGTGGCCAGGTAGGCCCGCATCGGCTGGACTACTAGATTGAATTAAAGATTCCAATCAACTTGAAGAGCATGGAATAAAGCGAAGGAGCAGGAAAAATGGCGAAGGTTCTCGGAATTGACTTGGGGACAACCAACTCGGTAGCGGCGGTTATCGACGCGGGAGAACCCGTGGTTGTGGAGAATGCTGAGGGGGGAAGGCTCACCCCATCGGTGGTGGCGGTCAATCCCCGCAGCGACGAAAGATACATCGGACAGGTTGCCAAGCGGCAGTCGGTCACCAACCCGGAGAACACTATCTTCTCGGTAAAGCGGTTGATGGGGCGCAAGTTCTCGGACCGGGAAGTGCAGGGCGCCCTGGGCAAGCTGCCCTACAAGGTGGTGCAGGCCGGCAACGGAGACGCCCACGTGGAGATGGCTGGCCAGGCCTACGCTCCCCCGCAGATTTCGTCCTTTGTTCTGCAGAAGATTCGGCAGGACGCCGAGGCCAAGTTGGGCGAACGGATCAGCCAGGCGGTCATTACCGTTCCGGCCTACTTCAACGACGCCCAGCGCCAGGCCACCAAGGACGCCGGCACCATTGCCGGACTGGACGTCCTGCGCATCATCAACGAACCCACGGCGTCGTCGCTGGCCTACGGGCTGGACAAGACCCACGAAGACGCCACCATTGCCGTCTTCGACCTGGGCGGGGGCACCTTTGACATAACCATCCTGCAAATGGGCGAGGGCGTGTTCGAGGTAAAGTCCACCAACGGCGATACCTACCTGGGCGGCGATGACTTTGACCAGCAGATTCTTGATTGGCTGATCCAGGAGTTCCGGCAGGAGACGGGCATTGACCTGTCCAACGACCGGATGGCGCTGCAGCGACTGCGGGATGCCGCGGAACGGGCCAAGATAGAGCTTTCCAGCACGCTGGAAACGGAGATTAACCTGCCCTTCATAACCGCCGACGCCAGTGGCCCCCAGCACCTGGTCAAGGCCCTGAGTCGAGCCCGGCTGGAGCAACTGGTGGGAGGCTTGATTGACCAGACCGAGACCCCCTGCCGCCAGGCCCTGAGCGACGCCGGTCTGTCGGCCAGCGGCATCGACGAAGTAATCCTGGTGGGCGGTATGACCCGTATGCCCGCGGTGCAGGATAAGGTCAAGGGCATATTCGGCAGGGACCCCAGCCGGTCGGTGAACCCGGACGAAGCGGTTGCCATGGGCGCGGCCATCCAGGCCGGCGTCCTGGGCGGCGAGGTGGGAGACATAGTCCTGCTGGACGTGACCCCGCTGACCCTGGGGCTGGAGACCCTGGGTAGCGTAATGACTACCCTGATTTCCAGGAACACGACCATACCTACCAAGAAGACGGAGACCTTTACCACTGCCGCCGACGGGCAGACCAGCGTGGACATTCACGTGCTGCAGGGTGAAAGGCCAATGGCGGGGGACAACAAATCCATCGGCCGGTTCATTCTGGACGGGTTGCTGCCGGCGCCCCGTGGGGTACCCCAGGTGGACGTTACCTTCGATATCGATGCTAACGGTATCCTGAGCGTGTCTGCCCAGGACAAGGGCACCGGCAAGGAGCAACGCATCGTCATCCAGCCCAGTTCCGGCATCTCCAAGGATGAGATCGAGGAAATGGTGGATGCGGCCAAGGCCCACGAAGAGGAGGACCAGCGACGCCGGGCCGAGGTGGAGACACGAAACCAGGCCGACTCCCTGGTGTACAGTACGGAGAAGCTGTTGCAGGACAATGCGGACAAGGTGCCGCAGGACCTGAAGGAAGAGGTGGAAGGCAAGGTAGCCACGCTGAAGACGGCGGTGGCCGCCAACAACGTGGCCGAAATGCAGACCGCAATGACCGACCTGAACGACTCGCTGCAGAAGCTGGGGCAGGCGGTTTACGGCCAGCAGACCGCCGGCACGCCCCCGGGCGACACCGACATGGGCGGTGATGATGGCGGGGATACGGTGGAAGGCGAATTCAGAGAGGTGTAAGAGTTGTCAAGAAAACTCAACGCCGAACTAGCGAATCTGTTATAATTAAAGCGTAAGGTAATAGGGTCGCCGGTTCGGCCACATCTTCCGAGTTACAGGTTGGGGGTACAACAAATGACTGGACCAGAGAGCGCAGAGCAGGAAGTAATAAACAGTGAGGGCACCTTCGAGATTGGGGGTGTTCAGCAGACAGTAACGCCGCTCCAGTACCATTACCTTAGCCTTCTGGAGCGTCTGACCGCTCTTAAGAACACCTACCAGACCGACCCCGACTACGAGGCGTGGATGATGCAGGCCATCAAGAAGTCCATCTACAGCGCCTTTCGCGAGTGCATCGAAGCCAACGTAGGGGACGCGGCCAGGGAGATTCTTGGCCGGGAGCACCAGGTCAACTGAAATTCTAACCAACTAGTCTTTAAACGGGGGCCAGCCCAAGCAGGCTGGCCCCCTGCTTTATGCGCATTCTACAGCGTCGACTGGAGAATTTGCCGACTCGACCAGACTGTCCGAACCTGGTGGGTCGGCGAGGGTAGTCCTTACACAGGATAGCGCAGGGAGGTTGGCCATTGCCGGAACCTTTCCGGAGCAAAGCAGGCCAGGTAGCCCGCGGTGTCTACCCTACCCCAATCCGTGCCTCGCCAGTACTTCCCGCTTCAGCTCTTCCACTCCCTCTTCCAGGAAACGTTGGGCTTCCTGGCGGACATTAGCCGGTACGTCCAGGGCCACCGTGTCACGCAGGCTTGGTGAAGGGTACTGGGCGGACACGACTTCCGGGATGCGGTCGGGCCATTCGGTGTCCAGCATAACTCCGTAGGCCAGGGTCCAGCAGCGCGCCACGGCGCCGATGTCGTAACCGCCGCCACCCAGGGCCAGCCAGGGCAGGCCCAGCGCCGCAAACTCGCGAATCACCTCCACGTAGCCCCGGGAGGTGAGTTGCAGGTGGGTAATCGGGTCGGAGTGGTAGCTGTCGATACCCAGTTGGGTGACCAGGACATCGGGGGCGAAGGCGCGAACCAGGGGCGGCACGACTTCGCGGAAGGCCCACAAGTACAGGTCGTCCTCGGTGTAGGGGAACAGGGGCACGTTGATAGAGTAGCCGACCCCGTCGCCCGTGCCCGAGTCGGATATGGAGCCGGTGCCAGGGAACAGGTATTGGCCGGACTCGTGGATGGAAATGGTCAAGACGCGATCGTCGCGGTAGAAGACGTCCTGGACACCATCGCCGTGGTGGGCATCCACATCCACGTAGGCGACCCGCATTCCCCGTTCCAGGAAGTATTTGACGGCAATGGCGGGGTCGTTGAATATGCAGAATCCGTAGGCGTGGGTTGGCGCGGCATGATGCAGGCCCCCGGAGATGGAGAAGGCCACGTCCACCTGTTGCCCGGCCACCAGTTCGGCAGCCACCAGGGTGGCGCCGGAACTGAGCATGGCGGCATCGTACATGCCGGGGTAGACCGGGTTGTCGCCCAGGGCGCTGAAGCCGAAGCGCTCTGGCCGCACGGTGGAAATGCCGGCGCTGAGGGCCCGAACCGCCGCGATGTACTCGGGAGTGTGAACCCATTCCAGTTCCTCCTCGGTGGCAGAACGGGGATTGATGAGCCGGGATGTGCCGCCGTCAAAGGCCCCGTAGGCCGACAGCAATTCGTAGGTAAGGCGCAGGCGCATGGGACGCATGGGATGATCGGAACGCAGCACATGGCGGGACAGGGCGTCATCGTAAACGAAAGCAGCGCTGGGCATGGGGCACCTCGCGGCAGTTCTTGCCCATGAATATACACGATGGGATGGCAACAGTGGGCAACTAACCTGCCTTTCTGCCGTGTTTATTAGGGTCAGTTCGTGTATATTGGTGGATAACCATTTTCGACCCTCCTCCTGAGTATCCCTGGCTGCCATGACACCACAGATCGCCACCCGACTACTGGGAGAACCTTTCCAGCCGCTGGCCGCTGCCAAGCTGGCCGCCGGAATCGCCCTGTTTCTGGCAGTCCTGTGGATGCCACGGCCAGAAGGACTGACCCCCGAAGGCCAGAAGGCGTTGGCGGTGATGGTGCTGGCGGTAGTCTTCTGGGCCACGGAGGCGCTGCCCATCTCGGTGACGGGCCTGGCGGGGGTTGTGCTGCTGATTGTGCTGGGCGCCGTTCCCGGGCCCGTAGAAGGGCTTTATGGCTTTTCTCAGCCCGTTTCCTATTTCCTCATTGGCATTCTCACCATAGGACTGGCGGTGCAACGCTCCGGGCTGGCCGAACGGGTGGCGGTCTTCCTGATACGGGGCGCTGCCGGCAAGCCGGGCCTGCTATATGTCCAGATGCTGTTCTCCTTCGCGCTGCTGACCTTCGCCCTGCCTTCCGCCAGCACTCGAGGCGCCATTATGGTCCATATCTACGCCCAGGTGATGGAGCGGTGGGGGGTTCCGAAGGAGCACAAGTACTACAAGGCTCTGATGCTGGCCCTGGGAAGCATGAACCGGCTGGGTTCCACCGCGCTGCTGGCCGGCGGCATAACACCGGTGGTGGCCTCTGCCCTGCTGGGGGACTTCTCCTGGTCGGGCTGGTTTATCCTGATGGCATTGCCCTTCTACGCCAACCTGGCAGTAGGCGGCGTGCTCCTGTTCCTGCTATACCGCGGCGGCTTCCGCCTGGACGTGTCCCAGGTCAACGTGGAGCTAAATACCGGTCAAGTGAAGGACGTTGAGTACCGGGCCGGAATAATCGTTCTGGCCACGGCGCTGCTGTGGTTTACCGACTTTGCCCACGGAATGCACCCGGCGGTGCCGGCCCTGATAGCGCTGGTGCTGATTCTGCTGCCCCGGGTGGGCCTGTTGACCTGGCAGGACTTTGAGCGAAACCTGGGCTGGAGCAACTTCTTCGTTATAGCCACGTCGCTGTCGCTGGCCCACACTCTGGTGGTAACCGGCGCCGCCGGATGGTTTTCGGAGACACTGGTGGGGGGCGCCGCGCAGGTCCAGGACCAGCCCCTGCTGCTGCTGTTGGCCCTGTCCATGAGCGCCGCCGTTGTGCGGCTGCTGATGCCCAACATCGCTGGCTACCTGTCCTTCGTGATTCCGGTGGCCATGGCCAGCGGAGAAGCCCTGGGGCTGAATCCCCTGGTGTGCGGCATGGCCGTGGTGGTGGTGGGCGACTCACTGGTCTATTACAGCGCGGCGGGAACGGCGTCCATCTTCATTTTTCTGCAAGCCAACTTGCGGAACCCGGAGATATTCCGCTGGGCCCTGGTGATGACGGCGGTATCCATCGCGGTGGTGTTCCTGGTGGCCGTGCCCTACTGGTCCATGCTGGGGGAGCCGTTGGTGCGGTAGGGGTAACGGCCCACTACCGGGGCCATAGCCGGTTTCAGGACTGCGCTCCAATTCAGGCGCCTTGTTCGGGCGGAACAGGGCAGCCACCAGGGCTGCCCCTACAAAGTCATGTCACCGAATGCCTTAGTTGGAGGCTACCCGTGATCAGCCGGTCCTGGCGGGCCACACCGGATCGTGATAGCCCAAGGGCACCGATGGGCGGGCCCAGTAGGGGGTGGCGTCGGACAACTCCAGCGTGGGCGCCAGGTGCTTAAGGGAGCCGCCAGGAACTTCACTGACGGTGGACCAGGACGCAATCTCCTCGGGGGTCACATCGGTTGGTATGCCCGCAAGTTCATCCTCAGGGACCTGCCCTTGCCCCACCAGCCAGCGGCCGGTCTGGGCCAGGGAGAGTTGCACCAGCCAGCTTCCGCCCTCGGTGGCGCGGCGGGCCAGGGCGGTGAGCGCGCCGTAGGCCATCAGGTAGCCGGTAAGGTAGTCAATGGCAGACACGGGATAGAACTGGGGCCCCGGCTCAGCGCCGGGGAAAAGTTCGCCCTGCCGGTGGGTGATGCCGCTGACGGTCTGGATGACCGTGTCGAAACCCCGGCGGTCGGCCCAGGGTCCCACCCGCCCGAAGGCGCACAGGGAGACGTAGACGATGCCGGGGCGGATGGCAGCCAGGTCTTCGGGGGACAGGCCGCGCTGGGCCAGGGTGTTGGGGCGGTAGCCCTGCGAGAATATGTCGGCCTCCCGTACCAGCCCCCTCAGGGTCTCCAGGTCCTGCCCCTGCCGCAGGTCCAGGTGGGCAGAGAGCTTGCCGTGGCCGGTGTCGTATTCCTGCCCCTCGTTGAAGGGCAGGTGAGGACCGGAAATCTTCATCACGTCGGCGCCGTGCTCGGCCAGGGTGCGAGCGCAGGTGGGGCCGGCCAGGACCCGGGTCAGGTCCAATACACGGATGCCGGACAGGGGACGATCACCGTCGGGCAAAGGCTGGGGCGGAGCGTCGCCGATCCTCTTGATTTCCAGCAGGGGAAGGGAGGCCACCGCCGCAGACTGGGGATGCTGGCCCCATTCCTGCATGGTGCGGACCATACCGCCGGCCCCCCGGGCGGCTATGATTGCTTCTTCCAGTTCGCGGGCGTCCCACTTTGCCACGGCTTGGCGGACGGCTTCCTTGTCTTCCGCCACGCCCAGCACACTGAGCGCGGCTTCCCGGTGGTTGGGGAAGTTGCAGTGCAGGTAGCTCCAGCGGCCATCCTTCGCCGGATATACTCCCATGACGGCGTTGCGCTCACCCGCCGCCGGCTGGCCGTTCAGGGTCATGTAGCGGCTGCTGCGCAGGGAAGCGGTGGCCCGGCGGGCGTTGACCGACACCTGCTGGCGCCGGCCGGCGCGCAGTTCCCACAGATCGGAGACGGCCAGCCCCACCGCCGCCAGGCTGGCTGCCGCCGCCGAGCCGATGCGGAAGGGCGTGGGCAGGATGGGATCCATGCCGCCCGAAAACTCAACCTCGCCGAACCTTTCCGGGTTGAGGTAGGGGATGGAGTTCAGGGCAAATTCGGTGTAGGTGGTCATGGCAAGCAATCTCCACAAATAGCGCAGTTATATGGCGCAGCTATGCACAGGTATGTGATGATCATCATACAGGATGGCAGCTTGGCCGCAAGCCCGATGCCCAGCCCCAGGACAATTGCGTTATGAATCTACGCCATAGCCGGCAAGTATTCACGACCGGAAATCATGTCGCATCGAGCCCACCGCATGACCTAAGATCTGCCCCTCAGCCCGGTTGCGGGGCCCAATGTCGGCTTGTGGTATAGCGGGTGGTGTCTTCGCCAGGCCATTGCGCCAGGGATTCGGCACAGTCCGCACGGTGTGGCCGCTGGTGGACTACCGCGAGCCAGCCTCGTTTGTGTACATATCTGCTGGTCAACTATAATTGTCCGAACCACCCACGCCGCGGCATTGGTTTCCTCCTGAATTCAACAGAGCAGCAGACGCGGCTTCAGGACTTATTGATGGAATTGACATTTGAACGGGGGGATGCCCACCGTCCCCGGGGCCATGCGCTGGTCTACTTCCGCGTGGACACGGAACCGGACAAGCTTTACGCCAGCTACATTGTAGTGTTGCCGGTGAAGGCCGACTTTGGCAAGTATGTGCCACCCTTCCTGGCGTCGCACCTGGGCAATCTGCCCTTGAACGACTTTTCCGCCTTTGCCATGCCGCCGGTTCCGGAAGAAGTAAGCGGACACGGGGAGCTGGAGCGGCTGAGCGACCTGCGGGGCGACGACCTGGTATTCGGCACCAACATGTTCTCCTTTGACCTGCCCCGGATGATGGAGGGAATCACCGACGCGGTGCAGTCCTACTCCCAATTGTGCTCTGATTACTACGACCGGCAGGGGTTGGCCAGCCCGCCGCCGGCGGAGGGGCTGCCGTCGGCGACCCCATCTGAGGCGGGCGTTGAAGAGGACACGTCGTATTCGGTCAACGAGGTGCTCTTCAGCCTGATGAGCGAACGGGACAAGCTGGCCGAACTTTCCCGCCTGCTGGGCAAGCTGCAGTTCGCGCAGGAAGGCAGTGACGACAATATGACGGGGGAGGTAACGGAGGAGATTACGGCCCTTTCCCGCCACCTGCCTGAGGAGTTCCAGGTGCTGAATCTGCTGGCCGCCGCCCGGGAAGCCACCAGCCGGGGCTCGCGACTGGCCCAGCTTTACCTGGACCGCTGTTTCCGCCTGTCGGACGGGGATACGGCCAGCGCATTCTCGCTGGAGGCTCAGATAGAGGAGTTGAAGGGGGGAGGGTAGGATAGACCCGCCAGGTTCGGGGATTCTCCATGGGTTGCCAAAGTATCTTCTGCGCTCCCCGGTCGTTGGCCTGACATAAGCTAACTCCCCGCTCATCAGGGCGGGGAGTTAATTTTGATACCTGTGCGCAGGCAGGTCCCGAAGACTAGAAGGCGAAGCTGTCCATCAAGTCTTCCACGGAGCGGCGGGGGGCCTTGGACTTGATTTCCTCCACCCTCTGCTGCAGGGACGGGCGGGAGTCGTCCTGATAGATGATGCCCACGGGCATGCCCCGCTTTTGCACCAGGTTGTAGGCTGCGCCCTTGTCGGAAGCGTCGTGATCCTCGGGGACATCGTACATCAGCGGTTCGATGCCCTTGCGGGCGTTGCCCTTCATCAGTTCATAGGTGTCGTTGTAGGTGGTGCAGGGGGACTGGACGTGCACCATGGCGAATCCTTCGTGGTCCATGCCCTGGTTGATCAGCTTGGCCAAGTCCCGGGGCTGGCCTGAGAACCCGGAAGCGACGAAAGTGGCGCCCAGGGTCAGGTACAGTTCCAGGGGATCGGCTTCCGCTTCAATTTTGCCGTAGGGAGTCGAGCTGGTTACGGTGCCGATCTGGGTGGTGGGGGAACTCTGGCCCTTGGTAAGGCCATAGACCCCGTTGTCCATTACTACGGCGCAGATGTTCAGGTTGCGAGCGGCCTGGGGGCCAATGTGCTCGCCGCCGATGCTGAGAAAGTCGCCATCGCCGGCAACGACCAGCACATTGAGTTCCGGGCGGGCCATCTTGACGCCCATAGCCACCGGCAGGGTTCGCCCGTGAATTCCATGGAAGCCGTAGGGCTGTTGTCCTTCCAGCAGGTGGACCAGGTTGCCGGAGCAGCCGATGCCAGCCACCACCACGTTGTTCTCCATGGGCAGGCCGGTCTCCTCCAGCCGGTTAATCATGGCAAATTCGATGGCACGGCGGACGCCGAAGTCACCACACCCGGGGCACCATTTGAAATCGTACTCAGGATTCTTCTTGCTCATGCTCGCACCATCTCCTTGGGATGGGAATTGGTCATTTCCGTGATGCGCTCCACCAGGTCCCTGACCTTGAACGGGAGGCCGGTGTACTGGGTGATGGACTCGGCCTTGACTCCCTGGGAGCGGAGAATACCGGAAAACTGGCCCTGGTAGTTGAGCTCGGGGACGATGACCAGTTCCTTCTGCTTCAGTTCCTCCAGCATCGCCGGGGGAAGGGGGCTGAGTTGCATGGTGTAGTACCAGCCCACGGGGACGTCCTGCTCGCGCAGACGATTGTAGGCCTCCAGGGCGGGACCCTTGGAGCCGCCCCATGGCATTATTACCACGGGTTCGTCGGGGTTGTCTGCTTCGTATTCGTTCTCCTCCAGCAGCTTGAGCTTGCTGAAGCGCCGCTCGGTCATCTGGACGTGACGGCTGGGTAGGTGGGTGGTGTCGCCCATTTCGTCGTGTTCGCTGCCGTTGGCCACGTAAGCGCCGGGGCTGCCAGGCAGGGGCATGGGGGAAAGCTCGTGGCCCTGGTAACGGTTGTAGCCATTGCTACCCTCATATACCTGGCGACGCTCGGGCTGGACCTTGGACAAGTCGGGCCGGTGGATGTTCTGCACCCGCTCGGCGAGGGCCATCTCCGTCATCAGGATTACCGGACCCTGGTAGCGTTCGGCCCAGTTCAGAGCCTTGACCGCGCCGAAGAAGCACTCTTCCACCGTGCCGACGGCTATAACCGGCAGCTTCACGTCGCCGTGGGCGGGATACATGCAGGCCAACAGGTCGGACTGCTCAGTCTTGGTAGGCAGGCCGGTGGCCGGTCCGCCCCGTTGCACGTCAACCACTACCAGGGGAATTTCGGCCATCCAGCCCAGGCCCAGCCCCTCGCTCATCAGAGAGAAACCGGGGCCGGCGGTAGCGGTCATGGCCTTTTTGCCGGCGTAGCCTGCACCCAGGATGGTGGTGATGGACTCGATTTCAGAGCTGACCTGGTAGGCAAACTTGCCGTCTCCGACCAGGTTGCGTTCCATGAAGACCAGGATGGTGGTTGCCGGAGAAATGGGATAACCAACGTAAAAGTCCAGTCCGGCGGCCAGGGCGCCCAGGCAAATGGCCTCGTTGCCCTTGAGCATGATCTGGGGGTATTCGGGCATAGCTGGCGGTGTAAGGTCGCCCAGGGAAAAGCCGCTGCTGGCGCTTTCGTCCCGGCCCAGCTTCATGGCCAGGTTGTTTGAGTCGATAATTTCGTCGTCGTTGGCGCGGCCCCGTCGGAAACGGGCCTCGACGAATTGCTCTAGGTAGGCCTGGGGCATATTCACCAGGTGGGCCAGGGCGCCCATGATGACCATATTGGCCGCCCGGTTATTGCCGGTGGAGCGAGCCAGCTCGTCCACGGGAAGGCCGTAGCTGCGGTCATCGCCTTCCAGGCTGAAATCGTTGGAGTTGTAGATGACCAGCCCACCTTCCCGAACTTCTTCCCGGTGGGTGTCGTAGGCCTCGCGGTTAAAGGCGACCAACACATCCACGTCGTCGCCGGCGCTGAGAATGGGGTCTACGGAAATCCGGGCCTGGGTCCAGGTGGGCCCACCCAGGATCTGGGATGGAAAAGTGGCGTAGGTGAGGGCGTGGTAGCCCACCTGGGTAGAAGCCTGGGCCAAACCTTCCGCCGACGTCACTACGCCCTGTCCGCCTTCACCGGCGAAGCGGACGACAAAGTCGCGCATCTGCATTACCTAACTCCTCCTGATTCTATGCTCAGGAATATGCTTTCGTTTACCAGCGCCCCGTTTTCCTGCCATCGCAACTCAAGGCAGACCCTATAGACCAATTTCATGCGAGAAGACAACCCGATCGGCGGCCGGTATCTGTTTTTGGTCGCTGAAATACAAAAGGGGGAACGCTGAAAGAAAGTGAGTGCCCCAATGGTTGGGGCGTGGGGATTTCCCGGTGGCTGTCATCGTCTATTGCGGGATTTTTCCCTGAGCCTGTGCCCTGGTATATGATTGAAATCCGGGCGTCCGGGCCGAAAGCGGCCGCCGGGCGCATTGCTTCCAGAAATGGGCCGGAAAGCACCCAGCCAAGCTGGAAACGTACAGGGGCCAATTAAGCCGAGTTTAACATTGGCGAATATTTGTTGTCAACGAAAGGTATTCAGATGACACCGGGTAATCGACAACAAAAAGTCGTTTTTCGTCATAGGCCGTCGCCTGGACAAGGGCGGAAGGAGGCAGGACAGGCAGTTTTACGGCGCGGTTCCTTGGCAGGCCTGCCATAACCGTACTTTCGGCGCCATTCGGACGGGCCCCGGCTTCCGGCCAAGGGCGACTGCGGAAGGATAGTGCCCCCGCTTCCATGCCCCGGGGCTGCCCTGACCCGCCAGCCATTGGACATTCACGGAATACGGTTGCAGCCACCGGACAACCTGCGCTTGACCACCCGGTGGGTAAATGCCAGAATTGGGGCATGCAAACCTCTATGGGCAATGAAAATAAGCGGAGGCAACAGCTATGAAGTGGTGCAGGTTTCAGACCGCCGATGGGCCCTCCTACGGCATTATTGAAGGCGACAATGTTATCCAGGTAAACGGCGACCCAATCCGGGGACAACACGAGCGGACGGACAGGGTACACGCCCTGGGCGATGTGACGCTGCTGGTGCCGGTGATTCCCGTAACCTTCTACGCGGCGGGCATTAATTTCCGTGAGCATGTTGCCGAAATGGCGGCCAAGCGGGGTGAAGAACCCCAGTTTCCCGACGCTGCCGACGTGGGCTACCGGGCAAATAACGCCTTGGTGGCCGACGGGGAGTCCATCGTCGTGCCCAGCGACGCCCACGAGCTGCTTCAGTACGAAGGAGAGTTGGTGGTTGTCATCGGCAAGCAGTGCAAGAACGTTTCCGAGGACGAAGCCCTGGACTATGTTTTCGGCTACACCATCGGCAACGACGTCAGCGAGCGGGTGTGGCAGCGGGGCGACCGTACCATGTGGCGAGGAAAGAACACGGACACCTTCAAGCCCATGGGCCCCTGGATTGTGACCGACGGTGTGGATCCGGAGGACTGCGAGGTCCGCATCGTGTTGAATGGCAACTTCATCAGCAAGTACAACATGTCCGGCGCCATCTTCGGGGTGAAACACTACATCAGCCGCATGAGCAAGTACCTGACCCTGTTCCCCGGCGACGTTCTCTGGATGGGCACCGACGGCGCTCCGGAGAATATGAAGCACGGAGATGTCATCAACATCGAGGTTGACGGTATCGGCACCCTCAGCAATCCGGTGGTGTGGGAGAAGTAGTCCGCAGATCGCCGGATGGAATTCCGCTAAACCCATCCTGATGATTGGTTGGGGCGCGGCTGACAAATGCAGGGGCAGCCTTCGCGGCTGCCCTCTCCCTTTCTATTAGACACAGGAGACAGATCCGTGACCGCTCCAGATATACCTCACCTCGACCCCTACTTCCGCCACCGAGTGGATAGCGCTGGGGTGGAGATGGCTTACGTCGATACCGCACCGGACTCGGTTGGAGATTCGGTTGTCTTCCTGCACGGCAACCCTACCTCGTCATACCTGTGGCGGAACGTAATACCTCATGTTGCCCCGCTGGCCCGCTGCCTGGCGCCTGACCTGGTAGGCATGGGAGATTCGGGAAGGACTGCCGACGGCTCGTACCGGTTCGTTGACCACCGCCGCCACCTGGATGCCTGGTTTGAGGCCGTCGTTCCGGAAGGCCCGGTTACCCTGGTGGTCCACGACTGGGGGTCGGCGCTGGGATTCCATTGGGCCTTCCGTCACCCGGACCGGATCAAGGGGTTGGTATACATGGAAGCCCTTGTTCGCTCCCTGACCTGGGAGGAGTGGCCCGAGGCAGCACGGCGGGTCTTCCAGGGCTTTCGGTCGCCAGCCGGCGAGGAAATGGTGTTGACCAACAACATTTTCGTGGAGCGGGTATTGCCGGGCAGTACGTTGAAAGGCATCAGCGAGGAGGCGATGGAAGTGTACCGCAGACCCTACCTGGAGCCGGGGGAAACGCGCCGACCTACCCTGTCCTGGCCCCGGGACATTCCAATAGAAGAAGAACCGGCGGACGTGGTTGCCATTGTTGACGAGTATGCCGCCTGGCTGTCGGAGTCCGGAATACCCAAGCTGTTCGTCAACGCCGAACCCGGCGCAATCCTGACCGGGGCGCAGCGGGAGTTCTGTCGAGCCTGGCCCAACCAGCGGGAAGTAACCGTCGCCGGCGTCCATTTCATTCAGGAAGACTCACCGGCGGAGATAGGGCGAGCCATAGCGGAGTGGTACGGGACCCTGGGGGAGTAACGCGAGGCTATTCGCGGTATTGTCCCGCCAGGAGCCAGGTGATATTCAGGGGCTACCGCGGAGTTTTCAGTTGGGTGAGTAACTTGTGCCAGGCCGTCACCCTTATCCTGACCTTCCCAGTCAAGGGAGAAGGGATTTTCGAATGGCCTTCTATTCCTTGATTACCTGGCCATAGGGGGGCTTGCTGGTCAGGCCGGTGCCGTCGGTGAAGATCTGCTTCACCTCCAGGAAGTCCTCCAGGCCGTGGTAGCCCAGTTCCCGGCCCATGCCGCTCTGCTTATAGCCGCCCCAGATTCCCTCGACCGGCTGGGCGTAGTTGTCCCAGATCCAGACCGTCCCGGCGCGAATGCCGCGGGCCACCCGCATGGCCCTGGGATAGTCGGCGCTCCAGACTCCGGCCACCAGCCCGAAGTCTACCGCGTTGGCCAGATCCACCGCCTCGGCCTCGTCCCGAAAAGTGGTTACCGCCACCACGGGGCCAAAGATTTCTTCCTGGCCCAGTCGGGAAGAGTTGTCCACCCCGTCGAAAATGGTGGGTTCGATGTAATAGCCGTTGTCGAAGCCGTCGCCCTGTAACTTGCTTCCGCCGGTTACCAGGTCGAATCCGGCGTCAAGGCCGAACTGGATGAACTCCTGCACCACCCGTTCCTGCGACGCGGAAATCAGCGGCCCCTGGTCGGTGCTGCTGGCGGCTGGGTTACCCACTTCGATGTTCCGCGTCAGTTGAGTGACTCGCTCCAGTACCTGGTCGTGGATGCCCTCCTGCAGCAGCAGGCGGGTAGTTGCGCCGCAGGCCTGGCCGGCGTTGCGGAACATGCCGAATACGGCCGCGCGGGACGCCGCCTCCACGTCGGCATCGTCGAATATCAGGTACGGAGCCTTGCCGCCCAGTTCAAGGCTGATTCGCTTGACCTCGGTGGCGGCCTGGGCGGCGATCATCTTGCCCGTGCCCGTCTCGCCGGTAAAGGAAAGCTTGTCAATGTCGCGGCTGGTCACCAGTTCCGAGCCGACGACGGTGCCGGGGCCGGGTACCAGGTTCAGGACGCCGGCCGGAATGTCGGTCTGGTGCATCAGCTTGACCAGTTCGTAGGCGGCGGCGGGGGTATAGCTAGCCGGCTTCAGGACGATGGTGCAGCCGGCGGCCAGGGCCGGGGCCACCTTGCGGGCCGTCTGGGTCAGTGGGAAATTCCAGGGGGTAATCAGGCCCACCACGCCCACCGGTTCCTTGACCAGGTTGATGAGAGACCCGTTGGGCAGGGTGAAGGACTCGCCGTAGATCTTGCCGGCCAGTCCGGCGTAGAAGTCGAAGATATCTGCCGCGGCGGCGATGTGGGGGACGGCCTGGCGCATGGGCATGCCCACCTCCAGGCTGACCACCTGGGCCAGGCGGTCGGCGTTCTCCCGCATGAACTGGGCCGTTCGAAACAGGACTTGTTCCCGCAGCTTGTAGTTGTTGAGCCAGTTGCCGGCGTTGGCGTCGAAAGCGTGGCGGGCCGCGTCGATGCCGGCCCGGGCGTCCTCCAGGGTACCCTGGGCCGCGACGGTGGCCACCTGCCGGGTGTTGGCCGGATTCTCTCGCCGGAATTCGCCGCCGCCGGTGGCCGGCCCCTCCTCTCCGTTAATCAGCAGGGGACAGGACAGGGGCAACTCAATGGAGTACTGGCCATCGGCGCGTTGAGAAGTCATCGGCAACCTCTATTGCGGTATTGGGTTTTGGTGCGGGGCTACCTACCTGCTTGAATCCGGTCAGTGTCAGGGTTCAGGTACTCGTCAATCCAGTATCGTACGTGGGAGCCTGTTGATCGGTGCCAAGCAACTCGCTTCTGCGAGCAAAGAGCAGTATCGACTAACCGACGGGCAACTGTGAACTTGTGGAAGCAACTGGCTTCAAACATTCCCTTGCCACCAGTTCCTCGGCAATCTGTATAGAGTTCAGGGCAGCGCCCTTGCGCAAGTTATCTGAAACCACCCATAAGGCTATGCCATTCAGGTTTGATGCATCCTTCCTTATCCGGCCGACAAATACGTCGTCTTCACCGGCTACAACCCAGGGCATGGGGTAATCGCCGGATCCGGTGTCGTCCAGTACGGTTAAGCCGGGCATATCCATCAGCAAGGCGCGAATGTCGCCCAAGCTAATGGCGCGCTCCGTCTCAATATGCACCGCCGCGCTGTGGGACACCATCACCGGAACCCGTACGCAGGTGGCGGAGACGCGTATGTCCGGGGCGTGCATTATCTTGCGGCTCTCGTCGATCATCTTTTGTTCTTCCCGGGTGTAGCCGTTATCCAGGAAGCTGTCGATCTGGGGGATGACGTTGAAGCCGATCTGCCTGGGCTGGTGCCGTGGAGTGACCGGCTGGCCCTTCAGCAGAGCTTCCGTTTGCTCCCGCAGTTCCTGCACCGCCGCGCCACCGGCGCCGGATACGGACTGGTAGGTGTCGGCTATGATGCGCTTGATGGGGTTCACCGTATGGATGGGGTGGGCCACCATTACCAGGGGGGTGGTGGAGCAGTTGGGAATGGCGATAATACCCTGGTGCCACGTTACGTCGGCGCCGTTGACCTCGGGGACCACCAGGGGAACGTCTTCCTGCATTCGGAAGGCGGAACTGTCGTCAATGACCACCGCCCCGGCAGCTACGGCGACGGGGGCCCAGTGGCGGCTGGCCTCGGTGCTGGCAGAGATGAAGGCAATGTCCACACCCTTGAAGGAGTCCTCGGTGGTCTCCTCAACGGTGAAATCCTTTCCGTTGACCGTCAGCCTGGCGCCGGCGGAACGGCTGGAGGCCAGCAGCTTCAGGCTGTGCAGACCGGGGTGACGCTGCTCGACAATCTTCAAGAATTCGGCGCCCACGGCTCCGGTTGCGCCCACAACGGCGATAGTCAGGTGGTTCAGGTCAGGTACCATAACTCTTTGCACTTGCCCAGCAAATAAATTTCAGAGCCGCCAGCGTTCCTACTGCCGGCAGCCCTGCTAGTCCACATAACCGGTAACCGGATTCAGCTACAAACCCAGTACATTTTCCAAGCCTACCACAAGGCCCGGTTTGTTAACAACTTCACGGATGCACCGGATTACACCGGGCATGTAACAGTCGCGGGTCAGGGTGTCGTGACGGATGGACACGGTCTGGCCGGCGGCGCCGAAGATCACCTCGTGGTGGGCGCTGCGGCCCGGCATACGGATGCTGTGGATGGACACGCCGTTATACTCGCCGCCTCGGGTACCTGCCAGGGTTTCCTTTTCGGGGTAGTTGCGGGTGAACTGCTTCTCGTTGCCGATGGCCTGGGCCAGGGCATAGGCAAAGCCGGAAGGCGCGTCAATCTTGGCCTCGTGGTGGGCCTCAACGATGTCAACGTAGTCGAAATAGGGGGCCGCCTGCTCCACCAGTTTTTTCAGTACCACCGCGCCCAGGGCGAAGTTCGGAGCGACGATGATGCCGATGTGGCTGTCATTGGCCAGGGCGTCCAACCGCTGGAGGTCATCGTCCACCAGGCCGCTGACGCCGACGACTATGTTGCAGGAGTGGGCCGCGGCCAGGCCCACCGACTCGCGGCACACGGCGGCGTTGGTGAAGTCCACCACTACGTCGGGGCCAGTCTGGGCCAGGATTTTTTCCAGGCTGGTGGACAGGGGGACTTCGCCGCCGATGGGTAGGGACAAGGTGTTGCCCCGATCTCGTCCGCAGGTGGCCCCGACCAGGGCAAGGTCGTCCTCGCGGCACACCGCGTTGACGGTTTCCGTACCCATCCGACCGGTTGCACCGTGGATTACCACCTTTATCGGCGCCATAGCAACCTCTCTTGCCGCAGGTTGGACAAAGTTGGGGTATATATTACCATTTACGAAGTAGCAAACACAGACACAAGGAAAGCCCTACAGGGAAAATCGCGCCACTATTCGGGATCAAGGGGCACAGTTGCCTCTTAAGCGTAAGACCCGCAGTCTCCAGGATCGAGGGTCCCGCTTTCCCAGGGACCACAGTCTTACACCTAACAACAATGCCATTGTCCTGGAAGGCCATTCAATAAGATTGCCCTGGACTTTGCGACAGCTTACAATGGTCCCATGGCACAGGAAGCGATACCTTTCGACACGCACCGATTTGTTCAGAACCTGGTAGCCAACGGCTTTACCGAGAAGCAGGCTGAAGTGCTGGCCTACGAGCAGATAAACCTGCTCAACAGTAATTTGGCTACCAAGGCAGATATGGCGGCAGTGAATTACGAGATAGAAACCCTGCGGCATTCCACGGAATCAAAGGTGGAAGAATTACGGCTCTCTACCGAATCGAAGATTGAAGAATTGCGGCTTTCCACCGAATCGAAGATTGAAGAATTGCGGCTTTCCACACAGGCAAGCATCGAGAAAGCAAAGTCTGAAACTTTAAAGTGGATGTTTGGCGCCCTGGTCGCTCACGGTACTCTGATAGTTGGGTTGATAGTCGCTTTGGAAAATCTTCTCTAGCCCCGAATTTCCCTCGTCCCGTGGATTAGTTCTACCCTCCATACACCGTCTCCCCGCCCACAATCGTCTGCAAGACCGGAATGTCCTTGATGGTCAGCGGGTCTACTGCGGTGGGGTCTTCATCCAGGACCACCAGGTCGGCCAGTTTGCCGGGTTCGATGGAGCCCTTGATGTTCTCCTCGAAGCCGGCGTAGGCGCCGTGCAGGGTGTAGATTCTTAGCGCCTCTTCCACCGTAATCTTCTGGTTTTCGCCCCATACCCGGCCCTCGCTGTCGGTGCGGGTAACGCAGCTCTGGATGCCCATCAGCGGTTCAAAAGGCCCGGGCGGGTAGTCGGTGGCGCCGGTGGAGATGATGCCGTAGTCCAGGAATGACCGCTGGGCGAACATCCACCGCAGCCGCTCCTCCCCGTAGAAGGGCATCTTCTCGCCGTGGTAATAGACGTAGGTGCAGAAGGGGGTGGCCACGGCCCCCAGGGCCTTCATGCGGGACAGCAAATCCGGGTTCACCAGAGTGCAGTGCTCGATGCGGTGGCGGGGGTCGGGCCGGGGGTCTGCCGCCTGGGCCCGCTCGTAGGCGGACACCACCATGTCGATGGTGCTGTCGCCGTTGGCGTGGATGCACACCTGGAAACCGGCCTGGTGCATCTCCATAACGCGCTCGTTTATCTCGTCCGCCTCCATGGCCAGGATGCCGTAGTCGCAGCAGCTTCCCTCGTAGGGGGCTGACAGGTAGGCGGTACGGCTGGCAATGGCTCCGTCGGCCACCATCTTGATGCCGCCAATGCGCAGGCGGTCGTCGCCCAGGCCGGCCACCACGCCGGCGTCGCGCAGTGCCGGGAAATAGGGGTAGTAGAGCAGACAATAGACCCGCAGGGAAAGGTCGCCTTCCTTATAGCCCTCCTGGTAGGTGGCGAACTCCTCGGCGGTTACCCGTGCGTCGTGGACGCTGGTAATTCCGGCCTCGTTCAGCATTCCGCAGATAGTTAGCAGGCCTTCCCGCCGGATTTCCGGGGTCTCCACGGGAATCAGGCCGGACCGCACCGGTTCAATGGCCCGCTCGTACACCACTCCGTTCAGTTCGCCCGTATCCGGGTCGCGGCCCAGGCGGCCGCCGGAAGGGTCGGGAGTGTCCCTGGTGAAACCGGCCAGTTCCATACCCAGGCTGTTCATGTAGTAGACGTGGCCAGCCCGGTGGGACACCAGGATGGGGTGCTCTGTACTCACGGCGTCCAGGTCGGCGCGGTACAGGAAGCGGTTTTCGGCGGTCTTGGTGTCGTCGAACTTGAAGCCCTGCACCCACTGGCCCGCGGGAGTGATGTCCAGCCGCTTCCGCAGTTCGTCCTGGATGGCCGCGATGGTGGGCTGGGCGCAGTCGGCGGCCATAACGTGGCGTATGCCACTGCTCAGGACGTGGATGTGAGCGTCGATGAAACCAGGCAGGACCGTCTTGCCGTCCAGGTCCAGAACTTCCGTGTCCGGACCCACCCAGTCGGCCACGTCGTCGGGGCTGCCCACGGCGGCAAAGCGACCGTGCAGCATGGCCAGCGCCCGGGCCCGGGGCCGTTGGCCGTCAATGGTGATGATGTTGGCGTTTCGGATAACGGTGTCGGCGTAGATGGAAGGCATGGCAATCTCCTTCAGGGAAGGCTGTCGGGCCAATTAAATGGCGAAAGGGTACACCGCCAGGGTAGGACCGGCAAATCAGCCTGATGGTGAACCAGTCGGTTCAGAATACCAGGAACGAAGTCGCAAGGAAGCCGATGAACATCGCGCCAAAGATGCTCGCGGCGGCCAGCCTGGGTTTGGACCAGGGCAAGTTGCCGGTCACAAATTTGACGCTGTCATCGGCAGAGATCCGGTTCACCCAGAAATCGGTTTCTCGGTATCGGTATATTCTTGATGCAACGGCGTAGCAGGATACGCTCAGCCTTTGCATCACCACCGTCCCGCCTTCGGGCGTTTGATATTCCTGAAACGACAGGCGACCGGGAAAAGAACCAAAATGCCTGGGAGCCAGGCCGTTCTTGAATCGGTCCGCAGCCATGCCGCCAAGCTGGTAGTGGCGTTCTGCCGAGCGGGTGTAATGGCGGGTGGCAAGCAGGACGCGCAGTTTTTCGCCCGCACCGGCGCAGGCGCGGCAGACCACCCAGCCGGCTCCACCGCAGCGCTGGCACCGGACCCGGCCGGTGCTGCCGGAGTAGATACCCGCGCAGGCGGCGCAGTCCTCGGATCGAGTGCCCCGGCCGCCGCAGGACCAGCATTGCTCCTTTTGGTCTTGCCCCGCTCGTCCGCTCCCGCCGCAGGTGAAGCAGAAATCATTGCGAGTTCTCCGGCCCCGGCAGCTTGGGCACGGCACATCGGGGCTGCAATCGATTCTTCCCTTGCCCCTGCAGCGGTTGCACTTCAGTCTTTCTTCATTTTCGATGAAGGTGATGCGTCGATTTCGGAACTCAGAAGGGTGAGATGGGGAGTCCCAACCATATTCCCGCGCTTCGCCGACCCTCAGCGTCGCAATTCGCCTGCTTTCACTGACCGACAGGTACTCCGTAAGAAGTTTTTTGCACTCCAGGTTCTCTTCCTGGCAAAGGATTGCCTGCGATGCGAAGTCGGATGGCAGAAGCAGGCGCTGCCACCATCCCACGCCCCTCCATACGTCGAAGACCCGCGCGGCCGGTGGCAATGGCCTTCGGCCAATCCACGAGCCAACCCGTTTTTTCAAGACGATCTGACGCAATGATGACCTCGTTCGATGCTATGCGCAGGGAGAGGGTACACCGGGGTAGTGGAGAGGGCAAGGGAAGGGCCGGATGGAACCGGAACCAAACCCGCCAAATTGACGACGGTCATGCATTTGCCTAAACTCCAGATCGCAAGAAGTTGACAGGCAGGTCAGGCGAACAGAGAGGTGCAGGCATGGCGCAGCTAACCCTGGACAAGAGCAGGACGGTGGTGCTGGCCGCCGATTTCCATACCGAGGGCATGGGCGATAACCCCATGGTGCGGGAGCGGCAGACCTTTGAACGGGCGCAGAAGGTGCTGGAGGCAGCCCGCAGAAACGGGGTATTTGTGGCGTACATCGTGGTCAACTTTCGTCCGGGCTACCCGGAGATTTCCGACCGCAACCAGACTTTCAGCCAGCGCAAGGCCTCGGGCCAGGCGCCCCCGGCGGATCCGGTGTCGCTGATACATCCCTCGGTGCTGCCCAGGGAAGGGGAGCCGGTGATAGTCAAGCACCGGGTCAACGCCTTCCACGGCACGGACCTGACCATGATCCTGGGCGCCCACAACATCGACACCCTGGTACTGATGGGCCACGCCACCAGTGGAGTGATTCTGTCCACGGTGCGGTACGGGGCCGACGCCGATTATCGGCTGGTGGTAGTGGAGGACGGTTGCGCCGACCGGGACGCGGAGGTCCACGATTTCCTGATGGAGAAGATTTTTCCCCGACAGGCGACCATCGCCAGCGCCGCGGAAGTTGTGGTGGCGCTGGGTGGAACTTGCCCGTAGAACCGCCCTACCCCGCTTCCCCAAACGCTCTTGCGGTGGCCCTGACCCGCTCCAATTCTATGGGGTTGCTAATCACCCCATCCTTTTTCAGGCTGGTGCCTACTATGGCTCCGTCGGCGTTGGGTAGATAACGGGAGGCGTTGCCGGCGTCTACGCCGCTGCCCACCAGCAGGGGACGGTCGGGCACGGCGCGGCGGACGGTTGCTACGTCGTCGGCGACGGCGGGCTGGCCGGTTACCGGCCCGGTTACTATCAGGGCGTCGGCCAATCCCCGGTAGGCCGTCTCCCTCGAAATCAGGGCCAGGTCCGGCTCGCCCAGGGGCACCGCGTGCTTCACCAGTACATCGGCAAAGATGGCTACATGTTCGGCGTTCATCAACCGGCGACGGCGCAAGGTTTCTGATGCCTCGCCGGTAACCAGCCCCTCGTCGGCGGCCATGGTGCCGTAGTGGATATTGACGCGGATGAACTGGGCTTCGGCGGCCACCGCCACGGCCAGTGCGGAAAGGGCGTCGCTGCGCAGCATGTTGACCCCCACCGGCAGAGGAGTGGCGCTGCGCACCAGGTGCACGGCCCGGGTCATAGCCGCAACCGTCTCCGGCTCCACCCGCCCGATTCGGAAGGGGGCGTCGCCGAAGTTCTCCACGATGATGCCGTCGGCCCCGCCTTCGGTCAAAATTGTCGCTTCGCATTCGGCCTGTTGCAGCACGGCAGACAGGTCGCCGCCCCAGCGGGGAGACCCGGGCAGGGGCGGCAGGTGAATGACGCCGATAAATGCTTTACTTTCGCCAAACAGCGATTGCATGTCCTTGCCTCGTTGCAGCTATGCCTCGCGGGGTCGGCGCCTGCTCCTTATTCTCCGGTATTCCTTTCTGCTCTGGTACCTCTTGCCGTGTCTCAGGGTTTCCTCCGGCTCCCGGGCGAAGCCGAATTGAGGGAAAGGAAGCACTTCGGGTTCGGCCACTTCACCGGGACGGGAACCTTTGATGGCCATGTGGCACTGGATGTATCCCCAGTTCACCAATCGTTTCTGCTCTTCCTCGGTAAAGGCGGCCAGCCGGGTCCGCATGGCGCACATGTACTTGACCCACCCGGCGCTAACCGGGAAAGGCGTCCGGTCAGGCTGTTCCGCCGGGTCCGTCCTGAGGGCCCAGAAAGAGCCCTCCTTGTCTCCTCGGGCAATATCCGCCATCAATTTGTCCACCCTCAGCTGGCGAATTTGCTCCAGGGCAGTGTGCAGGGGGTTGGTGATTCTGGAGGTCCAAACCTCCCATTGAGGAATTTCATCCCGCCTGAAGGACTTGGTCCCGTCGGATACCAGGAGGTGTCTCATGTGTTGAATGGAATGGAGTCCCAAGCCGTCGCAGAAACCGGCGTCGGCCAGAGTTGCCGTCTTGGGACCTGTCCCCATTGAGTGGTTTGTTTGAAGTCCGCTGCTAAAGGGTTTGGGCTGCAACTGGAGGCGTACCGGGGAAAGGGCTGGCGGCAGCGCTGAGGACGCGGCCAGGACCTTCGCCAGGGGAACTTCTTTGGCGTCGATGATGCCGATTTCTCCGGCATCGACCCCTGACCTGGAAAAGCTCCAGTTACTCTCGGTTTCCAGGTGACAGGCGTTGAAAATGAAGTGCGGGTAGCTGGGTAACTGACCCAGGGTCACCGTGCCCACCAGGAGGTCTTCGTAGTGTCTTTCCAGGGCATCCGGACCAACCACTAGCCCGGCAAAGGCGCTGCCCACATCCAGATTGCGACTGCAAAGCTGAAGAATTGGCTCGGCTATCTCGTCCTTGAAGTTGCCGGCCTGGGAATCAAGGAAGTCCAGCTTCCTCCAGCGGGTTGCCAGAACCGCGGCCACCAGCGCCCCCGCGGAAACTGCGGAAATGGCGCCGACCTCGGCCAGTTTGCCTGTTTCGTTCAGCCGCCACAGCGCGCCCAGGTGGAAGAGGCTGGCGCGAAAACCGCCTCCTGACAAGGCCAGCCCGATCTGCTCTTCTTGCGCCATCGTCATGTCGATTGTCCCGGCAAATGCTCTTCCGGCTTGCGTGGATTCAATAGTCAGTCAATGAGATTGCGCAGATTGCCCTTTTGTACGGGTTTGCCTCCCTTCACCTGGAAGGGAACCTTGCAGCCAGTATATCAATTATCAGCGCGGCGCCCAATTGGCTGGTGAGTTCCGACGAATCGTAGGGTGGCGCCACCTCCACCAGGTCGAAGGCTACCAGGTTGTGGCCGGCAACCAGGGCGGCCAGGCAGTCGCGCATTTCGTGGTAGAAGAGGCCTCCGATCTCAGGGGTGCCGGTGCCCGGGGCCTGGCTGGGGTCCATCACGTCGATGTCCAGGGTAATGTACAGGTTCTCGCCTCGGGGTATCTGATCCGCGATGGCCCTGGGCCCCAGCGAGCGGAACTGGCTGGTGGTGATAATCAGGCTGCCGTCCCGCTGAGAATCCTCGTAAGGCTGGCGGCGGGCGGTACGGATACCAATGGAAGTGATGTGGCTGACAAAAGGCAATTCGCGACAGCGGCGGATGGGGCTGCCGTGGGTGTAAAGTTCGCCCTGGTAATCGTGGCTGTAGTCCAGGTGGGCGTCGAAGTGGACGATGTTCAGGGGCGCAAACCTGCTCAACCCCCGCACTACCGGGAAAGTGATGGCATGGTCGCCGCCCACTACCACGGGGAAGGAACCCCGCTCCACCACTTTCTCCACCGCCTCGGTCAGCTTGTCAAAGTTGCGGTGGACGTTGCTGGGGATAGTGGTAATGTTGCCGCAGTCGGCCATGGTGACCCCCCGCAGCAGTTCGTCACCGGCCTCGATGTTGTAGAAGCCCTCGGCTTCCTGCTGGCGGCCAAAGGGGTCGGTGTAGGAATAGGCGCGGGGAGCGTCGCGGATGGCGTCGGGGCCGTAGCGGGCCCCGGGGCGGCCCAGGGTTCCCTGGTCGAAGGGCATGCCGATGAAGGCTACGTCGGCCCCCAGTTCGTCCAGGCTGGCGCACAGGGGCGCCTTGAAAAAAGTACGGGGCTGGGCCCGCAGGATGGGCCAGTTTTCGGTTGCTCCGGTTGATTCACCGCTACCCGCCACTGTTTCGGTCATGGCATTCCTTATATTCGACTCGCCGGCAAGTGCTGAAATCCCAGCTTCGATGGTCTGGCGTTCTATAGTTTGGTGAAGACCCCGTCAAACCGGCCGTCAGCGTTGCATTGAACACTTATCTGCCGGTTGATGGCACTCTTATTGACAGGCCCATAGACATGGGGGTACTTCTCCTGCCCGCTCTGCTCGTACCTGGTCTCGGGCTCCAGCTTGGTCGGCATTAGCTCCAGGATGACCAGGTCATTCCTACCTGGGAAGTACCTGCTGGCCACCGATTCGAGCTGGTGAAGGTCCGAGCAGTGAATGAAGCGCTCTTCGTTATATGCAGAGGGTGCATACACCTCGGCGTTAACTTGGAGATCCCATTCCTCCTGCGTGGCGATATGATAGATCATCGGTCTATGGGCGCAACGCAATGAATGGTTGTCGCCCACTTGCCTCCTCTTTGCCTGAGGTATGGGGTCAAATTGGCTCGGCAACCATTATATCAAAATGGGTATAGACGGACTGGTATTGGAATTGCAAGCCGGAATATTTCCATATCTGCTATCATAAGATCAACCCCTTGGAGCCGAGTATCCATGACGACGCCCAATCCTGACCGCGAGACCCGACAGGGACACCGTGACAAGTCGGAGCGCTACTTCCAGTTGAGCCGGTGGCTGCTGAAACACGCCCAGGAACAACTGGAGCGAGGCGACACTGTGCAGGCGTCGGAAAAGGCCTATGGTGCCGTGTTCCACGCAGCCAAGGGATACGGGGAGTTGCGCGGTTGGAACCACTTTAACCACTATCGAGTGGGATTAATCTACGACCAACTTAGCGATGAAGAATACAACCTTAATTTATCATCGGATTTCGGCATCATTGAATCGCTTCATAACAACTTCCTGGAATACGAACTGCCCACCAATAGAGTGCGTGGTGGCCTCGAAGTTGCTAAGAGATTGGTTGAAAGGCTCGAGAGCCTGCGAAATACTCAGCCCAACTCTTTGCCGTCATCTGCCCTCGACCGAGAGCAACGGCGCCGTTTAAGCCTGCTGATGCAGCCGCCTGCCCGGGAACAGGTCCCGGTGGAAGAACTGCCGCCCCTGGAAAAATTGCCGGAGTAGTATCGCGCTTCATGCCTTCCCGCACCCTGGACCTCCACGGCAAGACCTGGGCCGAATCTCTTGCCGAGTTCCGCGACCTTTACAACGAGGTGGCCCGGAGCCACCCGTCCGGCGGAGTGCAGTTGGAAATAGTCCACGGCTACGGTTCCACGGGGCAGGGGGGAAGGCTGCAGACCAGCCTGCGGAATTACCTGGAGCGGCAGAGCCGGGCGGGCCTGCTTTCCTACCGGGCCGGGGAGGCTGTGGACGGCAACCCGGGCCACACTCTGGTAACCACCCTGAAACCGCTTCCCGCAGCCGGCGATGATCTGGCCGACAGCATATGGGAGTTCTGTGCTCATCCCCAGTCCCACCGCAAGGTGATGAACCGCTTCCGCCGTCACGGCGACCCGCAGGTGCAGCGCGCCTTACAGGACTTACGGGGACAAAAGCGGTTGAGGCCCGTTACCGTGGGCCGCGAAAAGGGCTACCAGGCAGTCTGAAGGCTGCTCAATTACTTCCCTGTCCTACGGTCCCAGCCCGCAGCTTCTGCAACAGCGGGATTGCCGCAATCTTTTTCTCGTCCAGGTATTCCCAGTAGATGCCCTTGGGGTGAGGCAGGTTTCCGGGGCAGGGGATAACCTCGTCCGGGGTTACGGCGAAGTCCAGGGGAACGTCATGTTCGGTGCGGGGCAGGTCTTCGGACAGTAGTTGCATGGGATGTATGGTGGTAATAACGGGGATGTCCGGAGTAACTATGCCCGCAGCGGTGGCCAGGCCGTACTCCAGGTCAGCGTATCCGCCGCCCTTGCCGACCCGCACCCCCTCGCGGTTAACTGCCACTGAGCCTGAAATTACCAGATCCACCTGCTTCATTTCCTCGACGAATACGGGACGGCCATGGCGGAAGGCGCCGCTGATGGTGGATCCCTGGGCCGGGGTGCAGGCCATTTCAGCGGGGTCAAGCTCCACGAAGCAGCGCTCGTCTCGCAGGCGGGGCACGGCCATGTATAAGAGCTTTCCTTCCTCCAGAGCCTGCTGGCGCAAGGGCCGCTGGGCCCTGTCCGGGTTGCTCTTGATAACCCGCGCGCGCTGCCAGACTTCCAGGTCAAAGACCCGCTCGGCGGCCTCTCTGGAGCCGTAGAAGTCGGGTATCTTGTCGTGAACGGTGCGGCCCCGCACTACCTTTGCCTGCTCCAGGGCCGTCCAG
The DNA here is from genome assembly GCA_965207275.1 of Dehalococcoidia bacterium. Taxonomy (GTDB): domain Bacteria; phylum Chloroflexota; class Dehalococcoidia; order Lucifugimonadales; family UBA3495; genus Bin22. The sequence continues at coordinate 1,063,834 of CBDBMH010000001.1, forward strand.
ACTTCCTCGCGAATGGCAAACTTGTCCCGCATATTTCACCTTTTATTCACATGGATGGACAGGATGAACAGGATGGGGTTGGTTGATGGTAAAGGGATTCGGGATCCCAACAATTGTCGCTAGAATCAACAAATCCTCTCTAACCTGTACATCCATGTTTGATATTCTCAGATGGCCCTGACGTAGTCGGCGAAGCTGGCCACCTGGGGCTGGCCGGCCATGTCGATCAGGATGTGTTGGCTTTCCATGGGCTGGCCGTTGAGCCGGTCCAGCAGCCAGTCGGCAATGAATGTCTGGGGATTGGGCCCCAGATCTGACGACGACGATCCACCCAGACCGTGGTCGGCGCCTTCGTACAATACCAGCTGCTTTGGCCCCGCGATGGTATTCATCAATTCATAGGTGCACTCAATGGGGCTGAGGTGGTCGTCCTCGCCGGCCAGCGCCAGGTAGGGGCAGGTCACTTTTTCGCCCAGGCCCTCCAGGGTCATGGTCTCAGCAAAGCGGTCAAACTCGTCCTCGTCCTCGTAGCCGGCCATGTACATAAACCGCAGCTTGAAGGTGGGCGATGCCAGGTTGAAGATGGCGTTCATGCCGGGCTCGTGGCATACGGCCTGCACCGCGCAGCCCTTTAGTCGGTCGTCGATGGACGCTACCTGGGTACCCCAGAAGGAACCCATGCTGGTGCCCTTGATGGCGATGCGGTCGGGGTCGATCTCCGGCTGGGCGCGCATCCAGTCCAGGACGGCGCGTCCGGCCTCCATCCAGTTGGTGGCGGTTACGTTGATGCCCCGCTGCAGAGCCTCCTTCTGGCCGGGGCCGTCGATGGACAGGACGGCGATGCCCCGCTCCAGCAAGCGGTCGCCGTACAGGGCTACGCCCGTTTCCTTGAAGCTGTCCATGCCGGGTATGCTCATCACGCAGGGCAAGAGCCCCCGATTGCCGTTGGTGGCGGCGCGGTCAAAGGGTACGTTGGGCAGGTGGAACCAGGCGGGGATGGCGGTGTGGCCGAAAGGTATGTCCACCCTCCTGATTTCGTGATTGGCGTACCGGGTGTACCTGGTGTAGCATTCCACTTTCTGGTCGCCCAGGCGTTCGTTTTCCGGGGTGTGGGCGAAGATAGGCCACTGGGCGCTGCCGTACAGCAGGGACGCGATGAAGTAGCTTTCCCCGGCCGCTACCAGGTGACCCTCAGCCTCGTGCTGGCGGGCCTTGTTCTCCCGGCGGACGGCGGCGCGCCGGAACTCACGGCTGGCGTCATTGAACCGCCTGGTGCGGGCGCGCACCCCGTTGAAGTCGGGGGCAGCCTCGGGTCCGCAGGGGCCCAGGGTGTAACCGATGCGCCGCTGGTCCCACTCAATCCCCACGGTCTGGATTACCACGTCCAGCAGCCAGCGCTGGTCCTGCCAGCGTTTCATACGTCGTTCAATGGCGGCTTCCATAGCAGGCATAGACAATATCCTCGCAGCATGCAAAGTCGCCACCAATTATAGCGGGAAATTATCCCTTTGGACGTTGAAAGCTGGGCAGTTTAAGCCGGGCGTGGTTCCTTGAATAACAGGCCCCGTCCCCTTATCATCATTTCATTCAACTGTCTCAGGCGAGCGTTAAAGGTCTCGTGAGGCGCAGGTGTTGTCATGACTACGCAGGCGAAGACCCCGGCGAGGACCCAAGTTCCCGAGGCTTATGCGCCGGCTCCCCAGACCCGCAAGTTCACGGTTGTGGAATACTACCGCATGGGTGAGGTGGGTATTTTGGGGCCTGAAGAGAGGGTGGAACTTATTGACGGGGAGATCATAGTTATGCCGCCTATCGGCCCAAGTCACGCCGACAGCGTGGATGGCTTCATTGACACCTTTGGTGCGCATGCGCGGGGACGTTTCCGTATCCGTATCCAAAACCCCATTCACCTGAACGATGGGTCGGAACCGCAGCCGGACATTTCTCTTCTGCGCCTCCGCCCTGGAGGCTACGCGGCGGCTCACCCCACCCCCGCCGACGTGCTGCTGGTTATAGAGGTGGCGGATTCATCCCTGGAATATGACCGGGGAGTCAAGGCCCAGGTATACGGGCGCGCCGGTATTCCCGAAACCTGGGTCAAAAACCTGCCGGAGGACTGCATCGAGCGGTTCACTGAACCGGGCCCCGAAGGTTATGCCCGGCACACCGTCCACCGTCGGGGGGAGACGCTGACGCCCGTGTCCCTGCCGGACCTGGAGTTGCCGGTGGATGAACTGCTGCCGCCGTTGTCTGCGGAAGAACAGCGCCCGGACGTAAGTCAGCCCTCCAGCGAATAGAGTCCGGGAATCTCGCCCCTTAGCAACTCCAGGAGGATTCAAGGTCCATGATCAGGGAAGCTATTGATATCGTAGTCTCCGGACACTCCCTTACCAGGGAGCAGGCCACCGAAGTGATGCAGGAAATAATGGAGGGCGAGGCCACTCCGGCTCAACTGGGCGCCTTCCTGACCGCCCTGCGGCTTAAGGGCGAGAGTACCGAGGAAATCGCCGGCATGGCGGCGGTGATGCGGGAGAAGGCCCTGCGGGTTGACGCCGAAGGTCCGCTGCTGGACGTGGTGGGTACCGGCGGGGACGGCAAGAACACCTTCAACATTTCCACCGCGTCCGCCTTCGTGGCCGCAGCCTGCGGGGCAAGGGTGGCCAAGCATGGCAACCGGGCCGCTTCCAGTTCCTGCGGCGCCGCCGACGTGCTGGAAGCCCTGGGCGTTAAGGTGGAACTGACTCCTCAAGGCGTAGCCCAATGCCTTGAGCAGGCCGGAATGGGTTTCATGTTCGCGCCGGCCTTTCATCCTTCAATGCGTTACGCGGCGCCCGTGCGGCGGGAGATCGGCATCCGTACCGTCTTCAACATCCTGGGGCCACTGACCAATCCCGCTCGTGCCCAGTGCATGCTGCTGGGCGTGGCATACGAGCAACTGGGAGGCCTGATGGCCGAGGCCCTGCGCCTGCTGGACATCCAGCATGCGCTGGTGGCCCACGGGGCCGACGGCATGGACGAGATCAGCCTGTCCGGCCCGTCCACTGTCTGGGAAGTTAAGGGAGGCGAGGTGAGCACGTGGACCATTGACGTGGCGGACACGGGTCTGACGCCCGCCTCCACGGAGGACTTGCGTGGAGGCTCCGCTGAGGAAAACGCCGCCACCATGCGACGACTCTTCCGGGGCGAAGGGGGGCCAGTCCGTGACGCGGTTCTCCTGAACAGCGCCGCTGCGCTGGTGGCTGCTGACAAGGTTGGCAGCCTGGGGGAAGGGGTTAAGATTGCCGCCGAGGCCATAGACGGCGGCGCAGCGCTGGACAGGGTGGACGCGCTGGTGGAGGTTAGCCAGAAGGCGGGATAATCCTGGATTAATTCTGTTTGACAGTTGAGGGCATTGGCTACGGACGCTGCGGGCAGGGGAAGACCGGAAAAGGCGCTTCGGTAGATTGAAGAGGGCCGGGTGGGAGATAATTCCTGACCTATATGCGACGACTCCCGATGGTTAATGGGAGAGGCCATTGGCGAGATGAACCAGACCAACCCAGGGTCTAGGTGGAGTCCCAAGTCCGGATCGGACTATCTCCTGATCGCACTTCCCTGCGAAAACTGTGGGTACAATTTGCTGTTCATTGCTATAGACCTTGGCATAATGGAAAGGGATCGAATGTCTCTCAATCAACCCTGGGTAACGGACGCAGATAGGGCGGTCAAATACAGCCTGGACGTTGACATACCTGGCATCTGGCTTTCCGGCGAACCCTTTGACATGCTGAAGAGTCGGATGGAGTGATTTCCCACATGACCAGTGAGAGCAAACCCGCGCTGTCGCAAGTCCAGGAGGCCGGAGACTTGGTAGTCAGCTCCGTTCCCATTATGGTTAATGACGAGGAGGTTACCCTATTCTGAAATGGCAAGCATTCTTGACGAAATAGTTGCCGCCAAGCGAGAGGAACTTGGCCAGGTAAAGGCCGCTGTCCCCCTGGCGGCGGTGCAGGAAGGGATAGGCCGGCGTCCCTCGCCCCTGAGCCTGGCCGACGCTTTGCGGGGCGGAGGAGTCAGGCTGATTGCCGAGGTGAAGAAGGCCTCTCCGTCGCGTGGTCTGCTGCGTCCCGACTTCGACCCGGTGGAACTGGCAACCACCTACGCCAGCAACGGCGCGTCGGCCATTTCAGTGCTCACCGACCCCCGTTTTCAGGGAGAGCCGGAACACCTGTCCGCCATCAAGGAAGTCGGAGCTTCCGGCGGCGCTCCGGTGCTGCGCAAGGACTTCATTTTTGAACCATACCAGGTGTACGAGGCGCGGGCTATGGGCGCCGACACCTACCTGTTGATAGTCGCCATCCTGTCCCCGGTCCAACTGGCTGAACTGCTGGCCCTGGGCCGGGAACTGGGCATGGACGCCCTGGTGGAAGTCCACGACGGGGACGAGTTGCAGGTGGCCCTGGACGCCGGGGCCGAAATAATCGGCATAAACAACCGGGACCTGCGCACCTTCCACACTGACCTGGCGGTCACCGAAGGGCTGGCGCCACTGGTGCCGGGTGACAGGGTAACCGTCAGCGAAAGCGGCATCTTCACCCCGGAACACTTGCAGCGCCTGGGCCGGCTGGGCGTCGACGCGGCACTGGTGGGCGAGGCCCTGGTAACCGCGCCGGACACCGCAGCCAAGGTGCGGGAACTGACTACCTCCATCGCCGCAAAGGGTCGCTCATGATCCGCACCAAGATCTGCGGCATCCGGCACACCGAGGACGCCATTATTGCCGCCGACGCAGGCGCGGACTTTATTGGCCTGGTTTTTGTGCCGGAACGGCGGCGGCGGCTGGAAACAGGGGTTGCGGCGGAAATAATTAAAGGGCTGCGCACCCAGATCCCCAACTCACCCCAGGCGGTGGGCCTGTTCGCCGATCAGCCGCTGGACGATGTGGTTGGAACCATCAACGGTTGTGGCCTGGACCTGGCCCAGCTTTGTGGCGGGGAATCGTCGGACTACTGCCGAGAGGTTAGGGAGCGAACAGGCGCGGAAATAATCAAGGTGATGCACGTCGCCGTCTCTGAATCGGTGACCGGCGACGAACACGGCGGGGGCATAGAGGAGCGAATGGCCCGCTACCTGGAAACCGGGTGTTACATTACCCTGGACAGGCTGGTTGAGGGCCTGCAGGGCGGGACCGGCCAGAGCTTCGACTGGGAGGTGGCGGCCCTGCTTTCCCGGCTGGGCTACAAGTTCCTGCTGGCCGGGGGCCTGACACCGGAGAACGTTGACAGGGCCGTCAAGCAGGTAAAGCCCTGGGGCGTCGATGTCTCCAGCGGAGTCGAAACCGGGGGCCGGCAAGACAAGGAGAAGATCCGGGAGTTTATCCACAACGCCCGTTCCGCCGTCTAGACTCAAACATGGATGGACAGGACACACAGGATTCGCTTTCCCCATTTTGGGATTCATTTGCTCCCCGGCATCATCAGGGAAGCTAGCAGTATCCAGTCCATTCTGTGCATCCATGTTTAATTTTGTAGAGGTAAGAACCAATGACCGTTAGTGATTCGGCGGTTTGGCCCGATGCGCGGGGCCGGTTCGGTGACTTTGGCGGCAAGTTTGTCCCCGCCACCCTGATGGCCGCCCTGGAGGAATTGGAGGAAGCCTACGCCACGGCAAAGGTGGATGATGGGTTCCAGCAAGGCCTGTCGTCGCTGCTGCGCCACTACGCCGGACGTCCTACGGCCCTGTACTTTGCCGAGAACCTTACCCGCCACTGCGGTGGCGCCAGAATCTACCTGAAGCGGGAAGACCTGGCCCACACCGGCGCTCACAAAATTAATAACGCCCTGGGCCAGGCCCTGCTGGCCAGGCACATGGGCAAGGAACGGATAATTGCCGAGACCGGAGCGGGCCAGCACGGCGTGGCAACCGCCACCGTCTGCGCCATGCTGGGCCTGCAGTGCGTGGTGTACATGGGCGCCGAGGACATCCGCCGCCAGGCCCTGAACGTCTTCCGCATGCGCCTGCTGGAGGCCGAAGTAATCGCCGTGGAGTCGGGAACCCGCACCCTGAAGGACGCCATCAACGAGGCCATACGCGACTGGGTTACCAACGTGGAGTCAACCCACTACCTGATCGGCAGCGCAGTGGGCCCCCATCCCTATCCCATGCTGGTGCGGGACTTCCAGTCGGTAATCAGCCTCGAGGCCCGGGCCCAGATTATCGATGCCGAGGGCAGATTGCCCGACTACGTGGTGGCCTGCGTGGGCGGCGGCAGCAACGCCATAGGTACTTTTTACGAGTTCATCGGCGACGAAGAGGTGTCCCTGGTGGGCGTGGAAGCCGGTGGCGAGGGCATTGAAACGGGCCATCATTCGGCCACGCTGAGCGCCGGACGGCCCGGGGTTCTGCACGGCTCCATGTCCTACCTGCTGCAGGACCAGCACGGCCAGGTGCACGAGACCCACAGCATTTCCGCCGGGCTGGACTACCCCGGGGTTGGCCCCGAACACAGCTACCTGAAGGACGCCCACCGGGCCGATTACACCTCGGTTACCGACGCCCAGGCCCTTGAGGGCTTTCACCTGCTGGCCCGCACCGAGGGAATTATCCCCGCCCTGGAACCCTCCCACGCGGTGTACCACGTGGCGGAAATGGCCCGCAGCCTGCCGTCGGACAAGGTGATCCTGATGTGCCTGAGCGGCCGGGGCGACAAGGACGTGCCCACGGTGGCGGCGGAAGCGGGGATTGAGTTTTAGGGGAATATAGACGGTAAGCCTTCCGGAGTTAGGTCTGTAATTTGGGCCCCTGGTACGGCGTTCAGCGGCGGGCATCCAGCACGGAGGCGAGCAGGTCCGTCAATTCTCCACAAGCGTTTCCCCCGTGAATCGTTTGCCTCCTCCTTGACGTTTTCGCGGCATGTATCCTCATCTTGTAGATCAATTGCTCCTTTTTTTCCTAGATACATTCGCTCCCCACTTTACTTCCTCTCAACACTCGTCTCGCCCGGTTGGTGTATCATTAGCCCATACTAATTGGGAAGGACAGGTTCAGTTTATATGCCAAGAGTCTTAGTTTCTGATCCCATAGCCCCGGAAGGGATTGAACTGTTGAATGCCCGTACCGAAGTGAAGGTGAAGACGGGCCTTAAGCCTGAAGAGCTGGTAGAAGCTGTCGAGAACTACGACGCCCTGGTCGTCCGTAGTGAGACCAAGGTTACGCCCACCGTGATAGAGGCCGGACAGAACCTGAAAGTTATCGCCCGGGCCGGAATCGGCGTGGACAATATCGACCTGGCCGCCGCCACCAATGCGGGTATTGCGGTGGTCAACGCCCCCATCGGCAACACGGTGGCCGCCGCCGAGCATTCCCTGGCGTTGATGCTGGCCCTGGCCCGCAACATCCCCCAGGCCTACCAGTCGCTGAAAGGCGGCGAGTGGCGGCGCAGCGCCTTCATGGGTATCGAGGTCCGCAACAAGTACCTGGGCGTCGTCGGTCTGGGTCGGGTGGGTTCAGAGGTGGCCCGCCGCGCGGCCAGTTTCGGGATGCACCTGCTGGCCTACGACCCCTTCGTCGGCGCGGAGTATGCCCGACGCCTGGGCGCCGAACTGCTGCCCCTGGACGAACTGCTGGCAAAGTCGGACTTTGTGACGCTGCACACCCCGCTTACTCCGTCCACCGCCAACCTGATCGGGGCCCGGGAACTGGCCCTGATGAAGCCCGATGCCCGACTGATCAACGTGGCCAGGGGAGAACTGATTGACGAGGAGGCGCTTCTGGAAGCCCTGGAAGCGGAACAGTTAGCCGGCGTGGCCCTGGACGTTTTTGTCCAGGAACCGCCCCAGAATCGGGACCTGGTGGTCCACCCAAGGGTAATGGCCACGCCCCACCTGGGCGCGTCCACCCAGGAGGCCCAGCGGGAGGTGGCAATAGAGGCGGCGGAGCAGGTGCTGGCAGTGCTGGAGGGGCGACCCGCCCGCAACACGGTCAACGCGCCCTTTATGGAGCCGGAGGCCCACGAACTGCTCTCGCCCTTCATCCCCGTTGCCACCCTGGTGGGCAAACTGCTGACCCACCTGGCCCAGAACCAGTTCGTTGGCGTCAACATCTCCTACGAAGGGGAGATCGCCCAGCACGATACCGTTATGCTCAAGTCGGCGGTGCTGGCCGGCGTACTCACACCGGTAACTTCCGAGCAGGTAAACCTGATCAACGCTCCGGTATTGGCGCAGCAGCGGGGATTAAGTGTAATCGAGCACAAGAACTCGGAGGCCCACGAGTATGCCAGCCTGATAACCGTCACCCTGACCACCAGCAGTGGCGACTTCACCCTGGCGGGAACGTCGCTGCGCAACGAACCCCACATAGTCAAGGTCAACGACTACTGGCTGGACCTGCCGCCGTCGTCTCCCTACATGCTGTTCGTGGACAACCGGGACCAGCCCGGTTCCGTGGGCGCCGTGGGGACCATCGCCGGCCGACACAACATCAACATCAGCTTCATGGAAGTGGGACGCCTGAGCCTGCGGGGCCAGGCGATGATGGTGCTGGGCCTGGACGATCCCATGCCTGCCCACGTGCTGGAGGAAATCAAGGCCCTGCCGCATATTTCGGATGCGCATTTGGTACAGCTGTAAGGTTCGTACACGTTGCAGCATACGTTCTCATCAGCAGGACCGCTGAGGGACCCACAGGATGACAGCCAAGCAGTAAGTGTGACGCACCTTGCGCGCCCTTGGATAGCGGGAACGGATGCGCAGATCCAGCGACTTCCGCGGGATGCAGTCATTCAGCTGCTCAAGAAACAACTTCCGTCTGGTCTTCAGCATCTCGGCCTGGTATGCCGGGCCGGCAAACGCCGGCCGATCCATCTCTCGATTGCTGCTAGATCAAACCTTACGGAAGCCTATGAAACCGATTCGGTGGATGCCGGGGGAAAGAATGACGAGGCATCGAACAATCGAAGGTACTGCGGCAGGACTGCCGCCCTTTGATTTCGCCAAGACTCTGGACTTCTTGAGAGGGTTTCCACCAACCCTGGGTAAGCTATCGGTTGTTGGTGACAGCTTGTACTTAGCCGCAAGGGTAACCGGGCGTACCGTCCTGTTTCACGTAAGGTGCAAGTTCGGCGCTGGCGATGGGGTTCTGGACTACACTCTCCATACTACTGAACCAGAAGAAACGGAGGGACTGGAGCAAGATGCAGTGTGGTTGCTCCGCTGGCTACTCAGCCTGGACGACGACTTGGGGGAGTTCTACGGTGTTGCCAAGAACGACACTTGCTTCGTTCCCGTAATTCGGGAACTGCATGGCTATCACCAGGTGAAGTTTGGGAGCCCCTTTGAGGCCGCCACCTGGGCCATAGTCAGCCAGCGGAACCGCCTTTCCACAGCGAGAACGCTGTATCAGAGCTTCTTGGAGGCTGTAGGCCATCGCATTCATCTGGACGGCCACGACTATTGGGCCTTTCCTGACCCGCAGGAAGTTGCTCCATTGGAGGAAGCCGCCCTGCCGCTTGCATTGCATGACTTTCGTAGAGCCGAGTACATCCTCGATGTTGCCAGAGCGCTTGCATCGGTAAAGCCGGACTTTCTCCAGTGCGCGCCCGACGGCGAGGTGGAAGGGTGGCTGCTGGGAATACGAGGGATCGGCCCATGGTCAGCCCGGTTTATTCTGTTGCGATCCATGGGACGTTACCAGGGGCTGCCGGAGAATGAGCGGGAACTCACGCGTTCGGCGTCGCTGGTCTATGGAACTGGCCTGACCCTGACGCCGCAAGACGTGGAAACCATCTCCAACAAGTACGGTCGGTGGCGGGGGTACTGGGCCCATTACCTGCGGGTGTGGGCGCAAAACAGGCTGACGCCACGAAGTTTGTGAATAGCCAACACATGGGGGTTATACTCAGAGGTCCGCCGAAGCGGACCGGGAGGTCGGAACATGCTGAAAACCGTTAACTGAATCAGCGGTATTGCAGCGCCATACGAAAGCTACCGAAAAACCTGTCACCGTTCTTAAATGGGCTACAAGAGTTCGGGTTGGCGACGTCGGCCGCCTGTGCCTCCGGGCAGCGGCCCACGCAGTTTCCCTTTCGTGTCTATTCGTGGATCAATTATGCTCTATGGTATGCTACGGACACCGGGCCGAAACCGGCCAAAGGTAATGAATTAAGGAGATGAGCATAATGCCAGAAAAAATCGCAATCATGGGCGCTGGCGCTTTGGGCAGCTACGTGGGCGCCTTTCTGACCCAGGCCGGCGAAGACGTGACTTTCATTGATATGTGGCCCGAGCACGTGGAAAAGATGCGCGCCGAGGGCCTGCGGGCCAGCGGCAGCCAGGGCGACTTCACCGTGCCGGTCAAGGCCATGCACCTGACCGACGCCCAGGGCATCACGGAACCTTTTGATTTTGCCTTCGTTGCGATGAAGTCTTACGACACCGAGTGGGCCACCCACTTCATCAAGCGTTACGTCAAGGACGACGGCTACTTCGTGTCGCTGCAGAACTGCTGGAACGATCCGCTGATCGGCGAAATCGTGGGGCCACAGCGGGAGATGGGCTGCATCGCTTCGCACATCGAGGTGGCCCTGTGGGAGCCGGGGCACGTCATCCGGGGCGGCGCGCCAGGGCGGGACCACGGGCATGTGGTGTTTCGCGTGGGTGAGCAGTCGGGCCGGATTACTTCCCGCAGCGAGAGCGTGGCCCAGAAGCTGGACAACATCGACGCCGCCTACGCCACCGATAATCTTTGGGGGGAGCGATGGGCCAAGCTGTGCCAGAACGGCATGGGCAATGCCATCTCGGCCATGACGACCCTTGGCTCCCAGGAAATGGCCCAGGACGCCCGCTTCCGCATGTTCCGCATCCAACTGGCCAAGGAGGGCGCCCAGGTGGGCCTGGCCCAGGGGCTGAACGTGGTGGCCATCAATGGCATTCCTGCCGAGACGTGGGCCGACGCCGACAAGGGCGAAGTGTTCGAGGAACTCAACGACATAATGAGTCGGGCCGGAGGGCGGGTAAACTGGCTGGCTTCCATGGCCCAGGACGTTCACAAGGGTCGGCACTCTGAAGTGGACTTCATGAACGGCCTCATCTGCAGCAAGGGCCGCGAAACGGGCGTTCCCACACCCTTCCACGATGCCATAGTGGACACCATGCATGGCATTGACGACGGCTCCCTGAAGCCGGACCCGTCCAACGTGGACATTATCATGAAGGCGGTGGGGTTGTAGGTCTTGAACGTACCGAATAGGCAGGCGGTTACCAGGAAGGTGGCTTGGTGATGGTACCCTGAACGTCGGATAGTTGGCTTGGGAATTGACTCGCGCTCAGCGGGCCTCGGCGAATCGGGCGGTAGAAGTCGGATACTTGGGACAGCGCCCAACTCTTGGTCCTTTGCGGGTTGAAAACACCGACGGTCATGTCCAGTTGAGTTCGTAGAAACTCGATAGGGGTCTTGAAGTCGGAGTCATTGGAAAGCAGTACCGCCATTTCACACTCCCCGCCCAGGGAGTCTGCCATCAAGTAGGTGGTCAGGTTGACATCCGTACCCTTTTCCTCCGTCTTCAGTACCAGGGCAGTCTGCGGGCCGGCGGGAGAAGGCTGCGCCAGGGGTATCCTGACGGCGTTGGTCAGAAAGTGGCCGTAATGTATGGTCAGGTTTGGTATGGTTTGCAGCGCACGAAGATAAAACAGTTGGCGTTGAGGCTGGAGCGGATTTGCTGGCTTGGGGCTGAGCAAAGCGGTAAAGTATCGGATACGGTTAATTTCGTGGGAGGGTAGGAGCAGACTGCACAGTTTTGCCAAGTCCAGCCAACGGTAGGGAGAATCCTTCAAACAACCGTAATAGAGGTTGAAGCCGTCAACGTAAACGTTGGTTTTCACAAACCGGTCCCACAAATAGCTGAAGCCGCCCTAAGGCGGCCTCGCGCTCTGCCGTCGAGTCGACAGAGGTTGTAGGCTTAGTGTACCGATAATTCAGCTATACGTCAAGGTAATTGTAACCACTCTGAGCACGGCTACCCGCCTGGTGAGGAGGCTTTATGTTCATCAAGGTTGAACCGGCCGGATTCTTCATGTACACGGTGCAGTTGATCTTTGATCCGGAGAGCCCGGATTCTGAAGACCAGGAAGTGCGGGACTACCTGACCGACCACGAGCTGGAGCCACGCTACCAGTACCAGATTGAACAGGAGGGCCGCCCCTGCGACGTCCTGCAGTTTGGGGGCTGCTACCTGGGCCGCCACCTGCAGTCGGTGGGCCAGATACAGCGCCACGCGGTGGAGGTAGAACTGCTGACCGCCGAGGTGGAAGGCCACCTGGCGGGCCTGGCATTGCCACAACTGTCGGGAGCAGGCTTCGACAATGGAGCCAAGATGCGGGAGACGGTAACCGCGCTGGTTTCCGAACTGCACCAGGAGTCGGCCTTCCAGCCCGACGAGAACGGGGAACTGGCGGTTGCCCTGGACCGGGCGGAGGTTAAGGCGGCGGCGCTAAGGGTGTTGGGAAGGTAGATATCTGAATCGATATGCTGATGGTAGAGAACCCATGTTCATGATATTGCCACACCACGGAGGCTAGGTTAAATGCTCGAAAACGCTGGCAACTTTGCCAGCATAGCCGGTGCTCTGGTATCGGGTATTGCACTAGCCGTTGCCATATACCACATTATAAAATTAAGGGGCGAAGCTCACGCGGCCAGATTGGCCGCGGAAGAAGCCCAACGATTGATTAGGCGAGAGACTACGGGCACAGATATAACCCGACTAAATGAGAGAATTCAAGGTCTAATTTATTTGCTTCGAAACGAAGATAGAGAACGGGCCCTCGAAAGATTTCCCGACATCAGGAATTTATTCATAGATATACGAAGGCATCACCCCGCCTTAACCGCAGACCATCGCAGCCAAATTCAGGACACGATTACGACCTTAATGGATATGCAGAATGAACTGGACGCATCGTTCGGTGGGATCCAGATTGAAGTTAGAACCAAAATCATTACCGACCTAACTGATTTTCAAACGAATTTACTCGTAGAGCTGGAAGACCGTCTTGAGTAGTTCGGTCTCGGAGGAAGGAATGCCTGAAGAGGGATTGAACGAAGTAGCGAACGAATTATTGCGGCTTTCTCGAGATAGGAAGCTTTCCTGGAAGCAGACTAGAAGAGAGAATGAATACCGTGTTAGTTTCCCGGATATGTCGTTTTCGATATCGAATGAAAGAGCCCGAGGGTATTTCCAACTAAATATGATAGACGAATCTGGCAATGTTATTGAAAGTCTTCGAAGGCAGGCACCCATTCCATCTTCGGATGAAGTAGAGGAAGTTCCAGACCTTGTCGAGATTTATAGCCTTGCCTCTTCCTACATTAAAGAAATCAACATCCAAAGGGCTCTGGATTACCTAAAGACCAGATGATTTGGTTCCGACCCCTTACCGCCGGTAGCTGTACCCCCTTGGCGTGCGTTCGCAGTTGAGGCGGCGGTTGAGGTGCAGGCCTTCCAGGACGAACTCCGTGGCCGAGGCTTGAAGCTCAGGACGGGGGTCTTCCGTCAGGCGGGCTACCGCCTCGGTCAGACCTTCCACCCCGGAGGCCATGGTCGGATATTCCTCCGCCGGCTTTTCGCTGCTCGTCTCGGCCTGGCTGCCCAGGTCGAAGGCGGTTACCACGTCCTCCAGGGAGTCCACGTCGAAGTAGCGGCCGAACACCCGCAGCACCGCCCGCTTGGTCAAATCCTCCATGACCCGGTCCTCGCGCCCCTCCTCAAAGGTCTCCAATTCGATCTTGCCGCCAAAGGAGGCGGAGATGTAGGGGAGGTCGCTGATGCGGGGGCAGGCCACCGTATCGCCGGACTTGATGGCGCGGCGGACGGCGTTGCTGAGCAGGGTCTCGTAATTGGCGATGGAGACCCGGACGCTGACTCCCGAGCGCTGGTTGATCTCGTTGCTGGCGCGGGCCTGGGCGGTTATCTCGGCCAGGATCTCCTTCATGTACTGGGGAACAACCAGGTTGTCCTCGTCCATGAAGCGGGCCCGCTCCTGGTCCATGATGGTAATCTCTTCCTCGATGTAGCGGGGGTAGTGGGTGTGAATCTGGGAGCCGTACCGGTCCTTCAGCGGGGTGACGATGCGGCCGCGGTTGGTGTAGTCCTCGGGGTTGGCGGTGGCCACCACGTAGACGTCCAGGGGCAGGCGAATGCGGTAGCCCTTGATCTGCACGTCCCTTTCCTCCATCAGGTTGAACAGGCCCACCTGGATGCGCTCGGCCAGGTCGGGCAACTCGTTGATGGAAAAGATGCCCCGGTTGGTGCGGGGCACCAGCCCGTAGTGGATAGCCTGCTCGTCGGAGAGATGCCGCCCTTCGGCCACCTTGATGGGGTCGATCTCCCCGATGAGGTCGGCGATGGAAATGTCGGGGGTGGCCAGCTTTTCTGAATAGCGGTCTTCCCGTCCGATCCATTCGATGCCGGTGTCGTCGCCGGATTCGGAAATCCTGTCGCAGCGGCCCTGGCAGATGGGGTTGAAGGGGTCGCAGTTGATCTCGCAGCCGGCAATCTTGGGGATGGCCTCGTCCAGCAGGTTGACCAGACTGCGGATGATGCGGGACTTGGCCTGACCCCGTTCGCCCAGCAGAATCAGGTCCTGGCCGGCCAGGATGGCGTTTTCCAGTTGGGGGATGACGGTGTCTTCGAAGCCGATGATGCCGGGGAACACGACCTCTTCGGCCCGCATCTTGGCCACCAGGTTCCTGCGCATCTCCTCGCGCACCGGAGTTATCCGGTAGCCGCTGTCCCGCAACTCGGCGATAGTTTCGGGCAGGTTGGCGCCCAACTGTGCCAAAGAAGTCATCGTCTCCCTCCGAGATGAAACAAAGGAATATAGCCGTAAGAACGCCGGGCTAGTATAGCACAGGGAAGATCGCCCTCACCCCGGCGAAGGCGGACGTTCCAGGGTAATCGCGTTTTAAGGCTGTCATGCTGAGCCCTTCGGCCCGGCTCAGGCTGAACTCAGCCGAAGCATCTGAAACCGTACGTGCCAGCCAGTCATTGGAACCCAATCCACGACACCCAAGCAAGAGTTTAGACCCTTCGGCAAGCTCAGGGTGACTTGACTCTCTGCTGCCAGTCCTGGCGCAATTTGAGGAAAATCTATTGTGCGATTGCTCTGGCGGACGTTCCACCCTCCCAGAGGGCGAGGGCGCTGCGAGGGCCTCAGGATGATTCTTCGACAGGCCCACCAATCCGCCTGAGGCGGATGGTCGCTCAGGATGAGCGGATGCAGGGAAGCAGGTACAGAACTGGATTTTTTTGTATTCCGGGCCGTTTTGGGCCATTTGGGGCCGTTTCGTATTTGAAATCGGGGGTGGGCAACGGTCCGACGGGCCGAATTTTGGGCCGGCGCCGGGGTAAGTCCTATCTGTATTCCGGAAAAAAGTGGCCCACATTCCCGCTTTTCCGGGGCCGTTTTGGGCCGTTTTGGGCCACTTGAGGCCCTCAGCCCGCGGCCTGGATTCCGTATCGTGTCCGGAGTGACGGGGGTGGCGGGGCGAAATGTCAGTTTTTCCGAGCATATCCTGTCATTTCCGAGCGTTTTGTATTTGGCCTTGCGATTGCGGCGGCGGGTTCTTGGCGGATTGGTCGCCGCCGGTCGTCGGGCCTGGGCGCTGAAAGAGCCGGGTTATTTTTGGATGCTGGGTTTATGGTGACGATTGGTTACGCGGGGTGGCAAGGGGGAAGTGTCAGGGGAATTGGGAATTGGGAATTAGGAATTGGGAATTAAGAGGTAAGAATTAAGAATTAAGAATTAAGAATTAAGAATGGGGGTGGGGTTAGGATAATCCACGAAAGGAGATTATGACAGGTATAGGTAGACCAGCACTAGCGGAAAAGCTAACATTGGTCGAAGATGATGCAGGGAAGCATTGAAGAGAAGGCGGGGTATGACACCAGCAGAGTTCATTGCTAAATGGAAAGATACTCCGTTCGGAGAAAAACAGGCTTCGCAGGAAATGTTCATCGACATCTGCCGGCTGGTGGACCATCCTACGCCTGGCGATTACAAGGACTTGGATGCCTTTACCTTCGAGAAGAAAGTCCCCATCGGCTCGGCTGACGCCTACAAGGAAGAGCATTTCGGCTGGGAGTTCAAGAGCAGCGACAACCAGCTTGAAGGCGCCTTCACCCAGTTGCTGCGCTACTCCATCTATCTCAAGACACCGCCCCTGCTGATAGTTTCATCGTTCCAAACGATATTGGTCCGCACCAACTTTCCCGGGATGGAAACGGTACTGTATGAGATTGCAGTTGAGGAACTGGACAAGCCGGAAAACCTGAAGATATTGCGGTGTGCCTTCCACGCCCCGGCCGACCTGCGACCGGTCCGCACCGTTGAGGACGTTACAAGGGAAACGGCCGACCTGTTCCGGAATATTGTTACGGATATGGAAGAGCAGGACGAGGATCCTGAGAAACTGGCCCGATACCTTAACCAGATCGTGTTCTGCCTCTACGCGGAAGACGCCGGCCTGTTGCCTAACTCCGTGTTCACGCAGTTGGTGCATGAACAGTTCCGCGAGCCGGCAAAGTTTGACCAGGGAGCGAGAAACCTCTTCCAGCAGATGGCGACGGGCGGGCTGTTTGGCCCAACGGATATCCGCCATTTCAACGGGGACCTGTTCAACGATAATGACACCGTTGAACTGAGTACCGCAGCCCTGCAACGTCTGGCGGAAGCAGCGAGGAAGAACTGGCAGAACATTGAGCCCTCGATATTCGGGACACTTTTCGAGAGGGCGCTGGACGCTTCCAAGAGAGCGTACCTGGGGGCTCATTACACCAGCGCAGAGGACATTATGCTGGTGGTTGATCCGGTGCTGATGACCCCGTTGTGGCGGGAATGGGAAGAGGCCAGGCAACAAATTGAAGCCTTGCTAGACGATGATGACGCAACAGGCGCACGCAGTCGCTTGGAAGCTTTTCAGCAACGGCTTGCGGCGGTCAAGGTGCTGGATCCGGCCTGCGGGAGCGGCAATTTCCTGTATCTGGCATTACGGGCGCTGCTGGACCTGGAGAAAACGGCAATTGACTTTGGCGCGGCCCAGGGTTGGCACGAACTGCGTCCAACAGTGAAACCGAACCAGATGCTGGGGCTGGAAATCAACCACTACGCCACCGAACTGGCCCGCACCGCCCTTTGGATCGGCTATATCCAGTGGCACCAGGCCAACGGCTTTCCCTACGACCACAGCCCCATCCTTACGTCCCTGGACACGATAAGGCAGACTGACGCCATTCTGGACCTGTCGGACCCGGACAATCCCAAGGAGCCGGAATGGCCGGCGGCGGAGTTTATTATTGGGAATCCGCCGTTCCTTGGGGGGAAACTGCTTCGAAAAAACCTGGGAGACCAGTACGTTGAAAGGTTGTTTGAGAAGTACGAGGAAAGGGTGCCTGCTGAGGCGGATTTGGTTTGCTATTGGCTTGAAAAAGGTCGGCAGATGTTGGAGGCAAAGAGCGCCGACCGGGCTGGATTACTGGCAACTCAGGGTATCCGGGGCGGAGCCAACAGACGAGTGTTACAACGGATGAAGGAAACAGGCGATATTTTCATGGCATGGTCTGACCATCCGTGGATTCTTGAAGGCGCAGCAGTACATGTTTCGATCATTGGATTTGACGACGGGTCTGAAACAGACCGCACGTTAGACGGCAGTCAGGTCGAATCAATAAACTCCAATCTGACTGTAGGGGTGGATCTGACCGGGGCCGTAAGGCTCAAGGCCAACATGGGAATCGGCTTCATGGGGGACACCAAGGGTGGGCCGTTTGACATTCCTTCTTCGTTAGCGGAAGAAATGATCGCAAGCCCCAACCCCCACGGCAAGAGTAATGCGGAAGTCGTCAAGCCCAGAGTAAATGGTAAGGACATAACATCCCGCCCCAGTGGGACATGGATTGTCGACTTTGGCGCAGATAGGACAATGGAAGAGGCGGCATTGTACGAAATGCCCTTTGAATACGTTAATGCAGTTGTAAGGCCTCAAAGAGAGAAGTCCAGGTCAAAAATATTTGACTGGTGGATACACGAACGTCCAAGGCCTGAAATGCGTGAAGCCCTAAGGGAGATTGACAGATACGTTGCCACTCCTACAACAGCAAAACACCGCCTCTTTCGGTGGGTAGCCACGGAAATCCTGCCAGACCACGCTTTAATCGTAGTTGCCCGGGATGATGACTTTACTCTCGGCGTATTGCACTCCCGTTTCCACGAGTTGTGGGCATTGGCTATGGGAACACAACTGGAAAGCAGACCCCGATACACGCCTACAACCTGTTTTGAAACATTTCCCTTTCCTGAACCCACGGAGGCTCACCGTGAGGCAATCGCAGAAGCGGCACGGGAGTTGAACGAATGGAGGGAGAACTGGCTGAATCCGCCGGGGATATCGGAGTCGGAGTTGAAGAAGCGGACGCTGACGAACCTGTACAACAGCCGTCCCACATGGTTAGAGAATGTGCACAAGAAATTGGATGACGCGATAGCGGCGGCGTATGGGTGGCCGGCGGACCTGGGGGAGCAGGAGGTTCTGGAGAGGCTGCTGGCGCTGAACCTGGAGCGGGCGGCGGCGCAGTAGGGGGGCCTCCTGAGGCCGGTAACGTATTGGAGGGTGGGAGTTTAGACCCTTCGGCAGGCTCAGGGTGACAGGGGGTTTGGTGTGGGGCGGGGAAGGTGCTTTGAGGATGGCGGGGCGGGTTCCAAATCCGCCCCTACCGGTTCTAGTGCATTTGCGTTGGTACGGTGCGGTTGATGTGGCAAGATTTCGGTTGGGGTTAATTTCGGTGGGAGAAGGCGGCCACAAGGGCCGCCCCTACCGGGGGTTGGGGTGGTCCGGTTGGTTTGAATCGCCGGCGTGACTTGGGGGAAGTGTCAGTGGGTAGGGTACTTAGCAAAGCCCGCGCGGGGTTGGCGGGGTGGGAGTTGAGGCCCTTCGGCAGGCTCAGGGAGACATTGACTTCAGGTTGGCGGGGTTGGGGTCTGTCCATTACCTCCATCCCAGCTTTCCCACCACAGGTGGACGTTCCGCCCCCGTCGAGGAGGAAGGCATCAAATCCGGGGGCCGCACGTTCGTGCGCCTCTGCGGTGAACCGGCCAGGGCTGCCGCTAGGCGAAAATGCCCAGGGGGTTGAGGGAGCGGGGGGCGTCGGTAACGTCCATTTCCTCCACCCGCTTCATGAAGTTGACCACCAGGTAGGTCAGGGGCGTGGCGGCGGCCTCGTAGAGAATCTTGATGATCCACTGGGCCAGCGCCGCTCCGAAGAGGGCGGTGCCGGACCAGTCGCCGAAGACCCCAAAGGCGATGTAGATGAAGATGAAGGAATCGAGGCCCTGGCCCACAATGGTGGAGCCGATGGTGCGGACAAAGAGCAGCCTGCCCTGCATCTTGTACTTGAGCAGCGACAGCACGGTGGAGTTGGAGAACTCGCCCACCAGGTAGGCGATGAAGGAGCCGACCACGATGCCGGGGACCTGTCCCAGTATCCGGCTGTAGGAATCCTGATCACTCTCACTCCAGAAGAAGGCCCCGGGAATCATACCGGACACCCACAACGCCACCACCACCAGCAGGTTCATGGCGAACCCCAGCCAGATAACGCCTCGGGCCACCCGGAACCCGTACACCTCGGTCAGCACGTCCCCGACGATATAACTGATGGGGAAGATAATAATGGCCGCTGGCAGAACTATCGAGGGATCTCCGAACCACTGAATGGAAAATAACCGCTCAATGGGAAGGATAGTGATGGTCCTTACCGCGATGATGTTGGAGGAAATCAGAACGGTGACGAAGAGGGCCACGACAACTACAAAGCTTCCCGTGAATCGCATTATTGTCTCCCGCCTGTCGCGCGCTACGCCAGGATGCTTGAACCGTTGCCCAAAAAGCCGTTGCCCAAAAAGCCGGGGTTACGCTGCGGCCGCCTGGTACTCCACCGATACTTCGGTGTGGATACCGCCCCGTACCTTGTAATCCAGGTTTATCTTCATGCGATGGGGCTGGCAGCAGGCCACCAGGTCCTGGAGGACGCGGTTGGCAGCGTGCTCCTGAACGATGCCCACATCCCGAAAGGAGAGCAGGTAGTACTTGAGAGACTTAAGCTCGATGCAGCTATCGCGGGGAATGTAGGTTATGGTAAGGACCCCGTAGTCTGGCAGGCCGGTCCAGGGACAGACGGCGGTGAACTCGTCGGTGTCGATGACCACCTCGGTCTCCTGGCCCGGGTACTCGTACTGGAAGGCCATGAGGCACTCGGTATCGATGGCCGAATCCTGGCGGATGGCTACCCGCGAGTCCAGGCCTTCGTATTGTTCCTTCAGTTCGGGGATAGTGGCCATGGGGAAAGCCTCCTGTCGCATGAGGACGGCCCAGATTAATTGCCATATATTAAATATGTTTGGTGTATGTGTCAAAAGGGTAAGGGATTTTGGCGCGCAAAAAGGGCCCACACGCGCCCCCGATTGCCACGGGATTTTACCATTGTCTTTACGAAATCAGCAGGTATAATTACGACTACCAGATACCGCTTGGAGGTTTAAAGAAAATGGCAGAATACGCGCATCCCGAGTCCCTGGTGAGCACCGACTGGGTAGCGGAACACGGCGGCGACGCCAACGTGCGGTTGATTGAGGTGGACGTGGATACGGCCGCCTATGAGCAGGGCCACATCGCCGGAGCCGTGGGCTGGAACTGGCAGAGTCAGCTGCAGCAGTCGGTGCGCCGCGACCTGCTGAGCAAGGCAGAAATGGAAGGACTGCTGGGCGGTTCCGGGGTCGGCAACGACACCACCGTGGTGGTCTACGGCGACAACAACAACTGGTTCGCCGCCTGGGCTTTCTGGCAGATCCGGTACTATGGTCACGCCAATGTAAAGCTGATGAACGGCGGCCGGGCCAAGTGGGAGGCCGAAGGCCGTCCCATGTCCACTGAAGTACCCAGCTACGCCGCGACCAACTACGCGGCCCAGGACCCGGACGAGAGTATCCGCGCCTACAGGGACCAGGTGCTGGCCGCGGTGGGCGCCGGCAACACGGCCCTGGTGGACGTGCGGTCACCGGCGGAATTCAGCGGGGAACTGCTGGCGCCGCCCAACCTGCCCCAGGAGGGGTCCCAGCGGGGCGGGCACATCCCCGGCGCCGCCAACATTCCTTGGGGCCAGGCCGCCAACGAGGACGGCACCTTCAAGTCGGCGGACGAGCTGGCCGCGCTGTACGGCGGGCAGGGCGTTGACGGCAGCAGGGATACCATCGCCTACTGCCGCATCGGCGAGCGGTCCTCCCATACCTGGTTCGTATTGACCCAGCTGCTGGGCTACGAGAACGTCCGCAATTACGACGGTTCGTGGACGGAGTGGGGCAGCATAGTGGGGGCGCCGATAGAAAAGCCGTAGCCCCAGCGGAAGAAACATGGATGGACAGGATGAACAGGATGGAGTTGGTTAGCTGTTTGTCCTGTCCTTCTATTTTTCCTTCCTGAGGTGAAAGATGGCTCTTTACCTGGTTTCGTGTGTCGGCCGGAAGCTGTCGGTGCCTGCTCCAGCCAAAGACCTCTACACTTCCCAACTGTTTCGGAAATCCCGTACCTTCGTGGAGAGTATTAACCAGCCTTGGTTAATTCTGTCTGCCAAGTACGGCCTTGTTTCTCCGGAGCAGGTAATAGAGCCCTATGACCTCACTCTGAAAAAAATGCCGAAGGCGGAGCGGCGCAGATGGGCAGAAGCCATCGCGTCGCAATTGCACCCACACCTTGACGGAGTGAATGCGGTGATATTTCTGGCTGGTCGAGATTACCAACAGTTCTTGGACTCGAAAATCGTTGAACAGGGCATAGCGATTTTCGACCCTATGGAAGGCATGAGAATCGGTGAACGGCTAAGGTGGTTGGGCGAGAATACTAGTGGCTAACCGAATGGAAGACACCGAACGGTTTTATGGTCTCATGGACTTTCTGGCCTTTCGGTCCGGCGGCCCGAAGGTCTTGAATGAATGCAATGGCCGGTTGGACTGGCCCAGACGTGGAGTGTATTTCTTCTTCGAAGCCGGAGAGACTCGCGCAAAGGTTGTCGGTAAGGGTCGAGTTGTCAGGATTGGTACCCATGCTATCACTACGGGGGCAAACACTACACTCTGGAACCGCCTGTCCCAGCACAAGGGTGTCAGCCGCACTGGGCTTGGCATTCACCGTGGATCCATTTTCCGCCTGATAGTGGGCACTGCTCTAGCCGCCGCCAATGGCATTGACTTGCCTCCTTCGTGGGGAGTCGGCAACAGCGCCAGCCAAGCAGCACACAAACTGGGACGAAGCCGACAATCCGTGAAGGATAATGAAGAGGAACTCGAAAGGAAGGTGAGCCGCTATATCGGGCAAATGCCTTTCTTATGGCTGGCAGTTCCTGATGAACCTGGTCCGAATAGTATGAGGGGCCTGATTGAAGGAAATGCGATCGCCCTTCTAAGCAGCTACATTTCACCAGCAGTTGACTTACAGTCCAAGAATTGGATGGGGAGGCACAGCGATAGGGATCGTGTGCGTAGGTCCGGCCTCTGGAACAACATCCATGTGGACGAAACATGGGATGCGAGGTTTCTGGATGATATGGAAACGTTCGTTGAGAACACACATCCCATCGAGCTAAAGTAATCCCGCCCTCTAAAACTCCACGTTCTTGGGCGTTCTTGGGAAGGGAATAATGTCCCTAATGTTTTGCATGCCGGTTGCGAACTGGACGGTGCGTTCGAAGCCCAGGCCGAAGCCGGCGTGGGGGACGGTGCCGTAGCGGCGCAGGTCCAGGTACCACCAGTAGTTTTCCGCGTCCAGGCCCGATTGCTTCATTCGTTCCAGCAGCATGTCTTCCCGTTCCTCCCGCTGGCTGCCGCCGATGATCTCGCCAATGCGGGGCACCAGCACGTCCATGGCCCGCACCGTCTCCCCGTCTTCATTCAGGCGCATGTAGAAGGCCTTGATGTCCCTCGGGTAGTCGGTTACCACCACGGGCCGGCCCACCCGCTTCTCGGTGATGTAGCGCTCGTGCTCCGATTGCAAATCCAGGCCCCAGGAGACGGGGAATTCAAAATTCTCGCCGGAACTTTCCAGCAGTCGGACGGCCTCGGTGTAGGTCATGCGCTCGAAGCTGGAACTGATGATGCTTTCCAGGGTCTGGATGGCGGAGTCGTCGTACCAACGGTTGAAGAAGGCCATCTCGTCGGGGCACTGTTCCAGGGCCTGGCTGAAGATGTACTTGAGAAAGTCCTCGGCCAGTTCGGCCAGACCGTCCAGGTCGCAGAAGGCTACCTCGGGCTCCACCATCCAGAACTCGGCCAGGTGGCGGGAGGTGTTGGAGTTTTCGGCGCGGAAGGTGGGGCCGAAGGTATAGACGTCGGACAGGGCCAGGGCGAAAATCTCGGCCTCCAGTTGCCCGCTGACGGTGAGGTAGGTGGGCTGGCCGAAGAAGTCCTCGGCGTTGTCCACCAGGCCGTCCCGGCGGGGCGGGTCCTGCAGATCCAGGGTGGTAACGCGGAACATGGAACCGGCGCCCTCGGCGTCGCTGGCGGTGATCATGGGCGTCTGGATGTACTGGAAGCCCCGCTGCTGGAAGAAGCTGTGGATAGCATAGGCCATGGCATTGCGGACCCGGGCCATGGCGCCGAAGGTGTTGGTGCGGGGCCGCAGGTGGGCGATTTCGCGAAGGAATTCCAGGGTGTGGCGTTTCTTCTGGAGAGGGTATTCTTCCGGGTCGGCCTGGCCCAGCAGTTCCAGTCTGGTGGCCTTGACTTCGTACTTCTGGTTCCGGCCCTGGGATTCCACCAACTCGCCCTGGGCGCAGACGCTGCAGCCCGTGGACAAGGACTCGACCAGGGCAAAGTCGGGCGAAGAGGGTTCCACCACAATCTGCAGGTCGGTGAGGGTTGAGCCGTCGCTGATTTGAATGAAGGAAACGGCGCCGGAAGAGCGGCGGGTCTTTACCCAGCCCTGGACTTGCACTTCGCCGCCGGCGGCTTCGCGGTTGAGGATGTCCTTGACCCTGGTACGCTGCATAACAGTGCCTCCTGCAGGTCCCTTTAGTCCGATTCTAGCACCGAGGGACGGAGAGGAAAAGCGGAGGGAGATGTTTGGCAAGACGTTTGCAAAGTCCCCTACCAACCGCTCATGGTGAGCTTGTCGAACCATTTCCTGATAAGGGTGCGTCCTTCGAAAGGCTCAGGATGAGCGGCAAAGTGCAATCTTGCCAGAATTTGCGATCGTCCTGTGACGCTGGCTGCTGACCTGGAAATTGGTTGCTGAATAATGGCTATAAAGGTATTATTGTTCCCGGCGCTGGATGCCTCGTCGAACCCATCGACGGAATATCCGACGCTGCCGGCCCCCGCCAACCAATAGCGTTGAGGAGCCGCGAAAAACCTGGAGTTGATATAACGTCGCATGTACCTGGACCTGCATAGCCACTCGGTTTCCTCTGACGACTCCCGCGCTACCGTTGAGCAATACGTGAAGTGGATTCACGTTCTGCGCAGCAAGCGGGGCTACACCATCGACGGATTTGTACTTACGGAGCACCGGAAGTTCGACTTCGACAAAGATTACTCGCAACTGGCGGCGGAGTACGACGTGCTCATCATGAAGGCTTCGGAACTGGATACCCGGTACGGGCACGTGCTGGTTTACGGGGTAAATGAGGGTCTGGCCAAGGATATTGACCTGGGCGACGTCAAGATGGACGCGCGGGAACTGATGAAGGCCGCCCGCCACCACGGGGCCATCGCCGTTCCGGCCCACCCGGGGCGCTTCGGTATCGGCCTGGTGGACTACATGGAGCAGGGTGAGACTTTCCCCGACCTCCACATCGTGGAGCGCGTGAACGGCGGCAGCCGGGCCGGCGAGAACGAACGGGCCGACGCCTTGTGCCGGGAAAACAATTACCTGGGCACCGGCGGCAGCGACGCCCACCTGGCCAGCCACCTGGGGTCGTGCGTCACTGTCTTCCCCGGCGAGGTGCGAAACGAGCGTCAGCTGGTGGAAGCCCTGCAGGTGGGCGATTTTGCCCCGGTCTGGCTGAAGGATATGCAGCAGTCACCGGAACAGTCTTAGCGTGGCTCCCGGCTTTCCGATCACCAAGGCCTGGCTCGGGCTGAACTCCAACGCAGAAGCTGACCTGCATTCCCCAAGACGCCGCTAGTAGAACAACTGCTTGGGAATGATGGGTGGCAGGTTTCTGTCTTCATTCCGGCCTGGAGCCGGAATCCAGAAGGGTTGCGAGAGGTCAACAGTAAAGCACCGCAGTGGTACTGGATTCCTGTCCGACGCGTCGGACCGGAATGACGGTTAAGCCCCACCCATCAAGGCAATTCCGTGAGGCTACCAGGACCGGCAACCGGGCTGAGGTGATCCGCAGCAGGCGGATCAGGCCCACCGGCAGGGGCAGGGCGACACGACTAATTCGGAAGAAAAGGTGGCTACCCGGGAACGGTTTACCCTGAATGAAAACCCGCCCCTGCGGGCCCGGACCATCAGTGGCAGGGTTATCAAACGACCAGGGCGGGCCACCCCCGCTGAGGAGATTCCCATGGCAATGGAACTGGAATACAACCGAGATCTTTACGGCGTGGAGCATGAGGCGGGGCCCTTCGAGATAACCGCTGACCTGATCCAGACCTTCAACCGCAGCATCGGCGAGTCCAATCCCATGTATACCGATGCGGCCACGGCGCAGGCGGCCGGTTATACCGGGGTCCTGGCGCCCCCAACTCTGGTAACCATGCTGGTCCGGAACGTGGAACTGCCGGACATAGAGCTGAAATTCGGCGTAGTACGTTTCCACGCCGGCCAGCGAGTCCAGTCGCGCGCGCCCATCGTGGCCGGAGACAAGCTGCTGGCATCGTCGCACCTGAAGGAGGTGTACCCCAAGACAGGGCGCAGCGGTACCATGGTCTTCACGGTGTGGGAGACCACCTTCACCAACCAGGACGGGGTGGTGGTGGCAGACGTGCAGGAATCCTACGCATCCAGGGAGTAGCGCAAGCAATGGCTGACCACAACGGCCCCTATTTCGAAGATATTGATCTGGGCGACGAGATTGGCCCGGTGGAACTGGTGGCCACTGACGAAAATGTGGCCACTTTCTGCGAACTGTGGGGCAATCCCATGCCCAACCGGTTCACCAGCCAGGAATTGGCCGAGGCCTCCGGTCTCCCCGGCCCCATCGTGCCCGGGGTGATGAGCATGGCCATTATGAGCCAGGCCCTTACCGACTGGGCAGGGCCGGAGTCGCTGAAAGACCTGGACCTGGTATTCCGCCAGCCGGTGCCCCACAACAAGCCCCTGCTCATCTCCGCCACCGTGACGGATACCAGGGAAGAGGGCGGTGAGAACCTGCTGGAGTGCGACGTGTTGATGATGGGCGAGGCCGGGGAACGCTACGTGGGCGGCACGGCGCTGATATCCCTGCCGAGCAACGTGGAGTAGTCGCCCCTTCACCAAGAAGTAAGGAGCAACGTGATGGGTATGCCAAACATCGAGTGGTGGGACCCGCCCAGGAAGATCATGATCAAGCTGGAGCCCCACCAGATCAAACCCATGCCTCTGGGTCACGACACTTTTATCGTAATGGAATTCGGAGGGCGTCAATTCGATGCCCTGATTCCTACTTCCACTATCGTGGACAACAAGTATGCTCCTGCTACGCTGGCAGGAAAGAATGGCGACAGGATCATAGTTTATTTCCCGATAAGCAACGAAGGAAGGCCTACCTGGGAACTGACAGATGCGGAATTGGAAAGCATCACTGCCTGAGGGTCAAAAGGACCTAGTACACCATCGGAAGGGGGAAAAATGATTCTGTCGGATCTCCAGATACTGGAAATGTTGGATTCTGGAGATTTGGTAATAACCCCCTTTAGTTCAGACAGTGGATCCATACAGCCGGCTTCAATTGACCTTCGCCTGGGACCGACCATATCAGACCCGGGAACTAATCCTGTTGAGGGCATATACGTCGACCCCAATAAGCTGGACGTGAGCAGCTTTATACGTTCCCAATCGGAAATCAAAGACCTCAACAGGGAACCCCTTTTCCTGCAGCCGAGGCAGTTTGTCATCGGGGCTACTTTAGAGTATATATCCCTGAGTACCAGATTGGGCGCCAGGGTAGAAGGCAAGAGCCGGCTGGCAAGGCTTGGTGTAGGAGTCCATGTGACCGCACCAAAAATTGACCCAGGTTTCTCCAATCATATTACCCTGGAAATATTCAACCTTGGGCCCTGGACAATCATACTTCAGAATGAGATGGAAATCTGTTCCTTGATTCTGGAACCCTTAGGAGAGCCGGCTTTGAGGGGATACGAGGGCGCGTTTCAGGGTGGGAGTTGAGCCCGCAAGCAACCTATGTCCAGCAGTGGTTTCAAGATGACAGAGCGCAAGAGGTGGATTAAATTGCCAGCTTTCTGTCTTCAACGGGAGAAAGCAGCGAGGTAAGAGAATGTATGACCTGAACGGGAAAGTAGCCGTAGTAACCGGCGCCGGCGGTCGCCACGGCATCGGCCGGGCCATAGCCACCCGCCTGGCCCGGGAGGGCGCCGACGTGGTGGTAACCGACATTCCCGAATCGGTGACGGCTATCCGATCCGAGGACCGGGCCGACGGCTGGGAGGGCCTGTCCAGCGTGGTCAAGGAAATTGAGGCCGAGGGTCGGCAGGCCCTGGGCATCTTCTCCGACGTGTCCGACAGCGCCCAGGTGGACGACATGGTCCAGCAGGTCCTGGCACGTTTCGGCAAGATCGACATCCTGGTGAACAACGCCGGTTCCCGGCCCGGCCGGGACCGGGTGCTGGTGGTGGACCTGGAGGAGGACGCCTTTGATGAGGTGTTGCGGGTCAACGTCCGGGGCACCTACCTGTGTTCCCGGGCCGTAGCGCGGCACATGGTAGCCCGGGGCGGGGGCGGCAAGATAATCATCATCTCTTCGGGAGCGGGCAAACGGGGCATCGCCCGCTACGCGGTCTACTGCGCTTCCAAGTTTGCCCTGGTGGGGTTCACCCAGGCCCTGGCCCAGGAAATGGCGGCCCACAAGGTCAACGTCAACGCCATCTGCCCCGGGCTGGTGGACACGGAGCGGGTGGACTTCATTGCCGCCGCCCTGGCCGCCGAGGGAGAGTCGGCCGAGGAACACCGGGCCCTGATGGTGCAGGAACGTTCCACCCGGGTGCCCATGGGCCGCATCGCCCAGGGCGACGACATAGCCAACATGGCCGCCTTCCTGTCCTCCGCCGAGTCCGATTACATGACGGGCCTGTCCATCAGCGTGTCGGGCGGCTCGGAGATGAACTAGGAAACAGGACAATATCGGTACGAAGGGCGACCACAAGGGTCGCCCCTACAATCATCCCCACAGGGGCAGCCGCAAGGGCCGCCCCACCCAATATACAGAAGACAGGAATGAATTTATGCCCCTGGAACGCGCCGACGTTGAACACATAGCCGCCCTGGCCCGCATCGGGTTGTCGGAGGACGAGATCGCAACCTTCCAGGAGCAGTTGTCCAACATCCTGGACCAGTTCGAGCTGTTGAAGCAGCTGGACACCAGCGCGGTGGAGCCCACGGGGCACGCGGTGGAGTTGAATTCGGTTATGCGGGAAGATGAGCCGTCCGAGTCGCTGGGACCCGAGGACACGCTGCTGAACGCACCCCGCCGGGAGGGAGACCTGTTCCGGGTGAAGGCGGTGCTGGAGGAATGATTGACAGGGGCAAGGGGGCTGTTGCCTTGTCATCCGCTCATCCTGAGCTTGTCGAAGGATGCTTGCCCAGACTGCCCGTGGTTCGACAGGCTCACCACGAACGGGTTCGAGTCATTCACCACGAGCGGCATGGCTTGGTGCAGCTAACGCCGCTGGAGGAGTAATACCCCTTGGCCGAACTATGGCAACTAACCCTGCACGAGGCCCGGGCCGAACTGGACGCCGGGTCTTTCAGCGCCGTGGAGCTGGTGCGCGCCTGCTTCGAGCGCATCGGGCAGGTGGAGGAGCGGGTCAAGGCCTACGTTACACTGACGGAAGACCACGCCTTGAAGCAGGCGGAGGAGGCCGACAAGGTCATGGCCGAGGGACGGGGCGGCCCCATGACCGGCATTCCGGTGCAAGTGAAGGACCTGATCTGCACCAGGGGCATTCGGACTACCTGCTCGTCCAGGATGCTGGAAAATTTTGTGCCGGTGTACGATGCCACGGTGTGGGAGCGCTTGTCGGCCCAGGGAGCGGTCCTGCTGGGCAAGGGGAACATGGACGAATTCGCCATGGGGTCGTCCTGCGAGAATTCGGCCTTCTATCCCACCCACAATCCCTGGGACCTGGGACGAGTGCCCGGGGGCAGCAGCGGCGGCGCGGCGGCGGCGGTGGCCGCGAACGAAGCCATTGTGGCCCTGGGTTCCGACACCGGGGGCAGCATCCGCCAGCCGGCGTCCCTGTGCGGCGTGGCGGGTCTTAAACCCACCTACGGGCGGGTCAGCCGGTACGGGCTCATTGCCTTCGCGTCTTCCCTGGACCAGATCGGGCCGGTGGGCAAGGACGTAACCGACTGCGCCATCACCCTGAATGCCATGGCCGGCTACGATCCCAGGGACTCCACGTCCCTGAACCTGCCGCCCACCGACTTTACGGGAGGGCTTACGGGGGAGCTAAAGGGGATGCGGCTGGGCATTCCCCGGGAGTATTTCGTGGAGGGCATGGAGCCGGGGGTGCGGACAGCGGTGGAGGAAGCGATCAGGGACCTGGAAGGGCTGGGGGCTTCGGTTGAACCGGTATCGCTGCCAACGACGGAGTATGCCCTGGCCTGCTACTACATCATTGCCCCGTCGGAGTGCTCGGCCAACCTGGCCCGATACGACGGGGTGAAGTTCGGGTATTCCTACCAGAACACGCCTGATATGTGGGAGGCCATGGAGACCACGCGCCAGCAGGGATTCGGTCCGGAGGTGAAGCGGCGGATAATGCTGGGCGCCTACGCCCTGTCCGCTGGTTACTATGACGCCTACTACCTGAAGGCCCAGCAGGCGCGGACGCTGATCCGGCAGGACTTTGCCCGGGTGTTTGAGACGGTGGACGCGCTGGTTACCCCCACGTCGCCGGTGGTGGCCTTCCCCCTGGGCGACAAGACGGCCGATCCGGTGCAGATGTACCTGATAGACGTGTGCACGCTGCCCATCAACATAGCCGGGCTGCCGGCTATGTCGATACCCTGCGGCTTTTCCGAGGGGCTGCCGGTGGGAATGCAGGTTATCGGCCCGCACCTGTCCGAGGAACTACTGCTGAACATCGGCTACGCTTACGAGCAGGCTACCGAGTGGCACAAGGCCCGGCCGGGGATTTAGGCTACTGCCATGCTATAATTCAGTAACTCTCCAGAGGTCTGAAATGAGCATCTTCCATTACCCATTGGAAATCACCGGCCCGAATGCTAGCGAGTTCCAGGAGGTAATGGCCCTGGTAGACACCGGCGCAACCTTCACTCAGGTCCCCGCACCGTTGCTCCGACACTTGGGTGTCCAACCCACCCAAACTGTCAGATTCCGCTTGGCCAACGACTCGACCATACAGCGAGCCATCGGCGAAACCCCAGTCCGCATTGAGGGCCAAATCGTCAACACCGTGGTTGTCTTCGGAGATGATAACGCCGATGCGTTGTTGGGCGTCTACACCCTGGAGCGGGCCCTTCTGGCGGTTGACCCCGCAGGCCAGCGCTTAATTCCCACCGACGCCCTGCTGATGTAGCCCGCATTGAAGTGGGTTCGGAGTATCAATACCTCCTTCCTAACATCGCTCTCCTGGATGAACGGCGATGCCCGGTTGATAACCCTGGCCCGCGGGGTTCGTACCTTCTCTCAGAGCTTCATTTCCGTCATCATCGCCATCTACCTGGCCGAACTGGGCTTCAGCCTGGTGCAGATTGGGGCGATCCTTACGGTGGGGGTTGCCGGAGTTTCCTTCTTTGCGCTGGTGGTGGGATTAGTCAGTGAAAGGGTAGGCCGACGGCGCCTGCTGGTCGTATTCTCCCTGCTGGCGGCGGCCGCGGGGCTGGCGATGTACTTCACCGAGGCTTTTATCCCGCTACTGGTCATCGCCTTCCTGGGTAGCCTGTCCACGGGCGGCGGAGGGGGAGAGAGTCCGGCACAACCCCTGGAAGTCGCCATTCTCCCGGATACCGGCCCCCCGGAAAGACGCACCGATATTTTTGCCGTTTACAGCATTGTGGCCCGCACCGGCACCTTTCTGGGCGCGCTGGCCGCCGGCTTTCCGGTGCTGTTGCAGGAAGGGCTGGGCCTTTCCCTCCTGTCGTCCTACCAGGCCATGTTCCTGGGATTTGCCCTGTGCCAGCTGGCCGGGGCGGCGCTGTATGTCTTTGTTTCGTCGGAGGTGGAGGGGGCCAGCATTCGTCAGCAGTGGCAAAACCCACTGAAGCTGCCATCGCGGCGCCGGATATTTACACTGATCTCGCTGTACAGCCTGGACACCTTTACCACGTCCATGGTGATGCAGAGCCTGGTGGCTTACTGGTTCTATACGAAATTCGGGTTGACGGTGGAATCGCTGGCCCTGGTCTTTTCACTATCCCACCTGCTGACCGCGTCTTCCCTGTGGATATCGGCCAAAATAGCCAACAGAATCGGGCTGCTGAACACGATGGTTTTCACCCATATTCCGTCCAGCTTCTTTCTGCTGGCGGCAGCCTTCGCGCCCACGGCCACGCTGGCGATAGTATTCTGGCAATGCCGCGCTTTTCTGAGCCAGATGGACGTACCCACCAGGGACTCGTACAACATGGCGGTGATCAACCGCGAGGAGAGGGTTGCGATGGCGAGCATTAACATGGTGAGCCGGAGCGCCGCGGGGGCAATGGGTCCTTCGGTAACCACGGCCATCTGGAACATTACCGCGGCCTGGGCGCCGTTGGTGGGCTCAGCTCTTCTGAAGATTGGATACGACCTTTCTCTCTATTTCATGTTCCGCAACGTGCGGCCGCCGGAGGAGGAAGAACGGCGGCGGTACCGACGCGGAACGTAGGGGCCATTGCATGGCGCTATTGCATCTGAGATAGCCTGCTTGCACGTCCTCCCTCTCGAATCCCGGAACATGACCGCGCCAGTGTCGAGCTTTACGTCTGAGCGGGAAAGACGGTGGGTAACCAAAGCTGATGTGTGATCGCCCTGCTGCCCGGGTCGTTCCCAATTGACGTTGTCCTGCCGTAAAGGTAGTATGACGGCAAACTGCGGGGTGGTGGTTTTGAGCTTCCCAGGCGACAGTTTCGGCATTGCTCCGCGGCGCAAAATACCAGGAGGAAAATAGCTATGGCAGAAGTTTTCGGGTATGGCGATTTTCAGTATACTTTCGTGGAAGACTGGGCAAAGCTGCCCCAGGGTAAGCGCTTGCTGGAATGCCCCGGCGTTGTCTGCGACTCGGAGGACCGGGTGTTCATCCTGACCCGGGGCGAGGATCCTATCATGGTCTTCGACAAGGACGGCAACTTCCTGCGCTCCTTCGGGCAGGGCCTGTTCAGCAACCGCACCCACGGCCTCTACATCGCCCACGATGATTCCATCCTGGCCGCCGATGACGGCATCCACACCATCCAGAAGTTCACTCCCGACGGGGAGAAGGTGATGGAGATCGGAGAGCGGAATCATCCGGCGCCCCGCTGGAGCGGCCAGCCCTTCAACCGGCCCACGTCGGCGGCCATCCGGCCGTCCAATGGCGACATCTACATCTCCGACGGCTACGGCAACTCCCGCATCCACTGCTACAGTGGCGACGGCGAGTACAAGTTCAGCTGGGGAGAGCCGGGCATAGATGCCGGACAGTTCATACGCCCCCACAACATCGCAGTTGATGGCGACGACCGCATCCTGGTCGTTGACCGTGAAGCGCACCGCGTCCAGATTTTTGATCCGGAAGGCGGCTTCATCACCATGTGGAGCAACATCCATCGTCCCGATGCCATGGTGCTGTGGCAGGACAACATCTACATTGGCGAATTGAACGGTATGGGCGGCGTGGACGACGCTCCCGGCCTGGGTCACCGGGTGACCATCTACGACCTGGAAGGCAACCGGGTGGGCCTGTTCGGAGCCAAGGAAGAGGGCGAAGGCGCGGGCCAGTTCATTGCTCCCCACGGCATCGCCGTTGACTCCAGCGGCGCAGTGTACGTGTCCGAGGTGTCCTACACCATTCGGGGTTCCCACATGGACCCGCCCCGGGAACTGCGCAGCTTCTCCAAGTACGAACGGGTCAGGTAGTAACTCGCATACGTCGCGTCCAGGCTTTATGGAGGCCGACCCTGTTTGATAAGGGTTGACCTCCAATTGTCTTGGGATCCCATTGGCAAGGCGCTGCCGCCTTTTCTCTCGGCCTGCAAATAGCCGCTATAATATTGCCGAGAGAACAGTGAACATGACTACTATCAATACACCTGAAGAATTCTTGAGGGCCCTCAGGGAAAACCCTGAATGGCGTGAAGCGGTGCGCGCCCAGATATTGGGCGATGAACTTCTTAACCTACCTGCCGCGTTGCAGGCGTTAACTGAAACTGTCAACCGCTTCGTGGCAAGGCAGGAACAGTTCAACGACGAGCAGCGGAATTTCAACCAGAATGCCCTGGCAAGATTTGACCGGATGGAGAGTGACAGTTCTCGCTTGAAGGAAGACTACACACGAAGGGAAATGGCGGAAGCGGCTGAGTTCATACCTCTCGATATGGGCATGCAATATGAAAGGAAAATGACAAGGGGTGAACTGGCACAGATTGCTGGGGCGGCAGCCGAGGGACAGGCCCTATCCGGCAACCTGAGAAGCTTCAGAGACGCGGACCTGGTTATAGTCGCCAGTGACGGGAGCGAGACCCGGTACCTGGCCGTGGAGGTTTCCTACACTGCCGACCAGAGAGATACCGGGCGAGCCATCCGCAATGCCCTTATTCTCACGGAACAGACCGGGTGTCCGTCAGTACCAGTAATCGCCAGTGCCCGCAACACGCTCGAGGTGCAGCGAGAAATCGACTCCGGGCAGGTGTATTGGCACCAGCTGACTGACCGTGAAGCATAGAATCATTGAAAGAGGAGACCAACTTGACCACCATCGCCAACTGGACTGACGTGTTCAGCGCCGTTGAGGCACTGTACGACCTGGGCTGGACTGATGGGCTGCCCATTTTGCCGCCTACCACCGATAAGGTGGCCGAGTTCCTGGACGCCGGTGGGCGGGACGGGACGGAGGTTGTGGGGGAACTGCCGGAGCGGAGGCGGGAGATTACCGCCGAGAAGGTGGCCGCCAACGCGGTGATGGCCGGCTGCAGGCCGGAGTACATGCCGGTGGTGCTGGCCGCCACCGAGGCCATGCTGGCGCCCCCGTTCAACCTGGTGGGCCCGTCGTCCAGCATGGGCGGGGCCGCGGTGCTGGTTATCGTCAACGGACCTGTGGTGCAGGAACTGGGCATCAACGCCCGCAATAACCTCTTCGGGCCGGGCAACCGGGCCAACTCCACCATTGGGCGGGCCGTCCGGCTCATCCTGATGAACGCCTGCGCCGCCATACCCGGCCTCTACGACCGCAGCGTCATCGGGCACCCGGGGAAGTTCAGTTACTGCATCGCCGAGGCGGAAACGGAGACCCACTGGACGCCCCTGCACGTGGAGCGGGGGTTTTCCGCCGACCAGAGCGCCGTCACGGTCTTCGCCTCCGAGGCGCCCCGGCAGGTGCGCTCCGTGGGCCACCCCGAAGCTATCCTGTACGCCATCGCCGACGTGGCATCGTCACTGGGAACGTCCCTGTCCACCTCCGGTTCGGTGGGTGACCCGGCGGCGGGCATCCGGCAGGGGGAGACGGTGGTCACAATTGCCGGCAACGGCAATCTGTGGCGGGACTGGACCAAAGCTGGTGTCAAACAATATCTTTACGACCACATCCGCCGCTCGGTGGCCGACTTCAAGCGTGCGCAAGTGTTTCCTGGCGCCGTGGAACCGGGGGACGAGGAGAGAATGGTGCCCCTGACCGGCGGGCCAGACGATATACTCCTGGTGTTCGCCGGCGGCGAGGAATCCAACATGTCATCGGTGATACCCAGCTGGGGACCCAAGGTCGGTTCCACCTCGGTAACGAAGGAAGTAAGAGTAAGACCGTAGCCGGACGATCACGAAGTTCCCGCGCCCATGGCGGTAGAGAGTAATAGTGAGGGTCAGGGGGCGTTAATGACACAACGAAGGCTCCACCCCCATCCTGTCCTTCTCCCCTCAAGGGGAAAGGAAGTTGTTCAGAAGTTCGGGTCATCAGTTAACATTCGCCCGTCGCGGCGGATTCGTGGATAAACCACGGTAGGAGGGATCATGAGCGAATTTACCCTGGTCAACCCCACCACGGAGCCAGCGACGCCGCCTTTTGACGGCGCGCCTCGCCTGGCCACCATGGCCGGCGCCAACGTCGGTATCATCGACGACAGCAAGCGGAATGCCGACGTGCTGTTGGAGGAACTGGCGGAGGTGCTGCGCACCCGCTATGAAATCGGCGACGTCAAATGGCACCGCAAGCCCAGCGCCTCCCGTCCCGCCGACCCGGCGGCCATCGCGGCCCTGGCCACCGACTGCGATGCGGTGGTGATCGCCATCGGCGATTGAGGGTCCTGCAGCGCGTGCAGTGTGCACGACGGGATTCACGTGGAGAAGGCGGGCCTGCCTTCGGCCACCATCTGCACCGACCGGTTCATCCCCACGGCCAAGGGGATGGCCAAGATGTGGGGCGCCGAGGACTACCCCACCATTTTCACCGAGCACCCCATCGAAAACCTGGACCGGGAACAGCTCAGGCATCGGGCCGAAGGGCTGGCCACGGAAGTGGTGACGATACTGACGGGGAGCTAGACCGGGCCAGGAAGAGCAGATTGTTGACTGGCAGGCCAGATAGCCTGCCAGTCTTTGGTTTAGCCTGGTTCGTTCTGTAAGTTGGTGCCCAGCGTGGTGGAGGCATGTATAATCCCACCATCCCCGATGCAGGGGACACGCCAACCGCCCAAGATATGCAAACCGGAGGTTGTGAAATGCCTGATACGGGCGAAGTTTCGATGGAAGAGTTCAAGCTGATGGCCGACCGGGCCGGGCTGGGCATGACCCAGGAGGAACTGGACGACCTGAAACCCATTTACGAGCTTTACGCCGCCTACGCCAGGGAACTGCATACCCTGAGCTTCGGGGCCGAGGAAATGGTGGTGGAGTTCCACCCCGACTGGCCGGAAGCGTGATTCCGGTCTGTCGGACAACCCAAGTCTTCCTTAGGAGGGATACCTGATGTCCACTTCCGATACCCAACTCCACTACCTGAGCATGCGGCAGGCCGGAGAACTGATCCAGAGGGGAGAGCTTTCCCCGGTGGAATTGACCCGGGCCTGCCTGGACCGCATCCAGGCCACCGACGACCGACTCCACTCCTTCATTCTGCTATTGGCCGACGAGGCGCTGGCCCAGGCCCGCACCGCCGAGGCCGAAATACTGAGGGGGGCCTATCGAGGGCAGATGCACGGCATACCCTTTGCCCTGAAAGACCTGTACGACACTGCCGGAATACGCACCACGTCGGGTTCGCAGGTGGACATAGACCGGGTGCCCACCGAAGACGCCACCACCACGGCCCGGTTGAAGGCGGCCGGAGGCATCCTGCTGGGCAAGCTGGCCATGCACGAGTTCGCACTGGGCGGCCCGGACTGGACCACGCCCTTCGAGCCGGCCTGCAACCCCTGGAATCTAAACCACATCACCGGCGGCTCCAGCAGCGGTTCCGGCTCTTCGGTGGCCTCGGGCCAGTGCCTGGGCGCGTTGGGTTCCTGCACCGGCGGGTCCATCAGGGGCCCGGCGTCGTTGTGCGGCATCGTGGGCCTGAAGCCCACCTACGGACGGGTCAGCCGGTACGGAGTAGTTACCTTAAGCTGGTCGCAGGACCACGCCGGCCCCATGACCCGCACAGTAGAGGACACCGCCTACATGCTCCAGGCCATCGCCGGGCATGACCCCAGGGACCCCACGTCCAGCCAGGCCCCGGTGCCCGACTACTCCCGGTCACTACGGGAAGACATCCGGGGAGTGAGAATCGGCCTGCCGCGGCACTACTTCTTTGACGACGACCCCGGCGTAAGCCCGGAGGTGGTGGCGAAAGTGGACCAGGCGGTGAGCGTGCTGGAGGAACTGGGCGCCCACGTGGAGGAGGTAACCATTCCCAGCCTGGAGCACGTGCGGGCTGCCAACTCGGTGATTATGGTCAGCGAGGCCTTCGCCTACCACGAGCCCAACCTGAAGAGCCGTCCGCAGGAGTTCGGTGAGATTGTCCGGGGCAGGTTCCGCATAGGAGGCATGCTGAGCGCCTCGGATTACCTGCAGGCCCAAAGAGTGCGGACGTGGGCGCGGCGGGATTTCGCCCGGGTGATGAAAACGGTTGACTTTCTGGTGACACCCACCATGACCCAGCCGGCGGCGGCTTTCGAGGGGTATGATCCCACCTTTACGGTGCGGGGCAAGAGCTTCACCGCGCCCTTCAACGTGACGGGACTGCCCGCCATTTCCATACCCTGCGGGTTCACCGAGAACGGCCTGCCCATCGGAATGCAGATTGCCGGCAAGCCCTTTGACGAGCCCGGCGTAATCCAGGCCGCCTACACCTACCAGCAGGCCGCCGGGTGGCACGAGTTGCGGCCGCCGGTGTAGGGGCGGCCAGCGAGTCTGGGCTCTTCACGATGAGAACCTGACTCGCCCCTGGCGTGGGATGTCGTTGGTGGCTGGTTATGAAGGCGCAATGTTCACTATCGGGGATACCGCGCCATAAGAGGCCAACTACACTCAACCCTGATGTCATGTCGCCCCGCCAGGGGCGGACGTGGCCGCCTGAGCTTGCCGAAGGGCTCAAAATCCTTCCTTTGGTGGCGCTGCCGGGACCGGAAGGCAGCCTGTCCGAAAGAGCTTAGATGCTTCGGCACGTTCAGCATGACATTGACTTAAGGCGCCGTTGTTCCGTACTTCACGCGCATTCCTTGGACAAGCTCAGGACTGGGCTGCCAACAATGCTCCCAAGGCCTTTCTACATATTCCGAGCGAAAGGGAAGATACCCGGCAGGCCGCATAGGTCAAATCGCTAGTCTTCCACTTCGACGATCATTTCAATCTCTATGGGCATTGCTCCCGGCAGGGTGCCCATGCCCACGGCGGAGCGGGCGTGGCGGCCCCGTTCACCAAACAGTTCAACCAGCAGGTCTGAGGCGCCGTTGGCCACCCGAGGCGTTTCGGTGAAGTCGGGAGTGGCGTTGACCATGCAAAGCAGCTTCACCACTCGCTTCACCTTGTCCAGATCGCCGATCTCTCCCTTGAGGTTGGAAAGCAGGTTGAGCATGGTCAGGCGGGCGCAGTCGTAGCCCTGCTCGATGGTAACGTCGGCGCCCAGCTTGCCCACGTGGAGCAGGCCGCCTTCGGGCAGGCCGGGTCCTGTGCCGGCGGTGTAGACCAGGTTGCCCGTCCGTACCGCGGGGACGAAATTGCCCACGGCGGAACGGCGGGGCTCGGTGAGCTGGTAGCCCATTTCGTTCAGCTTCTTCTCAATTTCCGGCATGAGTCTTTCCCCCATTAAGTTTGTTGAGTCGGTATTCCTGCCAGGTGATTTCCTGGTGGAATCCAGGGCAGCCACAAGGGCTGCCCCTGCGAAAGCACAAAGATTTGTCCCCGTTAATCAGGGCAGTTCGACCTGGGATATCCAGGCGGGGCGGTTGCCCAGGGGAGTGGTGGCCGTTCGGCTCAACCAGCCGGTGTCGCCGTCAATGGCAAAGGTGGCCAGGTTGCCCGATTCCACCCCGGCGGAGTAGAGGAACTTCTCCCCGGGGCCTATTGCCAGGGCGTTGGGGATGGCTTCGGCTTCAACGTTGCCGTTGGCGCTCAGTTCGCCGGATGCCGCGTCCACAGTGAAGCAGGCGATGCTGTTGTGGCCCCGGTTAGGGGCGTAAAGGAACCGCCCGGAGCCGGTTACCTGGATTTGCGAGCAGGTGTTCCGCTCGGTGAAGTCCTCGGGGATGGTGGGAACCGTCTGGAACTGGGTCAGTGCGCCGTTGGAGGCATCCAGCCGGTAAGCGCCCACGCTGCAGCCCTGCTCGTTGGAGAAATAGAGGACGTTCAGCGAGGGATGGAAGCAGAAGTGGCGAGGGCCATGGAAGCCGTCGGGTTCCACCTGGGCCGGCGAGTTGGGTTCGATGCGGCCCGTGTTTTCATCGAAACGATACTGGTAGATCCGGTTTGGGCCGTTGCCAGCAATGTGGGGCACGAAGGCGTAAGTGTTGGTGGGATCGGTCTGCATGGCGTGGGTGCCGGTGGCCGTTTCGATCCACACCACCGGATTCCCGCCCACCGAACCGTCGCCGCCGATGGGGTGAACGCCGACGTGGGCGCCCTGGTAGTAGGCGGACAGAACATAGCGTCCCCTGCGGTCGGTGTTGATGTAGGTGGGGTTGAACTCCAGCGCTATCTGGCCGGTGCGGGCCAGGTCGCCGTTGGCCTGGTCGATGGCGTAGCTGATGAGCTGGGGGTCTTCCCGGCAGCCCACGTAAAGGTGGGCGCCGTCGGGGCTGACCGCCATGGTAAAGGGGCCGCCGGAAACGGCCAGGTCTCGCTGGTGAGACAGGGCCCCGGTGTCGGGGTTGATGGTGAAGGTGGCAATCTTGTCGTCTTCCTGGATGGCTATGTACATGTAGTGGGTCATGGTGCTCTCTCCTATCCTGCGTTGGCGGCAGGTTAATCCAGGTCGGGGGAATCAGGCCATGTTCAGGTAGTTCCACACTCCGCCAGGAACTCCAGCAAGCGGGCCACGCACCACTCCGGATGGATGGCGTTGATCCCGTGGCCCAGGCCAGGGTAGGTTACCAGGCGGCAGTTGGTCAGCTCTTCCGCCATTAACTGCTGCTGGTCCAGGGTGGAAGTGGGCGACTCTTCGCCCGACAGCAGCAGCGTGGGCGCTGCCACCTCCTTCAGGTACGGCCGGAAATCCAGGGATTCCAGGTAGGCCTGAAGCTTGCGGCCTATGGAGGGCGAAGTACGGTCCATTTCCGAAATGTACCATTCCCTCATTCCCTGGGGCGCCGCCCGGGTGTCCAGGCGGTTGTCGATGGTGGCAGTGGACCAGGTCCCTACGCTCCGGCTCATGGCGGCGCTCCACGCGCTGCCCGGGTCGGCGCGACCCCGGCGGGGCAGGCGGCAGGGCGTGTTGCACAACACCAGGGCCCGCACCCGGTCCGGAAAGGCGTGGGCAAAGCTCAGGCCCAGGATGCCGCCGAAGGACTCACCCACGTAGACCACGCGGTCAATGCCCTGGCTGTCCAGGATGGCATTGAGGTCTGCCATGAAAATGTCCAGGAGAGGCTCGTATGCCTCTTCCGGCATGGTTGACTCGCCCATGCCACGCAGGTCTGGGCGCAGGACTCGGAACTCCCCCGCCAGCAGGGGCACCCAGCCGTACCAGAACTTGCCGCTGCGGGAAAAGCCATGCTGCAACAGGATGGCTGGCGGGTAACGCCAGGGGTCGGTGAAATCGTCGTCGTAATAGTGTAACTCCACCCCGGGAGCCACGCTTAAACTCGCCATGTCTCCTCCTGGCGCCGGTTGAACGCTCCTTTGTCGGGTTGATCAAAAGGTGTTACGGATGCTGCCGGACTCTCGCGACTCTGGCTGGCGCCAGCGCTTCGACTCGGTTCCCGTTTCGGCCAGTGTAACAGATAATGCCGCAGCCCTCGGCCTGTTTCCTGGAGGCCGCGCAAAATATACCGTCGCCGGCGCAACAGGATCCCCAACGGCGGCGGCAGGGGAAACCTCCCGCCGACGCCACGGAAGCTGGTTCCACCCGGGGAAAGGTGTGTCATAATGGGCACGACCGGGACTCCCGGTCAGTCACGAAAGGCGGAGGGCCAGCCATGCTTGCCCAAAAGGGCATTATCCAGACGGTACTGGGGAACGGCGAAGAAGGCTGGGAGGGGGACGGCGGCCCGGCCCTGGAGGCCGCCTGCCAGCTTCCCTACGCCTGCGAGTTTGACCCCCAGGGCAACCTGGTCGTCTGCATGGGGCGGCAGCACCGCATCCGCCGGATGGACGCCCGCACGGGAATCATATCCCGGGTGTGCGGTACGGGTGAGCCGGGCTACACGGGCGACGGCGGACCGGCCCTGGACGCGGTAGTCAACCAGCCCTACGGCTTGGCCATAGACGGGAATGGCGACATTTACTTCGCCCAACGATTCGACCCGGCGGTAAGGAAGATAGACGCGGAGACGGGTATAGTCTCCACCGTAGCGGGCACGGGAGAGTTCGGTTACAGCGGAGACGGCGGCCCCGGCAACGAGGCCATGCTCCGGGAGCCCAACGACCTGTTCCTAGACGGGCAGGGCGGCCTGCTGATTGCCGACATCCAGGACCAGCG
Source organism: Dehalococcoidia bacterium (assembly GCA_965207275.1). Classification (GTDB taxonomy): domain Bacteria; phylum Chloroflexota; class Dehalococcoidia; order Lucifugimonadales; family UBA3495; genus Bin22. The sequence goes on from CBDBMH010000001.1 coordinate 1,105,320, forward strand.
CATCCGGCGGGTGGACCTGTCCACCGGAATCATCACCACCTTTGCCGGCACCGGTGAGAAGTCCCGCGCCGGCGACGGCAAGCCGGCCACCGAGGCCAGCCTGATGGGCCCTCGCGCCGTCTGCATGGACCGCCAGGGCAACGTTTACGTGGCCGAGCGGGAGGGCAACGGCGTCCGCCGGATTTCCCCCGACGGCATTCTGACCACCATCGCCGGGGCCGAGTCGGTCTTTGGCTACAGCGGCGACGGCGGGCCCGCCCTGGCCGCCACCTGGGGCGCGCCCAAGGCCATGCGGTGCGACCTGGAAGACAACGTTATCGTCGTTGATTCCGAGAACTTCGCGGTGCGGCGCATCGACCACCGCACCGGTATTGTTACCACCATCGCCGGTGGACGAGAAGGCGGGGACGGCGACGGGGGTCCCGCTGTGGAAGCCGGCCTGTCCCGGGCCCACGGCTGCGGGATAAGCGCCGGCGGAGACCTGTACATCGCCGACACCCATAACAACCGGGTACGGGTTGTGGGATTGTAGATAGAGGCAGGGCAACCGCGCCAGAGTTCCTGTCATTCTGAACGGAGTGAAGAATCTAAACTCTAACCCACATGCCGCTCCTCGGACCCTAAACCGGGCTGAGAAGTGGGATTTCAGGTCCTTCAGCAAGCTCAGGCGTCCGTCCGCCGCGGCGGACCCCAGACGGGGCTACAAAGCTTAACCAAAGCACATTGAGAAGTTCGTAATGCCATTGTCCTGCGCCGCCATCGAGGCTGTCTGCCCGGCGCTGGACGGCAAGGGTACAATGGTTAGTTCCAGGGTTGATTCCAGCCGGTAACTCCGGGGACAATGAAGCATGAGGACAGGTGCCCATTACAAGGAAAGCCTGCGCGACGGGCGTGACGTATGGGTGGTGGGCGAAGGCCCGGTGGAGGACGTAACCACCCACCCGGCCACGGCGGCCATGGTCAATGAGTACGTGGCCTGGTACGACCGCCACTTCGACCCCCAGTGGCAGGACACGCTGCTGACGCCGCCCGACGCGAATGGCCAAAGGCATCCTCTGGCATCGACCCCGCCGAAGACATCCGACGACCTGCGCCGCCTGGGCAAGGCCATCAGCGCGGTCCACTATCTGACCGGCGGCAACATGACCCACACTCCGGGCTACGGCGCGCTGATTGCCCTGGGCATGCTGAACGTTCTGAAGCGGCTGGACTACTCCGCCGAAGACATTGCGGATGCGGAAGAATACCGGCAGTCGCTGGCGGAAAGCGGTCGGTTTCTCACCTTTGCCGGGGGCGGCCCGCTGATCGGCACTCGGCTGCGGGAGGATGAGAATGACCGGGCGGCCCTGAAGCTGGTCAGCGAAACGGACGAGGGGGTCGTCATCACCGGAAAGGTGCAGATGCACACCAGTACCCCCTTCGCCGAGGACCTGCTCATCACCAGCAGGACCGAATTGCCGCCGGACAGCGGCCGGCACCTTTGGTTCATTGTGCCGGTGAACGCTCCGGGCTTGAAGGTGGTGTCGCGCCGCATCGCAGCCCGGCATAGCAATCCTTTCCTGTCGCCCCTGAGCAGTCGTTTTGACGAACTGGACTCCATGGTATGGCTGGAGAATGTTTTCGTCCCCCGCCATCGGGTCTTTACCGGCGAACCCATCAACCGCAACACACGCCACGGGCTGGTATCCTGGCTGCTGTGGCACCACAGTTACGGATGGCTGGCCAAGGCGGAACTGACCATGTCCATCGCCCTGGCGTTGGCGGAAGTTATGGGCCTCAAGGAAAATCCCCAGACCACCGAGCAACTGGTTGAACTGACCGTAAACGTCCAGACCACACGCACCTGCATGACGGCGGCGGAACTGGAACCCGAAACCACGGCCGGCGGCCACGCCCTGCCCAACCAGCTTCACGTGGCGGCGGCGGGCGTCAACACCCTGCGGGTGCGCCAGCGTATGGGCGAGATTTTGCGCGCTCTGCCCGGTTCGTCGCTGGTCAACGCCCCGGCTGATACCGACTTTGCCGACCCGGTCATGGCCGCCGAGCTGGAGGATGCCTTTGGCGGAGGCGGTTATACGGCCCTGCAGCGGGCGGCCCTGCTGCAACTGGCCTGGGACCAGGTGTCGTCCGGGCTGGACGGTCGGGAGGCGGTGTTTGAACTGCACGCCAGTGGTGGACTGGCCGCCTGGCAGCGACGGCTGGCGGCCTGGTTTGAACGGTACACCGAACTGGCCAACGGAGTGCACAACTTTGTCCAGGTGGAACTTCCCCATTTGGACCTGTCCAGCCTGACGGAACTGCCGGCGCCGCCCAGGCGGATGCCGCAGCCGACGCACCGGGCGTGAGGGGTGGGGCTATAGACTGGTATATATTGCGCGGCGCTGTCGAGATGGTGGTGGCATTCGCGTTTTCACCCCATCCTGACCTTCCCACCAGAGGTGGACGTTCCGCCCCCGTCAAGGGGGAAGGGATTTTTGACTCGACTCTGCAATCACCCAGGTAATCACCTGGCCCTGCATGTCAGGGAAACGCCAGGCAGTGTAGAATGACAGCAAGGAAAGAACACAGCAAGGAGGTTGCTTCTGTGAACGCGCCAACCCGCCCGACGGCTGAGATCGCCCGCTTGGGCCAGGAGATTTACCTGCGGGACATCCGTTCCAAGGTTGAAACTGCCCACCAGGGCCGGGTGGTCGCCATTGACGTGGATACCGGGGACTGGGCCATGGACGACGACGCTCTTGCTGCGGCGGACGCTCTGCGGGAACGGCGTCCTGCTCCCGACATCTGGGTTGTGAAAGTGGGGCATCCTACGCTGCGCACCTTTGGGGGCGGTTCTCGCCGGCGGGCGGGATGATAGAGGGCCTGGTCAACGCAAACAACGAAGCCATCTTGTCGCTCACAATCCACGGCCCGGAGGAACGGAATCGGGAGGTGAACGCCGTGATTGACACGGGCTACAGTGGCTTCCTGACTTTGCCGGCGGCGTTGGTGGCGGAACTGGATTTGCCTTACGTTTTCAGCAGCAGCGCGACCCTGGCCGACAATACGGAAGTGGGCTTTCCCGTACACCGGGTCACGGCGGTTTGGGACGGCAACCCGCGAGACATTCAGGCCGACGCCGTGGGCGCCACGCCCCTGGTGGGAATGGCCTTGCTGGAGGCCCATAGTCTATACGTAGAAGTCAGGGACGGTGGGCCCGTAGTCATCCGGGCCGAGGAGTAGCGCAGCGCGGGGTACCATTCCCCTCGTGTTTGGCCGTAACTGTTCAACGCTGAGGGTAATGCCCTCACCCCCATCCTGCCCTGCCCCTTCAAGGGGGCAGGGACTTTGAGACTGTTTCTTAGCCCGCCAAGAACCTGGAACTGAAAGGTGCAACCATGACCACGACTGAAACTCAGATTGCCGCAGAAATAGTCCCTTCCATGCCCCCGGAGTTGCTGGGCGCGGTCAGGTGGCGGTGCATTGGGCCACCCCGGGGCGGCCGGGTGGTTGCCGTAGCCGGCGACCCGGTCAATCCCATGGTCTTCTACTTCGGGGCCTGCGCCGGCGGCGTCTGGAAGACCACCGACGGTGGCACCTACTGGGACAACGTTTCCGACGGCTACTTCAATACCGCGTCGGTGGGAGCCATTGCCGTCGCTCCGTCGGACTGCAACGTGATTTATGCCGGAATGGGCGAGTCCACCATCCGTGGAGACGTTACTTACGGCGACGGAGTGTACAAGTCCACCGATGGCGGGCAGACCTGGGCCAACGTGGGCCTGTCCGACACCCGCCACATTTCCCGGGTGCGTGTCCATCCCGCCGACCCCGACCTGGTGTACGTGGCGGCCCTGGGCCACGCCTACGGCCCCAACGAGGAGCGGGGAATCTTCCGCTCCCGGGACGGGGGCAAGAACTGGGAGCGGGTGCTGTTCCGCAGCGAGAACGCCGGGGCGGCGGACTTGTCCCTGGACCCCAGCAACCCCCGCATCCTGTACGCCGCCATCTGGCAGACCCGCCGTACGCCGTGGAGCCTGATCAGCGGCGGGGAGGAAAGCGGCATCTTCAAGTCGGTGGACGGGGGCGATACCTGGACCGAGATTACCGACAACCCGGGCCTGCCCGGCGGGCTTAAGGGGCGCATCGGCGTGGCCGCATCCCCGGCCAAATCCGGGCGGGTGTGGGCCACCATCGAGGCGGAAGACTGCGGGGTGTACCGCTCGGACGATGGAGGCGATACCTGGGAACTGGTCAGCGACAACCGGGACCTTCAGGGCCGGCCCTGGTACTACCAGCATATCTTCGCCGATCCCCAGGACGCCGAAACGGTCTGGATTCTCAACTACCAGTGCTGGAAGTCGGTGGACGGCGGCCGTAACTTCAATCGGGTTACCACGCCCCACGGCGACGACCACGACCTGTGGATCGACCCCAACAATCCCCTGCGGATGATCGAGGGCAACGACGGCGGCGCCTGCGTCAGTTTCAACGGCGGCGAAAGCTGGTCCACCATCTACAACCAGTTGACGGGCCAGTTCTACCACCTGACCACCGACAATCGTTTCCCCTACCGGGTGTACGGCACCCAGCAGGACAACACGGCCATCAGCGTGCCTTCCCGCACACACAAGGGGGCCATACCCTGGGGCGACTGCTACGTGGTGGGCAACTCGGAGAGCGGTTACATCGCTCTGCATCCCGACGACCCGGATACCGTCATTTCCGGGGCCATCGGCAGTTCCGCCGGGGGCGGCGGCAACATGCTGCACTACGACCACGCCACCGGCCAGGTGCGGATAATCACTGTCTGGCCGGAACTGTATTCGGGCTGGGGCGCCAAGGACATGAAGTACCGGTTCCAATGGACCTATCCCATCATGTTTTCGCCCCACGACCAAAATACTCTGTACGTGGCCGGCAATCTGGTCTTCCGCTCCACCGATCTGGGCGGCAGCTGGGAAGCCATCAGCCCCGACCTGACCCGTCACGACCCGTCCACCCTGGAACCGTCGGGCGGGCCCATTACCAGGGACACGTCCGGCGCCGAAATCTACGCCACCATTTTCGCCTTCGTGGAATCGCCCCACGAGCAAGGGGTATTCTGGGCCGGTTCCGACGATGGGCTGGTCCATCTGTCCCGGGACAGCGGCGCCACGTGGGAGCCAGTCACGCCGCCGGACTTGCCCGAGTGGACGCTCATCTCCATGATTGAAGTTTCGCCCCACGACCCGGCCACCGCCTACATTGCGGCCACCCGTTACAAACTGGACGACACCCGCCCCATGCTTTACCGGACCGCCGACTACGGCCGGACCTGGACATTGATTACCAACGGCCTGCCGGAGGACGACTACACCCGGGTAGTGCGGGAAGACCCCGTCCGCCCGGGTCTGCTCTACTGCGGTACCGAGACGGGGGCCTACGTGTCCTTTGACCAGGGTGAATCCTGGCAGACGCTGCGGGCCAACTTGCCTGTGGTGCCCGTCTATGACCTGGCCGTTAAGGAGGACAACCTGTTGGCCGCCACCCACGGGCGGGCCTTCTGGATTCTGGACGACCTGAACCAGTTACGCCAGCTGAATCCGGCACTGGCGGACACTTACTGCAGCCTGCTGCAGCCCCGGGATACTTACCGCGTCCGGTCGCCCTTCCGCGACCGCAAGCCCACCACCGGCAAGAGCTACCGCGCCGGGCTGGGCGCCGACGTTACCTACAGCGAGTCCCTGGGCAAGCAGGGCGAGGTGGTACGCAAGATGTGGGACGCCGGCGAAAACCCGCCCGACGGGGCGCTTCTCCACTACTACCTGAAGGAAACGCCGGAGGAGGAGGTAACCGTCACCATCCTGGACGGTGACGGGAGCATAATACAGAGCTTTTCCAGCAATGCCCCGGAGGCTGGCGAGGACAACCCGGAACCAAGAGCGCCGGCCGGGGCAGGAATGAACCGTTTCGTATGGAATATGCGGTACCCGGCGGCGACCAGGGTGCCTGAGGACAAGACTACCGAGGACTCCCTGGTCGGCCCCCTGGCACCGCCGGGCGCCTATCGGGCAACGTTGCAGGTGGGCGACCAGTCGCAGACTCAGGAGTTCCGCATCCTGAAGGACCCCAGGGTGGCCGCCACCCAGGAAGACCTGGAGGCCCAGTTCCGCTTCCTGGTGGAGATTCGGGACAGGGTTTCGGAGACCCACGACGCCATCAACCAATTGCGGCGGGTACGCCAGCAGGTGGACCAGTGGGTAAGCCGCGCCCAGGGCCATTCGTCGGAGGAGACGGTGGCCGACGCGGCGGAGGCCGTTAAGGAAAAGCTGAAGGAAATTGAGGACGAGTTGATCCAGCCAGCATACCGGGGGGCGCGCGACCGGCTGCACATGCCGACGCGGCTGAACCGCAAGTTGGCGGAGCTGACCGCCGTGGTGGCCACCGCAGACTTCGCTCCCCCGCAGCAGGCCTACCAGGTCTTTGAGTACCTGTCCGGCGAAATTGACGTTCAGCTGGCTGCCCTGCAGGCGGTCATTGATGAGGACGTGGCCCAGTTCTCCAACCTGGTGCGGGATTTGGACGTTCCTACCATAGCGACGTAGTGGACCGAGATTATTGCCTTGATCGATCTACACAGGTAGCGGATGATGAAAATGGGAACCGCAACCACAACGATTGAAGTAGGAGACCCCCAGGGGCGGAATTTCAGGGAGATTGAACTGGAAGTGGATACCGGATCCACCTATACGGCATTGCCCTGTGAAATGCTGGAATCGCTGGGAGTGCCGGTCAACCGGACCGAGAGGGCACGGCTGGCCGACGGTACCGCGCACGCAGTGGAAGTAGGGTGGACCCAAATCAGGGTAGCCGGCAAACAGATTGCCACGCCGGTTATTTTCGCCGAAGAGGGAGAGCCCAGCCTAACGGGCGTGGTTACCCTGGAAGACGCTGCGCTGGGAGTGGACCCGCTTAACAACGAACTGATAACGGTAACAATCAAGCGATATTGAAGGGAATTAGGCTGACTGGGAACGTCTGAAGAATGACAGAATCCACAATTGTTCAGAGTTTCCTTATTTCGAAAGCGCCAAACTTTGAAGGCGCCCCCGCAGCAGGTCCACCAGGTCTTTGAGTACCTGTCCGGCGAAATTGACGTTCAGATGGCTGCCCTGCAGGTGGTCACTGATGAGGACGTGGCCCAGTTCTCCAACCTGGTGCGGGATTTGGACGTTCCTGCAATAGCAACGTAGGCTGTAGCGACGTAGGCGAGGTTGTTTAGTCAGACCGGCGCCATCTGGCAATTTGTACACAAGAGCCCTATAGGCAAGGGAAAAAGGCTAAGGCAGCGATTTGCTGAACACGGCCGGGGAAGGCCGGTTAAGGTATAGGAATCCCTCCGCCCGCCGTTGACCTTGGCCTCACGCCTGTCCCTGCCTCCAGTCGTGGCGGGGTTGCCATCCCAGCAGCCTCTGCGCCTTTTCGGTGCTTATCACGCTGGCAGTGCCGCCCAGTCCTTCCCGTATCTCCACCACGTCGCCAAAGTTCCTCTTGACCAGGTCAATCGTGGGCTCATCGAACCGGGAGGAGGGCTGGGCCAGCATGAAGGCCTCGTATTCCTCTATCTCTGCGTCAAGCGCCAATACGTGGGCCTCGGCCACGTCCCTGGCGTCGGCGTAGGCCCACATTACCAGGGTAAGGGGATTCTCCGGTGTGGGAGCCGGCCAGGGAAACTCCGCCTGTACTTCCGGCAGGGCTACGTTGGTGAACCGCAGACTGACCACCGTGGTTCCCGAGTTGCGGGCGACCATCCGGCCGATGTCCTCTCCCACCTGCTTGGACAGGCCGTAAGGTTCGAAGGGCATCATGGGGTGTTCTTCGTCCAGGGGCAGGTAAAGGGGTACGAAGGCGTTCCCGTCGTGTGCCCACCCCATACCGAAGGCGCTGGAGGAAAATACCACCCGGCGCAGGCCCAGTTCCGCCGCAGACATCATTACGTTAAAGGCGCTAGCCAGGTTATTTTCGAAGATTACTCTGGGCTCTTCCCGCAGCGGCCCGGGGATAGCTCCCATGTGCACCACTGCCTCCGCCTCCTGGAGAAGGTCCTCCACCGCAGAGGCGTCACTCAGATCGCAGCGTACGAACTCCGTTGGCAGATCATCCGCGGCCAACCGGTCCGTCGCCAGGACTGGCCGGCCCTGGTCCACCAGCAACTCCACTACCCGCCGTCCCAATCTGCCCGCCGCTCCGGTAACTACTATCATCATGTCCTCCGGGTCGCCTTCAGGGGTTTCACTGACCCTGCTCGCTGCATACGGGCTATGGGAATCGGGTTGTGGTCGAGACCAGGTTTCCTTCCCCTCAACATCCACCCACATTTGAACAACCGGGGAGTTTCCCAGGAACCGGGGTGGAATATAGTCACAACTTCGCGAATTTCTGTACGCGTTGGTTGGCAGTGTCTATCCCATAGATGCTGCCCCGGGAATCGGTGTAGACCTGGTGGGCGTTTTCGAAAGGGAATTACCAACATAAGTTGACGTTGAGCTGCCCGGTAAGTATGCTTTGCGGTTATAAAGGCGGTGAAAATATGGCGCAAGATGAAGATCCTCTCCTCTGTATGTGGTGCGCTGTTAGATGGCATGCACCCTGGTTTGACCAGTGTTACTGGTGCTCCCAACTCAAGCGACTTGGCTATGGACTTGCAATGCGTGCGTATTTGGAGGAAAACGATTTGCGCACGGGCCGAAGTTTTCATGAGGCAGCGGTAGCCATGTTTGAAGCGGGAATAATTACCGAAGAACCACCACCCTTCCGCCCGAGAGTATCGTCAATTCAATCCTCCAATGTGGATTCTTCCAGGGAACTCCAGTTCAGCAAATTGCGTTTCGCCCTCATCCTCGGCGCCTGCTGGTTTGCAGGATTCATATGCGGTGCCGTAGTGAGTGCGTGACTCAATAGGAAAAAGATTGCGAGGACTGCCCAGGTAGTGCTGGGCAGCCTCTTCCAGCACGGAAAGGAGGTGATATCGTGCCAGACGTGGGCATTGCTTCCGTCGTACAACGCCAAATAGGGCGTAGTCGGGCGCCTCGCTATAACTACCGCTAACAGGCGGCGCGAGGCGCTCGACAAACCCAATCAGTGCGCCAGCAGGTCGGTAGACCACCGTGCGAAGCAATCCCATCCCAAACCACTGCTGGCAAGCTGACAAACTCATTATCCCACCAAATCGGCATATCGCAACCGCTTGCCGATGCAACCCCGGGCCAGATCTGCCATTTGGGTCAGGGTATCATTCGGGCGGTTGTTATGTCGGCCTTCGAACTCGGTAACATACCTGTCCAGGTGCTTAACGCTCATGTGGTGGTAGATCCCCACGTAGCCCCGCTTCAACAGGCTCCAGAAACTCTCCATGCCATTGGTGTGAGCCATATCCTTCACGAACTCGCCCACACCATGCGCTACCGTTTCGTGATGGCGAGGAAGCCCTCGGTAGGCTGCGGCTTCATCGGTGTAGACAATGGCGTTGGATTCCGTCTTGGCCTGGATGTTGCCCTGGAGGGTTTCCCCATCGGTCTTTTCGACCACGCCAGCGTCAACCTGGTTAGTCTTGCGGTCCTTGATACCAGCAACAGCGGCCTTTCCCACTGCCCCGCGGCCGACCTTGAGTTTCTTGCTTTCGTGTTTGTTGCCTTCCTTGCCACCTATGTAAGTCTCATCCGCTTCTACGGGTCCACTGAACACCGGGTCAGACCCGTTCATGGCTTCACGTATCCGGTGGGCCAGAAACCAGGCTGAGGTTTGGCTTATACCCAAGTCCCTGTGAAGTTTCATGGAACTTACACCCTTGAGATTAGTAAGAATCTGATAGAAGGCTATTGCCCACTTCTGATAACCAATCTTGGAAGATTCCATCACAGTTCCAACTTTCACGCTGAAGTAGGAACGGCAATCGGAGCACCAGTAAGGCATCGGTTTGGCGTTGGGAACCTCTTTGGTTCGTTCGCTATTACACCGGGCGCAAATGCGGCCATCCGGCCAGCGGATTGATTCAAACCACGCCTGGGAGGCGCTGTCATCCGAGAACATTTCAACCAACTCAATTATCCCTACGCCCTTGCGGAAACTCTTGCCTGCTGACATTGCTATCACCCTCCCTTGACTTGAGAGAATGATATACTATCTAGTCTTATTTGTCAAGTTATCTTGGTAATTCCCTTTCGAAAGTCCGGCCCCGGGCCAGCAGTTCGCCGTCAAGGGTCAGCATACTTATTCGGGGAATCTGGTCCGATACGTAGACCACCTGGTTGCCGTCAATGTGGACGCCCATGGGGCACTTGAAGTCGGTCCATTCCGCCCTGAAATCACCCTCGGCCGTAAACACCTGCACCCGGTTATTCTCGCGGTCAGCCACGTAGACGCGGCCGTCGGGGGCCACGCGGACGCTGTGGGGCACTCTAAACTGACCCGGGCCGCTGCCGGGGCTGCCGAAACTCCCGATGTAGTCGCCGCCGGCGCTGAACCGGTGAACGCTGGAATTTCCGTAGCCGTCAGCGACATACAGTTCCCCGGACGGGGCCACGCAAATGTCCGCCGGGTGGTTGAAGGGCGCCTGCATCGCCGCCCGGTGGCGGGAGCCCAGCGAACGCTGCAAATTGCCGGCGGTGTCGTAGAGCAGGATCTGGTGGGCGTCGCGGTCGGTGAGGTAGACGGTATCGTCGGGCCCGACGTGGATGTGGTGGGCTTCCAGGGGCACGCCATCCCGCCGTACCCAGGCATCGAGGAGACCTCCGTCGCGGTCAAAAACCAATACCGGAGGCCCCTGGCGCTGGAATACGTACACCCGATCCGTGGAGTCTACGGCCACTCCGCTGGGGCCCCGCAGGGCCATGCCGCTGGGAAGCTTTGCCCAGCCCGGCTGGTATTCGTACCTGAAGTCCCCCACGCCTATGATCGGCGCCATGGCTACCTCCAATTCTCTGCCGCCGGGTCCGGTCGGCGAAAGCCCTGGCCCCGGCCTTCAGTCCGAAGCGGGCAGGGTGGTTGGCAGGTGGGTCTCCCAGTCGGGAATCTGGCGCTCCCGGGGCGAGGGCAGCAGCCAGGCGGACAGCAGACCCAACGAGCTGAACACGAGGGACATTATCAACGGGGCCAGGTAGGTGCCGGTTATGTCCCACAGGAAGCCGGCGCACACGGGGGCCATGCCCATGCCCAGGCCGTTGCCCAGGTTCTGCCAACCGAACAGGGTGCCCTGGGGCACGTTGCCGTAATACTGGCGGTTGGCGATGGGGAAGGTGGGCACTTCGCAGGCCTGGCCGATACCGAAAAGCACCGCGAAGGTGTAGAAGGCCCAGGCGTCGTGGATGAAGAAAATGATGAGCAGGGGGAACACCTGCAGGGCCATGCCCACGATCCAGATGGTCCGGCAGCCCAGCCGTTCCGCCACCACCGGCACGAAGCCCCGGGCCACGACGCCCACGCCCTGCTGGGCCGCCAGCACGCCCGCCGCCACGGGCAGGGACAGCCCCCGGTCCACGGCGATGGCCACCAGCAGGATGTTGATGATGTTGTGCCCCATGCACCCCCAGTAGTGGATGCCGATAAGGTTCCAGAAGGTAAAGGTGCGCCTGGCCCGCTGGATGAAGACGGTAGCCCTGACCTTGGCCGTTTCGTCGTTGCGCGGCACCGGAGGCGGCTCGGAATCGGTGGCCCCCAGGGGACGCAGGCCAAGGTCGGCCGGACCGTTGTGGAAGAACCTGACCATCAGGAGGAGAGCGGCCCCGCCAATCAGGCCGGGCAGCCAGAAGATCCACTGCATCCCCAGCTGGGAGAGGGCGGCGCCAATCAAGAGCAACAGGACTATCACGCCAGCACCCTGTAGCGACCACACTATCCCCATAGCGATGCCCAGGTGCCTCCTGAACCACAGGGAAACGCCCGAAATCGGCAGTACGGTGAATATGGAAGTGGAGATGCCCAGGAATACCCCGAAGAACAGGTAGTACTGCCACAGGCTGGTCATGACGCCGGTCAACAGCATGCTGGCTATGAAGAACAGGGCTCCCAGCAGCAAGAGTTTGCGGACTCCGTACCGGTCGCCAAGGAACCCTACGTAAGGGCTCGCCAGCCCCAGGACGATCCACTGGAGGCTGAAGGCAAGGGTTACCGCGCCGTAGCTCCAGCCGAATCCTTCAACCGGGTCGATGAGGTGCGGCACCAGGGCGGCGGCGGCGAAGCGCATCGCCGACGTGATGAACCCCATCAGTCCGGCGAGGGCCACTATGATCCAGGCGTAATGAAATCGTTCTTTCAGAAACATCGGCGCTTTTCGGCAGGCAGTAATGGGGGGACGAACAGGTGCAGTATACACCCTGAGGAGGCGTTGCTGGGTTTCCTAACTTAACCGCTCGGACTTTGGGGGAATATTGGTGCCAAAGTCCACCCAGACCGACGAAAGCCGGAATCCGGTTTTCCTGATTTCAAGCGCGTCGGTCTGCGCCTGCCCTTTCTGAATTCCGGCTTTCGCCGGAAAGACGTATGGGACGGCAGCAACACCTTTCAATACTGAACAGGTTCGCCGCATTTCAGGGGAGACCCGGTTGACCCGCCCGGTCCTGCCATACTATCGGCTTTCCCTTTTCGACTTTCCCCTTTCTGACGGGTGTAGAATGGCCTTAATAGTTTCTTGAAATTCAGCCACTATATTCTACCCAGCGACAGTCGCCAGCCAGAGTTGGCGCTCTGGCAGTTTCCGGAAGGAAAGCAGGAGCGAGGAGGTAGTCCGGTGAAGTTTACGAGAAACAAAATATTTGTACTGTTGATAGCCGGCGCAGCGGCCCTGGGCATCGGCGGCGGCATTGCCCTGGCGGCCACCTTAACCACCGCCCACGCCCACGGCGGAATCCGCTGGGGCGGCAGTGGCAGCGGCGACGGCGCCAGCCTGGCCGCCCGCATCGCGGAAAAGCTCAATGATGCCCTGGAGCTGGATGAAGACATTACCGAGGCCCAGGTGCAGGCGGCCTTCAACGGGGTTACGGCCGACCGGCAGGTGGAGAAACTGGAAGCCAGGATTGACGAACTGGACGACGTTGAGGAGGCGACCAAGACGGAGATACTGGACTGGTTCGACGACTATCCCTACGCCGACCTGATCCGGTTCCGCACCATCGGCCTGGCCAGTTCCGGCGACGTGAGCAACTTCCTGGAGCGGCTGGTGGATAAGGAGAGGATCACCCAGGCCCAGTCGGACGGCATCCAGGATTGGTACGACGACCGGCCCGACTTGCCGGAGGGTCTGGAGCGGTCGGGACGAGGAAAGCACGGCAATGGCGACGGCGATGCCAGCACCTTCTTCCGGGGCCGGCACGGCCGGCACGGCGACGGGCCAGGCACTTTCTTCCGGGGGAGGTTTGGCCGTGGCCACGGGGGCAGCGGTGACGCCGACACCTACTTCCGCGGATACCATCACCGGGGAGGTTCAGGCCAGGTAGCGGGCAGCTCCCTGTAGAGGCCCGCCGGACAACGCCGGTATCCTGTAGGGCACGTGAATCCGTTCGTGGTGAGCCTGTCGAAACATCCGGGGATCGGCCCTTCGACAGGCTCAGGACGAACGAAGTCAGGTTCATTTAGGAGGATTGGATGCTCTACGGGCTGACTGCCGGTTCCGTGGCCGCCATAATCGCGGTGCTCGTGTCGCTGCCGCTGCGTTCGCCCAGCGACACGCTGCTGAACAGCGCCTCGGTGTCCCTGGCCTGTCTTCTGGCGGGCGTGGTGGCCGGGCTGTTGTGGCTGGCAGTGGGTCGAACCCAACGTCAAACGGCACATTTCCTGGTGGCGTGGACCGTCCTGTATGTACCGGTGGCCGTCGGATTGGTGGTATTGGGACAGTCGCAGCTGGACCATTTTGTGGCCTTTGCGGCGCCCCTGGCGGCGATAGCTTACTTGGTAACCGGGGCATTGACCGCGGCCATTCCCCGCAGCTTGCCAGGCTTAAAGTGGTGGCACGGGGGGATTGTCGTCGTGGCGGCCCTGGTTATCGGAATCGGGCTGGTCACCCAGGCGGACCAGGAAAGCGGGCGGCTGGAACTTCCGCCCCCGGGGTCCTGGCTAACTCCCAGCGGGCGACCGGCGGAAGGCGGCACCAGCGTTTTCCAACAAATCTAAAGGGAAGAAATAGGCAAGTTATGCAGGCAGTATTCCTGTTCAACAATCACACAGGTCGAAGACATACGGCAGCCGTACGGATATGGGCTGTGGCTGCGCTCTTGCTCGTTGCGCTGGCCCTGGCCGGCTGCGGAACAAGTTCCGAGCCGGCGCCGGCGCCGACGGCAGCCCCGGCGGCCCCCACAGTTGCGCCGCAGGCCCAGCAGCCGGCTGCGGCCCCCACCGAGGCGGAGGCGCCGGTCGAGGCGACCCAACCGGCCGCTGAGGCAATGCCCCAACCCACGGAGCCGCCGGCCCAGCCGGCGGCTCAACCTGCCGAAGCCCCGGCTCCCACGGCGGCAGATCCCACTACGGAGATGCCCGAACCCAGTCCCACTCCCACGCTCTTACCGGAACCGACCGCTGCCGTCGAACCCGCGGCGCCGCCGGGTGGCGGATTTACCATTGGAGAGGGTTCGGAAGCAACCTTTACCGTCAACGAGAAGCTGGCCTGGCTGGACCTGCCCAACGACGCCGTGATGCGCACCGAGGGCATCAACGGGACCATTTACCTGGACGGGTCGGCCACGGTGATTGAGCTGGATATGCACTCAATGACCAGCGATTCGGACCGGCGGGACGGTTACGTGCGCAACCGGATGTTCCCCAACGACCGCACCGCCACCTTCACCGTTTCCGATCTGGGCGACCTTCCCAGCCCGCTGCCAGAAGGGGAGGAGATCGCGCGCCAGGTGCAGGGCGAACTTTCGATCAAGGGCGTGACCAAGCCCATTACCTTCGAGGTGGTGGCCCGCAAAGACCCGGACAAGCTGTTTGTGCTGGGCCGGACTACTTTCACCTGGGACGACCTGGAACTTCCGCCGCCCAACATTCCCGGCCGCATCCAGGTTAAGGACGAAGTGCGGGTGGAAGTGCTGTTGTCCGCAGTTCCCGGAGATGGTTAGTAATGTTTACTAGCGGGAGGCAAGGGCATTGTCCAGCACCGTGCTGATAATCGAGGACGATCCCCACACCACGGAACTGGTGCGGCTGTACCTGGCCAACGACGGCCACGAAGTGCTGTCGGCGGCCAGCGGCCCCGAAGGACTGGCCAGGGCGCGGGAGGTCCGTCCTGACCTGGTGGTGCTGGACCTGATGCTGCCCGGGCTGGACGGCCTGGAAATCTGCCGTGAACTGCGCGCCGAATCGGACGTGCCCATAGTGATGCTCACCGCCCGGGTGGAGGAGGACGACCTATTGTCGGGCCTGGGCAGCGGCGCCGACGACTACGTGACCAAGCCCTTCAGGCCCCGGGAACTGGCGGCCCGGGTCAGGGCTGTGCTGAGGCGGACGGGGCGGGAAGATTCCTTGAATTGTCTCCCGACCAGCCCCGGCGGCGAACTGGCCCACGGGCCCATCCGCATCAACCCGCGGATGCAGTCGGCCTACGTGGGAGACGGGCGAGTGTCCCTGACCCCCACCGAATACCGCCTGCTGCTGCTGTTCCTGCGCGAACCCGGCCGCGTCTTCTCCAGGGAGCAGATTATAGACCGGGTGCTGGGGCAGGACTTTGACGGCTTCGACCGCACCGTCGATACCCACGTCTACAGCCTGCGCCGCAAGCTGGAAGCGCCGTTGAAGGGCGTACGGTACATACACACGATCTACGGGATGGGTTACCGGCTTGGCGATGCCTAGTTGGGTAGGAAGCCTTCAGTTCCGGCTGATACTGGCCTTCACCCTTACCCTGGCCCTGGCCCTGGGCGCGGTGGGGGCGCTGGTCAGCTTCGCCGCCGAAACGGAATCGGACCGGTTCCAGGCGAGGAGCCAGGAGTTTCGGATGGGCCGGGTCCACCGGATGATTGCCCGCCGCTACGCTGAAAATATGGACTGGGCCACGGTGCAGCCGTCGCTGGAGCAGGCCGGTTCCTTTTACGGGCGGCGGTTCCTGGTGACCGACGCCGACGGACGGATAGTTGCCGACTCCCACCCGGGGCAAGAAAAGAGACACCCAGGCAAGCGTCACAAGGACCGGTCGGCGCCCATAGTCCTGGAAGGGCGGGAGGTAGGCGCTCTGCTGTTGGTGTCCGACGGCGAAGGGCGCGGGCCGGAACGGCGTTTCTTCGACGGGCCGCCACCCTTCCTGTCGTCCCTGCCATCGGGGGCCGAACCGCCCAACGCGACCACGGGGCTTGGGCCAGCGGGTGAACCGGTGGTATCGCTGGTAACGGCTACGGTCAACAAAGCCCTGCTATGGACCGGGGTGGCCGCCGCTATTCTGGGCATAGCGCTGATTGCCTTTGCGTCCCGCCGAATCCTGGCGCCGCTGCAGACCCTGGGCGGCGCGGCCCAGCGACTGGGCGAGGGCGATTTGAGCCAGCGCGTGCCGGCGTCCGGCCCGTCGGAGATACGTCACCTCGGCAACACCTTCAATGCCATGGCCGAGAACCTGCAGGCGGCGGAGCAGCAACGGCGGAACCTGACGGCCGACGTGGCCCACGAACTGCGCACGCCCCTCTCCAACATCCAGGGCTACCTGGACGCGGTGAACGACGGCCTGCTGCAGCCCGACGAGGCAACGATGGCAACATTGCGCCAGCAGACCGCCCATCTGGTTACGCTGGTGGAGGACCTGCGGCTGCTGGCTCTGGCCGAAGCCGGAACCCTGGTACTGCAGACCCGGCTTGAGTCCATTCAATCCCTGCTGGAAGAGTCGGTGGAGGCCTTCCGGCCACGGGCCGACGCCAAGAACATCCGGCTGACCCTGGAAGTGGCCGCGTGGCTGCCCGAAGTCGAACTGGACCGGACCCGCGTTTCCCAGGTTATGGGCAACCTACTGGACAATGCCATCGTCAACACGCCGGAGGGCGGCGCGGTCACGGTTGGCGCCTACCGGGATGGCGAGTTGGTCGCCGTTTCAGTCGCGGACACGGGCCCCGGCCTGTCCCCGGAAGACCTGGAAAGGGTGTTTGACCGTTTCTACCGAGTGGACCCATCCCGGTCCCGGGCCACGGGCGGCGCCGGCCTGGGGTTAACCATCGCCCGGCAACTGGTGGAGGCGCATGGCGGGTCCATCCGGGCAGAAAGCGAAGTCGGCAACGGGGCAGCCTTCAGCTTTTTCCTCCCGTTAACGCCGGGTTCCTGAATAGACGGCGGCAGAACGAGGTGAAGCTATGGAAGCGCTCTGGAATGCCATAAAGTCCCTGGCCATCTGGCAAATCCTTGTCCTGGTGGCGGTCCTGTTCGGGTCGGCGGCGACCGTCTATCTCGTGTATGCCGACCGGACGCAGCCCGAACCGACGGAACTGGCGGACAACCAGCAGCTAATCCCCATCCGCTACGGCGACATCGTCAACCAGGTATCCACCAACGGCAACCTGGCCTTCCCCGAACGGGAGATACTGCGGTTTGGCATAAAGGGCGCCGTGGGGGACATCCTGGTGGAGGAGGGACAGACGGTCAGGGTTGGACAGGAACTGGCTCGACTGGACGCGCCCACCATCGCCACCCTGGAGGAAGCCATAGCCCAGGCCAGGGTTGACCTGCTCAATGCCGAGGAAGCGCTGGCCGAACTTGTGAAGCCAGCCACCGAAGCCACCACGGAGCTGGAACGGGCCGCCGCCGAGGAAGCGATAGCCGCCGCCCGTTACCAGGTGCAGTTGGCCCAGGATGCGCTGGAGGTGGCATTGGACCCGGTGATTCCCACCCTGATGGACGTGGAAGCGCAGAAGGAACGCATTGCCGCCACCGAGTTGGCTTTACAGACGATCCAGGAAGAGCGGGAGGACCTGTTGAATCCCGCGCTGCCCACCCACCGGGAGATCAAGGCCCAGGAGGAGTTGATCGCCGATGCCCGGGTGAAGCTGCAGGAAGCCATCGACGCCCGGGAGGAACTGCTCCACCGCGACCTGAATCCAGACTATGAGATGAACCTGGCCGATGCCCTCCAGAAGCAGGCGGATGCCGAGAAAGAACTGGCCGCCATCGAGGAATCCCTGGCTGACCTGGCGCCGACCCAGCGGGAACTGGTGGAGGCCACTCAGGGCCGTCTCAAGGCCCAGATCGCACTGGATGAAGCCAACCAGGCCCTGGAAGATTTTCTTGACACCCACGGCTCCACGCTTACCAACCGGCGGATCGAGAAGCAGGACCTGGAGGTCGACCTTTCGGCGGCCCAATCGACCCTGCTCTCTCTGCAGGACGCCTACGACCGGGGCACCCTGGGACTGGCCAGCAACATCGACCGCTGGCAGATCTACACGGTAAACCTGGAAGAGGAACTGGAGCAGGTGAGGTTCGGTATCGTCTCCCAGGTGGAGGAACTGGAGGCCGAGGTGGCCCTGGCGGAAACCGGCCTGCAGGAAGCGATAGAGAACCTGGCCGAGGTGGAGAAGGGGCCAGATCCGGTGGAGCGGGCGGCCCTGGAAGCCCGGGCCAAAGCCATCCACGCGAATATGGAGGTCGTGCACCGGGACCTGGCAGAACTGGAACGACCGGAAGTTGACCCCCAGGAACTGGCCCTGAAGGAAGCCCAGATAGTACTGGCGGAGGCCACCGTCAGTCAGGCCCTGGAAGACCTGGCGGACCTGCTGGAGGAACTGGATGAGACGCCTGATTCCCTGGAACTGCAGCTCAATACTCAGCAATTGGAACTGGCTCGGGTTACTCTGTATCAGCAGCAGGAAGACCTGGCCGAACTGCTGGAGGAACGGAAGACCGTCCCCAATCCGGCCGAGCTGGCGCTGAGGGAGCAGCAGATCGTCCTGGCCCTGGCATCGCTGGCCCAGGCGGAGGAGGACCAGGCCGAACTGCTGGAAGAGCAGGCCGCGCCCCCGGACCCGCTGGAACTGGCCCTGGCCGAGCAGAAAATTGTCGCCGGGCAGGTCAGGCTCACCACGGCGGAGGAGGAACTGGCGGCAGCCATAATCATCTCTCCCATTGGCGGCTACGTGTCGGAAGTCAGCGTGGAACCGGGGGACAACGTTGAGGCCAGGGCCGCCATCATGGGAGTGGTTGACCCCGCCGTAGTGGAAATAGACGGAATCGTGGACGAAATTGACGTGCTGCTGGTGGAGGTGGGCACTGCCGCGGAGGTCAGCCTGGATGCCCTGCCCGGGGTCAGGCTGAACGGCGTGGTAACCGAGATCGCCGACGAAGCGGAGAATCAGCAGGGAGTAATAACCTTCCCCATCCGCATCAGAATGGAAGTGCCGGATGGAATGCACCCCCGGGCCGGTCTCAGCGCCGTGGCCAACATCGTGCTGCGGGAGGAGCGCAACGTGCTGCTGGTGCCGCAGCAGGCCCTGTACGGTTCCTTTGACCGGCCGCTGGTTCGGGTGATGACCGACGGCGGGGTTTCGGAGATTCCGGTGGAACTGGGCAGCAGCGACGAATTCTGGGTGTCGGTAAAGGCGGGCGTGTCTGAGGGAGACCAGATAATTCTTGAAGGCGCGGAAGTGGGCTCCAGCGAATTCAGCTTCCGCAACCTTCGCCGGGCCACGGGAGGGGGATTGGGCCCGTCCCGGGGCGGTGGAGGACGCAGGTAGGGGCCAACCCATTATTCAAACGGGGACAGGGACTTGCAGCCAGCAACCATTGAACTTAGAGACGTAACCAAGATATACCGCATGGGCAACATCGAAGTGGGCGCCCTGCGGGAAGTGTCGGTGTCCATTCAGGCCGGGGAAATGGTTGCCATCATGGGCGCTTCCGGCTCCGGCAAGTCCACCATGATGAACATCCTGGGCTGCCTGGACGTGCCCACCACCGGCGACTATTTGCTGGAAGGCGAAAACGTGGGGCAACTGGGCGACGACCGGCTGGCGGAAATTCGCAATCGGAAGATAGGGTTTGTTTTCCAGACCTACAACCTGTTGCCCCGGCTGACGGCCCTGGCCAACGTGGAATTGCCCCTGCTGTACGGCAACGGCCGTGAACGTCGGCGGAGGGCGATGACGGCCCTGAACCGGGTTGGCCTGGGCGACCGGACCGCCCACCGTCCCACCGAGCTTTCCGGCGGCCAGCAGCAGCGGGTGGGCATTGCCCGGGCCCTGGTCAAGGAACCGAGCATCGTGCTGGCCGACGAGCCAACGGGCAACCTGGACAGCCAGTCCACCCAGGAGGTGATGGCGATTCTGCAAGACCTGAACCGGCGGGAGGGCCTGACCGTCATCATCGTTACCCATGAGCCGGACATTGCCGCCGCCACCCGCCGGGTGATCACGATGCTGGACGGGCGGGTGGTCGACGACCGGAAGGCAGAATGAACCCCATCGTAACCTTTCGCATATCCATGGCATCGCTGGGCGCCAACAAACTGCGGTCCGGCCTGACCCTGCTGGGCATCGTCATCGGCGTGTCGGCGGTCATATCACTGATGGCCATCGGCCAGGGCGTGCAGCAGTCCATCACGTCGCGAATTGAATCCCTGGGCACCAACCTGCTCTTCGTCCAGCCTGGAGAATCGATGCAGCCGGGAGGACTGGGGGGTGGGGCTGGCAGCGCTTCCACTCTCACCCTGGAGGACGCCTATGCCCTGGAGGACCCAATGTTTGCCCCGGCGGTGAAAGCCGTAGCCCCGGAAATTCGCGCCAGCGGCCAGGTTACGGCGGGGCGCAATAACACCTTCGCCCAGGTTATCGGGGTCACTCCAGAGTACTCGGAGGTGAGGAACTCCCCTGTTGAGGAGGGGGGCTTCATCTCTGAGGGTCACCTGAACAACTACTCTCAGGTCGCCGTATTGGGCCAGACCATCAAGGAAACACTGTTCGGCAATCGGGACCCGCTGGGCCAGCCCATACGGATCAATGGCCGCCAGTTTGAAGTCATCGGCACACTGGAGAGCAAGGGCGGCGGCTTTTTCGGCAGCCAGGACAGCCAGATTCTGGTGCCAATAACTACCGCCTACTACCGGGTCAGCTCCAACCGCACCGCCCACGGGGAGATCAGTGTCGATTCCATCAATGTGCAGATGCCCGATATTGAGACGATGGATTCGGGGATGCGCCAGGTAGCGACGGTGCTGCGCCTGCGGCACCACATCATCGGCGAGGACGACTTCATCATCACCAGCCAACGGGATACCATCGAAACCCTGGAAGAGACCACCAATACTTTCGTCCTGTTCCTGGGGGCCATCGCGGGCATATCCCTGCTGGTGGGCGGCATTGGCATCATGAATATCATGCTCGTTTCGGTAACCGAACGCACCCGGGAAATCGGCATCCGCAAGGCAATGGGAGCCAAGCGACGGGACATACTGCTCCAGTTCATGTCCGAAGCCACCCTGTTGAGTCTGGGCGGAGGCGCGGTAGGGGTCCTGGCGGGAGCATCGGTGGCGCGGCTGTTGAATGGCCGCCCCCTGCTGGGGAATAGTCCAATGGAGACATCCTTTAGTTGGGACATCGCACTGTTGGCCCTGGGAGTATCCGCGGTAATCGGCCTATTCTTCGGCATCTACCCGGCCATGCGGGCGGCCAGCCTTCACCCCATCGACGCCCTGAGGTACGAATAAGAGAGGCATAATGAACAGGGCTTTTGTCATGCTCCTGGTCCTGGTTATTTTCCTGGGCGCCGGGTTCGGCGGCTCCTTCGTGGGAGGGGTCATTTACGGGCAGAACCTGGCGGAGAATACCGAGGATGATCTGTCCCCGAGGCTGGGGGCCGGGGGGCAAATCCCCGGAGGAGGTCAGGACGCCAATGTTGGGCAGCGAGGCCAGGGCCGACAGGGTCAGGGCGGGGGCCCAACAACGCAGGGACAGGGTGGTCCGGTGGAGGCACGACAAGGTGAAAGCGCAGGTGATGCCGGCGCCGCCACCGAAGGCCGGGGCCGGGGCCGGAGCCTTGCCGCCGCCCAGACTGGCGGCGATGGTAGTGGCGTCAGCTCAACTCCCGCGGCACTCTCGACCGAGTCGGGCAGAGCTGCGGAAGGTACTGCCCAGGGCAATGCTAACCGTGGTGGTGCAGTTGGTACGGTGCAGGTGTTGGAAGGAGATGTGCTGACGGTGGCATCGCCAAGGGGAGAATTGGCGATAACGCTATCGGAGGTCACCAGGTTTTTCCAGGTGAGTGAAACCGGAAGGGAATCACTGGCTGCGGAAAGCCGGGTGCGGGTACTCGGCTCACGGAATCCGGAAGGCGGCATAGCGGCCCAGTCGGTAACAATTGTGCCGGAAGGTCTGGAGGACCTGTTCGGGGGCGGCGGCCCCGGCGGGAGGCAGCGGGGGCAGGCCCGTTAGCGTAAAGGAATAGCTCAGGAATTGCCCGTACCGTTCTCCACGGAGGCTTCGCCGGTTCCCGGGGGCAGGGCTGGCGGGCGTTGGTCCATGGGCTTGCGGCCAGTTGTCAAACGCTCCTGGTCCATGGCGCTGGTGGGGTTCTGCAGGCGACGTATCCGCCTATCTATTTCTTCGCTGACGTACACGGGAGGAATATCGCGGTCCAGCGTGGCATTTAATTTTGCGACCATACCCTCTGTGATGTCCAAGATTTGCCTAACGTCTATGGAAATAAACTCGTGGTGATAGAAATCGTAGTGGGCTTGCCTAGCTGCTGAGTATCCGGCCAGAATACTATGATCTCCCTCCTCTTCAGTGACAACCGAGGCCGCTTCCCATAATTTCCAGTCGGCGTCGTTGAACCACCTTCGCTTTTCCGCCACGGCCTTGATGGCGTAGGCCGCCGCGCCCCAGACCTTGTTGGAAGCCTGCAGCAAGTCTTCCCTCGCCAATTCCTCCCGTGCCTGCCGGAGAAAGTTGTGGCTGATCTCTATGTTGCGGGCCGCCTCCTCGTCGGGCGACGGACCGGGCGCTGTATCCAGGGGCAACACCATTTCTGACCCTCGGTGGCTTTGGGCCAGTGTAGCACGACAGCTTGCCACTGTCGTTACATCGGTATGCGCTGTAAATGTTAGTGGCAAAGGAAAGGGGGCGGGTTTGGGGCCCGCCCCGTAAAATGGCCGAAGGAAAAGAGGGTAAGTTACTTTGCCCCGCCCTCAATCATGGCGGTCATCTCTTCCACGCTCTTGTCGCCGAAGTCCGGGTCGCCGCCGTTCACGCGGTAGGTGGGGGTGCCGAAGACGCCCAGGTCCTTGGCCGCCTGGTGTTCCCCCATCACATAGTCACGGTATTGGCCCGAATCCAGGACTGTGCCAAGCTCCCCCGCATCAAGGCCGCATTCTGCGGCGATGTTCAGCAGCACTTCCCGGCTGCCCAGGTCCACTCCGTCCTCCCAGTACGCTCTGGCTGCGGCGTGGTGGAATTCGCCGTCCAGGCCCTGGTCCCTGGCGAAGGCGGTGGCCTCATGGGCCAGGTTGGTGTTGGGGCTGAGGCCGGGCCGGCGCATGACGATGCTCGCCTCCCGGGCCCGTTCCTTCCAGGCGTCGTTTAGTTCCGTCTCGGTCTCGCCTTCCCGCAGGGGACGGGGTTCGCCTTCAATGGGACGCTCCGGGGCGAGCAGGTAGGGACGGCGGTCGATCACCGCGCCCGTGGCTTCCGCTGCCTTGTCCAGCCTGACCAGGCCGACATAGCACCAGGGTCAAGTATAGTCGTACCAGACGACGACGTTGGTTTCGTTGCTGGTGGTCATTACTTACCCCCCCAAAGTGTAATTTGCCGCTATTGTAGCACGGCGTCGGTTCTGGCAGGCCGCCAGGTTACTCGCCGATGACGAGGAATTGCCCCATCATGCCCAGGTCTTCGTGGTCAAGAATATGGCAATGGAACATATAAGGAATTTCTTGGGCGGTATAGGTATCGAACCGGGCGGCGATTACGACCTCGCGACCCCCATTCACCCACACGGAGTCCTCCCAACCCGATTCCTCCGGCAGCGGCGGTTCGCCATTGATGGACAATATCTGGAACCGAGTCTGGTGGGGGTGGAACACGTGCTGGCCGTCGCCGCTGATGATAGTCCAGCGCTCGGTATCTCCCAGTTTCACCACTTGGTCAATCCTCTGCATGTCCATTTGGACACCGTTGATTGACCAGGTTGGGGAAAACTCCCAGAAGTTGCGTGAATCTCTCATTCGAAAGGTCCGATCCACCGTTATCTCCGAGTCGGAGATTCGTTCAATGACGGCGAGCTGGTCCGGGACGGGGCCTGTACCGGACACTGAACCGTTCGGGCGGAGCTCCAGCACCGGGCCAAGGGTTTCATCGACCAGGGCAACGGGGGACTCACCTACATCGACGATGATCTCTTCCCGGTCTCCGGGGGCAAGTACGGTCCGGTCAAGCAAAACGGGACTGGGCAGGTATCCCCCGTCGGAGGCGACCTTGGTCATACTGGCCCCTTCGACGCTGAGGTGGTAAATTCGGGCTTGGCTGCCGTTCAACAGCCGGAGCCGCACCAACCCTTCAGGCACTTCAACGTAGGGATTGATGGCGCCGTTCACCGTCAGCGTGCCATATAGCTTTCCGTTATTGCCCGGGTCAATGGCGAAGTCGAGCTGGCCATCATCAGTGAAGTCCCGGTCCTGGATGATGACCGGAATATCGTCAACACCGTAGTCTGCTGGCAGCGCGGTGGCGGCGGGGTTAGCGTCTTCGATGATTATCAGTCCGGCGGCGCCGCGGAAGACGTGCTCGGCTGTGTAGCCGTGGGCGTGGGGGTGATACCAGAGAGTGGCCGCCGGCTGGATAACGTCGAAGTCGGCTACCCATGTTGTGCCTGGCTGAATGGGACTATGTGGGCCGCCGTCGTCCTCGGCTGGGACGTCGGCGCCGTGCCAGTGGGTCGTCGTCACCTCATGCAACTCGTTAGCGACGTTGATGACTACGGAGTCTCCCGTTCTGAGACGAAGTGTGGGTCCAAGCACAGGCATACCGTTGTAGGAATAGGTGTCGGTCAGGGCTGTCTGACGGTAGTCGTGGCGCGACTGTCCGATTCTGAGATCATAATGCGCAATCCCTTCCCGGTCATGGCTCGGATTGAGCAAGTCCGGTATCGGTAGCGGCGTAACCGCGGGCGCTTCAACCGGTGTGCCCGCCGGTGTCTGCTCGTCCGCAAATCCACAACTGGCCAACGAGGCGACCACCACCAGAGCGCCGATTGCTGCGATTACTCCGGCAATGGCGCGAATGCGGTGGCTACGGTCAGTCGCCAACAAGCGGTCGGATAAACGTCTTACACGGTCAGATCGATCAGGTCTCACTCCTTACCTCTCGTTACGGGGAATCAGGGGCTTTCGCCAAAGGTGGATTGTAAGCCGGAACTGTCAAAAAATCTTGAAGCCGCAGTTTCGCCGTGCTGCCGCATTAGGCCAATATCGCCAGCCACGTTATAATGACGGCGCGGTTCCGGCGGCCCATCTGTTGGAATTACCGGCCCCGCACAATTCTGGCAGACAACAAGGAGGCCAATATGCCGTTCGGAGGCAATGACTGGCTGGCTTTAACCCAGGAAGAGACCCTTGAACCCGATCTCCCTATAATCGACCCCCACCACCACTTCTGGGACAAGCGGTCGGAGCGCATCCCGTACCAGAGGTACCTGCTCCAGGAACTGGCCGACGACATCAACTGTGGCCACAACGTAAGTTCCACCGTGTTCATCGAGGCCCGGGCCATGTACCGGGCTGATGGTCCGGCAGAAATGCGTCCCATAGGTGAGGTAGAGTTTGTGCAGGGCATGAACGCGGCCAGCGCCAGTGGCCTGTACGGTCCCGCCCGGACTGCGGCGGCCATCATCGGGCACGCCAACCTGAACCTGGGCGACGCGGTGGAAGGTGTGCTGGACGCTCTTCACGATGCCAGCCCATACCATTTCCGGGGTATCCGGCACTCGGTAACCTGGGACCCGCATCCTGAGGTGGAAAACACTGCGGCCCACAACATGCCGGGCCAACTGTCCAGCGACAAGTTCCGGGAGGGGGCGCGGGTGCTGGCCTCCAAGGGTCTCACCCTGGAGGGCTGGCTTTATTTCCCCCAGCTCCAGGAGATGGCCGACTTCGCGAAAGTGATGCCCGACCTGACCATTATCCTGAACCACATTGGCGGACTGATACGGGTGGGCCCCTACGCGGGTCGGGACGACGTGATGGATACCTGGCGCCAGGGCATCGCCGCCGTGGCCCAGTGCCCCAACGTGGTCTGCAAACTGGGCGGCATCGGAATGCCCCGCACCGGTTTCGACTGGCACCTGCGGGACAAGCCCATCGGTTCCGAGGAACTGGCCAGCGACATGGCGCCGTTGATCAACTACTGCATCGAGCACTTCGGCCCCAACCGCTGCATGTTCGAAAGTAACTTCCCGGTAGACAAGGTTTCCTACTCCCATCACATCCTGTACAACGCCTTCAAGCGGCTGTCCGCAGGCTATTCTGCCAGCGAACGAGCGGATATGTTCTATGGCACTGCCGCCAGGGCGTATCACATAGAGTAAGCGCAAACCGGTACGAAAGGTTCAGGGGCGGGTTTCACACCCGCCCCTGAAGTGTTCTTGACCGCTTGCGCTGTCGCTGCCCCTACGCCAGCGCCTGAATATCCATATCGTATCGGGACAGCACCTCTTCTATCTGGGCTGCCGATTTCTCGTCCGCCGGTATCAGCGGCAGGCGGGGGGTTCCCACGTTGAATCCCAGGTGGTTCAGCCCGTGCTTCACCGGTATGGGATTGGAGACGATGAACAGCACCTTGAAAATTTCCAGCAGGCGGCGGTGCTCGGCGGCAGCCTGCTCAACTTCTCCCTCCAGCAGCAGCCCCATCATCTGCTTGATCTGGTTGCCCACCAGGTGGGAGGCCACGCTGACCACACCGTAACCGCCGGTAGCCATGATGTAGAAAGTCTCGTTGTCGTTGCCGCTCCAGACGCGGAAACCGTCCCGCGATCCGTCAATGATGCGGGTAATCTGGTCCATGTCGCTGCCCGCTTCCTTGACCCCAACGATGTTGTCCACGTGGCTCAGGCGAATGGTGGTGTCGTGGGACATGTTCAAGCTGGTGCGGCTGGTCACGTTGTAAAGCATGCAGGGCAGGTTGACGTGGGCGGCAATAGTCTTGAAGTGCTGGTACAGCCCTTCCTGGGGCGGCTTGTTGTAGTAGGGGACCACCAGCAGCAGGCCGTCCACGCCGGCCTTCTCCGCCTCCATGCTCAGCTCGATGCTCTCCGCGGTGCTGTAGTTGCCCGTACCGGCGACGACGGCGCCCCGGTCGCCCACGGCGTCCTTGATTTCGCCGTACAGGCGTATCTTCTCTTCGGTGGTGAGGGTAGGGGACTCGCCGGTGGTGCCGGACACGATGACGCCGTCGCTACCCGAATCCAGCAGCGCGTTGGCAAGACGCTTGGCCTGGTCATAGTCCACTCGTCCCTCGTCATCAAAGGGAGTTACCATAGCCGTGATCAGTCTGCCTATCTCCGTCATGCTGACCCTCCTCGTAAGATTTTGCGGTCATTATACACGGTGTTGGGGGGTTTTGCCTGGGGTGGCGTTGCCCCTAGTGGCCATGGGAGTGGCCTTCGCCGTGGTCGTGGTCGTGTCCCCCTTCGCCATGGCGATCGGCCGTTTCTTCCTCAAAAGTGAAGGTGTCAGGGTAGGCAAAGGCGGCGAATGCCGCGACCGTGTCCCTGAAACCCGGATCGGCCACATAGAAGGAGTAGCCTTCCCGCAACACGAAAATGTGATGCGGGATGTGGGCCGTGTCATGCACCATGTGCAGGCCGGCTAGATCCGGGTTTTCCACGATACTTTCTATGGAATGGGCGATAATCAGGTCAGGCTCATGGTCGACAACCAACGTCGGACTGATTTCCTGGTGTCCCTCGTGGGTGGCGATGTTGTCCATCTTTAGCAGTTTGAATACTTCGTCAATCGTCGTGTTTTTCCCGGGCGCCCGCCAGTCCTCGCTGTGAAAATAGGCCGTGTACACCGGCCTGATCTCCTTCATCTTCTCGCTTATTTCCGGGAATACGGAATCCAACAAACTGGCGCCACCTTCAGCTCCTTCCGGCGGCGACTCTTGCATGGCCGCAATGGTCGGTGTCACAGTGGGTTCCGGGGTTGCTGTGGGGATGGGCAGGGGAGTCGCCGTGGGAGCAGGCGTGAGAGTTGGTGAGAGAGTCGCCGTGGGTTGAGGCGCAGGCGTAAGGGTTGGCGGGGCAGTGGCCGTGGGCGCCCGTGTCGGTTCGGCAGCGCTGCCGCAGGCAATCGACAGCAGCAGCACAACCCCAATAGCCAGGTAATTGCTCATTTACAAACCTGCACTTATTGATACTTCATCACAAATGACCCCAACCATTATATTACGTCCGGTGACGCCGAGAATATCCAGACAGTATCAGGAAAGATTAAACACTCTCGAACTCAATTGCCGTAACAAGTCTCCGGACGCCAGCCTGATTGCAGTTCCCCACATTCCCTGCAGGGGAAAGGATCGGGCCAGCAACCCCAGGGTAATAGCATTTCAGGTCTTGCCGTTTTCACTCAAAACGGAAGCCATGCCACCCTGAGCTTGTCGAAGGACCTAGAATCCCACCCAAAGACGGGGTTTGGGCACTTGAGGATTCCTTATGAGGAACGCACTAGATGCTTCGGCTTCGCTCAGCATGACATAGACTTTAAAGCATGATTTGCCTGTGCTTCTCCCCTAATCATTGGGCAAGTGCCCGGTCTCCCGCGCCCAGGCCTGGAGGCCACGCCGGAAGGCCAGCGCGCCCATGGGGGCGATTACCGACTGCAACGCCTCGAGGATTTCCGTGGGCGTTGCGCCGTTTTCCAGGGCCACCCGCACGTGGGCCTGGATTTGTTCCACGTCGGCTTTCAGGGCCGCTTCCACCACTATCTGCAGCAGTTCTTTGGTCTTGCGGTCCAGGGTGCGCTGGCCGGTGTAAGTGGCTTCGATAAAGGCGCCGTAGGTCTTGGCCCATTCCAGGTCAACTTCCGCCATGATGCGGTGCATCTCCAGGGAGTAGCCCCGGTTCTGGGCCTGGGAAGCAAGAAACGCCTGGGTTTCGTCGGTGGACATGGTTCGCTCCTTTGCTGGTCTGGTGTCTATCGGGGAGGCGCGATGCTGGCGGTTTCACCCCCGTTTTGACCTTCCTCCGTAGCAGGGAAAAGACTTCTACGGTAGTGTCTCACAGGTTGTAATGGGCGCGGGCCGCCGCCTGTTTCGGGTTGTCTTGCTGAAACAGGTCAGGGTGCTTCCCCAGGTGCAGGGCCAGGTGATAGGTGAAAAGCTGCAAGGGGACCACACAGGCCAGGGGGCTCCACAGTTCCGGCAGCGACTTCATGCCAAAGGTGGCGGTGGCCACCGAGGACAGGTCTTCATCCCCCTCCTGCACCAGCGCCCACACAGGGGCGCCGGCCGCCGCCGAGGCCCGGGCGATGTCCAGGCTGCGTTCGTACCCCGGGCCGGGCGGGGCGATCAGCGTGACCAGGCACCGGTCGTCCACCGAGCAAAAGGGGCCATGCAGCAGTTGCTCCACCTGCAGGCCCTCGCAGTCCGAGGCGCTGGTCTCCTTGATCTTCAGGGCCACCTCGTAGGCGTTGCCCGTGTTGGGCCCCCAGCCTACCGAGATGAACCGCTGCCGGTCGCCATATTCCGCTACCACGCCCGCAATATCATTCTCCCGCTCAATGACGTCTGCCACGGCGTCAGGCACATCTAGCAACCTGTCCTTCAAGCGACCCGAATCCCCATTGCCGCCGAGGGCGTTGCCGAGTTCCGCCGCCAGCAGGGCCAGGACGGTAAGTGCGGTGGTGTAGCTGATGGTGAATGCCGAGGAACGCTCCGGCGACACGGTATGGAAGGAGGAATCCGCCACCTGGAGGCGGGGGCCGGGATCGGTGGAGGTTACGGCCACGGCGTAGGCGCCTTTTTCTTTTGCCAGTTCCAGGGCCAGGAAAGAGTAGGTCTTGGTGCCCCGGTGGCTGATGATGATCACCGCATCTTCAGGTCCCAAGGACGGCGGGTAGCCGCAGAACTCGAAAGAATGCCAGCCCTGCACCTGGATGTTCCCGCCGGCGAAGCGGCGGAACCAGTGCTCGGCCACCAGAACAGCGTGCCAGGAGGTACCGATGCCCACGATATGTATGCGCCGCTTTCCGGCCAGGACTGTGGCCACCTCTTTCGCCGCAGCCCCGTGCCGGTCCAGCATCCGCTGCATGGCTTCGGGTTGCCCGGTAATGGCGTCGTACATGAAGTAGGGGTGGCCCTGCCTGATTTCCGCCTGCTGGGTCATGGCGTTCCTTTCCTGCTTGCCGGTCCTGTTTGCCGGGAGTCTTGTCTGCCCACGAATATACACGAATGTCCGAGATTGGGGAATTATGCCAGTGGGGTGGAGGTCAGATTTGAGGTACGAGGAAGGCCCATCCCGGTCCGAGCATTTAAACGTTTCCATGCCCGGTAGCCCAACACCCGCCCGCTGTGCGACAATAAACCGAGGCGAGCTTCCGGCCAATGCGCGGACGCCGCCATTTTCAACAGGAGGTGGGCAGGATGGACCTGGTCGAGGAACAACTCCGCAACAGCAAGACCATTGCTGTGGTCGGTATTTCCGATAACCCGGAACGGCCCAGCTACGGGGTCTCCCGCTATATGCAGGCCCAGGGCTACCGAATAATCCCGGTCAACCCCATGATCGAGGAAGTCCTGGGAGAGAAGAGCTACCCGGACCTGAAGTCGGTGCCGGAACCCATCGACATGGTAGACATTTTCCGCCGGTCCGAGTTGGTGGGGCCGGTGGTGGACGAGGCCATCGAGGTAGGCGTCAAGTACGTCTGGATGCAGGACGGGGTGATCAACGAGGAAGCCGCGGCCAAAGCTGAGGCCGCCGGCATTCCCGTGATCATGAACGATTGAACCCTCCGGCAACATCGCCGCCGGTTCGGCGGCAGCTAGGGGTCGGTAGTCCGGACACTCTCGAGGGACACTCACAAAGCAACGGAGTTATGCTTTGGAGCGCCAACCTGGTTAGACTCAATTGCTGTTTCCTTTGGGCATTCCGGGAATGACGGACGGAGCAGTTTTAGAGGCATGTTTGGGCCGAGTGTATAATCGGGGCGCCATACCGAGAACTCTGGGGTAGGTCAACGCATGACAGAGGACCGCTTTAGAAGGTTGGAAGTCCTTTCCGAAATATCCATTGAACTACACCGCCTGTCAGAGGAAACCCAACAGCGAATCCCCGAGAGGCAGGTCCGAATGGAGCAGCAAGCAGAGGAGCGGCATCGGGAGGCGGAAGAATACAATCGGCAGATGGAAGTGTACCATCTTCAGATGCGGGAGCTAATTGCGCGCATGGTCCAGACTATGGCATTGATTCAAGCTGACGTTGTACGCCTTGACGAATCCCGATAGCGGCGCTGTGGCATCCGCCTGGATCGCCATCGTCATGAACGATTGAACCCTCCGGCAACTAGGGGCCGGGTGGGCAGGCCAAGGTAGGCCTCTTGCTGGAAACCGAATATGTAGCAGTGTCTGTTGGAGCCGCCGGTGAAAAATAGGCCGGCGGCTTTGCTTTTGGAAGGCTTCCTGACCGAATTGCGCCGGCTGATCGAGGGAAAGCGAAGGTATGGGAAGGACTTCGCTTTATGACCGATCAATACTTGTTTGGGTATCGTAATGAACCAGGATACTTTAGATAGCATTCGTAAATTCTTGACACCAAATGACTCATTGCATAATATTGACGTACCAATTCAATGGTAGAAATCGTTTTTGACTAAGCGATTTGGTCTGACCACTGTTTCCCAATCAAAAATTGTGCGTTGAGAAGGAGGATGAGGCATGGCAGGTAACGACATTGCGCTGATGGCCCACCTGATGCGGCGGGCCGGTTTTGGCGCCTCCTACGAAGAACTGGAACGGCGGGCTGCGACGGGCTACGAGGCCACCATAGAAGACCTGCTGAACCCAGGTAACCAGCCCAAGCTGGAAATGGACCTGCTGGAACGTCGATTCGTGGACTGGAGGGAAATGAATGCCCTGGAAGTGAACCAGGCATTCTGGACCTACGCCATGATCAACACCCAGCGGCCCCTGGAAGAAAAGATCGCCCTCTTCTGGCATGGCATCTTCTGCACCGGCAACTCCAAGTGCGAACATGGCCGCCAGATCAAGCTGCAGATTGACATGTTCCGGGACCATGGACTGGGCAGCTTCCGAGATCTGCTGCTCGGCCTGTCCAGCGATCCGTCCATGATCTTTTACCTGGACAACTGTATGAGCCACAAGGACGCCATCAACGAGAACTGGGGCCGCGAACTGCTGGAACTGTTCTCCATGGGCGTCGGCATGGACGGCGAAGCCAACTACTCCGAGGACGACGTCAAGGAGTGCGCCCGGGCCTTCACCGGCTGGACCATTACCAACGCCATCCCGCGCTATCCCTACGGCCGCTACGAGGCCGGTTTCATTTACAACCCGGCCGACCACGACGAGGAGAACAAGACCTTCCTGGGGGAGACGGGCAACTTCAACGGCGACGACATCATCGACCTGATTGCCAGGCAGCCGTCCACCGCCCGCTTCATCTCCCGCCACCTTTACAACTTCTTCGTGGCCGACGACGTGCAGGTTCCGGCCTGGCAGAACACCCCGCCCCGGGACATAGAGACCATCAAGATGCTGGAGGATGAGTACTTCCGTTCCGGCTACAACATCGGCTCCATGCTGCGAGTCCTGTTCAACTCCGATGCCTTCAAGAACGCCCGCTTCGCCAAGGTGAAGAGCCCCGCCGAGGCGGTGGTCGGCACCATGCGGGTGGTCAAGGACTTCACTTCGCCCAAGCCGGGCCTGAACAACCTGGCCGCCAATATCCGCTACATGGGCCAGGACCTGATGAATCCGCCCACCGTGGAGGGCTGGCACACCGGCGGCGAGTGGATCGACAGCGGCACCCTGGTGGAACGCATCAACTTTGCCGCCGACCAGGTAGGCAATCTGGACCTGCCCGGCGTGCAGGACATGGTGTCCCGGGTGAGTTCCGATGGCGGCTCAGTTACCGCCGAGCAGGTGGTTGACCGCTGCCTGGAACTGCTGGGATCCTACGAACTGGCCGACGTTACCCGCGCCCAGCTTATCGAACACGTAACCCGGGGTGGCGACCTCGTCCCCGGCTCCCCGGAGTTCTCCCAGCGGGTGGGGCAGACCCTGCAGCTCATTGTTTCCACCCAGGAGTACCAGTTCGCCTAGACGACCCCCGTAAGCGCAAATCGGCTCCATCAGTCTGAGGAGGAAAAGAGATGACTTCGATTAAGAAAGACCCGGTGCTGGTTGTCCTGCAGCTTTCCGGGGGCAACGACGCGCTGAATACCGTGGTGCCCTATGGCGACCCGCTTTATGCCGACAACCGGCCTTCCGTGCGGGTGCCCGACGACCAGGTCCTGAAGATCAACGACTACGTCGGCTTGAACCCCAACATGGGGCCCATGAAGCAGCTCTATGATGAGGGCAAAGTGGCCATCATCCAGGGGGTGGGCTATCCCAACCCCAACCGGTCCCACTTCCGGTCCATGGACATCTGGCACACCTGCGAGCCCGACAAGGTGGGCACCGAGGGCTGGCTGGGCCGGGCCATAAAGGAAATCGACCCCAACGCCGAGAACGTGCTGACGGGCGTAAACTTCGGTCGCGGCCTTCCCCGCGCCCTGGCCATGCCCAGCGTGCCGGTGGCTTCGGTGGGCAACCTGGCCTCCTACGGCGTACTGACCGGCATAGAGGAGGAAGACCAGCGGGCCGACGCCCTGGATGTCTTCTCCCGCATTTACTCCCCGGCCATGGGCCGCGGCGGCGTGGTGGACTATTTGTCCCGCACCGGCATGGACGCCCTCAAGGGCGCCGACATTCTCAGCACTGCGCCCGAGATGTACTCATCGTCCGTGGAATACGGAGGCGACGTGGTGGGCCAGTACATGCGGAACATCGCCCAGACCCACCTGGCCGGCTTCGGCACCCGGGTGTTGTACACTACGGCCCCCTACAACAGCTTCGATACCCACGCCGGCGAGCTTCAGGCCCACGCCAAGCTGTGGAGCGAAACCTCTCAGGCAGTCGCCGACTTCATGGACGACCTGCGCGAGCATGACGCCGCAGACAACGTGACTCTGCTGGTCTTCACCGAGTTTGGCCGCAGGGTGCACGACAATGGTTCCGGCACCGACCATGGTTCCGGCGGCATGGCCTTCGTCATCGGCGAGAACGTCAAGGGCGGCCTGTACGGCGAGTATCCTTCCCTGGAGGCTGACAAGCTGCTGGAAGGCGACCTGCACTTCAACAACGACTTCCGCAGCATTTACTCCACGCTGTTGGAGAACTGGATGAGCCTGGATGCCCAGCCGCTGGTCAACGGCAGCTTTGAAAAGTTCGACTTCATTTAAACGGGGCTGAACGAAATAATCTTGGACCGGGCAGACCTGCAGGTGTGCCCGGCCCCAAACAACGCCTGACAGGGAGGGCAATATGACCACCACACGATTTGCTGGAATTACGCTTCAGCCCAGCCACACCATCGGCCGGGCCGAGTTCTCCGGCCCCGGCTTCCGGAATCCCGTGGCCATGGTCCGGGGCGAGGAAGACACCATGTACGTCGTCAGCCGGTCCTATGACTACCGGCCCGACGGCAAGCGAATTACCATCTGCACCATTGGCGAAGACTACATCGGCGAGTTCGCCCGGGGCGTCACCACCGCCGGCGAAGGCGACCCTTCCGACGCCGACGGCTCCCTCATCTGGCCCACCGCCATCGCCCTGGACAGCGAGGGCCAGGTGTTTGTGGCCGACGAGTGGCTGAACCGCATCTCCGTTTATTCCGGCGACGGGGCCTTCCTGAGCAAGTGGGGGACCCCCGGCTCGGGCGACGGCGAAATCAGCAGTCCCTCGGGCCTGGCCATCGACCAGGACGACAACCTGTTGCTGGTGGACTGTGATAACCACCGGGTCCAGAGGTTCACCAGGGATGGCCGGTACATTTCCCAGTTCGGCGGCAAGGGCGATGGCGACGGCCAGTTCAACATGCCCTGGGGCATCACCATTGACCGGGAGGGCGACATCTACATTGCCGACTGGCGCAACGACCGCATCCAGAAGTTCGACCGCAACGGCAACTTCCTGATGAAGTTCGGCGTCTCCGGTTCGGGCGACGGTCAGCTCGACCGACCCACCGGCGTGGCGGTGGACAAGGACGGAAACATCTACGTGACCGACTGGGGCAACGACCGCCTCCAGGTCTTCAGCCCCGACGGCGAGTACCTCACCCAGACCACCGGCGATGGCTCCCTCTCCAAGTGGGGTAAGGAAAAGCTGGACGCCAACTCCGAAATGTGGCAGGAACGGGACATTGCCCAGGGCCTGGAACGGGAAAGGCTATTCTGGGGCCCCATCGCGGTAACTGTCGACGACGATGACAACGTCTTCGTGGTCGAGTCGGCCCGCTCCCGCATCCAGATTTACCGCCGGCAGGTGCCGGTGTTCTTCGGGGGGCGGCTGTAGGCTGCTTCAGTTACAAGTAAACCAAGGCATTGGGGCCGGGCTAACCAACCCGGCCCCTATTGCATTGGTGGCAGCGAACCACAACGGCCATCGAGGGCTGCTTCAGCTTGAAGGTGGCAATTTAGTCCGGGCGCGAAGTGGCCCCGCCTCTCCAGGGGTCCGCCGCGGCGGGCTGAGAGCGACAGTTCGTTAAGGCGCGATTGCCCCGTTGGAGGCGGTTCGCAAGCCGCCCCTGTTGGTACTGCGAACCAACTGGCGGGCAGCGTCGCGGGACAGAGCGACTGGGTTGATGTACTATAACGACTCCTCGAAATCTCTGAGTGGCTGGAGTCCTGCTGTGCAGAAAAGACTTGCGTACACCTCCGCCATCGCCCTGTCCATCGGGGCGGCGTTGACCCTGGTATTGTTCCTTGGGGGAGTTGCTACTACAGTTGCGCAAGGAGACCCCTCCGCTTTCTTCACTTCAGGTAGCGATCTGCCCGGGGCAAACACCAGCTACCGCATTACCTTCACCGCAAATAGTGATTACACCTCCGGCGTCGATGACCTGGCAATTGAGCTGGAAGACTTTGGAATGCCTGGCAGCGTCGCTACCTCGGCCATTGCCATTTCCCTCAACGGAGATCAAGCGACAAACCCCGTGAGCGTCTCAGTTGATAACGAAGAATTAATCCTGGCGCTTCCCGACTTTGACCCAGCTACCGAGGCTATGGAAGGCATTGCCACGGGAGACGTTGTAGCTGTGGCTATAAGGGCATCGGCCGGCATCAGCAACCCCACCGAGGGCGGGAGTTACCGGGCGGAAATTTCGGGACCCGGCGAGGACATGGAGACCGGTCAATTAACTATCCGGTGGTTAGTTGAACTGAACCGGGGAACGGGTATAGCCGGCGATTTGGTAACCGCCACCGGCAAGGGTTTCAAGAACGGTACTACACTGATGTTATTCCTTGACTCAAACGCGAATGGCAGATTTGACTCCAGTGAGTCCAGCCTGTGCAGTGCCCTGGTGAACGGCCAGGACACCGGCTCCTGCTCTTTCGTGGTCGAAAGTCCGCCTTTCAGTCCCGGCAACAACTTTGTCAACGGCGTGGACGGGCGCGGTAACCTGGCCACGTCGGCGACAGACGCGCGCCAGAGGTTTGTCCTGCAACAGTCTGCTCAACCAACGCCAACTCCGGCGCCCACCCCTGGTGTTACTCCGGCGCCTGCGCCGACGGCTATTCCCACACCTGCGCCCGCAGTTACGCCATCTCCCGCGCCGACACCTTCAGCAACGCTTGCACCGCAGCTTCCCGGAGGTCGTCTCCCTCCCCAGGTATTCGTCGGGACCGCCAGGCTGGACAACGCTCCGGTAACGGAGGGTACCGCCATTAACGCCTACAATGGGACCAGGCTGGTGGGGGCCACCACTGCTACGGCCGGCGGGAAGTTCAGCATTCACACCCACCAGTCTAGCGGGGCGATAACCTTTACCGTGGCGAACAGTCCGGCCAGGGAGCGTTGGCACAGTTGGAGTTCCGGGGAAATAACGTCGGGTTTCCACCTCACCGCAATTACCGGGGCCCAATCCCAGGTTACTCCCATGCTTCTATTCCGAAATAATCCCGACCTGGTACGGGTGTTCACTTTCGACAACACGACCAAGCAATGGAAATTCTATGCCCCGTCGGTTGCAGAATTCAGCGACCTGGAAGAATTTAACCCGGGACAAGCCTACTTGTTCCTCGTGTCCCGGGACACTACGGTCTTGATGAATGGCAGGGAACACAGGCTGACCTGCAAAGCGGCAAACTGCTGGAACCAGATAGTGTGGTAGCCACCGGATACGATTCAGGGTCAGGCAGTTCCTTCATCGCATTTCTCCCATTTCTGGTCAATACCGGTTTCCGTTTCCCTTGCGGTATTGGGAGAGGATGGGCTTTAATGGATGGACCACAGCAGCAGGGACGATGTGAGCAGCCCGTGAGGCCCGAGTAAGAGAGGCCGTTGCAGGTTGTGAGGCTGTAGGGAATAGGACACAGGGAGGTGGCAGAGAGCATAGACGAGCAAACTGACCCCCTGGAGGGTTTACCGTCCGGCTAACCGGGCGGCAAAAACAGAATAGTCTCAGGGCACTGCAATGCGGCGAATGCCCAGGCATTCAGACAGGAAGGTCCCCGCAGCAGGGTAGCACGGAGAGCAGGCCCGGAAGTCCGGTACCGCATTTCGAGGAATATTCTCCAGTTTCTTTATTATTCAGGTCGACGCCTCATAATTGAGCCGCTGGCCGCCGCCGGACCCAACTGCCGCTCCACCCGCCCCTGCTTACGGACAAGCATCCGGTAAGTATCTTTCACCGGACCGCCCTCCAGTCCCGCTGTGCCCACAGGTCTTGGAAGACCAACCTTGTCAGCATCGTCCGGCCGACCCATGCCGCGGCGATGGGGCCAACACACCCATTCAAAACCGATAAGGAGTGGCACGATATGGTAACTCGCATCAATAACGACCTGCAGGAACGCTTGCGCAAGGCCGAAGAGGCCGAACACGCCGTGACCCGTTTGGGAACCCTGGCCGCCGAGGCCCCGGTTCTGCGGCAGGAATTGGCCCGCGCCCAGCGGGAGCAGGGCTGGGACCGGGCCCGCAAGAACGCCATGGAAGAATGCACCCGCAGGATGGAGTCCGTGTACGAGAAGCAGCAGCGGGTTCCCCAGTTGCTGGAAGAAGTCTCCACCATGGTCTCCTCCCTGTACCAGCTCTTCAAGGAGATCGACAACCAGCGCCGGGAGGCCCTGGAGCAGATGGCCATCATCGACCGGGTGGACTATGAGGCCGAATTGACCGACATGGAGGCGGAGCAATTGGCCCTGGGCCGTGATGCCAGCAGCATTGAATACCTGGTGGCTTCCCGCCACGGCTACGCCCGGGTGAAGAAGATGATGGACGAAGCCTTCCCCCACTTCAGCTACCTGAAGGACTGCGACATGGACGACCCCATGCGGCGCGACGTGGCCCAGTTCATCCTGTCCCACGTGGTGCCCATCGAGGAGGTTTCGGTGGTCCACACGCCGGAGCTTTAAGGTCCTCAGCGCCCACGCAGGCGACGCTGCGGGCAATTTCAACGGGTCCCCGGCTAGACCGGGGACCCGTTTCTTGCATCCACTAATTGGCGTGTCCGGCCACAGGTGATGCGGCTCCGCGCTACACCTCCAGCGGCGTGTCGTCCATGTTGGCCCATTCCCCCATGGAGCCATCGTAATTCCTGGCCCGGTCATAGCCCAGGAGCTTGAGCAGGAAGGTGCCGTGCGCCGCACGGATGCCGCCCTGTCAATAGGCGAAGACCGCCTTGTCCGGAGTAATTCCCTTGTCGTTGAGCATCCGCCGAATTTCGGCGGCAGGCTTGAACTTGTGGCTGTCCCGCTCCATCACATTGAACCATTCCAGGTGCACTGCCCCGGGGACGTGCCCCGCCCGCTTGTTGCCCCGGTCGTTGGCGCCGGTGTACTCGCCGTCGCTGCGCACGTCCCAGATAACCGAGTCGTTCAGGCTGCAGGCGGCCCGCAGTTCGTCCACCTTGACCATAATGGACTCGTCGGTCTTTGGGGTAAAGGTAGCGCCGGACTTGGGAGTTACGCGGTCGAAGCTGATGGGCCTTCCCTCGTTGACCCAGGTACGCCAGCCCCCGTCCAGCACCTTGACGTTGGTGTGGCCGTAGTAGTTAAGGCACCACCACAGGCGACCGGAGTAAAGGCTCTGGTTGTTGTCATACACCACCACCAGGGTATCGTCGCCGATGCCCAGGTTCTGGCAAAACGCGGCGAACTTGTCGGGAGGGAGTATGTGCACCCGCCTGGTGTCGGGGTCCTTGGCATAGTTATCGGGGACCAGCACCGCCCCGGGGATGTGGCCCCGCAGGTAGCCGGCCTCCAGGTCGCCGTCCACCACCACCACGTTGGGGTCGTCCAGGCGCTCCGCCACCCAGGCGGCGTCCACCAGCAACTCGGGGCGGGCGAATCCTTCTCCGGTTGTCATGTTTTCCTCCCTGCAATTTATTCAAACATGGATGGACAGGATGCAAAGGATTTTGTATCTGTTCTGTATTCCTGCCCTGCTTATCCAATCTCTCAATGTTAAGCCGTAGATTCCATGGGCGCCTGGGCCTCTTCCAGGTTGGCCCATTCGTACATGGAATTGTCGTAGTTGCGGGCCCGCCGGTAGCCCA
This sequence comes from Dehalococcoidia bacterium, assembly GCA_965207275.1. Lineage (GTDB taxonomy): Bacteria > Chloroflexota > Dehalococcoidia > Lucifugimonadales > UBA3495 > Bin22. The sequence continues at coordinate 1,145,055 of CBDBMH010000001.1, forward strand.
GCAGGTTCAGGACGAATACGCCGTGCGCCGCACGGAGACCGGCCTGTCAATAGGCAAATACCGCCTTTTCCGGCGTGATGCCCGCGTCAGACAACAGCCGTCGCAGTTCCTCCGGCGACTTGAAGCGGTGGGTGGCTCGGTCCATCAGGTCCATCCAGTCCAGGTGGACCGACCCGGCCACGTGGCCGGGGCGGTTGTTTCGGCTGACGGTGCCCGAATACTCGGCGGTGGTGCGGGTGTCCCAGATTACGGTGTCCCCGGCGTTGGCTCCCCCGATGGGACAGCCGGCGCGGACATCTTCGTATCCAACAATAAGGGAGGGGTCGGCTTCAGGAGTGAACACCGCCTTGCCACTGGCAGCGCTGCGGTCGAAGGCCACGGCGCCCCCTTCGGATACCCAGCGCCGCCAGCCCCCATCCAGCACCTTAACGTTCTTGTGCCCGTAGTAGCTCAGCGTCCACCAGAAACGGGCCGCGTGAAGGCTCATGTTGTTGTCGTAAGCCACCACCAGGGTTTCGTCGCCGATGCCGAGACCAAGGCAATACGCGGCAAAACGTTCCGGCGTCAGGGTGTCCACCCAGCCGGTTTCCGGGTTGCGCTCGTAGTTGTTGTCCAGGAATACGGCGCCGGGGATGTGGCCGCGCAGGTAACCGGCCTCCCCGTCCAGGTCAACAACGACCAGGTCCGGTTCGTCAAGGTGAGCAACCAACCAGGCGGGATCGGCCAGGTAGTGGGGATTCGCAAATACGGTTTCGGTACTCATGGCAGCCAGATTGTAGGGCAAGGGGCAGGAAAAGGGCAAGATGTGCCGGGGCCTGGTGGCGCAGTTGTTGAGTGATTTGTAACGAGCAAGGGTGGGTCTGAAACCCGCCCCTACGGCTGCTGACTGCTTGACAATTTCAGTTGGCGGCGCCGGAGCGACAGCCGGAACACCAGCCGTAGAAGTCCACCCGCTGGGAGGAAATCCGGAAGTCGGCGCCGTCGCTGATGATGTCGGTCAATTCAGACACCATGTCCTGGCCCACGTCGGCATCCACCACCATGCCGCAGCCCACGCACACCAGGTTGGCGTGGGGGGAGAGATTGGCATCATAGCGGGAGAGGCGCTGAAAGGGCAGTTCTCGGACTATGCCCGCTTCCTCCAGCACGTCCAGGGTTGAATAGACGGTGGCGATAGTCACGTAGGGGAAGAAGGCCCGCACCCGTTCGTAGATATCCCGAACCGACGGGTGATCAGCGGAGTTGACCACCACCTCGGCAATAGCCAGCCGCTGCGGAGTCAACCGCATGCCCAGGGGCCTTAGCTTGGCGACCAGTTCTTCCTGGGTGGTCAATTTCTGCTCCAAGGTGGGGGATGGGATGGGGCGCATCCGGTTCAATTGGGGAATTATAGCATAGAAATTCAGGTGGCAACTTGAAACGTGGAAATGAAGCCAGGGCAATCGCGCTTTAACTGCGGACCGCCTTAAGCAGGTGTTCTTGGCGCCAACCGGCTGGGAGGCGTTTGCCCTGGATGCCCACCTTCAGGCTGGTTTACCGTTGCAGCAGGTTGTTGGAGATGGTATGCAGAGGGGCCACATTCCCGGTGACGTGGTCCTTTTCAACCGCACCTTTTCCTTACACCCTGACTATACGACTCATAACGCGATTGCCCTCCCGTCCCCATTCCCGCAATTGACAGTGAAGCCTTATAATTTTAGACTACCGCCAATGTTCCCGCCCGATGGCGTACGCATGGGGAGGAACGGGCGGGAGCAGAACATATATCGAGATAGGTAGGGGAGAACCTGTTATGCCTACGATTGCACCCACCAGAGAGTTGGTCTCCGAGGTTTACCAGAGGCTGGACCGAAACCTGACCACGGTCCGGCAATTCCAGAACCGGCCGCTGACCCTGGCCGACAAGATACTGCTTTCTCACCTGGACAATCCCGCCGAGACGGGCATGGTGCGGGGCGAGACCTATGTCAACCTACGGCCCGACCGGGTTATCCTGCAGGACGTGCTGGGCCAGACGGCTATGCTCCAGTTCATGCAGACCCTGCGCTCCACCACCGCCGTTCCTACGTCGGTCCACTGCGACCACCTGATCCAGGCCCGGGTGGAAGGCTCCCAGGACTTGCAGGAATCCCTGGGCGAGAACAGCGAGGTCTATAACTTCCTGCGCACCGCCGCGGCCAAGTATGGCGTGGGCTTCTGGGGTCCCGGCGCCGGCATCATCCACCAGGTGGCCCTGGAGAACTATGCCTACCCGGCCCAGCTGATGATCGGCACCGATTCCCACACGCCCAACGGCGGGGGGCTCGGTTCCATCTCCGTGGGTGTGGGCGGCGCCGATGCCGTGGAGGTCATGGCCGGGCTGCCCTGGGAGGTCCTGTACCCCCGGTTCATCGGCGTGCGCCTGACCGGCGAACTGAGCGGCTGGACGGCCCCCAAGGACATTATTCTCTACCTGGCCGGCTATTTGAGCGTATCCGGCGGGACCAACTGTATTATCGAATACTTTGGCCCCGGCGCCGCCAGCATCAGCGCTACGGGCAAGGGCACCATCTGCAACATGGGCGCCGAATTGGGGGCCACTTCGTCAACCTTCCCCTACGACGACTCCATGGCCCGCTACTTGCGGGCCACCAACCGGGGGGAACTGGTGGAACTGGCCGAGCAGTACAGGCACCTCCTGACCGCCGACCCGGAGGTCTATGAGAACCCTTCGGAATACTACGACCAGGTGGTTGAGATCAACCTGTCGGAACTGGAACCCCACCTGGTGGGCCCGCATTCGCCCGACCGGGCGCGGCCCATTTCCCGCATGGTACAGGAGTTGCAGGAAGACCCGGGCCTGGTGGACGAGATTGCCTCGGCTCTCATCGGCAGTTGCACCAACTCTTCCTACGAGGACATGATCCGTTCCGCCGACGTGGCGGAGCAGGCCAAGGCCCACGGCCTGTCGGCGGCGGTGCCCTTCATGGTCACGCCCGGCTCGGAGCAGGTGCGGGCCACTATCGAGCGCGACGGCCAGATGCAGTCCCTGCAGGACATCAACGCCACCGTGCTGGCCAACGCCTGCGGCCCCTGCATCGGGCAGTGGCGGCGGGTGGGCGACCCGGTAGGCCGTCCCAACACCATCGTCACCTCCTACAACCGGAACTTCCCGGCCCGCAACGACGGGGAAGCCTCCACCATGAACATCATCGGCAGCCCGGAGATTGTCACGGCCCTGGCCCTGGCCGGGCGACTCTCTTTCAATCCGCTGACCGACACCCTGACGGGCGCCGACGGCCAGGAATTCCGGCTGGAACCGCCCAAACCGGCGCCGGACGTCCCCGAGGCGGACTTTGACCGGGGTTCCTCTTCCTACGAGGACCCGCCGGACAACGGCACCGATATAGAACTGACGGTGGCGCCGGACAGCGAGCGCATCCAGTTGCTGAATCCGTGGTCAGCCTGGGATGGCGGAGACTTCGAAGACATGCCGGTGCTGGTGAAGGCCCAGGGCAAGACCACCACGGACTCCATATCCCCGGCTGGCGTGTGGCTGCGGTACCGGGGCCACCTGGACCGGTTCAGCGACAACATGTTCATGGGCGCCATCAACGCCTACACCGGCGATGCCGGCAAGGGCAAGAACGTGGTATCCGGCGAAGAGGGTGTGGGGTTCTCCCGCATCGCACGGGACTACCAGGCCCAGGGTATTAAGTGGGTGGTGGTCGGCGACTCCAACTACGGCGAAGGCAGCAGCCGGGAGCACGCGGCCCTGTCGCCCCGCCTGCTGGGCGGCGCGGCGGTGATCGTCCGCAGTTTTGCCCGCATCCACGAAAGCAACCTGAAGAAGCAGGGACTGCTGGCCCTCACCTTCCCGGACCCCGCAGACTATGACCGGATCCAGGAAGATGACCGCATCAGCCTGGTGGGCCTGAACGACCTCGCCCCGGGCAAGCCCGTGGAATGCCGGGTCCAGCATAGCGACGGCACCAGCGAAACGCTGATGCTGAACCACTCCTACGGCGAATCTCAGGTGGCCTGGTTCAAGCTGGGCTCGGCGCTGAATCTGTTCCACCAGTAGGGGGCGGATTTCAGCCACGGAGGACGCGAAGGGGCAGGATTTCTTACGAATGGAAAAGGGGCGGGCATATTTTTTGCCCGCCCCTTTGGATTGGTAGTTTGGAAGCAGCCGGAGGCGTTCAGGGAATTGCGGCAGTTGTTCTTTCTGCCAGGAATCGTGTTGCCTCTGCTCGCAACTCGGCCTCTTCGCGCATCTTCTCTGCCACCTCGGTCACCAGTAGTTCAAACAGACCAAAAGCTTCTTGTTCATTCTCGGTCATGTCGGGATCATCCCAGTCAATGCTCGCCAGCCACTCGGCGCAGTCAACGAGACTGGCCCTGGAAGCTAGAAAGTCTTGCAATAACCTTATAAATTCGTTCATGGTTGTCACTTTCTGGAACGTTAAGGAGCAATTAAGTTGCCCCGAAAACCGACCGCACGAGTTTCAATAGACTTGTTGAATATCCTCTTTGACGAGTTTGACATCTGGACCAAGGCAAAGGACGGGCGTTTAGTGAGTCTACCAGTGCCAAGGAAAGATACCCCTTCACATCATTATCCAGGGTCTCTCAGCCGCATTGTAAAGCACAGCCTTCCCAACGGCAAACACGTTGCTACCAGCCATCGTATTGAGGCGCCGGACGGGGCCATCCTGCACGAAGATGCAAAGGATTTCCACCTGCAGGAAGTGTGCCTTTGGCGGCTCTAATTGGCGGCCTGCGCTGGGAAGAATATATAATCCCATCATCACAAGAAAGAGGTTCAAACCATGACCAACCACCGGGAACTGGCCCTGGATATTCTGGCTCGGCTGGGCGCACAGCCCGCTACATCCTTCATGGAAGACGGGGTGACCGGCGTCGTGCGCGAGATTCTTGACGAAGCCGGGGTGCCTCACAGTACCGACAGCTACGGCAACATCATTGCTCACCTGCGTGGGTCAGGGGCCGACACGTCCATACCGCCCATTGCCTTCATGGCCCACATGGACCACCCGGGGTTTGAGGCGGTGGCAGTGGACGGAGACTTCCTGGTGGGCGCGGCCATGGGCGGTATCCCCCAGTCCTCCTTTGAGGCGGGGGTCCCCCTTCAAGTTATCCTGCCCGATGGCCGGCGGTTGGCCGCCGTCACGGCAGGACCTTCAGGAGAGCCTACGGAGCGGAAGGCGCTCATCAGCCTGGAGGACGCGTCCAGCCTGTCAGAGGTTCCCCTGCCGGCATCGGTAGTATTTGACCTGGTGGATTTCCAGCTGGACGACGGTTACATCCGCATGCGGGCCGTGGACGACCTGGCCGGCTGCGGCAGCACCCTGGCCATACTGGCGGCGCTGAACGGTCCAGGGGAGCCACCCGCCGGGGACGTTTACGGCGTATTCACCCGGGCCGAGGAAGTGGGCCTGGTAGGGGCGCGCCTGCTGGCCGAGGCGGGAACGCTGCCGGAGGAGACCCTGGTGGTTTCCCTGGAGTCCAGCCGGACCTTGCCCGGGGCGGAAATCGGCAGCGGGCCGGTGATACGGGTGGGCGACGCGGGTTTCACCTTCAACGCGGACGCTGAGTCGGCGTTGAATCGAGCCCGGGAAACGTTGCAGGCCCGCCCCGAAGGCTTCAAGGTGCAGCGGCAGTTGATGAGCGGCGGCACCTGCGAGGCCAGCGCCTTTTCGGTCTACGGCTACCGCACGACCGGCATCGCCTTCCCCCTGGGCAACTACCACAACGGCGCCCCCGACGGCGGCATTGAGGCCGAGTACATCCACGAGGAGGACTACCTGGGCGGCGTGGAGCTGATGCTGGAAGCCGTCAGGCGGATGCCCGAACGGGAGGATACTTTCTTCCGCCGCCGGTTGCGGGAGATACCGGAGGAGTTTCGGGAGAGGATGAGCGGGACCGGTTGATCCACGAACAGGCAAGCGTACATTCTGTAGGGGCAGCCACAAGGGCTGCCCCTACGCTTTAATGGAAATTTGAGGGCATTCGGGGGTTAAGTTTGCAAGGGCGTCCCTACACCGGCCGGTAGCGGTTTACTATGGGCAGCCGCCGGTCCTTGCCGAAGGCCCTGGGCGTAATTTTCACCCCCGGCGGGGCCTGGCGGCGCTTGTATTCGTTGCGGTCCACGAAGGTTATGACCTGGCGGACCGCCGCCGCATCGTGGCCCATCTCCGCCATTTCCTCGTAGCTGTAGTCCTCTTCCACGTAGGCCTTTACTATGGGGTCAAGCTGCTCGTAGGGCGGCAGCGTGTCCGCGTCCAGCTGGTCGGGACGCAGTTCGGCGCTGGGTGGCTTGTCGATAATGGCCCGGGGTATGGGGGACCTGGCCCCGTTGGTTCCGAAGCCATTTTCGTTCCGCCAGCAGCACAGGTCGTACACCAGGGTCTTGGGCACGTCCTTGATGACCGCGAAACCGCCGGCCATGTCGCCGTAAAGGGTTGCGTAGCCCATGGCCATCTCGCTTTTATTGCCCGTGGTCAGGACAATCCAGCCGAACTTGTTGGAAATGGTCATCAGAACGTTGCCGCGAATGCGGGCCTGCACGTTCTCCTCGGCCACGTTGGCCGTCGTGCCCTCGAAGTAAGGCTCCAGCATATCGGCGAAGGCCAGGTGGGCCGGTTCAATGGGAACTACCCAGCAGGCAATGCCCAGGTTGTCCGCCAGCTCTCTGGAGTCGCTGACACTGCCCTCGGAGGAGTAGCGGGAGGGCATGGTGACGCCCACCACATTTTCGGGGCCCAGGGCGTCGGCGGCCACGGTGGCGGTCAGCGCGGAGTCGACGCCCCCGGAAAGGCCCACCAGGGCCCGGGAAAAGCCGCTCTTGCGGATGTAGTCCCGGGCGCCGGTGACCAGGGCGTGGTATACCTCCTCCACCGGGCCCATCACCGGGGCCATGGGGTCCGCTTCCAGGCGAGGACGGTCAACGGCGTTGTATTCGGAAACCTGCGCCGTCCTGGCCTCGCCGATCTCCCGCAGGATGGTGGGGTTCTCCTTGCGGGACAGGGGCGTCCGCAGCCGGGACCGGAAGACGGCCTCGATATCCAGGTCGATGACCAGCAGGTCTTCGGCGAAGGAAGGGCCGCGGGCAATTACCTCGCCCGTCATGTCGCAGACCAGGCTGGCCCCGTCGAATACCAGTTCGTCCTGTCCGCCCATCAGGTTCAGGTAGGCCACGAAGAGGCCGTTGTCGGCGGCCCGGGTGGCAATCATCTTCTCCCGGTATGCCGCCTTCCCGGCGTGGAAGGGCGAACCGTTGATGTTGACGATTAGTTCGGCGCCGGCTTCCCGCTGCACGGCGATGGGTCCCACCGGGTACCAGATGTCCTCGCAGATGTTGACGCCCACACCCACGCCGTTGATGCGGTAGACGGGACAATCGGTCCCCCGGCGGAAGTAGCGGTCTTCGTCGAACACGCCGTAATTGGGCAGGTACATCTTGCGGTAGCTGTCGATCAGCTTGCCGTCATAGCCCACGGCGGCGGCGTTGGCGATGTCCGTGCCTGTGGCCGAATCGCCCGCCTCCACGTAGCCCACCACGACGGCGATGTCCCTGGCCGCAGCCACCACCCGCCGCATGGCAGCCTCGTTGGCCTGCAGGAAGGAGGTCTTGAACAGCAGGTCCTCCGGCGGGTAACCGGTGATGGCCAGCTCGGGGAAGGCCACCAGGTCGGCCCGGCGCTCCCGCGCCCGCTCCACGTACTCGATGATACGGGCGGTATTGCCGTCGATGTCGCCAACCGTGGGATTCAGCTGGGCCAGGGCGAGGCGAAAGGTTCGAATCATGCAAACTCCGAGAAACTGTAGTTCCCCTTCCGGTACATATTAGCGGTTTGGGTCGGGCGGCGCATCTTGAATTGGGGACGGGACCAAGGCATTCTCCCGCCTAACCGGGGCTGCCGGGTTTCGAAGGCGGCTCAGGCCACATACGACTGATTCGGGCGCGCCTCCCTGGCGGGAACGCCGCGAACTCCCCAAGACAGGAATCGGCAAATTCTGGCGCATTTCGGCAGGAGGCAAAAATGCGCCTTAAACCAGGACCAACCGAGTTTTTCGTAGCTGCAGGACCGGGAAAGAAGCTGGATTCCCGCTCTCGGGCAGCCGATTTTTCAGGAGAAAAATATTCTGCGCCCAAAACCGCCCAAAATCGGTTATTTCCCATGAGCGGGCGAGAGCAAGGCGTTCCGGCGGTCAGGGCCATATTGTTAATGGTGGGACCGGGTCATGCAGGGTGTCAATGGGGAGTGAAAGAAGGGCCAAGTCGCCTCCCAGTTCATCCAGGAACCGCAGGCCCTGAGCTATGCGAAAACGCACCGGTTGAAGGGCATCCTTCGACCAGGTGAGGATGTGCGGGGTAGATGCAGTACTCCCCAGCCTTCCGAAGGTCCTGGAGGCAGGATATTTCTTGGCGCCTTGCCCCGGCTCAACGGCTGGCAGAATTTGCGGGAAGGGGCTCCAGCCGCAGCAGCCGGTCGTCGCCTTCCCGGGGGCTGCCCCTTCCATCCCGGTTGCTGGTGGTGAAGTAGAGGTAGCCGTCGGGGCCCATGACCACTGCCCGCAGACGACCGTACTGTCCCTGGAACAGGATCTGCCGGGAGACCACCCTGCGGTAATCCGGTGGCTCCAGCGTCACCCGCTGCAGGTGGGAGCTTTTGAGCGCCGCGAAGACCAGGTTTCCCCGCCAGGCGTCGGGAAGTCCGTTCCCCGTAACGAAAGCCGCCCCGGCGATAGCTACGGTTGGCGTCAGGGACAGGGCGGCGTCAACGTACCTGGAGTCGCCGGCGGCGCCGGTGACCTCGGGCCAGCCGTAGTTCTGCCCCGACAGGAGGACATTCACCTCGTCATCGGTGGCGGGCCCGTGCTCGGTGATGAAGGTGTCGCCGGTAACGGGATGCCAGTCCAGGCCCTGGGGATTGCGATGGCCCCAGGTATAGACCAGGGACCCGGGGAAGGGATTGTCCGGCGGCACGGACCCATCATCACCCAGGCGCAGCACCTTGCCGGCCAGGGAATCCAGGTCCTGGGACAGGCCGGGGACGGTGGCGTCGCCGGTGGTGGCGTAGAGGTAACCGTCGGGGCCAAATCGGATGCGGCAGCCGTCGTGGCGGGTGGCCCCGGGAATGCGGTCGAGGATGACCTGGTGATCGCCGGCCCGGTCGCCCCGGTCTGTGAGACGGGCGATGCGGTTGAACGTTCGCCCTCCCTCCCGGTAGGTATAGCAGATGTAGAGATGGCCATTGACAGCGAAGTCCGGGTGGAGGGCGATGCCCATCAGGCCGGCCTCGGAACGGTGAAAGACGTCGATGACGGCGTAGGGGGCCTCCTGGAGGACGTCGTCCTTCACCACCCGGATGCGGCCCGGCCGCTCGGTGATCAGGATGCGGCCGTCGGGGGTGAAGGCCAGGTCCCAGGGCACCTCCAGTCCCGCCACCACCGTTTGCACGCCCAGGTCCGGAGGAAGTTCCACCACCTCGGCGGCTACTGTACCGGAAGAATTGCCGCCGGACGCGCCGGAAAGGAAGGGCTGGCAGGCCGTCAAAACAAAGGCCGATACCAGCAGGAATAACGGAAAGATGCGGGAGGGGATTCGATGCATAGACTCCGTGTCTCCGTGACTGTACTGGCCAGATACAACCTGCCCTCAATTGCTGAAAGGCAATCGTGTCCTAATCCTCGCTATTTGCTGAGACCTTAGTCATGTCGCCCTGAGCTTGTCGAAGGGCCTGAAATCCTTCTATTCAACTTGGTTACGGGTCCGAAACCGACTCGTGGGCAGGGGAAAAGATTCTTCGGCTTCCCTCAGAATGACAACTTGCCAAGATACGATTACCCCGCAGTTTCAGCTCAATTCAGGCCGACGGCTGATTATATGCCCTATACTTACAGCATACGAAACCCTGTCCCAATTGGCAAAAGGAGAACCAGCCATGACCAGCGCCCAGAAGCCCAAGGTGTATCTCATCGGAACCGGCGGGTCCATTTCCTTCGTTGGCGACTACCGGACCGACTATATCAACTACAGCTACCGCAACCGGCACCTGACCATCGAGCAGATGCTGGACAACATACCGGAGGCGCGGGAGTTTGCCGACGTCCTGCCCGAGCAACTGGTCAACGTGGGCAGCGCCAATATCCTGCCCAGCCACTGGCTGCAGCTGACCCGCCGCATCAATGACATCTTCGCCCTGGACGCCCAGGCCGCCGGCGTGGCCGTCACCCACGGCACGGCCACCCTGGAGGAGACGGCCTACTTCCTGAATCTGACGGTTAAGGACCGGAGGCCGGTGGTAGTCACCGGGGCCATGCGGCCCCCCACGGGCATGGGCACCGACGCCGACCTCAACCTGCTGGACTGCATCCGGGTGGCCGCCGCGCCCCAGTCGGCCGGGCGGGGAACGCTGACGGTGTTGAACAACGAAATCCAGGCGGCCCGGGACGTGACCAAGAGCAACAGCTACCGCCTGGAGACTTTTCGCTCAGGGGAACTGGGCTGCCTGGGCTACGCCGACTCCGACGAGGAGGTGGTCTTCTACCGCAGTCCCGCCCGGACCCACACGGCGGATTCGGAATTTGACGTGGCCGGCCTGGGGGAACTGCCCCGGGTGGACATCGCCTACGCCTATGCCGGGGCCGACGGGCTGGTGATCAACGCCCTGGCGGAAGCCGGGGTGAAGGGCATCGTGGCCGCCGGGCTGGGCGGGGGCAGCTCGTCGCCGGAATTCATGGCGGCGCTGAAGCAGGCAGGAGAGGCAGGCATACCGGTGGTCATCGCCACCCAGACGGGCAACGGCCGGGTAATGCGCACCCGCCGCTTCCTGGAGGACGGTTACATCGCCGCCGACAACCTCGCCCCCAAAAAGGCCCGGATTCTATTGATGCTGGCGCTGACGAAGACGGATGATCCGGCGGAGATACAGCGGATGATGCTGGAGTATTAGGCTTCCACAAAGGACACGAATGGGGGACGCAGAGGATTGATTCACGTATCCGCCGCGGCGGACGAATGTTCCCTGTTGCTCGAACCATTGAGGGCCCCGAAATTTCGGGGCCCTCTCATTTGTACTACTTCTTGGACAAGAACGGGGGTTAGCCCGGTATGTCGTCGTAGTGGTCGAACTCGGCGATTACGTTTCCTTCCCGGAGCAGGGTGATTTCCTCCTCGGTGTAGCCCAGCAGGCTGCCCAGGACCTCCTCGTTGTGCTCGCCCACCTGGGGGGTGGAGCCCACCACCGCCGGGGTGCGGCTGAAGTGCCAGAAGTCGCCGGACACCGCAATGGTGCCGGCCAGGAAGTCGGGGACCTCCTGCAGCGCGCCCCGCTCCCAGGGATGGGGGTCCGCCGCCGCCTGGGGAATGGTGTTCACCGGGGCGGCCACCACGTCGTGGCGGGTGAAGTGTTCAATCACCTGGGCCATGGTCATGTCGGCCATCAGTTCCCGCATGGCCTGGTTGATTTCCGACCCGTTGCGGCCCCGCTCGTGGCGGGTGGTGAAGCGGGGGTCCTCCAGCCACTCGGGGCGGCCCAGGGCGTTGCAGACCCGGTGCCAGTGGTGCTGGTCGCCGGCGGAAATCAGCACCCAGCCGTCCTTGCAGGGATAGGTGCCGCTGGGGGGCGCCGCCGACTCGCCCCGGCGGGGTTCCACGCCGGCGCCGTGGTAGGCGGTAATGGGGATTTCGGTGTAGCTGTAGCCCGTGTCGGCCAGGCATACGTCGATGCACTGGCCCTCGCCGGAGCGTTCCCGCTCGTGCAGGGCGGCCAGGGTGCCGATGGCAGCGTGCAGGGCGGTGGTGCGGTCGATGATGGGTACACCGGCCCGAATGGGCGGCATCCCGTCCTCGCCGGTTACCATGGCGATGCCCGACATGGTCTGGCCGATGGGGTCGTAGCCGATCTTCTCCCGGTAGGGACCGAACTGGCCATAGGCGGAGACGTTGACCATGATGATGCGGGGGTTCAGCTCCTTGAGCACGTCATAGCCGAAGCCCATGGTCTCAATGGTGCCGGGGCGGAAGTTCTGCAGGATAACGTCGGAGACCTTGACCAGGCGCCGCAGGGCCTCCTTGCCCTCCTCCTTGCGCAGGTCCATGCTGAGGCTCTTCTTGCCGCTGTTGTACTGCACCCAGTAGGCGCTCTGCTTGCGCACCCAGGGGCCGTGGTAGCGGGTCTCCTCGCCGCCCAGGCGTTCCACCTTGATTACCTCGGCGCCCATGCGGGCCAGCACCTGGGCGCAACGGGGACCGGCCTGGTGGCGCCCCAGGTCAATAACTCGAATGCCGCTCAAGGGACTATTGCCGGAATTGGTGCCGTCTGCCATCTGAAACACCCCTCGTTCCTCTAATTTTCTATCAGGCTGCTGGTTTCGGCCTAATTTACCACCGCAGGCGGGAAAGGGCAAGGCGGGCCATCTACCCAAATCCACCACCTAATGGGAGGAAAAGACCTCGTTGGAGCCAGCGGCAAAGCTGGCTATGATGGTTACGGGACAAACACAACCATCACCAACGAGGTGCAGTCATTATGCAACAGGGAGTCCTGCCATTCCAGTATGGGACGGAGCATCGCGCGGGGGGCATGACGGGGCTGTCGGGGTTGGCGGTCTATCTGGAAATGGCCGATGCGATGGGGCTGGGCGAGTCGATCCGGCGCTACGTGAAGGTCAAGGAGGGCGGACAGGGATGGACGGACCGGCAGATGGTCACCGCGCTGGTGCTGCTGAATCTGGCCGGTGGAGAAGGAGTGGACGACCTCCGGGTGCTGGAAGGGGACGAGGGTCTGGGCCGGATGTTGGGCCGGGTGGAGACGCACCGGCAGCGGGCTTGTGAGCGCCGGGAGGAGGGCAGCCGGTGGCGGGGCGGGCGGCGCCGCAGCGTCCCGTCTCCGTCGGCGGTGTTCCGGTACCTGGGCCGGTTCCACGACCCGGTTCAGGAGGAGGCCAGGCAGCCCCATACGGCGTACATACCCGCGCCCAGCGGCGCGCTGCGCGGGCTGGGGAAGGTCAACGCCGAGATGATGAGCTTCGTCCGGGACCACCTGGAGCAGGAGCAGGCGACGCTGGACATGGACGCGACGCTGATCGAGACCTACAAGCAGGAGGCGCTGTACTGCTACCAGGGCTACAAGGCCTACCAGCCGATGGTCACCTACTGGGCCGAGGCGGACCTGGTGGTCCATTCGGAGTTCCGGGACGGCAACGTGCCAGCGGGGTTCGAGCAACTGCGGGTGTTGCGGGAGTCGCTGGCCCATCTGCCGGAGGGCGTGGTGAAGGTGATGCTGCGGTCGGACACGGCGGGGTACCAAGTTGAGTTGTTGCGGTACTGCGCCGAGGGGAGGGATGAGCGGTTCGGAGTGATCGAATTCGCGGTGGGGGCGGACGTCACGGAGGGGTTCAAGCGTGCGGCAGCCGAAGTGGAGGAGAGCCAGTGGCGCCGGTTGCCCCGGATGGTGGGGGAGTTGGCGGTGGAGACGGAACAGGAGTGGGCCGAGGTGGACTTCGTGCCCGATAGATTGGCTTATTCCAAGAATGATCCCGACTACCGTTTCATAGCGGTCCGGGAGCCGCTGAGGCGGCCGCCGCTGCCGGGCATGGAGGATGACCTGGAGTTGTCGGTTCCGGCGATGGAGATGCCGGACCGGGGCTGGTACAAGATCCGGGGGATAGTGACTAACCGGGAGCTACCGGGAGATGAGGTGGTGCGGTGGTACCGGGAGAGATGCGGGAAGGGCGAGGAGGTGCATGGTGTGCTGAAGGAGGACTTGGCTGGCGGGAGGCTGCCGTCGGGACAGTTCGGGGCCAACGCGGCCTGGTGGGCGATAGCGGCGCTGGCGTTCAACCTGAACTCGGCGGTCAAGCAGTTGGCCCTGGGCGGTCAGTGGGTGAACAAGCGGCTCAAGGCGGTGCGCTTTGCTCTGATCAATCTGGCCGGACGGGTGGTCTGCCACGCCAGGAAGCTGCTGATCCGGCTGGCCCGGGGCCATCCATCCTTCCCGCTGCTGGCGGGAGCGCACCGGAGAATAGCGGCGCTGGCCCACGGCCCACCCTGACCTGGGACGGTCTGCGCCACTACCGACGGGCATTCAAGCGACGGGGACTCCCGCCGTAGGGACACTGCGCCCTTCTCCAGGACCGGTTGGCATAGACCTCGCCCTGGCGTCGCCGGCCAACGCCCCAATATCCCCTTCCAGCGCCTACTCCTGCCACGCCAACCCACTGCCAACCTGTCAGCCGTCAGCCGATGCCCCAACCGGCCCAATCAAGGAGCCCCAAAACCATTTTTCTCCCATTAGGTGGTGGATTTGGGTCTACCCCAAATCCACCACCTAATGGGAGGAAAAGACCTCGTTGGAGCCAGCGGCAAAGCTGGCTATGATGGTTACGGGACAAACACAACCATCACCAACGAGGTGCAGTCATTATGCAACAGGGAGTCCTGCCATTCCAGTATGGGACGGAGCATCGCGCGGGGGGCATGACGGGGCTGTCGGGGTTGGCGGTCTATCTGGAAATGGCCGATGCGATGGGGCTGGGCGAGTCGATCCGGCGCTACGTGAAGGTCAAGGAGGGCGGACAGGGATGGACGGACCGGCAGATGGTCACCGCGCTGGTGCTGCTGAATCTGGCCGGTGGAGAAGGAGTGGACGACCTCCGGGTGCTGGAAGGGGACGAGGGTCTGGGCCGGATGTTGGGCCGGGTGGAGACGCACCGGCAGCGGGCTTGTGAGCGCCGGGAGGAGGGCAGCCGGTGGCGGGGCGGGCGGCGCCGCAGCGTCCCGTCTCCGTCGGCGGTGTTCCGGTACCTGGGCCGGTTCCACGACCCGGTTCAGGAGGAGGCCAGGCAGCCCCATACGGCGTACATACCCGCGCCCAGCGGCGCGCTGCGCGGGCTGGGGAAGGTCAACGCCGAGATGATGAGCTTCGTCCGGGACCACCTGGAGCAGGAGCAGGCGACGCTGGACATGGACGCGACGCTGATCGAGACCTACAAGCAGGAGGCGCTGTACTGCTACCAGGGCTACAAGGCCTACCAGCCGATGGTCACCTACTGGGCCGAGGCGGACCTGGTGGTCCATTCGGAGTTCCGGGACGGCAACGTGCCAGCGGGGTTCGAGCAACTGCGGGTGTTGCGGGAGTCGCTGGCCCATCTGCCGGAGGGCGTGGTGAAGGTGATGCTGCGGTCGGACACGGCGGGGTACCAAGTTGAGTTGTTGCGGTACTGCGCCGAGGGGAGGGATGAGCGGTTCGGAGTGATCGAATTCGCGGTGGGGGCGGACGTCACGGAGGGGTTCAAGCGTGCGGCAGCCGAAGTGGAGGAGAGCCAGTGGCGCCGGTTGCCCCGGATGGTGGGGGAGTTGGCGGTGGAGACGGAACAGGAGTGGGCCGAGGTGGACTTCGTGCCCGATAGATTGGCTTATTCCAAGAATGATCCCGACTACCGTTTCATAGCGGTCCGGGAGCCGCTGAGGCGGCCGCCGCTGCCGGGCATGGAGGATGACCTGGAGTTGTCGGTTCCGGCGATGGAGATGCCGGACCGGGGCTGGTACAAGATCCGGGGGATAGTGACTAACCGGGAGCTACCGGGAGATGAGGTGGTGCGGTGGTACCGGGAGAGATGCGGGAAGGGCGAGGAGGTGCATGGTGTGCTGAAGGAGGACTTGGCTGGCGGGAGGCTGCCGTCGGGACAGTTCGGGGCCAACGCGGCCTGGTGGGCGATAGCGGCGCTGGCGTTCAACCTGAACTCGGCGGTCAAGCAGTTGGCCCTGGGCGGTCAGTGGGTGAACAAGCGGCTCAAGGCGGTGCGCTTTGCTCTGATCAATCTGGCCGGACGGGTGGTCTGCCACGCCAGGAAGCTGCTGATCCGGCTGGCCCGGGGCCATCCATCCTTCCCGCTGCTGGCGGGAGCGCACCGGAGAATAGCGGCGCTGGCCCACGGCCCACCCTGACCTGGGACGGTCTGCGCCACTACCGACGGGCATTCAAGCGACGGGGACTCCCGCCGTAGGGACACTGCGCCCTTCTCCAGGACCGGTTGGCATAGACCTCGCCCTGGCGTCGCCGGCCAACGCCCCAATATCCCCTTCCAGCGCCTACTCCTGCCACGCCAACCCACTGCCAACCTGTCAGCCGTCAGCCGATGCCCCAACCGGCCCAATCAAGGAGCCCCAAAACCATTTTTCTCCCATTAGGTGGTGGATTTGGGTCTACCCACGAGTGGGCGGCACCAGGCGCTTCAGGTGCTGATGGAATGCGCCATTGCCTCGATGGTTGGCGCCGCCGTCTCTTCAGCCGGAAGATGCGACCTCTCCCGGGCAAATCTATTCCCGGCTTCGCAGGTTGGTGATTCTTGGGGGGAAATCGTGGATAATAAGGACGATGACGCTGCTGCTGGAACGAAAAGAAGAGTACGACTCCGGTGGGGAACTGCCCATACCGGAGAAGGTATTGGCCCGCCTCTGGCAGAAGCGGGCGGCCCGCCAGCGGGAGTTCCGCACCGCCGCCGGCCGTCGGGTACGGGTGCTTTACCCGGGCCGGCCCGGGACCGCCGCCGGCCCGGATTTCCGCGACGCCCTGCTGGAGGTGGAAGGGCTGGGCCTGGTGCAGGGGGACGTGGAACTGCATGTGCGCCAGCAGGACTGGTACGCCCACGGCCACGCCGACGACCCCAACTACAACGGGGTGGTGCTGCACGCGGCCCTGGAGACGGACGCCCATACCAATACCAATGACACCAATACCGGCAGGAGGCCCAGGCCCACCAACCTGCACAGCGGCCACCAGGCGCCGGTAATATCCCTGGCCAGCCTGCTGGAGGAGGACGCCCCCACCCCGGCCCTCTACCCGGGTGATGAGGAGGACGTAAACGGGAGCCTGTGGGCGTTGCTGGGCGCCAAGGGCTGGCCCCGTCCCGCCGGCGCGGAGGGCATGGGGCAATTGCTGGACTTGGCCGGCGACGCCCGCTTCCGGGCCAAGGCGGCCGTTTTCGCCGCCCTGAACGGCGAACAGCCCCCCTCGCAAACCCTTTACGAGGGGTTGATGGAGGCCCTGGGGTACCGGGCCAACCGGCAGCCCTTCCTGAAGCTGGCCCAGGTCGCCCCTTGGAGCCCGTTGGCTGCCGAGGCATTGACCCATCCCGTTGGAGCGCGGGCAAACGTTATCGAGAACCGCCTGCTGCAGCTATCGGGCCTGGCGGAAAAGGGTCGGAGGCAAGTCTCCGGCTCCCACCGGCCCCCGGGCTACGGCCGGCCCCTGCGGGCGGAGGAGTGGCATACCTTCCGCGTGCGGCCCTCCAATCATCCCCGTCGCCGCATTGCCGGCGCGGCCGGGTTGCTGGACCGCCTCATGCAAATGGATGGCGAGGGTGGAGCATCCGGGGAAGACGGCCTGAACCGGGCATCGGGCAGCCTGGTAGCCCTGGGGACGCCGGCCAAATTGACCGCCGCCCTGACCGTCAAGGGCGCGGAGGGAAGGGGCGCCGCCCTGGTGGGAGCAGGCCGGGCCCGGGACCTGGCCGTCAACGTAATTCTGCCCTTCCGCCACGCCCGGACCGACGACGGAGGCGCAAACAGCGCCGCCCTGGCCCTGTTCAGGAAGTTTCCGAAACTGCAGCCCAACGAAATCACCCGGGAGATGTCGGAGCAGCTGTTGACGACGGACTGGAGGGGTGTGGTCGACTCGGCCCGCCGCCAGCAGGGCCTCATTCACCTGCACCGCCAGTTGAATTAGCAATTAAGAATTAAGAATTGAGAGTTGGGAAGGGTCTCTCAGGATTACTTGGTACCATTCTTAATTCTTAATTTTTAATTCGTAATTTCTACACCTCCACTATCAGGACCCACATGGGGCCCTGGCCCACCTCGTAGGTACCGATGCGCTCCAGCGCCCCGCTGCCGTCGTCAATCCGGAAGGCGGCCAGCCGCCCCGACTCCAGTCCTGCCGAGTAGAGGTAACTGCCCGTGGGGTCGATGCCGAAGGCGCGGGGTACCTGTTCCGAGGGGGTCTGGCCCAGGGATGTCAGGCGTCCTCCGTCTCCCACCGCGAAGCCGGCAATGCTGTCGTGGCCCCGGTTGGGGGCGTAGACGTACCTGCCGTTGGGGGTTATCTGGATCTGGGAGCAACTGTTCCTTTCCGCGAATCCCTCGGGCAGGGTGGTGATGGTCTGGAAGGGGCTGAGGACGCCCGTGGCCGGGTCCAGGTTGTATCCCGTCACGCTGCACCCCTGCTCGTTGGATACGTAGATGATGTCCCGGCTGGGGTGGAAACAGAAGTGGCGGGGGCCGTCCGGGTCGGCCGGGCTGACCCGGGGCGGGTCGTTGGGGGTGATGTGGCCCGTGTCCGGGTCAAATCGGAACTGGAAAATGGCGTTGGGGCCCGGGCCGGCGGCGATGTGGGGCACGTAGCCGTAGCGGTTGGTGGGGTCGGTCTGGAAGCAGTGGGCGCCGGTGCCCGTGGCCACCCACTCCACCGGCGGTCCGGCCACCGCGCCGTCGTCGCCGATGGCGTGGACAGCGGCATGGCCGGCGTTGTAGTAGGCTGTCAGCAGGTAGTTGCCGGCCCGGTCGGTGGACATGTAGCAGGGGTCCGATTCCAACCCCGCCGTCCCCACCAGTTCCAGGTCGCCGCTGCCTGCATCCAGCCGGAAGCTGGATACCTCCAGGTCATCCCGGCGCCCCACGTAAACGAACCTCCGGTCCGGGCTGGCGGTCATGGGCGCCGGGCGCCCGGGGGCCTCGGTCTCGCCCAGGGGTTCCAGGCTGCCGTTCGCGGAATTCAGGGCGAAGCGCAGCAGCTTGCCCTCGCCCGAAATGGAAACGTACATGTAGAAAGCCATCGCTTTACCTCGCCTGTAATTTCTGTAATTGCCGGTCCGATCGCCAGGTCGGGAATTCGGCGTGATTCTACCACACAAGGCCTTTTCATTCTTCGGATTCCCGCTCATCCTCAGGGCAATCGCGTTTTAAAGAATGTCATGCTGAGCGAAGTCGAAGCATCTGAATCCGTTCCTGCCTGGCAGGCCTTGGGACCCAGTCCACGACTCTCAGCCAAGAGTCTAGACCCTTCGGCAAGCTCAGGGTGACATGACTCTTTGCTGCCGGTCCTGGGGCCATTTGAGGACGATTTATGACGCGATTGCCCTGCGCTCATCCTGAGCTTGTCGAAGGACACTCCCAAACTGTGTCGTGGTTCGACAAGCTCACCATTAGCGGAAAATCAAAAAGCCCGGTTCTACCACAGCGCCAGGGTGAGGTGACGCTCTTGCTGTGCTAATATTTCCGCTTACGCTGATCAGCCAAAGGAGAAGCAAGCTATGCCTACCACAGCCCCCTACGGTTCCTGGAAGTCGCCCATAACCTCCGAGTCCATCGTGGCCGAAGCCGTCGGATTCGGCGGCGTCGCCCTGGATGGCGAGGACATCTACTGGCTGGAGTCCCGTCCCTCCGAGGGTGGCCGCAGGGTCATCGTGCGACGGACGCCCGATGGCGATACCGCCGACATGACGCCCCGGCCCTTCAACGTACGCACCCGGGTCCATGAATACGGCGAAGGCGACTTCACCGTGAATGACAACGTCATATATTTCACCAACTTCGACGACCAGCGCCTGTACCGGCAGGCAGTGGGTGGTGAACCGGAAGCGCTGACGCCCGAAGCCGACCCGGTCGGCGGGCTTCGCTACGCCGACTTCGTGGTGGACGTCGAACGAAACCGACTCATCTCCGTTCACGAAGACCATACGGGGGGCGGGCCGGAACCGGTCAACACCCTGGCCGCCGTGCCCCTGGGCGGCGGAGCGCCGGAAGTATTGGTCTCGGGAAGCGACTTCTACTCCGCGCCCCGGCTCAGCCCCGACGGCGCTCGCCTGGCGTGGCTTTCCTGGGACCACCCCAACATGCCCTGGGACGGCGTGGAGCTGTGGGTTGCCCCGGTGGCGCAGGACGGCTCGCTGGGCGTTGCCGAACCGGTGGCCGGGGCGGATGGGAGCCAGCCGATAGAATCCATCCTGCAACCCGCTTGGTCTCCCGACGACCTCCTCTATTTCGTATCCGACCGCACCAACTGGTGGAACCTGTACCGACGCGACGACGACGGTGGCGTGGCGTCGGTTACCGGGCCGCTGGAGCTGGAATTCGGCAAGCCTCACTGGGTATTCGGCGCCAATACCTACGGCTTCGCCTCGGCGGACCGAATCATCTGCGGGGCCAATGACCGGGGGACCTGGGGCCTTTATTCCCTGGATACCGGCAGCGGCCGCCTGGACCGCCTGGACCTGCCCTACACCGAGCTGGGGAGGGCAGACCTTAAGGTGGACCAGGGCCAGGCGGTCTTCGGAGCCGGTTCGCCCACCCTGCCCATTGCCATGCTGCGCCTGGACCTGGCCGACAACTCGGTGGAGAGCCTGCGCCGGGCCTCGGCCACCGCCATCGATCCCGGGTACCTGTCCACGCCCCGGCCCGTGGAGTTTCCCACGGAAGGGGGACTCACCGCCCACGCCTTCTACTATCCGCCCCGCAACATGGACTATTCGGCCCCCGAAGGCGAGAAACCGCCCCTGCTGGTCAAGAGCCACGGCGGTCCCACGGCGGCGGCGCAGCAGGCCCTGAGTCTGTCCATCCAGTACTGGACCAGCCGGGGTATTGGCGTACTGGACGTCAACTACGGGGGCAGCACCGGCTTCGGGCGGGAGTATCGGGACCGCCTGAAAGGCCGGTGGGGCATCGTGGACGTGGACGACTGCGTCAACGGCGCCCGCTACCTGGTGGCCCAGGGCGAGGCGGACGGCAACCGGCTGGCCATTGACGGGGGCAGCGCCGGCGGCTACTCCACCCTGGCGGCCCTGGCCTTCCGTGACGTGTTCGCGGCCGGCGCCAGCCACTACGGCGTCAGCGACCTGGCGGCCCTGACCCTGGACACTCACAAGTTCGAGTCGCGCTACTTGGACAGCCTGGTCGGCCCCTATCCGGAGCGGGAGGACCTGTACCTGGAGCGATCCCCCATTCACCACACCGGCGGCCTGTCCTGCCCGCTGATTCTTTTCCAGGGCCTGGAGGACAAGATAGTGCCGCCCAGCCAGGCGGAGCTGATGTTCGAGGCGGTTCGGGCCAAGGGTCTCCCCTGCGCCTACATTCCCTTCGAAGGTGAGCAGCACGGCTTCCGCCGGGCCGAGAACATCCGCCGCGCGCTGGACGGGGAGCTGTATTTCTACTCCCGGGTCTTCGGTTTCGACCTGGCGGAGGAGGTGGAACCGGTGGACATCGAGAACCTTTAGCTGGCGACCGAGTCTCTTCCCCCTTGATGGAGAAGGTCAGGATGGGGGTGAAGGCGGGCGGTTGACGTTTCCCCCTCACCCCCACCCTCTCCCACCAGGGACGAGGGAATCCGGCATTACGACCACCTGCCAATGCCCAGTTAGAATATTCGGGTCCATTCGTGTATATTCGTGGATAAATTTCCCATGGGGAGGCCCTGCACATGGACTTCTACCAGCACGTTTTCGCCGGAAATCCACTGGACCGAGGCGAGGTGGAGCGCCGGGACGAGAACTGGATTGCCGATAAGGCCAAAGACCCGGCCAGCCGATTCCTGCCCATGCGTGGGCCGAACGTTCTGGTGAATGCAGCCGCCGCGGGCAACGGCGGTCCGGCCCTAGGCTGGTTGTCGTGGCCTGAACTGGAGCCCCACGTAACCGATGCCTCGCCCCTGCTGCTGGGAATGCAGGACGGCGCCACCTACTTCGCCATCGACCTGGGCGCCGAAGAGGCGGCCGCCGCCGCGGTGGAGGCCAAAGGCGGCTACCGGTTCGAGGAGGCCCGGGCCGCCGCCGAAAACCTCCTGAGCGGGCCGGAGGCCGGCATCATGGCCCAGGGGCGGGCCCAGGTGAACTGGCACAACCGCCACCGCTTCTGCTCGGTCTGCGGCCACCCTACCGTGGTGAAGCGGGGCGGCCAGAAGCGGGAATGCCCCGCCTGCCGGGCCGAGCACTTTCCTCGCACTGACCCGGTGATCATCATGCTGGTCCATGACGGAGAACGCTGCCTGCTGGGCCAGTCCCGGGGCCGCCTGCAGGCCATGAACCGCTACTCGGCCCTGGCCGGCTTCATGGACCAGGGGGAAGCTATCGAGGAGGCCGTGGCCCGGGAGGTTATGGAGGAGGCGGGAATCCGCGTCCGGAAGGTGAGGTACCACTCCTCCCAGCCCTGGCCCTTTCCGTCGTCGCTTATGATTGGCTGTCACGCCGAGGCCGACAGTACCGGCATCAACATGGACGATGAGGAGATGACCGACGTGCAGTGGTTCGAACGCTCCGAGGTCCTGCTGGCCCTGGAGGATAAGAGTGAAAGGCTGCGCCTGCCCGGTCCCATCGCCATCGCCCACCACCTGATCAGGGCCTGGGCCCACGGGGAAGTCAACTAACAATTAAGAATCAAGAATTAGGAATTAAGAATGATATTCCGGATATCCCTTGCCAGGGTGCCTGGCAAAACTTTTCAGTTCTTAATTCCTAGTTCGTAATTCAAAGAGGGGTTGCTGATGACCACCACCGACTACTCGGCCCTGGACCGGCCGGACATTTCGATGAACGCCTTTTATCCCCGGCGCAACTGGACGTCCACCCCCTCCGGCGCCCAGGACTATGCCATACCGGTCGCCGATGACATCAGCCTGTCCTGCCGTTTCTTTCCAGTGGGCCAGACGCAGCCCACCATCCTGTTCTTCTACGGCAACGGCGAGACGGCGGCGGACTATGACAACATTGCCCCCATTTACAACCAGGTAGGGGTGAACTTCTTCGTGGCCGACTACCGGGGGTACGGCCAGAGCGGCGGCCTGCCGTCCTTCAGCGCCATGCTGGCCGACGCCCACGTGGTCCGGGAGGAGGTGGCCCGGGTCCTGGAGGCCGGCGGGATTACCGACAGTCTATACGTCATGGGCCGGTCCATGGGCCGCCACGCCGCCTTCGAACTGGCCGCGAATAGCCCGGAGGGGACCCTGAAGGGAGTTGTCATTGAAAGCGGTCGGCCCATCCTGGGCAACTTCTGCCAGGGGCTGGACCCGACTTCGGCGGAGGTTCTGGAGGCCGGCTACCGGGCCAAGGTGGGCTCCATCAACCTGCCCGCCCTGGTAATTCACGGTGAACTGGATACGCTGGCGCCGGTGGAACAAGCCCGGGAGATGTACGAGAGCTTTGCCTCGGAGCAGAAGCGCATCCTCACCATCCCCGGGGCCGGTCACAACGACCTGTTGTACCGGGGAATCAACGAATACTTCATGGCAATACGGGAATTCGTGGGAGCCTAGTTGGTAGGGGTGGTGGGCGGTAGTGGACTCGAACCACTGGCCTCTTGCGTGTCGAGCAAGTGCTCTAACCAACTGAGCTAACCGCCCCAAGTAGACAAGTATTGGATTTATATGCTACCACAGAGCCAGGCCCGGAACATAGTGGCTACTGACAACGATTCCGTTTGAAATTGGAGTTTAGTAGGCCCAATTGTACCGTATTGCGAACTTTCCGGTGGGAGGTCCAAATATGACGATTTCGATTTGGTGGGCCCTGGCAGGATCATACACACTTTGGAGATGGTTCCGTCTGCCCTAGGTGGTGGACCTTAGCGATGGAGAACGACACAGGTCAAAACCATTCCATATCGCGGTCAACAAAGGGTGATTTTCCGACCGTCGCGGACCCTATCGTCTTCGGCTGCCGTCAATGCGATAGAGAGACACCATTAGCCTGCCGAAGACGAGAAAGAACATATAACCGAAGACCAATGTCGTGTGCCACACGTAACCTACGTTCATACGGTCCAGCGCCTCTTCCCGGGAAAAGCCCAGCCCTGCGAGGTTGATTTCCCAGGACCACAGTAGATTGTGGTCCGGCAGAACGCTGGGCAGATCCGGCGACAGGTATATCGCCAGAATGGCGCCTATCCCCAAGACTGCCGAGATCATCGCAAAAACCGTCGTTGTAGAGAGCAGGAACAACCGGTCCCGCTCGTTGGGGTTGAAGGCGGGGTCCCGCAGTACCAGGAGTGCGGCGAAGGCAACGCCCAACACCGGCAACAGGACCGTCAAGTGTACAGACACCGAAATGTTGGTGATCACGACGACCGTGAAGTAGGTGAGAATCAGCGGCGGCAGCACTACAAAGGCCGCCCGGCGGAGGGCGCTGGCGCCCTCGCTGGCGCCTGAGTATTGATGCCTCCATAGCAACTGAAACACCAGCCCGGCAGTAGATGCGATCAGAAGGTTTAGGAGCAGGGCCAGCATGTAGGGCATGTTTGTGCCGGCGAGGCTCCCGATGGTATAGAAGCCGTAGTGGTCTGTGTGTATCCGGGAAAACTGCAGGAGCGGCGTGGTCAACAGGAAAAACAGCGAAACCCAGAAGAACTCACGTAGGCCAGTCTCGCGGTCGCCGAGCAGGAACCCTTGCGCCAGAACGATCGCGATGGTGAAAACGATGTAGGCTGTGGGCATCCAGCCGCTGTTCCACCCGAATAAGGAGAGCGCATACCCGCCAACAATGCACAGCCCCAGCGGGAAAACCCTCAGAACCCCAAAACGGACTCCGTCCTCAAGCATTGAGCGAGTCTTTCTCGATGGCTTTGTTCGGGACTCGTTTCCGACGCGGGAAGCCGGCCCCCGGTCAGGCATCGCTCCGAGTCTGGCGGCGCCGGCACGACTCCCAGTAACGTGGCCCAGTGCCGTCTGAAAGTCGGTTGCCAGCCCTGCCAGCAACACGAGACCGGCTACCTCAGTGGGCGACAGATTAAGGGCTTCACCGAAGACTCTCAGCCTTTGAAGAGTGGGGCGGGTGTTGCCGGATTCCCACCGCGACACGGTGGCGTGGCTATACCGCTCCGCGTATTCATTGTCTACCGATCCCATCCTTTCCAGAAGGGCTTCCTGCGTCAACCCTCGCCGACCACCGCCGGGCGAAAAGGACTCGCGGTAAGACCTCATTAATAGGCCAACCTGGGCCGCTCTGGCCCGCTGCTCGTTACGACTCCACATTGGTCAGCACGCACATTCCACCTTTGGGATGTCAAAAAAGCTGCAATGCACAGACTTGTCTTCATGCACACGCTACTATCGCAGCGGAGGTCAGCAAGAAGAAACGAGGTAGTGAACGCCTCTGAACAACTACTTTATATTATACAGGAGGTAGGACAACATGCATGGCATTGGATCGCTCGTTTCGAACACCCGTTTGGTTCTGGTGTTGCTAATTGCTTCGCTGTTTACCGCGGCTGCTTTTGCGGCGCTGTCGCCGCCGGCGGTACTGGGTCAGGCCAACGATAGCCCGGCGACCATGGAGGAGTGCAGAGAGGAACTGGCCGCCGGGCGTGCGGTGTTATGCAAGAGAAATTCCTTCTCCGTCACCACTACCATGGCTGACGGGACATACCACATCAACTGGAGTGAGTGGGCCAACCGGCAGAGCAACGTGGAACGCTACAACATCCAGAGGCTCCGGTTCATGTACCGCTACAGTTTCCAGCTCGAAGCCGACGGCGCCGCTGTGAACCACTGGGAACACACTGCACCGGATGTGAACAGCTGCAGGCCCCGGGCGGCTGAAAGGGACAGCGCGGGAGTGGTGACCCGATGGGCCTGGTCCTGCAATGGCATCTCCAATGTCCACGAAGACCCTTCGGGGGCGCCGACGTCGGTAGAGCGGTTGGACGACGACTGGACGTCCACGTCCTGGACCGACTCCCTGTTGGCGCCGGGACCCAAGCATAACGTCCAGGTTCAGGCTCTAAGGATCCCAGGCAGCCAGACCGAGGCGCACCCGGACAACCCGCAGAGCGCAACCGACCGGCTGACGCAACAGGAGGTGGACGATAACACCCATAACCTGCTCGCCTCCGATGTTGAGATGCACCTCTATGTGATAACCGCTCACTTCGGTGACGGGGCCACCCGGCGCGGCAACGGGCTCATCACCGGCTCACCTTTCGCCGACAGGCAGTGACCGTTAGCCAGCAGGTCGGAGTGAGCTTGTGTTTGACGCTGAATAGACGGCGATAGTAGTGCGTCTGAAGTCGGGAGCGGACTGCGCCAAGTAGTCTTAACCCGCAAAACCGGCGCCAGTATAGGTACGGAAAGAGGGCGACTTCACGTCCCACTGAGCTGTGACGGTGGTTGGCTCACAGTCCGCCGGGCCCGAAGCTCAAGGACGGTTCTGTCTACCTTGCACGTTGGTGGGCCGGACTTGACGGTAGACAGTACCGTCTTTGAGATGTGGATGGGCATATAATCCAACAGGCCACGAAGCACAAAACCAAGAGCATGTAGACACATGATTGAGGGGGAAAAGGATACACCAACCTCAAACTTCGAGCTTTTCGCCCGAGTTTAGGACTATACCTCGACTCGGAATTCATGGACTTTCTTGGCCAATTGGTCCAAGTCTCTTTCTTTTTCCTCATGAGTTCCAGGCGTCAACGTTACCAAATCCACATCAGTAGCCTCCCTTATGTCAGGATGCTCGAATATTCTTGTCCCTCTTCCGATTTTGATTACATTGTTATCAAATCGAATATGCCTGTCGTGAGCGTAAATTCTGAAAGCCGACTCATGGAACAGGCGCACTGTAACAGACTCAATACCATTTCCTACCAAACTAGAAACGGTGCGCTTCATATTACCTTCGATGGCTTGTGGTACATCTCCAGAATCGTTAGGAGATGAGTACAAGGTTACTCGGCACTTGTATGAGTCTCTGGCAAGGAACCGCAGGAGGCGAAATATGCCGTTAGAGTTGTTGCTCCTTGCTGCGTGTTGGTCCACTATGACGACGTTCCGGCAGTAAGCGGCGAGTCTTTGGAATCGCTTCTCCCAGACCGTGTCTGTGAGTTCGCCAACGGAAATCGCCTTTTTGCTCAGCATTAAAGACTCTTCGAATGTCCCGGACACATCGATATCCCACAATCTAACGCCTTCAACCGAGCCGTACTTTCTGGCCTCTCCATCAGGTATTCCTAAGACAATCGCGCGAGTTTCTTCCAGGATTGCGACTTCAAACTTACTCTGGCAAGAGGACAGAGCGGTAGGAGTGTCTATCTTCTCCCAGTCATGTTTGACGCCATCGAGTGAACCCCAACGGAAAGCACTCCCATTGTTCTTGACGGCGGTCGTCCAAGCCAACATCCAATTTTTCCGAGCGGCCGGGTTTAAAACATCAAACCTACCAAAAATCGAAGTGTCTCCGCGCGGCGGATGTACTAGAAGCCATTTCAAAAATACCGAATAAGGTTTATGCTCCTGACCAAAGGGAAAGTGTGGGGTGGAACGGTGGAGCAGGAATTGAGCGATGCCCAATGGAAACTGATACAGCCTTGGTTGCCAGCGCCTAAGCGGAGGGGGCGTCCCAGAGCCGATGACCGGCGCACCATCAATGGTGTCTTGTATGTGTTGCGCACGGGCTGCCGCTGGCAGGACCTTCCGGGAGAGTACGGCAGTTCCGTGACTTGCTGGCGACGACTGAACCAGTGGCAGGAACAAGGGGTCTGGGAAGATATCTGGCGGACTCTGCTGGGCACTCTGGATGCCCAAGGTAGGCTGGAATGGGAACGGGCCCACCTGGATGCCACTTTCGCCCCAGCCAAAAAGGGGGAGACCAGGTAGGACTGACCCGCAAGGGCAAGGGCACCAAACTGATGCTGGTGGTAGACAACCAGGGAACCCCTCTGGGAGCCTTGGTGGCCAGCGCCCAGCGGGCGGAGATCACTCTGGCCGAGGCTACCTTGGCAACGGTGAGGGTACCGCGGGCCAGGGGACGACCCCGCAGTCGTCCCGGGGAACTGGTAGCCGACCGAGGCTACGATTCTCGAGCATTCCGAAACCGGTTGCGGCGGAGGGGAATCAAGCCTTGCATCCCGGAACGACGTGGCAAAAGGCCGCGACCGGGCCGGAAAGCTCAGGTGTCCAACTACCGCCATCGGTGGGTAGTGGAACGGACCTTCGCCTGGTTGCACAACTTTCGTCGGCTGGTAGTTCGATACGAGAGAAAAGCGGATCTCTATTTCGGCTTCGTCCTGCTGGCCTTTGTAATCCTGCTCACTAATCGAATTTTGAAATAGCTTCTAGAATCCCAAAGCGTTCCCACATGTCGAAGAGTCGTTTGATGTGAGCTGCGGTCGTACTATTGTCGATAGCCTCAACTTCAATGGCAAACTTCACTAGCATACCGGTACCACTTACGCCATGATCTCGGCGAACCCTTCCTCGAAAAAACCATTAGGCCAATAATCCTCGAAGTCTCCGTTTTCATCCAGGCGCAATTGGACTACCTTGCTGCCTTCCATATCTTCAGCGTTTGGGTCGACGTAAACGACTGATACATCGGAAGGGTCGAGTTTGCCCTCCCGGATATGGCGCTGCATTCGAAGAATAAGTAACTCACTGTGAGTCTCTACGATCCATTGTTTTTCTTCCCTCCCCTTTATGGTTTCCATCATGAGGTCGGCCAAGTTCGCTTGGAGCCTTGGATGCAGATGAATCTCGGGTTGCTCAACGCAAAGTACACGTCCCTCTCGACCGATAAAGAAATCTGCCCCCTCAACGATAACTGGCAATACTTGGTTTATCCCGAACCCCACATCAGCCAAAGTAACTGGTGTTCCAGAGCGACGATCAACTAGAACTAACCCAATATGCTCGCCCGATAATGCGATGTCTCCTACTCTTCTGACGTCTAAGTCATAGGGGATTTCGAATCGTTCGAACCATTCGTTAACGCGATAAACCAGTCCTGGCTGATAGTAAAGCCGATGGTGGGTAAACTCGCCCCTCAGCCCCGAAAAATAGCTATTTTCACCCTGGACTCTATAAAGACGCTCCGGATAGCTGCGCAAAGGACCTAAGTACCTAGCAGCGCTCAACTGTTCATGAAAGAGCACCGGTATATCTTTCAACTCCAACAACTGCCCTAAGTCCAATGTCTGGTCAAGTGCCTGAAGCAGTGCCCGGTTCGGGCTTCGGTTCAACGCACGCATCTGTGTACGGGCTTTGTCTACGTCTCTATCAAGCGGTGGTAGTTTCAAGAGTTCATGCTCTGACATCCCTTCCAAGTCTTCAAATCGGTCTCGTTGCTCGTCCCTTTCAATTTTTCGTAGTCTTGCGCGCTCCCTTACGAGGCCACGCTCTGGTTCGGGCAATCGATTTTGATTTCTTTCTAGTAGTCTTTCCAGCTCCAATAGCTTTAGTTCTGGCAAGAAACGGAGTTCCCTTCCAAAGTCCAATATCATACGGGTTGTAGAAATATCAGCAATTGATACATGGGCGTTCCACCAACTGCCCCCTGCGCCATCCAACTTTGCTTCCACCAGTAATTTGCCTTGGCTAGTAATCTGATACTCCACCTCAGACAACATGGCAGAATCCTTTAAATGCCTCTCTCCTCTTGCATCAATGTCTGCAACACCGACGAAGCCCATCTGGGCACTTATGTGAGAGTCTCGGTGGTTAAACGTCAAGCCAACGCCAAGTTGCCTGTCATCATCATGGTTGTGAAGCAACGCAGCATAACTGCCTAGGTCGATGTATTCGCCTCTAGTAACTAATCCCCAGATTGTAGCGGCGTTGCCGGCCTTTAGAGCTGACTGCTTGAGCATCAATACCGCTTGGATGATTGAACTCTTACCACCAGAATTTGGGCCGTAAATCAGAGTGATCTTGGACATTGGAACTTTTTGCTCCACCTGACCAAACGCCTTGAAATTTTGTAGTCTCAGTTCAAGCAACATACCTGGCTGCACACCACCTAGCGTCTTGACGGTTTCTCCAGTGCCGTGCCCACATTACCATCCACTGCCCTTTCCGACAAGAACGCTCGCGTTCTTCTCGATGAGTGCTGTGGTCCTAGAGAGGAAGCGCCCATACGCTAAGTCGCCCTCAGGCAACGTCAGCGAGCAAGGACATGGCAAAACCAGAACCTGCCGCGACCACTTTGGGCAGGACTATCCGCACCCTCTCTTAGCAACGGGAATCGGTACGGCCACCGGGTTCCCTTATAACTGACGGGCTGTCGGCGACGGGGTCTGTTACTAGGATACAGTGAGTGCAGCAATCCCTGCAGGAAACCGTCGGTTAACTATACGGAACGTGGGAATATCGGCCAAACAACAGCCTCACCCGCCCCCTAACGCCTCTTGAGCGGGCAAGAACAACGAGGTTCAAGAAGAGAATACGGTTCTGGAGAGGGCCCGTTCAGGTTCGAGGTACTGCCTACCGTCAAATAAGGCTGAAAAAAGTGGGCCTAACTTTACGGTAGACAGTACCACTTTTGAGTTGGAGTTGAATCTGCCAGCAAACTAGGATGCGTGATCAGTTTCTTTTTCAAAGACCTCATGATCCCCGATCCTAGACGGCCTTGCATTGTTACCACGAGGTAAGTCGGTCCAAAGGAATATTTATGAAAATTTCCGTCCATGGCCGCTATCCCTAAATTGGTTCCTCGATTCCGCAGGCTAGACCCTAATGCGCGGTCTCACTCGATTCCTTACCGATTGGTAAAGGTCAATCTGCTGATTTTCATGTTCCAATGTTACCACTAGCGCATACGTCTGTTTATCCTCGCCCAGTGGACTCGGGAACCTCGACTGACAACCAACGAATATCTGCAAAGTGGCCTCTCCGTTTGCCACTGGACTATAGTTTAACTTAGTTCCCTGATTGGATTCCCAAGCCCGTGTTTGCACTGTGGACATCCTAAGAGTTTGTCCGCCGGGCTTAAAGTCCAACTTGTTAACTTTGGGAACAACAGGAGATTCCCCGTCGCCTCGGTATGCGGACCGGTATTCGAAGATTTGTTCAGATGTTAACCCTCGGTAGACTTCCAACCACATGGCGGTGGAGATGTAATCTCTTCTGCTGAGCCTGGTAGAGGGGTTGTACGCCAATGACACTCTGACAGAACGTCTTCCGGAGGCTTCAAGAAACTCCGACGGAATTGTCAATGAATACACGTGAAAAGTCCTGTGAGCGACCACGTCTTCCGAGAACAAAGTGACTCTGGATGGCGAAGACCACGAGGCCTCAACCGTTGGAATCCCATACCCAACTGTCTTCAGAATCTGACTCTGTTTGTTATCGAACAGTCCCCTAAGGTTACGATCGACCTTCGCGGAGTTGGCAACCACAGCCCTAATTAAGTTTGCGCTTGGGGCGGTTCCTAGCTGTTCTCGTAATGCAGAATCCACTCGCGCCGCGATATGAGTTACCCTCGCGGCCGCGAAGCTCGTACCCACCGATGCCCGAAGAAGCCCTCTGGTAACAAAATCGTGAGTGGTGGAAGGCTCCCCAAGATTCGGGTCGTTCTTCTGCCATATGTAGTTGTTTCCGAGTGAATCAACCGCGTAGTTGCCTCCGTAATGAACAACTTCAGGTTTGACCGCCCCTGCCACACCAGGCCCAGACCGAGTGAAAGCGGAAGGAGCGCCTTCAGGAGACACGGCCAGGCGCGTGGTATAGCCATTGTCATAGGGATCGGCACGCCTGGTTATGGAACCTACCGTTAAGCATAATGCTGCGGTTGCCGGGTCGATGAGTCGATGCTCGGGGCTGGAGAGATTGTTTACGGCTTCTCTCTGAAGTTGCTGGGAATTGAAAGCTTGCGGCAACGCGGGGTCCGGAACATTACCAGCCGACACCACAATGACCAGGTCAAGTCTTCTGGCCAGTTCATCGAGAAGTTCCGCCCAAGGGAGTTGACGGCCACCGTCGTAGACCCTGTCAAGGTGACCTATCGACAAATTGAATATCCGTATGCCACGTTCTCGATGGAAATACTCAATTGCGTCCCGTAGAATTTCTTCAACTCTTTGTTCGTCAGGAAACTCTACCCAACCATCGGAATTTCCAAACGGATCGTCTCGGTGTCTTAAGACTTTGGCAGCGCAAACACCGACTTGAGGAAACCAATCACCACTAACCATCCGCCTAGCAATATCCCCATAAACCACTAGACCGGCCACCCTGGTCCCGTGCCCATTTTGATCAACAACGGTAGCTTCTCCCGACCCGAAATCCTCCTCTTCAATAACCGTGCCCCTCAACAAGGGATGGCCAGAAACAACTCCCGAGTCAACGACGCAAGCCACAGAAGCGTGATCTGGAAGGTTGGGCAACCGATCAGGGACTTCAAGACTGCTGAAAATGTCGAAGGCTTCCTCCGGAAGGGGGCGAGGAGGCAGATCCACTAAAGAGACTAGTAGTCTAACGCGATAGGATTGATGGCTGGTAATATAGGAGGAACAGACCATCGCCAAGGGCGATGGGGAAGTGGGGAGGCTGGGAAGTGAAGAAATATCGGGTGAGGCTGGAAGGGGAAGAACAGGAAGAATTGAAGGCGCTGGTATCCAGGGGCAGAGCAGCGGCCTACAAGCAAATTCACGCCCGCATTCTGCTGCTTAGCGACGAGAATCAGGCCGCGGGTCCTATGCAGGACCAGGAGATAGCCCGGGCGCTGAAAGTAGGGACTGCCACCGTGGAACGGGTGCGGCGCCGGTGCGTGGAAGAAGGTGTGGAGGCTGCCCTGGGCCGCCGGGAGCAGTTGAACCGGCGCAAGAAGAAACTGGACGGGGCAGGGGAGGCCCAACTGGTTGCCCTGGCCTGCTCGAAGCCACCGGTGGGACGGGTAAGTTGGACCCTGCGGATGCTGGCCGACGGACTGGTGGAAAGGGGGATAGTGGACAGCATCGGTACCGATACGGTGCGTCGGACGCTGAAAAAAACCAACTCAAGCCCTGGTTGAAGGAGTGTTGGTGTATCCCGCCTAAGGCCAGCTCCGAGTTTGTATGCGCCATGGAGGACGTGCTGGAGGTGTATCACCGGGATTACGGGGAAGAGGAGGTGCTGGTGTGCCTGGACGAGACCAGCAAGCAGTTGGTGCAGGAGACCCGCCAGCCTTGCCCAGCGCGGCCTGGTGCAGCCATGGCCTACGATTACGAATACCGGCGCAACGGGGTGAGCAACCTGTTCATGCTGTTCGCACCACTGGAAGGGTGGCGGAGGGTGGAGGTCACCGAGAGGCGGACCAGGACCGATTGGGCGGAGGTAGTGCGGAAACTGGTGGACCAGGACTATCCAGACAAGGAACGGATAGTACTGGTGATGGACAACCTGAACACCCACCATCCCGCATCCCTGTACGAGGCCTTCGAGCCAGCGGAAGCTCGGCGTATTGCTGAACGACTGGAGATACACTACACGCCGAAGCACGGCAGTTGGCTCAATATGGCTGAGACGGAGTTGGCGGTGCTGGCCAGACAGTGCCTGGACCGTCGGATTCCCAATCAAGAACTGCTGGGCCAGGAGACCCGAGCCTGGCAAGACCAACGAAACCGACAGGAGGTCCGGGCAGAATGGCGTTTCACCACCCAGGACGCCCGTATCAAGCTCAAGTCCCTGTACCCATCATTTCAATAGCGATAATCTACTAGGTCAAAATTGAGCAGAGCGTCCAGTATCCCGGCATCCGCCTCCACTTTGACGAGAATCAAACTAGGGATACGAAGGGGATCCCTCACTACACGTCCACCCAACTGTTCGACGAAGCCTCTGAACTCATTGATGGTTTGGGTCTCTCCCAGGGTATTTCCGGGGTTCCACAGGTCTACGTCTAAATAAAACGTCGTCTCTTGGGGTACTCCCTCCCGTTCCAGCCGTCTTCCTCGTCTCTCATCCGCCGTGACTAGCGACACACTCTCAAGGGAATCGAAGAAAGCGGTCCTCATTCCCTGCGGGAGGAGCATAGTTAGTGGTGATGATTCCCCATAGCTAGCCGATTCGGCTACAAAGGAGTCCAGAACGTCCTGATCTGTAAATTGGCCTAACACGCGGTAGACTTGGCGGCCTTCCTGGTTTTCCCGTCTCTCCTCAACGATGGCGATACCCAGGCGTTCCATTGCCTGACGCTGATCGACATCGAGGACATCCAGCCTGAGAACCTTCAGCGTTCCAGGGTCTATGCCATAACTAGCGCGCAATCGACCGAGTTCGTCTGAGGCTGCTCTGGTTTCTTGCCTCAACCGAGAGCTATGCTGTTGACGGTTTGAGCGTGGCTGAGGCCTTGGACCTGGGAATGGTCGGGGTCTAACTGAACTCTCCTCAGGCTCTCTTAGAATTTCAATATGGGGGAGAGGTTCTATCCGTTGGAATTCAACCAACTGAGGGCTCCTGCGGGGTGCTCACTTTTGGGATCTTATCCGTGTGAGACCTTTTCAAGACTGTCATCCGTACTTCATGTCGTTTAATCGATTTCGTCAAGTCCTCTGCGGTCATAGTCGTGCGACCTTCAAGAGCACATGTCTTGAGCACATCCAGACAAATTCGTTCAACGTCGCCAAAGCTTGATCCCACGAGCTGTCCGGCAAGATTACTAACGCGAACACCTCTCTTATGTATCGGCTTCAACCTCACCTCCATCAATTTGGCGATTTCATCCTTTTGAGGCATGTCGAACCTGAGAACCTCATCGAATCTGCGCCACAAAGCAGGATCCAAGGATTGTTCAAAGTTTGTTGCCGCTATTACGATCGACCGGCTCTTGAAGTTGTCTAGCATTTGGAGGAAGGAATTAACAACCCGTTTGATTTCGCCATGTTCCGTGGCGTCATCCCGGGACCGCCCGATAGCATCGAATTCGTCAAATAGAATCACCCAATTGTCTTGAGAGGCGTAGTCAAAAACCTTCCTTAAATTGGCTGCAGTCTCACCCAATAGGGATGAGACGATGGAATCGAATCTGGCATAAAGAAGAGGAAGCCCGGTCTCCGCGGAGATCGCTTCGGCTGTAGCAGTTTTGCCGCATCCGGGCGGACCGCAAAACAACAATTTGTGGTTCGGAGTGAGTCCATTGGCTTCCAAGATATCCCATGCCCTGAACTCTTGTATGACTCGACTCAGCAATTGGCGCTGTGGCTCGCTTATAACGAGTTCACGGAAGTACCTATCTGGATGTCGTACTTCTAGCAAAGGAGTTCTGCGATCTTGGTCCCTAGGCGGGGGTTGAAACGGTCCAGAAAGCGAGGGTGCGGCGACGGCCACACCGTTTTGCAAGATGCGGCTCAATTCGTTCGCCAATGAAGGATGGTGCTTCTTGCGTTCCTCCTCAACAATCATTCGCGCAGCATCCATAAACTGCTCTCTATCGCTATTTCGGTATGCCCGAAAAAGCTGCTTGAGTAAGTCTGCGCGTGCCATTAGAACCTCATCTCGGCTAACCGATTAAGCTCGCTTTCCTCAGATTTTCTTATCGTCATTGCCGGTTGGTGGAACTGGAGTGCTTTGGACGTGCGTGGATGCCGATTGAACCCAGAGGTCCACTTCGACCAGCTTAAATTTCCAGAGCCTTCCTATCTTATGAGCAGGCAGCCCGCGCTGTTCGATCCAGCGATAGACCGTATCGCGAGCGACCCCCAGGTGTTTGGAAATTTCTTCTACTGAAACCCAGCGCTCTTCCACATCCAACTTCCGTAGGAAATAATGGGTTAATGTTGAAAACAATCGGTTCGTGTACGGGAGGCTACCAGTTGGTTAGAAATTAGTCAAACAAATTCCCGGCGGTGCGGATTCACGTCTTTAAGGTGAACTGCTTCGTTCGCTAGCCGGAAACAGTGGGTCCGAATGACCATCGATATGACTGAACTTATCCGGCTCAGACCTGATGACTCGGACGCATCTTACCGCCGGGGCATGGCATTCGGCGAACTGGACCTATTGAACGAAGCACTCGCCGATATGTGCGAGGCTATCCGTCTCGACCCCGATCATGCCGACGCCTATCGGGCCCGAGGCGATAGCCTCCGATACAAAGGCGAGTACGACTGGGCGATCTCAGATTTTGGCACCGCACTACAGTTCTACCCTGAGAATGGTCGGCCCACCTGGGTCGTGGGACAGCATGTCGAATGAAGAGGGATGTCGACCAATCCATCGAGGATTACGACGCTGCAGTCCGGTTCAAACCATGAGATCCGCTTGCGTATCGGTTCCGTGGAGACGCCCATATTGCTAACGGAAACTACCACGCCACCATCACGGACTGCAGTAGAGCATTGAAACTCGGCCCTAGCGACCCAATAGCTTACTTCACGCGCGGCAACGCTTACCTGTTCAGTGGAAACCTGGAACTTGCACTGGCTGACTCGACGCGGCAGTTGAAATCGACCCCACCAGCGGGCATTTCACCTATGGTCGTGGACTGGTCCGAGAGTTGATGGGAGCAGCAGAGGGCGCTGCGGAGGAATATCGGCGGACCAAAGAGCTTGGGCACGACGATCAAGATCCGGAATTCGAGGGGTGAGCAGGCAGTCTAGCCGCTGATCGTTGGATTTCCCGATCAACGATAAAGTTGGCAATGAGCCAGAAGTCCAGGGGCGGAGTGAATCTAATTGCTAAAGTACTATCTACCGTCAAGTATGGCTGGAATTGGTGGGCCGGACTGGACAAAATCAAGAACCGAGGCCGATTCCGACGTCACCCCGTCCTGCGGCATGGGGATAGTATACGTCAGGACCGCCTCGTCCTCCACTATCTCGATGCCCTGCACGAAGTTGCCGATGAGTGCCTTCCGCTCCGGGAAGGTGCCGTCCTGGAAGAGTGCTCGGAAGTCTGCCACGTACCCCTTGATCTCCTTTGACGTGGGCAACTCCGCTCGCCGCTGCTCCAACTGGAACTCAGCCTCCTCCCGCGCCGCGACAAGCTGGTCCTGGCGGCCCTTCAGAGACAGGATGCGGGGCGACAGCGCCTCGATGGGCAACTGCTGGGTCTCCAGCGCCTGGTAGAGATTCTCCAGCCGGGTATCCACGTCGGACAGCTCGCTGTTGATGGCGGTCAGCCGTCCGTTGACCTCTCCGGCCAGGTTGTCGATCTCCTCGGCCACCAGGGTCACCAGCTCGGTGATGGTCTCCTCGGTCAGAATCCGCTCCCTGACCTTCTCGATCACCAGGTCCTCGACTTTCGTGGCGTTCAGGTAGCGGGCGGTGCAGGCTCCGGCTCCTTCCCGGAACAGGCTGGAGCAGACGTAGTAGGCGAATTGGCCGCTCTTGGCGCCCTGGGCCGAGTAGGATCTTCCGCAGACACCGCAGCGCAGGAGGCCGCTCAACAGGTACTGGCTCCCCACCCTGGCGGGCCGCTGTACCAAGGGCGCTCGCTGGTGGAGTCCCTGCTGCACCGTCTCGAACACCTCCCTGGACACCAGGGCGGGCCAGGCGTTCTCCACCCTCACCGGCTCCCCCGCCTTCTCGTCCTTGCTCTTGACTCCCCAGACGGCGGTTCCGGTGTAGGCTTCGTTGGTCAGCAAGTAGTGGACCACGTTCTTCTGCCAGCGCCTGCCCCGGTTGGTGATGCCCCGCCCGTTCAGCTCTTTGCAGATTTCCGCCAGCCCGTTGCCCCGCTTGGAACTCTCGAATATCTCCTTCACGATGGGGGCGGCCACCGGGTCGATCTCCAGGGTCGGGCGGTCCTTCACCCCATCGCTGACCTTGATGCGGGTGTAGCCGAAGGGCGCCTTGGAACCCAGGAAGAAACCACGGGACGCCGCCTCCCGCATTCCCCGCGTCACTTCTTGCCCAAGATTTTCGCTGTAGTATTCGTCCACTGACTCGATGATGCCCTCCAGCAGCCTGCCGGTGGCGTTGTCCTCGGCCTGCTCGGTGATGGAGACCACGCGGATGCCCTTGCGCCGCAACTGGGCCTTGAACGCCACGGCGTGTTCCCGCTTGCGGGTGAATCTACTGAATTTCCAGACGAGAATCACGTCGAAGGGAGCCTTGGGCCTGCTGCCCTCCTCAATCATCTTCCTGAACTGGGGCCGGTCGGCGACCCGGCCGCTCTCGGCCTCGTCCACGTACTCGCGGGCCACGGAGTAGCCGTTGGCCTTTGCGTAGTCTCTCAGAGCCCGTAGCTGGGCGGCCACGGAGAGGTCCACGTCCTGGCGGTCGCTGGACACCCGGGCGTACAGGGCCGCCGGGGTCAGAGGTTGGAACTGCTGCTTTTTCGCCATATGTGCATCCCTTTTTTGTCGTTGCGTACAAGTACCCAGTCTTACTCAGTATAATGAAACATCCGAGCGGCATCTGTCAAGGAGCGACTGTCAGCGGTAGTGACTCAGTTTGACATGGGTATCAAGAGAATGAATGCTGCGCTCGTTCGTGGACACGGGCGTATACTATGGCCCTTGGCTCCAGTGCGTTGCTGAACTTTTGGTGGAGCGGACCTATATTGACCGCCATTTGTTTTTGCCGAAGAGGTTAGGTGCTCCTTGTTCGTTGCTGTACGCTTCGACTACTTGGAGGCGCTTTTCCTCGGGTAGTGCGCACCAAGTTTCCTCACTGAATACGATGTCGTCGCACGCTGAGATGATCAGTTGGGTGATTTCTGAACCGTTGAACTCTGTTCTTCCTTCCCGGATGCCCGGGAGCGCGGTGTCTATCGCGGCTGTGCCCAGACTGCTGTCGAAATGTAGGCACAGTGCGGTATTGGTTTCTCTGGGTACCAAAGTCATCCCCCACATTGCTATATTGCCTGTATTGCCGATTCCCAATCTGGCGGCACCGATGACTGGTTGGCATTCCGCTGTGAGTATCAGGTGCAGGAGTGGTGAGGGAGTGGAGTTTTCCTCTTGGTATAGAGATCGTTCCAACTTCGCCTGCATCTGTAGCAGGAGGTTGTCGTGATGTCGCAGTATTTCGGCTATACGGAGCTGCTGCTTCAGTCCGAATTTAACGTGAGCGTTTTCTGACGCGTTTGCCCATAGTTGGTTCCACCACCTGGCGTGCATGATTTCCCGGAAGGCCATCAAGTCTAAGGTTCTTTGAGGTGGTGCCTCCGTAGTGATGACTGCTATGTCCGCGTCGACGAATTCCTGCTCGTGTTGCGCGCAGGCGAAATAACCGACAGTCGCGACGCCCCTGCCTTGTGACATGGGAAGTTTCTCTTTGAACTCGGGCGCGAAGCGGTGCTTAGTGAAAACCTTCATTTGACCCGATGATCCCAAAACTTTCATGTAGTTTTCAGGAACTAGGTGTCCGGTGACAGGGTGGCCCTTGCACCCGTTACCGAATAGGCATTCCTGATGCTTTCGCGGGTTGGTTTGATCGGAGAGAAATTTTGATACTTTCCGATAGAGGGACCTCGCGGGGTCTGGTCGTTGGCGCATTGTTCCTTACTCCTTTGCCTTGACTGCTGTGGTGTTCCCGGGTGGGCAGTCGAGCGGTATTTTTTCGACAACCTAGCAGTATTTGGTTTCTTGATACCCCATTTCAAACCGAGTCACCACCCTGTCAGCGGTGGGGACAGCCCGCCTACCGGACTTTCGCCAGCAGGGACAGGAAACGCGGCGCGTTGACGACCCTCGTACCCTGATGCTCCCCAAGTGGCAGCAGATGGCGCCGGTCGCCGGTTATCAGGTAGTCGGCGCCGGCGGCCACGGCGCACTCCAGCACCCGGTTGTCGGCGTGGCCGCCCTCGATCACTTCTTCCAGTCGCGGGGGTTCGATGACGGCGGCGGCGTTCTGAAGGCCGCTGATCGCCCGTATTGCCTGTTCCTGGTCCCAGCCGAACTTGCGCGTCAGCACTCCGGCAACCTCCCCCAGGATGAACCAGGACAGGAGCAACTCGAACCGGCCCCGCAGGGCCAACTCCAGCACCATCCTTTCGTTGCCGGGGAAGTTCAGGCCGGAGATAATCACGTTGGTGTCCAGCACCACCCTCATGCCTTGGGTCGGCCCGCCTCGGCACGGTACTCTTCCACCAGTCCGGCCACGTCCTCGGGACCGATGCTCCGCTCCCTGGCCCGTTCCTCGCCGTACCGGAGCAATTGCCGCCACTCACATTCCTCGATGTAGCGCAGCACCGCCTCCCGCAAAAACTCGCTCCGTGACCGGCCCTGCCCCTGCATCGCTTGCTCCAGGCGCTCCGCCATTTCCGGCGGCAATGAGAAGGTGATGGTCTTCGTGGTTCTTGGCATGTTCGTCTCTTGTTATCGAGTCTTACTGGAATACTGCGCCGATCTGATGTCCTTGTCAACCGCTTCGTACCGCCGGGGATGGCTGCGAGTAAAGTGGTCTCGGATGTGATTGCATCCTCCTAGCCCCCACTAGCTTGCGCAACTACGCCTTCCGCCCCATCTCGTGTGCAGCTGACGTCGTCGAGACTCACACCGACCCGGCTCGCGTGACCCACGACCACAAGTATCAACGATAGGCAGCTCCTATCAAGCTTCTCACTCGGGATCTTTATCGTCGTACCCAAGCTCCCTGGCGCGTTGAAAGTCCTCCGCTGCGACATCTTCGTCTCCCAATAAATGGCGCACCAGGCCACGACCATACGTGTAACGGCCGCTGGTGGGGTCCAATTGAACTGCCGAGTGGAAGTCTGCCAGCGCTGGTTCTAGCTGGCCGCCGAACAGGTGCGCGTTGCCGCGTGTGAAGTGTGCTATCGGGTCGTGGGGAATGAGTTTCAATGCCATGTTGCAGTCCGTGACCGCCAGGTCATAATCGCCTTTGGCGACGTGCGCGTCCCCTCGGAACCTATACGCGAGTGGGCCCTCGGGTTTGAGACGCACCGCGTCGTCGTAATCGGCGATGGCCTGGGCAAGTTCGCCCTTCATTCGATAGGCCGCTCCCCTGCCCAGGTAGGCTGCCGCATTCTCAGGATCCAACCCCAATGCGGTGCCAAAATCAGCGATTGCTTTGTCATAATCCCCCTTGTAACGAAGGCAATCCCCCCGGACCCGGTAAGCATCTGCATGGTCGGGGTCCAGGCGTATGGCTTCGCACAAGTCGGCAAACGCTTCGTCCAACAGGTCCTGCTCACCGTAAGCCTGCCCCCGCTGGTAGTAGGCCTGGGCATCATCAGGCATGAGCCGGATGAGTTCGGTCATGTCTGCGACCATCCGGTCCCACTGCTTCCGGTTGCCAAACAGGATGCCCCGCAGCATATATGCGGCCGAGTGGTCCCTGTTAAACTCCAAAACGCCGTCCATATCCGCGATGGCTAGGTCATCGTTGCCCTTGGCGAAATGAGCCAGGCCCCTGCTGATGTGGGCATAGTCGTCATCGGGACTGAGTCTGATCACGGCGTCCATAACGGCAATCTTCCGATCGTGCTCTTCCGGGCCAGCATCGGTCTGGTCTTTTTCACCGAATTCCCTGAGCATTTCCCAGAACCTGAGGGTGTCCTCCTCGGCTCCGAAATGCTGAGCCTGCCTGAGGTACCGCCGATGCTTCTTGCCGTCTCCCGTCAACAGGGCGAGTTCCGAGGCCGCCAGCAAAGCGGACGTTTCCTCGGGGTCCAGCTCGAGCGCCGCCTCGAACGCCGCCAGGGCTCTGGGCAAGTCGCCGAACCTCCATTCCGCAGTCCCCAACGTGCAGAGATAATGGGAATCCGGCGGACCGCATTCCGGCTTCACGCTGCGGAGGTGTGCGACCGCTTCTGCTGGCCGGTCGGTGTAATACAGAGTCGAGCCTATCTCCGTCCAGGGGAGGATCCAGTTTGGGTCCAGCGTCACGGCGAGCCACAACGCATTAAGCCCCTCGTTCACGAGATCCACGTCGCCATGCCCGATACCGATGCCGGTCTTGACCGATCCCAACGTGAAGTGATTCGCGGGATCCAATGGGTCCAGTCGGGCCGCAATCTCCACCTCTGCCAGGGCCTCGTGGTGTTTTCCTTGTACCTGGAGTTCCATGGAGCGCCGGTAAAGGGCGTAGGCTTCGGGATTGCTCACGTCCCAGTTTTCGAGCAGACGGCCCTCCGTTTCCTGGATAAGGTCATCCACTTCGACCAGGTGAGCGCTCATATTGGCGGAGATGACGCGGTTGATCCACCGTAACCCGGTGGACCGCAGGTCCTCCCGCCATTCTCCGTCCGGTTCCCTTTCAATCAGCGCCGACAGCAGGGGCTCAGCAACCCGGGCGCCAACGCCCAAGTCAGCCAACACGGTGAGATCCGCCGGGCGGTCTTGGGCAGGAAACCGGTCGTCGATTATGCGATACGCTTCCTCAGCATACTTGTGCAACCGCCCGACGACTTCGCTCACGGCTGCGGCGCCGATGTGCTCTGCCAACAGCGCGGAGACATCGCTGACCCAGTAGAGAGCGCGGAGCTCCAGTGAGATACTCGCCGTGTCCGTGCCTTCTGTATGCTCGGCCAGCGTCTCGGCCAACTTAGTAAGGTTGTCATTGGACGGCCGGGCTCCGTCGTACATCCAAGCGTCCACGGTGTGGTCGGCCACATCGAGGGCCTCGGCGAGACCCTCCAGGGTTAGGGGCGACTGCCGACGCTTTCGGTTGAGAAATTCGCCCCTGTCATCGACGCTCACCCATTTCAGCAATTCCAGGGCAGCGGGAGACTTTCCGGCAAGGTGAAGGTGGGCGGCCACCCTGAGGGCCAGGTCGATCACTGCGAGCCTGACATACGCTTCCCAGACCTTGGGCATATGGCTGGGCAGGACGCTCGCCGTCCGGCGGCGAACTGACGACCGCATCAGGTCCCAATTATCGGCATGCCACCGCAACACGGCGGACAATGGGGGCGGCGACTCGTAGTTACTCTCCCTCGCCTGTGGCAACGATATAAATCCGGCATCGGTCAGCACCTCCGCTATGGCCTCAATGATCTCGGACCGGGTGGTATCTTTCACCAAGCGATCCGGCTCAGCGGCGAAATACCGACGTGCGTTTCGATTTTGGAGAGCAGGATGTCTAATTCCCAGCCTCGTAACCAGGGCTCCAATTATCTGTCCGCTGGTGGGGAGCCGGGGCATTGCTTTACGTTCCGTCATTCTTCCCTCGTGTTCTTCACCAATCATACAGGCCACTCCGCAGAAGGAACTTGCCAACGTCAACCGACACTTCTTGGAGCGCGGCGTCAACGCCGATCTCGTTGATGGGTTGGCTGTACGTATGGACGCCGGCCGAATTGTCGAAAAACCGGCCCGCCGGATCGACCATCACGTAACTCCCGGTCATTAGGCCATTGTCCTCCGGCACCACCGCCACTCCCAGGTCCTCCACGCGCCGGTTGCGGGCGACGTATTCGGCAAACTCCTCCGGGGTTACCAACTGGTCGTCAACCAGGCCGTCATTCTGGCCACTGACCGGCAGCACCTGAAGAATCTTCCAACGCTCCGGCAGCGCCCTGGCGATGAAGCCCGTCAGGTCCTCCTCGCAATTGCTACGCGACACCACGGTGTTGATTTTCAGTCGGATGCCCCGCTGTTTCAGCAAATCAGTCGCACCCAGGTAATCGTCCTCGCTGAGAGGACCGTCGCGGGTCGTGCGTCCCGATGATTCCAGCTTCTCCGGGTCCACCGTGTCTATGCTCACCGCGGCCCAATCGAGGCAGTTTCCCACTCGGTCCAGCCACCCCGGCGTGATCCGGCTGCCGTTGGTGACGATGGACGTGGTGAGCGCAAGCTCCTTGGCTCGCCGTATCAGGTCGGGGAGCCAGGGGCATAGAGTGGGTTCCCCGCCGGCGAAGTTGATTTTGTCGAACCCCGCGCCGGCCAGTGCTTCCACCACTGAGAGGCAACCCTCACGCGGCAGGTGCCCCTTGGGCAGGACCTCCTGCCCAAAGTCCTGAAAAGTAGCGAAGCAGAACCTGCATTTCATGTTGCAGGGCTTCCAAAGGTGGAAGTTTACTGATGGCATCTGCGTTGCAACGTTCATATCGACCTCACGATGTTCCGTGGCTGAACGGACGTGTTTTGTAATCATCGTAGGGTCGGCTTAGCGCGCGGTCAGCCCCAGTTATGCGGACAAAACGCCGCCCGCTGGGTGATTTGCCGCTTCGCCCTACTTTACCGAACAGATGGGTGTAGGAGGTGATGAATGGGAATCTATTGGAAGGAGCCTTTCAATGGGAGAGGGGACCGAATCACTGGTAGAAGACCCGAGACTATCACTTAATTCGGCCTTAATTCTGTCCATAAAATGACCGGGCGACCTAATAGACCCTGGTTCACATTCGCTAACGCTGGGTGGCAATCGTCCTGGTAAAGTTGCAGGACGGTTCGTCCCAGTACCTGCTGCATCCCCAGAACCGGGTGCGACCCTGTTTCAGGACCAGCACTCCCTTCCTGCACTCGGGGTAGATGTCCGCCGGAGACGGGCACTGGTCGTTTGTGCAGACGGTTTGGGTTCCATCCCTATTGACCGAGGCGTACCCTCGGTTGCATCCGGGGCAGCGGGGCCACATGTGCCGGCAGACCGGATAGTTGGTGCACCGGAGATTGTCCCCCGTTTGGGACTGGATCATCGATCCGCTGCCGCAGTCCGGGCACTTGGGCTGGATCATGCCCCGTAGGGAGATTCCCGGATAGTCTCTCGTCAGTTCCCGCACGAACTCCGAGGGCCGATTGGGGTCCGTTACCAGGTAGGCGCCTCTGCTGGCCCTGGTGAGGGCCACGTAGAACAGCCGCCGCTCTTCGGCAAAGGGGTACGGCTCCCCGTGGGTGGGCGGCATGACGATGGTCAGCAGGGGATCGTCGTCCATCTGGCTGGGGAATCCGAATCGCCTGTCGTCCTTCAAGTCCACGACAACCACGTGGTCCGCCTCCAGCCCCTTGGCGCTGTGCACGGTGCTGTACTCAATCCTGACCCCACTACGCTTCGTCCGCTCCGCCAGGGTTCTTACGCTGTTCCGGTACCGGCCCAGGACCCTGACCGACTCGTTACCGGATTCCCTGACCTCATCTATTGTTTGCAGGGCCTGCCTGAGCCCCTCTGCGGCGTTTTCGTGGGCTATCACCGTGATGCCGTGGTCCCCCGCCCTCTCAAGCGTGAGGAGTTTTCTCCTGGTC
This sequence comes from Dehalococcoidia bacterium, assembly GCA_965207275.1. Taxonomy (GTDB): domain Bacteria; phylum Chloroflexota; class Dehalococcoidia; order Lucifugimonadales; family UBA3495; genus Bin22. Next base: position 1,189,878 of record CBDBMH010000001.1, read on the forward strand.
TGCTCCGGGTTCTGCTGGATAAACCCGGTGGAGGGCGCGGCAATGCCCTCTCCGAATCTGAAGGTCTGGGTGAGGTTTACCCTCTGGGTGTGACCCAGGTGCTGGTCGCACTGGTGTAGCAAGCCGACGTAGCTGCCGGCGAACCGGTAAATGGACTGCCAGTCGTCACCCACCAGGAAGTAGGCCACGCCCGGCTTCCTGATGGCCTTGGCCAGGTTCATGCGCCCGTTGGAAATGTCCTGGAACTCGTCGATGAGGACATACCGGAACGGGCTGTTCCACTCGCCGCTACTGGCGTGTTCGGCAGCTTCGTTGATCAGGTCGTGGAAGTCCCTGGCGCTCTCAGCCTTCAGCAGTTCCTCGTACCAGCTCCTGACTTCGGCAAAGACCTTGAGAAAGTGGCCGGTCCTGCTCTGGTCTCCCTGGTTCCGGGAAGCCGCGAGAATTTCGCCTTCGGACATGTTGCCGGACTTGGCGTGATTCAGGAAGGTTCCGATGAGGACGGCCAGCCAGCGAATCCTGGTCTCCGACAGTTGCTTGACCAGTTCCTCCAACGGGACCGGCTCCAGCTTGACCCCGCGCTGTATCAGCTTGTCCTCCAGCCTTTGCAGCAGGACTCCCTTGCTGCGCTCCCAGCTGTAGGTCTCCATGAGCGTTGTCTGATTTTCCTGGTGAACGGCCCTTTTCCACGCCATCGCTTCGGCGTAGCCGGTCCAACCGGCTGGAGGATTTTCCTGTTCGTCCACGGCGAAGTGCTCAAGGTAGAGGTCGTAGTCAGGCAGGTAGAAATCAGGCTGATACTGACGGTGTTCCCGCGTTGCGGTGGGGAACTTGTACTCCTTCTCATAGTGGTACGCCACTCCGTGGCTGGCCAGGAAATTCGCTATGGCCAGCTCTTCCAGGCTCTTGACCAACTCGCCGTTTACGGTCCTTGGTTCCGTGCCCTGGACGTACTCCCGGTATTCCTTTTCGGTCCCGAACTGGAAGGGCTGCTTGTAGGCGGCATATTCCGACGTGAGGAGGGCAACCAAGGAACTGGCAAACTCCCGGTCCGCCATAATCTCCGTCAGAATGTTGTCGATGGCCTTCTGGAAGGCGACGTCATCGATGGCCAGCTTGCTGACCGAAGGTGCTTTGCCGGTAGCTTCCCCCAGCAGGTGGAACGCGAAGGAGTGGAAGGTCGATACCTGGGTCCCACTGAGGTCCTCGGGCAGCCTCTCCCGTATCTCCTTCGCCGCGTCCCGGTTGAAGGCCAGCGCCAGTATGGACCCCGGAGTCACCCCTTGGTTACGAACCAGATGGGCTATCTTGCCTGTGATCACCGATGTCTTGCCGGTTCCGGCGCCTGCCAGAACCAGGGTTGCGTCCTCATCCGTGGCCACCGCCTGCGCCTGCTCGTCGGTGAGGGGGTTGGCCATGAGGTCCCTGGTAGCTCCCTTAACCAGAATTGCTTGGTCCGTGGTGAACTTCCGGTTCGCCTCGGCGCGGGCGCTTTCCAGGTCCTTCGAGTCCTTCAGTTTGTCGATTCGCGCCACGGCAGCTTGGGCCGGTCGGGCCAGCTGCTTTCGGACTCTTGGGTTGAGCTGAGTGGTGAGTTTCTTGATGACGCCGGCCAGCTCCGTCGCCTCCGAGCGTCTGATGAACCGCTTGCCGGAAAAACACTCCCGGAGGTCCTTGTCCAGCCTGGTTATTTCCGGTGAGAGTTTCTTGGCGCTGTTGGCGGCCTCTTGATTGATTCTTCGTTCCTCCTCGGCCTGGAGTTGGCGTATTCGTCCTTCCACGGCCCGCCGGATCTGCTCTGACTCTTTCTTCTGCAGACCGGCGATTTTGATGGGCTGGCCCTTCTTCGTGGCTATGGTCAGTCCGTTGCGCAGCGGCCCTTCCTCTATGGTCAGGCCCGCGATGTCCTTGGCCGGGATTCTCCTTGTGATCTTCCCTTGGTAATCTGAGACCGTCAGCACCTCGTTGGCGTAGGTGATCTCCGATGCTTCGATGCCATCAAGAACGAAGTCGTACCACGCGGTCTTGGCGGTTATGGACGCGGTTGTCGTCATTCCGTCCCTCTGGCTTCCTGTGAAGGGCGTCAGTGTCAGGCTATTTTACTCACAGGGTTTCCGTTCAACAATCCAGGTCTGCCCAAAGCTGTGCCTGTTTCCGGTGGTCTTGACCTGCCCAAATTCTGGCGCGTGTAGAGTATGCGATACCGCCTACCAGAACCGCCACCAGGAGCCGGGACGGTCCCGGGCTGCGTTCAACTCGTCCACCAGCTCGGCGTTGTGCTGCCGTTCCTGCTCAAGCTGTCCTTGCAATAACTCCACCTGCGCCGCCAGGTCCCGAATCCTCTCCTGGGCCGCGACTAACTCTGAGTCAGAAACCTTGCCGTTCCCTGGTGGCTCGTCGTCCAGCATCACGTACACCCGGTGCCGCCTGCCGCGCGGCTCCCTCTTTACCGGCACGTCCCCGGCGGCGATGAGCCGGTTCAGCGTGGACAGGGACAGCCTCAGCTCCCGGCAGGCTTCCGCCTTGGTCAGCAGTCGCATTGCCTCACCTCCCTTTGTGTCATTGCGTATCATCTACGGGTCAATCCTGTTGTGTCATACGTGCCAGCGGCTTTTTCGTCCGTGGTAGCCGGGCCGGTCCGTCTCTTGCGAAAGTCCCGATTTCTGCAACGAAATGCAAGCCGGAGGTCTTTTGGGGTCAGACAGGGTTAAGACAAGAAAAAACTCTGTCATTTGCGTTTGTTTGTGGCCTCCCTACAGGAAACCCGGGGGACCGCTTTACCGAAAAAGTTGCACCTTGACCAGTCGCTGCAACGGCAGCCTTTCCCAGGGTTCCGGCGCGGGTGGCAGCCACGTGTCAGCCAGGATGCGCCGCTGAGCGATGGTTACGAGGTTGGAGCTGGCGAAGGGGGCGTGGTCCAAGCCTTCGGCAGCGTCCTGGAAGGCGTCCTCGTCGTTGGGAGTCTCGAACACGAACAGCACCAGGGGCAGGTCCCCGCCGTGGTCCCGGCGGGCGTAGCCGCTCTGGAAGTACCGCCGGTAGTTCTCCAGCCTGGCCCGCACCCGTTTGTGCGTGGTGGCGCGGCGCTCGAACTCCAGGAAGCAGTAACGGTATCCCACGGGCAGGTCCAGGACGAAGGAAACGTCGGGGTGGACCACGTAGTTCTTGTCGTGGTGCCAGTAACCCACGGCGGAGCGGGAGGTGGGCAGCAGGTCCATGACGCCGTAATCCCGTGAGCGGGCACATTCGGTGGTCAGAGTGGCGGCCAGGGTGGTCAGGGCGGCGTGGTGGTCCGGCTGGGACGCCATGGAGCGTAGGGCAGTGCCGACATAGACCTGCGGGTTGTTGACACTGGGTTCGGCGGTCCAGCGGTCCAGGACCTGCCCCACGGATGCCCGGTCCCGGCGGGCCACGCAGGTCAGCCCCTCATCGGTGAGCACGTGCAGTTGGCCCTCGGCCCGGATTAGGCCGTGGTCCGCCAGGGAACGGAGCACCTGGTTGGCGCGGCGGCGGGTGACACCGCCCATCAGCCCGGCCAGTTGGTCCGTGTCGCACAGGGGCCAGGCGGCCAGCAGGTCCAGCGCCTGCTTTTCGGTCCTGGTGAGCCGGACGGCCAGGGAGTTGCTCACCTGTTCCGTCGGCTGGGGCATCAGCGCCCGCATCCGGCTGGGATACAGCTGGTCCGGGTCGGGCGACGGGTGGTCGTCCGGGGCCAGGCCCAGCCTGCGGTGCCGGTCGGCGATGCGCTCCGCGCTCCGTCCCAGCCAGTCCAGGACGTCGTCCAGGGACAGGTCGGGGTTGATGGTCTCGGGCCGGAAGCGGTTTACGCCGCCGCCGCACTGCTGCCAGACCTGGGCCTGGGCGTCTCCCGCCAGCAGTTCCCCCTCGGTGGCGACGAAGGCGCTGCGGTGCTCTTCGGGGTTGCCCAACGTGCGGAAGGCCCGGCGGGTGGCCTGGTCGGCGTGGGTCAGCACAAGCGTTGCCGTGGGCCGCTGGTGATATCGCAGTTGCTCCAGGGTTCTCAGTCGGTAGCGCAGGTTGGCCGAGGACAGCATAGGCCCCTGGCGCACGATGCCCACGGAACGGCCGCCGGACAGCGTGATCAGCAGGTCGTAGGGTCCCTGGCGGTGGTGGTCCACCCGCACGGGTTTGCCTTCGGGGTCGGCGCGGGCGATCATGGCGGCCACGTGGTAGAGCACGGCCACGGCTTCCAGGCGCTCGGTGAGCAGCCGGAACCACTCCCGGGACACCGGGTACTCGCTGAGGAAGCGTTCCGTGCCGTGTTCCACCTTGGCGGCGGCCTCGATGCCCTTCTCCGTGGGGAAGTGGCGTTGCTTCGGGTTTGGTCCCAGGCTGCCCAGGTGGTGGGGAACCGAGTCCACCAGGCCCAGGCCGGCGAGTTTCGCCAGCCGGCGGCGCAGGGTGGTGGCGGGAACCCTGGCGAAGCTGGAGAGTTCGTCCACGGTGGCCAGGGGCGCGGCGCACAGCAGCCGCAGGGTGTCCACCAGGGTCTCGGCCATTGGCCTGGGATTGGCGGCGGCGCGGCGCTGGATGCGGCGGACGGCGGTCATGACCCAGGTCGCCGCCCGTATGAGTTCGGGGTCGTCGCCCACGGCATCGATCACCGCCCTGGGGAGCGATTTCCCCAGGCGCCCCCGCTCCAGGTAGCGCCAGAGCGTGTGGCGGGAGACGCCGAAGGTCTCGGCGGCCTTGGCTTTTCCGTGCCACAGGGCGTAGGTGCGCACGTAGTCATGGATGGCGTCGTCGAGGGTTGGTTCGTCCTGGGTGTTGTGCTCGGTCCGCGCCGGCGGTTCCGGCGGTTTGGCTTTCAAGCTGAGCGTCTCCGGAAGTAACGGTCCAATGTTCTATTGTCGCGGAGAGACTCGCTGAGTGTAATGCCCGGAGTGTCACTATGTTGCAAGCAATTTTGTGGTATGGGCGGGCGCGGCGAGATGCAGTCTCCGTCCGTGTTGGGGTGGTCCTCAGCCGGACGATTGGCGGGGAAGAGGCGTAGAATGTCGGGGGCGGGATTGCGTGGAATAGTATGAGCAAGTTTCGTGTGCCATGGGGAGGGACAGAGAGTTGCTGATAGCCTTCCGGAAACTGCTCGGCGCGTACCTGATGGGCACGGCCGTCTTCGTGGCGGCGTGGTTCGTCGTCAACCCGTTCTTCAACGCGAACGGCGTCTGGGACGTGGCCAATTACCTGATGGCGGTCGCGCTGGTCGCCGCCCTGCTGTTCAACGCTGGCCGAAAGCTTGAGGACAGAGCGGGCGGACGCGGCGCCGACGCTAGCCACCGTTCCCTGGAAATCAATCTCTGCCTATACCTGACCGCCGGGGTGGCGCTGCTGTTCTTCCGCAACTGGTTCCTGGAGATTGCCGGAGCCGATGGCGACAATTCGACCACGGGATTGGTTTGGATCGTGGTGAACGTCCTGTTCCCACTCACGGCAGGGGCGACCGGTGCGGCCATTTGGCGCCGGTCTGCTGAGAGATGACGGGGTTTGCGGCGCTGGTGGGCCGTTCCGGGCACTGTTCGCCAGCGGAGCATCCCCGGATGCAGGCGTGGTCACCGCCGTCGTTGTGGGATATTTACCAAAGCGAACGAACACAAAGAGCGGGTCGCCGATTACTCAAACCGCGCGGTGTGAAGCGCTGACTCGTTTCACGGAGGAAATGACGTTGAAAAGCCGGTTGATGCGCCCGGTGAGCGCGCTGCTCCTGACGGCAATGGTTCTTATGTTGATGGGATGCGGCGGCTCGGACCCGGTGGTGTTCGCCACCGGGGGCAACTATCACCCCTTCAACCTCACCAACGACCAGGACGAGGTGGACGGCTTGGAGCGGGAGCTGGGAGACGAGTTGTGCCGGCGGGCGGAGTTGGAGTGCCAGTGGGTTCTGAACGAGTGGGAGACCATGATCCCTCATTTACTGGATGAAGAGTTCGACGTCATCCTCGCCGGCATGAGTATCACCGGCCGGCGGGAGGAAGTAATCGACTTCACCCAGCCCTACTACCCGCCCACGCCGTCGGTGTACCTGGCCCGGGCCGGTGAGGGCGACGACGCCGTAAAGGGCAGGGTCGGGGCGTCGCCCAACACCATATATTCCGACTACTTTACGGAACAGGGGCTTGAGTTTGTGGTTCTGGGCCAGGAGTTGGGCTCGGTGGATGCGGTGTTGAGCGGCGCAGTGGACGCCGTGCTGGTGGATCACGGCTACGCGGTGCAGAAACTGGCAGAGCACGGCGGGTTGCTGGAAATAGTGGGTCCACGGGTGCTGCTGGATCAGGGCTTGGGCGTGGGCGTGCGACCCGGCAGCGAGTTGAAGGACAATCTAGATGAGGGGCTAGCGTCCATGAAGGCCGATGGGACGCTGAACGCCCTCATCGTCGAATGGCTGGGTGAAGGCGCGTCGACCTTCGAGTAGGGAAGGGTCCAGCGGCGCCGGTGGTCAGATGGGTCCGGCATCCGACTGGAACTCAACGGCTATGCCCCGGGTGGGCGATAGGTAACCGTCCTGCCGCAGGCGTCGTCGATCTCCTCGGGAGTGATCAACTGAACGGTGCTGATGCTGAGAGCGCCGCCGGCTCCGATGGACATGGAGATGGCGGCGGCGGTCGCCACGTCCGGCAGGTCGAAGGTCAGGTACAGGTCCGCTCCGCCGAAGGCGTAGTAGAAGGATTCCAGGGTTCCGCCTTGCTCCTGGGCCAGGTCCTCGAAAACCCGGCGCCGCGAGGTGCCGCCTTCCTTCAGCAGACCCTGGAAACCCTGGCTGGTGTAATTGGCCTGAAAGAGATACTTGGGCATTTCCGATGCTCCTCACTCCAAATCTGTTCTTTTCGGCTGTTGCCGGAAGCTCATCATCTCTATAGTCAGCGTTGGCTGCACGTCCCCAGTGGGTACACTTGGTCCTACTCGGTCGGCAACAAGCCCGATACCCCGGGCGGCGCATAAACGTACCCACTCAGGGGGCACCCGCCCGGTTCGACCGGGCGAAAACGTCAATTTAGGAATCGGCCCGGCAATCGTTCGCTGGAGAGTTCAATCCCCGCCGTCCAGCGAATCCGCCATCGCTGACCGCAGTTCGGTAAAGTCAACCGGCTTGACGACGAATCCGGAGGAGCCGCGCTCGCGGGCGGCAGACATCCGGCCCGGGTCGCCGTAGGCCGAAACCACCAGCGACGGCACACCCGGCCACGCCTCACTCAGGCAATCCAAGAGCGTCAATCCGTCCATCTCCGGCATGTTCAGGTCCGTGATGACCAGGCCCACGTCCGGATGTTCCGACAGCACCTCAAGAGCATGGACGCCGGAATGCGCGAATACGAAGCGGTAACGGCCGCTCCGGATGTCCCGACGCATCCGCTGGCGAAACATCGCCTCGACGTCGGGTTCATCGTCGACCACCAGGATCTTCAGGGGATCTCGCAACTCGTCCATGAAGTGCCTCCCAATGCGGCCAGTATAGCGCGGCGAAACCCGCCTGCCAAACCGCCTGGGACAGGCGCTGAAGAGCCGGTTGACAACGCCGACCACATCGGCCTTTTTGACTGACTTGCCGGCGGCTTTGGCGAGACCGTGGCGGCGGTCCGGCAGGGCGTCTCCGAAATCCCTGACGTGTCAAACTGCAATCCCGTCTAGCGGTTTCCCGCAGTGGGCGCCCTGACAGGAGAAATGGAAGGGATTGCAGAATACAATCCAGGGGCATTTCCTACGGGGAATGGGGCGATGGGGGCGGCATTTGGGGTATTTCCGCGCGAGCAATTTACTGCGGCTCTATAATCACTTTATTGCAGGGATTGCAGTCCGGAAATTGTAGTTTCGACCCATGGTGAAAGCTGGGCTTTACGCATTTTGAGAAAAGTAAAAGGACAGGGTAAGCTGGCCTGACCCAAATTCCACTAAAGGCCCAGCCATGCTCACCCTGCCCGATGTCATTGTACCGCTGCTCACCCCATTCGCAATGCTGTTCACCAACCCGACCTGGCGGAAAGCGCAACTACTACTGGTGGGCACGATCCTCACTCCGGGCCAGCGGACCGTGGCCGCGGCGTTGCGCGTCATGGGCCTGAGCGACGACCGTAACTACGCCCGGTACCACGAGGTGCTCAATCGGGCGGTTTGGTCGTCCCGTGAGGTGGCCCGCGTCCTGTTGGTGCTGCTGCTCCAGCATCTGGATCACGGCGACGGCCCTTTGATCTTCGGCATCGACGAAACCCTGGAGCGGCGTCGCGGCGCCAAGATCAGAGCCCGAGGCATTTACCGAGACGCGGTGCGCTCCAGTCGCCACCAACTGGTCAAGGCCAGCGGCCTGCGCTGGATCTCCCTGATGCGGCTGGGTCAGGTCCCCTGGGCCGGACGTCATTGGGCGTTGCCGGTGCTCACGGTGCTGGCGCCTTCCTCTCGGTACTACCAGCGACAGGGACGTCGCCACAAGAAGATCACCGACTGGGCCCGGCAGATGATCATGCTGCTGCGCCGCTGGCTGCCCCATCGCTCCCTAGTGCTGGTGGGGGACAACGGCTATGCCGTGCTGGATCTCCTCCACTGCTGTCAGTCTCTCCGCGAGCCGGTCACTCTCATCGCCAGATTGCGCCTGGACGCCGCTCTCTACGCGCCAGCGCCACCCCGTGAGCCAGGCCAAAACGGCCGCCCGCCGTTGAAAGGCCCCCGGCGACCATCCCTGAAATCACTCCTCGAACAGAACAGCGTGGCGTGGGACAACGTCGCGGTGGCCTGGTACGACGGCACCACTCGCATCGTGGAACTCACCTCCCAGACCGCCGTCTGGTACCGCTCGGGCAAGCCTCCTGTCACCATCCGTTGGGTGCTGATCCGAGACCCTCAGGGTGCCTTCGACCCCCAGGCTCTGCTCTGCACTGATCCGGCGGCGGACCCAACCCAGATCCTGGAATGGTTTGTCCTGCGCTGGCAGCTGGAAGTCACCTTTCAGGAGGTGCGCACCCACCTCGGCGTGGAGACCCAGCGCCAGTGGTCCGACCTGGCCATCGCCCGCACCACGCCCGTCCTGCTGGGCCTCTTCTCCTTTACCACCCTGGCCGCCCACTCGTTGCAACAAGAGCGTCCCATCGCCCAACGCAGGGCCGCTTGGTACGACAAACCATCGCCGACCTTCGTGGACGCCATCGCCCTGGTGCGACGCCATCTGTGGTTGGCGTCGGAGGGTTTCTCACTGTCCGCAGCCAACTCCGATACGCAGGAACTACCGATAGCTCTGTACCATCGACTTGTAGATTCCCTCGCCTATGCCGCCTGAAAATGCGGAAAGCCTAGGAAAGCCTTGAACGACGATGATGACACTTCCCTGGAGGTGGACTGCGAACCCGGAACGGAGTCGGATGCTGCCCTACTGGACCTGCTGGACGCCCTGTTGGAGGAACGGGGCCGGGTGCCCGACACCAAGGTTCTGCGGGTGAATTGCCGCTCCCTGGCGCTCTGCTGCGACTCCCGGCAGGTCTCCCTCCCACCCTTCAGGTCAATTTCAGCGCCCCTCAGTTCTCTCGCAACCGGCGCAATTCCTCTTCCAACTCCCGGTTGCGGGCCTCGGCGGTGTCGGCGCGGCTGTCAGAGGCCTCGGCGCGGGCCTCGGCTTGAATGCGTGACTCCCGTTCACTGCTGGCGCGGGCCTCGGCCTGGACACGCAATTCCCGTTCGGCGCTAGCCCTGGCCCGCTCGCTCTCCAGGGTGGCGATGGGCTCCCCCGTGGCGGGGTCGCGGAACACCAGCCGGCCCTCCTCCCACCGCAGGTTCAGCCCCAGCGCCCGGCTGTACCCCTGCAACGCCCCGCCGGGCAGTTCCTCTATACCTATCGGCTCGTACCGGCCCTCCACCAGCCGGTCCCCGGCCAGCTTCGTCCCGTGGTGCTCCCCGGTCTCGTCGAAGCGCCAGTACTCCCCTATGCCCAGGGACTCGTAGTAGTCCCGCTTGTCTCCCACGTCATGCTCCCCCGTGCTCTCCGACGCCACCTCCAACACGAAGTCCGGCGCCTTCCCCTGCTCCTCTACTACGTAGCCGTTGCTGGCCCGGTAGGCCGCCGGGTCCGCGCCGAAGGCCACCAGCAGGTCGGGGTACCGCGCGCGGCGCTTGTCGAAAGCGGCGTCCGGGGCGATCCAGCGGTCAGCCTCCACCAGGGTGGTCTCCGGGTGGCCCAGGTGCTGGGCCAGGTAGTGGGCGTTGCCGGTCTTCGCAATGTGGTCGAACTGGGTCACTTCATCAGGCTCGCGCTCGGGTATGTCGGGCAGGCGGAAGCGTTGCCGGACTTTCGGGGCCCTGGGGGTCTTGCTGCTGGCGCTGGTGTCGGCGGTGGTCACGGCGAACCTCGGCTGATCTGGCGTTGGGCGGGCCTGGCGTTGGGGTCCCGGTGGGCGATGGGCTGGCTGGTTGGGGGGATTATACCAGCGCCGGCCAGGCGCCGGCAGGCTGGCGAAAATGCCCGAACCTGCCGGGCGGCCGTCTTGCGGCGGGCGGCGAATTCGCGGATAATCGTTATTGCTGCTTGAAGAGCATTGCTGCTTCAAGAAGACAATTTCAAGAAAACAATGGACGACGCCGGGCGAGGTCCCAGTTTTGGGCAACCTTGGGCAACGTTTACGGGACGCGGCCCCTGGCGGCGAGAAGGTGATTAGCGATGGTGGCCGAGCTCATGGCGAAGACCCTGAAGACCCTGGGGAAAGCAGGCAACGCTTCATACCTACCCCTTTCAGCCCCCCCCCCGACTTCCGGGGGCGTCGTGCTGACCCGGCGGCGCGCCCTGTGGGCGCTGCCCCTGCTGCTCCTGGCCGTAATGATGGCGGCGGCGCTGTTCGCGCTGACGCCGGCGCAGCCGGCCGGCGCGCAGCAGGCGGCGCAGACCTTCGTCGCCAACACCGGTCAGTCAAGCCTAGCTGGGACACATTTGGAATATGATTTCGCCCAGGCGTTCACCACCGGCAGCAACAGCGCGGGCTACAGCCTGCGCAGCGTCGGCGTGGAATTCGCCACTATCCAAAGCGGCTTCAGCTCTTCGTCCCTCACCGCCAGCATCCACGCCGACTCCGGCGGGTCTCCGGGCAATTCCCTCGGGACCCTGACCAACCCCGCCAGCTTTCCCGTCTCCAGTTCGGACCAGACGCTGACCTTCACCAGCAGCGCGGGCATCGACCTTGCGGCGAACACCACGTACTTCCTGGTGATCGATCTAAGCAGTGCCGAGTCTGCTTCGTTGATGCGCCTAACGGGTTCGGACAGCGAGGACGGCGGAGGCCAGGCCGGCTGGAGCATCGGCGACGGTTTCTCGAGACGAGCGTGGAACACAACGGGCGCGTGGAGCACCTTCGCCTCGTCAATGAAACTCAGCCTGGGCGGCGTCAGCAAGCCTTTCCTGGTGAGCAACTTCGGGCAGGCGAACGGCGGCACCGGCAATTTCGTCCAGCACGACCACGCGCAGGCGTTCACGACGGGCGCCAACGCCGGCGGGTACACCCTGACGGGCGTCGACTTCTCGTTTCCGCAAATCAACGACGGCGCGCTGGCGGGGAAGCTGGCTGCCGAGATCAGAAGCGACAGCAGCGGAGCGCCGGGCGCGGTGGTCGCCACCCTGACCAAGCCCGGCACGATCGCCGCCGGCACGAACAGCTTCACGCACTCGGGCGTGGCGCTCGCGGCGAACACCACGTACTGGGCGGTGCTGGACGTCACCCTGGTCCTGCTCCCCGGCGCCAACACCATCCAGAACACCGCGTCGGACGCCGAGGACGCCGGCGGCGCGGACGGCTTCACCATCGCCGACGATGGCCACTACCGGACCTGGAACACCTCGGGCGCCTGGACCTCGTTCAGCCAGTCCCGCAAGATGACCATCCACGGCACGGCCGTCGAGACGGTCGAGACGGAGACCTTCGTCGCCAACACCGGCCAGGCGGACGGAGGCACCTCATTTTTGGGCAATGACTTCCACCAGGCGTTCACCACCGGCAGCAGCAGCTTCGGCTACACCCTGCACAGCGTCGACGTGGAGTTCTCCACCATCGACAGCGCCTTCAGTTCCTCGGCGCTGACCGCCAGCATCCACGCCGCCTCCGGCGGGTCTCCGGGCAGCTCGCTGGGGACCCTGACCAACCCCGCCAGCTTCCCCGCCTCCACCTCGGACCAGACGCTGACCTTCACCAGCAGCGCGGGCATCGACCTTGAGGGGAGCGCCACCTACTTCCTCGTGATCGACATGGACGCTGGCCAGGGTTCTTCGAGGGTACGCCTGACGGGTTCGGACGCCGAGGACGGCGGGGGCCTGGCCGGCTGGAGCATCGCCGACGGCGCCGGGACGAGAACGGCTTCCTCGACGGGCGCGTGGACCCCCAACGTATCGTCACTGAAGATCAGCCTGGACGGCGTCAGCAAGCCGCGGCCGTCGCGGGTGAGCATCCTTGGCGGCGGCGCCGTCACCGAGGGCGTCAGCGCCAGCTTCACGCTGAGGGCGTCCCCGGCGCCCCCGGCGGACCTGCCGGTGAGCGTGACGGTGGCCACGACCGGGGACTTCGGGTACGGCGCGCTGCCCACCAGCGTCACCATTCCGGCCTCGGGCACCGCGACGCTGGAGATCGCCACCGCCAACGACGACGTGGACGAAGCCCACGGCTCGGTGACGGTGACGCTGGTGGACGGGTCGGACTACGACCTGGCCACGTCGCTGGGGACGGCGACGGTCCGGGTGCGGGACGACGACCCGCCGCTGGTGAAGAACACCGGCCAGTCGAGCGGCCTGGTGCAGGGCCTGCACGTGGACCTGGCGCAGGGTTTCGACACCGGCGGCAACCCCTCGGGGTACACCCTGACCAGCGTGGACGTGGCCTTCAGGCGGTCCACCGAGGACTTCGGCTCCAAGCTGACGGTCACCGTCCACAAAGGCGCCAACGGGGCTCCCGGCACGGTCGTGGGGACCCTGGCCAATCCCGACTGGGTGAACCGGCAGGCCGGCACGTACCGCTTCACGCACCCGGGCGTCGCGCTCGAGGCGGACACCCGCTACTGGGTCGTGCTGGACGCAGCCGGGCTCACGGAAGGCAACAGCCAGGTGAAGTTCACGCAGAGCAACTCCGAGGACGAGGGCGCGGCGCCCGGCTGGAGCATCAACAACGACGCTCGCATCCGCGCGCAGGGGGGCGGCAACTGGATCACCCTGGTCGGCGGCTCCACTCTGTCCATGGGAGTCAACGGCCGGCTGCTGCCCCACTCGGACGGCTCCTACACCGTGCCCCTGGACTGGCCGCTGAAGCCGCTCGATCTGGGCGCGGGCGAGACGTTCCGGCTGCTGTTCATGACCGAAGACCACCGCGACGCCACCGCCGCCGACATCGGCGTCTACGACGCCCACGTGCGGGAGGCGGCCCGCGACGGTCACGCCGCCGTCCGGCGCTACGCCGATCACTTCCGGGTGGTGGGCTCCACCGCCGCGGTGGACGCCCGGGACCACACCCGGACCAACCCCAACGACGCCGGGCACACGGACGCGGAGGTCTGGTGGCTGAACGGCGAGCGGGTCGCGGCGAACAACGCCGGCTTCTGGTCCGACACCTGGGAGAACTGGGCGATGGCGGACCGGCGCTTCGAGAGCGGCGAGAGGAGCACCTCGAACGACTGGCCGTGGACGGGCACCCGCACCGACGGTGCGAAGGAGGCGAACCCTCTGGGCGCCAGCAACGCCCGGCGGGGACGGTTCTCGACCACCGACGCGGACACCGGCCCCATCAGCTACAACACCGTCGCCAGCACCCAGGACCACGCCTTCTACGGCATCTCGCCCCTGTTCCGGGTGGAGCCCACGCCGGTGAACGCGCCGCCCGGTGAGCCGGCGGTGATGAGCAACCTGGGCCAGGCGGACGGCGCGGCGTTGGATGTGACGACTGCCAGCACCGTACGTGACCGCGCGCAGTCGTTCACGACGGGCAAGAACGGCGGCCACTACCGCCTGAACAGCGTCGACGTCGAGTTTGCCGAGATCGGCGACTCCGACGCCGCCCGTGATCTGAGGGTACAGATCTGGGCCGGCTCCGGCGGCTCGCCGGGCAGCACCGCCGCCGACGTCCTCGCCGACCTGGCGCGCCCCTCCATGCCGGTGGGCAGCGCCGACCAGACCTTCACCTTCACCTACCAGGGCGACGACGGTTCGGGGCTGCGGCTGGAGCCGAACACCACCTACTGGGTGTACGTATACGACGCGTCCGTGCAGCCCAACAGCAGGTACACCCTTCGCGCCACCGCGTCGAACTCCGAGCGCCGGCGGGGCCTGCGGCTGCCCGAGGGCTGGAGCATCGGCGACGGCCACAGTTCCTGGTCGCTCTACCCCAACCCCGCCGTCTCCTGGAGCACCCACTCCGAGGCGCTCAAGATCGGCCTGAACCTGGGGGCCGCCGACGCCTTCGTGCAGTTCCGGACCTGTGAGGGCACGGTGTCGGGCAACACGTGCTCGACGGGCTGGGTGGTCGCCAACCACACCAGGCACGACCCGCCGCCCACGATCACGCTGACCGAGGGCGGCCCGGCGGTGACCTACCAGTGGCAGGCGGTGGACCCCCACGAGCGCCGGCACTTCTACGTCGCCAGCCAGGTGGGTGAGCCGCTCAGCCACCACGGCGGCTACATCGGGCCGGGCCAACCGGACCGGGACCGGCTGATGTGCCACACCGGGAGTAGAAGCCCCTACAACCTGGGCGACCCCATCGTCGAAGGGCTTGGCCGGGATGGGATACATTTCGGCTACGGGAGCACCGCCGGCCCGCTGCTGGACCGCCACGACGGCTGCCCCTTCTCGTCGCAGTCCGTCTACGAGGGCGACGCCAACAAGTGGCGTCCGGTGAGCCTCGCCGCCGGCCAGGACAGCGACGCCTTCGACCACGGGACGTTCCTGATCCACCGGCCCCACGCCGTCGGCCACAACTTCTATGAAAATGGCGTGCTGTACCAGGTGGAAGGCTTCGACTACCCCGAGGTGCGGGTGCCGCTCATCATCAGGGACGACGACCAGTGGGAGCAGACCCTGGAGTTCTCCATCGACGACGGGACCACCTGGACCTCCATCGAGGACGGCGGGCTCAATCTGGCCTTCCCGGCCTCGCTGAACACCGGGCGCAAGGCGCACTACTTCTGGGTGCGGACGAAGAACGACCCGCCGGCGGACCAGGACAAGCGCTTCTCCATCAGCGCCGACTTCGCCAAGCCGCTGTTGCGCAGCGGCACGTCGGAGTACTTCCGGTCCCACCGGGTCTGGTTCACCAGCCCCGCCGCCTCGCACCTGCACACCTTCAGAACTGACTCTGCCGTCAGCGCCGGCTCGGTCACGGTCGGCCGCACGCCGGTCCAGGTCGACATCCACGTCGGCGCCAACGTGGTCGGCAACGTGACCTTCCAGGTCGAGGGCTACAAGCTGTACGAGCGCAGCGACAACCAGATCTCGACGGAGACGCCGCCGAAGACGGTGCGCACCGACAGCTTCAGCTTCCACCGCACGCTGGGCTCCTGCGTGGGCTGCCAGCGGCTGCTGGGCGACCTGCCGGACCCGGTGGTGGAGCGCGTGGGCGATTTGACCTACGCCAACCTGTCGGACACGGGCATCGACCTGAGCTGGCCGCGGGTGGTCGGCGCCGAGGGCTACGAGGTGCGCTACTGGTCCACCACGTCGCCCTTCCCCGGCGTCCCGGCCGACGAGGCCTGGTTCGGGGCCGAGCCCAACGACCCGGCCTGGAACATCCGCCACCTGGAGCCGGACACCGAGTACCGGGCGGTGGTCTACTACCAGGACCACGGCGCGACGCAGCTGAGCACCGCCAGCCCGGTGATCCGCTTCACCACCCTTGCGGCGGGCTCGCCGGTGGAGGCGGAGCCCGCGTCGGTGATCGTGGAGCGGGTGCCCGAGGTGTCGATCAGCGCCGCCGGCGGGACCATCACCGAGGGCGAGGACGCGGTCTACACGGTCACCGTGAACCCCGCGCCCGACGCGCCGCTGGACGTCAGGGTGGGCGTGGCCGGCCCCGGCTCCGTGGTCGCCGCCCAGCACCTGGGCGAGCGCACGGTGAACGTGCCCACCGGCGGCAGCGTCTCGTTCACCATCCCCACCGTCGACGACACCGGTTGGGGCTCCAACGGGATGCTCGGCGCGACGGTGCGGTTCGGCGAGGGCTACCGGCTGAACAGGTTCAGGAGCTACGCCTCGGTCTATATCGCCAACAACGACCTGCCGCCGCCGCCGCCGGTGCAGCTCAAGCGCGTCTCCGACACCACGGCGACCGTCGCCTGGAAGCCGCAGGGGGACGGCGCGTCCTACCTGGTCGTCTGGCACGAGAGCTTCACGGGCGTCCCGGTCCTGACGGAAGTCACGACCACCGCCACCGAGCACCAGCTCACCGGCCTCAAGCCGCAGTCGCATTACGTGG
Organism: Dehalococcoidia bacterium; assembly: GCA_965207275.1. Taxonomy (GTDB): domain Bacteria; phylum Chloroflexota; class Dehalococcoidia; order Lucifugimonadales; family UBA3495; genus Bin22. The sequence goes on from CBDBMH010000001.1 coordinate 1,206,305, forward strand.
TCTCCGTCCTTCACGGGACGAACCAGCTGGACCAGATCACCGTGCGGACCCTGGCCGCCGGCGCGACGCCGAAGACCTTCACGGTGGACTTCGAGACGCCCGCGCCCAACACGTCCGTGCCGGTGATCAGCGTGACCGCCGACGGCAACGTGACCGAAGGCGGGGACGCGACCTTCACGGTCAGCGCCAACCCGGCCCCGGCGGCGGACCTGGACGTGAGCGTCACGGTGTCGCAGAGCGACGACTCCGGGATATCCCTGGAACAGCGGACGGTGACCATCCCGTCGGCGGGCTACGCCGCGCTGACGGTGGCCACCACCAACGACGAGGTGGACGAGCCCGACGGATCGGTCACGGTCACCGTCGACGCCAGCGCCAACCTCGACTACCGGGTGTCCTCGTCCCAGGGGACGGCCGTCGTGGTCGTGTCCGACGACGACGGCGGCTACACGGTCAACCAGGGAACGATCGCCAGGGTCAGGGAGCTGGCGTCGCAGACCCAGCACGGCGCGGCCCACGTGAACCGCTGGAACCGGGTGCTGCTGGCCTTCGGCGAGCACGACGGGACCGGCGTCACCGGCGGCCCGATGACGGCGGCCGAGGCCCAGGACATGGCCGACAATCACAGCAGCCCGGTGTGGGACCTGGTGGTCGTCGAGCTGACCGCCCTGGAAGCGGCCGCGGCGCAGACGCCGCCGCCGCCCACGCCCGAGGTGAGTATCACCGCTGGCAGCGGGGTGACCGAGGGCGGCGACGCCATCTTCACGGTGACGGCCAGCCCGGCCCCGACCGCGAACCTGGACGTGAGCGTCACGGTGTCCCAGAGCGGCGACTACGGCGCCGCCACGGGCCAGCGCACGGTGACGATACCCACCTCGGGCAGCGTCACCCTGACTGTCGCTACCACCGACGATACTACCGACGAAACCGACGGGTCGGTCACGGCCACGGTGAACGCGGGCAGCGGCTACACGGTGTCCTCGTCCCAGGGCGCGGCCACGGTGGCCGTGTCCGACAACGACGACGCCTCCACGCCGGTGGTGAGCGTCACCGCTGGAAGCGGGGTGACCGAGGGCGGTGCCGCCGTCTTCACGGTGACGGCCAGCCCGGCCCCGGCGGCGGACCTGGCGGTGAGCGTCACGGTCGCCACGACCGGGGACTTCGGGTACGGGACGCTGCCCGCCAGCGTCACCATACCGACGTCGGGCAGCGCCACGGTGACCATAACCACCACGGACGACGACGTGGACGAGGCCGACGGATCGGTCACGCTGACGCTGAACGCGGGCAGCGGCTACACGGTGGGCGCGCCGTCGTCGGAGACGGCCGGCGTCGCCGACGACGACGACCCGGTCGTCGAGGAGCAGACGGGCTACACGGTGGACCCGGACGTGGTCGCCAGGGTCAGGGAGCTGGCATCGCAGACCCAGCACGGGACGGCCCACGTGAACCGCTGGAACCGGGTGCTGCTGGCCTTCGGCGAGCACGACGGCGCCGGCGTCACGGGCGGCCCGATGACGGCGTCCGAGGCCCAGGACATGGCGGACAATCACAGCAGCCCGGTGTGGGACCTGGTGGTCGTCGAGCTGACCGCCCTGGAGGCGGCCGCGGCGCAGACGCCGCCGCCGCCGCCCACGCCTGAGGTGAGCATTTCCGCGGGCAGCGGGGTGACCGAGGGCGGCTCCGCCACCTTCACGGTGACGGCCAGCCCGGCCCCGTCGTCCAATCTGGACGTGAGCGTCACGGTGTCCCAGAGCGGCGACTACGGCGCCACCACGGGCCAGCGGACGGTGACGATACCCACCACGGGCAGCGTCACCCTCACCGTGGGCACCACGGACGACAGTACGGACGAGACAGACGGGTCGGTGACGGCCACGGTGAACGCGGGCAGCGGCTACACGGTGTCCTCGTCCCAGGGCGCGGCCACGGTCGGCGTCGCAGACAACGACGACGCCTCCACGCCGGTGGTGAGCGTCAGCGCGGGCGGCGGCATCACCGAGGGCGGCAGCGCAAGCTTCACCGTCAGCGCAAACCCCGCCCCCGCCGCCAACCTCGACGTGAGCGTCACGGTCTCCCAGAGCGGCGACTACGGCGCGGCCACGGGCCAGCGCACGGTGACCATCCCGACTTCGGGCAGCGCCACGGTGACCATAACCACCACGGACGACGACGTGGACGAGACCGACGGGTCGGTGACGGCCACGGTGAACGCCGGCAGCGGCTACACCGTGTCCTCGTCCCAGGGCGCGGCCACGGTCGGCGTCGCAGACAACGACGACCCGGTCGTTGACGAGCAGACGGGCTACACGGTGGACCCGGACGTGATCGCGAAGGTCAGGGAGCTGGCGTCGCAGACGCAGCACGGCACGGCCCACGTGAACCGCTGGAACCGGGTGCTGCTGGCCTTCGGCGAGCACGACGGCACCGGCGTCACGGGCGGCCCGATGACGGCGTCCGAGGCCCAGGAGATGGCGGACAAACACAGCAGTCCCGTCTGGGACGAGGTGGTGACCGAGCTG